>NZ_LZZW01000009.1 GCF_014170375.1 Variovorax sp. UMC13 | reverse complement strand
GGCAGAGCGGCACCTTCACGCTGAGCACGGCCAGCAGCATCGCCTACGGCACCGGCACGCGCTTCAACATCAAGCAGCTGGCCGCGGGCACCTACACCTGTGGGGACCAGCTGTTCGGCGACCCGGCACCGGGCGTGAACAAGTCCTGCTATCTGGTCGACGGCAGCACCACGACGCCGACCCCCACGCCGACCCCGACCCCGACGCCCACGCCCACGCCGAATCCCACGCCGACGCCGAACCCCGGCGTGATCGCGATCAGCGGCGACGTGATGGTCAACGGCGCGGTCTCCAACGCCGAGTACCAGGCGATGGCGCAGAAGATGGGCACCGACGATGCCATCGCGTACCGCTACGGCCCCTCCTCGGCCGACTACGGCACCGCCTCGCAGAGCGGCCTGCCGAGCTACGGCAAGCGCACCAGCCAGCCAATGAACATGGTGTCGATCCAGAACCCCAACGGCCAGGGCAACCGCGGTTGCGGCTGGACCGGCTGGTGCGGCAACTGGCAGGTCGGCGGAGCGCTCGAGTACGACCCGGGCGACTACAGCTCGAGCATCCTGAACTTCGGCTACATCCCCGACGCGACGCCCGACGCCAGCTTCTACAAGCGCTCGTATGCGGCCGGCCTCGGCTCGGTGCAGGCGATCAGCGTGGCGCACAACACGATGTCGGTCGAGCCCGAGGCGAGCTGGACGCGCTACAACGGCCCGTCGAACGACGGCGGCACGATCGATGCCGGTGTGGACATGTACCTCAAGAGCTTCTCGCTCCAGAAGCCGGTGGCGCTGGGCAAGTGCTATGGCCGCGGCGGCTGGTGCACCAACACGCTCGCGGTCTATGCCGACGGGCGGATCGTGGGCGTGGGCAGCAACACGGCGAGCAACCAGGTCAGCGCGCAGCTGCCGGCCGGCAAGGTGCCGACCGCGCTCACCGTCACCAACAGCGGCGAGTTCGCGCTGGTCACGGTCTGGGACACCGCCGCCATGCGCGGTCAGGTCGCCGTGCTGGCGCTGGGCGACGGTTGCCAGGGTTGCTCCATGGCCACCGAATCGCAGTGGTACGGCAACTGGGGCAACTGGAAGCGCTCCTACCCCGGCATGCCCGGTCTGGGCAACTACAACTTCATCAAGCTGATCGGCTTCGTCGACCTGCCGGACACCATGAAGGCGCCCACCGAGATCTCGGTCTCGACCGGTCTCGCGAACAACGACTACCAGCGCGTGCAACGCTACTGGGACACCGACCTGGACAACGCGAGCGTTCGCACGCGCTACTTCAGCGGTGACCTGTCGAGCGCCTATGCCCGCGCCGGCATGGCCGTGGTGATCTCCAAGTCGGAGAAGCGTGCCGCCTTCGTGGACCTGCGCCCGCTGTTCGCCTACTACAAGCAGCAGTACTTCGGCCAGGCGCAAGCCGGCTTCAACAGCATGATCGCCAACCGCGGCATGCAGGCCTCGCAGTGGCCCTACACCTTCGACGTCGCCTCGGGCCAGAAGCCCACGGTGGTCAAGGTGATGGACCTGGACAACCGTCCGACCGCCGTCAAGGTGTCGCTGACCGCGCCGTTCCGCGCCTTCATCGCCACGCAGGAGGGCAAGCTTCGGGTGTTCGACCTGGGTTCGGGCTACCTGAACCAGGCCTCGGGCGGAACGCCGTCGGACATCGTCGAGCGCTTCTCGGTGGCCGTGGGGCGCAACCCGACGGGCATCGCCTACGCCAAGGAGAAGGCCTCGGCCACCCCGGTGATCAAGGACATCTATCCCAACACCGTCGAGCGCGAGGTGATCGTGACCTCGCGCGGCGACCGCAAGGTCCAGTGGGTGCGTTTCGATTCGGGCATCACCTCGGGTTCGGTGGCGCGCACGCTGCAGGAGAGCCGCATGATCGATCCGATCTCGACCGAAGACACGGACAACCACGGCACCGAGAGCTACGTGGTGAGCGTGGCCGACTACGGCGGCAAGGGCATCCACAACTTCCTGTACGGCCCGATCACCTGGCACACCTACGCGGCGTCGAAGGCCTGCTCGGACGCCAAGGGCGGCTGCAAGCTGCTCAACAACGCAGCCTTCGAGTACGGCGGCACCTTCAAGCTGCCGGGCAAGCCCTTCCACGCGATGGGCGCCAACATCAACTGATGGCGTGAGAACAAGCGGTCGCTTCCGACGAGGCGACCGCCCAAAGCCCCTCGGGGCCCGGCGGCCGCTCCCTTTTCAGGGGAGCGGCCGCTGTGCATTCGGCGGCGGCTCGGGCAACTCGACGGCCGTGAGCTTCCACGACCACAGGCCCTGGCGCGTGAACACGAACGCGCCGGCGGCCGAAGCGCCCTCGGCGCGCAGCAGCGCCGTCGACAGGTTCCGGTAGCGCAGCGCATGGCGCCATGCGCTGCCCGGCCCGGCCGCTGGCGCCGCACGCAGCGCCGCCATGTCCACCGTCACCTTGCCTTGCGCGACCATGCGCATCAGGCTGGCCGGCGAGACGAAGCTGTCGACCATCTGACCCAGCAGGCCCACGGCCAGCATCTGGCCCAGGCCCGAGAGGCGGTCGTTCTTCCCGGCGGCGCCCATGGTCTGCGTCATCTCGTGCATCAGCTGCGCCTTGAGGTTTTCCGTCAACGCGGGAAGGTCGACGTGCGCGGAGAAGGCCGCGGCGTCCCGTGCCTCGGCGGCGGCGCGCAGGCGCTGGAGCGTCCAGTAGGGGCTGAGGTACAGCGCGGTGCCTGCCAGCACCACCGCCAGCGCGGCGGCCGTGCCGGCGATCCGGATGCGATTCTTCTCATGCTTCTTCAATGTCTTGCGCCTTGTGTGCCACCTTCGGGCGCTGGATCGTAACGTCCGGCGCGGACCGAAGCGGGCGCGAGGCGCGCCTACCGCCGCGCCTCGCGCGCCACCTGCTGCGCGAAGACCTGCGCGCTGCCTTCGAAGGGCAGGTTGCTCATGCTGCGCAGCCGGGTCTGGAGCGCGGGGGTTTCCAGCGCCGTGGCCACCGCGCGGTTCAGCCGCTCGGCCAGTGCCTCGGGCAGCTCGGGCGGTGCGAACAGGCCGAACAGCGAGTCGAGGTTTGCGTCCTCGTAGCCGAGCTCGGCCAAGGTGGGCGTGTCGGGCAGCACCTTGAGGCGCGCCGGTGCGCCCACCGCCAGCGCGACCAGCCGGCCCGCGGCGATGTCTTCCAGCTGCGCGCTGGCCACGTTGGTGGACAGCACCTCGAAGTGGCCCGCCAGCGCATCCAGCAGCTGCTGGCCGCCGCCCTTGTAGGGGATGTGCACGATCTCGGTCCGGCTGGCGCGGCGCACGCGGTCGAGCACCGCGTAGCCGGTCGTGCCTTCGCCGGTGGTGGCCCAGCGCACGCTGCCCGGCGACTGGCGCGCCCTGTCGACCATGCGCGCGAAGCCGTCGACGCCCAGGCTGCGCGTGCCGACGATCAGGATCGGCGTGCGCATGACGCCGGCCACCGGCACGGCCGCGCGCGACGCCACGCCGCGGCTTTGCGCGGCCTGGGCACGCAAGGCGATGGCGGTGGCGGCCACGAAGCACAGGCTGTAGCCGTCGGCGGGGCGCCGCACCAGCAGGTCGAGGGCCAGCGTGCCGCTGGCGCCGGCCTTGTTCTCGATCACCACCGGCACGCCCAGGTCGGCGGACAGCACCTCGGCCAGCGCGCGTGCGACCTGGTCGCTGACGCCGCCCGGCGGATAGGCCACCGTGATGTGGATCGCGCGCTGCGGCCAGCGCGCGGCGAAGGCGGCGCCGCCCAGCGGCAGGCTCGCCAGCGGCCACAGCAGCAGCGAACGGCGGCGGCGGGAGACCGGGCCCGGGCTAGTCGAAGAGCGCATGGTCTTTGCGGGCGGCGAGTTCGCGCACCAGCGCGATGAAGGCGCCCGTGGGGCCGTTGCAGTCCGCCGCGCGGTAGACCAGCGTGAGCGGCGAGCGCAGGCTGCGCGCGTCCTTGAAGGGCCGGTACACCACGGCCTGCGCGTGCGTGCCGCGCATCGATGCGGGCGCGATCGACAGGCCCACGCCCGCGGCCACGAGGTTGAGGTTGGTCATCATGTGTTCGACCTCGACCGCCAGCTCGACCTCCACGTTCTCGCGCGCGCAGGCCGCGAGCAGGTTGGCGTAGAGGCCGGGCGCGCCGGGGCGCCGGACCAGGATCAGCCGCTCGCCCCGCAGGTCCTTGAGCGTGACCGGCGTGGCCGGGTCGGCCGCCAGCCGATGGTCGATCGGGATGGCGAGCACCGATTCCTCCTCCAGCACCGCCTCGAAAGCCAGGCCGGCCGGGCGCGCCACCGGCACGCGCACGAAGCCGCAGTGCAGCCGGGCGTCGAGCACGGCGGCCGTGATCTCCGCGGCGTTGTCCTCGCTCACGTCGATCTGCAGCTCGGGGTGGCGGCTGCGACACAGGCGCATCGAGGCCGGCGTGAAGGCGTGGGCCGCGGCCGAGGTGGTGAAGCCGATCGCGATGCGCCCGCGCCGGCCTTCGACGAAGTCGAGCATGCGCGTCTGCATGGCGCTGAATTCCGCCAGCAGGCGCCGGGCCTCGGTCTGCAGCAGCCGTCCCGCTTCGGTGAGCTTGACGCCCTTGGGATGCCGGTTGAACAGGTCGGCACCGAGCTCCGTCTCGAGCGCGCGGATCTGCTGCGACAGCGGCGGCTGCTGCATGCCCAGCGCCTCGGCGGCACGGGTGATGTGGCCCGCGTCGGCAACCGCCATGAAATAGCGAAGGTGACGGATTTCGATATGCATTAGGTATGGTAGTCATATTTCAGACATCTTTGCCATATCGTCTTCCTGTTCCCACAATCCGCCGCATACCTACAGGAGACGAGACTTTGAAAGCTATTTGCCATTCGGCCGCGGTGACGGCCACCGTGGTCGCGGCCGTGATCGCGCTGTCCGCTTGCGGCGGCAGTTCCGACAACGGCGCTGCGCCGGTGCCGCCGGTGTCGCCAGCGCCGGTCGACCCCGCGCCCGTCGATCCGCCGGCCCCCCCGCCCGAATCGACCGAAGCGGCGCCCAGCCCGGTCGCCTGCCCGGCGGCCGTGCCCTCGACGGCCAGCTGCCTGGGCGGCGTGGACTCGAAGGGCGCCTACTACCTGATCGCCAAACCCGCCGTCTGGAACGGCAAGCTGGTGCTGCATGCCCATGGCGGCCCCAGCCTCGACGCGCCGACCGCCGAGCGGGCCACCGAAGACCTGACGCGCTGGGCCGTGATGGTCGATGCCGGCTACGCCTGGGCCGGCTCGACCTTCCGCCAGGGCGGCGTCGAAGTGCGCGCCGCCGCGGAAGACACCGAACGCCTGCGCGGCATCTTCCGCCAGCACGTGGGCAAGCCGACGCGCACCATCCTGCACGGGCAGTCGTGGGGCGCGGGCGTGGCCGCGAAGGCGGCCGAGATGTTCACCGCCGAGACCGTCGGCGTACAGCCCTACGACGCGGTGCTGCTCACCAGCGGCGTGCTGGCCGGCGGCACCCGTTCCTACGACTTCCGCACCGACCTGCGCGTGGTCTACCAGTACCTGTGCAACAACCACCCGCGTCCCACCGAAACGCCCTACGCGCTGAACCTGGGCCTGCCCGCGGGCGTGACCATGACGCAGTCGAACCTGTCGGCCCGGGTCAACGAATGCCTGGCGCTCAACAAGGCGGCCGCCGATCGCACGCCGGAACAGAAGGCGCGCATCGCGACCATCGAGAAGGTGATCAGGATCCCGTCCAGCGCGATCCAGTCGCACCTCAACTGGGGCACCTTCCACTACCAGGACGTGAGCAGCAAGCGCACCGGCGGCGCCAGCCCCTTCGGCAACGCGGGCGTGGTCTACAGCGGCTCGGACGACGATGTCGCGCTCAACGCCGGCGTGCTGCGCTACAGCGCCGACCCGGCTGCCTACGGCCGCTTCGCCGCCGACACCGACCCCACGGGCAAGATCCCGGTGCCGGTGCTCACCGTCAAGTGGATCAGCGACCCCACGGCCTTCGTCGAGCTCGACGCGCAGTTCAAGTCGGTGATGCAGCAGGGCGGCAGCGGCGACCGGCTGGTCCAGACCTTCACCACCGACGGCACCCACAGCTACATCAGCGGCCCGACCTACCCGACGCTGATGAACGCCCTGCTGGCCTGGGTGGAGCAGGGCACCAAGCCCACGCCCGCCGGCATCGCGGCCGCCTGTCCGGCCAACGAGGCGCGCTTCGGCACCGGCTGCAGCTTCGACCCCGCCTACACCCCCGCCGCGCTGGAAACGCGGGTGCCGGCGCGCACCCGCCCACAGTGAACGCTTCGACCCTACAACGACAGAAAGACCAAGAACTCCCATGACATCGACGCTGAAGAACAAGCTGTGCCTGGCCCTCGGGGCTCTGGCCCTGGCCGCGGGCGCCCAGGCTCAGAACTACCCCGACGGCAAGGTCATCACGATCGTGGTGCCCTTCGCAGCCGGCGGCCCGACCGACCGCGTGGCACGCGACCTGGCCGAAGCCATGCGCAAGCCGCTGGACGGCGTGAGCATCGTGATCGACAACGCCGCCGGCGCCGGCAGCACCATCGGCAACGCCAAGGTCGCGCGCGCCAAGGCCGACGGCTACACGCTGCTGCTCACCCACGTGGGCATGGCCACCACCCCGGTGCTGTATCGCAAGCTGCCCTACAACTACGAGACCGACTTCGAGTACCTGGGCCTGATCAACGACGTGCCCATGACCGTGATCGGCAAGCCGCAGCTCGAAGCCAACAACTTCAAGGAACTGCGCGAGTGGATCGGCAAGAACCCGGGCAAGGTGAACCTGGGCAACGCGGGCATCGGCTCGGCCTCGCACCTGTGCGGCCTGTTGTTCCAGAGCGAGCTGAAGGCTGAAATGACCACCGTGCCGTACAAGGGCACGGCGCCTGCCATCGCCGACCTGCTGGGCGGCCAGATCGACCTGCTGTGCGACCAGACCACCAACACCACGAGCCAGATCGAGGCGAAGAAGGTCAAGCCGTACGCGGTGACCACGCTCAAGCGGCTGACGACGCCGGCGCTGAAGGACATCCCGACGCTGGACGAATCGGGCATGAAGAACTTCCAGGTCACGATCTGGCACGGCCTGTACGCGCCCAAGGGCACGCCGCCGGCGGTGCTGAAGAAGCTCAACGACGCGGTCAAGGTGGCGTTGAAGGACCCGGACTTCATCAAGAAGGAAGAGGGCCTGGGCGCGGTGGTGGTGACGGACAAGCGCGTGGAGCCGGCGGAGCACAAGAAGTTCGTGCAGGCGGAAGTCGCGCGCTTCGGGCCGGTGATCAAGGCCGCGGGCGTGTACGCGGACTGATCTCGCGCTGCGCTTGAGCAGACAAGAAAAAGCCGCCGGCCTTCGGGCTCGGCGGCTTTTTGCATGGCGCGAAATCCGTTGGAAATCGGCGGGGCTTTCCGCGCCTTTCAATGCTTTTTAAAAATTAAACCTAAAGAATTCATTTGTCGACACATCCGCTTTTTCCAGTCGGACATGGACTTGTCATGTGTGGCGGAACGAGCCTACGGATGTTACGTAACGCCCCACTCAAAACGCATTCGTAACACGTCCCGGACGGCATCCGCCGACCCATTGAATTTCAATCAATTCATTTGAAATCAATGACTTAGATTGAATTCGACTCGAATAGAGAAGAGGTGGCACGCCGGCGGCACGCGAGTTGCGGAAAGAGATGCATCTTTTTGTTCAAGAGGGTGCCATGACCGTTCCATCGACATCGACCGCTGCGTCCACTTCCGTTTCCACGTCCGCCGTGGAGCCCGTTGTCATCGCGCAGGCTTCCGGCCTGCCGACGGCGGCACCCACCGGGGCCGTGGCCTCCGCCGTCGCGGCCGCGCCGACCGGCGCCGGCACGCTGTCGAACGCGACGCCCGGCGTCACGGTGATGCGTGGCGGCGAGACGATCGCCGTGCAGGGCTCGCAGTCGCTGCTGGCCGGCGACCGCGTGATCGTGCCAGAAGGCGGCCAGGCGGCCGTGACCTTCCCCTCGGCCACCGACAAGGCCCCGCTCACCGGCGTGTTCACCGGCGGCACCGACGCGACCATCGCGACCACGCGCCTGCCGGGCGGCCTGGAGCAGGTCGACGTCGACCTCGCCGCGGGCGACCTGGTGGTCACGCCGACCGAAGGCGCGGGCGATGCAGCCGCGGTGGCGGTGACGAAGAAGGTGGCGGCCGGTGCCGGCGGCATCGGCCTGGGCGAGTTCGCGCTGGGCGCACTGGGCGCGCTGGCGCTCGGCGCGGCGCTGAGCAGCGGCGGCGGTGACGACAACGGCGGTTCGACCGTGCCCCCGGGCAGCGGCGAAAGCGACGCCGACGCGGATGCCGACGCGGACGCGGATGCGGATGCGGACGGCGACTCGGATGCGGACGCCGACGCAGACGCAGATGCCGATGCAGATGCAGATGCTGACGCCGACGCCGACGCCGACGCCGACGCCGACGCGGATGCCGATGCCGATGCCGATGCCGATGCCGATGCGGACGCAGACGCAGACGGAGATGCCGACGCCGACGCGGATGCCGACGCCGATGCCGACGCCGATGCAGATGCCGACGCGGATGCAGATGCGGATGCCGACGCCGACGCAGACGCAGACTCCGACACCCTGCTCCATCCCGCCGACGGTGTCGTGGGCGACCTGGTCGACGCGGTCGACGGCGTGCTCGGCACGGGTGGCGCGCTGGCACCGGTGACCCACGTGGTCGACAACGTGACGACCATCCTTGACGGTGCGCTGGCACCGCTGCTGGGTGGTGAATTCACGACCAACAACCCCAATGCGCTGGACCCGGTCGATGACGTCGTGGCCACCGTGGGCGGCCTGGCTGGTGGCCTGGTGGCTCCGATCCTGGACAAGGTGCTGGGCAATGGCGTCACCGACGCGCTGCTCGGTGGTGTCGCCCATCAGGTCGACTACCTGACCGACGGCGTCGTGCACCTGGTCGACGACGTGGTGATCGGCGGCGTGGTCAACGGGCTGCTGGCCAACACGCCGGTGGCCGATCTGGTCAACGGCCTGCTGGGCGACAAGGGCCTGCTGGGCGAAGGCAGCCTGGTCGGCGGCGTGCTGGACGGCGTGCTCGGCCAGGACGGCCTGGTCGGCGGCCTGCTGGCCGAGAACGGCCTGGTGGGAGGCCTGCTCGCCGAAGACGGCCTGGTCGGTGGCCTGCTGGCCGACAACGGCCTGGTGGGCGGCCTGCTCGACCCGTTGCTGGGCGACCAAGGCCTGCTGAGCGGCCTGACCGGCGACGACGGCCTGACCGGCGCGCTGCTGGGCCCGGACACGCTGGTGGGTGGCCTGCTGGCCGAGAACGGTTTGGTCGGCGGCCTGCTCGCTGACGACGGCCTGGTCGGCGGCCTGCTGGGCACGCAAGGCCCGGTCGCCGGCCTGGCCAATGGCCTGCTTGGCGAGAACGGCCTGGTGGGTGGCCTTCTGAATGGGCTCACCGGTGGCCAAACGCCGGCGCCGAGCGGCGACTCGCTGCTGTCGCCGGCCAACACGCTGGTCGGCAATGCCACCGACGTCGTCGCCGGCCTGCCGGTGGTCGGTGAGCTGGCCGGTGGCCTGCTCGAGCCCGTGGGTGGCCTGGTCGCCGGCGCGACCGGCGCGGTGGAAGGCCTGCTGGCCCCGGTGCTGGGCGACAGCTTCACCGCCAACAACCCCAACATCCTCGACCCGGTCGACGACCTGACCGGCGGCCTGCTGGCCACGGCGGGTGGCCTGCTGAGCCCGCTGGCCGACGGCCTGCTGGGCCAGGGCGCCACGAACAGCCTGATCAACCCGGTCATCGGCCAGGTGGACTTCCTGACCGACGGCGTGGCGAACCTGGTGGGCGGCGACCTGCTGGTCGGCGTGCTGGGCCAGGACGGGCTGCTCGGCGGCCTGACGGGTGGCGATCTGCTGGGCGGCGACCTGTTGGGTGGCGTGCTGGGCGAGAACGGCCTGGTGGGTGGCTTGATTGGTGGCGATCTGCTGGGCGGTGACCTGCTCGGCGGCGTGCTGGGCGAGAACGGCCTGGTGGGTGGGCTGATCGGCGGCGATCTGCTGGGCGGTGACCTGCTCGGCGGGGTGCTGGGTCAGGACGGCTTGGTGGGTGGCTTGATTGGTGGCGATCTGCTGGGTGGTGATCTGCTCGGCGGCGTGCTGGGCGAGAACGGCCTGGTGGGTGGGCTGATCGGCGGCGATCTGCTGGGCGGTGACCTGCTTGGCGGCGTGCTGGGCGAGAACGGCTTGGTGGGCGGCCTGCTCGGCGGCGATCTGCTGGGCGGTGACCTGCTCGGCGGCGTGCTGGGCGAGAACGGCTTGGTGGGTGGCTTGATCGGTGGCGATCTGCTGGGCGGTGACCTGCTCGGCGGCGTGCTGGGTCAGGACGGCCTGGTGGGCGGCCTGATCGGTGGCGACCTGTTGGGCGGTGACCTGCTCGGCGGCGTGCTGGGCCAGGACGGCCTGGTGGGTGGCCTGCTCGGCGGCGATCTGCTGGGTGGTGACCTGCTCGGCGGCGTGCTGGGCGAGAACGGCCTGGTGGGCGGCCTGATCGGTGGCGACCTGTTGGGCGGTGACTTGCTGGGTGGCGTGCTGGGCCAGGACGGCCTGGTGGGCAGCCTGCTCGGTGGCGGCGCATCGGGTGGCGGCCTGCTCGACGGCGTATTGGGCGAGCACGGTCTGGTCGGCGGCCTCGTCGGTGGCGACCTGCTGGGTGGCGTGCTGGGCCAGGACGGCCTGGTGGGCGGCCTGCTGGGCGGCGGCGCATCGGGTGGCGGTCTGCTGGACGGCGTGCTGGGCGAGCACGGTCTGGTGGGCGGCCTGGTCGGTGGCGACCTGCTGGGTGGCGTGCTGGGCCAGGACGGCCTGGTCGGCGGTCTGCTGGGCGGCGGCGCATCGGGTGGCGGTCTGCTGGGCGGCGTGCTGGGCGAGAGCGGCCTGGTCGGTGGCCTGCTGGGTGGCGGCGCCTCGGGCGGCGGCCTGGTGGGTGGCCTGCTCGGCGGCGCCAGCGGTGGCGCAGCGGGCGGTGGCCTGCTGGGTGGTGTGCTGGGCGAGCACGGCCTGGTGGGCGGTCTGCTCGGTGGCAACAGTGGCCTGCTGGCCCCGGTCACGAGCGTCGCCGACAGCGCCACGGGTGGGGCCAGTGCCCCTGTCAGCCAGCTGCTGCACGGCATCCTGGCCTGAGGGGCGGCCACGCCCTCCCTCTGAACGCGGGCGCGCACCACGGTGCCGCCCGCGCCCTCCCGAAAGGAAAGCACATGAACCGATTTCTCAGCCTGAGCCTGGTGGCCGCGGCCTCGGTGCTCGCGGGTTGCGCGACACCGAGCGACGGCAGCGACCAGACCACCCACTACTACGCCAACCGTCCGGCTTCGCGTCCGGTCGCGGGGGTGCGCGTCAATCCCGCACCGCCGAAGGCCGAGCGCGGGCCGATCGGCGTGGCACGCATCGTCTACTTCGATTTCGACAAGTCGACCATCCGGCCGGCCGACCGCAGCGTGGTGGAGGCGCATGCCAACTACCTGCGCGCGCGCCGTGGCGAATCGGTGGTGCTCGAAGGCCACACCGACGTGCGCGGCGGCCGCGAATACAACCTGGCGCTGGGCCAGCGCCGTTCGGAATCGGTGAAGAAGGCCATGGGCCTGCTGGGCGTGGACACGTCGCAGATCGAAGCCGTGAGCTGGGGCACGGAAAAGCCGGCCTCCCTGGAACAGACCGAGGCGGGCTACCAGCTCAACCGTCGCGTCGAGTTCAGCTACCGCTGAGTCGGCACCCCCTCACGGAGACCGGAACGCAATGATCGCTTTCAGGGAACGGTTGCGCGCCTGCCGGGACCACCTGCTGTCGCACTGTGCGCCGCTGCCGGCGCCGTACCCGGCCTACGTGTTCTTCTTTTCGGCCACCGATGGCCAGCAGCGTGCGCATGTCGTGCACGCCGGCGGCCCGGACTTCACGACCGCATGGCAGAGCGGCGTCGAGCTGCTCCAGCAGTGGATCGATACGCAGGAGCCCGGCGCGCTGTGGCTGCGCGTCGACTGGGTCGAAGGCGCGCGCGCCGTGAGCTGGGAGCGGCTGACCCATCAGCTGGCGCTGACCAAGCGCAACTATTTCCGCTACGGCATCGCCTTCGACGAAGACTTCGAATGCGCCTTCACCGAGCAGGAGCTCAACGCCAACGCCATGCTGTATGGCGGCTCGGGCATCGAGCATGCGGTGGTCAACCGCGGCAACTTCGGCATCTACCATCGCACGCGCTTCGGCCCGGCCCCCATGCCCGAGCTGCCGCCCGCCGGCCAGGTCTACCTGCTGTCGACCCGCGGCGTGTTCTGCCAACCCGACGGCGTGCCGCATGCCATCGAAGGCACGGGCCTGAACGCCGGCCGCCGGGTCGTCGACCGGCTCGATTCCGAGCGCGTGCTGGCGCTGGTGCGCAGCGGCTCGTCCTTCCTGGCGCAGCAGGTGCGGGACAACGGCGCCTTCGTCTACGGCCACTTTCCGTGCTTCGATCGCCGCATTCCCACCTACAACACGCTGCGTCACGCGAGCTCGGTCTACGCCATGCTCGAGGCCTGGGAACTCACGCGCGACGATGCGCTCAAGGACGCGATCGACATCGCCATCGAACATGTGGCGAAGGAGCTGGTGCGGCAGTACACGCTGCCGGACGGCCAGGAAGTCGCGTTCCTGATCGACACCGCCGACGAGATCAAGCTGGGCGGCAATGCGGTGTGCCTGCTCGCGATGGTCAAGTACTGCGAGCTCATGGACAGCGACCGCTGGCTGCCCCTGCTCGAGAAGCTGGCCCTGGGCATCGCCTCGCTGCAGGACCCGCAGACCGGCCGCTTCAACCATGTGCTCAACGCCGGCGATCTCTCGCTCAAGCAGGCCTCGCGCATCATCTACTACGACGGCGAGGCCGCCTTCGGGCTGCTGCGGCTCTATGCGCTGACGCGCGACGGCCGGTGGCTGGCGGTGGTGGAGAAGGCCTTCGGCTATTTCATCGCCAACGAACACTGGCGCGCGCACGACCACTGGCTGAGCTATTGCGTGAACGAACTCACGCGCTGGCGGCCGCTGGAGGTGTATTTCCGTTTCGGCCTGCTCAACGTGGCCGACCACCTGGACTTCGTGCTGGAACGCAAGACCACGTTTCCGACGCTGCTCGAACTCATGCTGGCCGCCGAGCAGATGCTGCGCCGGCTGCGTGCCATGCCGACCATGCGCCACCTGCTCGACGACTTCGACACCGCCAAGTTCTACCGTGCGCTCGAGCACCGCGCGCACTACCTGCTCAACGGCTTCTTCTGGCCAGAGATGGCGATGTACTTCAAGAAGCCCGCGGCCATCAACGGCTCCTTCTTCATCCGGCACCAGGCCTTCCGCGTGCGCATCGACGACGTGGAGCACTACCTCTCGGGCTTCGTCGCCTACCACCGCTTTCTGCTCCAGACACCGATCGTCGAATCTGTTGTCCCGATGTCGAAACAAGACTTGTCAAGAGTAACAATCCAGTGACAATTTGAGGGGGCGCACGGGCGCGTTCCTCAAAGGCTTTCCGACATGCTTAAGTTCCTATTGCCGAGACAACTCGTGGCCGACACGCCAACGGAGCCGGGCGGCAGCAGTTATGCCGGCGCGCTGCACGAGGCCTTCGGCGCGGCCTATCCGCTGATCCGCACGGCCGCCTGGTGGTCGCTGCCGATCAGCCTGTTCGGCCTGCTGCCCTCGATCTTCCTGCTGCAGGTGTACGACCGCGTGATCTACCGCGGCGGCATGTCGACCTTGTGGGCGCTGGTCTGCGGCATCCTGTGCTTCCTGTGCATCGAGTTCTGGCTGCGCCATCAGCGCTCGCGCCTGCTGCGCGATGCCGGCGCGGTGATCGACCACCATGTGTCGGGCGCGATGCTCGGATCGATGCTGCACCGGCCGCTGCGTGCGCTCGAGCACCGGCCCGCCTCGGCCTGGTTCCAGTACTTCCGCGACGTGGGCGCGGTGCGCGGCACCGTCACCGGCGGCCTCGCGATGTCGGCGTTCGACCTGCCGATGGCGGTGTTCGCATTGATCGTGATCGGCATCGTGGCCTTGCCGGTGCTGCCGGTGGTGATCGCCTTCCTGGGCATCGTGTCCTTCCTCGCCTGGTGGTGGGCCGACGAGGTGCGCGCCGGCCGGGTCGAGGAAGTGCAGCGCGGTCGCAGCCTGGAGCGCATGACCTCCGAGATCTGCCAGGCCCGCGAGACGCTCAAGACGCAGGCCAACGACGCGCCCACGGTGCAGCTCTGGCGCGAGACCTACAACGCCTGGCTGGCCGAGAGCTTTCGCAAGAACGGCGAGATCGAGACCGCGCGCGACGGCACCACGGTGCTGCTGACCATGTTCTCGGTGGTGGTCATCACCGTCGGCGCGATCTCCG
Source organism: Variovorax sp. UMC13 (assembly GCF_014170375.1). Taxonomy (GTDB): domain Bacteria; phylum Pseudomonadota; class Gammaproteobacteria; order Burkholderiales; family Burkholderiaceae_C; genus Variovorax. The sequence continues at coordinate 82,430 of NZ_LZZW01000009.1, read as the reverse complement.
TGATGTCGCAGATGATGACCGTGGGCGGCCTGATCGCGGCCAACATGCTGGCCATCAAGGCGCTGCAGCCGGTGGCCGGCCTGGCCTCGAGCTGGCGCTCGCTGGCCGCGGCCTCGGAAGCCGCCAAGCGCCTCGAGACGGTGCTGGCCGAGCCGGTCGAGCGCGAGCCCTCAGGCGTGGCGCTGCCGCAGCCCGCGGGCCGCATCGTGCTCAAGGACGTGTCCTTCGCCTTCGCCGAAGGCGCGCGGCCGGTGCTCGAGCACCTCGACCTGGAGATGGGCGCCGGCGGCCTGCATGTGATCGTCGGCAAGAACGGCGCCGGCAAGTCCACGCTGCTGAAGCTGGTCGCGGGCCTCTACGAGCCCACGCGCGGCAGCGTCAGCCTTGGCGAATACGACGTCTCGCAATTCGCGCGCGCCGAGCTCGCGCAGTGGATCAGCTACCTGCCGCAGGAGGTCTACTGGTTCGGCGGCGAGCTGATGGACACCCTGCGCCGTGCCGCGCCCGGCCAGAGCGACGAGCAGATCCTCACCGCCTGCCGCGTGGCCGGCGTGCACGAATTCATCTCGCGCCAGCCGGCTGGCTACCGCACGGTGGTGGGCGAGGGCGGCACCGGCCTGTCGGTGGGCGAGCGCCGCAAGCTCGCGCTGGCGCTGAGCTTCCTGCGCAACCCGTCGGTGCTGATCCTCGACGAGCCCAGCAACGACCTCGACATCCAGAGCGAACTGGCGCTGCTGGCCACGCTGCAGGCGGTGGCCAAGACACGCACCGTGGTGGTCGTGACCCATTCGCTGCGCATGGTGTCGGCGGCCTCGCAGGTCTACCACGTGAGCGGCAACGGCGGCGTCGAGCAGGGCTCGGCGGCCGACATGGTGCCCAAGCTCTTCGGCGTGCGAAAGCTGGTGGCCGTGGCGCCCGTCCCCAAACCGGCGGAGGCCGATTCGACAGGCCAGGCGGGCGCATCGCCTGCAGCCGATGCCGCGGCGCAGGCCGCGGTCAACCTCGCGGCATTGGCCGCAGGAGCAGAGCGATGAGTGCAGCAGACAACTCCAAGGCCGACCTGCCCAGCGTGCTGCGCGACCAGGCTTTCGTGGCCACGGCCGCGACGGCGCGCGGTGGCGCCGGCCGCCGCCAGTGGCTCATCGGCGGGGCCATCGCGCTGCTGGCCGTGGTCGCGCTGTGCTTTCCCATGGAGACGGTGGTCGTGTCGCCCGGGCGCGTGATCCCGTCGGACCGCGTCAAGTCGATCCAGCACCTGGAGGGCGGCATCGTCAGCGCGGTCTACGTGAAGGAAGGCGAGACGGTGCGCCAGGGCCAGTCGCTGGTCGAGATCGACCTGGGCGGCAGCGGGCTCAATTTGGAAGAACTCACGGCCCGCCATGCCTCGACCCTGGGCGCGCGCGTGCGGCTGATGGCCGAGAGCCGCGGGCTGCCGCTCACGCGCAAGTCCTTCGACGGCAGCATCGACGAGGCGGTGTACCTCGGCGAGATGGGCGCCTTCGAGGCGCGCTCGATGGAGCAGCGCGGCGTGATGGCCGGCGCGGTGTCCGCGATGGAGCAGGCCCGCAGCCGCCAGATGGAGCAGCAGGCCAAGATCTACGGCCTGCAGGAGCGCCTGGCGCTGATGCAGAAGGAGCAGGAGATCTCCGAGCAACTGCTCGCCGAGAAACTGATCGGCCAGGTCGAGGTGCTGGAGAAGCGCCGCCAGACCGAGACCGTGCGCGCCGACCTGGCGGTCGCGCGCCAGATGGCGGTATCGGCCACGGCCGCGATCACCGAGGCCCAGGCCAAGATGGCCGAGGCCGAAGGCCGCTACCGGCGCCGCGCGTCGGACGAACTGGCCACGGTCGAGCGGCAGTTCGCGAGCCTGACCGAAGACCTGGCGCGCGCGAAGACGCAGCGCTCGCGCACCACCGTCAAGGCACCCTCCGACGGCATCGTCAAGGGCCTGCGCAACCCCGGCCCGGGCTGGGTCGTGAAGCCTGGCGAGGCCATCATGGAAGTGGTGCCCGACCAGGACCTGATCATGGTCGAGGCCAAGCTCAGCCCCAACGACCGCGGTTTCGTCGAAGCCGGCCAGGCCGCGCGCGTGAAGATCACGGCCTACGACTTCCTGCGCTACGGCTCGGTCAACGGCCGCGTGATGCTGGTGGCCGCCGATGCCGACAAGGACCCGTCGAGCGCCTCGGCCGCGCCGTACTACCGGCTGCTGGTGAGCACCGACAAGAGCCACGTGGGGCGGCCCGAGAACCGCATCACGGCCGGCATGGAGGCAGAGGTCGATCTGATCGTCGGCAGCGACCCCTTCATCTGGTACATGCTGCGCCCGGTGCTCAAGCTCAAGCGCGAAGCGTTCCGCGAACCATGAGGCCGGCCATGTCATTCCCGCGCACCGCCGTGGCCCTTTGCGTGGCCCTGCTGGGCTGGCTGCAGGCCGCGCCCGTGGCCGCCGCGGCCGAGCCCGCACCACTGGCCGTGGCGCGCCGGCTCGCGCCGCCCGACACCCAGGCGATCGGGCAGGGCGCCCGCATCAAGGCCGCGCTGGTTCAGCTGGCGCGCGAACATCCCGACGTGCAGTCGGCGCAGGCGGCGGCCGACACCAGCAGCTTCGAGATCGATGCGGCCCGCAGCGCGCGCTATCCGCGCCTCAAGGTCGGCACCGCCTCGGGCAGCTACGACAGCGGCGTGCAGGGCACGGGCTCGCGCGCCTACCAGCTGGTCACGGCCGACCTGCGCATGAGCCTGCTCGACGGCGGCGCGATGAGCGCGCGCGTGCGCGCCGCCGAATTCGGCAGCGAGGCCGGCGCCGAAGCCGTCAAGTCGACCTCGCAGAAGGTGGTGCTGGATGCGCTGACCGCCTACCTGCAGGTGCAGCGCTTCGACCTCAAGAAGCAGATCGCGCGCAAGTCCACCGAGGTGCTCGACGAACTCGCGCGCGCCGAGCGCCGTCGCATCGAGCTGGGCGCGGCCGGCGAGAACGATCTGCGCATGGCCACATCGCGGCGCGCCGGCATCGCCGCGCGCGAGATGGACTTCGAGGCGCAGCGCGGCGAGGCCCTGGCCAAGTTCGCGACCTTCTTCCGCTTCACGCCCGACACCGCCCACCTGCCCGTGATCGCTGTGCCCTTGCAATGGCAGCCCGGCTCCGAGGCCGAAGCCCTGCTGCAGGCCGAAGACCGCAGCTCGGAGCTGGCCGAGGCGCGTGGCCGCGTGCAGCGCGCGCAGGCCACGGTCGAGCAGTACGAGGCCAGTGCCTGGCCGACGGTCGATGCGGTGCTGGTGAAGACCAAGGACCCGCGCGGCGTCTCGCCCTCGGAGCCCACGCGCGCGGCGCTGGAGCTGAACTGGAATTTCGGCAACGGCTTCGACCGCCAGGTGCGCGTCAAGGCCGCCATCGCCGAGGTCGCCAACCAGGAGGCCAGGCTCGAGAGTGCGCGGCAGAACCTGGTCGAACTCACGGCGTCGTCATGGGCCCGCACGGCAGCGGGCCGCGAACGCGAACAGCAGCTGCGCGCCGCGGTCACCGATTCGGGCCTGGCCTTCCAGGGCCGGCGCCGGCTGCTGGCCTTCGGCCGCGAGACGCTGCCCAACGTGCTCGATGCGCAGGTCGAGTACTACACGCTGCTGCTGGACTACGTCGACGCGGTGTTCGACCTGCGTGTGACCGAGCTGCGCCTGCAGCGCACCGCCGGCCGGCTGTTCGTGGCGCCCGACAGCGACAACCTCTGGATCGACAGCCTGATCGCGGGCGCGCCGCGCCCGGTGTTGACGGAAGAGAGCCTGCTGGCAGCGCCCTGCATCGCGCGCACCCGCTGCGAGGCGACGTCGCTGTCGGCCGTGGCCGTCGCGGCGCCCACGGCCGGCATGACCTTGCGCCGCAGCGCGCGGCTCGGAAGCTTGTGAGGCGATGGCGCGTGGACCTCGGCGCGCCGTTCGCTCAACTCAATGCTCTTCGGGGATCTCCGGCTCGCCGTCCATGATCTGGTACTTGCGCATCTTTTCCCAGAGCACCTTGCGGCTGATGCCCAGCAGTTGCGCCGAGTCCTGCCGCTTCCAGTCGTTGGCCTCGAGGGCCGCGATGATCCGGTTGCGTTCGCCGCTGTTCCAGCCCTTGCGGTCGACCGTGTTGGGCGCCGCGGTCGCGGGCACACCGTCGGGCGTGATGCGCATCAGCGCCACCGCGCGCTCGATCAGCACCCGGTCCCAGACGCCGAACTGCCGCACGATCACGCCCACGCGTTCGGCCAGGTTGCGCAGCTGCCGCACGTTGCCCGGGAAGTAGGTGTTGGAGACCGCATCGGTCAGCCAGTAGGGCAGGCTCTCCAGCAGCGCTTCGCCTTCGAGCACCTCGGAGAGGATGGCCTTGAAGATCGCGATCTTGTCGACCACGCCGCGCTCTTCGAGGTTGGGAATGTGCAGCTCGATCACCGCCAGCCGGTAGAACAGGTCGGCCCGGAAGTCGCCGCTCGCCACCATCTCGCGCAGGTCGCGGTTGGTCGCGGCCACCAGCCGGAAGTCGAGCCGCACCGGCGTGGTCGAGCCCAGCCGCGTGACCGCGTTGTCCTCGAGCACGCGCAGCAGCTTGACCTGCTGGTAGCGCGGCAGGTCGCCGATCTCGTCGAGGAACAGCGTGCCGCCCGAAGCCTGTTCGAAGAAGCCGCGGTGCGCATGCACGGCGCCGGTGAACGAGCCCTTGGCATGGCCGAAGAACAGCGACTCGAACAGGCCGTCGGGAATCGCACCGCAGTTCACCGGCACGAAGGCGCCGGTGCTGTAGGTGGGATGGCCCAGGTGCAGCAGCTCGGCGATGCGCTCCTTGCCCACACCCGTCTCGCCGCGCACCAGCACGTTGTGCTTGCAGTCGGCGAAGGCCTTCACCTCGTTCAGCAGCGAGCGCATGGATTCCGAATGCGCGATCAGCGTGTTGGTTTTTTCAGGCTGCACCGCGCGTGCGCGCAACTGGCGCACCAGCTTCGCCACCAGCGTGCGCAGTTCGGCGCCGGTGAAGTCGTAGGGCAGCACATAGAGGTAGTCGGGCGGATAGCTGCGCGCATCGCGCTCGCGCGAGGCCGCGGCCACCCAGATCACCGGCATGCCCTGCAGCAGCTCGGTGGTCACCGGCATGCCGCCACCGTCGATCACCGACACACTGATCACCGCCAGCGCCGCGCGCGAAGTCGAACGGTCCTGCGGCATCGGAATGCCATCGGCACGCACCACGCCGACGTCGAAGCTCGCCATGCAGCGCTCGATGCGCTCGACGATGTCGGCCTTGCCTTCCCAGACGTAGAGGTCTAGTTCGTCGAAGTTGAGGGTGGGGGTCATGCGCTTGGAATCGCCAACGATGATGATGGAAAGGTCATTGGCTCAGTACACCAGCTTGGCATTGCCGCAGCCGACGGAAGTGACTTCGACATCATTGAGGCCGAGTTGGATGCCCAGCAAATCTCTCAAGATTGGGCCGGCGAGCAGGCCGCCAAGAGGATCGAGGATCGATGCCACAGCTTTCAACAATGGATTGAGCAATACCTGTAGAAAGTTCGGCTTGCTGCCGGCGGGTTCTTGGAGCATCGCCTCTTTCAGTTCGCGTTCCAGGCACTTGTTGAAGCGTGTGACGTCCGTGGATGTCCCCGCCAATCCAGCCGTCACTCGACCTTCCGGTGTGTTACCCCAGCAGGCTCTGCCGGAGGCGACATTCGCGGACTCGATGTCATTGGCCCAAGCATCCCATTCATTGGTTTGCCAGCAGAGAAAGGGCAGCAGAAGACAAGATTGCGAGGTGCGGTTTATGTCGGTTTTTAGGCGGTTTTTCAGCACGTCGATGTCATAAACCCCAATAGGGCCACGACCGATTCCGATCAGGCCGTCACCGAGATATTGGTTCTTGGGAACTGCTCCGCCAGGATGCGGCGGGTTGCTCAAGCCAAGGTAGTAGTTTGCAAGCGCCGTTGCCGACGTCTCGTTCTCCGCTGGCGTCCAGTCGCCATTGGTCGGTGAGCCTAGCAATTCACCAACTACCCTGAGAAGCTCTTCAAGAAGCTTTTGCAGCGTAGTACCAAGAGGAAGATCATTTCCTGGGGTCTGCCACACATCACCCGCCTTCATTGCTGGCGAACGGTAGGGTGAGGGAGTGGGATTGAGTACCTCGACAGCCACTTTATTTTCGATCTTCACGAGACCCAGCACGCTGATCAGCGTCTCCTTTTGCAGTGATTCGCAGATGGGGGTGCGTTTTGAAAAAGGATCGCCCGTGACCTTGCCGATGCATGCATTTGCTATGGATGCATCTACCCGAATGACCACGGTGCTGTCCTTGATGGGAGCCCTGCACGTCAATTCTTCAACGGTGCCTTTCGCACGAGCCAGATCGATGAAGATCGGCAGCTTGATTCGGGTGCCGAGAAGCTGCAGAAGACCACCAAGCAGGCCCCCGCCCGTATCTACGTCTGCATAGAGCCGCACCTGCGCGTTGTAGGCCGTAGCGCCTACCCCGCCGATGGCGATTGATGGAGGTTCGATGACACCGGCCTTGACCTTCAGCAAGTTGGGCAGCACACCGGGAATGGCAATCTCTAGGCCTGGGACCGATATTCCTCGTCCTGAAGTACCCACGCCGACGGCAGCTGTCAGGATGTCCAAGACGTTCACTTGCACATCCAAAGCTGAAGCCGTGACGCCATCTGGCGCATGGATTCCGGCAAAGATACCGGGCCCGTTAGGGCCGGAGCCTAGTGGAATTTCTAGATGCACTGCATCGATGCCAAGTTGAGTTCCGATCAAGCTCAGCAAGTTCGCATTCAAGCCCAGCAGCTCGGCATGGCCGCCCAAGGTAAGCGCCGTCTCGAGCAGAAATCCCAAGCTGACTTTCTCGGCGGATAGCAGGTTGTTGACATCGCCGATGCTAAGGTTTGCATCGAGAGGAACACCAAGGTCCTTTAAAAGTCCGCTGGCAGAAACCTGCGCACCGACGAGTCCTGCGTATCCGCCGACTGTGACGCAAGGGTCTCCCGCTCCAACGATCTTCAACAGTTGGACCAACGGGGCCAACTGCTGATTGCAGCCGACGCTGACGAGCGTGGTCCCCACGGAAAAAACGGCCAGGGGCTCTTCGCGCATGGCTACCGCTTTGACCGATATGGTGCGACTGCCAGTAAAGAAGGGGAACAGCGTCGGAGCGTCCTCCTGGATGGCCACTCGCACGGAGTTGTTGTCTTCGGACGAAATGCCGTTGAAGTGATCCTCGCTCGTGAACGTGTGGTCCCAGCGTCCGCATTGAATTTGATCATCCCTCAAGGTGTATGTTGAAGGAAGGTTGCGATCTCTGTCGTCTGCCCCCCCTCCATTTGCCGTTCGCTTGGCTCCTGCTCTGGCCGCGGTGCAGGCGGTGGGCTCGACGACTTGCGCGCCTGCGAGTGCGGCAAGGTCAACAGACTTTTGCAACTCGCGTTTTTGATAGGAGAGAAAGCCCAGTTCGACGCCGATCAGGCAGATCACGATGGTGCTGAGCGCAATGGCTGTCGTGACCAGCACGGAGCCTGAGCACTTGCGACGTGCCGTCCATTGGATAGGAAGAACAGTGCGGGGCATGAAAGCCTGCTCGATCAAAGTGAAGATGCCGCTGCCGCGCGGCCCTGCAGCATCTCTGGAAGCCACTCGTCCGCCCAAGGCAGATGACTCAGCAAAGGGTTGCTCTTGTAATTCATGCGGATAACGACAAACACAGGATTGGTCCCAGTGACCTCCGGTGCGTTAGTGAAAGCTCTCAGGTAAGCGCCGAGTGATTCATTCACCGCTTCTTGGACGCGTGCTTTCAGCATGGGCTCATCGGCTCCCGTGTACATGGAGACAACCCGAGCGCCATCCTCGGCCGCCCTTGTCAGCACGTGTTGCGTGTGGAAGAGTGCTCCGAAGGTCGCGATGCCGAGCAGCAGCAGGATCAAGGGGATGAGAGCCGCGGCCAATTCGAGCGCTGCGATGCCGCGCTGTGCTCTGCCGATGCCTCTTGAATCGGACGTCCGGCAATTCTTGCTGGCTGTCATAGGGATCTCCCATCGAGGAGAACACGGGCCTGCACGGTAAGTTGTGATGGCACGGCAATCTGCGGAAGGGGGGGAAGTGCCTGGTGCAGATCACGTGCGGTCACAGTAACAACGATCCGGCAGCGTGCTTCCCAAGTGGAACTGCAGGTCGCCTCGGAAGGTTCGACGCTTGCTTGCACGCAACTCAGCATCGGTGGGGTGCCGGTAGCTGGGCACGTGATAGCAGGTAACCATGGTCTAAGGCGAGATGAAGCCTCGCGGCGGGCCGCGGTCTTTCGATCCGCTAGGCTGATTTGGTAGCGCAAGGCTGCCCGTGCCCCATCTTCTGCAGCGCTTTGCATTCCAGAGCGGAAAGCGAAAAGGATGCCGTAGCAGATGGTCGCGTAGACCAAGCCAAAGAAGATCATGAACACCAAGCCGAACTCGATTGCATACACGCCGCGTTGCCGACGTGGGCCACGCGGAAGCGAGCAGGAGGTGAGTCCGCGCCTCATGACCTGTTGTTGCTGCACGAGCGCGGTTACCGACTGCCGCCACCACTGGGCCTCTGCACCGCCGTGTTGAACTTTTCTGGAATGGGTAACTTGAAGCTGTCGAGGTAACGCTGGTAGCTCAGGCTGGCGACGTCACCGGCCAAGGGGCGGGGTGTATTCGAGGCTTGGGTGCCTTCGCGCTGCAACGCCAGCAGGTTGTGTGTCGCGTCGCCGACCTGCATGCGCACAGTCAGCACTGTTTCCAATTCCGGCTCAGGCGCTGGCGGCGTGGCATTCTCCTGGGCGACGGCCCATGAGGGCAAGACCACCAACACAGTGGCCAGCAGCACGATGGAGTAAGCATGAGAAGAGTTGGGGCGGGTCATGGTTGTGCTCCGGTCGGTGGCGGTACGGTAAGAGGCTCGACGGCGTTGGCTGCGCTGGCTGCCGCAAGGGCGGTAGGCTCGGTTTGAGGACGAACCAGCACATGTACGCGTCGTGGCCAGGGCGAGGTCTTGAGGGCAAGCGCTGGGCGGGGCTCTGTTGACGATGGCGTCGCTACAGGCTGTTGTGGGGCAGCCGTAACGAGGGCCCCTGGCGGAGCTTGAGGCTCCTGCGCAATGGGCGCCGCGGCGGCAATGGTCGGCAGCGTGCGCGCCGCCTCCCGAATTGCGCTACGCGTGGCCGGAGGCATCTTGCTCTCTTCCATCAGCGCCTCAGCATGCGTTGCTTGGCCGCTTGCTTGCAGATACAGCGCCGCGTTGACCTGTACTTGCACATTGTCGGATGCGAGTTGGAGTGCCTGCATCAGAGGCACACGGGCTTGTGCGAGGCGTCCGGCACGCATCTGGGCATAGCCCAGGTCGCTCAACAGCACACCATCGGTCGGCGTGCGGCGTTGTGCCTCTTCGAGCAGACTCACGGCTTGGGGGTAGTCTGCTTCACTGCCGGCGAGCAGGCCAAGCCCCCGATAGCCCGCAGCTTCGAGTGCCGTGCCCATGAGCTTTGCGTAGAACTTGCGACTTTCGCTAGGCTGATCCGTCTGGCGCAATGCGTCGGCGCGCATCCGCAAGGAATCGGGCGATGAGCCCCAGCGCTGCTCGAGTGCATCGATGTGCGCGAGCGAGGCGAACCAGAGTCCGTCGCGCTGCATGCGATCGACCAGCTTGAGATAGGTGCTTGCGCTGTCGGTTACCGCAGAATTTGCATCGAATGTGGCGGCGGCGTCGGAACGCTGCTGTTGTTCTGCGGCTCCTGGGTAGTTGCCCTTGGTGCCGGCACAGCCACCAAGGGAAAGCAGCAGCAGCGCCGCAGCCCAGGATGGGTGTCGTACAAGTGATGTCATTTGGTCATTGCCCCCAGCGAACGGATGACTGCCAGGAAGCCTGGGCCGGCGGTAACGATGACCAGGGCAGGCAGCAGTGTCGTCACCATCACACCTGTCATCTTCACTGTGATCTTTCCAATGCGCTCCTTCAGTTCCATGCGTCGGTGCTCGCGCAAGCGGTCGCTGAACTTCTGCAATGGCTCCTGTACTGCGCCACCATGTCGGTCGACCTGCACCAGCAGCGCGACCAGCCCAGCCAGGTTGTTGTTGTCATAGAGCGTGGCCAACCGCTGCAGCGAGTGCTCGCGCGTGCGCCCTTGGCTGTACTGGCGGTTGGCGATATGCAACTCGCTTGCCAGGATGCGCATCACGTGGCCAAAGTCGGCGGCCATGATCTGTAGGCTTTGATCGAGGCTCAGACCCACACCCTGCAACAGCCTCAGCAAGTCAACGAACAACGGAAGTTCTTGTGCGACACGTTCGCGCCGTCCTGAAGCCGAGTAGCTCAATACCCATTTGGGCAACAGAAAGCCGATGACGAAGGCGAAGGCCATCGCCAACCCGCGGCGCTGAGGCAGAAAGCCCGTGCTTTTGAGAAACAACCACATCAGTAGCGGCATCAAAAGCGCCAGCGCAATGCGCACCACGAGGAAGGCGAGCTGAGCACGCGTCGACGGAAAGCCGCATTGGTCGATGAGCCTTCGATCCTCGTCGGCCACCAGCATGCGACCGAGCTTGGTGTGCAGCCAGTGGGCGGGCAGATCTTGGTCCGCCCAAGCCGGGTTCACAGGTCGCGCTTCTTCGGCCTCGGCCTGGCTCGCGGCGGGTGCAGCAGTGCCGCGGCGGATAGCTCGCCCGATGGCCTTGTCGCTGCGCACGCGGCGAAACTCGCGGATCACCATCAGGGCGCCCGCGAGCGCGAGGCCCAGGGCCAGCAGCATGATGCTGAACGTGGTCAGCTTTTCGGGAGTGACGTTCATGCGATCCGTGCCAGCCGGTAGAGCAGTACTGCGCCGAAGATCTGCAAGGCCGCTGCGCCGAACACCATCAGCTGTCCGGTGGGGTCATTCCACATGCGGATGAAGTACGCACCGTTGAGCATCAAGATCATCGAACCGACTCCGATGGGCAGCAGACCCAAAATCCATGCCGAGAGTCGCGTCTCGGAGGACATAGCGACCAATTCGTGCTGGGCCTGTTCGCGGTCGCGCATGAAATTAGCCACACGCTCGAGCAAGACGTCTGCGCGGCCACCGTAGCGCACGCCCAGGCCAAGGATCGAGGCCAGCAGATACATCTCTTCGATGCGTACTTGACGGGCCATCTGATGCAGCGCTTGGTCGAGTTCCATGCCGGCGCGCATGAGGCCCGTGGCACCTTCAAGATAGCCACGCAGTGGCGCCTTGGTGGTATCCACGGCCAGTTGGAATGCAGCCTGGGTCGAATTGCCGACCGTGATCAGGCGCACCATGGCGTCGATGAAGCTCGGCAACTGAGCGGCCAGTGTCTTGCGGAACTTCTGAAGACGCAGCCAGAGGCCGAAGGACCCCAGCAGCAGCAGCAGGACCAATGCACCGCCCGCTGCAATGCTGCCTGCCAATGCGAAGATCATCACGCACAGCACCAGAATGATCGCCATGCCGGCAGCCACTCCCTGCACCGTGGCGACGTTCGCCAGCCAGTCGGGCAACACGATGGCGTCCAGTCCGGTCTTGCGCGCCACTGGTGTGGTACCAGTCATGAGCCAAGGGTCCGTCATGGCGTTCGCTGGCGAAGCGGCACGGCGAATATCAAACGCGGGCGCGTCTTCTGTACCTCGCTTGTGTACCTGTTCACTCACATGCCGGTCTGCCGTCTGGCGGGCCTGGCGCCGGCCTGCCCAATGCCAGAGCATCAGCGCCGCTGCCACCAGTAGAAGCGCGAGGCTTGCAGGAATCAGAAACGCCTCAGGCACGGGCATCTCCAGCCGCCCGCTGCATGCTTTGGCGGAAGCGCGTCACCTTGGGTGAATGCGGTGCAATTCCCAGTGAGATCCAGCGGTCGCGCTCCTGGCCGTCCGGTCCCACGGCAGGCTCGTAGCGGTAGAGCTCCTGCATCGCCACCACGCTGTCGTTGACACCGGTGATCTCCGAGATCGACAGGATGCGGCGCTGCCCGCCCGAGAGCCGGCCGATCTGCACGATGAAGTCGACCGCATTCGCGATCTGCCGGCGCAGGCTGGTCTCGCTGCCCTGGTAGCCCGCGAAGCCGGCCAGCATCTCGAGCCTGTACAGGCATTCGCGCGGCGAGCTCGCGTGGATGGTGCCCATGGAGCCGTCGTGGCCGGTGTTCATGGCCTGCAGCATCTCGATGACTTCGGCGCCACGCACTTCGCCCACGATGATCCGGTCAGGGCGCATGCGCAGGCTGTTGCGCAGCAGATCCCGGATGGAGATCAGGCCGGCGCCGTCGAAGCCGCCGGGCCGGCTTTCCAGCCGTACCACATGCGCATGGCCGAGCGAGAGTTCGGCCGTGTCCTCGATGGTCACGACGCGTTCGGTCTCGGGAACGAAGGTGGCGAGCGCGTTCAGCAGCGAGGTCTTGCCCGAGCTCGTACCGCCGCTGACCAGCACATTGCAGCGCGCCTTGACCGCGATCTCCAGCAGTTGCGCCATGCCGGCGTCGAAGGTGCCGAGTTGCACCAGGTCGGCCGGCGTGAGCGGGTCCTTGCGGAACTTGCGGATCGACACCGACATTCCGTCGATGGCCAGCGGCTCGATGACCGCGTTGATGCGGCCGCCGTCGGGCAGGCGCGCATCGACCATCGGGTTGGCTTCATCAAGCCGGCGGCCGAGCGGCGCCAGGATGCGCCGCACGATGCGCAGCACATGCTCTTCGTCCGCGAAGCGAACCGTCTCGCGCACCAGCTTGCCCTGGCGCGAGACATAGACCTGCTTGTGGCCGTTGATCAGGATGTCTTCCACGGCCGGATCGTTGAGCAGGTCTTCCAGGGGGCCGAAGCCCGCCAGTTCCTTGGTCAACGCATCGGCGATGAGCTGCATCTCGCGATCGTTGATCGGTACGCGCTGCAGCCGCACGAAGCTGTCGAGCTCCAGCTCGACGAACTGCTGGATCGACGCGCGCGACCAGCGGCCGAACTCTGCCCCGAGTTCCTCGATGCGGCTCAGCAGGTGGTCGTGCGTCCAGCCTTTGATGTCCTGGAACTGCTGCGAGCCCAGGAACGCCTCGTTGTCGTCGGCAAATTCGATATCGGTAGACATGCTCAGTGCTCTCTTGGGCTTTTCCATTTGCCGGCGAACTGCGTCATGAACGCATTCCAGGGCGATCGCGCGGGGGCTGGGGCCGTGACGTCGCCGTATTCGCGGTGCAGCGCGTTCACCATGCCTAGCACAGCCTGCACATAGGGGTCGTTGCGCGCCACGCGCGCCAGCATCTCGCCGCGGCTCGATGCCGCCAGCAGTGCGGTACGCCGCATCGGCAGCACGTGTGCCAGTGGCAGGCGCAGCCGTGCGGCGATGTCGCGCGCCGACAGTCCGACACCGGGGTCGATCTTGTTGATCACCAGCGAAAGCCGCTGCAGTTCGATGCCGCGGGCCTGCAGGTCCCGCAGCAGGTTGGCGGTCGAGACGATGGCGCCGATGCTCTGGTCGCACACCACCCATGTCTTGTCGGCCTCCTGCACCGTCTGGGCGATGAAATCGATAGTGGAGAAGCCGCCAAGGTCGGCGATCTGGAAATCGAAGTGCTCGCTGAGCCGCTTGATCAGCGCCACCGAGTCGGCATGCGAGATCTCGCGCACCTGCGCCAGGCTCGAGGGCAGTGGCAGCACCGCGGTGCCGCCCGTGTGGTGCGCCAGTGCGGTCTGCAGCAGGGTCTGGTCGAGCCGGCGCAGGTTGTGCACGCCGTCGACGAAGCTGAAGCTGCTCTGGGTGTCGAGGTAGAGCAGCCCGTCGCGTGCCGGAAGGCCCAGATCAAGCAGCGCGACGCCGCGTCGCTCGTCCGATGCCGCGTCGTTCGAGGCCTGCGTGCGGTTCGCCACGGCCTGGTTGAACTGGTCCTGCAGTAGCAAGGCGACGTGGGTGGCCAGCGTGGTCACGCCGAGCCCGGCCCTGGCGCCGAGCAGCGCGATCGTGTGGCCGCGCTTCTGCTCACGGTGGACGGCACGGCGTTCGAGCAAGGCGCGCAGCGTGGGCAGCACGTCCTGGGCAGGGGCGGCCATGTCGATGAAGTCGTCGACACCGGCGCGCAGCGCGGCCAGCATGGTCGTGGGCTCGCTGGCCGAGCCAGTGCCCAGCACAGGCAGCGCAGGCCAGTCGCGCTTGAGGTGCTGGTGCATCTCGATGGCGGCGGCATGGTCCTGCGAAAAATCGAGGAACACGGCCCGCGGGCTGATCGTGGCGATCTGCGCATCGAGCGTCTCGATGTTGGGCGTCACCGGCACCACCGTGCCGCTGCGTTGCAGTGCATGCAGCAGCCAGGTGATGTGCGTTCCGCTGTTCGATGCGAACAGGTAGCTGTCCATGCCGATGTCGGGAGCGCGAAGGGGGGCGTTCATGAGAAAGCAGGGATGATGTTCAGCGCGAGAAGCCCGGAAGCGCAGAGCGCGACGCGGCGTCAAGGAACATCGTGCGCCAGACAGGGCCGTTGCGCTGCTCTGCACTGCCTGGCAATTGGTCCGACAGGTCAGTACCGCGCGCGATCGGCTTGACCAGGCGAGGTGTGACCATGATGACGAGCTCCTTCTCGTTCATTTGGTACTTGCTTTGGCGAAAGATGGTTCCCAGCACCGGGATGTCACCGAGCCATGGCACCTTGTCGACGTTGGACGTGGTGGTGCGACTTACCAGGCCGCCAACAATGAAACTCTCGCCATCGCCCAGTTCCACCGTGGTGTCGGCGCGCCGCGTGGAGATCGCCGGCACGGGAACACCGTTCAAGTTCACTTGGTTGGAATAGTCGATGTCGCTGACTTCGGGGGCGACCTTGAGAACGATGCGGTCGTTCGATAGCACGGTCGGCGTGACTGTCAGGCCGATACCGAAAGGCTTGTATTCGATAGTGGTCGATCCCAGACCTTGCGGCACGGGGATTGGCAGTTCGCCGCCTGAGAGGAAGCTTGCACTCTGCCCCGAGGTGGTGACAAGTGTGGGTTCCGCCAGGACACGCGCGAGACCATTGCCTTCCAAAAGACTCAGCGTCAGCGTCATGCCGCGCCCCTTGTTCGCATTTCCGAAGCCCAGTGCGAGGTTGAAAGCATCGGCCAGCACGCTGGCTGGCGTATTGCTGAAGGTGAAGCCATGACTGTTCGCCCCGTAGGAAGACAGATTGACACCGACCTGCTTGAGCATGCTCTTGTTGAACTCGACCACCTTTACATCGACCTGGACGGTATGGCTGCGGACGTTGATGCTCGACCGATCGATCAGTACCGCCTTGTCGGCATGCGATACCGCGAGTGCATCGCGCGCCTGCTGCTGGGCAGGCACGCTATCGAGCGTGCCTTCCAGCACGGCGGTGCGGCGTTGGACTTCGATGGCGTAGGTGGTGGCGGAGCTGCTGCCTCTCTCCCACACCATCAGCGTGGTGCGGCCTGCGTTCTTACCGGTGATGATCAGGCGAGCAGCAGGGTTGCCGACGGTCTTGCGTGTCACGAGGACGGTGGCAACGGCTTCGTCAGCAAGGGCAATACGTTCCACGCCCTTGTCGATCACAAGTTCCTGTTGCGTGCCGGCGACCAGCGCGAGCGCCTTGGGGGCATCGGCAGCAAACAGGGCGGGTGAAGCGACGGTGGTGCTGACGCTCAACGCGAACAGCATCGAGTAAGAAAGAGGGCTGCGTGTCGCACGAGGCGGCTGGTCGGACATGGGTTCTCCGTCTCGGATGGGGGCTGCCAAAGTCTTGTGAAAGGAGGCCATCAGTAGCTCAGCGTTTCGCGCTTGTCGCCGCGGATGAACTCGACTTCGGCACCGCGGGGCCCGCGTGCAGTCGCCGCGGCGCGCGAGGTGCTCGGGGGTGCGCTGCGTACCGGCGTGATATTGCTGCGGGTCTGCGTTGGGGTGCCACCGGTTGCGAGGTCGATGGCTGTGAGACCAGCCTGGGCCCGGTCGATGCTTTCCAGTGGCCCACGTGCCGGTGCGCCAGCCTTGAGCGGTTGCGGTTGCATGGCAGTTGGAAGTTCGGCGAACAGCGACCGATCGGGTTCGCTCAGATCAGTGGGGTGGCGCAACGCCAGCACCAAACGACCTGTCGCCTCGCCCAATGCCAGGCGATTGACATCGGCCACGGGAACGGCGAGTACCACCGTGCGCGCGGCTTCCGCTCGCTGCTGCGACTGCGCCGCTTTTCCTTCCGTCATCTGCGAGGGCGAGCCGTCCACCGAGGCGCTGCCGTAGGCCAGCACACGCATGCGCGAGAGCAACAACCTCGCCTGCGACCGCTCGATCTCCTTGCTGTCCGTCTTGAGCGTGAAGAACACATCGACGAAATCGCCGGGACGGACCCGATTTCCCACGCCCATCATTTCGTCGGCCTTGACGGCCAGCGCCCGCTCACCTGCAGCCACATGCAGGGCCAAGCCCGTCACTAGTTGGTTGGCCAGGACCGGCGTCCCCTCGCCCATATCGGCCACTGGAATGCCGTCGACGGCTTTTGCAACCTCTTGGAAGGCGCCGGAGGGGTTGATCGGAAGACGCTCCACGCGCAGCGACTCTGCCGTCAACGGTTGCCCTGCCGGCACGGCGCGGGTCGTCACTACTACAGGGAACAGTGCTTTCTGTTCTTTGGACGCGGCGGCGGCTGCGATGGCAGTTGGCTGCAGCGGGGCGGGCTTGCGGCTAAGGACCCAGGCATAGATGCCTAACGCAAGCGCCACGAGCATCAGCAAGGCGGCGATGATTTTTGTGAGGTGGATCATGGAGCGGTAGGTGAGAAAAGAACGATGAGGCTCCAATGGGCCGGTCAGCAGGGCCGTGTGTCGTCTTCGCTAGAGAATCGAACCGCGCCAGAGCAACCAGCCCGCAGACGCGATCGAGAGATAGGCCGCGAACGGGATGTGGCGCTGTCGCTTCTTCGGTGCGACGCTGTCATCGTGCTGCGGCGAAACCCCAGACAGAGCCTCGGCGAGCCGCGGAAAACGCTGTGATCGCTGCAGCTGCTGCCATAGGACCGCGTGTGCGCCTGCCAGCAAGCTTGCAGCCAGCCAAATCGGCAGCAGCGGCTGCAGACCGACCCACAGTCCCAGCGCGGCGCCGAATTTCACGTCGCCAGCACCCATCAGGCCCATCGCATAGAAGACCAGCAGAAAGCAGAAACCGCCAGCAGCTCCCAAACCGGCCTGGGTCCAGCTAATGCCGAAGGGCTGTGCATCCACTCCGAGTGCGATCGCACCCATTGCT
The DNA here is from genome assembly GCF_014170375.1 of Variovorax sp. UMC13. GTDB lineage: Bacteria > Pseudomonadota > Gammaproteobacteria > Burkholderiales > Burkholderiaceae_C > Variovorax. The sequence continues at coordinate 65,197 of NZ_LZZW01000009.1, read as the reverse complement.
GCGCCCAGGAGAACAAGCCAATTGGGAACTCTGCGCTGCCGGAAGTCGTGGCTCGCGACCGACAAGAGCCACAACAACCAGACTGCAGCAGTCATGGGTCAGGGCGTGGCGGTCGTGATAGTCCCGCTAATCGAAGTGAAAAGCAGTCCCAGATCGGTGCCAAGCTGCGTCAATGTAACCACCAGCGCGACGCCGATCAGCCCGGCAATAAGGCCATATTCAATTGCAGTAGCGCCTTCTTCATCGCGCAGAAACTTGATAATTGCGTTGGACATGGTTTTTCCTTCAGTAAATGGAAGATGTATTCGAAAAAATTACCGCGATCCACGGTGACTTCATCGTAATTGAATGTAAGCCGAGTGTTCAATTAGGCTGGAAGTACACATTCGGTAACAAACGTCAAATTCGTCACCTTTTGTGATGTTTCCTCACAGGGATGCAACGGACGTGCCGATGTCACGTTTACCTTGAAACGGCAGCGGAAAATAAAAAAGCCGTTGAAAATCAACGGCTTGTGAAAGGATTGGAATGTCCTGCGGTGAGAGTGGGGGTGGGTGTTACGTCGTTGTTACGGTGACACCTTCGGAACACGCAACACCCGAATGAGACGACGGCAGGGTTATTCAGGTCATCTCGGTTCTCGAGCTCAGATCAAATGAATACCAATGTATTACGATCCTGAGACTTCTTCCTGAAGAATTCGCCATTCGACGCCTTGGCGGATCCAGTATTGCCTGCGCTGGCGGCCCGTCCGCTGCCCCGCAGCCACCTCGCCGAATGAGCTGACCATGGTGTTGTCTTCACCGTTCCAGCGCAAATAGGAGACATCCTTGAGCAGCAGGTGCTGCCCATTGGCGGCCCGGATGTCCTCGGTAATTCCCTGGGCGGAATCAATGGTTTTCTTGTTGCCGATGCGCCGGAAGTCCGGGGCATGGAATTTCTGCAGGCGCGCGGTGTCGCCCTGGGCACGGGCGTCGAGCCACTGGGCCAGCGTCTTGTCGAAGGCCTGCTTGTCGCCCTGCAGCTGCGCCGGCGCGGTCCACTGCAGGTTCTGCGCGACCACCACCGGCGTGGCGCCGATCTGGGCGCGCCGGATCAGCTCCTGCAGGTCGTTGTTCGCCAGCACCACGCAGCCGTCGGTCGACAGCGGTGCCCGGGCGTACTGCGTGCGCGGCGTGCCATGCAGCCAGATGCCGCTGCCGGTGCGCCCGCGGCGCACGTCGTAGGGGTTGGGGTAGTTGATGGGCAGCGCGCCGATGCCGTAGAAGTCGCGCAGGGTCTTCGGATCGAGGTTGCTGGTGACGTGGTAGATCCCCAGCGGCGTGCGTGCGTCGCCTTCGGCCTGCTTGCCGATGCCGGACTTGCCGACCGAGATGTAGTAGTCGGCCTTGAGCTGCAGGCCTTGCGGGCCGTTCTCCAGCAGGTACAGGCGCGAACGCGAGGTGTCGACCGCAATCGCGTGGCGGATGCTGGGCGCGAGCTCGACGAAGGCCGAGGGCACGGTGCCGGGCGGCGGCCGTTCCCGCAGGGCCTGCAGGCGGCGACGCGATTCGTCCGCGAGTTCGCTCAGGGCCTGAGGGTCGGCGTCGGGCCGCATCTGCGAGGGCCGGCGCGCGGGCGGCAGCCGGGCTGCGAGCAGGTCGCCGTAGACCAGCTGCGCCAGTTGGAAGTTGGGTTGGTCCGCCACCAGTTTCTGCGCCTTGGCCAGTGCCTCGACGCTCTGGCCGCGGCCGAACAGCCGGTAGACCTCGATCAGCCGGGCTTCCGCGCCGGCGGCCGGGCGCACGGGCAGGGCGGCGGGCGCGGGGCGGGCCGGGCGATCGGCGCGTGCCGTCGGCTTGGCGGCGGGCGCCGGTGGGGTCTTGCCGCGTTTGGCCTGGGCCTTTGCCGGCGGCGTCTTGGCTTCGGCCTGCGCCTTGGTCTTGGCGCGGTGCGGCGGCGCTTGCGTGGCCAGGGCCGGCAGGGCCGTGGCCATCGCCAGCAGCAGCGCGATGCCGAGCCGGTGACGCGGGCCGAGGGGCCCGGCACACGTCATCCCCGGACCGGCTGGCGGTCGGCCACCTCCTGCAGCAGCGTTCACCGGCCGGCGGTTTCCTTGCGGATGCGCCATTGCTTGTCGCGCAGCACCAGCTCGAGGGTCTTGCGGCTGTTCACGTTGAGCGAATCGGCACGGTAGGCCTGGCGGAACTTGGCCGTGGCGGTGTTGCCTTCGACCTCGATCTCGAGGTTGCGCACGTCGACGCTGATCGCGGTCTTGCCCACGATGCGCGCACGGCGTTCCTCTTCCCAGGCCTTGCGGGTCTGGTTGCCGGGCGGCGCGAAGCTGCTGTCGTAGGCGGAGAGGTAGTCGTCCATGTCCTGTGCGGCCCAGGCCGAGGCCCAACGATGCACCGCGGCGCCGACGGCGGCATTGGCCGTCGACGTGGCGGCCGGTGCCGCAGGTGCTGCGGGTGCTGCAGGTGTAGCGGCCGGCTTGGGCGGTGCCACCGGTGCGGCGGCGACGGGCGGCGCCACCGGCGCCGGTGGCGCAGCAGGCGCGGGAGCCGGTGCCGGCGGGGCGGCCTTGGCCGGCGCGGGTGCGGGTGCGGGGCTGGCTGCAGCGACCACGGTCGCGGGCGGCTTCGCCGGCACGGCGGGCTTGGCGGATGCCGGTGCCGCGAACAGCGTGCGGATCACCGCCAGCTTGGTCGGCACGACGCTGTTGCCCTGGTCGAGCTGCATCGCCTTGCTGTAGGCCTCGGTGGCGCGGCGGGCGTAGAGGTCGCCCAGGTTCTCCTGCGCCGTGGCGTAGCTGGGGTTGGTGCGGATCGCGCTTTCCAGCGTCGATTGCGCCTTGTCGAACTGCCCCTGCGCGGCGTAGAGCACGGCCAGGTTGTTGTAGGGCTCGGGCAGCTCGGGCGAATCCTGCGTGAGCTGGGTGAAGATCGCGATGGCTTCGGGGCGCTTGCCGGCGTCGATCTGGATCACGCCCTTGAGGAAGCGCATCTGCGGATCGCGTGGATTGCTCGCCAGGTAGCGGTCGGCCTTGGCCGTGGCTTCGTCGAGCTTGCCGGCCTGGGTGAGCCGATCGACCTCGTCGTGCTCGGCCGCTGCATGCGCGACCGAGAGGCCACCGAGCGCGAGCACGGCCGACAGCAGCGCAGCGGCCGCGGTCGACCCGGCACGGGGACGGAAGGAGGGTTGCGATGCCGCGTGGCGGGCTGCTGCATTTCCGAGCACGTTCTTCATACCTGATCGATCTGATGGATTCACGGATGCGAGCGGTTCCGGTGGGGCCGGCGCAGGAAGTCCCGGGCCCTGGCCACCGGAGCAACGCTCCCCTTCAGAAGCAGAAAGCCCGCAGGGCATGGACCGCTGCGGGCATTCACTTTTCTCTTGGTCGGGGCGAAAGGATTCGAACCTTCGACCCTCTGGTCCCAAACCAGATGCGCTACCAGGCTGCGCTACGCCCCGACAAGCCTGCGATTCTAGCCCGCCGCGATGGCGTTTCCGGGCAGGCATGCCTTAAATACTTTCCGGTCAGCGCTTGGCGTACTGGCTTTTGCCGAAAAGGATGTCGCGCGCCTTGTCGTCGGTGATGGGCTTGCGCCGATCGGCCAGCACCTTCACGCCGCGCTGCACCGCGGGCCGCGCGGCGATGCCTTCGAACCAGGCCTGCAGGTGCGGGAAGTCGCTCAGCACGATGCCCTGGTTCTCCCAGCTGCGCAGCCACGGGAAGATCGCGATGTCGGCGATCGAATAGTCCGGGCCCGCGATGAAGGCGCTCTGCGCCAGCTGCCTGTCGATCACGCCGTAGAGGCGCCGGGCCTCGTTGGTGTAGCGCTCGATGGCGTAGGGCAGCTTCTCCGGCGCGTAGAGCCGGAAGTGATGGGCCTGGCCCAGCATCGGGCCGACGCCGCCCATCTGGAACATCAGCCACTGCAGCACGTCGAAGCGGCCGCGGTCGGTGGTGGGCATGAAGCGGCCGGTCTTGCCGGCCAGGTAGACCAGGATGGCGCCCGATTCGAAGAGCGAGATCGGCTGGCCGTCGGGGCCTTGCGGATCGACGATGGCCGGGATCTTGTTGTTGGGGCTGATCGCGAGAAAGTCCGGCCCGAACTGGTCGCCCTTGCCGATGTCGATGGGATGCGCCACGTAGGGGAGGCCGCACTCCTCCAGCATGATGTGGACCTTGTGGCCGTTGGGCGTGGGCCAGGTGTAGACGTCGATCGGGGCTTGGGGCATGTCGGTCGTTTCGGGCGATGAACAGAGGAGGGCGCCAGCATATAGGCGCGCCGGATTTCCTGCAGCGCGCCCGGCTTCAGGCGCTGCGTTCGTTGGCCGCCAGATGCTGGTGGATCTGTGCCACCACCGCCGCCCCTTCGCCGATCGCGCCGCCCACGCGCTTGACCGAGCCCGAGCGCACGTCGCCCACCGCGAACACGCCCGGCACGCTCGATTCGAGCGGTGCCGCGGGCCGCGCGGGAAAACCGCCGCTGGCGGCCGGCCCCGTCAGCACGAAGCCGCTGCGGTCGACCGCCACCTGGCAGCCCGCGAGCCAGCCGGTCTCGGGCTCCGCGCCGACGAACAGGAAGATGTTGCGCGCCGGGCAGTCGTATTCCTCCGTCGATCCGCGGCGGCGCCAGGTCGCGCCCTCGAGTCCGGTGGCAGGGTCGCCGTGCAGGCTCACCAGCTCGGTGTGCGGATGCAGCGCGATGTTCGGCGTGGCCTCGATGCGATCGATCAGGTAGCGCGACATGCTGGCCGCGAGCGAAGGTCCGCGCACCAGCACGTTGACCTTGGCCGCATGCTGCGACAGGAACACCGCCGCCTGGCCGGCCGAATTGCCGCCGCCCACCAGCGCGACCTCCTGCCGTGCGCAGGTGCGGGCCTCGAGCGCCGAAGCCCAGTACCAGATGCCGCGGCCTTCGAACTCGGCCAGCCGCGGCACGCCCGGCCGGCGGTAGCGCGCGCCGCTGGCGATCACCACCGTGCGCCCGCGCAGCCGGCGGCCGTCGGCCAGGTGCACGGTCATCTCGCCCGCGGCCGCGTGGCTGCAGTCGAGCGAGGCGACTTCCGACGGGATCATCATCTCGACGCCGAACTTCTGCGCCTGCACATAGGCCCGCCCGGCCAGCGCGCCGCCCGAGATGCCGGTGGGAAAGCCCAGGTAATTCTCGATGCGCGCGCTCGCTCCGGCCTGGCCGCCATAGGAGCGGCAGTCGAGCACGACCACGCGCAGGCCTTCCGATGCGGCGTACACCGCGGTGGCAAGCCCGGCCGGCCCGGCGCCGACCACGATCACGTCGAACAGGTCGTCGTGGACGTCGCTGTCGACCATGCCCAGGCAGCGCGCCAGGGCCAGCTCGCTCGGGTTCATCAACACCGACCCGTTGGGGCAGGCCACCAGCAGCGTGGCCTCGCCGTACTGGGCGAGCATCGCGGCCGCGTCGGCGTCCCGGGTCGAGTCGACCACCTGGAAGGGGTGGCCGTTGCGGCTCAGGAAGTTCTGCAGCCGCCGGACGTCGGCGGTGTCGGGCGGGCCGATCAGCACCGGGCCGCTGGCGCCGGATTCGATCAGCGCCACGCGGCGCAGGATCAGCGCGCGCACCAGCCGCTCGCCCAGGTCGGCCTCGGCCACGATCAGCGCGCGCAGTTGCTCGGGCGGGATCAGCAGCGCCTCCACGGCGGTCTCGGCATGCCCGTCGACCAGCGAGGGCTTGCCCGACAGTTGCGCGATCTCGGCCATGAACTGGCCCGGCCCCTGGCGGCCGATGGGCACCACATGGCCCAGCCCGTCGCGCTGGGTGATGGCAACCGTGCCCGCCAGCAGCACGAACATGCCCAGGCCCGGCTCGCCGGCCCTGAACATGCAATCGCCCGGCGCGTAGGTGCGCAGGCTGCCGAAGCGCTGCATGCGTCGCAGGTCGGTCTCGCTCAGCACCGGAAACATCTGGTGGCGCCGGGTTTCGACCTCGACCTCGATCCGTCCTTCGTCGGCCATGGGCGACTCCTGTGGGGGTGGGGCAGGCGCTCATTAGACGACGAAGAAGGGCATTTGGCAGCGTCATGCAATTGCCATGACAGCGACACGGCACTTTCATCGGGGTTCTGGAGACTCGCGCTCAACACGAAGGGTCCCCCATGCAAGAACTGCCCAATCCGATGTTCGCGATCTCCCAACTCGGCTCGCGTCCCGCCTTCTGGCGGGCACCGCCCGCGGCCCGTGTGCCGTCCGCGGTGCCGGCCGTGCCGGCCACCACGCAGCCCGCACCCGCGCGCGCCGCCGGCCCGGGCATCACCGTGAGCTGGGCCCGCCACCAGGACGACGTGCGCGCCGCCCAGCGCCTGCGCTTCGAGGTGTTCGCTGGCGAGATGGGCGCGCGCCTGACCACGCCGCTCGAAGGCCACGACATCGACCTGTTCGACGACTTCTGCGAACACCTGCTGGTGCGCGACGAAGAGACCGAACAGGTCATCGGCACCTACCGCGTGCTCACGCCGGCCCAGGCGCGCCGCATCGGCAGCACCTACAGCGACACCGAATTCGACCTGACCCGGCTGCGCGACCTGCGCGAGCGCATGGTCGAACTGGGCCGCAGCTGCGTGCACCGTGACCACCGGCAGGGCGGCGTCATCCTGGCCCTGTGGGGCGCGCTGGCGGCCTTCATGCACCGCAACAAGCTCGACACCATGATCGGTTGCGCGAGCATTCCCATGTGCCACGAGGGCGCGCGCAACGGCGACGCCGCGGCCAGCATCTGGCGCCAGCTGTCGACGACCCACATGGCGCCGATCCAGTACCAGGTCCAGCCGCGGCTGGCGCTGCCGGTCGACCGGCTCGACAGCGAGCTGGCGGTGGAGCCCCCGGCGCTGATCAAGGGCTACCTGCGCCTGGGCGCCAAGGTGCTGGGTGCGCCGGCCTGGGACCCGGACTTCAACACGGCCGACCTGCCGATGCTGATGCGCATCGACGACCTGCCGCCGCGCTACCGCAAGCACTTCCTGGGCAACTGATCGACGCCTTCCGGCGTCATGTGACAACGTCACGAAAATGTCATGAAGGCGCTCGACACTGTCATATCTCCGCTGACAGCGGTGTTCTCAGTCCTTGCGCCAGAATCAGTGATCATGTTGTCCAAACAGGCCCTTCCGCCGGCCGAAACGCCACCCGCCACCGAAGCGGAGTCCCCACGTCCCGCACTGACCCTGCTCGACCGCGACCTCAGCATCCTGGCCTTCAATCAGCGCGTGCTCGACTGGGCGCAGCGCGCCGAAGTGCCGTTGATCGAGCGGCTGCGCTACCTGTGCATCGTGTCGTCGAACCTCGACGAGTTCTTCGAAGTCCGCGCCGCGCCGCACCTGATCGCGGCCAGCCTCGGCGAGGCCAAGGGCAACGAGACGGTCGCTTCCTTCGAGCGGCTGGCCGGCATCGCTCATACGCTGGTCGACACGCAGTACGCGCTCTACAACGACGAACTGATGCCGGCCTTCGCCCAGCACGGGGTACACATCATTTCGCACGGCGAGCGCAACCCGGCCCAGCGCAAGTGGGTGCACGACTACTTCGAGCGCGAAGTGCGACCGCTGCTGATCCCGGTCGGGCTCGATCCCTCGCATCCCTTCCCGCAGGTGGCGAACAAGTCGCTCAACTTCATCGTGCGCCTGGGCGGCAAGGACGCCTTCGGCCGCGAGAACCCGATCGCCATCCTCAAGGTGCCGCGCGTGCTGCCGCGGCTGGTCCGCATGCCGGCCAAGGTGTCGAGCGGCAAGACGCTGTTCGTGGCGCTGTCGAGCATCGTGCGCGCGCACCTCTCCAGCATGTTCCCGGGCCGCGAGGTCGGCGACTTTTCGCAGTTCCGCGTCACGCGGCACTCGGACCTGGCGGTCGACGAAGAGGACGTGAAGAACCTGCGCACCGCGCTGCGCCAGGGCCTGGAGCACCGGCACTACGGGCAGGCGGTGCGGCTCGAGGTCTCGGCCAGCTGCGCCGAGTCGCTGGCCAGCTTCCTGCTCGCGCAGTTCAACCTGCCGCCGCAGTCGCTCTACCGGGTGCACGGGCCGGTCAACCTGGCGCGCCTCACGCAACTGATCGACCTGCTCGACGAGCCGCAGTTCAAGGAACTGCGCTTCGCACCCTACAAGGCCTCCTACCCGATCACGCTGTCGCCGGGCCAGTCCTTCTTCGACCGCCTGCAGCGCGGCGACGTGCTGATCCACCAGCCCTTCGAGAGCTTCGACGGCGTGCTGGCCTTCCTGCGCGAGGCGGTGCTCGATCCGCAGGTGCTGGCCATCAAGCAGACCATCTACCGCACCGGCGCGGACTCGGTGCTGATGGACCTGCTGCGCGAGGCCGTGCGGCGTGGCAAGGAAGTGACCGTGGTGGTCGAGCTCAAGGCCCGCTTCGACGAAGAGGCCAACATCAACTGGGCCGAGATGCTCGAGTCGATCGGCGCCCAGGTGGTGTACGGCGTGGTCGGCCTCAAGACCCACGCCAAGATGCTGCTGGTGACGCGCCGCGAAGGCAAGCGCATGCAGCGTTACGGCCACCTGTCGACCGGCAACTACAACCCGCGCACCGCGGCGCTCTACACCGACATCAGCCACCTCACGGCCGACCCGCTGCTGACGGCCGACATGGAGGCGGTGTTCGTGCACCTGGCCAGCCAGAGCCGGCTGCCGAAGCTCAACCGCATGTCGCTCGCGCCCTTCGACCTGCACCGCAACCTGGTGGCGCAGATCGACGCGCTGGGCCTGGCGGCCGAGCAGGGCGATGCCACGCGCATCGTCGCCAAGATGAATGCGCTGACCGACGAGGCCCTGGTCCATGCCCTGGTGCGGGCCGGGCAGAAGGGCGTGAAGATCGACCTGATCGTGCGCGGCGCCTGCACGCTGCCGGCGCAGGTGCCGGGGCTGACCGAGAACATCCGCGTGCGTTCGGTGATCGGGCGCTTCCTCGAGCATTCGCGGGTCTTCTATTTCCGCAACGGCCAGGACGAGTCGCTCTACCTCTCGAGCGCCGACTGGATGAACCGCAACATGATGCGACGCATCGAACTGTCCTGGCCGGTGACCGATCCGGGCCTGCGCCAGCGCCTGATCGACGAATGCCTGGTGGCCTACCTGCACGACGGCAAGGACGCCTGGGACCTGGGCGCCGACGGCGTGTACCGCCGCGTCCAGGGCGACACGCATCCCGGCGAGGAGGGCGCGTCGCACCGCATCGAGGCGCATGGCGCCCAGGCCGCGCTGATGGGGCGCTACGCATCGCGCGGGCTGGGCCGCGTGCGCAACTGAAGGAGAACGCTCGAAATGGACTTGATCTTCTGGCGCCATGCCGAAGCCGAGGACTGGACCGAAGGCTGCGACGACATGCAGCGCGCACTGACCGCCCGCGGCGAGAAGCAGGCCCGGCGCATGGCGAGCTGGCTCGACCGCCAGCTGCCCGACGGCACGCGCATCGTGAGCAGCCCGGCGCGGCGCTGCGAGCAGACCGTGATGGCGCTGGACCGCAAGTACAAGCTGCGGGACGACCTCGCGCCCGATGCCGGCCCCGAGGCGCTGCTGGCCGCGGCCGGCTGGCCCAACGGCAAGTCGGTGGTGCTGGTGGTCGGGCACCAGCCCGGGCTGGGCCAGGCGATCGCGCAACTGCTGGGCATGGGGCACGACAGCTGCCCGGTGCGCAAGGGCGCGGTCTGGTGGATCCGCACGCGCGAACGCGACGGCGACGTGCAGACCGTGGTGGTGACGGTGCAGGCGCCCGAGCTGATGTAGCAGGGCGGGGCGTCGCGCGGCGCCTCAGTTGCCGAGCACGACCTTCCAGCCGGTCTTCTGCCAGGCCAGCACCTCTTCGCGCAGCAGGTGGGCCGATTGCGGGAAGGTGTCGGCCCAGTCGGCACGGTGGTTCACGCTGAAGGTGCGTGCATCGCTTCGCGCGAGCTTCAGTGCCTGCGGCTCGGGATCGCGCCGTGCGTGGCACAGGATCACCGCCACGCGCAGCGCGAGCAGCTGGGCCGCGAAGGTGTCGTCTTCCAGGGCCGTCTCGATCTTGCGCAACTTGCCGCGGTGGCCCAGCACCAGCTGGCTCAGCTGGTGCAGCTCGTTGGAGGCGAAGCCCGGGGCGTCGACGTTGTCCAGGATGTAGGCGCCGTGCTTGTGGCAATCGCTGTGCGAGATCAGCGCGCCGATCTCGTGCAGCTGCGCCGCCCAGCCCAGCTTGCGCAGCGCGCGGCCGGCGCGGCTGGCGGTGCTGCCGCCCCGCGCGGCCGGGTCGAGCTGCACGTACAGCGCGGCCGCCGTCTCGCCGACCCGGCGCGCCTGCGCCGCGTCGGCAGCGAAGCGGGTGGCCAGCCGGGCCACGGTGGCGGCGCGCAGGTCGGCCACGCTGTCGTCGCGCTCCAGCAGCTCGTAGAGCACGCCGTGGCGCAGGGCACCCTGGGCGATCTTCATCTCGCGGATGTCGAGCAGGTCGAACACCGCGCGCAGCACGCTCACGCCGCCGCCGATCACGGCCTTGCGGTCCTCGCGCATGCCGTCCATGCGCAGCCGCTCGATGCTGCCGGCCTTGAGCAGGCGGTCGAGCAGCCAGTCGAGCCCCTCGCGCGTCACCAGGCCGGGTTCGGCGCCCGAGGCCGCCAGCACGTCGCCCACCGCGCCGATGGTGCCGGAGGCGCCGTAGGCCACGTCCCAGCGGTCGGCGCCGTAGCTCGAGAGCGCGTCGTCGAGCACGGCCTTGGCCGCGATCTCGGCCGCGCGGAAGGCCGGGGCGGTGAACTGACCCTGCGGGAAGTGCTTGAGCGACCAGGCGACGCTGCCCACGCGGTAGGACTCCATCACCTGCGCCTCGAGCGCGCGGCCGATGATCATCTCGGTCGAGCGGCCGCCGATGTCGACCACCAGCCGGCGCTCGCGGTCGGACACGTCGTTGTGCGGCAGCATGTGGGCCACGCCCTGGTAGATCAGGCGGGCTTCCTCGCGGCCCGGGATCACGTCGATGCCGAAGCCCAGCACGGTGCGCGCGCGCAGCAGGAACTCGTCGCGGTTGCGGGCTTCGCGCAGCGTCTGGGTGGCGACCACGCGCACCTGCGAACGCTTGAAGCCGGCCAGCCGCTCGCCGAAGCGCGCCAGCGCCTCCCAGCCGCGCTGCATGGCTTCCGGCGTCAGGTTGCGTGCGCTGTCGAGCCCGGCGCCCTGCCGCACGACCTCCTTGAGGTATTCGATGCGATGGATCTGCCCGTGGTCGACCCGACCGATTTCGAGGCGGAAGCTGTTGGAGCCGAGATCGACCGCAGCGAGGAGGGAGCCGTTTTGCATGGAGAAATAGGAGGCGATCGCTGGGAAATGGCGGGCTCCGATGGTAGCCGGGGCGGGGGTGTCGGATCGTGACGATTCTGTGACGGCGTCACATGTACACAGCGTCCCGGAGGCCTTTTTCATTGGGAAAAGGGGTGTCACATCGATGTCACACAAGCTTTCTAAAGTTCGCGGCAACCCCCAACCCGGGATTGCTGAACTTCACAAAGGAAGCCTCATGAAAACGACGATCAAATTTGCAGCAGCCAGCCTCGTGGCTGCCGCTTTCGCCCACGCGCCCGCCTTTGCGCAAGACGTGACCGGTGCCGGTGCCAGCTTCCCCGCACCCCTGTATTCCAAGTGGGCTTCGGACTTCAACAAGGCCACCGGCGTCAAGGTGAACTACCAGTCGGTCGGTTCGGGCGCGGGCCTGAAGCAGATCGAAGCCAAGACCGTCGACTTCGGCGCTTCCGACGCTCCCCTGAAGGACGAAGAACTGCAAGCCAAGGGCCTGATGCAATTCCCCACCGTCATCGGCGGCGTGATCCCGGTCGTGAACATCACCGGCATCAAGCCCGGCGATCTCAAGCTCAACGGCCAGGTCCTGGGCGACATCTACCTGGGCAAGATCACCAAGTGGAACGACCCCGCCATCAAGGCCCTGAACGGTTCGCTGGCCCTGCCGGACGCCACCATCGCGCCGGTTCGCCGCGCCGACGGTTCGGGCACCAGCTTCCTGTTCACCAACTACCTGAGCAAGGTCAACGCCGAGTGGAAGAGCAAGGTCGGTGAAGGCACGGCCGTCAACTGGCCCCTGGGCACCGGCGGCAAGGGCAACGAAGGCGTCGCCGCCTTCGTGAAGCAACTGCCGAACTCGATCGGCTACGTCGAATACGCCTACGTCAAGCAGAACAAGATGACGTACGCCCAGATGCAGAACGCCGCTGGCACCATCGTGTCGCCCGACGACAGCGCCTTCAAGGCCGCTGCTTCCGGCGCCGAGTGGAGCAAGAGCTTCTACCAGATCCTGACCAACCAGGCCGACAAGGGCGCATGGCCCATCACCGGCGCGACCTTCATCCTGATGCAGAAGGTGCAGGACAAGCCCGCCAACGCAGCCAGCGTGCTGAAGTTCTTCGACTGGGCCTACAAGAGCGGCGACAAGACGGCCGAAGACCTGGACTACGTGCCGATGCCCGACGTCGTGAAGACCTCGATCGCCAAGGCCTGGAACGACAGCATCAAGGACGCGTCGGGTAAGTCCGTCGCCGTCGCCAAGTAAGGTCCACCGGCGCGTCGCATGAGCCCTCATCCGCTCGACGACGCGCCGCCTTCCCCATTGCCGGAGCGACCCTTGTCATCCACCTTCCCCGCCAACGCCCAGACGCTCGACCTCGCGGCCGAGCGTGCCCGCGCTTCCGCCACCCCGCCGCCGGCCAAGCGCCCGCGCACCGGCGCCGCGACCGACCGACTGTTCGGCATGCTGGCCAAGGGCGCAGCTTTGCTGACGCTGGTCATGCTGATCGGCATCCTGTTGTCGCTGATCGTCGGCGCCTGGCCTGCGATCACCAAGTACGGCCTGGGCTTCCTGACCAGTTCCACCTGGGACCCGGTGCAGGACGAGTACGGCGGCCTGGTGATGATCTACGGCACGCTGGCGACCTCGTTCATCGCGCTGGTGATCGCGGTGCCGGTGAGCTTCGGCATCGCACTGTTCCTGACCGAGATGTCGCCGTCGTGGCTCAAGCGCCCGCTCGGCACCGCGATCGAACTGCTGGCCGCCGTGCCCTCGATCGTCTACGGCATGTGGGGCCTGCTGGTCTTCGGGCCGATCCTCTCGACCTACGTGCAGCAACCGCTGCAGAAGCTTTTTGACGGCGTGCCCTACCTGGGCGCGCTGGTGTCGGGCCCGCCGGTGGGCATCGGCATCCTGTCGGCCGGGATCATCCTGGCCATCATGATCATCCCGTTCATCGCCGCCGTGATGCGCGACGTGTTCGAAGTCACGCCGCCGCTGCTCAAGGAATCGGCCTACGGCCTGGGCTCCACCACCTGGGAGGTCGTCTCCAAGGTGGTGCTGCCGTACACCAAGGCCGGTGTGGTCGGCGGCATCATGCTCGGCCTGGGCCGGGCGCTGGGCGAGACGATGGCGGTCACCTTCGTGATCGGCAACGCCAACCAGCTCAAGTCGCTGTCGGTCTTCGAGGCCGCCAACAGCATCACCTCGGCGCTGGCCAACGAGTTCGCCGAAGCCGGCGCGGGCCTGCACCAGGCCGCGCTGATGTACCTCGGCCTCGTGCTGTTCTTCATCACCTTCGTCGTGCTCGCCCTGTCGAAGCTGCTGCTGCAACGCATGAAGAAGAGCGAAGGAACCAAGTCATGACCACCGCAGAACGCCTGTTGAGCATCAAGGCCCTCGACGAGACCCGCGCCGCGAAGTTCGCCGGCCGCAAGCGGGTCAACCAGATCGCGCTCACGCTGTCGCTGGCCGCCATGGCCTTCGGCGTGTTCTGGCTGGTCTGGATCCTGTGGGAGACGCTGCGCCAGGGCATCGGCGGCCTGGCGATCGCCACCTTCACCGAAATGACGCCGCCGCCCAACGAGGTCGGCGGTATCGCCAATGCGATCTTCGGCTCGGTCGTGATGGTGGCCATGGCCACCTTCGTCGGCACGCCGATCGGCATCATGGCCGGCATCTACCTGGCCGAATACAACCCCAAGGGCTGGCTGTCGAACGTGACGCGCTTCGTCAACGACATCCTGCTGTCGGCGCCGTCGATCGTGATCGGCCTGTTCGTCTACGCGGTGGTCGTCGCCTACTTCAAGAGCTTCTCCGGCCTGGCCGGCGGCCTGGCGCTGGCGCTGATCGTGATCCCGGTCGTGATCCGCACCACCGAGAACATGCTGCAACTGGTGCCGCCGGGCCTGCGCGAAGCAGCCTATGCGCTGGGCACGCCGAAGTGGAAGGTGATCCTGAGCATCACGCTGCGCGCGGCGCGTTCGGGCGTGGTCACCGGCGTGCTGCTGGCCGTGGCGCGCATCGCCGGCGAAACGGCACCGCTGCTGTTCACCGCGCTCAACAACCAGTTCTGGACCTCGGACGTGACCCAGCCGATGGCCAGCCTGCCGGTGACGATCTTCAAGTTCGCGATGAGCCCCTACGAGAACTGGCAGCAGCTGGCCTGGGCCGGCGTGTTCCTGATCACCGTCGCCGTGCTCGCCCTCAACATCCTGGCGCGCGTGCTGACGCGCAACAAGCTCTGAAAGCCCCCATGTCCGCTACTCTTTCGCAACCCGTGCGCTCCAAGCTCTCGGTCAAGGACCTGAACTTCTACTACGGCAAGTTCCACGCCCTCAAGGGCATCAACCTCGAGATCCCCGAGAACAAGGTCACGGCCTTCATCGGCCCCTCGGGCTGCGGCAAGTCGACGCTGCTGCGCACCTTCAACCGCATGTTCGAGCTGTACCCCGAGCAACGCGCCGAAGGCACCATCGCCCTGGACGGCGAGAACCTGCTGACCTCCAAGCAGGACGTGGCGCTGATCCGTGCCAAGGTCGGCATGGTCTTCCAGAAGCCGACGCCGTTCCCGATGTCGATCTATGACAACATCGCCTTCGGCGTGAAGCTGTTCGAGAACCTGAGCGCCAGCGACATGGACGACCGCGTCGAATGGGCGCTGAAGAAGGCCGCGCTCTGGACCGAAGTGCGCGACAAGCTGCAGCAGAGCGGCTCGGGTCTCTCGGGCGGCCAGCAGCAGCGCCTGTGCATCGCGCGCGGCATCGCCATCAAGCCGGAAGTGCTGCTGCTCGACGAGCCGTGCTCGGCCCTCGATCCGATCTCGACCGCCAAGATCGAGGAACTGATCGCCGAACTGAAGAGCGAATACACCGTGGTGATCGTGACCCACAACATGCAGCAGGCCGCCCGCTGCAGCGACTACACCGCCTACATGTACCTGGGCGACCTGATCGAGTTCGGCGCGACGGAACAGATGTTCTTCAAGCCGCAGCGCAAAGAGACGGAAGACTACATCACCGGCCGTTTCGGCTAAGGAGAAAGCGATGACCGAGAAACACCTTTCCAGCCAGTTCGACAGCGAACTCAACGGCGTCTCCTCGCGCGTGATGGAGCTCGGCGGCATGGTCGAGTCGCAGATCCACCAGGCGGTCTATGCGCTGGCGCAGTTCGACCCCGAAGCGGCCGACCGCGTGATGGAGACCGAGCACCGCGTGAACGCGATGGAGATCGAGATCGACCGCGAGCTGTCGTCGATCATCGCGCGCCGCCAGCCGACCGCGCGCGACCTGCGCCTGCTGATCGCCATCTCCAAGACCACCGCCAACCTCGAGCGCGTGGGCGACGAGGCCAACAAGATCGCGCGGATGGTCAAGTCGATCATCGAAAGCGGATCGGCGCGCGCGCTGCCCTCGACCGACCTGCGCATCGCCGCCGACATGGCCTCGGGCCTGCTGCGCAAGGCGTTGGACGCGTTCGCCCGGCTCGACACCGCCGCGGCGCTGTCGATCCTCAAGGACGACGACCTGATCGACAAGGAATTCGACGGCTTCGTGCGCAAGCTGGTCACCTACATGATGGAAGACCCGCGTACCATTTCGGCCAGCCTGGACCTGCTGTTCCTGGCCAAGGCCATCGAGCGCATCGGCGACCATGCCAAGAACATCGCCGAGTTCATCATCTACATCGTCAAGGGTGCCGACGTGCGGCACACCTCGATGAACGACATCGAAGCAGCGCTTCAGTAAGACAATCTGCGAATGAAGAAACCCCGCGTCCTGATCGTCGAAGACGAGTCGTCGATCGCCGAGCTGATCGCCGTCAACCTGCGCCACAACGGCTTCGAGCCGATCTGGTCGGAAGACGGCGTGTCGGCACAGCGCGAGATCGACGCCTTCCTGCCCGACCTGATCCTGCTCGACTGGATGCTGCCTGGCCAGAGCGGCCTGCAGCTCGCGCGCCAATGGCGCAAGGACCCGCGCACCAAGGCCATCCCGATCCTGATGCTCACGGCGCGTGGCGACGAACCCGACAAGGTGGCCGGCCTCGACGCCGGTGCCGACGACTACATCACCAAGCCCTTCTCCACGCAGGAGATGCTGGCGCGCATCCGGGCCGTGCTGCGCCGGCGCGCGCCCGAAGCCGTGGCGGAACGCGTCGAGATCGGCGAACTGGCGCTCGACACCGCCACCCACCGCGTGACCTGGCAGGGCGCGCCGCTGAAGGTCGGCCCGACCGAGTTCAAGCTGCTGGGCTACCTGATGCAGCATGCCGAGCGCGTGCACAGCCGCGCGCAGTTGCTCGACAAGGTGTGGGGCGACCATGTCTACATCGAGGAACGCACGGTCGACGTGCACGTCAAGCGCCTGCGCGAGTCGCTGGGCGCCGCCGCGCCGATGGTCGAGACCGTGCGCGGTGCCGGCTACCGCCTGACCGCCCAAGCCACGGTGTGAGGCGTCTCTCGCTTCGCGGCCGCGGCGGATAATCGCGCGCCATGCCTTTTCGCATTGCCACCTTCCTGATGGCCTCCGCCGTCGTGGCGGGGCTCGCCCAATGGTTCTTCGGCTGGCGCTTCGTCGGCTGGGGCGCCTGGATCGGCGCCCTGTTGTGGCTGGCGCTCGACGCCTGGCGCGCCGGCCGCCTGCTGGGCGTGCTGCGCCAGGGCGGTGTGGGCCTGCCGGCGCGCGGTGCCGGTGTCTGGGGTGAGCTCGCCGAACGCATCCGCAAGCTGCTGCGCGAACGCGAGCAGCAGACCCGCCAGGCCGAGGACCGGCTGCAGGAATTCCTGGCCGCGATCCAGGCCTCGCCCAACGGCGTGGTGCTGCTCGACGAGCAGGGCCGCATCGAGTGGTGCAACCAGACGGCGGCCGCGCAGTTCGGCATCGACGCCGAGCGCGATGTCCTGCAGCACCTGGCCAACCTGGTGCGCGACCCGGGCTTCGTCGCCTACCTGGCCTCCTGGAACTACAGCCGCGACGTGGTGATCGACGCCACCCATGCGCGCGGCCAGAGCGGCCATGCGCTGCGCCTGTCGGTGCAGGTGCATCCCTATGCCGGCAACCGCCGCATGCTGCTGACGCGCGACATCACCGCGCTCGAACAGGCCGAGGCGATGCGGCGCGATTTCGTGGCCAACGTCTCGCACGAGATCCGCACGCCGCTGACCGTGCTGGCCGGCTTCGTCGAGACGCTGCAGAACCTGCCGCTCGATGCCGAGGAGCGCGCGCGCTATCTCGCGCTGATGGCGCAGCAGTCGCACCGCATGGAAACGCTGGTCAACGACCTGCTCACGCTGTCGCGCCTGGAGGGCAGCGCGGCCCCCACGCTGATGCAGTGGACACGCGTGCGCGCGCTGATGGCGCAATGCGAGGACGAGGGCCGCGGCCTGTCGAGCCGGCTCGCGCCGCAGGCCGGGCATCGGCTGTCCTTCACGGTCGAGGGCGACCTGGAGATTGCGGGCGTGCCGACCGAACTGCAGAGCGCGATGTCGAACCTACTGAGCAATGCGGTGCGCTACACACCGGGTGGCGGCGAGGTCGCGGTGAGCTGGCGCCTGCTGCCCGACGGCCGGGCCGAGTACGCGGTGCGCGACAGCGGGCCGGGCATCGCCAAGGAACACCTGCCGCGGCTGACCGAGCGCTTCTACCGGGTCGACCGCAGCCGTTCGCGCGAGACCGGCGGCACCGGCCTGGGGTTGGCGATCGTCAAGCACATCGCGCAGCGCCACGGCGCCGAGCTGCGCATCGAGAGCACGGTGGGGAAGGGCTCGCGTTTCGCGATCCTGTTCCCGGTCACGCGCTTGCGGCCGGCGCGTCCAGCGGCGGGTGTGCCAGCCGTGTCCGCCTGAGGGTGTGCCAGAGCAGCGCCACGAAGAGCAGCGCGGTCAGCGCCAGCGCCGCGGCGCTCATCAGCCAGAAGGCCAGCGGTGACTGCATGGCCTCCCAGGGCCCGAGTCCGCGGTAGGCCAGCAGGTAGCTGCCGCCCAGCCCCACCACCCACAGCAGCGCGCAGTAGAGCAGCAGCGGCATGACCGTCACGCGGTAGCAGCGCAGCACGAACACGCACAGCGTCTGCACCGCATCGGCCAGGTGGTAGACGGCCGTCGCGAGCAGCAGGCCGGCGGCCACCGCGATCACCGCGGTGTCGTCGGAATAGATGCCGGCCAGCTGCCAGCGCAGCAGCGCCATCAGCGTGGCGACGACCAGGGCGCACAGCAGCATCAGCTCGAAGCCGCGGGCACAGGCGCGCCGCGCCAGCGTCGCGTCGCCGGCGCCCAGCCAGTAGCTCACGCGCGCGCTGGTCGCGATGCCGAGCGACAGCGGCACCATGTAGGCGGCGGCCGTGAGGTTCGAGGCGATCTGGTGCGCGGCCGAGGCGGCCGTGCCCAGCCGCGCGATGAACAGCGCCATCAGCGTGAAGGAGGTGACCTCGACCAGCACCGACAGGCCGCCCGGCACGCCCAGTTGCGCAAAGCGCCGCAGCTGCGCCCAGTCGGGCTTCTCCATGCGGGCCCAGAGCCCGTAGCTGCGGTAGAAGGGCTGGGTGCGCAGCAGCCAGACGGCCAGCACCACCTCGGCCCAGGTCACGACCAGCGTCGCCCAGGCACAGCCCACCAGGCCCATCGCGGGCAGGCCCGCGCCGCCGAAGGTGAACCAGATCGACAGCGGCACCTTGAACAGCAGCGAGCCCAGCTGCACCCAGGTGACCAGCTTCGGCTTGCCCAGGCCCTGGTTCAGCGTGCCGAAGAGCCGGAACAGCAGCGCCGGCGGCAGCGCGAAGGCCAGCACCGCCAGGTAGGCCTCGACGGCGCCGCGCATGGCATCGGGCACCTCGGTCCAGCGCAGCAGCGCGCCCGGCATCAGCAGCACGGTCATGCCCAGCACCATGGCGATGCCGCAGAGGTAGAGCGACTGCCGCACCGAGCGGCCGACGTCGGCCGAGCGCCGCGCGCCGTGCAGTTCGGCCCACACCGGCAGCAGCGCCTGCAGCACGCCCATCAGGGACACGAACACGCTGGCATAGATGGCGGCGCCGACCGACAGGGAGGCCAGCGCTTCCTGCGCATAGCGGCCGGCCACGATGGTGTCGGTGACGCCGAAGGCCATGGCCGCGAACTGGCCGGCCAGCACGGTGCCGGCCAGCCGCGCGATGCGTTGCCGCTCGCTCGTCACGGCGTGATGCGCTGGAACAG
This sequence comes from Variovorax sp. UMC13, assembly GCF_014170375.1. GTDB lineage: Bacteria > Pseudomonadota > Gammaproteobacteria > Burkholderiales > Burkholderiaceae_C > Variovorax. The sequence continues at coordinate 45,719 of NZ_LZZW01000009.1, read as the reverse complement.
CAGGATGTCGTCGTTGGCGCTGGTCGGGCGCCGCACCGTGCCGGACAGGCGCCATTGCTTGAAGTCGACGGCGTTGCCGCGGCCGACCGCTTCCGGGCTCACCAGCAGCCAGGGGCAGGCGTCGGTGCCGTGGCCCGCGGTGTCCAGCGGACGCAGGTCGAAGTGGCCGTGGTAGCGCAGGGCCGCGATGTGCGGCCGGCTCAGCGACAGTGTGGCCACGCAGGGGGCCGAGCCGACGCGTTCGGAGATCGTGCGCACCTGCGGTGCGTAGCTCCAGGCATGGTCGAGCGCCGGCAGCCACAGCGTGGTGCCCAGCAGCCAGCACAGGGCCGCGCCGCCGCCCGGCAGCACCAGCGTCTTCCAGAGGGCCGCCTGGTGGCGCCCGGTGCGCCAGCGCACGAGCCAGCACCAGGCCGCCGTGGCCGCCAGCGCGAACAGCAGGGTGAGCCAGGAGAACTGCGGCACGAAGCCCGGAATCTGGCGCATGACGCTGGCCGCCATCTTGGGCGGCGTGCCTGTCAGCATGGCGATCCAGTAGGCCCAGATGATGAAGGCCACACCGCTGAAGAAGAGCAGGGTGAACCAGTCGATCAGCGCCGCGGCGCTGCGGCGGAAGGTGGGCAGCGCGAAGGCCGCCAGCGTCGCCAGCGCGGGCAGAGCGAGCAGCAGCGAGCGTTCGGAGAAATCGGTGGTCCAGGTCGCGGCCAGCGGTACCAGCGCGAACCACAGCGGCAGCGCCACATGGCGTGCCGTGAGCTGGCGGCGCCAGCGCCAGAGCGTCCAGAGGGCCAGCGGCCAGGCCGGCCAGGTGAACCACAGCAGCAGCTTGGCCTGGCTGCGGAGGTCGGCGATCAGGGTCTTGCCCGCATGCTGGCCCGGCAGCACGATCTGCCAGTGCCACAGGCCCAGCGCGATGACCAGGCCGGCGGCGAGCAGCGCCACCCCCGCGATCGTGAGCGCGGCGGTCGGGGCGTAGGCGGGGGCGTCGTCGACCTCCGCGCGGGCCTGGCGGTGCCGGTCGATCAGGACCAGCGCCACCGCACCGGCGCCCAGCGCCAGGCCGACCGTCGGCGCGCCGCTCAATGCCAGTCCGAGCGCGCCGACGCCCAGCGCGACGGTCGCGCCGGTGCGGTGGTAGGGCATGGCGGCCACGCCGTAGAACAGGTTCGCGACGAAGAACAGTTGCGCCAGCGCGGGCGTGGTCTCGTGGCCCAGCTGGGCCAGGCCCAGGCAGGCGATCAGCGCCAGCAGGGCGCCGTCCGCGATGGCGCGGGCGTAGTCGGTGGGATGGGCCTCGCCGCCGAAGGCGAAGGCCACCGGCTGGGCATTCGGCGTGCGCGCCAGGTAGTAGGCCGCGTACCAGGTGGCCGAGAAGGTGCACCACAGCAGCGCCGCGAAGACGATGCGCACCGCCAGGTCGGGGTGGACCCAGGCCGGCGCGATCTTGATGGCCAGGGCACCGAGCCAGTAGGGGAACAGCGCCGGTGTCTCGGGCCGCAGGCCCAGCAGCAGCGGATCGAGCCAGCGCATCCAGCCTTCGGTGCTGTGCGCCAGTTCGGCCATGTAGCCGTAGGCGGTCACGTCGGCGCTTTTCCAGGGACCGCGGCCGATCAGGCCCGGCAGCAGGTAGGCGGCGCACAGCAGCAGCAACGCCATGCGCGGCAGACGGCGCACGGCGCTCTGGGCAACGATGGCGGGCGTGGGTTGGCTCAACGGAAGTGGCGGTGGCGGTGCTGTTGTAAAGAAAAAGGGCAGCGCGGTAAACCGGGCTGCCCTCGACCTGGATGCGGCGAGCTTACTTGGAAGCGGTGCCGGTGGTCTTGCCGAAACGGTTGCGGAACTTCTCCACGCGGCCGCCCATGTTGTCCACCGACTTTTGGGTGCCGGTGTAGAAGGGGTGCGATTCGCTGGTGGTGTCGAGCTTGAACAGGGGCAGTTCGCGGCCGTCGTCGGTCTTGCCCATTTCCTTGGTGTTCGCGCACGAACGGGTCACGAACTTGAAGCCGTTCGACATGTCCTGGAACAGGACTTCGCGGTAGTTCGGGTGAATGCCTTCTTTTGCCATGGTGTTTCCTTTGGGGTCGATGCGAGAGCCACAAGCCGCCTGGGTCCGCCACCTGTGAAAGAAGGTCGGCGGGGCGTCGGTTCCGGGCCCTGCGCCCGGCTGCACTTTTCGCGAAGCCCGTGATTATCGCATACTGGCCCGTCCCGAGCTCCAGAACCCCTGCCATGTCTTCCTCTCCCTTGCGCGTCGGCCTGATCGGCTACGGTTTCGCCGGCCAGACCTTCCATGCGCCGGTGCTGTCGGCCGTGCCCGGCCTCGAACTGGCGGCGGTGGCCAGCTCGCAGCCCGACAAGGTGCGCGCCGACTGGCCCGGCGTGGCGGTCGAGCCCGACAGCGCCGCGCTGCTGGCCCGTCCCGACATCGACCTGGTGGTGATCGCCGCGCCCAACGCGCAGCACCATCCGCTGGCCCAGGCGGCGCTCGAGGCCGGCCGGCACGTGGTCGTCGACAAGCCCTTCACCCTCGACGCGGCCCAGGCGCGCGAGCTGGCGGCGCTGGCCGCGCAGCAGGGGCGCCTGCTCTCGGTCTACCAGAACCGCCGCTTCGACGCCGACTTCCTGACGCTGCGCGCGCTGCTGGCGAGCGGCCAGCTGGGCCGGCCGGTGTACTTCGAATCGCACTTCGACCGCTTCCGGCCGCAGGTGCGCGAGCGCTGGCGCGAGCAGGCGGTGCCGGGCGCGGGGCTGTGGGTCGACCTGGGCGCGCACCTGCTGGACCAGGCGGTGCAGCTCTTCGGCCGGCCCGACACGCTGCAACTCGACACCGCGGCGCTGCGCGACGGCGCGCAGGTCGAGGACTATTTCCACGCCGTGCTGCGCTACGAGACCGGGCCGCACGCCCCGCTGCGCGTGGTGCTGCATGCCACGACGCTGGCCGCCCATGCGGCGCCGCGTTATCTGGTGCACGGCACGCGCGGCAGCTATGTGAAACAGGGCGTCGATCCGCAGGAGGATGCGCTGCGCGCCGGCGCACGGCCGGGCGGTGACGACTGGGGCGTCGACCCGCTGCTGGGCGATCTGAAGGTGGTGGCGGTGGAGAACTGGGTGCGCGACAGCAGCGTGCCCAACCACCGCGGCAACTACGTCGCCTACTACGCCGCGGTGCGCGATGCGATCCTGGGCGTCGGACCGAATCCGGTGCCGCCCGAGCAGGCCGTGGCGCTCATGGAACTGCTCGACCTCGGCACTCGCAGCGCCCGCGAAGGCCGAGCACTCTCGCCATAGAAAAAGCGCGTCGGCCCGTGAGGGACGACGCGCTTCAGGCGACGATCGCGAGGGGGCTCAGCCGCCTCTGCGCATCATGTCGAAGAACTCGACATTGGTCTTCGTCGCCTTCATGTTCTTGAGCATCAGCTCCATCGACTCGATCTCGTCCATGTTGTACATCAACTGGCGCAGGATGCGGGTCTTCTGCAGGATCTCGGGTGCGAGCAGCAGCTCTTCGCGGCGCGTGCCGCTGCGGTTGAGCTGGATCGAGGGGAACACGCGCTTCTCGTAGAGGCGGCGGTCGAGGTGGATTTCGGAGTTGCCGGTGCCCTTGAACTCTTCGAAGATCACTTCGTCCATGCGGCTGCCGGTGTCGATCAGCGCGGTGCCGATGATGGTCAGCGAGCCGCCTTCTTCCACGTTGCGCGCGGCGCCGAGGAAGCGCTTGGGGCGCTGCAGCGCGTTGGAGTCGACGCCACCGGTCAGCACCTTGCCCGAGGAAGGCACGACGTTGTTGTAGGCGCGGGCCAGGCGGGTGATCGAGTCCAGCAGGATCACCACGTCCTTCTTGAGTTCGACCAGGCGCTTGGCGCGCTCGATCACCATCTCGGCGACGTGCACGTGGCGCGCGGCAGGCTCGTCGAAGGTCGAGGCAATGACCTCGCCCTTCACGGTGCGCTGCATTTCGGTCACTTCTTCAGGGCGCTCGTCGACGAGCAGCACCATCATGTGGACGTCGGGGTAGTTGGCGCTGATCGCATGCGCAATGTGCTGCATCATCACCGTCTTGCCGCTCTTGGGCGGTGCCACCAGCAGGGCGCGCTGGCCCTTGCCGATGGGGGCGATGATGTCGATCACGCGGCCGGTGATGTTCTCTTCGCTCTTGATGCCGTCGCGCTCGAGCTTCATCTGTTCCTTGGGGAACAGCGGCGTCAGGTTCTCGAACATCACCTTGTGCTTGTTCTGCTCGGGCGGGCCGTCGTTGACCTTGTCCAGCTTGGTCAGCGCGAAGTAGCGCTCGCCGTCCTTGGGCGTGCGCACTTCGCCCTCGACCATGTCGCCGGTGTGCAGGTTGAAGCGTCGGACCTGGCTCGGCGAGATGTAGATGTCGTCGGTGCTGGCGGTGAAGCTGGTGTCGGGGCTGCGCAGGAAACCGAAGCCGTCGGGCAGGATTTCGAGAACGCCATCGGCGAAGACCTGTTCGCCGGCCTTCGCGCGCTTCTTGATGATCGCGAACATCAGCTCCTGCTTGCGCATGCGGCCGACGTTTTCGATCTCAAGGGCTTCGGCCTGCTTGAGGACTTCAGACACGTGGAGTGCCTTGAGTTCGTTTAAGTGCATGGAGCGACCCCTCGCGGGGCGGTATCGAACGGAAAACGGGGGGAGGTTTCAGGAGAGGCGAGAACTGCCTCACGAACCGGGGAACTCAAACCGGGCGGGCCGGTGATCTGCAGGAGATTATGACAGGAAAAACAAGACGGCCGCCGCATTGCGCGACGGCCGCCGATTCGAAGCGACTCAGGCGAGTTGCTGATCGATGAAGGCGGTCAGTTGGGCCTTGCTCATGGCGCCGACCTTGGTGGCTGCCAGCTGGCCGTCCTTGAACAGCATCAGCGTGGGGATGCCGCGGATGCCGAACTTGGCGGGGATGTCGCGGTTCTCGTCGACGTTCATCTTGGCAATCTGCAGCTTGCCTTCGTAGGTGCTGGAGACTTCGTCGAGAATCGGCGCGATCATCTTGCAGGGGCCGCACCACTCGGCCCAGTAGTCCACCAGAACGGGCTTGCCGGACTTGAGCACGTCGGCTTCGAAGGAAGAGTCGGAGATGTGTTTGATGAGATCGCTTGCCATGATTTTTCCTTGTGACGCGAGTGGTTTCGGTGCGGCTAAAGTGCTGGTCATTGTGGCAGAAACCAAGTGTCGGCGTGGTGTGCGCACCCGCTATGGGCTCGATAGCCAAAGCCCTTCTTTCCTCTGAACTTGGAACCCCGAATGAGCATTGAAAACACCGTCGCCGTGATCGGCGGCGGCCCCGCGGGCCTGATGGCCGCCGAAGTCCTGAGCGCGGCCGGACGCCAGGTCCATCTCTATGACGCCATGCCCTCGGTGGGACGCAAGTTCCTGCTGGCGGGCCGCGGCGGCCTGAACCTCACGCATTCCGAAGACCTCGCGACCTTCGTGACCCGCTTCGGCGAGCGCCGCGCGCAGATCGAGCCGCTGCTGCAAAGCTTCGGCCCCGAGGCCCTGCGTGCCTGGGCCCAGGGCCTGGGCATCGAGACCTTCGTCGGCACCTCGGGCCGCGTGTTCCCGGCCGACATGAAGGCCGCGCCGCTGTTGCGCGCCTGGCTGCACCGGCTGCGCGCCGCGGGCGTGCAGTTCCATATGCGGCACCGCTGGCTCGGTGCTTCGGACGCAGCCTTGTCGCCGACCGCGCTGCGCTTCGCGACACCGGCGGGCGAGGTGCAGGCCGAAGCGTCGGCCGTGGTGCTGGCCCTGGGCGGCGCGAGCTGGCCCCGGCTGGGGTCCGATGGCGCCTGGGTGCCGTGGCTGCAGGCGCACGGCGTGGCGGTGGAGGCCTTGCAGCCGGCCAACTGCGGCTTCGACGTGGGATGGAGCGAACACTTCAGCACGCGCTTCGCGGGCCAGCCCTTCAAGTCTGTGGCCATCGCCTTCACCGACGGCCAGGGCCGCCACTTCGCGCGCAAGGGCGAGTTCGTGGCGACCGCGACCGGCGTCGAGGGCAGCCTGGTCTATGCGGCCTCCGGCCTGCTGCGCGACGAGATCGCGGTGCGCGGCAGCGCGACGATGCTGCTGGACCTGCTGCCCGACCGCAGCGCCGAGCAGGTGCATGCGGCCGTGATGCATCCGCGCGGCTCGCGTTCGTTGAGCAGCCATCTCAAGAGCCGCCTCGGCCTCGACGGCGTCAAGGCCGGCGTGCTGTACGAGGTGCTGGGGCGCGACGGCGTGCAGGCCGGCGAGGCCCTCTCGCGTTCGATCAAGGCATTGCCGATCCGGCTGGCGGCGGCCCGGCCCGTGGCCGAGGCCATCAGCAGCGCGGGCGGCGTGCGCTTCGACGCGCTGGACGAACAGCTGATGGCACGCGCGCTGCCCGGCGTGTTCTGCGCGGGCGAGATGCTGGACTGGGAGGCGCCGACCGGTGGCTACCTGCTCACCGCATCGATGGCCAGCGGCGCGGCTGCGGCCCGAGGGGTGTTGCAGCGCATGCAGGAATCGTCCTACAAGAGGTGAATACTTCCGGATTACATGCATGTGAAGTGTGACTCCCGAAAATCTTCGGTCACAAAAAGTTTCTCAAGCATGCATCCGCAAGTCGATATTCGCAAAATCCGCGACAGGTATTTCAACTATGGCGTCAGCATCGGCTCAGCCGACGATCGCCACCTGCGCGAGGGCCTCTGGTCCATCGCCGAGTGCCTGCACGACGCAGCCACCGCCCTGAGCCACCATTTCTCGGTGGCCGTCCTGAGCTACGAAGGGCGGCAGCTCGGCGCCTACCGCATTGCCGCCATGGAGCACGAAACGCTGGCGCTGGCGGAGACGCTGGCGGCCAAGTTGCGGGTCCGTGAGGCGGGCGCCTGCTTCCGCGCCGGTGCATCGCTGTCCAGTTGAGGCGCGCAGGACCACGTCCTGGCTCCGGTCGAAGCCGCTGATTTTTGCGCTTCGATTGCCCCGATCCGGTCGGTGCCCTTTCTTTGGGCAATGTGGCGGCAGGCCTTATGGCGCCTCGATTTGGCCCCCCTTGCCCCGGCAGAACTCACAGCTTTATCCACAGAAGAAGAGAACAACTTGGGGGTTGACGGCCGCGTCGGAATGATGGATGTGGGGCCGCACCCAGCCCCGTTCGGCTGCAAGCGGAGGGCCGTTTCTGTCTGGCGGGATCAGGCGAAGGATGTCGTCGAGGCGAGTTCGGGCCCAGCGATGGCGCGAGCCCGCGGGGGCTGGCCATGTCCGGCATCGACACTGGGGAGGGAGAGCTTTCGGGGCGCGGTGCGCCGCGCTTCGGGGTGGCGCTCGAGTTGTCCACAACTCAAGGCTTTTGGATGTGAGGTTGACGAGCCTTACCCCCGGCACTGACTACGCAGTTAGGGCTGCTTGGTTCCCCATCTGACCCGGTTGGCCGCTTCACCATGCGGGGAGGCCCGTCAGCGCCCATTGTAGCCGCCCCGGAGTACACGCCCCGCCCCGCATCTCCATATCCCTGCGGGGACATGCCCTTGTCCGGACCGCTCGGTTCGCCGCATTCAAGGCATTCGGCGGGAAGGGGGCGTCGCGCCTTTTAGAATGCCTGCAATGTCCTATCTCGTGCTCGCCCGCAAATACCGGCCCCGTAATTTCGAAGAAATGGTCGGCCAGGAGCATGTGGTCCAGGCCCTGTCGAACGCGCTGACCACTCAGCGGCTGCACCACGCCTACCTGTTCACCGGCACCCGGGGTGTCGGCAAGACCACGGTCTCGCGCGTGCTGGCCAAGTCGCTCAACTGCCAGGGCCCGGACGGGCAGGGCGGCATCACGGCCACGCCCTGCGGCGTCTGCCAGGCCTGCCGCGATATCGATGCGGGCCGCTTCGTCGACTACACCGAACTCGACGCGGCCTCGAACCGCGGCGTGGACGAGGTGCAGTCGCTGCTCGAGCAGGCGGTCTACAAGCCGGTCCAGGGGCGCTTCAAGGTCTTCATGATCGACGAAGTGCACATGCTCACCAACACCGCGTTCAACGCGATGCTCAAGACGCTGGAAGAGCCGCCCGAATACCTCAAGTTCGTGCTGGCCACCACCGATCCGCAGAAGGTGCCGGTCACGGTGCTGTCGCGCTGTCTGCAGTTCAACCTGCGGCCGATGGCGCCCGAGACCGTGCTGGACCACCTCACGCAGGTGCTGGCCGCGGAGTCGGTCGAGGCCGAGCCGCAGGCGCTGCGCCTGCTGGCGCGCGCCGCGCGCGGCTCGATGCGCGATGCGCTGTCGCTGACCGACCAGGCCATCGCCTTCGGCAACGGCCAGCTGCAGGAAGCCAGCGTGCGCCAGATGCTGGGCAGCGTCGACCGCGGCCATGTGTTCCGGCTGATCGATGCGCTGGCCCAGGGCGACGGCAAGACCGTGGTCGAAACCTCCGAGGTCCTGCGCCGCGACGGCCTGTCCGCCGCGTCGACGCTGGAAGAGATGACGACCGTGCTGCAGGGCATGGCGGTGCTGCAGGCGGTGCCCGCGCGCGCGGCGGCGGCTTCCGGCGACACCGATCCCGATGCGGCCGAGACCGCGCGCCTGGCCGCCACCATGCCGGCCGACGAGACCCAGCTGCTCTACAGCCTCTGCCTGCACGGCCGCGCCGAACTGGGCCTGGCGCCCGACGAGTACGCGGCGCTGACCATGGTGCTGTTGCGGCTGCTGGCCTTCAAGCCCGCGAACGCATCGGCGGCTGTGGCTTCGGCCTCCCCGGAAAAAAAAACTCTGAATGAAGGGTCGGCGGCCCCGCCGCCACCCGTTTCGGCCCCCCTTCCTGCCCCGGCCGCGGCCCCGGCCCGTCCATTGGCCGTGCGTGAGATGAGCGAGCCGGCGCCGGCGCCCAGGGTCGCTCCCGCTCCTGTGGCGCCGCCTGCGGCCGTCGTCGCCGCGCCCGCCCGGCCGGTGCCGTCCACCCCGCCGGGCCATCGCCTGCCGGTGCGCGAATCGCCGCCGTCGGCCGACGGGCCGCCGGCCTACTTCGATGACATCCCGATGGAAGAGCCGCCCGCGCGCGTGCTCGCCATGCCGGTGCGCGTGCAGCCGGCCTCGGATGCGCGCGAGCAGCCACGGGGCGCCGACAGCGTGGTCTCATCGCCCATTCCGCCCAGCGAGGACGGCGACTTCTGGTACGCGACGGTGACGCAGCTGGTGGTTGCCGAGGCCATCACCGCGCTGGCGCGCGAGCTGGCGCTGCAGTCGCAGCTGGTCGCGCGCGATGTCGACCAGTGGCTGCTGCGCGTCGAGCGCGAGACGCTCAATCAACCCGCGAGCCGGGAGAAATTGCAGGTCGCGCTTGCCGCGCTCGGCCATGGGGTGAGAATCGCCATCGAGATCGGCGGCGTGAGCGACAGCCCGGCGCGCCGCAACAAGCAGGCGGCCGATGCGCGCCAGCGCGCGGCGGAAGAGGCCATCCATGGCGACCCCGAAGTGCAACAGCTGATGCGCGACTGGGACGCGAAGGTCGTGCCCGGTACGCTGCGGCCCGTCTGATTTTTTCTTTCTTTCTTTCACCCACCCAACCTATCAGGACCAACGATGTTCAACAAAGGACAACTGGCCGGCCTCATGAAGCAGGCGCAGGCAATGCAGGACAACCTCAAGAAGGCCCAGGAAGAACTGGCGCACATCGAGGTCGAGGGCGAGTCGGGCGCGGGCCTGGTGAAGGTCGTCATGACCTGCAAGCACGACGTCAAGCGCATCACCATCGATCCCAGCCTGCTGGCCGACGACAAGGACATGCTGGAAGACCTGGTCGCCGCCGCCTTCAACGCCGCGGTGCGCAAGGCCGAGGAAACCAGCGAGCAGAAGATGGGCAAGCTCACCGCGGGCATGCCCGGCATGCCGGCCGGCATGAAGCTGCCGTTCTGATGGCTTCACCACCCCGCCCCCCGGGGCCGGGGTTTCCATGTCTCTTTCTCCGTGAGGTGACTGTTGGCTGATTCCAGTTCCCTCGACATGCTGATCGAAGCGCTGCGTCGCTTGCCGGGCGTGGGCATCAAGTCGGCGTCGCGCATGGCCTTCCACCTGCTGCAGCACGACCGTCCGGCCGCGCAGATGCTGGCGCGCGCATTGCAGGAAGCGGCGGCCGAGGTGCGGCACTGCGAGCGCTGCAACACCTTCACCGAGGCACCGATCTGCCAGGTCTGCAGCGATCCGCGGCGCGATGGCAGCAAGCTCTGCGTGGTCGAGACGCCGGCCGACCAGGCCGCGCTCGAACGCACCGGCGCCTTCCATGGCTACTACTTCGTGCTGATGGGACGCCTGAGCCCGCTCGACGGCATCGGGCCGCACGACATCGGCCTGCAGAAACTCTTCGACCGCGCGCTCGACGGCAGCGTGGTCGAGGTGATCCTGGCGACCAACTTCACCGCCGAGGGCGAAGCCACGGCCCACGTGATCGGCGAGACGCTGCGACAGCGTGGCCTCACGGTCACGCGGCTCGCGCGCGGCGTACCGGCCGGCAGCGAACTCGAGTACGTCGACCTCGGCACCATCGCGCATGCGCTGGTCGACCGTCGATAGGACGTGTTTTCCACCGGAGACATCGCATGAGCCTGCCTTTCCTGCCCCTGGCCTACTGGTGCGTACTGGTCGCCGCCTTGCTGCCCTATGTGTGTACCTGGATCGCCAAGGCCGGCAGCTTCGGCCCGCGCGACAACGTCTCGCCGCGCGACTGGGCCTCCAAGCAGAACGGCTGGCGCGCCCGCGCCAACGCGGCGCAGGCCAACAGCTTCGAAGGCCTGCCCTTGTTCATCGGCGCGGTGCTCATCGCGCACCAACTCGATGCCGCACAGGCGCGGACCGACATGCTGGCCGTGGCCTATGTGGTGCTGCGCGTGATCTACATCGCGCTCTATGTGCGCGGTGCGGGCACGGCGCGCAGCGCGGTCTGGGCGCTGGGTCTGCTGGTCAATATCGCGATCGTTTTCGCGGGTCGCTGATCGTCCTTCGGGAGGGCCATGACCCTCCTTTTTGCTTACGTGGAAACCCCCACGGGATGTTCCCGATGCAGCGGGTGCATGCGCGCGCCTAAGCTCGATTCGGTCTTCAAGCCGAACGACAAACCAGGGACCCAAGCGCCATGCTCAATCGCCGCACCTTCACCTCCGCCGCCGCGCTGGGCGCCGCATCGATCGCCGTGCCGCGGGTGGTGGCACAGGCCAAGCTCGAGAAGACCCGGGTGTCCATCGCCGTGGGTGGCAAGGCGGCCTTCTACTACCTGCCGCTGACCATCACGGAGCAGCTGGGCTACTTCAAGGCCGAGGGGCTGGACGTGGAGATCTCCGACTTCGCCGGTGGTGCGCGCGCGCTGCAGGCGGTGGTCGGCGGCTCGGCCGACGTGTGCTCCGGCGCCTACGAGCACACCATCAACCTGCAGGCCAAGAACCAGATGTTCCAGGCCTTCGTGCTGCAGGGGCGGGCGCCGCAGATCGCAGTGGGTGTCTCGACCAAGAACATGGCGGGCTACAAGAACATCGCTGAGCTCAAGGGCAAGAAGATCGGTGTCTCGGCACCGGGCTCGTCGACCAACATGGTAGCCAACCTGGTGCTGTCGCGCGGCGGGCTCAAGCCCAGCGACGTGAGCTTCATCGGTGTCGGCGTGGCCGCGGGTGCGCTCACCGCGTTGCGCTCGGGCCAGATCGACGCCATCAGCAACACCGACCCGGTAATGACCATGCTCGAGCAGAAGGGCGACGTGCAGATCATCAGCGACACCCGCACGCTCAAGGGCACGCACGACGTGTTCGGCGGCCTGATGCCCGCGGCCTGCCTCTACGCCTCCTCCGATTTCATCCAGAAGAATCCGGGCACCTGCCAGGCGCTGGCCAACGCGATCGTGCACGGCCTCAAGTGGCTGCAGACCGCTGGCCCCAGCGACATCATCAAGACCGTGCCCGAGACCTATCTGCTGGGCGACCGCGCGCTCTACCTCGCGTCCTTCGACAAGATCCGCGAATCGATCGCCATCGACGGCCTGGTGCCGGCCGAGGGCCCCAAGACCGCGTTGACCGCCATCGCCAGCTTCGACCCCAGCGTGAAGGCCGACAAGATCGACCTGAGCAAGACCTACACCAACGATTTCGCGCGGCGCGCGAAGGAGCGCTTCAAGGCCTGAGGCCGCGTTCATCGACCCGGCCCAGGCCGGGTTTTTTCTGGGACACCACCGCCGAGCGTCCGCCTTCATCCGCACCATGTCCGCCGATTCCCCCTACGCCCTCGAACTGATCGACATCCAGTGCACCTTCCGCGCGAAGGACGATGCGAGCCAGCGCTACACCGCGGTGGCCGACACCACGCTGCGCATCCGCGAAGGCGAGTTCGTCTCCGTGGTCGGACCCACGGGCTGCGGCAAGTCGACGCTGCTCAACGTGGGCGCGGGGCTGCTGCAGCCGTCGTCGGGCACGGTGAAGGTGTTCGGCCAGCCGCTCAGGGGCATCAACACGCGCGCCGGCTACATGTTCCAGACCGAGGCATTGATGCCCTGGCGCAGCGCGCGTGACAACGTGATGGTCGGGCTGCAGTACCGCGGCGTGTCCGATGCCGATGCGGCCGCGCAAGCCGAGCAGTGGCTCGCGCGCGTGGGGCTCGCGGGCTTCGGCGACCGCTACCCGCACCAGCTCTCGGGCGGCATGCGCAAGCGCGCGGCGCTGGCGCAGACGCTGGTGCTCGACCCCGACATCATCCTGATGGACGAGCCCTTCAGTGCGCTCGACGTACAGACGCGGCAGTTGATGGAGAACGAGGTGCTCGAACTCTGGAGCCGGAAGAAGAAGGCCGTGCTCTTCATCACGCACGACCTCGACGAGGCCATTGCGATGAGCGACCGAGTGGTGGTGCTGTCGGCCGGCCCGGCCACGCATCCGATCGGCGAATTCGCGATCGACCTCGCGCGGCCGCGCGACGTGGCCGAGGTGCGCACGCACCCGCGCTTCGTCGAGCTGCACACGCAGATCTGGAACGTGTTGCGCGACGAGGTGCTCAAGGGCTACGCGCAGCAGTTGAAGAAGGCTGCGTGAGCATGACTACGTTCCGACCCACCGAACGCAACGCCCGTGCCTGGCAGGTCGGCCTGCTGGTCGTGCTGCTGCTGGCCTGGCACCTGGTGTCGCGCGGCGACAAGGCGGCTTTCTTCCTGGGCGAACCGATCCAGGTCGCGGGACGCATCTGGAGCTGGTTCCTGCCCTTCGCCGTGCCGCCCAACCCGCTGTTCCCCGAAGGGCTGCCCGGCAACGCGGACATCTACCGGCACCTCGGCACCACGCTGCTCGAGACCGTGCTGGCCTTCGGCATCGGCACGGTGCTGGGGCTGGCCTGCGGGCTCTGGCTGGCGCTCGCGCCCACCGCCAGCCTGATCCTCGACCCCTACATCAAGGCCGCCAACTCGATGCCGCGCGTGATCCTGGCACCGATCTTCGCGCTGTGGTTCGGGCTGGGCATCTGGAGCAAGGTGGCGCTGGCGGTCACGCTGGTGTTCTTCATCGTCTTCTTCAACGTCTACCAGGGCGTGCGCGAGGTGAGCCCGGTGGTGCTGGCCAACGCGAAGATGCTGGGCGCCAACCAGCGGCAGCTGCTGCGCACGGTGTACCTGCCGAGCGCGACGAGCTGGGTGTTCTCCAGCCTGCACACCTCCGTCGGCCTGGCCTTCGTTGGCGCGGTGGTGGGCGAGTACCTGGGCTCGGCGCGCGGCGTGGGCTATCTGATCCTGCAGGCCGAGGGCACCTTCGACGTCAACACCGTGTTCGCGGGCATCGTGGTGCTCACGGTCTTCGCGCTGGCGCTCGACGGCATCGTGGGGCGTGTCGAGCGGCGCCTCATGAAATGGCAGCCGCGCACCGGCGAGACCGAGAAACTCTGAGCGCGGCGCGCGTCCTGCCGCGACGGCCGCTCAGCGTTTCTGCTTGGACGGCGTGCCGCCGCGCTTCTCGCGCACGATCGGGGCGGGCCTGCTCTTGACCACCACGGGCCGGGTCTTGACCACGGCGGTCTTGCCGGCCACCGCCTGGCGTGCCGGCAAGGCTGTCCTGGCGCTCGCGCCGCGCACCGCGGTGCCACTGCCCACGCGGGCCGCACGCGCGGCCTGCACCGGCAGGTAGACGACCACGCTCAGGCCGCGCGCGAACACGTGGTTGGCCTTGACGTCGTTCCATTCGGCCACGCTGGCGGGGCTCACGCGGTAGCGCCGCGCGATGCTGGCCACGCTGTCGCTGCGGCCGGCCTTGACGGTGGTGCGGCGCGTCACGATCTCGGGCTGGAAGCTCAGGTGGCCGGTGTCCGCCACCAGCGCGGCCACGTCTTCCTGCACCCGCGCGCCGCGCGGCACGATCAGCGTCGAGCCGGCCTTGATCAGCATCCGCGGCGGCACCTGGTTGATGGCGCGCAGATCCGATTCGCTCATGCCCGAGCGCTGGGCGGCATCGGCCACGGTCATGGTGCCGGGCACGGTCCAGGCGGTCCAGCTGGCGTACTGGCCCTGGCTGTAGGCCTCGAAGTTGCGCTGGAACACGGCGGCGTTGTCCCAGGGCAGCAGGATCTGCGGCGTGCCGGCGGCCAGCAGCACCGGCTTGTGGGCGGCGGGGTTGAGCGCGCGGAAGTCCTCGATGCGCACGTCGGCCAGCTTGGCGGCCAACGATACGTCGAGGTCGCGCGTGAGCGTCACGGTCTGGAAGTAGGGGTGGTTGGCGATCACCGGCAGGTCGACGTTGAAGCGCTGCGGATCGGCCACGATGTTCTTGACCGCCTGGAGCTTGGGTACGTAGCCGCGCGTCTCGGCCGGCATCGTGAGGTCCATGTAGCCGGTCGGCAGGCCCGCGCGCTGGTTCTTGGCGATGGCACGCCCGACGCTGCCTTCGCCCCAGTTGTAGGCCGCCAGCGCCAGGTGCCAGTCGCCGAACATGGTGTAGAGGCGCTGCAGGTAGTCGAGCGCCGCGCGGGTGGAGGCCAGCACGTCGCGCCGGTCGTCGCGGAAGATGTTCTGCTTGAGGTCGTAGTCGTTGCCGGTCGCGGGCATGAACTGCCACATGCCGGCGGCGCGCGCGCTGGACACGGCCTGCGGGTTGAAGGCGCTCTCGATGAAGGGCAGCAGCGCCAGCTCGGTCGGCATGTTGCGGCGCTCGAGTTCCTCGACGATGTGGAAGATGTAGCGGTTGGAGCGCTCGGTCATGCGCTGCACGTAGTCGGGCCGCACCGCATACCACTGCTCCTGTTCGCGCACCGTGTCGGTGTCGAGGTCGGGCATCTTGAAGCCGCGGCGGATGCGGTCCCACATGTCGACCGGAGGCGCCAGCGTGACCACGCTGCGTGCGCTCGCACCGGAACGTCCGGCGGTGATGGGGGTCAGCGCGCCGCCGGGGTAGACAGGCGCGGCGGAACCTTCGGGCAGTGCGACGGGTGGCATGCCGCCGTCGGTGGCGGGCAGGTCCGTCGACGAAGGCTGCTGCGTGCTGGCGCAGCCCGCGAGAAAGACGGCGCCTGCCAGGCAGACGGCGGAGAGAAATTTCATCGGAAGTCGTTTTTCCATTGGCGCAATGCAGCGAACACCTCGACCTCGGCCGCGTCGGCGCCGAGGTGGGCCTGTGCGCGCACGGCTTGAAGGACGGTGGCTTCGCGGCTGCGAAGAAAGGGGTTGATCCGGCGCTCGGTGCCGAGCTGCGAGGGCAGTGTCGGCGTACCGTGCGCGCGCAGCGATTCGCAATGCGCCGTGTAGTGAGTCAGGTCGGCGTTGCCGGGTTCCACCGCACGGGCGAATCGCAGGTTAGCAAGTGTGTATTCGTGGCCGCAGCAGACGCGGGTGTCGTCCGGTAGCGCAGCCAGCGTGTCGAGCGAGGCCAGCATCTGCGCTGGCGTGCCCTCGAAGATGCGGCCGCAGCCGCCAGAGAACAGCGTGTCGCCGCAGAACACGATCGGCGCCTGGCCGTGGCGCGCATCGGCGGGCAGGAAGAAGGCGATGTGGCCCGCGGTGTGGCCCGGGATGTCGAACACCTCGAAGCGCAGGCCCAGGGCTTCGGCGTGGTCGCCGCGCGCCAGGGGCGTGTAAGGCTCGGCAATGCTTTCGCCGGCCGGACCGAAGACCTGCGCCCCGGTGGCCTCGCGCAGCGCCACGACACCGCCCGTGTGATCGGCGTGATGGTGCGTGACTAGAATCGCGGCCAGTTGCAGATGAGCGCGCGCGAGCGCATCGAACACCGGTTGGGCGTCGCCCGGGTCCACCACGATCGCGTGGCTCCCGTTCTGCAGCATCCAGATGTAGTTGTCAGCGAAGGCGGGCAGCGGAACAAGGGTCATGAGCGGTCAAATTATAGGTTTGCAGGATTGGTTCGAGACCCCGCCTGGCCAGTACCTGCTGGCATGGGAGCAGGCGCAGTTCGACCAGGCGGTGGCCGATGTCTTCGGCTACCACGCGCTGCAGCTGGGCTCGGGGCGTATCGACGCGTTGCGCACCAACCGCATGCCGCACCGCTGGCTGGCCCTCGCCGACACCGTGCCCGCGGGCCGTGCGGCGCTGCTGACCGAATTCTCCGCCTTGCCCTTCCCCGCGAACAGCCTTGACTTGATCGTGCTGCCGCACACGCTCGAACTCAGCCCCGATCCGCACGCGACGCTGCGCGAGGTCGAGCGCGTGCTGGTCCCCGAGGGCCGGGTCATCATCTGCGGGTTGAACCCGACCAGCCTCTGGGGCATGCGCCAGCGGCGCGCCCATCTTTACAAAAAACTGGGCTTCGGCGAGCTGTTCCTGCCCCAGACCGGCGATTTCATCGGCTACTGGCGCATGCGCGACTGGCTGCGCCTGCTGAGCTTCGAGGTGGAATCGGGGCGTTTCGGGGTGTACCGTCCGGCGGTGCGCAGCGAGGCCTGGCTCGAGCGCCTGCGCTGGTTCGACACCGCCGGCGAGCGCTGGTGGCCGATCTTCGGCGCCGTCTATTTCCTGGTCGCGGTCAAGCGGGTGCGCGGCATGCGCCTGCTGAGCGCCGACTGGCGGCGTGCCTCGCAGCGCGCCAGCGCACCCGTGCCGATCGCCGGCCGGATGCACCGCGAACCCGGTTCGCACCACCCATCGTCATCCAAAGGAACAGGTTCTTGAACGAAGTACAGATCTATACCGACGGGGCTTGCAAGGGCAACCCCGGCCCGGGCGGCTGGGGCGCATGGCTCAAGTCGGGCCCGACCGAGAAGGAGTTGTTCGGCGGTGAGCTCGCCACCACCAACAACCGCATGGAGCTGCAGGCCGTGATCGAAGGCCTGGCCGCGCTCAAGCGGCCCTGCAAGGTCATCCTGTACCTCGACAGCCAGTACGTGCGCCAGGGCATCACGGAATGGATCAAGGGCTGGAAGGCCAAGGGCTGGATGACCGCCAGCAAGCAGCCGGTCAAGAACGTCGAGCTCTGGAAGCGCCTCGATGCGCTGGTGCAGGAGGGCGGTCACCAGATCGAATGGCGCTGGGTCAAGGGCCACTCGGGCGATCCGGGCAACGAGCGGGCCGACATGCTGGCCAACAAGGGCGTCGACAAGGCACTGGGACGCCTCTGAGCCATTGGTTGGGCCCAGGTCATTCGTGAAACACCGCGGAACCGGCTTTGCCGGGCCGATGGTGTTGCCCCCTGCGAGGGGGGACGCGACGCAAAGTGCGCGCTAGATGCAGCCGTCGAACAGCATCACGTCGACGGGTTCGCCCGCGGCCACGCTGCCCTGGTCGTGGTGCAGCACCACCAGGCCGTTGGCCTCGGCCATCGAGCGCAGCACGCCCGAGCCCTGGTTCGTCGCCACACACACCTCGGGCAATGCCCCCGGCACGGTGCGCACGAAGCCGCGCTGGTATTCGGTGCGGCCCGGCTTCTTGCGGATCGCGCTGGCCGTGGTCGCGCGCAGCAGCGGCGGCGGTGCGCGGTGCGCGGCATTGCAGCCCATGCGCTGCAGCAGGGCCGGGCGCACGAAGGCGAGAAAGGTCACCATCACGGCCACCGGGTTGCCCGGCAGACCGAACAGCAGGGCGTCGCTGCCGTCGTCGCGTGCAACCAGGCCCACGGCCATCGGCCGGCCCGGCCGCATGGCGATGCGCCAGAAAGCGATGTCGCCGAGTCGCTGCATCACGGCGCGCGTGTGGTCGGCCTCGCCCACGCTCACACCGCCGCTGCTGATGATCACGTCGGCCTGCCGCGCGGCCTCGCGCAGCGTGGCTTCGAGTGCCGCCGGATCGTCGCGCACCACGCCCAGGTCGACGATCTCGCAGCCCAGCCGCGTCAGCAGGCCCAGCAGCGTGTAGCGGTTGCTGTCGTAGACCGCGCCTTCGCGCGGTGCCTCGCCCAGGCTCAGGATCTCGTTGCCGGTGGAGAAGCTGGCGACACGCAGCCGCGGCCAGACCGGCAGCGTCGCCAGCCCGAGGCTGGCGGCGAGGCCCAGCGCGGCCGGGCCCAGGCGGTCGCCTTCGCGCAGCGCGGCGCGGCCGGCCGCGAGGTCTTCGCCGGCCAAGCGGCGGTTGGCGCCGCGGCGCAGCAGGGTCGTTGCGAAGCGCACTTCGCCCTGGTCGACCGTGCACAGCTCCTGCGGCACCACGGTGTCGAGGCCTGGCGGCATCACCGCGCCGGTCGTGATCCGGACCGCCTGGCCCGCGTCGATCCGGCCGCGCCAGCAGGTGCCCGCGAGCGCCGTGCCGGCGATCTGCAGGCGGAGCTCGCCCGCGGCGCCGTCGAGCGCCGCGCCATCGAAGGCGAAGCCGTCCATGGCCGAGTTGTCGTGCGGCGGCACGTCGAAGGGCGAGACGATGTCCCGGGCCAGCACACGGTCGAGCGCCAGATGCAGCGGCACCGTCTCGTGGGGCCGCTCCGCGGCCGGGCCCACGAGGCGGGCCAGGAAGGCGTGCACGCCCTCGACGCTCAGCGCCTGCGGGTCATGGCCGCTCAGCGCGGCCGCGATCTCGGCGATGCGCTTCATCGCGACGCCAGTGCCTCGAGCGCCTGCAGTTCGTCCAGCGTGTTGGCGTTGGCGAAGGCGCCGGGTGCGTCGAAGCGCACCTGCACCGTGCGATGCCCGGCCGTCCAGGCGTCGATCTTGCGGCCGCCCTGGGCGATGAAGCGCGCGAGGCTGTCGCGCAGCGCGGTCGGCAGCAGGCAGAACACGGGTTGCGGGCGCCACACGGTGGCACCTTGCGCATCGGCCTCGGGGGCGCAGGCGACGGCGATCTCGGCCTCCGCGGCCGCCAGTGCATCGGCCAGGCGGCGCGCCAGGTCGAGCGGGAACAGGGGCGTGTCGCAGGGCACGGTCAGCAGCCAGGGCGTGTCGCAATGCGCGAGCCCGGCCAGGAAGCCGGCCAGCGGGCCCGGCCGGCTGTCGTCGGCATCGGGCCAGACCGGCGCGCCGAAGGCTTCGTAGGCCGCGCGGTGGCGGTTGGCATTGAAGCGCAGCGCGCCGACCTGCGGCGCGAGCCGCCGCGCCGCGTGCTGGGCCAGGGGCAGGCCGTCGAAGGGCTGCAGGCCCTTGTCGACGCCGCCCATGCGCGCGCCGCGCCCACCGGCGAGCACCAGGCCCGTGATGTCTTGGGTGGAGATCGTCATCCGCCGATGTAGCTCATCTCGACCCGGCGGGGCGCGCCCGGGTCGCTCGTGTCGGGGGCGCGCAGCGCGCGCAGTTCGGAGTAGCGGTCGGACCGGCCCTGCCAGATGTGGCCGATGGTCGACAGGATCGCGTCGTCGGATGACTCGGGGGCCCGCAGCAGGGGCCGCAGGTCGTGGCCGCTGCTGGCGAACAGGCAGAGGAAGAGCTTGCCTTCGGTCGACAGCCGGGCCCGGCTGCAGTCGCCGCAGAAGGCCTGGGTCACGCTGCTGATCACGCCGATCTCGCCGGCGCCGTCTTCATAGGCCCAGCGCTGCGCCGTCTCACCGGGCGCGGAGGCCTGCAGCGGGCGCAGCGGGAACTCGGCGCCGATGCGCGCGACCACCTCGGCCGAGGGCAGCACCTCGTGCATGCGCCAGCCGTTGGTGGCGCCGACGTCCATGTATTCGATGAAGCGCAGCACCGCGCCGGTGCCGCGGAAGTGGCGCGCCATCGGCAGGATCTCCTGGTCGTTGGTGCCGCGCTTGACCACCATGTTGATCTTGACCGGCAGCCCGGCGGTCCGGGCCGCATCGATGCCGGCCAGCACCTCGGTCACCGGGAAGTCGACGTCGTTCATGCGGCGGAACACCGCGTCGTCGAGGCTGTCGAGGCTCACCGTCACGCGCTGCAGGCCGGCGTCCTTGAGGGCCCGGGCCTTGCGGGCGAGCAGCGAGGCGTTGGTGGTCAGCGTCAGGTCCAGCGGCTGGCCGTCGGGCGCGCGCAGGGCCGCGAGCTGTTCGACCAGCGATTCCAGGTTCTTGCGCAGCAGCGGCTCGCCGCCGGTGAGCCGGAGCTTGCGCACGCCGTGCGCCGCGAACAGCCTGGCCAGCCGCGTGATCTCCTCGAAGCTCAGCAGCGCGCCGTGCGGCAGGTAGCGGTAGTCCTTGTCAAACACTTCCTTGGGCATGCAGTAGCTGCAGCGGAAGTTGCAGCGGTCGGTCACGCTGATGCGCAGGTCGGTGAGCGGACGGCCGAGACGGTCGTGCAGCAGGCCGGTGGCCGGCACGCGCTGCATCGCCACCGGCGCGCGCGTCGAGGCGCGGCCGATGTCGGCGAGGGGGACGAAGGTCTCATTCATGGCGGGGTGGCGTGCAGAAGCCAATTTACCTGATCGCTCCGGCCGTTTCGTCATCCGGGACAAGCCGACCGGGGGCAGGGCGGGTTCGCCCTCGTCGGTAAAACCCCTGGATGGACGTCTTTGGTGCGAATGACTATCATTTGATGACCCGAGTACGCAAAGCTCCATTCGACGCAAAGGGTGAACCGAGAGGAGCTTTGCATGAACCGATCTCCGGGTCTCCCGCTCACGCCCGTCGTGCCGCCGCCCTCCGGACTGCCCGAATGGGAAGGCCTGATGCGCGGCGTTGGCGATGCCATGCGGCGCGGCCAAGCCGTGCTGGCCGAGCGCACCTGCCTGCAGGCGCTGGCCATCGCGCAGGCCTTGCTGGCGTCCGGCGACGCCACGCGGGCGGACGACCGCATGGCGGCCTTCGTCGTCACGCACCTGCAACTGGCGGACCTCTGCCGCAACGCGGACCGCGAGCACGATGCCGCGGCGTACCTGCGCACCGCCCACTGCACGCTTATGGCGCTGCTGCGCAGCGCCACGGCCGACCCCGCGCTGCAACAAGCCGCCTTCCGCCACAGCCGCGAGACCCACGCCGCGCTGCTGGCGCACCTCGCCGAGCACGGCAGCGATCCGGCCATCGTGGCCGCGCTGCGTGCCGGCTGCATGCCTTTTTCGCACGCCGCGCACGGCGCCACGCTGCACTGAGCGATCTCCCGATTTTTTCAAAGCCAAGGAACCTTGCCATGCCTCACGTCCTCCCCAGCCTGCCTTACGCCTATGACGCGCTGGAGCCGCACATCGACGCGCAGACGATGGAGATCCATTTCACGAAGCACCACCAGGCCTACGTGAACAACCTCAACGCCGCGCTCGCGGGCACGGCCTTCGCCGAGCAGCCCGTGGAGCAGCTGATCGTCGAGCTCGACAAGCTGCCCGAAGCCCTGCGCGCGCCGGTGCGCAACAACGGCGGCGGCCACGCCAACCACAGCCTGTTCTGGACCGTGATGTCGCCCACCGGCGGCGGCGTGCCCGACGGCGAACTGGCCCGCGCCATCGACGCCGACCTGGGCGGCTTCGACGCCTTCAAGGAGGCCTTCACCAAGGCCGCGCTGACGCGCTTCGGCAGCGGCTGGGCCTGGCTCGGCGTCTCGAAGGAGGGCAAGCTGGCCGTCGAGAGCAGCGGCAACCAGGACAGTCCGCTGATGCGGGGCATCGGTTCGGGCAACACGCCGATCCTCGGGCTCGACGTGTGGGAGCACGCCTACTACCTCAAGTACCAGAACCGTCGCCCCGAATACATCGCGGCGTTCTACAACGTGGTGGATTGGGCCGAAGTGGCGCGGCGCTACGCCGCAGCGCGTGCCTGAGGAGGACAGGATGGACGAGACACGGTCGGTGGCGGTGCGCCAGGGGTGGTCGATGCGGCAGTGCGTCGGCTGGCTGATCGTGGCGGCCGGGGTGGCGGTGCTGCTTGCCCAGTTCTGGCAGTTCGTGGCCGGCAACGCCGTCGTCTTCAATGCCTTCGTCGGCGGTTCGGTGGCGGCGCTGGCCACCGCGCTGGGCACGCTGCCGGTGCTTTTCTCGCAGAAGCTCTCGGACCGCGTGCAGGACACGCTGTTCGGCTTCGGCGCCGGCGTGATGCTGGCCGCCTGCGCGTTCTCGCTGATCATCCCGGGCCTCGAGGCCGCGCGTTCGAGCCAGGCCTTCGGCGGCGGCCCGTGGGCGGCCGGCGGCGTGGTGGGCAGTGCGATCCTGCTGGGCGCACTGGCCCTGCTGATGCTCGACCGTGTGCTGCCGCACGAGCACTTCATCAAGGGGCGCGAGGGCCATTCGGCGCAGAAACTGCGGCGCACTTGGCTGTTCGTGATCGCGATCGCGCTGCACAACCTGCCCGAGGGCCTGGCCATCGGCGTGGGCTATGCCGGCAACGAAGGCCTGCGCGCCAACGCGCTGGCCACCGGCATC
The DNA here is from genome assembly GCF_014170375.1 of Variovorax sp. UMC13. Lineage (GTDB taxonomy): Bacteria > Pseudomonadota > Gammaproteobacteria > Burkholderiales > Burkholderiaceae_C > Variovorax. The sequence continues at coordinate 23,089 of NZ_LZZW01000009.1, read as the reverse complement.
GCGATCCAGGACGTGCCAGAAGGCCTGGTGGTGGCGGTGGCGCTGCTGGCCGCGGGCTATAGCCGCGCCTTCGCGGTCGGGCTGGGCATGGCTTCGGGCCTGGTGGAGCCGATCGGCGCCGTGATCGGCGCCGCCGTCGTGGGCTACTCGGCCGCGCTGCTGCCCTGGGGCCTGGGTTTCGCGGCCGGCGCCATGCTGTTCGTGATCAGCCACGAGATCATCCCGGAGTCGCACCGCAAGGGGCACGAGGCCTTCGCCACGGGCGGGCTGATGATCGGCTTCGTGCTGATGATGATGCTGGACACCGCGCTAGCCTGACGAGCGCGTCTTCCGGTCTGTTCGTGAAACACCGCGGAACCGGCTTCGCCGGGCCGCTGGTGTTGCCCCCGGAAGGGGGAGGGCGAAGCGACACGCAGTGCGCGAAGCCCCGGGGGAGAGCCCAGTCCTACCGCGGAACCGGCTTTGCCGGGCCGCTGGTGTTGCCCCTGGAAGGGGGAGGGCGAAGCGACACGCAGTGCGCGAAGCCCCGGGGGAGAGCCCAGTCCTACCGCGGAACCGGCTTCGCCGGGCCGCTGGTGTTGCCCCCGGAAGGGGGGAGGGCGAAGCGACACGCAGTGCGCGAAGCCCCGGGGGAGAGCCAGTCCTAGCCGTGCTTGACCGCGATGGTCTTCAGCGTGGTGAAGCCGTACAGCGCCTCGAAACCCTTCTCGCGGCCGTAGCCCGAGGATTTCACGCCGCCGAAGGGCAGCTCCACGCCGCCGCCGGCGCCGTAGTTGTTGATGAAGACCTGGCCGGCGCGCACGCGCTTGGCCATGCGGAACTGGCGGGCGCCGTTCTCGGTCCAGACGCCGGCCACCAGGCCGAACTGGGTCGCGTTGGCCAGGGCCACGGCCTCGTCCTCGTCGCGGAAGGACATGGCGGCCAGCACCGGGCCGAACACTTCCTCCTGCGCCAGGCGGTGGTCCACCGGCACGTCGCGCAGCAGCGTCGGGGCCTGGTAGAAGCCGGTTTCGGGCGCCTCGTCGACCACCACGCCCTGCGCCACCATCGGGATGCCGGCGACCTGCGCGTCGGACAGGAAGTCCCAGACGCGCTGCTGCTGGGTCTGGCGGATCAGCGGGCCCACGTCCAGGTCCATCGCGGCCGGGCCGACGCGCAGCGCCTCGAAGGCCTTGCCCAGGCGCTCGAGCACCAGTTCGTAGATGTCGCGCTGGATCAGCACGCGCGAGCCGGCCGAGCAGGTCTGGCCGGCGTTCTGCACGATGGCGTTGATCAGCGTCGGGATGGCGGCGTTGATGTCGGCATCGGCGAACAGGATCTGCGGGCTCTTGCCGCCCAGCTCCAAGGTGACCGGGCAGTGGCGCTCGGCCGCAACCTGCTGGATCAGCGTGCCGATCTTGGGGCTGCCGGTGAAGCTGATGTGGTCGATGCCTTCGTGGCGCGCCAGCGCGTCGCCCACTTCATGGCCGTAGCCGGTCACGATGTTGAGCGCGCCGGCCGGGAAGCCGGCTTCGGCCGCCAGCTGGGCCACGCGGATCAGCGACAGGCAGGCGTCCTCGGCCGGCTTGACCACGCAGACATTGCCCGCGGCCAGGGCGCCGCCCACGCTGCGGCCGAAGATCTGCATCGGGTAGTTCCAGGGGATCACGTGGCCGGTCACGCCGTGCGGCTCGCGCCAGGTGAACACGCTGTAGCCGTCCTGGTAGGGAATGGTCTCGCCATGCAGCTTGTCGCAGGCGCCGGCGTAGAACTCGAAGTAGCGCACAAGCGCCAGCGCGTCGGCGCGGGCCTGCTTGACCGGCTTGCCGCAGTCGCGCTGCTCGAGCAGCGCCAGTTCGTCCACGTGCTCGGCGACCTTCTGCGACAGGCGGTAGAGCAGGCGGCTGCGTTCGGCCGCGCTCACCTTGTGCCAGACGCTCTCGAAGCAGTCGCGCGCGGCGCGCACCGCGGTGTCGATGTCGGCGGCGTTGCTGCGCTGGATCTCTTCGAAGACCTGGCCGTCCGACGGGTCGATGACGGGCAGGGTGCGGCCCGACGAGGAGGGCACGTCGGCATTGGCGATGTAGTTGAGTTGCATGTCGGATCACGCGGCGGGGAGCCGCTCGGAAGGGGGTCTTGGAAAGCGTCTGGAAGGGTCGGTCCGCAAGCGCGGTATGGTCGGTACCCAGCCGCCAATGGTAAGAGGCCTGCGCTCGTCGCGCCGGCACTGCCTGGCGCGGACCTTGCAAACGGCCCTGAATGCCCCAACTTCGATCCATGAACGCAACTCCCAAGATCAACCTCGACGTCACCGAAAGGTTGGCCCAGCTCCTCGAGCGGCTCGACCACAGCGCCGTGCCGGTGGGCGCGGACCAGTACCGTTCGGTCGTGATGCACCTCGTGCACGAATTCGCCGACGTGGCCCCCGGCGCGGCTTTGGGCCAGCTGCTCGACAGCTACCCGGCGGCCGCCGAGGTCTATGAAAACCTCCAGTACCCGTACGCCGGCCTGTGCCGCTCCGGCCTGGACGCCGCCATGGCCGCCGAACTGCGCGCCAAGGAAGCCATCGCCCGCGCCATGGCCACCCCTCCCGCACCGGATGCCGCCCATGTCCAAGGATGAGGTGAAGACGGCCGTGGTGGCCGACGGACTGCGCTACAAGTCCAAGCCCTCGGGTTCGCCCTTCCGGGCGTCCTCGTCCTTCAGCGGCGCGACCATGTCCTGCTTCATGTGCGGCAAGCACCGCCTGCGCTCGCAGATGCGCACGCGCCAGGTGCTGGGCAAGTCGCAGAGCGTCTGTGCCCCGTCCTGCAAGGCGCTGGCCGAGCAGCTCGAAGGCGCGGCGCCGCTGCCCGAGGGCGGGTAATCGCTGATTGCACCCGAAGGATTTCCGTACTTTCGAACGATGTAGTTCAAACGGGTACTTGAAATTCGGGAGGCGGTGCAGTGAAATGGTGTGTAAGAGTTAGAAACAAATGATTCTTGAGTTTTCGATTGTTTTCTGATTCTTGAGCGAAGGGTCGGCCGTTCTGCGTGGAGACACGTTCTCCCGTGACGATCACCGACCCGGCCTCAAGGAGGACCATTTTGAACAACCCGCGCCACGTCATCATGCAGGTCGTCAAGCGCTCCGGCGGTGCCACGCACCATGTGAGCTTCACCATCGACGATCACTTTGTCGAGCGCCTGGCCCAGTTGCGTTCGCTGGTACCGCCGCTGACCACCCTCAACAAGCAGCGTGATCTGGTGATCGACAAGGTGCGCGTGCGCCTGCCTACCGCCGTCTGGCGTGCCGGTTCGCAGGTCGAAGACCAGGTCGAGGGTTCCTGCATCGTGATCGCCAACGAAGGCCTCTTCAGCTGCGGCGGCAAGGACCGCCGCACCAAGGAGAAGCTGGTGACCTATGCCTTCTCGATCGCGCGCCTGAGCGAGCTGCATGCCGAGCGGCGCGCGGGCGAGACCTTCTACATCCGCGACGGCGTCTTCACCAACGACGAGCCGGCCGATTCGGCCGCCGGGCGCTGGGTGGCTTCGCTGCTGGAGTTCGAGGAGGTGCGCGTGCCCGAGGCGCCCTCGGATTTCGACACCCTGCAGGGCGTGCCGCTGCGCAGCGAGCAGAGCAGCCCCGTGCGGCCCGGGGTGCGCTTCAACTGAGCGCCGGGCGGTGCTCCAGTAGACTGCGCGGCCTGAGGCTGTTGCGATCTCCGCATCGGCGACGGAGACAACACTCGACATGAATCGCAAGACACTGCTATCGCTGCTGGCCCTCTCGGCCCTCTCGACGTTCACGCTGGCCCCGAGCGCCGCCCTGGCGCAGGGCACGGCCGCCTACCCCAACAAGCCGATCCGCCTGATCGTTCCCTTCCCGCCGGGCGGCGGCACCGACATCCTGTCGCGCATCGTCGGCCAGCGCCTGACCGAAGCCAACAAGTGGACCGTGGTGGTCGACAACCGGCCGGGCGCCGGCGGCACCATCGGCATCACCGAGGCGGTGCGCATGCCCGCCACCGGCTACGAGATGGTCATGGGCCAGAAGGACAACCTGGCCGTGGCGCCCTGGCTCTACAAGGGCCTGAGCTACGACCCGTCGAAGGACCTGACGGCGGTGGCGCTGGTGGCCGAGTCGCCGCTGGTGATCGTCACCGCCGCCAACTCGCCCTTCAAGAACATGGCCGACGTGATCGCCGCGGCCAAGGCCGCGCCCGACACCATCACCTACGGCAGCCCGGGCAACGGGACCACCATCCACCTGGCCGGCGAGATGTTCAAGATGGACGCCGGCATCAAGATCACGCACGTGCCCTACAAGGGCTCCAACCCGGCGGTCATCGACACGATGAGCGGCACGGTCTCGATGATGGTGTCGTCCATTCCCTCGGCGATCTCGCAGATCAAGGCCGGCAAGCTGCGTGCCCTGGCCGTGACCTCGGCCAAGCGCAGCGTCAGCCTGCCCGACGTGCCGACGATCGCCGAATCGACCCCGCTCAAGGACTTCGACGTGAGCTCCTGGTACGGCGTCTTCATGCCGGCCAACGCACCCAAGGACGTGGTCGCGGCCATGAACGCCGCCATCAACAAGCAGCTGGCGCTGCCCGAAGTGCGCGAGGCGATCCATGCCCAGGGCGCCGAGCCGCGGCCGCTCACGCCCGAGGCCTTCGGCGCGCTGGTCAAGGCCGACTACCTCAAGTGGAAGGGCATCGTCGCCGCTTCCGGCGTCAAGGTCGAGTGAGCGCCCGCAGGCCGATGAGCGCACCGGTGGCCGACTGATGGGCGCGGCTTTCCAGTCCTTGTCGCTGCCCGCGGTGATGCTCTGGGGCCTGGCCTTCTTCGGCGGCCTCTACCTGAGCTTCGGCGCGATCACCTGGCTGCTCACGCAGCGGGTGCTGCCCGCCCTGGGCATCGGCCGCGTGCTCGATCCACGGCCGGTGCGCGCCGAGCAATGGCGCCGCGAGTTCACGCAGTCGGGCCTGTCGGTGCTGATCTTCGGCCTGGGCATGGTCTTCCCCTGGGGCCTGCTGCAGCTGGGCTGGGCCCGGCTCGCGGTCGATGCCAGCGGCTGGCAGATCACGCTCGAAATCCTGGTGCTGGCGGTCTGGAACGACGTGCATTTCTGGATCAACCACCGGCTGCTGCACACCAAGCCGCTGCGGCGCTTTCACGGACCGCATCACCGCTCGGTGGTCACGACGCCGTTCTCCACCTACAGCTTCCATCCGATCGAGGCCCTGATGCTGGGCAACGTGATCCTCTGGCCGATGCTGGTGCATGACTTCAGCTTCTGGTCGCTGGCCTCGGTGCCGGTGTTCAGCCTGTTCTTCAACTGCATCGGCCACGCCAACTACGACTTCTTCACCCGCGTGTCCTACGGCCACTGGTTCGCCGCCAGCCGGCGCCACCACCTGCACCACGCGGCGCATGCGGGCAACTACGGTTTCCAGTTCACCTTCATGGACCGGCTGTTCGGCACCCGCCTGCCGGCCGATGCGGCCGAGGTGCAGCTCGAGGCCTTCCGCCGCAAGCAGGCGACACAAGGGCCTGGCGCCTGACCCGCGCACGCATGCCGCGCCTGCGCCACTTCCGCGACTGGCAGAGCCTGGCCTACCTGGTGGCGCTGCCCGCGCTCGCGGCCTGGCAATGGGTGCACGGCTTCTGGTGGCCGCTCTATGCGCTGATGCTCTTCCTCACGCTGGGCATCGGCGTGATCCACCACAACCACACGCACCTGCGCATGTGGCGCGGGCGCCGGGCCAACCGGGCCACCGACCTCTGCATCACGCTGCTGCAGGGCCATCCGACCTTCGTGTTCTGGCCGGCGCACGTGGCCAACCACCACCGCCATCGGCACGGCGAGCGCGACGTGGCGCGCACCTACCGCTTCGGCGGCGACACCAACCACCTGTGGGGCTACCTGCTGCATCCGCTGCAGGCGGTGTTCGTGCTGTACCCGCACATCCTGGGCTGGCTCGCGGCGCTGCGCCGGCGCGGCCCGGGCGCCTTCCGCTACTGCCTGGCGCAGTACGCGGTGTGGCTGGGCTCCTGGGCGCTGCTGCTGGCGATCGACTGGCGCCGGGCGCTGCTGTTCGTGATCGTGCCGCAGCTGCACGGCCTGCACTGGCTGCTGGCCACCAACTACCTGCAGCATGCGCATGCCGATGGCCGTTCGCAGCGCGAAAAAGTCGCAGCAGGCGATACGCAACGGGGCGCGTTGAACTACGCGCGCAACTTCGAGGGGCTGGTGAACCCGCTGTTGTTCAACATCGGGCTTCACACCGCTCACCACGAGAACCCACATGCCCATTGGTCCGAACTCACCCGACTGCACCGCGACACCTACCGCGGGCGCGTCGACCCCGCGCTCAACGAAGGCGGCCTGCTGCCGTACATGTTCCGCGTGTTCGTGCTCGGCACCGTCGTGCCGCGCTTTCGCAGCCGCTCGCTGATGCCCGCGCGTCCTGCCGTCGACCCTTCCTCGCACTGAATCCCATGCCCGTTCCCTTCCAACGCGTCTATCTCCAGAGTGCCGGCAGCTTCCTGCCCGGCGACCCCGTCGACAACGAGCGCATGGACGACTACATCGCACCGCTCAACCGCCTGTCGCAGCGCATCAAGCGCCGGATCCTGGCCGAGAACGGCATCCGCGCGCGCCACTACGCGATCGATGCCGAGGGCCGCACGACGTTCACCAACGCACAGCTCGCCGCCGGCGCGATCCGCGACTGCCTCGCGCGCGGCGGCGCCGACCTGACGCAGGTGTCGATGCTGGCCAGCGGCTCCTCGGGCGGCGACACGCTGATGCCCGGCTTCGCCAACATGATCCAGGGCGAACTGGCTGCGCCGCCGATGGAGACGCTGTCGGTGCACGGCATCTGCGCGGCCGGCGTGGGCGCGATCCAGGCCGCCGCCCAGGGCATCGAGCTGGGCGCGCACCGCAGCGCGCTCGCGGTGGCGGCCGAGATGCCCTCGCGCCTGTTCAAGCGCTCGCGCTTCGCCGCGCGCGGCTACGAGACCGACTTCGACTCGCACTTCCTGCGCTGGATGCTGTCCGACGGCGCGGGCGCGCTGCTGCTGTCCGACGGCGCGGCGCTGGCCGGCGACAAGGGCCTGAAGCTCCGGCTCAAGTGGGTGCACCAGCGCGCCTTCTCGGGCGACTACCCGGTCTGCATGCAGCTCGGCCTGACCGAGGACCGCGAGCGCGGCCACCTCGACTTCGGCTCCTGGGCCGAGGCCGAGGCCGCGGGCGCGCTGTCGCTGCGCCAGGACATCCGGCTGCTGCCGCACCTGTTCGACATCGGCATCCACGAGTACGCGCAGCTGGTGAAGGACGGCTGGGTCGACCCGGCGCGGGTCGACCATTTCCTGTGCCACTACTCCTCGGAGAAATTCATCCCGGTGGTGGAGGACCTGATGGCCAAGGCCGGCCTCGCGATCCCGCGCGAGCGCTGGTACAGCAATCTGGCCTGGCGCGGCAACACCGGCGCGGCGTCGATCCTTGTGATGCTGGCGGAATTCCTGCAGACCCGCACCCTCCAGCCCGGCGAGCAGATCTTCTGCTACGTGCCGGAGTCGGGCCGCTTCATGGCCGCCTACATGCTGCTCGAGGTCGAAGCCGCCGACGCGCCGCCGGCCACGGTCGCCGCGCCGCAAGCCAAGGCGGCCCCGGCCGAAGACGAGTTCATCGCGCCGCCGCACGATCCCGGCGCCGCCCCCGACGGCCTGCGCGACCTGCTCACCGAGCTGGCCTCGGTCTGGCACGACTACCGCTCGCAGGTCTGGCGCACGCCGCTGGTGCGCAAGATCCGCGAGCGCCGCTTCGCCGTGCCCGACTACCTGAACTGGATGGCGCAATGGGTGCCGCAGGTGCGCGAGGGCAGCCTCTGGATGCGCGAAGGCGCGGCCTCGCTGACCGGCGACTACCAGACGCTGGCCGCGCTGATCGACGTGCATGCGGGCGAGGAGCAGAACGACTTCCAGATCCTGTTCGACGACTACCGCAAGGCCGGCGGCCCGGTCAACGACATCGCCCAGTTGCACCGCAATCCGGGCGGCGAGGCGCTCAACGCCTACCTGCACGGCCTGGCCGCCACGCCCAACCCGATCGGGCTGCTGGGCGCGATCTACGTCATCGAAGGCACGGGCCAGCGCATCGTGCCGGCGCTGCTGCCGCTGCTGAAGGCCGCGTTGAAGCTGCCACCCGACGTGTTCCGTTTTCTCGAGTACCACGGCCACAACGACGAGCACCACCTGAGCCGCTGGCTGATGGCGGTCGAGATGGTGATGGCGATCGACCCCGCGGGCGATGCACCGCGGAAGATCGTCGAGACCGCGCGCCACACGGCATCGCTTTACCTGATGCAGTTCCAGCACATCACGCAAGGATGAAATGAGCCGCCACCCGATCCCGGAATTTCTCTCCAAGCCGCACGACGAACGCGACCCCAGCCCCTGGCGCGCGCTCTATCTGGACCAGAGCACGCCGCTGCCGGACGAGGTCAAGGCGGCCTGGCTGGCCGATTCGAGCTCGGCCTCGCGGCAGTTCCTGCTGCCCTTCCTGCGGCCGCTGGCGCGCACCTTCATCGTCCTGTTCCAGGTCGTGAAGGTCTTCGTGCCGCGCAACTGGTCGCACTCGGGGCTGCTGCACCGCTTCCTGGCCTGGGGGCTCCAGCACTTCGTGTCGCCCGAGGCCAACTGGCTGATCCTGCGGCACTTCCACCTGGGCTCGCAGGTGCTGGCCTTCATCGGCGCCAATTCGCCGGTGCCGGTGGCCACCACGCCGCTGACGCCGATGGACATCGACGCGCTCAAGGACCACACCTTCCTCAAGCACGACCTGAACCTGTTCAACTTCGTGATCCGCCTCAACACGGCGCTGCGCGAGAAGGGGCTGGAGCTGTGCAAGCCCGAGCACGTCGATTTCTCGATGATCCGCGACCCGGGCCTGAAGCTGGAGGACATGCCGCACGGCAAGCTCAACTTCCTCGACCTGCAGAGCGCGATCGAGCTGTTCACGCCGCTCTACCAGCTGATGCTCACCGACAACGATTTCTGGCGCGCGGCCAACTCGCTGCAGCTCGACGAGACCATCGGCATCTACGCGGCCACGCTGCTGGCGGCGCCCGAGCACCTGGTGCTGGTCAACAACAAGCATCCGCTGGTGCCGCTGTCGACCCTGCGCGCGGGCTACCGGCTGGTGATCCACGGCCTCTCGACCGAGATGCTGCACAGCCTGCTCGACCGCTTCCGCGCGGCGCAGGAGGAGGGCGTGGCGGTCAACACCACCAGCGGGCCTGCCGACGCCGGCTGAGCGGCCTTACTTCTTCGCCGCCGAGGGCAGGTCCTTGACCGCCGCCAGCATCTTCTCGACATGCTTGGCCGGGTTCAGGCTCTGGTAGTAGAAGGCGACCGCGCCGTTGGGCGCGATCACGTAGGAGATCCGGTTGGCATACTCCGGCCGCGTCTGCATCAGCGCGTCGAAGGACTTGCTGATGGTCCGGGTCTGGTCGGAGGCCACCGGGAACTTGCCCTGGCAGGACTGGCTGGAGAATTTCGCCAGCGTTTCCGGGTCGTCGGTCGAGACGCCGATCACGGTGGCGCCGGCGGACTTGAAATCCTCGATGGCTTCGGCGAAGGCATGGGCCTCCATCGAACAGCCGGTGGAAAATGCGGCCGGAAAGAAGTACAGCACCACCGGTCCCTTCTGCAGCGCCTCGCCCAGCGAATAGGTGAAGGGCTTGCCGTCGAGGGCGGCCGGGGCGCTGAAGCGCGGGGCCGCTTCGCCGATGTCGAGCGCGGCCGAGGCTGGCGCCGAGACCCCGAAAGCGAGCATCATCAGCGGTATGACAAGAAATTTGGGAGCCATGGACAGCATGATTTCATCCCCGGAAAAACGATGATGCGCATCTTAGTCCGACCGGCCCTGGGGCGCTGCGCCGCGCGGCTGGCCTTGCTGGGTGCCGTGGTCTTGCTGGCAGCCTGCGGCGGCCTGCCGATCGCCAAGCAGATGGAACCCACGCTGTCGCGGCCGGTCGATCCGACGACGCCGCTGGCGAAGATCGTCCAGGCCTCGACGCCGCCGGGCGAGCATTCGGGCTTCCGGCTGATGCCGCTGGGCGTCTATTCGCTCGACGCCCGCATCGAACTGGCGCGCCGGGCCCAGCGCACCATCGACGTGCAGTACTACGTGCTGGCCAACGACGGCGCGGGCGGCCTGCTGCTGCGCACGCTCAAGGAGGCAGCGCTGCGCGGTGTGCGGGTGCGGCTCCTGGTCGACGACCTCTACACCGTCGACACCGACCAGATGCTGCTGGCGCTCACGGCCACGCCCAACGTCGAGGTGCGCCTGTTCAACCCCTTCTGCTGCGCGCGCGGCAGCCTGGCCGGCCGCTTCGCCGCCTCGGCCTTCGACGTGCAGCGGCTCAACCACCGGATGCACAACAAGCTGTTCATCGCCGACGGCGTGATGGCGGTGGCCGGCGGGCGCAACATCGCCGACGAGTACTTCACGCTGAACAGCGCCCAGAACTTCATCGACATGGACGCGCTGGTGGTGGGCAAGGTGATCCGGGAACTGGAGGTGATCTTCGACCTCTACTGGAACAGCGAGGAGGTCTACCCGATCGCCGCCATCGTCCAGCCCTACGCGGGCAAGACGGCCATGGACAGCGACTTCGACGCCCGCGTCGGCATGGGCGCGCCGCCGCCCAAGGTGGTGCTGCCGCCGGCCGACGTGCTGGGTTACGGCCCGATCGGCGAGGAGTTCGACGCCGGACAGGTCGGCTTCCTCTGGGGCCAGGCCGGCGCGGTGGCCGACCCGCCCGCCAAGCTGCGCTACATGACGGCCGACGAGGCCTTCTCCACCAGCGTCACGGCGCACTTCTGGCAGCAGCTGCTGCGGGCGGAGAACGACGTGGTGCTGACCTCGCCCTACATGGTGCCGGGCGAGCGCGGCATGGAAGGTTTCAAGCAGCTGCGCGAGTGGGGCGTGAACGTCACGCTGCTGACCAATTCGCTGGCCGCCAACGACGAGCCGCTGGTGCACAGCGGCTACGCGCGCTACCGCAAGCCCTTGCTGGAGCTGGGCGTGGACCTCTACGAACTGAGCCCGGAACGCACCACGCGCAACAAGCGCCTGGGCGTCTTCGGCAGTTCGCTGGGGCGGCTGCATGCCAAGACCGCGGTGGTCGACAAGCGGCGGGTGTTCATCGGTTCGGTCAACCTCGACCCGCGCTCGGCCACGCAGAACACCGAGCTCGGCATCTCGGTCGACAGCCCGCAGCTGGCGCGCGAGATGCTGCGCATCATCAACATCAGCAAGTTGGAGAGCGCCTACCGCGTGCGGCTCGACGGATCGCGCGGGCGGCTGGAGTGGCTGTCGATGGACGACGAGAAGGAACTGATCCTCTACGACGAGCCCGAATCGACCTGGCGCCAGCGCTTCTACATCAACCTCTTCGGGCCGCTGGTGCCCGAGGGATTGCTGTAGGGCGCTGCCGCGCCGTCCTTACTTCTTGACCGTGACCTCCACCCGCCGCGCCTCGGCGGGCGGCCCGTCGGCCTGGGTCTGCGCGGGCTTGGCCAGCTCGACCTTGTCGGCCGGCGCGCCCGCCGCCTTGAGCGCCTCGCCCACCGCTTCGGCGCGCTGCTTGGCGAGCTCGGCGTTCTTCGCCGGATCGCCGCTGGCATCGTGGTAGCCGCTGACCAGCGCGGTGCCGCCGCTCTGCACGGCCTTCACCACATCGGCCAGGGCCTCGCGGCCGCCGGGGGCGACATCGGCCTTGCCGGTCGCGAAGTAGAACTTCACGATGCCGTTCTCCACCTTCACCAGCGCGCTCTCGGCCGCGGCCATGGCTGAAGCGGGCGCGGCCGGCGCCATGGCCGCGGGTGGCGTCACCGGCGCGGCGGCCACCTCGCCGCCATGGAACTTGACCACCAGCGGCACGATCAGCAGCGCCACGATGTTGATGATCTTGATCAGCGGGTTGACGGCCGGACCGGCCGTGTCCTTGTAGGGGTCGCCCACGGTGTCGCCGGTGACGGCCGCCTTGTGCGCCTCGCTGCCCTTGCCGCCGTGGTGGCCGTCCTCGATGTACTTCTTGGCGTTGTCCCAGGCACCGCCGCCGGTGCACATCGAGATCGCGACGAACAGGCCGGTGACGATGGTGCCCATGAGCAGCCCGCCCAGCGCCTTGGGGCCCAGCAGCAGGCCGACCAGGATCGGCACCACCACCGGCAGCAGCGAGGGGATCATCATCTCCTTGATCGCCGCGCCGGTCAGCATGCCCACGGCCTTGCCGTACTCGGGCTTGGCCGTGCCTTCCATGATGCCGGGGATCTCGCGGAACTGGCGCCGCACTTCCTCCACCACCGCGCCGGCCGCTCGGCCCACGGCCTCCATCGCCATCGCGCCGAACAGGTAGGGGATCAGCCCGCCGATGAACAGGCCGACGATCACCATCGGGTCGCTGAGGTTGAAGCTGATGGCCTGGCCGTAGCTCTCGAGCTTGTGGGTGTAGTCGGCGAACAGCACCAGCGAGGCCAGGCCGGCCGAGCCGATCGCATAGCCCTTGGTCACGGCCTTGGTGGTGTTGCCCACCGCGTCGAGCGGGTCGGTCACGGCGCGCACGCTGGCTGGCAGCTCGGCCATCTCGGCGATGCCGCCGGCGTTGTCGGTGATCGGGCCGTAGGCGTCGAGCGCGACCACGATGCCGGCCATGCTCAGCATGGCCGTGGCCGCCACCGCGATGCCGAACAGGCCGGCCAGCGAATACGAAGCCAGGATCGCGATGCAGACGAAGATCACCGGCCAGGCGGTCGAGCGCATCGACACGCCCAGGCCCGCGATGATGTTGGTGCCGTGGCCGGTGGTCGAGGCCTGCGCGATGTGCTGCACCGGCTTGTACTGGGTGCCGGTGTAGTACTCGGTGATCCAGACCAGCGCCGCGGTCAATGCCAGGCCGACGAAGCAGGCGCCGAAGAGCTTGAGCTGGCTGCCGCTCGCGGCGATGGCGTTGTCGGGAATGATCCAGCTGGTGACGAACCAGAAGGCGATCAGCGACAGCACGCCGGCCACCGCGAGGCCCTTGTAGAGCGCCGGCATCACGTTGGTCATGCCCGGCGAGGCCTTGACGAAGAAGCAACCGATGATCGACGCGATGATCGACACGCCGCCCAGCGCCAGCGGGTAGAGCACCGCGTTGACCGGCGCGGCCGTGACCATCAGCGCGCCCAGCACCATGGTGGCGATCAGCGTGACGGCATAGGTCTCGAACAGGTCGGCCGCCATGCCTGCGCAGTCGCCCACGTTGTCGCCCACGTTGTCGGCGATCACCGCCGGGTTGCGCGGGTCGTCTTCCGGAATGCCGGCCTCGACCTTGCCCACCAGGTCGGCACCGACGTCGGCGCCCTTGGTGAAGATGCCGCCGCCCAGCCGGGCGAAGATCGAGATCAGCGAGGAGCCGAAGGCGAAGCCGATCAGCGGATTGAGCAGCGCCGCCAGGCCCGGGCCCTGCGCCGGGCTGTGGCCCGCGAGGAACCAGTAGAAGCCCGCCACGCCCAGCAGCCCGAGCCCCACCACCAGCATGCCGGTGATGGCGCCGCCGCGGAAGGCCACGTCGAGCGCCGGGCCGATGCCCTGCGTCGCGGCCTGGGCGGTGCGCACGTTGGCGCGCACCGAGACGTTCATGCCGATGAAGCCGCAGGCGCCCGAGAGCACCGCGCCGATCACGAAGCCGATGGCGGTGGTGGCGTCGAGGAACAGGCCGATCAGGATCGCCAGCACCAGGCCCACGATGCCGATGGTGCGGTACTGCTTGGCCAGGTAGGCGGCGGCGCCCTGCTGGATCGCGGCCGCGATCTCCTGCATGCGGGCGTTGCCGGGGTCTTTCGCGAGGATCCAGCTGCGGGCCCAGAAACCATAGCCGACGGCCACGAGGCCGCAGACGATGGCGAGGACGAGAGGGGTGTTGCCAATCATGCCTTGCATCTCCATTCGTTCGTTGTGACTTGTGGAGACGAGAGCCGGACCCGGTGCGCAACGCGTACGGGTCAGGCTGCCGTCGCGTTGCTTCCTCGAAGCCTGCACCGTGGAACGACGCAGGCCGATTGGCCAACGGCGGCAATTTACAGGCAAATGCGAAGGCGTGGTGCGGTCCGGGCAGGCCACGAAAGTAAACTTCGGGTTTGTCCGAATCCACCCCAAACTTTTCACTACACCGCTAAAACCATGTCCCTCGACAAAGTTTCCCCCGGCAAGAACCTCCCCGATGCCTTCAACGTGGTCATCGAGATCCCGATGAATTCGGACCCGATCAAGTACGAGGTGGACAAGGAATCGGGCGCGCTGTTCGTCGATCGCTTCATGACGACCGCGATGTACTACCCCGCCAACTACGGCTACGTGCCGCAGACCCTGAGCGGCGACGGCGACCCGGTCGACGTGCTGGTGATCGCACCGTACCCGCTGCTGCCGGGCGTGGTCGTGCCCTGCCGCCCCCTGGGCATCCTGATGATGGAAGACGAAGCCGGTGTCGACGGCAAGGTGCTGGCCGTGCCCACCACCAAGGTGCTGCCGATCTACAGCCACTGGAACTCGATCGACGACGTGAACCCGATGCGCCTGAAGGCCATCAGCCACTTCTTCGAGCACTACAAGGACCTCGAAGCCAACAAGTGGGTGAAGATCCTGGGCTGGGAAGGCATCGACGCGGCCAAGAAGGAAATTCTGGACGGCATCGCGAACTACAACAAGTAAGCCGGTCCCGGCACGCAAAAGCGCCACCGCCCCTCGGGGGCCGTGGCGCTTTTTGCTGCGCGCCGTGCGTGCGGGAGCGGACGGCGCGGCCGCCCGGAACGGGCCTCTACAATCCATCGCCTTCACCGCTTCCCCTTCGCCATGCTGTTTCCCACGGTCGAGTACGGCCTCTTCTTCCTGCTCGTGCTCGCGGTGGCCTGGGGACTCTGCCGCTGGCTGGATGCGCACAAGGCCTTCCTGCTGATCGCCAGCTATGTCTTCTACGGCTTCTGGAACTGGGCCTACGTGCCGCTGCTGTTCGGCATCTCGCTGTTCGCGGGCCTGGTGGCGCAGCGCATCCAGCGCAGCGAGGACGCCAGGGTGCGCAAGCGCTGGCTGGTGTTCGGCGTGGTGGTCTGCCTCGCGGTGCTGGTCCACTACAAGTACACGACCTTCCTGCTGCTGGCGCTGATCGACGCCTGGGGCGCCTTCGGCACGCCGCCCGCGATCCAGCTCGACAGCGTGGCGCTGCCGCTGGGCGTGTCCTTCTTCGTCTTCCACGCGATCTCGCTGCTGGGCGACGTGTACCGGCGCAAGCTCAAGCAGGCGGTGCGCATCCCCGACGTGCTGCTCTACGTGGCCTTCTTCCCGCAACTCATCGCCGGCCCGATCCTGCGCGCCTCGCAGTTCATGCCGCAGCTGCTGGAGCGCCGCCGGCCCGATGCGGTGCGCGTGAACCGCGGCCTGATGCTGATCGTGGTGGGCCTGTTCAAGAAGGTGGTGGTGGCCAACCTGCTGGCCACGCAGCTGGTCGACCCGGTGTTCTCCAACCCGCGCATCTACGGCGGCTGGGACATGCTGCTGGCGGTCTACGGCTACGCGGTGCAGATCTACTGCGACTTCTCGGGCTACACCGACATCGCGATCGGCTGCGCGCTGCTGCTGGGCTACCGCTTCCCGCGCAACTTCGACGCGCCCTACGTCTCGGGCAGCCCGCAGGAGTTCTGGCGCCGCTGGCACATCTCGCTGTCGACCTGGCTGCGCGACTACCTCTACATCCCGCTGGGCGGCTCGCGCGGCGGCCCCTGGCGCACCAGCCTCAACCTGATGGTCACGATGCTGCTGGGCGGCCTGTGGCACGGTGCCGCCTGGACCTTCGTGGTCTGGGGCGCGCTGCATGGCCTGTACCTGGTGATCCACCGCGCCTGGGCCGCCTTGCCCTGGCCCGCGCTGGTGCGCTGGCGTGCCACCGTGGCCTGGCGCTGGATCGCGCGGCTGCTGCTGTTCCATGCGGTGTGCGCGGCCTGGGTGTTCTTCCGCGCCCCCAGCTTCGACCTGGCCTTCGCCGTCTTCGGCCGGCTGGCCGAGCCGGGCGTGCTGACCTTGGCCACCGGCCCGGTGCTGATCGCGCTGACCATCGGCCTCGCGGGCCAGTACGTGCCGCGGCGCTGGTTCAATGCGTTCGAGCTCGGCCTCGGGCGCTGGCCCGCGCTGCTGCGTGGCGGCGCACTGGCCACGGCGGTGTTCGCGATCGACCTGCTGGGCCCGACCGGAATCGCGCCCTTCATCTACTTCCAGTTCTGACGATGGTGCCGACGTCCCGCTCTTCCTCGCCCAGCATGCTGCGCCGCGTGCTGCGCAACGACCGCCGCCAGCTGGCGCTGGTCGCGGCCGGCTTCGCGCTCGTGATCGCCCTGCTCGAATCGCGCGGCCTGATCGTCTGGGCCGACCGGCTCGAGGTGGGGCCGCTGCAGCAGCAACTGGCGCGGGGCACGCGCGCGCTCGACGGCGCGCTCACGCCGCTGGGCATCGCGGCCTGGCGGCCGCGCGCGCTCGAGACCCTGGCGCGCAGCGGCTGGAGCGACATGCCGCAGGACGATGGCAAGGGGGCGCCGCCGGCGATGGTGCTGGCGACGCAGGCGGCGACACCGTCGCCGTTGCCGTCGCCTGCAGCGTCGGCGCCCGTGGCGGCGGCGACCCCAGCATCGCCGCCGGCACCTGCGGTAGCCGTCGTGCCTGCAGTGCTTCCGCCGGCCGGCCCGGTCGAGGCCCTGCCCGTGGCCCAGGCGCTGCAGGGCGGCACCGTGCTGACCCCGCTGCCGCAGGCCACGGCCGCGCGCCCGCGCGTCGTCGCGCTGGCCGGCGATTCGGTGATGGCCGTGGGCCTGAGCGCGCAGCTGCAGCGCGACCTCGCGCCCTACCGCGACAGCATCGTCACGCTCAAGGCCTACCGCTCGGCCACCGGCCTGGCCCGGCCCGAGGTGTTCGACTGGCTCAACGAGTACCCGCTGATGCTCGAGCACCGGCGGCCCGACGTGGTGATCGTCGCCATCGGCGCCAACGACGGCCAGGGCTTCGTCGAAGGCGGCAAGGTCAAGGCCTTCGGCACGCCCGAGTGGCACGCGGCCTACGCCAAGCGCATCGCCGACTACCTGGCCATGCTGGCGCGCGACGGCGCGCTGGTGCTGTGGCTGCAGCTGCCGCCGATGAAGTCGGCCAAGTTCAATGCGCGCATGGAGACCATCAACGAGATCGCGCGCGAGGCCGTGGCGCGCGAGCCGCGCGCGATCTGGTGGAACCCCATGGGCCGCATCGCCGACGCCAACGGCGAGTTCCGCGAGTTCGGACCGCGCGCCGACGGCAAGAAGACGGTGCGGCTGCGCGAGGCCGACGGCATCCATCTGTCCGACGAGGGCGCCGGGCTCATCACGCCGGACCTGGTGCGCTGGTTGAACCCCGCGGCGCCGCCCGCGCCGGCCCCCCGCAGCGGCTCCTGAAGCGCCAGCGCTTCAGCGGCAGGGGTCTTCGAGGCGCGCCGGCTTGTAGGGTGTGCCGTCGGGCCAGCTGCCCAGCGACAGCTGCTCGGGCGTGCCGGGGCCGAACACCACGGGTTGCAGCGTGCCCAGCCGCAGGCTGTCGAGCACGCCGTCGACCACCTTCCAGTAGCCGTGGAAGTCCAGCTGGTTGAGCGAGCCCGAGGCCTCGTAGGCGGGGCGGCCGATCAGCGTGGACGGGAAATCCTGCGAGGACAGCGCGAAGTCGTAGCGGCTGTCCGGCGCGCCCGGCGAGCCGTGGCCGGCCATCACCTTGCGGCCGTTGTTCTCGTCCGAGGGCAGCACCATCATCACCCGGCGTTCGCGCGGGATGTGGCACAGCTTGGCCATCAGCTTGCGGGCCGTGGGCAGGCCGATGGGGTCGGCTTCGCCGGTCACGATCGCGATCGGCAGGGCGGGTGGCAGCAGCTGGATCGGCCCGATGATGCTGCGGCCGAGCTCGCCGCGCGCCACATGGTGCGCGTCGCCCGGGCCGGTGAGCACGATGGCGTCGGGCGGCGGCAGGTTGAAGCGCTGCGGGTCGAGCGCCAGGCCCAGCGAGATCGCCGCGCCCATCGAGAAGCCGTAGTAGAGCGTGCGGCCGGGCTCGGGCCGCAGGCCGAAGCTTTTCTCCAGCACGTCGAGCGCGCGCCGGTTGGCCGCGCCCGCGGTCTCGGTGACGGTCTGCGGCGAGGTCTTGTCCGAGTCCTGGTAGACCGGGTAGACCACCGCATGGCCGCTGCGCGCCAGGTGGTCGATCATGGCGCCGAAGTTGAGCGGGCTCATGCCCAGCCAGCCGTGGTGCAGCAGCACCACCGGCACCTGGCCCACCGGCCGCGGGCGCGCCGGCACGAACAGGTAGGCGCGCTGGGCGCCGTCGCCGACCACGCGCACGTCGACGGCGGCGTGGGTCTCGCGCGCCTTGTAGCTTTCGGGGCTGTAGGAAGAGGTCATGGCGCGCGGGGCCTGGGCATGGGCCGGGGCGAACAGCAGCAGGGTGCTCAGGCCGGCCGCGAGGGCTGGGCGCAGGGCGGAGGACAGGAGAGACGAGGGTCGGGAAGGCTGAAAGGGCATGCGGGGTTCCGGTGCGCGACAGCCTCGATTGTCATGCCGCACGCCGTCAGACCTTGGCCTTGAACGGGCTGCGCTCGTCCAGGTGTTCCATGTAGTTCTCGATGCCCGCGCCCTCGCGCGCCAGAAAGCGTTCGACCGCATCGGCGAAGGCCGGGTGCGCGAGCCAGTGCGCGCTGGTGGTCTTGACCGGCATCAGCGCGCGCGCCATCTTGTGCTCGCCCTGCGCACCACCTTCGAAGCGCTGCACCCCATGCGCGATGCACCAGGCCAGCGGCTGGTAGTAGCAGGCCTCGAAGTGCAGGCAGTCGACGCGCTCGAGCGCGCCCCAGTAGCGGCCGTAGGCCGCGGTCGGCGCCTCGGTGCCGTCGAGCGACAGCGCGATCAGGCTGGAGGCGATCGGCTGGCCCTCGCGCTCGGCCACGAACAGCAGCCAGGCCTCGGGCAGCGTGTCGGCCATGCGCTGGAAGAAGTCGCGCGTGAGGTAGGGCGCGTTGCCGTGCTCGCGGTAGGTACGGGCGTAGCAGCGGTAGAAGAAGTCCCAGTCGGCGGGCGTGATCTCGCGGCCGCGCGCCGAGCGGAAGACGACGCCCGCCTCGGCGACCTTGCGGCGCTCCTGACGGATCTTCTTGCGCTTGTCGTGCGAGAGGCTGGCGAGGAAGGACTCGAAGTCGGTATAGCCGGTGGGCGCTTCGTTCGTCCAGTGGAATTGCACCGTATTGCGCAGCATCAACCCCGCTTCGCTGCAAGCGGCAATGTCTTCGTCCGAGCCGAACAGCAGGTGCAGCGAGGACAGCTCCGCCTGCTTGCAGAACTGGATCAGGCCCTGCACCAGCAGCGCGCGGCTCGCGGCGTCGCGCGCCAGCAGGCGGGCGCCGGGCACGGGCGTGAAGGGCACGGCCACCACCGCCTTGGGGTAGTAGGCCAGGCCGTGCTGCTCGTAGGCATTGGCCCAGGCCCAGTCGAACACGTACTCGCCATAGGAATGGTCCTTGACGTACAGCGGGCAGGCGGCCACCAGTTTCTTGCCGCGCCACAGCGTGGCGAACTGCGCGGTCCAGCCGCTCTCGGGCGTGGCGCTGCCGCTGCGGTGCAGCGCGTCGAGGTACTCGTGCCGCATGAAGGGGCTGGGCGCGGGCTGGGCGGCCAGCAGCTCGTTCCAGGCCGCGGCATCGATGTCGGAGGGAGCGCCGTGAAGGCGCAGCACGGGATCGGCCATGCTCACGCCTTGGCCAGCCGGCGCGCGCCGAGGTGCTCGGCCACGTAGATGCCGCCCAACACCAGCGCCAGCGCGGCCGCGTGGTAGAGCCACAGCGGCTCGCCCAGCACCAGCACCGCGAGCAGCGGGCCGAAGATCGGCACCAGGTTCATGAACATGCCGGCGCGCGCGGGGCCGATCAGGCTCACGGCCTGGATGAAGGTCAGCTGCGAGACGAAGGAGGGCAACAGGCCGATGAACAGGATCAGCAGCAGGCCCTTGCCCGTGGGCAGGTAGGACTGGCCCATGGCGATCTCCACCGCCACCAGCGGCAGCGAGACCAGCGCGGCCACCGCGGCCGTGGCCGCGAAGAAGACGATGGCCGGCACCGGCGGGCGTCGACGCAGCCCCAGCGCATAGCCGGCGTAGAACAGGCAGGCGATGATCATCCAGACGTCGCCGATGTTGAACTGCAGGCCGGCCAGCACCGCCAGCCGGCCCTGCGAGGCGACCACCGCGATGCCGGCGATGGTCATGGCCACGCCCACCAGCTGCAGCGCCGTGATGCGCGTGCGGTAGAAGAAGAAACTGCCGATCAGCACCAGCATGGGCATCGTGCCCTGGATGATCGCGATGTTGATCGCGGTCGTGTGGTACGCCGCCGCGTAGAACAGCGCATTGAAGGCGGTGAAGCCCATGGTGCCCATCAGCGCCACGTAGCGCCACGAGGGCAGCAGCGTGCGCCAGTGGGTGGCGATCTGCCCGCGCGAGGTGAGCACCAGGGCGGTGCAGCAGATGCCCCAGCGCAGGAAGGTCAGCAGCATCGGCGGCACCTCGCCGACCGCCAGCCGCGCCGCCACCGCGTTGGCGCCCCAGATCAGCATGGTGAGCACGAGCAGCACATAGGCCTGCCCGTTGAACCACGCGAAGAAGGTGGCGAAGAAAGTCGGACGGGGGGAGCTGGCGCGCATCGGCGGGGAGCCTAACAGCCCGCGGCCGCCCCTGCTGAAGCGGGGATTCGCGCACGCGCATGAAGGGCCGATGACATAATCGTCCGGCGCCATCTCACTTCGAAGAGGCAAAAGACACCGCAGGACGACCCGCCCCATGAAACTCATCACCGTCATCGTCAAACCCTTCAAGCTCGACGACGTGCGCGAGGCGTTGGCCGAGGTCGGCGTCACGGGTCTCACCGTCACCGAGGTCAAGGGCTTCGGCCGCCAGAAGGGCCACACCGAGCTCTACCGCGGCGCCGAGTACGTGGTCGACTTCCTGCCCAAGATGAAGATCGAGGTCGTGGCCAACGAGGCCGACGTCGACCGCTGCGTCGAGGCCATCATCGGCGCGGCGCGCACCGGCAAGATCGGCGACGGCAAGATCTTCGTGACCGAGGTCGAGCGCGTGGTGCGCATCCGCACCGGCGAAGAGGGCGAAGCGGCGGTCTGACCGCCTCTTTTCTCCCCCGTCAGACGATTTCCGCCAGCTTGTCGCCGCCCGGCCGGCTGCGCGCTTCGGTCACCAGCGCTTCGAGCAAAGCTTCGGCATCGGCCCCGCTGCGCACCAGGTCCATCTGCCATTCGCCCATGAAGCCCTCGCGCACGCAGTTGCCGAGGAAGGCCAGCAGGCTCTCGTAATAGCCCGCGGTGTTCAGGATGCCCACCGGCTTGTCGTGGTAGCCGAGCTGGCGCCAGGTCCAGATCTCGAACAGCTCCTCGAAGGTGCCGATGCCGCCGGGCAGCGCGATGAAGGCGTCGGCGCGCTCGCCCATCATGGCCTTGCGCTCGTGCATGGTGTCGACGACGTGCAGCTCGTCGCACAGGCGGTTGGCCAGTTCCTTGTCGACCAGGGCCTTGGGGATGATGCCGACCACGCGGCCGCCGGCGGCGCGCGTGGCTTCGGCCACCGTGCCCATCAGGCCGGTACGGCCTCCGCCATAGACCAGTTGGCCACCCCGTTCGCCGATCCAGCGGCCGACGGCTTCGGCCACCGCGGTGAACTCGGGACGCTCGCCGGGACGCGAGCCGCAATAGACGCAAATCGAAAAAGTGGGGGTCATGTGTCGATCATGCCGCGACCGTGTGACGGCGTTGGCGCAGGAGAATCAGGCGAAGAAGCGTTGCCAGAGCGCGGCCAGCCAGACGCCGCCGCACAGCAGGATGGACAGCAGCACCGCGGCGCTGCCCATGTCCTTGGCGTCCTTGGAGAAACTGTGCCATTCGGGGCCGATGCGGTCGATCGCGGCCTCGATGCCGCTGTTGAGCAGTTCGACAATCAGCACCAGCACCACGGTGGTGATCAGCAGGGCGGTCTCGACCCAGCTGCGGCCGACCCAGAAGGCGGCCGGCAGCATCACGATGGCGCACACCACTTCCTGGCGGAAGGCCGGCTCGCGCCAGCCGGCGCGGTAGCCGTCGATCGAGATCAGCGCCGCATGCCAGACGCGGCGCAGGCCGGTGCGCGATTTCTGCGGGTTGACCGGTGCCGAATCGCTCATATGCGGCTCATGGGCTTGGAGGTGATCAGCCGCGTGCCGGCCCAGGCATCGTGCCAGAACTGCTTTTGCGGATGGAAGCGCGCCAGCAGCGCCCAGACGACCACCCAGCCACCCACCAGCAGCGCCGATTCGCCGCCCGAGAGCTTGAAGGGCGCGATGGCCGCCAGCGGCGGCAGGAACCAGACCCAGCTCAGCAGGTAGCGCAGCAGCGCGCGGGCTTGGGAGATCGCGCGGCCCTGGCGGTCGACCACGCGGATGTTCCAGGTCTTCATGGCCAGGGTCTGGCCTCGGGCCCAGAACCAGCCGAAGTAGACGCCAAAGATCACGAAGAGGAAGGCCTGCAGCAGCGAGCGGCGCGAGTCCATCGCGTCGCGCATCTGGCCCAGCGTGCTGAACAGCCAGGCCGCGACGAAGACCACGGCGAACATCAACATGCCCTCGTAGAGCCAGCAGGCCATGCGGCGCCAGAGGCCGGGGGTCACCATCGCGGGGCGCACGGCGCCGCCGACGGGCTCGCCGGCGGCGCCGGCGACCTCAGGAAAACTCGAAGTCATCGACAAAAAAGGATCAGGGCGCGGACGAAGGCTGCTCTGTCATGCGCGCCGGCGGCACGGGGGCCGGGGCCGGGGCGGAGCAGCCTTCGTCCGCGCCCTGATCCTTTTTTGTCGATGACTTCGAGTTTTCCTGAGGTCGCCGGCGCCGCCGGCGAGCCCGTCGGCGGCGCCGTGCGCCCCGCGATGGTGACCCCCGGCCTCTGGCGCCGCATGGCCTGCTGGCTCTACGAGGGCATGTTGATGTTCGCCGTGGTC
>NZ_LZZW01000008.1 GCF_014170375.1 Variovorax sp. UMC13 | reverse complement strand
GGATCGGCCGGGCCGTCGTCGTCCTCGTCTTCATCGTCCTCGGGCTGGGCCCAGAACAGCCGGTCGGGCAGCACGTGGCCCATGCCGGGTCTGAAGCCCGCGTCGAGGCAGCGGTCCATGTAGCTCAGCGCCTCGGAGGTGGCGGCCACCAGGTCGGTGCCGCTGGCGAGCAGCGCGGCCAGCGTGGCGGACAGCGTGTCGCCGGCGCCGGCGAACACGGCTTCGAGGCGCTCGTACTTCTCGCTCGCCAGCACCGCCTGCGGCGAGGCCAGCACGTTGTCGATGAACTGGTCGGGCAGCATGATGCCCGTGACCAGCGTGTAGGGCGTGCCCTGCTCGCCGGCGGCGCGGGCGATGTCGCGGGCCGTCGGCGGCTTCTCGCCGCTCCAGTCGGGCAGCAGCCAGCGCCACAGCGTGCTGTGGTTGCCGACCAGCACCGTGGTCTGCGGCAGTACCAGTTCGCGGAAGGCGTCGAGGTAGGCGTCGATCTGGTTCTCGTCCCACCACGACAGGTTGGGCATGTAGGCCACCAGCGGCACGTCGGGGTAGTCGGTCGCGGTCTCGGCGATGGTGCTGAGGATTTCCGGCGAGCCCGCGAAGCCGACCTTGATCAGCTGCACTTCCACGTCCTCGAGGATCGCGCGCGTCTGCTCGGCCACCGCCTCTTCGTCGAAGGCGAAATGGTCGAAGATCTCGGCCGTGTCGCGCGCATAGGCGCCCGTCACCACCGGCAGCATGTGAGCACCGACTGACGCCATGGCCAGCGCATCGCCGCCCAGGCCACCGGCGCCGCTGGGATCGCTGGCGTTGAAGACCAGCACGCAGGGGGGATTGAGATCGACGTCCAGTTCGGCCAGGTCGTCTGCGGAGGGGTCGTTAAGATCAGCCATGCCGCGACCGCTGCAAGGCGGTAGTAGGTAAGTTTTCATACGCCATCGGACGCCCACGCCATGGTGGCGTATGTGCGACGGTCGTCGGGTATTTTGATGATACGTCTAGATACAATCGTTGCATTCTATGTACAGGGACTTTAAGCTGCGATGAACACGAAAACCTGGATGTGCCTGATTTGCGGGTGGATCTACGACGAAGCGGCGGGTGTGCCGGAAGACGGTATTGCCGCCAACACGGCCTGGGCCGATGTCCCGATGAACTGGACATGCCCCGAGTGTGGCGCACGCAAGGAAGACTTCGAAATGGTTGAGATCTGAAGCATGGCATAGGGTGAGGTCCCTGGTGCGGCAGAGGCACGGTAGTCGAGGCAGTCTCATACGAGGAGCGTGTGCCAATGAGCACGAATGGGTCCGGTTACAAGGTGCTCGTCATCGACGACAGCAACACCATTCGGCGCAGCGCCGAGATCTTCCTCAAGCAGGGCGGCCATGAGGTCCTGCTGGCCGAGGACGGCTTCGACGCCCTGTCCAAGGTCAACGACCACAAGCCGCACCTGATCTTCTGCGACATCCTGATGCCGCGCCTCGACGGCTACCAGACCTGCGCCATCATCAAGCGCAATGCCGATTTCTCCAACGTGCCGGTCGTGATGCTGTCCTCCAAGGACGGCGTGTTCGACAAGGCGCGCGGCCGCATGGTCGGCTCGCAGGACTACCTCACCAAGCCTTTCACCAAGGACCAGCTGCTGCAGGCCGTGCAGCAGTTCGGCATCGCACAGAACAAAGAGGCGCTGTAATGCCCATCCACAAAGTGCTCGTGGTCGACGACTCCAAAACCGAACTGTTCTTCCTGAGCGACCTGCTGCAGAAGAACGGCTTCTCGGTCAAGACCGCGGAGAACGCCGACGACGCCATGCGCCGCATCGAGGAAGAGCGGCCCGACCTGATCCTGATGGACGTGGTCATGCCCGGCCAGAACGGCTTCCAGCTGACCCGCGCGATCGCGCGCAACCCGCAGTACGCCAACGTGCCCATCATCCTGTGCACGAGCAAGAACCAGGAAACCGATCGCGTCTGGGGCATGCGCCAGGGCGCGCGCGACTACATCGTGAAGCCGGTGAACGCCGCCGAGCTGATGGCGAAGATCAGCGCGCTGGCCTGAGGCCCCCGATCCCGCCATGGCCAATCGCGACGCCCTGCGTGCCTTTCAGTCCCGGCTGGCGGCGCGCCTTCAGGCGGCGCGCACCTCGGACGTGTCGGCCTCGTGGCTGGCGGTCGAGGCCGGCGAGGCGCGCTACCTGTTTCCGCTCGGCCACGCCGGCGAGATCTTTCCCTGGACCCCGCCGCAGGCGGTGCCCTACACCGCGCCCTGGTTCCTGGGCGTGGCGAACCTGCGCGGCGGCCTCTACGGCGTGGTGCAGCTGTCGAGCTTCCTGACCGGCCAGCCGCCCGATGCGCCGGTTGCTGCCGGCGAAGGCGCGCGGGCGCAGTCGCGCCTGGTGGCGCTCAACGAGCTGCTGGAAGTCAATTGCGCGCTGCTGGTCGACCGGCTGGTGGGCCTGCGCGGCGTCGAGGCCTTCACCGATTCGCAGCCGCCGGCCGCCGACGCCCCGGCCTGGGTCGGCCACACCTACCAGGACGCCGACGGCGAATCCTGGCAGGAACTCAGCCTGCAGGCCTTGTCGCAGCAATCCCATTTCCTGAGCATCGGCGCCTGAATGGCTGGCCGGGCTTTGACATCCAAGTGAAGGACCGACCGTGAGCTCGATCGCCGACAAGCTGAAGAAGTACCTGCCCGACGCGGAGGAGAGCGCGAACGAGCGCATGCATGGCGCCGGCTCGACGCTGGCGCTGGACAACATCGAAACCCTGCAGCCGCTGGCGGAAGAGCCGTCGTTGCCGCGCACCCCGGTGGCGTCGCCGTCGTACGAGGCCTTCCAGGCGGCCGAGCCGGCCTTCGCCGCGGCGTCGAACGCGCCGACCGCGGCCGACAGCGGTGGCGGCGCGGCCCAGGCCGTGGCGGCGGCGCTGCGCGTGCATCCCGCGCGCCAGCTGCGCATCTTCGCGATCGCACTGGCGGTGGTGGTCCTGCTGCTGCTGCTGGTGGCCGGCTCCGCGATCCTGCGCGCCGACCGCCTGGCGCAGCAAGTGGCCTCGACCGGCCAGGCGCTGATGCAGTCGCAGCGGCTGGCCAAGTCGGTGTCGCAGGCGCTGGTGGGCAACGGCGCCGCCTTCACCGAAGTGCGCGAGAGCTCGGACGACCTGACGCGCCGCGTGCAGGGCCTGGCGAGCGGCGACGAATCCCTCAAGCTGGAGCGCGTGGGCGGCCAGTACGACGCCGAACTCGCCAAGATCACGCCGCTGGTCGAGCGTGCCGACAAGAGCGCCAAGGCCGTGCTGGCCCAGCAGAAGATCCTGACGCAGGTGGGCGCCGCGCTGCGCGACATCAACCGGCAGTCGTCCGACCTGCTGGAAATGACCGAGACGCTGACCGCCCTGAAGACGCAGCAGGGCGCTTCCATTCCCGAGATCTCGGCGTCCGGCCAGCTGGTGATGCTCACGCAGCGCATCGGCAAGTCGGCCAACGAATTCCTGACCGTCGAGGGCGTGAGCCCCGACGCCGTGTTCCTCCTGGGCAAGGACCTGAACACCTTCCAGGAGATCGCGCGCGGCCTGCTCGACGGCAATGCACAGCAGCGCCTGCCGGGCGCGCGCGACGCGCAGAGCCGCCAGCAGCTCGAACTGATCCTCAAGACCTACGAGCAGACCCGCACGCAGGCCGGCGCCATCCTGGGCAACCTGCAGGGCCTGGTGTCGGCGCGCGAAGGCCTGGCCACCATCCTGGCCGACAGCGAGCCGCTGCGGCTGTCGCTGGGCGACCTGCAGTCCAAGCTGTCCGACCGCACCGGCCTGGGCGCCGGCACGCTGGCGATGCTGGTCGTGCTCTCGCTGGCGGCGCTGGCGCTGGCCGGCGGCATGGGCTTCGTGCAGGTGCGCGAAGGCCGCGAGCGCGCGGTCGCGGCCGAGAAGGACCGGCTCGAGGCCGAGCGTCTGAGCGAGGAAGCCAGCCGCGTGAACAGCGCCAACCAGGCCGCGATCCTGCGGCTCATGAACGAACTGCAGACGGTGGCCGAAGGCGACCTGACGCAGGAAGCCACCGTGACCGAGGACATCACCGGCGCCATCGCCGACTCGGTGAACTACACGGTGGAGGAACTGCGGCTGCTGGTGGGCAACGTGCAGAACACGGCCTCGCGCGTGGCCCACACCACCTCGCTGGTGGAAAGCACCTCGACCGAGCTGCTGGCCGCCTCGACCGAGCAGCTGCGCGAGATCCGCGAGACCGGCCAGTCGGTGCTGACCATGGCCGAGCGCATCAACGGCGTGTCCTCGCAGGCGCAGGAATCGGCCACGGTGGCGCGCCAGTCGCTCAAGGCCGCTTCCTCGGGCCTGCAGGCGGTGCAGAACGCGATCGGCGGCATGAACTCGATCCGCGACCAGATCCAGGAAACCTCCAAGCGCATCAAGCGGCTGGGCGAGTCCTCGCAGGAGATCGGTGAAATCACCGAACTGATCTCGGACATCACCGAACAGACCAACGTGCTGGCACTCAACGCCGCCATCCAGGCCGCATCCGCGGGCGAGGCCGGCCGCGGCTTCTCGGTGGTGGCCGAGGAAGTGCAGCGCCTGGCCGAGCGCTCGGCCGACGCCACGCGCCAGATCGCGGCGCTGGTGAAGGCGATCCAGACCGACACCCAGGATGCGGTGGGCGCCATGGAGCGCTCCACGCAGGGCGTGGTCGAGGGCGCCAAGCTGTCCGACAACGCGGGCACCGCGCTGTCCGAGATCGACCGCGTGTCGCGCCGGCTGGCCGACCTGATCGAGCAGATCTCGCAGTCCGCCTCGCGCGAGGCCGATTCGGCCAACGTGGTGGCCGCCAACATCCAGCACATCTTCGCGGTGACCGAGCAGACCGGCGACGGCACGCGCACCACGGCCCAGCAGGTGCGCGAGCTGTCGCAGATGGCCGAG
Source organism: Variovorax sp. UMC13 (assembly GCF_014170375.1). GTDB lineage: Bacteria > Pseudomonadota > Gammaproteobacteria > Burkholderiales > Burkholderiaceae_C > Variovorax. The sequence goes on along the minus strand of NZ_LZZW01000008.1, from coordinate 3,102 downwards.
GAGCTGCGCCAGTCGGTGGCTCGCTTCAAGATCGTCTGAACCGCGGGCGCCGAACGTGTCGACCCCTTCGTCCGCCATGGCCGAGTCTTCCGCCTCCGCACCCGACAGCCATGACCTGGGGCCGCTGGCCTGGGTGATCGGCGAAGTCCAGAAGACCCTCGAGGGCACGGGCAAGTCCTTGCGCCGCTTCGCGCGCGACGTGGCGGCAACGTCCGACGCCGGGCCGCTGCGCCAGGCGCGCCAGCACCTGCACCAGGCCGTGGGTGCGCTCACCATGGTCGGCCACAAGACGCCGGCGCTGGTGGTGGGCGCGATGGAGTTCGCGGTGCAGCGCTTCGTCGACGAGCCGGCGCGCTGCACCGAGGCCGAGGTGCACAAGATCGACCGCGCCAGCTTCGCGGTGATCGACTACCTGCAGGCCCTGCTGGGCGGCAAGGCCGTGTCCGCGGTCGGCCTGTTTCCGCAGTACCGCGACGTGCTGCAGATGGCCAGCAGCGACCGCGTGCACCCGGCCGACCTCTGGCCCCATCCCTGGCGCTGGGTCGAGATCCGCCCGTCGCCGACCCAGGTGGCGCTGGTCTACGACCCGGCCGTGCGCTCCAAGCTCGACCGCGAAGTGCTCAAGATCGTCCAGGACGGCGACGCGCAGGCGGCGCGCCGGCTGCACGCGCTGTGCCTCGGCCTGGCCCGCGGCGCCTCGGCGCCGCGCGTGGTCAGCTTCTGGATGCTGGCGGCCGGCTTCTTCGAGGCGCTGAGCCTGTCGCTGCTGCCGATCGACCTCTATGTGAAGCGCGCCGCCTCGCGCGTGCTGCTGCAGTACGCCACGCTGGCCCGGGGCGGCGATGCCGCCACGTCGGAGCGGCTGGCGCAGGACCTGCTCTTCTTCTGCGCGCAGGCCGCGCCGGCCCGCGGCGAGGAGGTGCTCACGCTGCGCCGGGTGCGGCGCGCCTGGGGCGTCCAGGACGAGGCCCCGGTCGACTATGCGGTCGAGCAGTTCGGCCGCTTCGATCCGCAGGCGCTGGCCCAGGCCCGCAAGCGCATCGAGGCCGCCAAGGAGATGTGGTCGGCGCTGTCCGGCGGTGACCTGTCGCGCGTCCGTCAGGCCGTCGATGCGTTCACGCAGCTCGGCGAATCGCTGCAGAAGCTGCATCCGGCCAGCCTGCCGATGGCGCAGGCGCTCGACCACGCGGTCGAGGCCACCTTGCGTTCGGGCGAGCCGCCCGGCACCGAGCTCGGCATGGAGGTCGCGACCTCGGTGCTGTACCTGGAAGCCGCCTTCGAGGACCTCGATCCGCAGGACCGCCAGCTCACGGCCCGCACCGTCCAGCTCGCCGGGCGCATCGACCGGGTGCGCGAGGGCGGCCGGGCCGAGCCGCTCGAGCCCTGGATGGAGGAGCTCTACCGCCGCGTGAGCGACCGCCAGTCGATGGGCACGGTGGTCGACGAGCTGCGCGCCAACCTCAGCGATCTCGAGAAATCGCTCGACCAGTTCTTCCGCCGGCCGCAGGACCCCTCGCTGCTGCGCACCGTGCCCACGCAGCTGCTGCAGATGCGCGGCGTGTTCTCGGTGCTGGGGCTCGACCAGGCCGCACAGACCGTGCAGCGCATGCGCGAGAACGTCGACCACCTGACGGCCGCCGAATCGCCGGCCGACGAGACGCGCGATTTCGATTCGCTGGGCAACAACCTGGGCGCGCTGGGCTTCCTGATCGACATGCTGGCCTACCAGCCGGCGCTGGCCAAGCGCCTGTTCGTGTTCGACGCCGAGGCCGGCGAACTCAAGCCGCTGATGGGCCGCACCGCCGAGACGGGCGCCGCGTCTTCGGAGGCCCTGGCCGGGGCGCCCGGCGCCGAGCTCACGCTCAGCGTGGAGGAGGTCGATGCCCAGATCGCCGCCAAGCTGGCCGCCCTGGCCACGCCGCACCGCAAGCCGGTGTCGCCGATCGAGGAATTCAGCCGCGCCGCCGACAGCTGGACCGCCAAGATCGTCGGCCCGATGTCCCTGCCCGACACCGAGGTGACGGAGCTCGAGGAAGACGACCTGCGCAACATCTTCCTGGACGAGGCGCGCGAGGTGCTGGTCAACGGCCAGGCGGCGCTCGAGACGCTCGGGCACGATGCCACCGACATGGGCGCGCTCACGGTGCTGCGCCGGGCCTTCCACACGCTCAAGGGCAGCTCGCGCATGGTCGGCCTGACCGACTTCGGCGACGCCGCCTGGTCCTTCGAGCAGGTCGTCAACCTCTGGCTGGCCGACCAGCGTCCCGCCACGCCCGAACTGTGCGAGGCCACCGGCCGCGCGCTCAAGGATTTCGCCGCCTGGGTCGAGGCCATCGCTGCCGGCCGGCCGCACGACGCGCAGGACGACGACTTCGCCCGCCTGGCCGAGGCCCTGCGCAGCGGCGCCCCGCTGCCGCCCACGCGCCTGAGCGACCCCGACCTGCTGGCGATCGCCGCGCGTCACATCGCGGCCGAGCCGCCGGCACCGGCGCCGGTCGACGTGCCGCCGCAGGCCGAGCTCGCGCTTGATCTCGCGGCGCCCGACGTCGCAGGGCATCACGCATTGGAGACCTCGTCGCGCATGGCCGAGACCGAGCGCGCGAGCGCCCGCCGCGACAGCGAGATGGACGACGATTTCGCGTCCACCGACTTCCTGGATTTCGACCTGCGCGCGCTGGACGCTCCGTCGGAACCGGCCCCCGCGCCCGCGCAGCAGCTGCCGCAGGGCGAGGACATCGATTTCTTCGAGACCGCCCATGCGTCGATCGACGCCAGCTGGTTGCAGCCCGCGGCGCCACCGGTGCCGGAACCCGAGGTCCAGCCGCCAGCGCCGGCCGTCGTAGTCGAGGCCGTCGAGCCCGCCGCGGCCGATCCCCAGGATGCGCAGGACGACCTCGCGGTGCTCGCCAGCCTGCTGTCGCGGCCGAGCGAGATGCCGTGGGACCCGGCCATGCCGGCGGATGTGCAGCCCGAGCCCGAATCAGAATCCGCGCCGGTGTCGCAAGAGGCCGTCGACGAGGCGCCCATCGCCGCCTTCGTGCCGGAACCCGAACCCGAACCGGAGCCGCCCGCGGCCCCCCCGCCGGCCGCGGGCGGCTCCGG
>NZ_LZZW01000007.1 GCF_014170375.1 Variovorax sp. UMC13 | reverse complement strand
GCCCTGCCCGCCCGCGCTCTGCGCCACGATGCCGAAGGCCGTGGGCCCGCCCGTCACCTGGAGCGACGCATGGTTGGTGAGGTTCAGGCTGCCGCCGTTGCCGGCCGCGCCGCCGTCGCCCGCGCTGTACTGGGCCTTGGCGCGGGTGTTGTCGCCGCCCTTGCCACCGGTGCCGCCGTGGCTGAGCACCACGATGGCGGTGTTGGTCACCGCATAGCCCGCAGCCGGCGCATTGGCGCCAGGATCCACCACCACGGTCACGTTGCCGCCGTTGCCGCCGGCCATGCCGTAGAAATCGCCCGCGCCGCAATGGCCGCCGCCGTCACCGTTGCCGCCCGCACCGCCGGTGCCGCCGGAACTGCCCGCGGCGATGATGGTGCCGGTGGAGGCGCCCGCCGCGGGCGCATAGGTCACGGTGCGGTTGATGGTGGGCCCGGTGGCACCGGCCGAGCCGGGAATCGGCCCCCGGTGGCACTTGCCGCCGTGGCCGTCGGCATCGATGCCGGCCGCGCCGGTGGCGCCCACCAGGAAGGTGCTGTGGGGGTCGACGTAGTAGTGCGGCCCGGTGGTGACCGTCTGCGCGGCCACGCCCAGCGGTGCGCAGCAGCACAGCAAGGTCCAGCCCGGGACCAGCAGCCGATGCAGGGGCTTGCCTTGGCCGCTCATCGCGCGGCTCCCATGACGAAGGTGGCGAGGCCACGGAGGGAGCAGGCGAGAACGGGCGCGGGCTGGAGCATGCGGTGGCTTTTCTACGAAGCGGAGGGGAAGGGACCCCCACGGCCGCGCTGACCACCGACGCGTTCCGCCCAGGGCCCTCGCAGGCCTTGCAAGAGGTCCACGTGCAACGATTGTTACATGTTTTTAAACAATGTAACCATCTGTATTCCCCGCCTCACAGCAACTTTCAGCAGGCCGCTTCACCCGGCCTTGAAGGCGCCCGCCCTACCACTTGCCCGCGTTGGGCTGCTTGCTGCGCACCGCGGCCGCCAGCAGGTCCGCCGCCTCCTGCCGCTGGGCACGTTGCGCGAACTGCGTGGCCGTCATGCCCTGCTGGTTCTTCATCAGCGGATCGGCCCCCTCGTCGAGCAGCAGCTTCACGCTGTCGAGCGAGCCGTACATCGCGGCCATCATCAGCGGCGTGGTGCCGTTGGGCGACTGGGCGTCGATAAAGGCGTACTTGTCCAGCAGCATCTTCATGATCTCGAGCTGGCCGCTCGAGGCCGCGTAGTGCAGCGGCGTCCAGCCCGGCTTGTTGATGTCGGCGTCGCGCGCCATGAGCTTGGCGACCAGCGCCTTCTGGCCCTTGATGGCGGCCAGCATCAGCGGGCTCTCGTCGCTGGCGTTGCGCGACTCGACATCCGTCTTGGGCCAGTCCAGCAGCACGTCGATCACCTTCGGCGAGGGTTCGCGCAGCGCGATCAGCAGGCCCGTGAGGCCGTTGGCGTCGCGTGTGTTCGGGTCGAAACCCCGGTTCAGCAGCGACTGCACGCCGCTGGCGTTGTCGGCGCGCACGGCACGGAAGAAATCGTCGAACGAGTCTGCGCTGGCAGAAAAAGAGACCAGTAAAACAAGAAGATAGAGGAATTTCTTCATGCGATTTCTCAAGTTTTCACGCCCGCGAAGAGCGTCTCGAAGTTCTGGCTGGTGGCCGCCGCGATGGCTTCGACGGGCAGCTGGCGCAGTTGCGCGATCTGCTGCGCCACGAAGGGCACGTAGGACGGGTTGTTGGTCTTGCCGCGGTAGGGCACCGGCGCCAGGTAGGGGCTGTCGGTCTCGATCAGCATGCGGTCGAGCGGCACGAAGGCCGCCACGTCGCGCAGGTCCTGCGCCTTCTTGAAGGTCAGGATGCCCGAGAAGGAAATGTAAAAGCCGAGGTCGAGCGCGGCACGGGCCACCTCTGCCGTTTCGGTGAAGCAATGGAACACGCCGCCGGCGGCCCGGCCGGTGCCGTCCTCGCCCTCCTCCTGGAGGATGGCCAGCGTGTCGGCCGAGGCCTCGCGGGTGTGGATCACCAGCGGCATGCGCACCTGCTGGGCCGCGCGGATGTGCACCCGGAAGCGGTCGCGCTGCCATTCCATGTCGGCGATGCTGCGGCCGCCCTTGCGCTCTTCCATCTGGTAGTAGTCGAGGCCGGTCTCGCCGATGGCCACCACCTTGGGCAGCGCGGCACGGCGCACCAGGTCCTCGAGGCTGGGTTCGGCGATGTCCTCGTTGTCGGGGTGCACGCCCACGCTGGCCCAGAAGTTGTCGTACTGCGCGGCCAGCGCCTGCACGTCGGCGAATTCCTCGAGCTTGGTGCAGATGCACAGCGCGCGGTCGACCTGCGCGGCCGCCATGGCGGCGCGGATCTGCGGCATCTCCGACGCGAATTCAGGGAAGGTGAGGTGGCAATGGGAGTCGGTGAACATCGGTACGGCGGCGGCGGAAATGAAGAGGCCATCGCAGCGCGCGCGACGAAGGTCGCGCGGCGGTGGCTCAGATGGTCTGGGTGGGGCGGTCGGAGGCCATCGAGCCGCCCAGGGCTTCCTCGATGCGGGCCTTGAGCTGGCGCGATTTCTCGTCGGCCGGGAAACGCACGCCGACGCCGGGGGCGCGGCTGCCGGCCGCGCGGGCCGGCGTGATCCAGGCGACCTTGCCGGCCACGGGGTAGCGCTGCGGGTCGTCGGGCAGGGTCAGCAGCACGTAGACGTCGTCGCCCAGCCGGTACTCGCGCGAGGTGGGAATGAAGATGCCGCCCTCGGCGAACAGCGGGATGTAGGCCGCATAGAGCGCGCCCTTCTCCTTGATCGCCAGCTGGATCACGCTGGGCCGTTGGGGCACGGAGGCGGGGCTGGGGCTGTTCATGGGCGTCGGGCCGAGTTTAGGGTGCTTCGCGCCTCGCTCACAAGCGCTTCCAGCATCAGGCCCGCATTGAAGGGATGCTCGGCGGTCCGGGCGGCCGCGGCCAGCGACCTGGACCAGCGCGCCAGCGCGACATTCGAGGGCGCGGGCGGCAACTCGGCGGCCGCGAAGAAGCGCGGCTCGGCGCCGCTGCCGACGGCCATCAGGTCGTGGCACAGCTTCTGCAGCGCGCCGATGGCCTGCGCCGGCGCCTGGTCCGTCAGGGCCGCGACCTCGCCGCGCTGCATGGCCTTGGGCAGCAGCGACCAAGCCTTGGGCGAAGCGCCGCTGCGCGCCAATCTCAAGGCGTCGCTGGGCCGGCCGCCGGCCGCACGCAGCAGCGCCGGCGCATCGGCGGCCGCTACCTGGTGCGCGACCAGCCAATCGACCGCCTCGGACGGTTCGGGCCACGGCAGGGTGAAACCCAGGCAGCGGCTGCGGATGGTCGGCAGCAGCTGCCAGGCCGCCTCGCTGGCGAGCACGAAGCGCACGTCGCCCACGGGTTCCTCCAGCGTCTTGAGCAGCGCATTGGCGGTGATCGCGTTCATGCGTTCGGCCGGATAGACGAACACCACCTTGCCGCGCCCGCGCGCGCTGGTGCGCTGGGCGAAGCCGACCGCCTCGCGCATCGCCTCCACCCGGATCTCGCGGCTGGGCTTGCGCTTCTTGTCGTCGATGTCGGCCTGCGCCTTCTCGTCCAGCGGCCAGCCCAGCTCCATCATGGCCGTCTCGGGCATCAGCACACACAGGTCGGCATGGGTGCGGACCTCGATCGCGTGGCAGCTGGTGCAGTGGCCGCAGGCACCGTGCTCGGTGGGCGTCTCGCACAGCCAGGCCGAGGCCAGCGCCAGCGCCAGGTCGTATTGGCCCAGGCCGGACGGGCCCTGCAGCAGCCAGGCATGGCCGCGCTGGCGCAGCAGGTCGGACAGCGGGCGGGCGAGCCAGGGGGACAGCGGTGTCATGCAATGAATCCGCGTTGGCGCAGCACGGCCTCGACCTGCTGCCAGACCTGCTCGCGCGGTTGGTCGGCGTCGATGCGCGCGAAGCGCGGCGCCTTCGCGCGTTCGGCATAGCCGGCCGCGACCTGCTGGAAGAAGGCTACGGGCTGGGCTTCGAACTTGTCGGGCAGGCGCGCACCGGCCAGGCGGGCCGCGGCGACTTCGGGCTGCAGGTCGAACCACAGGGTGAGCTCGGGCTGCAGCAGCGTTTCGCCCCCCTGCCCTGCCTGCACCCACTGCTCCAGGGTCCCGAGCACGGCGAGATCGAAGCCGCGGCCGGCGCCCTGGTAGGCGAAGGTGGCGTCGGTGAAGCGGTCGCACAGCACCACCTCGCCACGCGCCAGTGCGGGCGCGATCACGTTCACGATGTGGTCGCGCCGCGCCGCGAAGACCAGCAGCGACTCCGTCAGCGCATCCATCGGCTGCGCCAGGATCAGGCCGCGCAGGGTTTCGGCCAGCGGCGTGCCGCCGGGTTCGCGCGTCCGCGTGACGGTGCGGCCGGCGGCCTGGAACAGCGCCTCGAGCGCGTCGATGTGGCTCGACTTGCCCGCGCCGTCGATGCCTTCCAGCGTCAGGAAAAGTCCGCTCATGGTCCGTTGTTCTTGGGTTTGGGTTCGATGCCGCGCTGGTAGCGGTTCACCGCCCGGTTGTGGTCGTCCAGCGTGCTGCTGAACTGGCTCGAGCCGTCGCCGCGCGAGACGAAGTACAGCGACTTGCTCTGCGCCGGCTGGATGGTGGCCAGCAGCGCCGCCTTGCCCGGCATGGAGATCGGCGTGGGCGGCAGGCCGCCGCGGGTGTAGGTGTTCCAGGGCGTATCGGTCTGCAGGTCCTTCTTGCGCAGGTTGCCCTCGTAGGCCGTGCCCATGCCGTAGATCACCGTCGGGTCGGTCTGCAGCGGCATGCCGATGCGCAGACGGTTCACGAACACGGCCGCGACCTCGGGCCGGTCCTTGGCCTGGCCTGTCTCCTTTTCGACAATGCTGGCCAGGATCAGCAGCTCATCGGACGTCTTGAGCGGCAGGTCGCTGGCGCGCGCGGCCCAGGCGGCCTCGAGCTTCTTGTCCATGGCTCGCATCGCGCGCTGCAGCACGGCGAAGTCGGTCGAGCCCTTCGAGTAGGTGTAGGTGTCGGGGAAGAAGCGGCCTTCGGGATGCACGCCGGGCTTGCCCAGCCGCGCCATCAGCGCCGCGTCGTCCTCGCCCACGGTCTCGGGCTTGAGCTGCTCGGCCTTGGCCAGCGCGGCGCGCACCTGGCGGAAGTTCCAGCCCTCGACCAGCACCAGGCTGCGCGTGGCTTCCTCGCCGCGCACCAGCATGTTGAGCAGCGTGCGCGGGGTCACGCCGCGTTCGAGTTCGTAGCTGCCGGCGCGGATCTGGCGGTCCTGGCCCGAGAAGCGGAACCAGGCGTAGAGCAGCTGCGGCTGGACCCGGGTGCCGGCCGCGGCCACCGCTTCGGCCACGCCGCGCGGCGTGGTGCCGGGCTCCACCGACAGGTCGACGTTGGGGGCCGCGAGGTCGAGCGGGCGGTGGACCCACCACAGGCCCCAGGCGCCCGCGCCCAGCGCGCCGAGCGCGCCCAGAAGAAAGATCGTGAGGAAGAAGCGGCGCAAAGGAATGGAGAAAAGAGGGGCCGGACAAAGCCCTGGAAGCCGAGTCCGCGGGGTAGCCCTGCGGGTCGAACGGATGGCGTGCGGCCATGATAATTCAGCGATGACCTCTGCCCTCCTGAATGGTGTAACTCCCCTCCCCCACCTGGGCGTGATCCGCGCCGAGGGACCGGACGCCGCGAACTTCCTGCACGGCCAGCTGACCCAGGACTTCGCGCTGCTCCAACCCGCCGAGGCGCGCCTGGCCGCGCTCTGCACGGCCAAGGGCCGGATGATCGCGAGCTTCATCGGCGTGCGGCCACGCGCCGACCTGGTGCTGCTGGTGTGCAGCCGCGACATCCTCGCCGCCACGCTCAAGAAGCTGTCGATGTACGTGCTGCGCGCCAAGGTGAAGCTCAGCGACGCCAGCGAGTCGACTGCGCTGTACGGCCTGGCCGGACCGGCCTTGGCGGCCAACGGCATCGATGCCGCGGCGCCGGTCGGTGCGCGCATCGCGCGTGCCGTGCCCGGCAGCGAGGACGAGATCGGCATCGTGCCGCTCTACCCGGCCGACGGCGTGCCGCGCGCGCTCTGGATCGCCCCCGCCGCCGCGCCCGCGCCGACCGGCCCGGCGCTGGACGCCGCGCTCTGGCCCTGGAGCGAGGTGCGCAGCGGCATCGCGACCCTCAGCACGCCGGTGCTCGACGCCTTCGTGCCGCAGATGCTCAACTACGAGTCGGTGGGCGGCGTGAACTTCAAGAAGGGCTGCTACCCGGGCCAGGAGATCGTGGCGCGCAGCCAGTTCCGCGGCACGCTCAAGCGCCGGACCTATGTGGTGACGGCCGACACGCCGGTCGAGGCCGGCCAGGAAGTCTTCGCCGCCAGCGACGCCGAGCAGCCGGTCGGCACCGTGGTGCAGGCCGCCGCGTCGCCCGACGGCCGCTGGGCCGCGCTGGTCTCGATGCAGATCGCGGCGCTCGAGGCCGGTGCGCTGCACGCGGTGAGCGCCCAGGGCCCGGCGCTCACGGTCGAGCCCCTGCCCTACCCGCTGCTGGCCGACATCTAGGCAAGGGCAGCCCCATGCAAAAGGCGCCCGCGGGCGCCTTTTTTGTCAGCAACAGCGGCCCTTGCCGCCGCCGTAGCGCGCCTGCTCCCGTTCGCGGAAGAAGGCGATCTCGCTCATCGGCGCCTGGTCGGGGTGCGTGGCCGCCATGTGGCGCAGGTAGGCGCCGTAGTCGGGCTGGCCCACCATCAGCCGCAGCGACTGCGCGAGCGAGCGGCCGAGGTAGCGGCCCGCCTCCGGCAGGCTCATGCCCGAGTTCAGCATCAGGAACGCATCGGCTCGAAGGCTTCGTAGGGCGTCTCGTGCACGGTCGGCCGGTTCACGCGGCGCGCGGCCAGGCAGGCCTTCACGCTGTAGACCAGCACGCTCAGCACCACGAAGATGAACAGCGCGCACAGCGCGGCGTCGAGCCGGTCGTTGAAGACGATGCGCGACATCGCCTCGGGCGTCTTGGCCGGCGCGATCAGTACGCCCTGGGCCAGGCCGTCGGCGTACTTCGCCGCATGCGAGAGGAAGCCGACCTTCGGGTCCGACGAGAAGATCTTGAGCCAGCCGGCCGTCAGCGTGCAGGCCAGCAGCCACACGGTGGGCACCAGCGCCACCCAGGCGTAGCGCTCGCGCTTCATGCGGAACAGCACCACCGTGCCCAGCATCAACGCCACGGCCGCGAGCATCTGGTTCGAGATGCCGAACAGCGGCCACAGCGTGTTGATGCCACCCAGCGGATCGACCACGCCCTGGTAGAGGAAGTAGCCCCAGGCCGCCACGGTGAGCCCGGTGGCGAACAGGTTGGCCGGCAGCGAATCGGTGCGGCCCAGCGCGGGCACGAAGCTGCCCAGCAAATCCTGCAGCATGAAGCGGCCGGCGCGCGTGCCCGCGTCCACCGCGGTCAGGATGAACAGCGCCTCGAACAGGATCGCGAAGTGGTACCAGAAGGCCATCATCCCCGGGCCGCCCAGCGCCTGGTGCAGGATGTGGGCCATGCCCACGGCCAGCGTCGGCGCGCCGCCGGTGCGGCCCAAAATGGTGGTCTCGCCCACGTCCTTGGCGGTCTGGATCAGCATCTCGGGCGTCACGACGAAGCCCCAGCTCGAGATGGTCTGCGCAACGGTGGCCGGCGTGTTGCCGACCAGCGCGGCCGGGCTGTTCATCGCGAAGTAGATGCCCGGCTCGATGCACGAGGCCGCGACCAGCGCCATGACGGCGACGAAGGACTCGGCCAGCATGCCGCCGTAGCCGATGAAGCGCATGTGGCGCTCGTTGTCGATCATCTTGGGCGTGGTGCCCGAGGAGATCAGCGCGTGGAAGCCCGACACCGCGCCGCAGGCGATGGTGATGAACAGGAAGGGGAACAGGCTGCCCGACCAGACCGGGCCGTTGCCCTGCGCGAACTGCGTGACGGCCGGCATCTGCAGGGTGGGCGCGACGAACACGATGCCCACGGCCAGCGCCAGAATGGTGCCGATCTTGAGGAAGGTCGAGAGGTAGTCGCGCGGCGCGAGCAGCAGCCAGACCGGCAGCGTGGCGGCGATGAAGCCGTAGCCGATCAGCATCCAGGTCAGCGCCTTGCCGTCGAAGGTGAAGAGCGCGGCCCAGTCGGGGTGCTGGCTCACGGCCTGCCCGCCGAAGATCGCGAGCATCAGCAGCACGAAGCCGATCACCGACACCTCGCCGATGCGGCCGGGCCGCAGGTAGCGCAGGTACACGCCCATGAACAGCGCCACCGGAATCGTCGCGCCCACGGTGAAGGTGCCCCAGGGCGATTCGGCCAGCGCCTTGACCACGATCAGCGCCAGCACCGCCAGGATGATGATCATGATCATGAAGGTGCCGAACAGCGCGATCATGCCCGGCACGATGCCCATCTCCTGCTTGATCAGGTCGCCCAGCGAACGGCCGTCGCGGCGGGTCGAGATGAACAGCACGATGAAGTCCTGCACCGCGCCCGCGAACACCACGCCCGCCAGGATCCACAGCAGCCCGGGCAGGTAGCCCATCTGCGCCGCCAGCACCGGGCCCACCAGCGGGCCGGCGCCGGCGATGGCCGCGAAGTGGTGGCCGAACAGCACGTTCTTGTCGGTCGGCACATAGTCCAGGCCGTCGTTGTGGCGGTGGGCAGGCGTCTTGCGTTTCGCGTCCAGGCCCAGCACCTTGTCGGCGATGAACAGGCTGTAGTAGCGGTAGGCGATCAGGTAGACGCAGAGCGCGGCCACCACGATCCAGAGTGCGCTGATCGCTTCACCGCGCGAGAGTGCGACGGTGCCGAGCGCGAAAGCGCCCACGATCGCGATGACCAGCCACACCAGGTGGCGTCGGATGCTTTGCATCGGGTTGTCTCCAGAAAAAAGTTTCTGGAGTGTTCCCGGCCGAGGCGCATCTGCCATCCGTCGGACCGCGCGACTGCCATGCGCGGTAATGCCTAAGGGATAACCCGAGGCCCGCTTTCTGCTCAGTGGTTGCCGAACTGGCGCGCGTGCTCCACCGCGTACTTGATCAGCTCGGCCTGCCCCTCGATGCCCAGCCGGCGCTTGATGCTCTGCCGGTGCGCCTCGACCGTGCGCACGCTCAGGTCGAGGTCGCGCGCGATCTGCTTGCTCGATTCGCCCCGGCCCAGCGCCGTGAGGATCTCGCTCTCGCGCGGCGTGAGCGTGGGCCGCTGCGCCTGGTTGCGGAACAGCCGCTGCGACACCGCCGGGCTCAGGAAGGTGCCGCCGGCCGTCACGGCCTGGATCGCCGCCACGATCTCGCCCGCCGGCGCGTCCTTGAGCACATAGCCGCGCGCACCGGCCTGCAGCGCGCGCTGCACGTATTCGGGGTTGTCGTACATGCTAAGCATCACGATGTGCAGCGCCGGCCGCTGCGCCAGCAGCACGCCTGCAAGTTCGATGCCGTTCATGTCTTTCATGCCCACATCGGTGAGCACCAGGTCGGGCTGGAGCAGCGCGACCTGCGCGATCGCCTCCTGCGCCGAGCCGGCCTCGCCCACGATCTCCAGCCCGGGCAGCGAACCCAGCCGCGCGCGCAGGCCGTCGCGCACCAGCGGATGGTCGTCGACGAGGAACAGGCGGACGGGCGGGGTTTCGGTCATGCGGCGCGTGCGATTGTGACCGGCGCCGCCGCCACGATGCGGGTGCCGCCCTCGCCGGCCTGCACCTCGAGCGTGCCGCCGATCGCGTCCATGCGCTCGCGCATGTTGCGCAGGCCGATGCCGCGGCGCGGGTCCAAGCTCAGCGCGGCCTCGTCGAAGCCGCGCCCGTCGTCCTGCACCGTCAGCCGCACGCTGGCCCGCCCGAAGGCCAGCGCCAGCGTGACCTGGCTCGCCTGCGCATGCTTGTGCACATTGGTCAGCGCCTCCTGGGCCACGCGGAACAGCGCGGTCTTCACGTCCTCCGGCAGGTCGATCGCCCTGCCCTCGGCATGCACCTGCACGCGCAGCGGCGTCTCGTCGCCGAACTCGTCGCCCAGCCGCTCGAGCGCGGCCGGCAGGCCCAGCGTGTCGAGCAGCGCGGGCCGCAGCCGGTGCGAGATGCGGCGCACCTCCGACAGCGAATCGTTGAGCCGCGCCAGCGCCTTGGGCATGGCCGGCGGCGTGGCCTGCTGCCCGCGCTCGAGCGTGTCGACCGCCGACTCGATCAGCAGCTTGGCCGAGACCAGCGTCTGGCTGATGCCATCGTGCAGTTCGCGCGCCAGGTGGCCGCGCTCGTCCTCCTGCGACTGCACCACCTGCCGCGCGAGTAGGCGCAGCCGGGCTTCGGACACCCGGTGCTCGCTGAGGTTGAGCAGCAGCCCTCCCGCGCTCACCACGCCCAGGCACACGGCCGCGATGGCCGCGATCCACAGCATGGTGGTGGTGACGTTCTCGCTCACCTGGTGCTGCAGCGACTGCACCGCCGCCTCGACGTCGTCGAGGTACAGCCCGGTGCCCAGCATCCAGTTCCAGCGCGGCAGCGAGGTGATGTAGCCGAGCTTGGGCGCCATCTGCGCGCTCGAGGGCTTGCGCCACTCGTACTCGACGTAGCCGCCGCCCTTCCTCACCTGGCCGACCAGGTCCTGGATGGTCGCCCGGCCCTGCGAATCGCGCAGCTCCCAGAGGTTCTGTCCTTCGAGCTCGTGCTGGCGCGAGTGCATCAGCGAGCGGCCGTCCATGTCGTAGACGAAGAAGTAGCCGTCGTTGCCGTAGTCCAGCGCGGCCAGCCGGCGCAGCGCCTCGTTGCGGGTCTGCTCGTCGTCGCGGCCGGTGTCGTAGAGCGGGCGCACCGTGCTGACCGCCAGCTCGACATAGCTGCGCAGCTCGGAGCGACGCTGCGCCAGCAGGCTCAGCTCGACCAGCGCGCGCTCGCGCGCCGCCAGGTCGCGCTCCTGGTGGCGCACCGCGGTGGCCACCAGCAGCAGCGCCACGATCAGCGGCACCACGGCCAGCGTGATGATCTTGGTGCGCAGGCGCATCCGCCGAAACCTCAGGCCAGCGCGCGGCGCATCTCGATGTGCGCGATGCCGGCCTCTTCGAAGGGCGCGCCGTGCGGCGCGTAGCCCAGGCGCCCGTAGAAGCCCTCGGCGCTGCGCTGCGCATGCAGCGTGATCTCGCGGTCGCCACGCGCCTTGGCCGCGGCCTCGAGCGCACGCAGCACCGCGGCGCCCTGGCCGCCACCGCGCAGGTTGCGGTGCACCGCCATGCGGCCGATGCGACCCACGCCGGGTGCCTCGCTCAGCAGGCGCGCGGTGCCGATCACCCGGCCCAGCCGGTTGCGCGCCACCGCATGCAACGCGGTCGCATCGTGTTCGTCCCATTCGAGCGTTTCGGGAATGCGCTGCTCCTGCACGAACACCGCGCGCCGGATCGCGCCCGCGCCGCTGCCCAGCGCCTGCCAATCGCCGGTCTCGACCGTGAACATCGTCTCGCCCGCCTCGTAGGCGCTGAAGATCGCGCGCAGCGCATCGGGCACCGGCCGCGAGGTCTGGGTGGCCGGGTCGGCGAAGACATAGACCAGCTCGCTGGTGACCAGCAGCTCGTCGCCGCGGAACAGGCCGCCGCGGAACACGATCGACGAGGTGCCGACGCGCACGCATTTCATGCCCACGTCCAGCGCGTCGTCCATGCGCGCCGAGGCGTTGAATTCGATGGTCGCCTTCTTCACGTAGAGATCGCCCTCGAGCGATTCCATCGAGGCCTCGTAGGGCAAGGCCAGCGCGCGCCAGTAGTCCGACATGGCGGTGTCGAAGTACATCAGGTAGTGGGCGTTGAAGACGATCTTCTGCATGTCGACTTCGGCCCAGCGCACGCGCAGCCGGTGGAAGAAGCGGAAGTCGGCGCGGGAGAGTGTTTCGGTCATGGGTTCAGGGCTTCTTTCAGGGCGTTGGCGGCATCGGCGTGGGCCTGCAGCGCCTCGGGCACGGCGCGGCCCATCTTGACGAATTCGTGGATCACGCCGCGGTAGATCTCCAGGTCGACCGGCACCCCGGCGGCGCGCAGCTTGTCAGCATAGGCGATGCCCTCGTCGACCAGCGGGTCGGCCTCGGCCAGGCCGATCCAGGCCGGCGCGACATCGTCCACATCCTCTGCGTTGAGCGGCGCGAAGCGCCAGTCGTCACGGTCGGTCGGGCTGCGCACGTACTGGCCGAAGAACCAGCTGATCAGCGCCTCGTCCAGCAGCGGCCCGCAGGCGAAGCGCTCGTGCGAGGCCGTGTCCTGGTGCGCGGTGGTGCCCGGGTAGAACAGCAGCTGCAGCGCCACCGGCAGGCCCGCGTCGCGCGCCATCACAGCGCACACCGCCGCCAGCGTGCCACCCGCGCTGTCGCCGCCAAGCGCGAGCCGGCTCCCGTCGAGGCCCAGCGAGCCGGCCTCGCGGGCCACGAACTGCACCGCGTCCCAGGCGTCGTCCGAGGCGGTCGGGAACTTGTGCTCGGGCGCGAGCCGGTAGTCGATCGACACCACCGCGCAGCCACTGCGCTGCGACAGCACGCGGCACAGCGTGTCGTGGGTGGCGATGCTGCCGACAGTGAAGCCGCCGCCGTGGAAGTACACCAGCACCGGCAGCACCGCGTCCGAGGGCGCATACAGCCGCGCCGGCAGCGCGAAGCCGTCGCGCGCGGGAATCGTGAAGTCCTCGATGCGTGCCAGCGCGGGCTTGGGTACCTCGAGCACGCCGGCGCCTTTCTCGTACGAGGCCTTGGCTTCGGCCGCGGTCAGGGTGTTCATCGCGGGATGGCCGGCGCGCGCCATGCGCTCGACCACGCTGGCCATCTTCGGGGTCAGCATGCGGCCTCCGGGCGCGCCGAGGTCGTCATCCGGGGTGTTCCCGCCGTGACATCGGCAAGGGTTTTGTTCATGGGCAAGATGGTGTCCTGTTGCTAGATTCAAGCCTCCAAATCGTACCGCCCCCCACGCACCCGCCATGGCCCTCATCCAGTACCTGACCCAGATCCAGTTCGAATTCGGCGCGATCCGCCTGCTCAGCGCCGAATGCGCGCGCGTGGGCATCAACCGACCGATGATCGTGACCGACGCCGGCGTGCGCGCCGCGGGCATCCTGCAGACCACGCTGGACGCGCTGGGCGACCTGGAGGTCTCGGTGTTCGACGCCACGCCCTCGAACCCCACCGAGGCGGCGGTGCGCGCCGCGGTCGAGCTGTACCGTTCGGGCCGTTGCGACGGGCTGATCGCCGTGGGCGGCGGCTCGGCCATCGATTGCGCCAAGGGCGTGGCCATCGCCGCCACGCACGAAGGCCCGCTCAAGACCTACGCCACCATCGAGGGCGGCTCGCCCAAGATCACCGAGAACGTGGCGCCGCTGATCGCGGTGCCGACCACCAGCGGCACCGGCAGCGAAGTCGCGCGCGGCGCGATCATCATCGTGGACGACCACCGCAAGCTGGGCTTCCACAGCTGGCACATCCTGCCCAAGGCCGCGATCTGCGACCCCGAACTCACCTTCGGCCTGCCGCCCCGGCTCACGGCCGCGACCGGCATTGACGCGATCGCGCACTGCATGGAGACCTTCATGTCGGCCGCTTTCAACCCGCCGGCCGACGGCATCGCGCTCGACGGCCTGGAGCGTGCCTGGGGCCACATCGAACGCGCCACCAGGGACGGCAGCGACCGCGAGGCGCGGCTCAACCTCATGAGCGCCTCGATGCAGGGCGCGATGGCCTTCCAGAAGGGGCTGGGCTGCGTGCATTCGCTGAGCCACAGCCTGGGCGGCGTCGACCCGCGGCTGCACCACGGCACGCTCAACGCCCTGTTCCTGCCGGCCGTGATCCGCTTCAACGCGGGCGCCGAGTCGGTGCAGAAGGAGCAGCGCCTGCAGCGCATGGCGCGCGCCATGAACCTCGACTCGGCCGGCGACCTGGGCGATGCGATCCGCGACATGGGCCAGCGCCTGGGCCTGCCGGGCGGCCTGGCCGAGGTAGGCGTAACGCCCGCGCTGTTCGACAAGGTGATCGACGGCGCCATGGCCGACCACTGCCACAAGACCAACCCGCGCCTCGCGACGCGCGAGGACTACCGCGAGATGCTCGAAGCCTCGATGTGAGGCCAGGTCGTCAGGGCGACGGCGCGATCGCCTCGGCGTACTCGTAGAGCAGGCCCAGCAGTTCCTCACCGCGCTCGTCGGCCGTCTCGGCCGCGGTGTCGATCTCGGCGAAGAACTGGTCGACGTTGCGCGCCCCGCCCTCGCCTTCGAGCAGCCGCGCCGCGCGGTGCGCTTCCCAGCGCTCGGCCTCTTCCTCGCTGAGCGTGTCGAGGAAGTTGCGCGCGCGGTAGCGGAAGAAGATCTCCTCCAGCCGCGGATCGTCGAAGCCGGTGCGGGCCTGGGCCAGCGCCGCCGGCGCCAGCTCGCGCAGCTGGTTGAGCCGGCGTCGGTCGGCATTGCCCACGAAGCCGCCATACAGGTCCTCGTCGACGTCGGGCGTGGCCTCCTTGGGGCGTGCGTACACCTGCGGCCAGATCGCGCTCATGTCGGGCAGGCCGGCCGCGATTTCGGCGTGGCGCAGCGCGGCGTCGAGGTCGATGTTCCAGCGCGCGGCCATGGCAGGCGCCAGCGTCCGGAGCTTGCCCACCACCATCGGCGACTTGTTGAGGTGGATGCCCTTGACCGGCAGCCGCGTCACGCCCTCGGGCAAGTCGGCGCTGCGGGTGAACAGGCGCAGGCGCAGGGTCTCGACGTCCAGGTCGCGCAGTTCCGAGGGGTCGTGCGCCAGGTCCCAGGCGATCAGTTCGTTCTTGTTGGTCGGGTGGCTGGCCAAGGGCCACATCACGGCCAGGCAGCCGCGCTCGGCCGGGAACATGCCCGAGACGTGCAGGAAGGGCCGCGCGGTCTCGCGCGTCGCGGGCAGGCCCAGCTCGTTCGCCACCCGGTCCTTGCGGTGCAGGCCGAAGGCGAAGTCGAACAGCTTGGGCTGCCGGTCGCGGATCAGCCGGGCCAGCGCGATGGTGGCGCGCACGTCGGACAGCGCATCGTGCGCCGCTTCGTGCAGCAGGCCGTTGGCGCGCGCCAGGTCTTCGAGCTTGAAGCTGGGCTTGCCGTCCTCCTTGGTCGGCCACGCGATGCCCTCGGGACGCAACGCATAGGTCAGCCGCACCACGTCGAGCAGGTCCCAGCGGCCGCAATCGTTCTGCCATTCGCGCGCGTAGGGATCGATCAGGTTGCGCCAGAACAGGAAGCGCGTGACCTCGTCGTCGAAGCGGATCGTGTTGTATCCAACGCCGATGGTGCCGGGCTGCGAGAACACGCGCTCGACCTCGGCCGCGAACTGGTGCTCGGGCACGCCGCGCTCGAGCGCGAGCTGGGGCGTGATGCCGGTGATCAGGCAGGCCTCGGGGCTGGGCAGGTAGTCGGGCGCGGGCTGGCAATAGAGCATCAGCGGTTCGCCGACCTCGTTCAGGTCGGCGTCGGTGCGGATGGCGGCGAACTGCGAGGGCCGGTCGCGGCGCGGCACGGCGCCGAAGGTTTCGTAGTCGTGCCAGAGGAAGGTGTGGGCGGGCATGAATTCGCTGGGGTCAGAGCAAAGGTGAGGAAAGTCGGGCCACCGCATCGCCCAGGCGGCGCAGGAAGGTCTGCGGCCGGTTCAGGCGCACGGCGGCGGCACTGTGCAGGTCGGTCTCGAACTGGGCGGCCAGCGGGCGCGCCAGGGCCGGACCGTACACCACCGCCATCACCTCGAAGTTGAGGCGGAAGCTGCGGTTGTCGAAGTTGGCGGTGCCGATCATCGCGCAGTGGTCGTCGACCACCAGCGTCTTGGAGTGCAGCATGCGGGCCTTGTACTCCCAGACCTTGACGCCGGCCGTGATCAGCTCGTCGTAGTAGGAGCGCGCGGCCGCGCTCACGATGGCCGAATCGCTGCGCCGCGGCACCAGCAGCCGCACGTCGACGCCGCGCAGCGCGGCGCTGGTCAGCGCCATCAGCGCAGGCTCGCCGGGCACGAAGTACGGCGTGGTGAGCCAGGCGCGCTGGCTGGCCGAGTGGATGGCCTCCACATGCATCCGGTGGATCGCCTCGAGCGGGCTGTCGGGACCGCTGGTCACGATCTGCGTGGGGATCTCACCGGCCGTCATGCGCGGCAGCATGTGCTCGAGCGACTCGTCCACCATGCGGCGCGCGCTCTCGCCGGTGGCGTAGCTCCAGTCCTCGAGGAAGGTGGTCTGCAGCCAGCGCACCGCGCTGCCCTCGATGCGCAGGTGCACGTCGTGATAAGCGTCGGGCTGGGTGCGCCGGTCTTCCTCGTCGGTGATGTTGACGCCGCCGGTGAAGCCGACCTGCCCGTCGCACACCACGATCTTGCGGTGGGTGCGGTAGTTGGTCACCGGCCGCAGCCGGCGGCCGATGCGCGTGTCGTGGAACAGCGCGACGTGGATGCCAGCCGCGTGCATGGGCGCCATGAACTTGCGGCCGATGCGCTTGGAGCCCAGCGCGTCGAGCAGCAGCCGCACCGTCACGCCCTGCTGCGCACGCTCGATCAGCAGGTCGCGCAGCGCGGTGCCGATGCGATCGGGCTCGAAGATGTAGTACTCAAGGTGGACATGGTGGCGCGCCGCGCGCACCGCCTCGAAGATCGCGTCGAAGGTGCGGGCGCCGCCCGACAGCAGCTGCACGTCGGTGGCGCTCGACACCGGGATGCCGCAGGCGGCGGTGCTCAGCGCCGCCATGTGGCGCAGCGCGGGCGGCGCCTTCTCCGCCCCCTCGCGCAGCAGCGCAATGTCGGCCGGCGCCTGGGCGATGGCCCGGCTGCGCAGCCGCTTGAGCCGCTGCTTCTTCAGGCGCTGCGGCCCGAGGAAGTAATAGACCAGGAAGCCCGCGAAGGGCAGCAGGGCCAGCGACAGGATCCAGCTCATGGTGGACACCGGCGCGCGCTTCTGCAGCACGATCCAGATCGACAACACCGCGATGTAACCGCTCCACGCCAGGGAGAGGCCGGTTTTCCATTCTTGGCTGAGTTGGGGAAGGATCAAGGTCGGGCAAAAGAAAAAGGCCGGTAGCGATGCTACCGGCCTTTGGTGTCGTTCCCGGCCACCGACGGATCGGCGGCGGAATTCGTCAGCCTGCCGCGGCCTCTTCAGGCTCGGGCTTGGCGCGGCCTTCCTTCTTCGGCAGCGGCTGGATGTCCAGCTGCACCTCGCCCTTGTCGTCGAGGTCCACCGTCAGGCGGCCACCGTCCTGCAGGCGACCGAACAGCAGCTCGTCGGCCAGCGCGCGACGGATCGTGTCCTGGATCAGGCGCTGCATCGGGCGTGCGCCCATCAGCGGATCGAAGCCCTTCTTCGCCAGGTGCTTGCGCAGCGCGTCGGTGAAGGTGACGTCGACCTTCTTCTCGGCCAGTTGCGTCTCGAGCTGCAGCAGGAACTTGTCGACCACCCGCAGGATGACGGTTTCGTCCAGTGCCTTGAAGCTCACGCTCGCGTCCAGGCGGTTGCGGAACTCGGGCGTGAACAGGCGCTTGATGTCGGCCATCTCGTCGCCCGATTCGCGGGCGTTGGTGAAGCCGATGGTCGCCTTGTTCATGGTCTCGGCACCCGCATTGGTCGTCATGATGATGATGACGTTGCGGAAGTCGGCCTTGCGTCCGTTGTTGTCCGTCAGCGTGCCGTGGTCCATGACCTGCAGCAGCACGTTGAAGATGTCCGGGTGCGCCTTCTCGATCTCGTCGAGCAGCAGCACCGCGTGCGGCTTCTTGGTGACGGCCTCGGTCAGCAGGCCGCCCTGGTCGAAACCGACATAGCCCGGAGGCGCGCCGATCAGCCGGCTCACCGCATGGCGCTCCATGTACTCCGACATGTCGAAGCGCATGAGCTCGATGCCCATGATGTAGGCCAGCTGCTTGGCGGCTTCGGTCTTGCCGACGCCGGTGGGGCCGCTGAACAGGAAGGAGCCGATCGGCTTGTCGCCCTTGCCCAGGCCCGAACGCGCCATCTTGACCGCGGACGCCAGCACCTCGAGCGCCTTGTCCTGGCCGAACACCACGCTCTTCAGGTCGCGTTCCAGCGTCTGCAGCTTGCCGCGGTCGTCGTTGCTGACGTTGGCCGGGGGAATGCGCGCGATCTTCGCGACGATTTCCTCGACCTCGGTCTTGCTGATGGTCTTCTTGCGCTTGCTCGGCGCGAGGATGCGCTGGGCCGCGCCGGCCTCGTCGATCACGTCGATCGCCTTGTCGGGCAGGTGGCGGTCGTTGATGTACTTGGCGCTGAGCTCGGCCGCGGCCTGCAGGGCCGCCACCGCGTACTTCACGCCATGGTGCTCCTCGAAGCGCGACTTCAGGCCCTTGAGGATGTCGACCGTTTCCTGCACGGTGGGCTCGACCACGTCGACCTTCTGGAAGCGACGCGACAGGGCCGCATCCTTCTCGAAGATGCCGCGGTACTCGGTGAAGGTGGTCGCGCCGATGCACTTGAGCTGGCCGCTGGAGAGCGCCGGCTTGAGCAGGTTCGAGGCGTCCAGCGTGCCGCCCGATGCGGCGCCCGCGCCGATCAGCGTGTGGATCTCGTCGATGAACAGGATCGCGTTCGGCTTGTCCTTGAGCGACTTGAGCACGCCCTTGAGGCGTTGCTCGAAGTCGCCACGGTACTTGGTGCCGGCCAGCAGCGCGCCCATGTCGAGCGAGTAGACCTGGGCTTCGCCCAGGATCTCGGGCACGTCGCCCTGCGTGATGCGCCAGGCCAGGCCCTCGGCGATCGCGGTCTTGCCCACGCCGGCCTCACCCACCAGCAGCGGGTTGTTCTTGCGCCGGCGGCACAGGATCTGGATCACGCGCTCGACCTCGTACTCGCGGCCGATCAGCGGATCGATCTTGCCGTCCTTGGCCATCTGGTTGAGGTTCTGGGTGAACTGCTCGAGCGGCGAGGCCTTCTCGCTCTTCTCGTTGCCGCCCTCCTCGCCCTCGTTGGAAGGCGATTCGGCGCTGCCCTTGGCGGCTTCCGGCGGATCGCTCTTCTTGATGCCGTGGGCGATGAAGTTCACCACGTCGAGGCGGGTCACGCCCTGCTGGTGGAGGTAGTACACCGCGTGCGAATCCTTCTCGCCGAAGATCGCGACCAGCACGTTGGCGCCGGTCACTTCCTTCTTGCCGTTGCCGGTGGACTGCACGTGCATGATGGCGCGCTGGATCACGCGCTGGAACCCGAGCGTGGGCTGGGTGTCGACGTCGTCGGTACCCGCCACCTGGGGCGTGTTGTCCTTGATGAAATTCGTCAACGACGCGCGCAGGTCATCGACGTTGGCCGAGCAGGCGCGCAGTACTTCCGCGGCACTCGGGTTGTCCAGCAAAGCGAGCAGCAGGTGCTCCACCGTGATGAACTCGTGGCGCTGTTGCCTGGCCTCGACAAAGGCCATGTGCAAGCTGACTTCCAGTTCCTGGGCAATCATGAGATTTCCTTTTGCCTTGCTGTAAATAACTTCTTCTCAAATGGGTCAGAGTCCGATTTATTCAACCGGTTCACTGACACATTGCAATGGGTGGCCGGCCTGGTGCGCCGCCTCCATCACCTGGTTGACCTTGGTGGCGGCCATGTCGCGCGAATAGACACCGCAGACGGCCCGGCCGTCGAGGTGGATCTTCAGCATGATCTGGGTCGCCGTCTCGCGGTCCTTGTTGAAAAATTCCTGGATGACCACCACGACGAACTCCATCGGCGTGTAGTCGTCGTTGAGCATCACCACTTGATACATCTGCGGCGGTGCGGTCTTCTGCGGCCGGCGCTCCAGGACGACTGCATCGCCGTCACCCCGGCCGGGCTTCTGGGCCGGCGGCGTGGTGGGTTTGGAGGGGATTCTGGTTGCCATGAAAATCATTCTATCGAGCGAGCAAGCGCCATGCCGACGCCAGAGGAATTGGTGGCAGCTTTTGCAGAAAACAAGGGCCGGCGAAGCGCACAAATTGCGTTCTGCGCAAGAAAAAACCCCGGCATCCTTGCGGACGCCGGGGCGGACCGGGCCGGCGCCCCACCCGGCACCGGGCCGGACGCGCGCCGTCGGCGATCGGGATCAGCCGTGGACGGCTGCGAGCGCCGCGTTGAGCGTCGCGCTGGGGCGCATCACGGCCTCGCACTTGGCCTCGTCGACCAGGTAGTAACCGCCGATGTCGGCCGGCTTGCCCTGCACGGCCTGCAGTTCGCCGATGATCTTCTGCTCGCCCTCGGCCAGTGCCTTGGCCAGGCCGGTGAACTTCGCCTGCAGCGCCTTGTCCTCGGTCTGGGCGGCCAGTTCCTGCGCCCAGTACAGCGCCAGGTAGAACTGGCTGCCGCGGTTGTCCAGCTGGCCGGTCTTGGGCGACGGGTTCTTGTTGGTGTCCAGCAGCTTGCCGGTGGCGGTGTCCAGCGTCTTGGCCAGCACCTTGGCCTGCGCGTTGCCGGTCTTCAGGCCCAGGTCTTCCAGCGAGACGGCCAGCGCCAGGAATTCGCCCAGCGAATCCCAGCGCAGGTGGTTTTCCTCGACCAGCTGCTTGACGTGCTTGGGGGCCGAGCCGCCCGCGCCCGTCTCGTACATGCCACCACCGGCCATCAGCGGCACGATCGACAGCATCTTGGCGCTGGTGCCCAGTTCCATGATGGGGAACAGGTCGGTCAGGTAGTCGCGCAGGATGTTGCCGGTCACCGAGATGGTGTCCAGGCCGCGGATCACGCGTTCCAGCGTGTAACGCATGGCGCGGACCTGCGACATGATCTGGATGTCCAGGCCCTTGGTGTCGTGGTCCTTCAGGTACTTCTGCACCTTCTTGATCATCTCGGCTTCGTGCGGGCGGTACGGGTCGAGCCAGAACAGGGCCGGCATGCCCGAGTTGCGGGCGCGCGTGACGGCCAGCTTGACCCAGTCGCGGATCGGGGCGTCCTTGACCTGGCACATGCGCCAGATGTCGCCGGCTTCCACTTCCTGCGACAGCAGCACTTCACCGGTGGCGAGGTCGACGATGTTGGCCTGGCCGGCTTCCGACACCTCGAAGGTCTTGTCGTGCGAGCCGTATTCCTCGGCCTGCTGCGCCATCAGGCCCACGTTCGGCACGGTGCCCATGGTCACCGGGTCGAAGTTGCCGTTGGTCTTGCAGAAATTGATGATTTCCTGGTAGATCCGGGCAAAGGTGCTTTCCGGGATCACCGCCTTGGTGTCCTTGGGCTTGCCGTCGGCGCCCCACATCTTGCCGCCGATGCGGATCATGGCGGGCATCGATGCATCGACGATCACGTCGTTGGGCGCGTGCAGGTTGGTGATGCCCTTGGCCGAGTCCACCATCGCCAGCTCGGGGCGGTGTTCGTGGCAGGCGTGCAGGTCACGGATGATCTCTTCCTTCTTGGTCGAAGGCAGCGTCTCAATCTTCGTGTACAGGTCGACCATGCCGTTGTTGACGTTCACGCCCAGCTCGTCGAAGGTCTTGCCGTGCTTCTCGAAGGCTTCCTTGTAGAAGACGCGCACCGCGTGGCCGAACACGATCGGGTGCGACACCTTCATCATGGTGGCCTTGACGTGCAGCGAGAGCATCACGCCGGTCTTGCGCGCGTCCTCCATCTCGTGCTCGTAGAAGGCCAGCAAGGCCTTCTTGCTCATGAACATGCTGTCGATGATCTCGCCGTCGAGCAGCGACACCTTGGGCTTGAGCACGATGGTCTTGCCGCCCTTGGTGACCAGTTCCATCTTGACGTCGCGCGCCTTGTCGATGGTGAGCGACTTTTCGCCGTGATAGAAGTCGCCGTGCTTCATGTGCGCCACGTGGGTGCGCGAAGCCATGCTCCACTCGCCCATGCTGTGCGGGTTCTTGCGGGCGTATTCCTTGACCGCCTTGGGGGCGCGGCGGTCCGAGTTGCCTTCGCGCAGCACCGGGTTCACGGCGCTGCCCAGGCATTTCGAGTACTTGGCGCGGATGGCCTTTTCCTCGTCGGTCTTGGGATCTTCGGGGTAGTCGGGGATCTTGTAGCCGCGCGCCTGCAGTTCCTTGATCGCGCTGGTCAGCTGGTGCACCGAGGCGCTGATGTTCGGCAGCTTGATGATGTTGGTGTCGGGCAGCAGCGTGAGCCGGCCCAGCTCGGACAGGTTGTCCGGCACGCGCTGGGCGTCGGTCAGCGCCTCGGGAAACTGGCCCAGGATGCGGGCCGCGACGGAAATGTCGCTGGTCGTGACATCGATGCCGACCGGCGCCGTGAAGGCGCGCACGATGGGCAGAAATGCGCGGGTCGCGAGCGCGGGGGCTTCGTCGGTCAGCGTGTAGATGATGGTTGGTTGCGTCGTGCTCATGCGCCTACATCCTTGATTCGTATGGTCTTTGTGTTCACCGGAGTTCACCGGAATTTGCAATTGTCGCCGCTTGTGGGGCGCACCCGGTGTCGGGGCGCTCGATGAGCTTGCCGGGTGCAGGGCGACCGCGCCTTGTCGGCCGTCAGGAAAACGCGTGGAGGCGGCGGGCCGGCCTCACATGTTGTCGATCATCACCTGCCCGAAACCCGAGCAGCTGACCTGGGTCGCGCCCTCCATGTTGCGGGCGAAGTCGTAGGTCACGCGCTTGCTGGCGATCGACTTCTGGAGCGAACTGATGATCAGGTCGGCCGCTTCCTTCCAGCCGATGTGCCGCAGCATCATCTCGGCCGACAGGATCTCGGAGCCGGGGTTCACGTAGTCCTTGCCCGCGTACTTGGGCGCCGTGCCGTGCGTGGCCTCGAACATCGCCACCGTGTCGCTCAGGTTGCCGCCGGGCGCGATGCCGATGCCGCCGACCTGGGCCGCCAGTGCGTCGGAGATGTAGTCGCCGTTGAGGTTGAGCGTGGCGACCACCGAGTATTCGGCCGGCCGCAGCAGGATCTGTTGCAGGAAGGCATCGGCGATGCTGTCCTTGATCGTGATGTCCTTGCCGGTCTTGGGATTCTTGAAGCGCATCCAGGGGCCGCCGTCCAGCAGCTCGGCGCCGAACTCCTTGGCCGCCAGGCCGTAGGCCCAGTCGCGGAAGCTCCCCTCGGTGAACTTCATGATGTTGCCCTTGTGCACGATCGTGACCGAGGGCTTGCCGTTGTCGATCGCGTACTGGATCGCCTTGCGCACCAGGCGCTCGGTGCCTTCGCGCGAGACCGGCTTCACGCCGATGCCCGAGGTGTCGGGAAAACGGATCTTGTGGACGCCCATCTCCTCCTGCAGGAACTTGATGAGCTTCTTCGCCTTGTCGCTCTCGGCCTCGAACTCGATGCCGGCATAGATGTCTTCGGAGTTCTCGCGGAAGATCACCATGTTGGTCTTCTCGGGCTCCTTCACCGGGCTGGGCACGCCCTTGAAGTACTGGATCGGGCGCAGGCAGACGTACAGGTCGAGCTGCTGGCGCAGCGCCACGTTGAGCGAGCGGATGCCGCCGCCGACCGGCGTGGTCAACGGGCCCTTGATCGAGATCACGTAGTCGCGCACCGCCTGCAGCGTTTCCTCGGGCAGCCAGACGTCGGGGCCGTAGATCTTGGTCGACTTCTCGCCGGCGAAGACCTCCATCCAGTGGATCCTGCGCTGGCCGCCATAGGCCTTGGCGACGGCCGCATCGACCACCTTGAGCATCACCGGTGTGATGTCGCGTCCGGTGCCGTCGCCCTCGATGAACGGAATGATCGGCTGCTCCGGCACATTCAGCGTGTTGTCGGCGTTGACCGTGATCTTGTGACCCTCGGTCGGGACGGTGATGTGCTGGTAGTCGGACATGGGCGGAGGAGCTCCCGGAGAACGTTGGTGGCCGAAGGAATTTTCAGCGCTGAAATGGCGATGCGAAATGAGCGTGTAAAGGCCGTAGAATTTTAGACGCAAGCAATGAAACCAAAGGCGCTGTCAACCGCCGCCGGACCGGCTTCGTTGTTTGCAGACCTTCTGCTGGGCGGAAGGCGTTTTCATCCAACTTCTCGAGGAATTCCTAAATGAACAAAGCTCTCGCAGTCATGATCGCCGGCCTTTTCGCAGCGGGCGCCTACGCTCAGAATCCGCCCGGCGCGTCGGCTGAACAGTCGGCTGTGACCAACACCAAGCCCCAGGCACGTGCCGATGCCAAGGTGGCATCCAAGCCCGCAGGCCAGGTCAAGGCCGGCGCGGGTGGCGACATCAACAAGACGCCTGAAGGCGGCGCCATCGGCACCGACAAGGCAGCCACGGCCGGCGAAAAGCGCGCTGAAACGCGCGACAACCGCCGCCGCGCCAAGGACGGCAGCGTGAAGCGCAAGTCGACCCAAGGCGGCACGCCCAACTGATCGACCCGGTCGATTGAAAAAAAGCGTTCTTCGGAGCGCTTTTTTTTCGCCCGCGTCCGGTCCCCGTCAGGCAGAGCGCGCGCGCAATTGCTACGCTTCGGTTTGATCGTCAGAACAAAGAAAGCTGATTTCATGTCATTGCGTCTCCCCGCCCTCCTCTCGGGGCTTCTCGCGCTGTGTCTGTCCGCGACCTCCGCCTTGGCCCAGGTTCCGCAGATGGACCTGCAGCGCACCCGGATCTCGGCCGGCATGTACCAGATCGACGCGCAGGTCGCGCTCACGCCCCAGCAGCAGCAGACCGGCCTGATGTACCGCAAGGAGATGCCCCAGGCCGAAGGCATGCTGTTTGTCTTCGAGCAGCCCAGCACCCAGTGCTTCTGGATGAAGAACACGCTGCTGCCGCTGAGCGCGGCCTTTGTGGCGGACGATGGCCGCATCGTGAACCTGGTCGACATGCAGCCGCTCACGCTCGATTCGCACTGCTCCGAGGAGCCGGTGCGCTACGTGCTCGAGATGAACCAGGGCTGGTTCGCCAAGAAGAACATCAAGAAGGGCGCCAAGCTGAGCGGCGCGCCCTTCCAGGCCCGGCGCTGATGCGCCCTCCCGCCCGAGAATGCAAAAAGCCGGCTGAGCCGGCTTTTTGCATGGGTCACCCGAAGGCGATCAGCCGAAATTCTTCTCGGCGAATTCCCAGTTGACCAGCTTGGCCAGGAAGGTCTCGACGAACTTCGGACGCAGGTTGCGGTAGTCGATGTAGTAGGCGTGTTCCCAGACGTCGACGGTCAGCAGCGCGGTGTCGGCGGTGGTCAGCGGCGTGCCGGCGGCGCCGGTGTTCACGATGTCCACCGAACCGTCGGCCTTCTTCACCAGCCAGGTCCAGCCCGAACCGAAGTTGCCCACGGCCGACTTCACGAAGGCTTCCTTGAAGGCGTCGTAGCTGCCCCACTTGGCGTCGATGGCCTTGGCCAGCGCGCCCGTCGGTGCGGCGCCGCCTTGCGGCTTCATGCAGTTCCAGAAGAAGGTGTGGTTCCAGATCTGGGCGGCGTTGTTGTAGATGCCGCCGCTGGCCTTCTTCACGATCTCTTCGAGCGTCAGGGACTCGAACTCGGTGCCCTTCTGCAGGTTGTTCAGGTTCACGACATAGGCGTTGTGGTGCTTGCCGTAGTGGTACTCGAGGGTTTCCTTCGAGTACTCGGGCGCCAGTGCGTCGAGTGCGTACGGGAGAGGAGGAAGAACGTGTTCCATGTTTTTTGCTCGTGGGTTGGTTGAAGGACTCGGGGATTCTAGAAAGGATTCAATGCCCCTGCGTCGGCGGACGCCGCGTCGTGGACGCCGTCACCGTGAGGTCGAGGCTGCCGTCGGCCAGCCGCGCGCGCAGCGCGTCGCCGGGCTGTGCCTGCGCGACGCTCGTGAGGGCCCTGCCCTGCGCGTTCTCGAGCCAGGCGTAGCCGCGTTGCAGCACCTGCGCCGGGTCGAGCAGCCGCAGCCGGGCGGCCAATCGATCGAGCCGTTCGGCCTGCGTGTTCACACCACCTTGCCAGGCGGTCGGCCATGCCTGTTGCACCGCCTGCTGGCGCAGCGCCAGGCGCTCGCGCTGCGAGGCCACGGCGTAGCGCAGCCGTTGCGCCTGGTGTGTCAGGCGCATCTGCTGTCGCAGCACCGCGTTCGACGGGCGGCCCAGGCGGCCGGTCGCCAGGTCGAGCCGCTGCCCCAGCGCATCGAGGCGCTCGCCGATCGCATCGCGCAGCTTCTGCTCGATCAGCTCGAGCGCGCCCAGCCACACCTCGCGCGGCGCCGACACCAGCTCGGCCGCGGCCGTGGGCGTGGGCGCGCGCAGGTCGGCACAGAAATCGGCGATGGTGAAGTCGGTCTCGTGGCCGATGCCGCTGATCACGGGCACCGGGCTCTCGACGATGGTCCGGGCCAGCGCCTCGTCGTTGAAGGCCCAGAGGTCCTCGATCGAGCCGCCGCCGCGCACCAGCAGGATCACGTCGACCGGTGCCCGCATCGCATAGAGCGAACGCAGCGCGCGCACCAGCTCGGCCGGTGCGGCCGCCCCCTGCACCGCGGCTGGCGCCAGCACCACCTGGATGTGAGGCACGCGCCGGCGCAGCGCGGTCACGACGTCGTGCAGCGCCGCCGCGCCCAGCGAGGTGACCAGGCCGATCGAGCGCGGCAGGGTCGGTAGCGCGCGCTTGCGCGCCGGGTCGAACAGGCCTTCGGCTTCCAGCATGGCCTTGCGCTGCAGGAACTGCTCGAACAGCGCGCCCTGCCCGGCCCGCGTCAGGCTCTCGACGATGAGCTGCAGGTCGCCGCGCGGTTCGTAGACCGCCAGCCGGCCGCGCACCTCGACCTGGTCGCCCTCGCGCGGGGAGAAGTCGACCAGGCTCGCGGCGCGCCGGAACATGGCGCAACGCAACTGGCCGCTGGCGTCCTTCAGCGAGAAGTAGCAATGGCCGCTGGCGGCCCGGGAGAAGCCCGAGATCTCGCCGCGCACCGTGACCGGGTTGAAGCGCGCATCGAGCGCATCGGCGACCGCGTGGCACAGGGCGCCGACGGCCCAGACGCGCGGCCCGGCGCCCGAGGAATTCTCGCGGCCGCTCATGCCGCGAGGGCGCCGGCCGGCGTCACTCTTCCACAGTCGGGATGTCGGCGCCCCGCAGGATCGAAAGGCCGCCCAGGCACGCACAGGTTGTGGTGCAACGCATTGATTTGAAAGGAGAAATAGCTGCTCAAAATTAAGTCGAATCAATGACAGGGCCTGTTCATGCGGGTTGGCGCCTGTTGCTCACGCAGTTAATCACAAAGTTATCCACAGAAACTGTGCGTCGCTGCCTACAGCGCGGCGCCGTCCGTCGCGTCACGCCGCTCGGTGATAATCGCCGCGCATTTGCAGTCCACGGGCCGGAGGGATTCCTTGTTTTCCATCATAGTTGCTGCGGGTTGGCCCATCTGGCCGCTTCTCGCCTGTTCGGTGCTCGCATTGGCGCTCGTGATCGAGCGTTTCAGCAGCCTCAAGACCTCCCGCGTGATGCCGCCCAAGCTGCTCGACGAAGCCATCACGGTCTCGCGCAACACGGTCCCCGGCCCCGACGTGGTCGCCAAGCTCGAACAGAACTCGGCGCTCGGCGAAGTGCTGGCCGCAGGCTTTCGCGCGCTCAACGCCAATCCTCACTGCGCCGAGGACGACCTGCGCGCGGCCATGGAGGCCTCGGGCCGCACCGTGGCGCACCGGCTGGAGCGCTGGCTGCCGGCGCTGGCGACCATCGCCTCGGCCGCGCCGCTGCTGGGCCTGCTGGGCACCGTGATCGGCATGATCGAGATCTTCGGCGCGCAATCGCCGGCCGGCGGCGCGGTCGGTTCGGGCAACCCGGCCCAACTCGCGCACGGCATCTCGATCGCGCTCTACAACACGGCATTCGGCCTGATCGTGGCCATTCCCACGCTGATCTTCTGGCGCTACTTCCGCACCCGCGTCGACGAATACCTGATGAACCTCGAGCTCGCCGGCGAGCGCTTCGCCCGGCACCTCAACGCCCTGCGCAAGTGACGCGATGAAGCCCGGTCGCATGCATTTCCGCCACGGCTCGCGCGACGAGCCGGAGATCAACCTGATCCCCTTCATCGACGTGCTGCTGGTGGTGCTGATCTTCCTGATGCTGTCGACCACCTACAGCAAGTTCACCGAGATGCCGCTGCGCCTGCCGGTGGCCGACGTCGATGCGCAGCGCGACCATCCCAAGGAAGTGATCGTCGCGGTGTCGGCCGACGGCCGCTACTCGATCAACCGCAATGTGCTGCCTGACCGCAGCGTCGAGACGGTCACGGCCGCCCTGGGCGCCGCGACCGGCGGCAACCGCGAGGCCGTGGTGATCATCAGCGCCGATGCCAGCGCCGCCCACCAGAGCGTGATCACGGTGATGGAGGCCGCGCGCCGCGCCGGGCTGATGCAGATCACCTTCGCCACCCAATCGACCGCGCAGGCGGGGCGCTGACTTGGCGCTGCAGCGCGCCTGGCTGACGCGCGGCCCGCTCGCGTGCCTGCTGTGGCCCGTCTCGCTGCTGTTCGGCGCGCTGGCGGCGCTGCGCCGCGCGGGCTACCGGATCGGCTGGCTCGCCACCGAGCGCATCGACGTGCCGGTGATCGTGGTGGGCAACGTGGTGGCGGGCGGCGCTGGCAAGACGCCGGTGGTGATGGCCATCGTGCAGCACCTGCAGGCACGCGGCATCGCGGTCGGCGTGATCTCGCGCGGCCATGGCCGGCGCACCGACGACTGCCGCGAAGTCCGCCCCGACAGCGATCCACGCGACGTGGGCGACGAGCCGGCGCTGGTGCGGCGCGCGACCGGCGCGCCGATGTTCGTGGCGCGCCGCCGGATCGAGGCCGCGCGGGCCCTGCGCGCGGCCTACCCGGCGGTCCGCGTCCTCGTCAGCGACGACGGGCTGCAGCACCTGGCGCTGGCGCGCGACATCGAGATCTGCGTGTTCGACGACCGCGGCATCGGCAATGGCTGGCTGCTGCCGGCCGGTCCCTTGCGCGAGCCCTGGCCGCGGCCCGCCGACCTGGTGCTGCACACCGGCGCCCATCCGGCCTTCGCGGGCTACACCGCCTGGCGCACGCTGGCCGACGTGGCGCTGCGCAGCGACGGCACGTCCGTGCCGCTGTCGACCTTGCGCGACCGCCCGCTGATCGCGGTCGCCGCGATCGCCAAGCCCGAAGCCTTCTTCGAGATGCTGCGCGGGCAGGAGCTGGCACCGTCGTCCTGCATCGCCCTGCCCGACCACCATGACTTCGAGGATTGGGCGCCGGTCCCGGCCGCGCAGGCCACGGTGCTGTGCACCGAAAAAGACGCGCTGAAGCTCTGGCGCCACCAGCCCGACGCACTGGCCGTGCCGCTCTGCTTCACGCCCGAGCCAGCCTTCCTCGCGGCACTGGATGCGCAGCTATCATCGCTCGATGGACACCAAGCTTCTTGAACTGCTCGTTTGCCCCGTGACCAAGGGGCCGCTGCAATGGGATGCCGAGCGGCGCGAGCTGGTCTCGCGCAGCGCGCGCCTGGCCTATCCGGTGCGCGACGGCATTCCCGTGCTGCTCGAAAACGAAGCCCGCACGCTCTCCGACGAAGAACTCGGCCTCTGAAGACCGCCGCGGCACTGCGGCGCGCTCCTCCGGTTTTCGCACCTTTCTCCTGTCGTCACCATGCACGTTCCCTTCACCGTCCTGATCCCGGCGCGGCTGGCCTCCACACGCCTGCCCGACAAGCCCCTGGCCGACATCGGCGGCCTGCCGATGGTGGTGCGCGTCGCGCAGCGCGCGCGCGCCTCGGGCGCCTCGCGGGTGGTGGTGGCGGCGGACGACCGCCGCATCGTCGAGGCCTGCGCCGCGCATGGCGTCGAGGCCCTGCTCACGCGCACCGACCATCCCAGCGGCAGCGACCGGCTGGCCGAGGCCTGCACCCAGCTCGCGCTGGCCGACGACGCCATCGTGGTCAACGTGCAGGGCGACGAACCGCTGATCGACCCCGCGCTGATCGACGCCGTGGCGCGGGTGCTGGCGGTACAGGACGAGGCGGTGATGAGCACCGCGGCCCACCCGATGGGCAGCACCGAGGAGTTCGCCAATCCCAACGTGGTGAAGGTGGTGCTCGACGCCCGCGGCCATGCGCTCTACTTCAGCCGCGCGCCGATTCCCTGCTGGCGCGACGGCGCGGCGCTCGCTGGCGCGCCGGCCCTGCCGCGCGACCCGGCGCCGCTGCGCCACATCGGCATCTACGGCTACCGCGCCGGCTTCATCCGGCGCTTTCCGAGCCTGCCGCCGGCCCCGGTCGAAAGCACCGAGGCGCTGGAACAGCTGCGTGCGCTGTGGCACGGCTTTCGCATCGCGGTGCACGTCAGCGCGGACAACCCGGGCCCGGGCGTGGACACGCCGGAGGACCTGGCGCGCGTGCGCGCCCTCTTCGCCAGCGGCTGAGTCCCTGTCCCGCGCGGCATTTCGTCACGAAAAACGCATGCTATCCTCGAAGCAACTCCGCCTTGCAGAGGGCCGCTTTGGCGTGCACGGCGTGACAGAAATCTAAGAACCGTCCGAGGACACCATGAGACTGATTTTGTTGGGCGCCCCCGGCGCAGGTAAAGGCACGCAAGCCGCTTTCATCTGCCGCAAATACAACATTCCGCAAATCTCGACCGGCGACATGCTGCGCGCCGCCGTCAAGGCCGGCACGCCGCTGGGCCTGCAGGCCAAGGCCGTGATGGACGCAGGCGCGCTGGTGAGCGACGACCTGATCATCAACCTGGTGAAGGAGCGCATCGCGCTGCCCGATTGCGCCAGCGGCTTCCTGTTCGACGGCTTCCCGCGCACCCTGCCGCAGGCCGACGCGATGCGCGCGGCGGGCGTCAAGCTCGACTACGTGCTCGAGATCGACGTGCCTTTCAGCGACATCATCGAGCGCATGAGCGGCCGCCGCTCCCACCCGGCCTCGGGCCGTACCTACCACGTCAAGTTCAACCCGCCGAAGGTCGAAGGCAAGGACGACGCGACCGGCGAAGACCTGATCCAGCGCGAAGACGACAAGGAAGAGACCGTGCGCAAGCGGCTCGACGTCTACAGCCAGCAGACCCGCCCGCTGGTGGACTACTACGCCGCCTGGGCCCAGGCCGAGCCGGCGCTGGCCCCCAAGTACCGCGCCATCAGCGGCGTCGGCACGGTCGACGAGATCACCCAGCGCGCGCTGGCCGCCCTCGGCAACTGATCGATTCGCCGGGCGGCGTCACGCCCCCGGCATGGCCAGCAGCAGCTCCAGCATCAAGGCGATGCGCGCCTTCACCGGCGTGAGGGCGCCGGCATCGCGCAGCGCCGCATCCGGCGTGGCCAGGATCCGGCCTTCGCTGCAACGGGTGGCGCGCAGCACCGCCACGCCCTCTTCCTGTGCCTTCACGGCCGCGGCCTCCAGCGCCTGATGCAGCGAGCCGTTGCCCGTGGCCGCCAGCACCAGGCCCTGCACCGCATCGGCGGCGCCTGAGCGGCGTTCCTGCAGCAAGGCCTCGACCAGGCGCCCGCCCGCGCCGGCGTGGCTCATGAGGATCTCGACACGCGGCCAGTCCGCGACGGCTGTCTGCCCGACCCGCGCCAGCCGCGCGGGCGCTTCCGCCTCACGCGCCCGCCCTGGACGCAGCCAGCGCACCTGCCCCTCCTCCACATAGCCCAGCGGGCCGGCGTCGCCCGAAGCAAAGGCGTCGAGGCGGTAGGTATGGACCTTCTGTACGTCCAGGGCGCCGTGCACCGTGCCGGCACAGGCAGCCATCACGCCGGACGCGCCCGGCGTCGCGGCCACCGCGATCGCGTCGCGCAGGTTCTGCGGCCCGTCGGGCGCCAGCGCGGTGGCCGGGCGCATGGCACAGGTCAGCACCACCGGCTTGGTGGGCGCCAACACCGAATGCAGGAAGAAGGCGGTTTCCTCGAGCGTGTCGGTGCCGTGCGTGATCACCACGCCGAGCACCTCGTCGCGCGCCAGCCACTCGTTGCAGCGCGCTGTCAGCGCCTGCCACACCGCGAAGTCCATGTCCTTGCTGTCCAGCTGGGCCACCTGCTCGCTCTTCAGCGCCAATCCGTCGGGCAGGGACAGTTGCTGCACCAATGCCTCCACACCGATCTGCCCGGCGACATAGCCGAGGTTGTCGCCTGCGGAGGCCGCCTGCCCGGCGATCGTGCCGCCGGTGCCAAGCACCACCACGCACGGCGTCGATTCACTTTTTGTCACCATGGCTTGCAAAGTCCGGAAAACTGTTTAAAAATACAGGCACTGGATAAACAGACAGTACCAAGGAGATTCACCATGCAGTTCGCCGTCAAGCTTACCGCCCGTCAGCAGCAGATTCTGGACCTGATCCGCGCCACCATCGCGCGGACAGGCGCGCCGCCGACCCGCGCGGAGATCGCGGCCGAACTCGGCTTCAAGTCGGCCAACGCCGCCGAGGAGCATCTGCAGGCACTGGCGCGCAAGGGCGCGATCGAACTGCTCAGCGGCACCTCGCGCGGCATCCGGCTCAAGGGCGATGCGCTGCGTTCGCTCAACCAGTCGCGCGACAACCAGTTCTCGCTGTCGCTGCCGGGCATGGCCCAGCTGGCACTGCCGCTGGTCGGCCGCGTGGCGGCCGGTTCGCCGATCCTGGCGCAGGAGCATGTGGACCAGACCTACTACGTCGAGAACACGCTGTTCCAGCACCAGCCCGACTACCTGCTCAAGGTGCGCGGCATGTCGATGCGCGACGCCGGCATCATGGACGGCGACCTGCTGGCCGTGCAGTCCACCAAGGAAGCGCGCAACGGCCAGATCGTGGTGGCCCGGCTGGGCGACGAGGTCACGGTGAAGCGGCTCAAGCGCAACAAGGCGGTGATCGAGCTGCACGCCGAAAACCCCGACTACCCCACCATCGTGGTGCAGCCCGGCGAGCCCTTCGAGATCGAAGGCCTGGCCGTCGGCCTGATCCGCAACACGATGCTGATGTAAGCCTCTTTCTTCCAACAACGGCTGCGCCAGGTGGCGGGCGTATGGCATGAGGCCATCACCCTGTCGCAGCCGGATCGACGCAATCCTGCCTGTGTTCAACCTCTGACTTCTGGAGTTCGCATGGGATTCGTTTTGCTCACTTTCGTGGACCTGCTTTCGCCGCTGCAATCGCTGGCGAGCCGCTGGATGCCGGCCCAACGCGCGCGCCGCAGCGGTGGCATCGACCTTCACTCGGACCTGCACTATGTGGCGGTGCGGCCCTCCTGCACGGCCAAGAACAACGATGCGCCGCACACGGCCACCGCCGCATCGCGCGTCGCGCGTCCGCTGCGGGTGGTGCGCACGGTCGATGCGCAGCAGCCGGGCCGCCGTGCCGGGCGCCTGGTGATCTCGGGCCGGCTGGCCGACGTCTGCGCGGAACTCGATCGCCTCGCCGAGC
Organism: Variovorax sp. UMC13; assembly: GCF_014170375.1. Lineage (GTDB taxonomy): Bacteria > Pseudomonadota > Gammaproteobacteria > Burkholderiales > Burkholderiaceae_C > Variovorax. The sequence continues at coordinate 146,585 of NZ_LZZW01000007.1, read as the reverse complement.
TCGAGGCAGCCGAGAACATGCGCCCGCCGCACGCGCTGCACTGAGCCGATCGGCGCGCGGGCCAGGGCCGGGCCAGAGGCCATCGGCGCGTGCCGCCGCGTGGCCGTGCATCCCGTTACGGATGCGCAATGCCATCGCATGCGCATGCTTTCGGATGACGCGAGGCACAATGACACGCCATGAACATTGTGATCCTCGACGACTACCAGGATGCGGTGCGCAAACTGCAATGCGCGGCCAAGCTCGATGCCTATGCGGCGAAGGTCTATACCAACACGGTCAGGGGCGTAGGCCAGCTGTCGGTGCGGCTCAAGGATGCCGACGTGATCGTGCTGATCCGCGAGCGCACCCAGATCTCGCGGCAGCTGATCGAAAAGCTGCCCAAGCTCAAGCTAATCTCGCAGACCGGCCGCATCGGCAACCACATCGACATCGGCGCCTGCACCGAGCAGGGTGTGGCGGTGGCCGAGGGCAGCGGCTCGCCGCTGGCACCGGCCGAACTGACCTGGGCCCTGATCATGGCAGCCATGCGTCGCCTGCCCCAGTACATCAGCAACCTCAAGCACGGCGCCTGGCAGCAGTCGGGCCTCAAGTCGGCGTCGATGCCGCCCAACTTCGGCCTGGGCTCGGTGCTGAAGGGCAAGACCCTCTGCATCTGGGGCTACGGCCGCATCGGGCGCATGGTGGCGCGCTATGGCCAGGCCTTCGGCATGCAGGTGCTGATCTGGGGCCGCGACCAGAGCCGGGACCAGGCGCGCTCGGATGGCTTCCAGGTCGCCGCCAGCCGGGAGGCCTTCTTCGCGGCCGCCGACGTGCTGACCATCCACCTGCGGCTCAATGACCAGACCCGCGGCATCCTGACGCTGGAGGATCTCTCGCGCATGAAGCCGACCGCGCTGTTCGTCAACACCTCGCGCGCCGAACTGGTGGAGCCCGATGCCCTGCTCGCGGCCCTGAACCGCGGGCGCCCGGGCATGGCGGCCATCGACGTGTTCGAGAGCGAGCCGCCGCTGCAGGGCCACGCGCTGCTGCGGCTGGAGAACTGCATCTGCACGCCGCACATCGGCTATGTCGAGCAGGACAGCTACGAGCAATATTTCGGGCAGGCCTTCGACAACGTCGTGAGTTTCATCCGCGGCAACCCCACGAACATCGTGAACCCCGGCGCGCTGCAGGTCCGGCGCTGACGCGCCGCCCCGGCGCCCGCTTTGCGGGCCCGGTGGCGCCGTTCAGGTCCGGCGCTTGGGCTTGGGCGCGATCTCGGCCTCGGTGGCCGGGTCGAACAGCTGCAGGTCCGGCAGTGCCGCCGGTGCCGCTGGCGCCGGCGTGTCGATGTCGAACGACAGCCAGTCGGACGGTGCCGGCGTCGGGCGCTGCGAAGGGTCCAGGGGCGTCAGCGCCGCCGGTGCCGTCGTGGCGAGCAGCGTGGTGTCGAAATCGATGATCCCGTTGGCCGCCTCGCGCTGTGCGCGTCCGATGGCCGCCAGCTCCGTCTCGCGTGCCAGGCCCTCGTCGAGCGTGCCGTAGATCGATGGCAGCGAGGCGCCTGGCACCGTGACCGCGGCGTCCCTCAGCGCATCCGGCTGGGTCTCCTGCATCTCGTGGCGCGCCTGCAGGTCGACCTCCAGCATCGTCGACTCCAGCCCCGCATCGTGGGTGTCGAGGAAGGACAGCGGCGTCACCGGGGTCGGCGGCGCGCTGTGGGGGTCGATGACCTCCTTGGCCACCGAGTACAGCAGCAGCAGTTCGCGATAGGCCGCCAGATCGAAACTCTCGTCGCCTCCGCGGGCGCCGGGCTTGCGGAACACCAGTTCCTCGATCAGGCCCAGGGTGTCAGGACCGGGCCAGTGGGCCTCGATGCGCGCCAGGGCTTCCCGGTAGTGCTCGAGGCCGTTGCCGGCTTCGGCGAAGTGCTCGAACACCGGCACCTCGGCATTGAAGGCGCGTTCGAACTCGCCGGCCACCCGCGCATAGTCTTCACGGCGTTCCAGCGAATGGTAGATGCGCAGCAGGTCCAGGTAGGCGAGCGCACTGGTCTCCGGGTTGTCGGCGATGTGCTCGCTGAGGACGGCGATGGCCTGGTCATGCTGGCCCAGCGAGACGAAGAAGTCCGACTGCTGCTGCACGTCGAACAGCTCCTCGGTGTTGACATAGCGGGCCGGCGGCTCGGCCTGTTCCAGCGACTGCGGCACCGTGTCGTCGAAATGCACGTTGTGCACCACGGGCTCGGCGATCGATGCGCTGGCGGCACTCGCAGCAGCCAGGGCCGCCGGCCGCGCGTCGGCATCCGGGACGCCGTGCACGGCAGCGGCAGCGGCGGGAGGCTCGATCGCCTCGGGCGCAAAGTTGCTGGGTCCGCCGTCGTCCTTGAGCGGCGCGTCGCCCCACCATGCGGGCCGATCGCCGCCATTGCGCACCAGGCGGTACAGCAGGGCCAGGGCGACGAGCGCGATCAGCAGCAACAGCACCAGGAGGTAGACCAGCGGATTGGCGTAGCGGCTGTCGCGCGCCTCGGCCAGTTCGCTGCGCATCTCCATCAGCATGCGCTGGTTCTGGGCGCTTTGCTCGCGCAGCGTCTTGAGGGTCGCCTCGAGGGATTGCAGGCGTTCGTTGGCGCGCTGCAGCTCCTCGGACGGCACGGCAGCCGCGGCGTCGACGGCCGCCGGCGCCGATGCGCCTTGGGCCGGGGGTGCCGCGGCCGAAGCCCCGGCCACCGGCGCCGACGCCACAGCAGCAGGGTTGCGCACCGAGGTCGGCTCCAGCCCTTCGAGCTGCAGACGGGCGCCGCTGGCCGTGGGCTGAGGGGCCGGTACGGCGGCGACCGCCGGTGCTGCCGGCGCGGCGGCCGCGACCACGGGTGGCTTGGCCGATGCCACGGCGCGGCGCGGCGCAGCCGCCCGCTGCACCGGGCGGCGGGCTTCGCCGGCGTCGACGGTGCGGTTGCGCGCAACGGCCGGCCGCGGTGCCGGCGGGCGAACGCGCTCGCGCGGCGCCGGAGCGGGCGGCGCTGCCGTGCCGCTGTCGGCATCGGAAGCCCAGGAAGAAGACGAGGCGCCGCTGCGCGTGCCGCCGAGAGACTCGCTGCGAGCACCGACGGAAGGCAGGGCGCGCGCGACGGCCGTCTCCGCGCTGCCGACGACGCCCACATCGGAAGGCATGTCGGCCAGCAGCACGTACTGGCGCGAGGAATTCATCTGGCAGCCGGCGCGCACCGTCAGCTGCAGCACCGGCTCGTCGACGGGCACGCTCGAACGCACATGCAGGCGCACGGTGCCCGGCGTCGCGCCTGCGCCTGCAGATACAGTCACGCGTCGATCGTCGACGCGCGTGCTGCCCTGCATGAGCTCGACTTCCGCGCACAGCGCGTCCCGGCTGTCACCTTCGGCCAGCGTCACCGGGATCACGAGGTCGAGCGGACGCCCGACCCACGCGGCACCCTGCGGCTGGCCGAGCGTCAACGCGATCGAAGGCAGGGCAAAGCCGAGTAAAAACAGGGGCGCCGCGAGTTTGTGAAAGTGCAAGATGAACCCAGAAGGCAACCTAAAGTAAACACATTTTGACACGTTTGTCACGCTACCCATTACACACCGGATCTTTATCAAAATGATTGTGAACTATTCCAAAGTGGCCGTGGTCGGCGCCGGCGCCATGGGCCGCGGCATCGCCCAGATCGCGGCGCAGGCCGGCAGCACCGTGCTGATTTTCGACACTTTCGCCGGCGCGGCCGAACGCGGCCGCGGCGCGGTCGTGGCGCAGTGGCAAAAGCTGCACGAAAAGGGAAAGTTCGACGCGGCCCAACTGGCGGCGTTGAGCGAGCGGCTGCATGCGGTCGAGTCGCTCGGCGCGCTGGCCGATTGCGACCTGGTCATCGAGGCGGTGGTCGAAGACATGGCGGTCAAGCGCCAGCTGTTCCGTGAACTGGAGGCCCTGGTGGCGCCGTCGGCCACGCTCGCGACCAACACTTCGTCGCTCTCGGTCACCGCCATCGCGGCCGGGCTCGCGCACCCGGAGCGGATCGCCGGCTTCCATTTCTTCAATCCGGTGCCGCTGATGAAGGTGGTCGAAGTCGTCGCAGGCTTCAAGACCGATGCCGCCGTGCTGAAGCAACTGGCGGGCTATGCGGCCCAGATGGGCCACAGCGCGGTGCAGGCGCAGGACACGCCCGGCTTCATCGTCAACCATGCGGGGCGCGGCTTCGGCACGGAGGCGCTGCGCATCGTGGGCGAAGGCGTGGCCGATTTCGCGACGGTCGACCGCATCCTCCGGGACCAGGCCGGCTTCCGCCTCGGCCCCTTCGAGCTCATGGACCTCACGGCGCTGGACGTCTCGCATCCGGTGATGGAATCGATCTACCGCCAGTACTACGAGGAACCGCGCTACCGCCCCAGCGTGATCACCGCGCAGCGCCTGGCCGCAGGCGCGCTGGGCCGCAAGACCGGCGAAGGTTTCTACCGCTACGTGGACGGCACGGCGCAAGTCACGCCCGAACCCGCGGCGCCCACGGTCGATGTGCTGCCGCCGGTCTGGGTGTCGCCGCGCGCGGCCCGCCGCGCCGAGCTGCTCAAGCTGGTCCATACGCTGGGCGCGCAGATCGAAACCGGTGCCGCGCCCTCCTCGCTCGCACTGATCCTGGTCGCACCGCTGGGCTTCGACGTGACCACCGTGGCCGCGGTCGAGCGCCTCGATGCGACGCGTACCGTGGGCATCGACCTGATGATCGACGATGCCGCGACCAAGCGCCGCGTGCTGGCCACCAACCCCGCGACCCGGCGCGACATGCGCGATGCGGCGCACGCCCTGTTCGCGCGCGACGGCAAGGCGGTGAGCGTCATCCGCGACAGCGGCGGCTTCGTGACGCAGCGCGTGGTCGGCACCATCGTCAACATCGCGGCCGACATGTGCCAGCAGCGCGTCTGCTCGCCGGCCGACCTCGAGACCGCGGTGCGCCTGGGCCTGGGCTATCCGCGCGGCCCGCTCGCAATGGGCGACCTGTACGGCCCGACCAACATGCTGGAGGTGCTGTTCAACCTGCAGACCGTCTACGGCGACCCGCGCTATCGCCCGAGCCCCTGGCTGCGCCGGCGCGGCGCGCTGGGCCTGAGCCTGATGCACGAAGAAGAATGAAGCCATAGACCGGACCGGAGACAGCATGACCGCCGAACTCAAGAGCACGACCGAAGGCAGCACGATGGTGCTGACCCTCTCCAACCCCTCGCTGCGCAATGCGCTCGATCCGGCCATTTATGCGGCCGGCGTCGAGGCCCTCAACGGCGCCGAGAACAGCGCCGACATCCGCAGCGTGGTCATCGTGGGCGAAGGCCCGTGGTTCTGTGCCGGGGGCTCGCTGCAGCGGCTGCAGGCCAACCGGCAGCAGCCCGCTTCGGTGCAGGCCGAGTCGATCGAAGGCCTGCACAACTGGATCGATGCGATCCGCACCTTCCCCAAGCCGGTGATCGCGGCGGTCGAGGGCGCGGCCGCCGGTGCCGGCTTCTCGCTGGCGCTGGCCTGCGACCTGGTCGTGGCGGCGCGCGATGCGGTGTTCGCTGCCTCGTACATCAACGTCGGCCTCTCGCCCGACGGCGGCATGAGCTGGCACCTGGCGCAGGCGCTGCCGCGCCAGCTGGCCACCGAATGGCTCATGGGCGGCGAGCGCATCGCCGCGCCGCGCCTGCATGCGGCCGGCCTGGTCAACGAGCTGGCCGACACCGGCCAGGCGCTGTCGGCCGCGCTGCGGCTCGCGGCCCACCTGGACGGCAAGGCGCCCAATGCGCTGGCCAGCATCAAGGACCTGCTCAACGAGGCGCGCGGCAACGCGCTGTCGACGCAGCTCGCGCAGGAGCGCGACCAGTTCGTGCGCAACCTGCACCATCCCAACGCGGGGATCGGCATCGAGGCCTTCCTCGCCAAGCAGAAGCCCCGCTACGCGTGAGCTGACACGCGTCGCTCCCGAGACATCTTTGCCAACTTCAGTCGCCGACAGGACAGACCTATGGACGAGCCCATTCTTACCATCGACGAACGCGAGGCGATCAACAACGGTCGCTGGTTCTCTTCTCTTTCTCCCTCACTGCGACACGACATCCTCCGATGCGCCTACGTCAAACGTCACAAGGACGGCGATCTGCTCTGCGCCCGCGGCGACCCGCCCGAGCAATGGATCGCGTGCGCCCGGGGCGCGGTCCGCGTGAGCTCGACGACGGTGTCGGGCAAGCAGGTGACGCTGACCTACGTCGAGCCGGGCATCTGGTTCGGCGACGTGGCGATGTTCGACGGGGACCGGCGCACCCACGATGCCTATGCGCACGGCGACACCACCACGCTCAACGTGGCGCGCGCCGACTTCCAGAAGATCCTGGCCAACCACGTGGAGCTCTACGAAGCGCTGATGCGCCTGCAGGCGCGGCGCATCCGCCAGCTCTTCGGCCTGGTCGAGGACCTCAACACCCTGCCCCTGCGCGCGCGCCTGGCCAAGCAGCTCACGCACCTGGTGCGCAGCTACGGCGCCCCGGCGCTGGACGACGGCAGCCACATGCGCATCGGCCTGCATCTGGCGCAGGAAGAACTGGCGCAGCTGCTGGGCGCCTCGCGCCAGCGCGTCAACCAGGAGCTCAAGGCCATGGAGCGCGAGCACATCATCCGCATCGAACAGGGCGGCCTGGTGGTGCTCGACCGGGCCGGGCTCATGCGCCTGTCCGAAGCCGATCTTTGACGACGAACCCCTTCCCCACCCCATGACCCAGCAGGACTTCAGCAACTTCATCGGCACCCGCGCGGTCTCGCAGCAGCACGCCTTCGACGTCGACACGCTCGCCGCATGGCTCGAAGCGAACCTAGACGGCTTCAAGGGTCCGCTGACGGTGGAGATGTTCAAGGGCGGCCAGTCCAACCCGACCTACAAGCTGGTCACGCCCATGCAGAGCTACGTGATGCGCGCCAAGCCGGGCCCGGTCGCCAAGCTGCTGCCCTCGGCCCATGCGATCGAGCGCGAGTTCAAGGTGATGAGCGGGCTCGCCGGCACCGACGTGCCGGTGCCGCAGATGCACTGCCTGTGCGAAGACGAATCGGTCATCGGCCGCGCCTTCTACGTGATGGAGTTCAAGCAGGGCCGCGTGCTCTGGGACCAGGCCCTGCCCGGCATGGACACCGCCGAGCGCGGCGCGATCTACGACGAGCTCAACCGCGTGATCGCGGCCCTGCACAAGGTGAAGTTCGCCGAGCGCGGCCTGGCCGACTACGGCAAGCCCGGCAACTACTTCGAGCGCCAGATCGGCCGCTGGAGCAAGCAGTACGTCGCCTCGATCACCGAGCCCATCCCCGAGATGGACCGGCTGATGGAATGGCTGCCCGCCCACATGCCCGCGAGCGCGCGCGATGCATCGATGACCTCGATCGTGCACGGCGACTACCGGCTCGACAACGTGATGTTCCACCCGACCGAGCCGCGCGCCATCGCCGTGCTCGACTGGGAGCTGTCGACGCTGGGCCATCCGCTGGCCGACTTCAGCTACCACTGCATGTCCTGGCACATCGCGCCCGGCGCCTTCCGCGGCATCGGCGGGCTCGACGTCGAAAGCCTGGGCATCCCCACGCAGAACGCCTACATCCGCCGCTACTGCGAGCGCACCGGCCTGACCACGCCCGAAGCGCTGGCGCCCGACTGGAATTTCTACCTCGCCTACAACCTGTTCCGCATGGCGGCCATCCTGCAGGGCATCGCCAAGCGGGTCGAGGCCGGCACCGCCTCGAGCGAACAGGCGGTGGCATCGGGCCGCGGCGCGCGTCCCATGGCCGAGATGGCCTGGGCCTTCGCCAGCAAGGCCTGAGCGCCGAGATTCAACCGTTCACCCCAGGAGACGACCAATGGACTTCGAGTATTCCGCCAAGACCCAGGACTTGCAGAAGCGCGTGAGCGCTTTCATGGACGAGCACATCTATCCGGCCGAGGCCGCCTACACGGCCGAGCTGGCCGCCAACACGGCCGCGGGCAAGCGCTGGAGCGCGCTCAAGACCGTGGAGCAGGTCAAGGAGAAGGCCAAGGCCCAGGGCCTGTGGAACCTGTTCCTGCCGGTCGACAGCGCGGCCGCCTCGGGCTACGAAGGTGCCGGCCTGACCAACCAGGAATACGCGCCGCTGGCCGAGATCATGGGCCGGGTGCCATGGGCCTCGGAAGCCTTCAACTGCTCGGCACCCGACACCGGCAACATGGAGACCATCGCACGCTACGGCTCGGAAGCCATCAAGGCGCGCTGGCTCAAGCCGCTGCTCGAAGGCCAGATCCGCTCGGCCTTCGCCATGACCGAGCCCGACGTGGCCTCGAGCGATGCGACCAACATCGCCACCCGCATCGAGCGCCAGGGCAACGAGTACGTGATCAACGGCCGCAAGTGGTGGATCTCCGGCGCCGCCGACCCGCGCTGCGCGGTCTACATCACCATGGGCAAGACCGACCCCGAAGCGGCCCGGCATTCGCAGCAGAGCATGGTGATCGTGCCGGCCGACGCACCCGGCATCAAGGTGATCCGCCCGCTCAACGTGATGGGCTACGACGATGCGCCGCACGGCCACGTCGAGATGACCTTCGAGAACGTGCGCGTGCCGGTCGACAACATCCTGCTGGGCGAAGGCCGCGGCTTCGAGATCGCCCAGGGGCGCCTCGGCCCGGGACGCATCCACCACTGCATGCGCCTGATCGGCCTGGCCGAGCGCGCGCTCGAGCTGATGTGCCGCCGCGCCTCCTCTCGCGTGGCCTTCGGCAAGACCGTCGCCTCGCAGACCGTCACGCAGGAACGCATCGCCGAAGCGCGCTGCAAGATCGACATGGCGCGCCTGCTCACGCTCAAGGCCGCCTGGCTGATGGACGTGGCTGGCAACAAGGTCGCGAAGAACGAGATCGCGATGATCAAGGTGGTGGCGCCGTCGATGGCCTGCCAGGTGATCGACTGGGCCATGCAGGTCCATGGCGGCGGCGGCATGTCCGACGACTTCCCGCTCGCCAACGCCTACGCACACGCCCGCACGCTGCGCTTCGCCGACGGTCCGGACGAAGTGCACCGCAATGCGATCGCCAAGTGGGAGCTGGGCCGCTACGCCGCCGACAAGCGCGAGATCGAGCCGCCCGTCACGCGCTTCTGATCCACCCGAGGCCGTGAAGCCGCCCGCGCCTTGCTGCGCCGGCGGCTTTTTTTGCGCCCGTGCTAGAGCGGCTTCTGCATGAACAGCGCCGAGCCGAAGGCCGGATCGAGCTGGTAGCCCGCGAAGCCTTCGCGCTCGTAGGCGCGCACCGCCGGCGCATTGCCCTGCAGCACCTCCAGCGTGAGCTTGCAGGCGCCGCGCGCCACGGCCTCTGCCTCCACGCGCGCGAGCATGCGCTGCGTGATGCGCTGGCCGCGATGGCTGGCCGCCACCACCACGTCGTGCACGTTCACCAGCGGACGGCAGGCAAAGGTGGAGAAGCCCTCGATGCAGTTGATCAGGCCGACCGCCTGCGCACCGTCGAAGGCCAGCACGCTGAAGGCCTGTGGCCGCGCCGCGAGCGCGGCCGGCAGGCCCGCGCGCACCGTGTCGCTCAGCGGCTGGCCGCCGCCGGCCGGATCGCGCGCATAGGCATCGAGCAGATTCACCAACGCCGCGGCGTGGACAGGATGGCCGTAGTCGGCCAGGACGATATCGATCACACAGGCTCCAGTCGCCGGGCGTCGGCCGCCGGCATTTCGATTCGAATGGCATCACCGGCGCGGACCTCCCCGCCTTGGCACACCACGGCCATCACGCCCGCCTTGCGCACCAGTTCGCCCCGGGCGTCGCGCGCCAGCGTGGCGGCCATCAGGCCGCGCTGGAAGCGGTCGATCTGGCTGCAGGGGTTGCGCAGCCCGGTGAGCTCGACCACGGCGTCCGCGCCGATGTGCAGCCGCGTGCCGGTGGGCAGTTCCAGCAGCGCGATGCCCTGCGTCGTGAGGTTCTCGCCCAGGTCCCCGGGCCAGACCGCGAAGCCCGCGGCCATGAGCTCGTCGAACAGCTCGGCGTGGATCAGGTGCACCTGCCGCAGGTTGGGGGCGCCCGGGTTGCGCGCGACGCGCGAGCGGTGCTGGACCGTGGTGCCGGCATGTGCGTCGTCCTCGACACCCAGCCCCGCGATCAGTCGGATCGCGGGCTCGGTGAACTTGGAGAAGCTGTGCAGCGTGCTGCGATGCACCGCGCTCACCGTGGCGCCCGCCATCTCAGTCCTCGAGCGTGGCCGCCATGCGCCGCGCGAAGGCGTCGGCCTGCTCGCGGTCGCGCGCCTCCACCATCACGCGCACCAGCGGCTCGGTGCCGCTGGCCCGGATCAGCACCCGGCCCGCATCGCCCAGCTCGGCTTCGGTGCGCCGCGTCTCGGCGGCCAGCGCGGCATTGCCCTTCCAGTCCTGGCCGGGCCGGAGCCGCACGTTGATCATGGTCTGGGGGAACAGCACCACGTCGGACAGCAGCTCGGCCACCGTCTTGCCGCTGCGCTGGCAGGCCTGCAGCACCTGCAGCGCGCTCACGATGCCGTCGCCGGTGGTGTGGCGGTCGAGCGCGAGCAGATGGCCCGAGCTCTCGCCGCCCAGCAGCCAGCCGCGCTTCTCGAGCTCCTCGAGCACGTAGCGGTCGCCGACCTTGGCGCGCACGAACTCGATGCCCAGCTTGCGCAGCGCGATCTCCACCGCCTTGTTGGTCATCAGCGTGCCCACCACGCCCACCGGCTTCTCGCCGCGCTCGATGCGCTCGCGCACCATCAGATAGAGCAGTTCGTCGCCGTTGAACAAGCGGCCGCTGGCGTCCACCAGCTGCAGCCGGTCGGCGTCGCCGTCGAGCGCGATGCCGTAGTCGGCCTGCTGCGCCGTGACGGCGGCCACCAGCGCCTCGGGATGCGTCGCGCCGACGTTCTTGTTGATGTTGAGTCCGTCGGGCGAGACGCCGATGGTGCTGACCTCCGCGCCCAGCTCGTGGAACACGTTGGGCGCCACCTGGTAGGCCGCGCCGTGCGCGGCGTCGACCACCAGCTTCATGTCGCGCAGCGTGAGGTCGTTGGCGAAGGTGCTCTTGCAGAACTCGATGTAGCGGCCCGAGGCGTCGTCGAGGCGGCGGGCCCGGCCGAGGTTGGCCGAATCGGCCCACACCGGGGCCTCCTCCAGCGCGGCCTCGACCGCCAGTTCCCAGGCATCGTCGAGCTTGGTGCCCTGCGCGCTGAAGAACTTGATGCCGTTGTCGGCGAAGGCGTTGTGGCTGGCGCTGATCACCACCCCCAGGCTGGCGCGCTGCGCCCGCGTGAGGTAGGCCACGCCGGGCGTCGGCAGCGGACCGAGCAGCACCACGTCGACGCCGGCCGAGTTGAAGCCCGATTCGAGCGCCGATTCGAGCATGTAGCCCGAGATCCGCGTGTCCTTGCCGATCAGCACCACCGGGCGCTTCTGGGTCTTCTTGAGCACCCGGCCCACGGCATGCGCGAGGCGCAGCACGAAGTCGGGAGTGATGGGGGCCTGGCCGACCGTGCCGCGAATGCCGTCGGTGCCGAAATACTGTCGTGTCATGGTGTCGTCTTGTCTTGGTGATCTTGTGTCTGGGCGTCCTGCTCCGCCTGCCGCACGGCCAGCGCCGCGACGGTGTCGCGCACATCGTGCACGCGCAGGATGACAGCGCCGCGCTCGGCCGCCAGCAGGGCTGCGGCCACGCTCGGCACCATGCGCTCGCCTGCGTGCTCGATGCCGGTCACGGTGCCGAGCGAGGACTTGCGCGACCAGCCGGCCAGCAGCGGGTAACCCAGGTCCAGCAGCGCGCGCTGCCGCGCCAGCAGGGCGAAATTCTGCCTCACGGTCTTGCCGAAACCGATGCCGGGGTCGAGCACGATGCGTGAGGGGTCCACGCGCAGGTCGCGCAGGGCCTGTGCGTGGGCCGCAAGGAACGCGCGCACCTGGGGCACCACATCGCCCTCCATGGGCTGGGCCTGCATGGTCTGCGGATCGCGGTGCATGTGCATCAGGCAGATGCCGCACGACGGGTGCTGCGCCACCGCTGCCAGCGCATCAGGTTGCCGCAGCGCCCAGATGTCGTTGACGATGTCCGCGCCCAAGTCGAGCACGGCGCGCATCACCCCGGCCTTGGAGGTGTCTACCGAAATCGGCACGCCCAGGCGCACCGCCTCGCGCACCACCGGCAGCACGCGCTCGAGCTCCTGATCCAGCGGCACCGCCGGGCTGCCCGGCCGGGTCGACTCGCCGCCGATGTCGAGCATGTCGGCGCCTTGCGCCACCAGGGCCTCGCAGTGCCGCAGCGCGGCCTGGGTCGAGGCATGGGCACCGCCGTCGGAGAAGGAATCGGGTGTGACGTTGACGATGCCCATCACGCGCGGTCGCGACAAGTCGACCAGGAAGCGCGTGGTGCGCCAGTTCGAAGGAGCTGTGGTCATGCGCTGGCCCCAGGACGAAAAAACGGGGCCAAAGGCCCCGTCGATCTGCACTGCGCCATGCTCAGGCCGCGGTGGGCGCCGGATCGGTCGCGACCGCCGGCGTGCCGCCGCTGCCGCCGTTGTTCGACGGCGGGATGCGCGGCGTCCAGTCCTTGGGCGGACGCGGTTCGCGGCCGGCCATGATGTCGTCGAGCTGTTCCGAGTCGATGGTTTCCCACTCGAGCAGGGCCTTGGCCATGGCGTGCATCTTGTCGCTGTTCTCCTCGATCAGGCTGCGCGCCAGCGCGTACTGCTCGTCGATGATGCGACGCACTTCGCCGTCGACCTTTTCCATGGTCTGTTCGCTCATGTTGGTCGTCTTGGTGACCGAGCGACCCAGGAACACTTCGCCTTCGTTCTCGGCGTAGACCATCGGGCCCAGCGCATCGGTCATGCCGTAGCGCGTGACCATGTCGCGGGCGATCGAGGTCGCGCGCTCGAAGTCGTTGCTGGCGCCGGTGGTCATCTGGTGCATGAACACTTCCTCGGCGATGCGGCCGCCGAACAGCATGCTGATCTGGTTGAGCATGTACTCGCGGTCGTAGCTGTAGCGATCCTGCGCCGGCAGGCTCATGGTCACGCCCAGGGCGCGGCCGCGCGGGATGATCGTGACCTTGTGCACCGGGTCGCACTTGGGCAGCAGCTTGCCGATCAGGGCGTGGCCGGACTCGTGGTAGGCCGTGTTGCGGCGCTCTTCCTCGGGCATGACCATGCTCTTGCGCTCGGGACCCATGAAGATCTTGTCCTTGGCCTTCTCGAAGTCCTGCATCTCGACCACGCGCGCATTGCGGCGCGCGGCCATCAGCGCGGCCTCGTTGCACAGGTTGGCCAGGTCGGCGCCCGACATGCCGGGCGTGCCGCGCGCGATGATGCTCGCGTTGACGTCCTGGCCCAGCGGGACCTTGCGCATGTGCACGCCCAGGATCTGCTCGCGGCCGCGGATGTCCGGCAGCGTGACGTAGACCTGGCGGTCGAAACGGCCCGGGCGCAGCAGCGCGGCGTCCAGGATGTCCGGGCGGTTGGTGGCTGCCACGACGATCACGCCGAGGTTGGTTTCGAAGCCGTCCATCTCGACCAGCATCTGGTTCAAGGTCTGTTCGCGTTCGTCGTTGCCGCCGCCGAGGCCGGCGCCGCGCTGGCGGCCCACCGCGTCGATTTCATCGATGAAGATGATGCAGGGGGCGTTCTTCTTGGCGTTCTCGAACATGTCGCGCACACGGGCCGCGCCCACGCCGACGAACATCTCGACGAAGTCGGAACCCGAGATCGAGAAGAAAGGCACCTTGGCTTCGCCGGCGATCGACTTGGCCAGCAGCGTCTTGCCGGTGCCCGGAGGGCCGACCAGCAGCAGGCCGCGCGGGATGCGGCCGCCGAGCTTCTGGAAGCGGCCCGGGTCCTTCAGGAAGTCGACGACCTCCTTGACTTCTTCCTTGGCCTCGTCGCAACCCGCCACGTCGGCGAAGGTCACGTTGTTGGTGTTCTCGTCCAGCATGCGGGCCTTGCTCTTGCCGAAGCTGAAGGCCCCGCCCTTGCCGCCGCCCTGCATCTGTCGCATGAAGTAGACCCACACGCCGATCAGCAGCAGCATCGGCCCCCAACTGACCAGCAGCGTCATGAGGAGCGAGCCCTCTTCGCGCGGCTTGACGTCGAACTTGACGTTGTTGGCGATCAGGTCGCCGATCAGGCCACGGTCGAGGTAGGTGGCGGTGGTGCGGATGCGGCGATCGTCGTTGGTGATCGCCACGATCTCGCTTCCGCCGCCCTGGCCTTCCTGGATGGTGGCACTCTTGATGCGGTTACCGCGGACCTCTTCGAGGAAGTCCGAATAACCGACGCTGCCGGCGCCGGCGGCACCGCGGGTGTCGAACTGCTTGAACACAGTGAACAACACCATCGCGATGACAAGCCAGACGGCAACTTTGGAAAACCACTGATTGTTCAAACGAAGCTCCAGTCAAAAGCGCGTGACAGCGAAATGAAACTTCGCCCAGGTCACGCAATTGATGACCATTTTAGGCTTTTCAAGCCGTGAAACACCGTGATTTCCCGCAAGCAGCCACAGCCGGGGCACGGTTTTGCGCCCCTGCGCAGGTATCAATTCGTGTCGACGGCCTTCAGGCCGATGCCGACCATGAAGGTTTCGGAGGATTTGTCGCGCGAAGCCTTGGGCTTGATCGGCTTCACGGTCTTGAAGTTCGCCTTGAACAGCTGGGTCAGCTCGGCGTAGCCGCCGCCGTGAAAGAGCTTGGCGACCAGCGCCCCTTCGGGCTTCATGTGCTGGCGCGAGAAGTCGATCGCCAGCTCCACCAGGTGCGAGATCCGGGCCGCGTCGGCCGAGGCGATGCCCGAGAGATTCGGCGCCATGTCCGACACGACCACGTCGGCCTTGCGGCCCGCCAGCGCGGCTTCCAGCCTGGCCAGCACCTCATCCTCGCGGAAATCGCCCTGCAGGAAGGTCACGCCCTCGATCGGCTCCATCGGCAGGATGTCGAGCGCGATGATGGTGCCGTCCAGCGTGCCGGAGGCGGCGCCGCTGGGCGAAAGCCGACGCCGCACGTACTGGCTCCAGGCCCCCGGCGTCGAGCCCAGGTCGACCACCAGATGGCCGGGACGGATCAGTCCCAGCGTCTCGTCGATCTCCTTGAGCTTGTAGGCCGCGCGTGCGCGGTAACCCTCACGGGTGGCCAACTTGACGTACGTGTCGTTCACGTGATCGTTCAACCACGCCTTGTTGACCTTGTTGCTTTTCGTCTTGACTTTCATTCGCCTCGATAATACGGGCATGACAGCCATTCAACTTACCCCTGCGCAACGCAAGGTGCATCGCGCCGATGCCCACCACCTCGATCCGATCGTCATGATCGGTGGCGACGGGCTCACCCCGGCTGTCACGAAGGAAGCCGAAGCCGCCCTCAAGGCCCACGGCCTGATCAAGATCCGCGTCTTCTCCGACGACCGCGCGGCCCGCGAAGCCATGCTGGCCCAGCTGGCCGACGAACTCGACGCCGCGCCGATCCAGCACATCGGCAAGCTGCTGGTGCTGTGGCGCCCCAAGGTCGAGAAGGAACGCGTCATCGACGAAGACCGCATGCCCGGCCCGCGTGACGTCAAGGTGCTCAAGTACAGCAAGCGCGGCGGCCAGCGGCCCGAGATCAAGACCCTGCGCGTGCTGGGCAACCAGCGCCTGACGCCCGGCGGCACCATCAAGCGTGCCAAACCGCCGCGTCCGCTGTCGGCCAAGAAGCGCAACCAGGCAGACTGAACTTGGCGGCGGTGCAAGGCGCCCGGCGCCATATCCTCTGCATGAAGTGGGGCACGAAATACGGCCCCGAGTACGTCAACCGGCTCTACGCGATGGTGCGCCGCAACCTCAGCGGCGACTTCAATTTCGTCTGCCTGACCGACGACGGCCAGGGCATCCGCAGCGAGGTGCAGTGCCTGCCGATCCCGCCGCTCGACCTGGAGGTGCCCGCGGGCCAGCCGGACCGGGCCTGGAAGAAGCTCACCACCTTCGAGGCCGACCTGCACGGCCTGCGCGGCACCGCCCTCTTCCTCGACCTCGACGTGGTGGTGGTCGGCAGCCTCGACGCCTTCTTCGAGCTGCCAGGCGAGTTCCTGATCATCCACGACTACGCGCGGCCCTGGCGCACCGAGCGCATCACCGGCAATTCGTCGGTGTACCGCTTCGAGCTGGGTGCGCATGCCGACGTGCTGGCGTACTTCCGCGCCAACATGGACGCGGTGCAGGCCAAATTCCGCAACGAGCAGGCCTACCTGTCGGATTTCATGCACGCCCAGGGCCGGCTGCAGTACTGGCCCGACGCCTGGTGCCCGAGCTTCAAGTACCACGGCATCCCGACCTGGCCGACCAACTACTGGCAGGAGCCCTTCGTGCCCGAGGGTGCGCGCATCGTGGTGTTCCACGGCGAATGCAACCCGCCGGATGCGCTGGCGGGCCGGCGCAACCGCGCCTTCCGCTTCATCCGGCCGGCGCGCTGGATCGCCCGCTACTGGACCAGCGCCTGATCAGCCCCCGCTGCGGCGCCCCATGCGCCACAGCAGCACGCCGGTGCAGGCCCACTGCGCCAGGTACATGGCGCTGCCCACCGGGTGCCACAGCTTGAGGTTGTCGCGCGCCATGATGCGCGGCGCCACCGCGTACTGCTGCAGCAGCGCCAGCAGCAGCGCGGCCAGCACCAGGCCGATGGCGAAGCGGGTGTTGTCGTCGAAGCCCTGGTCGGCCTTCTGGCGCAGGTACATCAGCAGGACCAGGCCGCAGGCGATCGCGATCCAGCTCTGCGCCGCGAACAGCTGGCCGGCGAAGTTGCCGGCCACCGCAGGGTTGCCCAGCCTGGCGAACAGCATCGGCACCACCAGGAAGCCCACGGTGCTCAGGCTGCCCCACCAGAAGGCGGCCAGCAGCAGCGCGACACGGTCCTTCACGGCGCTCAGACGTAGCTGATCGCGACGATCTCGTAGTGCTTGAGCCCGCCGGGCGCCTGCACCTCGGCGGTGTCGCCCTCCTCCTTGCCGATCAGCGCGCGCGCGATCGGGCTGGAGATGTTGATCAGGCCCAGCTTCAGGTCGGCCTCGTCCTCGCCGACGATCTGGTACTTGACGGCTTCGCCCGTGCTCTCTTCCTCGAGCTCCACGGTGGCACCGAACACCACCTTGCCGCCGGCGTCGAGCTCGGTCGGGTCGATGATCTGCGCAGCCGAGAGCTTGCCTTCGATCTCCTGGATCCGGCCTTCGATGAAGCCCTGGCGGTCCTTGGCCACTTCGTACTCGGCGTTCTCGCTCAGGTCGCCCTGGGCACGCGCCTCGGAGATGGCGTTGATCACCCAGGGACGGTCGACCGTCTTGAGGCGATGGAGTTCTTCGCGCAGTTTTTCGGCGCCGCGCTTGGTGACGGGAATGGTGCTCATGTTCTGTTGCTCCAGAAAGCGAAAACGCCGAACGCTGCCGTTCGGCGATGCATGTGGGGAGAGAGGATCAGACGAGGGTTCGTCCGGTCAGCCGGCTCAGGATCGCGAGCGGGCTTGCCTCGGGATTGTATTGCCTCGCCGCGGGCAGATGCAGCGTCTGTTCGAGCATGTACTGGCCCGACATCACGGCATGCGAGGTCTGGTCGGAGAAGCAGACCCAGACCGAGCCGGCCGGGAAAGGCACGGTCTGCTGGGGCGCGTTCTTCTGGTAGTCGAGGTCGGCCTTCATGCCGTCGTGCAGCTGCAGCATCAGGTGGTCGTACTCGCTGCGCAGCGACTTGGTCACGCGCAGCGCGCGCAGCAGCCTCGCCTGCCAGGCCGAATAGGGCTTGGCGCGCGGCAGGAAGCGCTGCGCGACGGTCTCGAAGGGCTCGCCCACGCGCCAGACGCGCGGCAGGCCCTCGGGGTTGGCGTTGGTGAACACCCGCAGGATGCGCTCGCCGTAGTTGGGCCGCGAGGGGAAGGCATCGACGTGCATGCGCTTGTCGTCGGCGCGCCAGGACTGCACGCGCGTCTCGACCTGTGCCGGCCGGTAGCTGGTGGGTGCGAGCCGAAGCGCTGGCGTGTAGTGCGGCAGCAGGCCGTGGATCAGCTGCTGCGCCTGGGCGCGGAAGCGCCCCACCATCGCCGCCGCGGCGCGCTGCACCGCCTCGTCGCCCGCCGCGCCCTTGAGGCGGCCGTCGGCGTCGAGGCTGATGTTGCGCACCTTGGGCGCCAGCAGGCTGGGCGTCAGCAGGCTGCGTTCCTCCGGCAGAAGCTCGAAGCCCAGCCGGGGGAAGTACAGCACCTTGCCGGCTTCCAGGGCCGCGATCCACGCCGCATTGGGCGTGGCCGCGGCCCAGTCGGCCAGGTCGAGTTCGACGAGCTGCGCGTCCATGTCCGGCCTCAGGCCTGCGCCAGCTGCGCGTGCATCTCCTGCACCGAGATCACACCGAGTTCGTCCATGTGCTGCATGCCTTCGACCGCGGCTTCGGCGCCGAAGATCGTGGTGAAGGTGGTCACGCGGGCCAGCAGCGCCGAGGTGCGGATCTGGCGCGAGTCGGTGATCGCGTTGCGGCGCTCTTCGACCGTGTTGATGACCAGGGCGATCTCGTTGTTCTTGATCATGTCCACGATGTGCGGACGGCCCTCGGTCACCTTGTTGACGGTCGCGCAGGCGATGCCGGCGGCACCGATCGCGGCAGCCGTGCCCTTGGTGGCCGTCAGCTCGAAGCCCAGCTTGACCAGGCCGCGCGCCACTTCCACGGCACGCGCCTTGTCGTTGTTCTTCACCGAGATGAAGACCTTGCCCGACTTCGGCAGCAGCGTGCCGGCGCCCAGCTGCGACTTGACGAAGGCTTCGCCGAAGGTCTTGCCCACGCCCATGACTTCGCCGGTCGACTTCATCTCGGGGCCGAGGATGGTGTCCACGCCCGGGAACTTGACGAAGGGGAACACCGCTTCCTTGACGCTGAAGTACGGCGGCGTGACTTCCTTCGTGATGCCCTGCGAGGCCAGCGACTGGCCGGCCATGCAGCGCGCCGCCACCTTGGCCAGCTGGATGCCGGTGGCCTTGCTCACGTAGGGCACGGTGCGGGATGCGCGCGGGTTCACTTCGAGCACGTAGATGACGTCCTGGCCGTCCTTCTGCTGGATCGCGAACTGCACGTTCATCAGGCCGACCACGTTCAGCGCCTTGGCCATCGCGGCGCTCTGGCGCTTGAGTTCGGCGATGGTGTCGGCGTTGAGGCTGTAGGGCGGCAGCGAGCAGGCGGAGTCGCCCGAGTGCACGCCGGCCTGTTCGATGTGTTCCATCACGCCGCCGATCAGCGTGCCGCCTTCGGCGTCGCGGATGCAGTCGACGTCGCATTCCACCGCGTCGTTCAGGAAGCGGTCGAGCAGCACCGGCGAGTCGTTGCTCACCTTGACCGCTTCGCGCATGTAGCGCTCGAGGTCGCGCTGCTCGTGCACGATTTCCATCGCGCGGCCGCCCAGCACATAGCTCGGACGCACCACCAGCGGGTAGCCCAGGGCCGCGGCCTTCTCGAGCGCTTCGGGCTCGGTGCGCGCGGTGGCGTTCGGCGGCTGGCGCAGGCCCAGCTCGTGCAGCAGCTTCTGGAAGCGCTCGCGGTCTTCGGCCGCGTCGATCATGTCGGGCGAGGTGCCGATGATCGGCACACCGTTGGCCTCGAGGTCGAGCGCGAGCTTCAACGGCGTCTGGCCGCCGTACTGCACGATCACGCCGAGCGGCTTTTCCTTGTCGACGATCTCGAGCACGTCTTCGAGCGTCAGCGGCTCGAAGTACAGGCGGTCGGAGGTGTCGTAGTCGGTCGACACGGTCTCGGGATTGCAGTTGACCATGATGGTCTCGTAGCCGTCTTCGCGCATGGCGAGCGCGGCGTGCACGCAGCAGT
Source organism: Variovorax sp. UMC13 (assembly GCF_014170375.1). GTDB lineage: Bacteria > Pseudomonadota > Gammaproteobacteria > Burkholderiales > Burkholderiaceae_C > Variovorax. The sequence goes on along the minus strand of NZ_LZZW01000007.1, from coordinate 126,744 downwards.
AGTCGAACTCGATGCCCTGGCCGATGCGGTTGGGACCGCCGCCGAGCACCATGATCTTCTTCTTGTCCGTCGGGTCGGCTTCGCACTCGTCTTCATAGGTCGAGTACATGTAGGCGGTGTTGGTCGCGAACTCGGCCGCGCAGGTGTCGACGCGCTTGTAGACCGGACGCACGCCCAGGGCGCGGCGCTTCTCGCGGATCGCGGTGTCGGTGGTCTTCAGCTGGCGCGCGAGGCGGCGGTCGGAAAAGCCCTTCTTCTTCAACGCGAGCAACGTGTCGCGGTCGATGTCGTCCAGCGACTTGGTTTCCAGCTCGAGTTCGATCTTCACGATCTCTTCGATCTGCACCAGGAACCACGGGTCGATCTTGGTCAGTGCGAACACTTCGTCCACGGAGAGGCCCATGGCGAAGGCATCGCCCACGTACCAGATGCGCTCGGGGCCGGGCTCGCCCAGTTCCTTCTCGAGCACTTCGCGGTCCTGCGTCTTCTCGTTCAGGCCGTCGACGCCCACTTCGAGGCCGCGCAGCGCCTTCTGGAAGGATTCCTGGAAGGTGCGGCCCATGGCCATCACCTCGCCCACCGACTTCATCTGCGTCGTGAGGCGCGAGTCGGCCTGCGGGAATTTCTCGAACGCGAAACGCGGGATCTTGGTGACCACGTAGTCGATCGAGGGCTCGAAGGATGCCGGCGTGGCGCCGCCGGTGATCTCGTTGCGCAGCTCGTCGAGCGTGTAGCCCACGGCCAGCTTGGCCGCGACCTTGGCGATCGGGAAACCGGTCGCCTTGGAGGCCAGCGCCGAGGAACGCGACACGCGCGGGTTCATCTCGATGACGACCATGCGGCCGTCCTTGGGATTGATCGAGAACTGCACGTTCGAGCCGCCGGTGTCGACGCCGATCTCGCGCAGCACGGCCAGCGAGGCATTGCGCAGGATCTGGTATTCCTTGTCGGACAGGGTCTGCGCGGGCGCCACGGTGATCGAGTCGCCGGTGTGCACGCCCATCGGGTCCAGGTTCTCGATCGAGCAGACGATGATGCAGTTGTCAGCGGTGTCGCGCACCACTTCCATCTCGTACTCTTTCCAGCCCAGCAGCGACTCTTCGATCAGCAGCTCGTTGGTCGGCGAGGCTTCCAGGCCGCGCTTGCAGATGGTCTCGAACTCGTCGGGGTTGTAGGCGATGCCGCCGCCGGTGCCGCCGAGCGTGAAGCTCGGGCGGATCACGGTCGGGAAGCCCAGCGTCTTCTGCACCGCCCAGGCCTCGTCCATCGAGTGCGCGATGCCGGAGCGGGCCGAGCCCAGGCCGATCTTGGTCATCGCGTCCTTGAACTTCAGCCGGTCCTCGGCCTTGTCGATGGCTTCGGGCTTGGCGCCGATCAGCTCGACCTTGTACTTGTCCAGCACGCCGTTGCGCCACAGGTCCAGCGCGCAGTTGAGCGCCGTCTGGCCGCCCATGGTCGGCAGGATCGCGTCGGGCCGTTCCTTGGCGATGATCTTCTCGACCGTCTGCCAGGTGATCGGCTCGATGTAGGTGACGTCGGCCGTGGCCGGGTCGGTCATGATCGTCGCGGGGTTGCTGTTGATCAGGATGACCTTGTAGCCCTCCTCGCGCAGCGCCTTGCAGGCTTGCACGCCCGAGTAGTCGAACTCGCAGGCCTGGCCGATGATGATCGGGCCGGCGCCGATGATGAGGATGCTCTTGAGATCTGTGCGCTTAGGCATTCTTGTTTCCTGCTTTGTGCTTTTCCATCAATGCCGTGAAGCGATCGAACAGGTAGCCGATGTCGTGCGGGCCGGGCGAGGCTTCGGGGTGTCCCTGGAAGCAGAAGGCCGGCTTGTCGGTGCGCGCCAGGCCCTGCAGCGTGTTGTCGAACAGGCTGATGTGCGTGGCCCGCAGGTTGGCCGGCAGCGACTTCTCGTCGACCGCGAAGCCGTGGTTCTGGCTGGTGATGCTCACGCGGCCGTTGTCCAGGTCCTTCACCGGATGGTTCGCGCCGTGGTGGCCGAACTTCATCTTGAAGGTGTTGGCACCCGAGGCCAGCGCCATGATCTGGTGTCCCAGGCAGATGCCGAAGGTCGGGATGCCGGTCTCGATCAGTTCCTTGACGGCGTCGATCGCGTAGTCGCAGGGCTCCGGGTCGCCGGGGCCGTTGGACAGGAAGATGCCGTCGGGCTTGAGCTTCAGCACATCGGCCGCGGGCGTCTGCGCGGGCACCACGGTGATGCGCGCGCCGCGCTGGGCCAGCATGCGCAGGATGTTCTTCTTCACGCCGTAATCGAAGGCGACCACATGGAACCGGGGCGTGATCTGCACGCCGTAGCCCGCGCCGAGCTTCCACTCGGTCTCGGTCCACTCGTAGGTCTGCGCGACCGACACCACCTTGGCCAGGTCGAGGCCGGCCATGCTGGGCGCGCCCTTGGCGGCGGCAATGGCCTGGTCGATGTGCGCCTGCGTGACGGCTTCGCCAGCGGCCAGGCCCACGATGCAGCCGTTCTGCGCGCCGTGCGTGCGCAGGTGTCGCGTGAGCTTGCGGGTATCGATGTTGGCGATGGCCACCGTCTTGCTGCGCACCAGGTAGGCGTCGAGCGTCTCGGTCTGGCGGAAATTCGAGGCCAGGAGCGGCAGGTCCTTGATGATCAGGCCAGCGGCATGGACCTTGTCGGCTTCGATGTCTTCCTCGTTGACGCCGTAGTTGCCGATGTGCGGATACGTGAGCGTCACGATCTGCTGGCAGTAGCTGGGGTCGGTCAGGATTTCCTGGTAGCCGGTCATCGAGGTGTTGAACACCACTTCGCCGGCTGTGGAGCCGGTGGCTCCGATCGAATTGCCGAGAAAGACCGTGCCGTCTGCGAGCGCCAGGATGGCGGGAGGAAAAGCTCCCTTGAGAGACAAAAGCACTGGGTTCTCCGGATGGATGACGCCCAAAGCGAACCCAAGGTGCCCGACATGCAATGACATGCGATGAAGGGGCGGGCTGCGGCTTTCGTCGAAGGGTAAGCTTGTGTGCGCTGTGGGCGGGGTGTGAGCGGGAAAGCCGCTGATTATAGCCGGCGCGCTGTCACAATCCGGACAAAGCCGCGCTGGCATGCAGACAAATCGCTGCGGCGGCCGCCACATTCAGCGACTCCTCCCCGCCCGGCTGGGCGATCCGGATGCGGTGCGAGGCCCGCGCCTCGAGCGCCGCCGAGACGCCCTGCCCCTCGTGCCCCAGCAACCAGGCGCAGGGATGCGGCAGTTGCGCCTTATGCAACCAGTCGCCGTGATGCGAACTGGTCGCCACCAGCGGGACCTCGAGCCCGTCGAGCAGTTCGGCCTCCACACCTTCGATCAATCGCAGGCCGAAGTGCGCACCCATGCCGGCGCGCAGCACCTTGGGCGCCCACAGCGCGGCCGTGCCCTTGAGCGCCACGATCTGGCTGAAGCCGAAGGCCGCAGCGCTGCGCAGCACCGAGCCGACGTTGCCGGCATCCTGCAGCCGGTCGAGCACCACGGTCGGCGCATCGGCCACCAGTTCGGGGCGCATCGGCAGGTGCATCACGAAACCCATGGGCGCGGGCGACTCGAGGCCGCTCACGCCCGCCAGCAGCGCATCGGCCACGACCAGCGTGCGGTCGGCGGCGTCGGTCCATTCGAACTGCGCCTGCGGCCAGAAGGATTCGGTGAAGACCGCGATGGCCGGCCGCACGCCGCGCTGTCGGGCGGCGCGGCAAAGGTGGTCGCCCTCGAGCCAGACCTTGCCCAGCTTGCGGTAGGCGCCCGGCTCCTGCGCGAGCTTGCGCAGCTCTTTGAGCAGCGGGTTGTCGCGCGAGCTGATGTGCTCGGGTGTCGCGTGGCTCATGCGCCGATCCGATCCGGGCCGGCCACGATTGCGATCTGTTGCACGGCCATGCGCTCGAACGCCGCCGCAACGGGCGCGAAGGAGCGCCGATGGTGCACGCAGGCGCCATGCAGCTGCAGGGCATCGAGATGGGCCCGCGTGCCGTAGCCCTTGTGGCCGGCAAAGCCGTAATGGGGAAATTCCAGGTCGAGTTCTCGGCACAGCCGGTCGCGGTGCACCTTGGCCAGGATCGACGCCGCCGAGATGGCCTTGACCCGCGCATCGCCCTTGACGATGGCTTCGGCCAGCACGTCCAGCGTGGGCAGGCGGTTGCCGTCGACCAGCACCTTGGCCGGCTTCAGCCGCAGGCCCTCGACCGCGCGGCGCATCGCCAGCATGGTGGCCTGCAGGATGTTGTAGGTGTCGATCTCCTCGACGCTGGCCTGCGCCACCGAGCAGCACAGCGCCCGGGCCAGGATCTGCTCGTGCAGGCGCTCGCGCTGCAGCGCGGTCAGGGTCTTGGAGTCGGCCAGGCCGGGGATCGGGCGGCGATCGTCGAGGATCACGGCCGCGGCCACGACCGGGCCGGCCAGCGGCCCGCGGCCGGCCTCGTCCACGCCGGCCATCAGGCCGGGCGCATCCCAGACCAGGGGGGCCTGTTCAGCCTTCAAGAACTTTCTCGATCGCATCGGCGCAGAGTGTCGGAGTGTCGCGCAGCAGCTCGGCGTGCAGCGCGGTGAAACGTTGTTGCAGGGCCTCGACTTTGGCCGGGTCTTCCAGCCAGCGCAAGGTGGCGGCGGCCAGTGCCTCGGGCGTCGCTGCATCCTGCAGCAGCTCGGGCACGACGAATTCGCCGCAAAGGATGTTCGGCAGGCCCACCCAGGGCTGCAGCTGCTGGCGGTGCATGAGGTGCCAGGAGACCCGGTTCATGTTGTAGGCGATCACCATCGGGCGCTTGAACAGCGCAGCTTCCAGCGTGGCCGTACCGCTGGCGATCAGCGTGGCGTCGCAGGCCGCCAGCGCGGGGTGCGACTGGCCATTGAGCAGGGTCACGCGGCCTTCCATGCCGCTGGCCTTGAGCGCCGCCTCGACCTCGGCGCGCAGCGCCGGGATCGCGGGGCAGACGAACTGGACTTCGGGCCGCGCCTTGGCCATAAGCGCGGCAGCCTCGAAGAAGCGCGAGGCCAGGTAGCGCACCTCGGAGCGGCGGCTGCCGGGCAGCAGCGCCACGACCGGCGCCGCCGGGTCGAGGCCGAGCGATGCGCGGGCCGCCGCCCGGTCGGGCTGCATCGGGATCACGTTGGCCAGCGGATGGCCGACATAGCTGGCCGCCACGCCCTGCTCCGCCAGCAGCGCCGGCTCGAAGGGGAAGATGCACAGCACATGGTCGGCGGCCGCGCGGATCTTCTCGATGCGGTCGGGCCGCCAGGCCCAGATCGAGGGGCAGACGAAGTGCACGGTCTTGATGCCGCGCCCGCGCAGTCCGGCCTCGAGGTCGAGGTTGAAATCGGGCGCATCGATGCCGATGAACAGGCCCGGCCACTCTCGCAGCAGGCGCGCCTTGAGCTGGCGCCGGATGCCGGCGATCTCGGCATAGTGCCGCAGCACCTCGATGTAGCCGCGCACGGCCAGCTTCTCCTGCGGCCACCAGCTCTGGAAGCCGCGCGCCAGCATCTGCGGGCCGCCGATGCCGACGGTCTCGACCGCGGGCCAGCGCGCCTGAAGGCCGTCCATCAGCAGGCCGGCCAGCAGATCGCCCGAAGGCTCGCCGGCGACCATCGCGAAGCGTCGCGCCGCTTTGTTGTCTGCGCTCATGCGCGGCTCAGCGGGCGATGCCGCTGACGGAGCTGCCGAGGAAGCCATCCATCAGCGCCACGTCGGCCGCGGCACCGGGCACCTGGAGCGCCAGCTCGGAAAGCGCGGAACGCGCCTCGTCCAGCGTCTTGCCCTGCCGGTAGATCAGCTTGTGCATCTCGCGGATCGCGGTGATGCGCTCGGCCGAGAAGTCCCGGCGGCGCAGGCCCACCAGGTTCACGCCACGCACCGCGAGCGGGTTGCCGTCCACCACCATGAAAGGAGGAATGTCCTTTCCGATGTGGCTGGCAAAGCCGAGCATGGCGTGCGCGCCGATGCGCATGCGCTGCAGGATGCCGGTGAGCCCGCCCACCGTGACCCAGTCGCCGATCACCACATGGCCCGCCAGCGTGGCGTTGTTGGCCATGGTGATCTGGTTGCCCAGCTGGCAGTCGTGCGCGATGTGCACGTAGGCCATGATCCAGTTGTCGTCGCCGATGCGCGTCACGCCCACGTCCTGGGCCGTGCCCAGGTTGAAGGTGCAGAACTCGCGGATCGTGTTGCGGTCGCCGATCACCAGTTCGGTCGGCTCGCCGTCGTATTTCTTGTCCTGCGGCACCGCGCCGAGCGAAGCGAACTGGAAGATGCGGTTGTCGCGGCCGATGGTCGTGTGCCCTTCGATCACGCAATGCGCACCCACGCTCGAACCGGCGCCGATGCGTACATGCGGGCCGATCACCGTGAAGGGCCCGATCGATACCGAGGGATCGAGTTCGGCCTTCGGATCGACGATGGCCGTCGGATGAACCTGCGTCATGCCCGCCAGAATTTCAGTTGATCTGGCGCATCGCGCACATCAGCGTGGCTTCGCAGGCAAGCTCGCTGCCCACCAGCGCCCGGCCCTTGAACTTCGAGATGCCGGCCTTCATGCGTTCGATCTCGACTTCCAGCGTCAGCTGGTCGCCCGGCTCCACCGGCCGCTTGAAGCGCGCGCCGTCGATGGCCGCGAAGTAGTAGACCGTGTTGTCGTCGGGCACGATGTCCAGCGAATGGAAGGACAGCAGCGCCGCGGCCTGCGCCATGGCTTCGAGCATCAGCACACCCGGCATCACCGGACGGTGCGGGAAGTGGCCGTTGAAGAAGGGCTCGTTCATCGTCACGTTCTTGAGCGCCGTGATGCGCTTGCCCTTCTCCATGGCCGTCACGCGGTCCACCAGCAGGAAGGGGTAGCGGTGCGGCAGGAGCTTGAGAATCTGGTGGATGTCGAGCGTCGTCATGTTTGTTCTATCGTTCAATTTCTTTTTTCTCAAGCGCCTTGAGCCGGTCCCGCAGGCCGTGCAGCTGCTTCAACGTGGCGGCGTTCTTTTCCCAGGTGGCATTGTCGTCGATGGGAAACACACCCGTGTAATGGCCCGGCTTGAGGATGGAGCGCGTCACCAGCGTCGCCGCCGAGATGTTCACGCCATCGCCCAGCGTCAGGTGTCCCAGCACGATGGCGCCGCCGCCCACGGTGCAATGCGCGCCGATGACGGCACTGCCCGCCACCCCGACGCAGCCCGCCATCGCGGTGTGCTTGCCGATGCGCACGTTGTGGCCGATCTGGATCAGGTTGTCGAGCTTCACGCCGTCTTCGATCACCGTGTCTTCCAGCGCGCCGCGGTCGATGCAGGTGTTGGCCCCGATCTCGACGTCGTCGCCGATGCGCACCGCGCCCAGCTGCTCGATCTTGATCCAGGCGCCCTGGTGCGGCGCGAAACCGAAGCCGTCGGCACCGATCACCACCCCCGGATGCAGGAGGCAACGCGCGCCGATCCGGCAATCCTCGCTCACGGTCACCCTTGACTTGAGCACCGTCTGGGCACCGATGCGCGCACCGCGCTCGATCACGCAGAAGGCGCCGATCTGCGCGCTGGGGTCGACCTCGGCCAGCGGATCGATGACCGCGCTGGGATGGATGCGCGCCGCGTCCAACGCGGCATGCGAGCGCTTCCACAACTGGGTCAGCCGGGCAAAGTAGAGGTAAGGATCGTCGGTGACGATGAAGGCCCCGCGCGCCGCAGCGGCCTCCCGCATGGCGGGTGACACGATGACGCAACCGGCCTGCGAGGCCGCCAGTTCCTTGCGGTACTTGGGGTGGCTCAGGAAGCTCAGCGCATCGGGCCCGGCACTCTGCAGTGGCGCGAGGCGCTCGATCGCCAGCTCGGGCTCACCCTGGAGTTCGCCCCCGAGGGCGCCGACGATGGCTCCGAGCCGCAACACCACGCGCGATGCGGCCTACTTCGCGCCTGCGGCAGGCGCGGTGGCAGCAGCGTTCAGGGCCTTGATCACCTTCTCGGTGATGTCGTGCTTGGGGTTGATGTAGATGGCTTCCTGCAGGATGGCGTCGTATTTCTCCGCCTCCGCCACCTGCTTCACCACGCGGTTGGCCCGGTCGTAGACCTGTTGCAGCTCTTCGTTCTTGCGAGCGTTCAGGTCTTCCTGGAATTCGCGGCGCTTGCGCTGAAATTCGCGGTCCTGGTCGACCAGCGCCCGCTGGCGCGTGGCGCGTTGGCTTTCGGACAGGGTCGGCGCCTCGCGCTCGAACTTCTCCGAAGCCGCCTTCAGGGCCTCGCCCTGGGCACCGAGATCACGCTCGCGCTTCAGGAATTCGGCCTCGAGCTTGGCTTGCGCGGCCTTGGCAGGCTGCGCTTCGCGCAGCACGCGGTCGGGGTTCACGAAACCGATGCGAAAACCTTCCTGTACCTGCGCTTGCGCAGGTGCGGCAAACAGGGCCAGCAACGGAAGCAGGAGCGCGCCGGCTGCGCGGTACGAATGGTTCATTAAAAAGCGGTACCGATCTGGAATTGGATGGTCTGCATTCTATCCTTGTAGATGGGATGCAGCGGGTCGGACAGGTCGTCCTCCTTCTGGGAACGCACGGGCTTCGCGTAGGCGATGCGCAGGGGGCCCAGCGGCGAGATCCAGCTGATGCCCAGGCCCACCGAGGCGCGCAGCTTCTTCTGCGACGACCATTGCAGATCGCTCTGCGTGGTGCGCTCGGTGAACACGTTGCCGGCGTCGAAGAAGCCGTAGAGGCGCAGCGTGCGGTCGTTGCCGGCGCCAGGGAACGGCGTGCTCAGCTCGGCGTTGAAGATCGCCTTCTTGGTGCCGCCCAGCGCCGCCTGGGTGATGCCGTCACGCGGACCCAGCGAGTTCTGCTCGAAGCCGCGGATGGAGCCCAGGCCACCGGCGTAGAAGTTCTTGAAGATGGGGTAGACGTTGTCGCCCACCGCCTTGCCGTAGCCCACTTCGCCGTTGATCGCCAGCGTGTACTGCTTGCTCAGCGGGAAGTACTGCTGGTACTGGTAGCTCGACTTGATGTACTTCAGGTCGCCGCCCACGCCCCACTCCACGTTGGCGCGCTGCAGGCGACCACGGGTCGGCACCAGGGCGCTGTCGCGGTCGTCGCGCGCCCAGCCGATGGTCAGCGGCAGGCCCCACTTGCTGTCCTCGCCGCAGCTGACGATGTTGGCCGCGTTGGTGGTGCACTGGAAGTAGTCGCGGTAGGCCTGCGGCGTGTACTGGGCGACGTTCGAGCCCGGCTTGAAGTTGAAGCGCTCCAGGCCGGCACCGAAGAAGATGGTGTCGACTTCGCTGAACGGCACGCCGAACTTGATGTTGCCGCCTTCGCTGACCAGCGAGTAGTCGCCGTCGACCGTGTAGTACGGCCGCGTCGTCTGATGGAACAGGCTGAAGGTGCGCGAGATGCCGTCGCTGGTGAAGTACGGATCGGTGGCGGTCACCGAGATCGTGCGGTAGTACTTGCTGGTGTTGACCTGCAGGCCCAGGAAGTTGCCCGAGCCGAACACGTTCTCCTGCGTGATGCCGAAGGTGAACGACACCTTTTCCGCGCTCGAGAAGCCGGCGCCCAGCTGCAGCGAACCGGTGGGCTTTTCCGCCACGATGACCGTCAGGTCGACCTGGTCGGGCGAGCCCGCCACTTCCTGTGTCTCGACGTTCACGTCGGTGAAGAAGCCCAGGCGGTCGACCCGGTCGCGCGACAGCTTGATCTTGTCGCCGTCGTACCAGGACGCCTCGTACTGGCGGAACTCGCGCCGGATCACTTCGTCGCGCGTGCGGTTGTTGCCACCGATGCTCACGCGGCGCACATACACGCGCCGCGAGGGCTCGGCCTTCAAGGTCAACGTCACGCGGTTGTTGGTGCGGTCGATCTCCGGCTGCGCCTCGACGCGCGCGAAGGCGTAGCCGAAGGTGCCGAAGTAGTCGGTGAAGGCCTTGGTCGTGTCCGTCAGCTGCTCGCCGTTGTAGGGCTGCCCCGGCTTGATGGTCACCAGCGACTTGAACTCCTCTTCGCGACCGAGGTAGTTGCCGTCGAGCTTCACGCCGGCCACCACGAACTTCTCGCCTTCGGTCACGTTCACCGTCACCGTCAGGTCCGAGCGGTCGGGCGAGATCGCGACCTGCGTCGAATCGATGCGGAACTCGAGGTAGCCGCGCGTGAGGTAGTAGGAGCGCAAGGTCTCCAGGTCGGCGTTGAGCTTGGCGCGCGAGTACTGGTTGGACTTGGTGTACCAGCTCAGGTAGCCGCCGCTGTCCTGGTCGAACAGGCTCAGCAGCGTCGATTCGCTGAAGGCCTTGTTGCCGACCACCCGCACTTCGCGGATGCGCGCCGGCTCGCCTTCGGTCACGGTGAAGGTCAGGTTCACGCGGTTGCGCTCGATCGGCGTGACGGTCGTCACGACCTCGGCGTTGTAGAGGCTACGGCTCACGTACTGGCGCTTGAGCTCCTGCTCGGCGCGGTCGGTCAGGGCCTTGTCGTAGGGGCGGCCGTCGGCCAGGCCCACTTCGCGCAGCGCCTTCTGCAGCGCCGCCTTGTCGAATTCCTTGGTGCCGACGAAGTCCACGTCGGCCACGGTCGGGCGCTCCTCCACGATCACCACCAGCACGTTGCCGCTGACGTCGAGCCGCACGTCCTTGAACAAGCCCAGCTCGAACAGCGCGCGGATCGTGGCCGAGCCGCGTTCGTCGCTGTAGGTGTCGCCCACGCGCAGCGGCATCGAGGCGAAGATGGTCCCCGGCTCGACGCGTTGCAGCCCCTCCACGCGGATGTCGCGCACCGTGAAGGGCTCGACGGCCCAGGCGGCGGTGGCGGCGAGCGTGCTGACGATGACCGCGGCCACGCTACGCAGACGGAAGCGACTGATTGTTTTGTTCATGTATGAAGTGGACGGCGCATGAAGGGCCGGCAAGGAGTGTTAACCAAAGAGCCCGAAGAGTCGGTTGACGTCGTTGAACAATGCGATGGACATCATCACCAGCAGCAGGGCGACGCCGCCGCGCTGAAACCGTTCCATCCATGCATCGGAGACGCTTTTACCGGTCAGGCCCTCCCAAAGATAATACATCAGGTGCCCGCCATCGAGGACCGGCAGCGGCATCAGATTGAGCACCCCCAGGCTCACGCTGATCAGCGCGAGAAACACCAGGTACTGGGTGAAGCCGAGGCTCGCGGATTTGCCCGCGTAGTCGGCGATCGTGAGCGGGCCGCTGAGGTTCTTGAGCGAGGCCTCGCCGATCAGCATCTTGCCCATCATGCGCACCGTGAGCGCCGAGACCTCCCAGGTCCGCACCACGCCACGCCAGACGCCATCGACAGGACCCTGACGCACGGTCAGCATGGCCGGCGGCGCGCCCACGTAGGCCGCGATGCGGCCGACCTTGGCCGGGCCTTCGTCGCGCACCTCGGGCGTGACCTCGAGGCTGATGTCGCGGCCGCCGCGCACCAGTTGCCAGGTCTGGGTGCGCGGCGATCCGCCGTCGACCGAGGCCCGGATCAGTTCGCGCAGCTGCTGGCCGTCGACCACCGCGGTGGCGCCCACCGCGCGCACCAGGTCGCCCTGCTGCAGGCCCGCGCGGGCGCCGGCGCCGCCGGCCACCAGTTCGCCGATCTCGGGCCGCGTCAGCGGAGAGATCACGCCGATCTTGCGGAACATCTGCGCATCGGCATCCTTGGCCTCGATGCGGCTGAGCGGCAGCACCACGGTGCGGGCGGCTTGCGCGCCCTGCCCCGCGATCTCCAGCGTGAGGTCGCGGCCGTCGAGGGCGCCGCGCGTCATGCGCCAGCGCAGGTCCTCGAAGGACTGCACCGGCTCCAACGCGCCGGCGAAGCCCGCGCGCACGATGCGCTCGCCACCGCGCAATCCGGCCTGTTCGGCCAGCGAGGCGGCCACCGGCCGGCCCAGCACGGCTTCGGGCTCCTGGACCCCGATCCAGTTGACCGCGGTGTAGAGCAGCGCGGCCAGCAGCAGGTTGGCGATCGGCCCGGCGGCCACGATGGCCACGCGCGAACGCAGGGGCTGCGTGTTGAAGGCCAGGTGCCGCTCTTCAGGGGGCACCGGGCCTTCGCGCTCGTCGAGCATCTTGACGTAGCCGCCCAGGGGAAAGGCGCCGAGGACGAATTCCGTGTCCTGCCCCGGCCGCTGCTTGCGCGGCTTCCAGCGGTAGAGCGAATGGCCGAAGCCGACCGAGAAACGCAGCACCTTGACGCCGCAGGCCACGGCCACGCGGTAGTGCCCGTACTCATGCACGGCAATCAGCACCCCGAGCGCAACGATGAAGGCAAGAACAGTGAGCATCGAGGAACTCCCTGAGGGAATGGCAAGAAGGAAGCGTCAGCCGGCGAAGCGACGCACCGCTGCCTGGGCCACCGAACGGGCCTCGGCATCGAGCGCGAGCAGGTCGTCCAGTGATGCAGGCTTCGAGGGCCGCAACGCGGCCAAAGTTTCCGTGTTGACCGCATGAATGCGGTCGAAGCGCAGGCGGCGCTCGAGAAAGGCCTCGACCGCGATCTCATTGGCCGCGTTCAGCACGGCGGTGGTGCCGGGCACCGCGCGCAGCGCATGCCAGGCCAGCGCCAGGCCCGGGAACAGGGCCGCATCCGGCACCTCGAAAGTCATGGCCGCCATCTGCCGGAAGTCCAGCCGGGCGGCGCCACTCTCGATGCGCTCGGGCCACGACAGGCCGACCGCGATCGGCACCCGCATGTCCGGCGTGCCGAGCTGCGCGATCACCGAGCCGTCGGTGAACTGCACCATCGAATGGATCACGCTCTGCGGATGGATCACCACCTCGATCTGCTCGGGCGTCACGTCGAACAGGTAGCGCGCCTCGATCACCTCGAGCGCCTTGTTCATCATGGTGGCCGAGTCGACCGATATCTTGCGCCCCATGCTCCAGTTGGGATGGGCGCAGGCCTGCTCGGGCGTGACGTCCTGCAGCGTGCCGGCCGCACGAGTGCGGAACGGGCCGCCCGAGGCCGTGAGGATGATCTTCTCGATGCGCCGCGGCCAGGTGGCCGGGTCTTCGGGCAGCGACTGGAAAATCGCCGAATGCTCGCTGTCCACGGGCAGCAGCCGGGCACCGCCCTCGCGCACCGCCTGCAGGAACAGCTCGCCGCCGACGACCAGCGCTTCCTTGTTGGCGAGCATGAGCCGCTTGCCGGCCCGCGCCGCCGCGAGGCACGGGCCCAGGCCCGCCGCGCCCACGATGGCCGCCATCACGCTGTCGACCTCGGCATGCGAAGCGATGACCTCGAGCGCATCGGCACCCATCAGCACTTCGGTCTTCAGGCCCTGGGCCTGCAGCCGATCGGCCAACTGCCGGGCGTGCGCGGGGCTCGCCATGACCGCAAAGCGCGGCTGGAAGCGCGCGCACTGCGCGAGCATGTCCTCGACCTTGGTGGCCGCCGACAGGGCGAAGACCTCGAATTGTTCAGGATGCCGCGCGATGACATCGAGCGTGCTCACGCCGACCGACCCGGTCGAGCCCAGCACCGTGACGCGCTGGCGCCGCATCAGGACCACAGCGACGCCAGCATCATGGCGATCGGCAGCGTCGGCAGCAGCGCATCGATGCGATCGAGCACGCCACCATGACCAGGCAGCAGGTTGCTGCTGTCCTTGGCGCCGGCGCTGCGCTTCACCAGCGACTCGACCAGGTCCCCGACCACGCTCATCGCGGCCAGGAACACCGCCCCCAGCAGCAGCATCCAGACACCGTGCGCGGCGAGGCGGCTGTACAGGCTCGGCACCGTCGCCTGCAGCGATGCGTCGGCCCAGACCCAGGCCAGGGCCAGCACCAGGACGCCGATCATGCCGCCCCACACACCTTCCCAGCTCTTGCCGGGGCTGATGGAGGGCGCCAGCTTGTTGCGCGTGAAGCGCAGCCCGAAGGCGCGGCCGGCGAAATAGGCGAACACGTCCGCCACCCAGACCAGGACCAGCAGTGACAGCAGGAAATTGATGCCCCAGAGGCGCGCCTGCACCGCCGCGAGCCAGGCCACCCACAGGGCCAGCAGGCCGCCGAGCAGCCGCACGGCACGCGGGATGCGCGGCCAGCCCGGCACCGCGCCGTAGAGCAGCGCCGCGCCGCCCAGCACCCAGGCCGCGCCCGCCACCAGCCAGACACCCAGCAGGCGCTGCTCGAGCAGGCCCAGCCACCACGACAGGGCGCACAGCAGGACCATCTCGAGGCCCAGGAAGACCGACGTGCGCGGGCCGTAGCCGTTGAGACGGCCCCACTCCCAGGCCGCGGCGCCGATCATCACCAGCATCACGCAGGCGAAGGGCACGTGCGACGGGTAGAACATCGCCGGCAGCAGGATGGCCAGCAGGACCAGCGCCGTGAGAATGCGTTGCTTGAGCATCAGGCGGTTTGCCGCTCGTGCAGCCCTGCGTTCAGTTGGGCCGAGGTCTTGCCGAAGCGGCGCTCGCGGGTCTGGAAAACGCCGATGGCCTCGTCGAGCGCGGCCTCGTCGAATTCGGGCCACAGCTTGTCGCTGAAGAACAGCTCGGCGTAGGCGCTCTGCCAGAGCAGGAAATTCGACAGCCGCTGCTCGCCGCCGGTGCGGATGAACAGATCGGGGTCGGGCACGTGGGCCAGCGCCATCGCGCGGTCCAGGCTCGCCTCGGTCAGGGGTTCGCCGCGCAGCGCCAGTTGGGCCGCGGCGCGCGCGATGTCCCAGCGGCCGCCGTAGTTGAAGCAGATGTTGAGCACCATCCGGGTGTTGAGAGCCGTCGAGGCCTCGGCCTGCACCAGGCTGGCCACCATCTTCTCGGACAGGCCGCCGCGTTCGCCCACGAAATGCAGCTGCACGCCATCGGCGCGCAGCTTGGGGACCTCGCGGCCCAGCGCGCCGACCATCAGCTCCATCAAGCCGGTCACCTCTTCGACCGGACGGTTCCAGTTCTCGGAGGAGAAGGCGAAGACGGTGAGCACGCCCACGCCGCGGTCGACACAGGCCTTGACGCAACGCCGCAATGACTCGACGCCCTGCTTGTGGCCCGCCACGCGCGGCAGGAAGCGTCGCGTCGCCCAACGGCCATTGCCATCCATCACGATGGCAATGTGGTGCGGCACCCCGGTGGGCTTGCTGCTCATCAGACCGCCATGATCTCGGCTTCCTTCGCCGCGATCAGCCGATCGATCTCGGCGATGTGCCGGTCGGTGACCTTCTGGATGTCGGCTTCCGCGCGCTTCTGGTCGTCTTCGGAAGCCAGCTTGTCCTTGACCAGCTTCTTGACCGACTCGTTCGCGTCGCGGCGCAGGTTGCGCGTCGCGATCTTGGCGCTCTCGCCTTCGTTGCGCACCAGCTTGGTCATTTCCTTGCGGCGCTCTTCGCTCATGGCGGGCAGCGGCACGCGGATCAGGTCGCCCATCGAGGCGGGGTTCAGGCCCAGGTCGCTCTCGCGGATGGCCTTCTCGATCTTGGCGCCCATGCCCTTTTCCCAGGGCTGGACGCTGATGGTGCGGGAATCGAGCACCGACACGTTCGCCACCTGGCTCAGCGGCACCTGCGAGCCGTAGTAGTCGACGTGGATCGAATCGAGCAGGGCCGAGTTGGCGCGGCCGGTGCGGATCTTGGTGAGGTTGTTCTGGAACGCAGCGATCGACTGGTTCATCTTCGCGTCGGTTGCGCTGCGAATGTCTGCAATGGTCATTTCTTTGCTCCTCAGGCGTGCACCAAGGTGCCTTCGTCCTCACCCATGACGACGCGCTTGAGCGCGCCGTTCTTGAAGATCGAGAACACCTTGATCGGCAGCTTCTGGTCGCGGCACAGCGCGAAGGCCGTGGCGTCCATGATGCCGAGATTCTTTCCGATGGCCTCGTCGAAGGTCAACGAGGCATAACGCGTCGCGTCGGGCACCAGCTTCGGGTCGGCGCTGTAGACGCCGTCGACCTTGGTCGCCTTGAGCACCAGCTCGGCGCCGATTTCCGCACCGCGCAGCGCGGCGGCCGTGTCGGTGGTGAAGAAGGGGTTGCCGGTGCCGGCCGCGAAGATCACGACCTTGCCCTCTTCGAGGTACTGCAAGGCCTTGGGGCGGACGTAGGGCTCGACCACCTGCTCGATGGCGATGGCCGACATCACGCGGGCGATCAGGCCCTGCTTGTCCATCGCATCGGCCAGTGCCAGCGCGTTCATGACGGTCGCCAGCATGCCCATGTAGTCGGCGGTGGCGCGGTCCATTCCGACCGAGCCGCCGGCGACGCCGCGGAAAATGTTGCCGCCGCCGATCACCACCGCCACCTCGACGCCCATGTTCACGACATCGGCGATCTCGCCGACCATGCGCACGATGGTCGCGCGGTTGATGCCGAAGGCGTCGTCGCCCATCAGCGCCTCACCCGACAGCTTCAGCAAGATGCGCTTGTGGGCTGGGCGGGCGTTGGTCATGGGCGTTTTCCTTTGGGTTGGCGGGGGCGAGTTTAATCAGATCGTGAGACACCGCGGAACCGGTCGGCCGGCCCGCTGGTGATGTCCCCGTGAGGGGTCGACACGCGCGCCACGAAATGCGCGCGTGCCGTGGGGCGCCAGCTTAGGCGGCAGCCTTGGCCGCAGCCACTTGCGCGGCGACTTCGGCCGCGAAGTCGTCGACCTTCTTCTCGATGCCTTCACCGACCACGTAGAGCGTGAAGCCCTTGATCGAGGTGTTGACGGCCTTGAGCATGGCTTCGACGGTCTGCTTGTCGTTCTTCACGAAGGGCTGGTTGTGCAGCGAGACTTCCTTGAGGTACTTCTGCACACCGCCTTCGATGCGCTTGGCGACGATGTCGGCCGGCTGCGGCTTCTTGCCTTCGGCTTCGGCCGTCTTGCGGTCTTCCTCGGCCTTGCCGGCGGCAACTGCGCGCTCTTTTTCGATCAGGTCGGCAGGCACGTCCGAGGCCTGGATGGCAACCGGCTTCATCGCGGCGATGTGCATCGCGACGTCCTTGGCAGCCGCGTCGTCACCGTCGAACTCGACCATCACGCCGATGCGGGTGCCGTGCAGGTACGAGGCCAGCTTGCCGTTGCCGCCGAAACGCTTGAAGCGGCGGAAGCTCATGTTCTCGCCGATCTTGCCGATCAGGCCCTTGCGAACATCTTCCAGCGTGGGGCCGAAGCCGTCCTGCTCGTAAGCCAGCGCGCCCAGTGCCGCGATGTCGGCCGGGTTGTTCTTGGCGACCAGCATGGCAGCCGCGTTGGCCAGGGCCAGGAAGCTGTCGTTCTTGGTGACGAAGTCGGTTTCGCAGTTGATCTCGATCATGCCGCCGGCTTCGCCGTCGACGAAGGCCGTGACCACGCCTTCGGCGGTGATGCGACCCGATGCCTTGCCGGCCTTGTTGCCGAGCTTGATGCGCAGCAGCTCTTCAGCCTTTTCCATGTTGCCTTCGGCTTCGGTCAAAGCCTTCTTGCATTCCATCATGGGCGCGTCGGTCTTCGCGCGCAGTTCGCCGACCATGCTTGCGGTGATAGCAGCCATTATTCGTTCTCCGTATTCAAAAAATCAGATCAAAAAAAGGGGCCACAAAGCCCCTTCTTCAAGGCTCGCGAAGACCGCGATCAGGCGGACGCGCCTTCTTCGACTTCCACGAACTCGTCGCTGCCGCCTTCGGCCACGGCCTTGACGACGTCGTTGGCGGCGTTGTTGCGGCCTTCGAGGATCGCGTCGGCGATGCCGCGTGCGTACAGCGTCACGGCCTTCGACGAGTCGTCGTTGCCCGGGATCACGTAGTCGATGCCTTCAGGCGAGTGGTTCGAGTCGACCACGCCGATCAGCGGGATGCCCAGCTTCTTGGCTTCGGCGACGGCGATCTTGTGGAAGCCCACGTCGATCACGAAGATGGCGTCGGGCAGCGCGGTCATGTCCTGGATGCCGCCGATGTCCTTCTCGAGCTTGGCGATCTCACGCGAGAACGTCAGCTGCTCCTTCTTGCTCAGGCTGTCGAGGCCGGCTTCCTGCTGGGCCTTCATGTCCTTCAGACGCTTGATCGAGGTCTTGACGGTCTTGAAGTTGGTCAGCATGCCGCCGAGCCAGCGGGTGTCGACGTAGGGCACGCCGGCACGTTGCGCTTCGGCCGCGACGATTTCACGGGCCTGGCGCTTGGTGCCGACCATCAGGATCGTGCCGCGGTTGGCGGTGAGCTGCTTCGCGTACTTGGCCGCGTCCTGGAACATCGGCAGCGACTTTTCCAGGTTGATGATGTGGATCTTGTTGCGATGGCCGAAGATGAACGGTGCCATCTTGGGGTTCCAGAAACGGGTTTGGTGACCGAAATGGACACCGGCTTCCAGCATTTCGCGCATGGTCGTCGACATAGAAATAACTCCAAAGGTTGGGTCTAAAATCCAGCCCGTTTTGCGGCCTCTGCGAACAACTTTTCACGAGGGCACGCAACACCTTGATGGGCTGGTTTGCGAATGTGTCCCGCTCTCTCGGAAACCTTGGAAATACAGGGAAATCCCCGAGAGCGAAACCCAAAGAGTATAGCACGCAGACCACCCTCCCCCCCTCTCAGCCCCCCTGCTTCGAACACACCATGCGCCCCGACCTGCACGACAGCCGACTCGCCCTCCAGGCCGGCACCACCGACGCACGCACCGAAATGGAGCACGCGATCGCCATCGCGCAGCAGCCCTCGAACACGCACACCTTCACGCGCACGCTGTTCGACGCGGCGCGCCAGGAGGCGGCCGCGGCCCAGCCCTCGCAGCCGCTGGCCGGGCTGTCCTTCTCCGTCAAGGACCTGTTCGACGTCGCCGGGCAGCCGACGCCCGCCGGCTCGGTGGTGCTGGGCCATGCCCCGGCCGCCCGCGCCGACGCGGTCGCGGTGGCGCGCCTGCGGGCTGCGGGCGGCGCGCTGATCGGGCGCACCAACATGAGCGAGTTCGCCTTCTCCGGCGTCGGCGTCAACCCGCACCACGGCACGCCGGCCAACGCCAGCGATGCCGCGACGCCGCGCGTCCCGGGCGGCTCCTCTTCCGGCGCCGCCATCTCGGTGGCCACGGGCGCCGCCTTCATCGGCCTGGGTTCGGACACCGGCGGCTCGATCCGCATTCCGGCCGCGCTCAACGGCATCGTCGGCTTCAAGAGCACGGCCCGCCTCGTGCCCGCCACCGGCGCGCTGCCGCTGTCGACCACGCTCGACACGGTCTGCGCCATGACGCGCTCGGTGCGCGACGCGGTGCTGGCGCACGAGGTGCTGGCCGCGCGCCGCGTCACGCCGGACACCCGCGCGCTGGCTGGCTACCGGCTCGCCGTGGTCAAGGACCTGTTCCTGGACGGCATGGTGCCGGCAGTGGCGCAGGCCTTCGAGCGCGCCCTGACCACGCTGCGCGCGGCCGGCGCGCACATCGACGAGATCGCGCTGCCGCCGCTGGCCGAGCTGCCCGCCATCAACGCCACCGGCGGCTTTTCCGCCGCCGAGTCCTATGCCTGGCACCGCCTGCTGCTCGAGCGCAGCGGCGCCGGCTACGACCCGCGCGTGGCGCAGCGCATCCTCAAGGGCGCCGGGATGAAGGCGCACGAGTACATCGACCTGCTGCACGCGCGCCGCGACTGGATCGCCCGCATGGAAGCCGCGCTGGCCGGCTTCGACGCGCTACTGTCGCCCACCGTGCCGATCCTCGCGCCGCCGCTGGCCAGCGTGGCGCCGGGCGCCGAGCGCGATACGGAGTTCTTCCGCGTCAACGGCCTGCTGCTGCGCAACCCGTCGGTGGTCAACATGCTCGACGGCTGCGCGATCTCCATTCCCTGCCAGGCCGAGGGCGATGCACCGGTCGGCCTGATGCTGTGGCACGCTGCGCTGCACGACGACGCGGTGCTCGCGATCGCCGCCCAGGCGGAGCGCGCGCTGCAACAATAGGGCCTTCCCGTTTTCCTCCCGCGTTCCGCCTTCGGGCGGGCCCGCGGGACATGGCCGACTCCATCCCCCAACAAAGAATTCATGAAAATCGCGATCGTGGGCGCCGGCATCATCGGCGTCACCACCGCCTGGGAACTGGCCAGCGACGGGCACGAGGTGTCGGTCTTCGAGCGCCGCGGCGCCGCGGCCGAGGAATCGAGCTTCGCCAACGCGGGCGTGGTCGCCCCCGGCTACGTCACGCCCTGGGCCGCGCCGGGCATGCGGCTCAAGGTGCTGCGCTCGCTGCTGTCGAGCCACGGCGCGGTCAAGCTGCGCTGGCCCGTGAGCGGTCGCGACCTGCGCTGGATGGCGCAATGGCAACGCGCCTGCCGGCTCGAGACCTACCTGGCCAATCGAAGCCGCCTGCAGCGACTGGCCTTCTACAGCAAGACGCGGCTGCACGAGATCACCGAGGCCCGCGAGCTCAGCTACGAGCGCAGCCAGGGCTACCTGGTGCTGCTGCGCTCGCGCCGCGACCAGAAGCTGGTGCAGCCGGGCCTCGAGGTGCTGCGCGCGGCCGGCAGCGTGTTCCGCGAGGTCGATGCCGACGAGGCCCGGCGCATCGAGCCCGCCCTGAGCACCGACACCGACCTGGCTGGCGCCATCCACCTGCCCGAGGACGAGGTCGCGAACTGCCGCCAGTTCGCGCTGCTGCTCAAGCGCGAAGCCGAATCGCTGGGCGCGCGCTTCCACTTCAATTGCGACATCGCCCCGCTCTCGCGCACCGCGCCGCGCTCGCTGGCACTGTCGGCCGGCTCGGACGCCATTCCCTTCGATGCGATCGTGATGTGCGCGGGCGTGGCCTCGGCCGCGCTGCTCAGGCCGTTGGGCCTGCGCATTCCGCTCACGCCGGTGTACGGCCATTCGGTCAGCGCCAACGTGCGCGAGCCGCTCAACGCGCCGCGCAGCGCCGTGATGGACGAGCGCTACAAGGTGGCAATCACGCGCATGGGCCTGCGCGTGCGCGTGGCCGGCAGCGCGGAGATCGGCGGTTCGCTCGACACCATGAACCCGGCCGCACTGCAGACGCTCTACAAGGTGCTGCACGACTGGTTCCCCGGCGCCGCCACGCTGCAGGCCGGCATCCAGCAATGGAAGGGCGCGCGCCCGATGCTGCCCGACGGGCCGCCGGTGATCGGGCCCAGCGGCATTCCGGGCGTCTGGCTCAACCTGGGCCACGGCTCGAGCGGCTGGGCGCTGTCGTGCGGCAGCGCGCGCGTGCTGGCCGACCGGATCGGCGGACGCGATGCAGGCATCGACCTCGAAGGCCTGGGCCTCGAAAGACTCAGTCTCTAGGGTTCCAGCGGCGCAGCATCTCGGGCGTGGCCGGCTTCTCGACCGGCAGTGGCGGCGGCCGCAAGCGCTGCACGGCCCATCCGAGCAGCGCGGGCACGATCCACACGAAGCACAACAGGCACAGCGCGTAGCCGGCCATCACCAGCCAGCGCAGCCAGAGCGCGGCCTCGTCGAGCGGCACCTCGAGCCAGCGGATCACGCTGATGCCGTAGCCCGCGCCCGCCGCCCAGGCCAGGTCGCGCAAGGGCAGCCACTGCCGCCATTCGGCCAGCAGGAAGGCGCCCCACACGACGGCCAGCAGGCCGGCCGCCCACCCCAGGCCGACCATCCACGCCAGGCTCGCGAGCACGAGCACGGCCAGCCCCGCCAGCAACAGCAGCACCACCCAGCCAAGGCTCTTGAGCATCATCCGCCGATGATAGGCAGTCCGCACCTCGACAGCCCGGGCGGCACAATGGATCGATGCAACGCATCACCGCCGCCACCGCCGCCGAGCTGTTCGACATCGCCGCCACGCGCCGCATCGAACAGGCCGCCGCGGCCGCCCTGCCCGCCCATACGCTGATGCAGCGCGCGGGCCTGGCGGTGGCGCGGCTTGCCATGGCCCTCGCGCCGCATGCGCGCACCGTCTGGGTGGCCTGCGGGCCGGGCAACAACGGCGGCGACGGTCTCGAGGCCGCAGCGCAACTTCGGCATCGGGGCTTCTTTCCGGTCGTGACTTTTACCGGTGATGAAGGTCGCCTGCCACCCGATGCCAAAGCGTCGCTGCGACGCGCGCGCGATGCAGGTGTTCTTGTTGCGGCGGACCCGCCGGTCGCGTATGACCTGGCCATCGATGGACTGCTCGGCATCGGCGCGTCGCGCGCGCCCGAAGGCGACATGGCCGCCTGGCTGCGGCGGATGCATGCGGGGACGCAACCCGTGCTCAGCGTCGACGTGCCGTCCGGGCTGGATGCGGACACCGGCGTGCTGTCGCTGGACGGCGCCCTGCCGCACCCGCGGGCGGTCCGCGCCTGCCTGAGCTTTCTCACCCTCAAACCCGGTCTCTTCACCGCGCAGGGGCGCGATGCGGCCGGCACGGTCTGGTTCGACGACCTGGGCTGCGGCCCCGTCACCGAGCGCCCGGTCGCACGCCTGGCGGGCACACCCAAGGCCAGCGCGCGCACCCATGCGTCGCACAAGGGAAGCTATGGCGACGTCGCGGTGATCGGCGGCGCGCCGGGCATGGCGGGCGCGGCCCTGCTGGCCGGTTCGGCGGCGCTGCACGCCGGGGCGGGCCGGGTGTTCGTCGGCCTGCTCGACCCGAGCGCCGCGGCGGTCGACAGCGCCCAACCCGAGCTGATGCTGCGCGACGCCCATGCGCTGGACGTGTCCGGCATGGCCGTGGTCTGCGGTTGCGGCGGCGGAACGGCGGTGCGCGAGTGGCTGCCGCGCGTGATGGCGAGCGCCGCGGCGCTCGTGCTCGACGCCGATGCGCTCAATGCCGTCGCCGCTGACGGCGACTTGCAGCAACAACTGGCGGCGCGCGCCATGCGCGGGCAAGCGACCGTGATCACGCCGCATCCGCTGGAAGCGGCCCGGCTGCTGGGCTGCACGGCCCACGCCATCCAGGCCGACCGGCTGGCGGCCGCGCGCGCGCTGGCCACGCGCTTTCGCGTGGTGGCGGTGCTCAAGGGTTCCGGCACGGTGATCGCCAGCCCGGGCGATGAACCCGCGGTCGTCAACCTCACCGGCAATGCGCGGCTGGCCACGGCCGGCACCGGTGATGTGCTGGCCGGCATGATCGGCGCCGCGCTGGCGGCCCGGCAGCCGGCCTTCGAGGCCGCGCACCAGGCCGTCTGGCGGCACGGCCACATCGCCGACACCTGGCCGGACGGCGCGGCGCCGCTGACGGCGGGCACGCTGGCCCGCCGCGCGCCCGCCTGAGCGCTTCTAGCCGCGCCCGACGAAGGGCATCTTGGTGGCCATAATCGTGTGGAACAGCACATTGGCCTCGAGCGGCAGGTTCGCCATGTAGAGCACCGACTGGCCGACGATTTTCACGTCGATCAGCGGCTCGATCGCCATCTCGCCATTGGCCTGCGGCACGCCCTTGGCCATGCGCGAGGCCAGGTCGGTCATCGCATTGCCCACGTCGACCTGGCCGACCGCGATGTCGTACTTGCGGCCGTCGAGCGAGGCGGTCTTGGTCAGGCCCTGCACCGCGTGCTTGGTGGCGGTGTAGGCGATCGAGTTGGGCCGCGGCGCGGTGGCCGAGATCGAGCCGTTGTTGATGATCCGGCCGCCGCGCGGCGACTGGTTCTTCATCACGCGGAAGGCCTGCTGGATGCAGAAGAACATGCCGGTGAGGTTGATGTCGACCACGCCCTGCCATTGCTCCGGCGTCCAGTCCTCGAAGGGACCGGGCGGGTTGCCCACGCCGGCGTTGTTGAACAGCAGGTCGACGCGGCCGAAGCGCTCGACTGTGGCGGCGAACAGCGAGGCAACCGATTCGGCCTTGGCCACGTCGGTCGGCACGGCGAAGGCGCGCGCGGCAGCGCCCGATTCCTCGGCCACCTGCTCGAGCGGCTCGAGGCGGCGGCCCGCGAGCGTCACGTTCCAGCCGTCGGCCAGCAGCGCCAGCGCGGCGGCGCGGCCGATGCCGCTGCCGGCACCGGTCACGATGGCGGTGCGGGGTGTTGCTTGGGTTTGCGTCATGTCATGTCTCCTTGTTCATCGGCGCGGCTTGCGCCCCTTCATCTTGTTGGCCGCCTTCTTCACGGCGGACTTGAAAGCCTGCATGGCCGATTGGGGTCCGGCCTCGACGCGTTCGGCCGCCACGGGCGCCACCGCCTCGGCGCCCTTGCTGCGTGACCCCCGCTTGGCCGACGCTTTGGCCGGCGTGCCGCCGGCCGGGGGCGCGCCCTTGTCCTTCGCGTTGCGGGCCGGCAGTTCCTCGCCTTCACGCACCAGGCGGAAATCGATCTTCCGGCCATCGAGGTCGACCCGGCTCACCTGCACCCGCACGCGCGTGCCGATGGCATAGCGGATGCCGGTGCGCTCGCCGCGCAGCTCCTGGCGCATCTCGTCGAACTTGAAGTACTCGCCACCGAGTTCGGTGATGTGCACCAGCCCCTCGACGTACATCGCGTCGAGCGTGACGAAGATGCCGAAGCTCGTGGCCGAACTGACCACGCCGCCGTACTCCTCGCCCAGGTGCTCGCGCATGTACTTGCACTTGAGCCAGGCCTCGACGTCGCGGCTGGCCTCGTCGGCGCGCCGTTCGTTGGCGCTGCAATGCAGGCCCGCGGCCTGCCAGGCCTGCACCTCCTTGGTCGGTGCGACCGTCGCCTTCTGCGGCTTCTCGGTCGGCGCCTTGACGCGCGAGGCGAGCCGCTTGGCCAGCTTGGCATGCGCCTCGCCCGGTGTGGGCAGCATCGGCAGCGTGTACTTCTGCCGGTTGAGGATCGCCTTGATCACGCGGTGCACCAGCAGGTCGGGATAACGCCGGATCGGGCTGGTGAAGTGCGTGTAGGCCTCGTAGGCCAGGCCGAAGTGACCGCTGTTGATGGGCGTGTAGATCGCCTGCTGCATCGAGCGCAGCAGCATGGTGTGGATCTGCTGCGCGTCGGGCCGCTCCTTGGTGGCCTCGGCGATGGCCTGGAACTCGCCCGGCCGCGGATCGTCGGTGATGCTCAGGCCCACGCCCATGGCCTTCAGGTAGCCGCGCAGGATCTCCTTCTTCTCCGGCGTCGGGCCCTCGTGCACGCGGAACAGGCCCGGGTGCTTGCTCTCGTTGATGAAGTCGGCACTGCAGACGTTGGCCGCCAGCATCGCTTCCTCGATCAGGCGGTGCGCCTCGTTGCGGGTGCGCGGCACGATCTTCTCGATCCGGCCAGCGTCGTCGCAGACGATCTGCGTCTCGGTGGTCTCGAAGTCCACCGCGCCGCGGCGGCTGCGCTGCTTGAGCAGTGCCTTGTAGACATCGGCCAGGTTCAGCAGGTCCTTCACGCGGTCCTTGCGCTTGGCCGCTTCGGGGCCGCGCGTGTTGCCGAGGATCGCCGCCACTTCGGTGTACGTGAAGCGCGCGTGGCTGAACATCACGGCCGGGTAGAACTGGTAGGCGTAGATCTCGCCGTCGGCCGCCACCAGCATGTCGCAGACCATGCACAGCCGCTCGACCGAGGGGTTGAGCGAGCACAGGCCGTTGCTGAGCTTCTCCGGCAGCATCGGGATCACCCGGCGCGGGAAGTAGACGCTGGTCGCGCGGTCGTAGGCATCGATGTCGATCGGCGAACCGGTGTGCACATAGGCGCTCACGTCGGCGATCGCCACCAGCAGCCGCCAGCCCTTGCCGCGGCCGACCTTGGCCGGCTCGCAATACACCGCATCGTCGAAGTCGCGTGCGTCCTCGCCGTCGATGGTGACCAGCGGCACGTCCGTCAGATCGATGCGGCCCTTCTTGTCGGCCGGACGCACCTTGTCGGGAATGGCTTTCGCCTCGGAAAGGCAGGCCTCCGAGAACTCGTGCGGCACGCCGTACTTGCGCACCGCGATCTCGATCTCCATGCCGGGGTCGTCGATCTCGCCCAGCACTTCCTTGACCCGGCCCACGGGCTGGCCGAACAGCGCGGGCGGCTCGGTGAGCTGCACCACCACCACCTGCCCCACCTTGGCGGGACCGGTCGCGCCCTTGGGGATCAGGACGTCCTGACCGTAGCGCTTGTCTTCGGGTGCGACGAGCCAGATGCCGCCTTCGTGCAGCAGGCGGCCGATGATCGGCTGCTCGGGACGCTCGACGATCTCAACCACGCGCCCCTCGGGGCGACCGCGCCGGTCCTGGCGCACGATGCGCGCCTTGACGCGGTCCTTGTGGAGCACCGCGCGCATCTCGTTGGGCGGCAGATAGATGTCGGCTTCGCCGTCGTCACGTTGCACGAAGCCGTGCCCGTCGCGATGACCTTGCACGGAACCCTCGAATTCATCCAGCAAGCCGCTGGGATGGCCATTATTTTTGATATGATCTCCTTCTTTCCTGAAATTCAAAACATCGCTGCTTCGGCAGTCATGTGGGCCCAGATGGCGGAATTGGTAGACGCACTAGTTTCAGGTACTAGCGAGTAACATCGTGGAGGTTCGAGTCCTCTTCTGGGCACCAAGTTTAAACAGACCTTTACCAGGTCATCCGATTGAAGCCACCGGTCTCCGGTGGCTTTTTTCATGGCCGCTCGAAACGCGATCGAGCGTGCCGCGTGCGCAAGCTGCGCCTGCACATCTGAAATACGCACAAAAATTTTCACGTCGAAGCCCAACTTGGCGAAAAGTGCCCCGTTTTTTGAGTATGATCGCAGTCTTCGCTGAGAAGCGATGCATAGAAGCTTCGGCAGATATGACGCCCAGATGGCGGAATTGGTAGACGCACTAGTTTCAGGTACTAGCGAGTAACATCGTGGAGGTTCGAGTCCTCTTCTGGGCACCAAATTCAAACTGACCCCCGCCAGGTCATTCAAGAAAAGCCACCGGTCTCCGGTGGCTTTTTTCTTGCCTGCTTGAATCAGCGACAAGGCCATTAGACCGGCAGCGCGATCAGGTCATGGCCCTCGACGCCCACGATGCGTGCGCGCGTGAACTCGCCGACCTTCAGCGTCTTGCTGATCTTCTCGGGCGGCAGCAGCCGCACGGTGCCGTCGATCTCGGGCGCGTCGGCGTAGGTACGGCCCACACCACCCTTGCGGCCCAGGCCCGGCGCGGAATCGACCAGCACCTGCATGGTCGCGCCGATGCGGCGACGCAGCTTGGCGGTCGACACGGCCTCGGCCACCTCCATGAAGCGGGCGCGGCGCGCCTCGCGTTCGGCCTCGGGCAGCATGCCCGGGATGTCGTTGGCGGTCGCACCCTCGACCGGGCTGTAGGCGAAACAACCCGCGCGGTCGATCTCGGCCTCGCGGATGAAGTCCAGCAGGTGCTCGAACTCCTCTTCCGTCTCGCCGGGGAAGCCGGCGATGAAGGTGCTGCGGATCACGAGCTCGGGACACACCTCGCGCCAGCGCGCGATGCGCTCGAGGTTGCGCTCGCCGCTGGCCGGCCGCTTCATGCGGCGCAGCACGTCGGGATGGCTGTGCTGCAGCGGCACGTCGAGGTAGGGCAGCACCTGGCCGCTCGCCATCAAGGGGATCACTTCGTCGACGCTCGGGTACGGGTAGACGTAGTGCAGGCGGACCCAGGCGCCGTAGGGCTCGGCGATCTCGCCCAGCGTGCGCACCAGTTCCAGCATGCGCGTCTTCACCGGCTTGCCATCCCAGAAGCCGGTGCGGTACTTCACGTCCACGCCGTAGGCCGAGGTGTCCTGGCTGATCACCAGCAGCTCCTTCACGCCGCCTTCGAACAAGGCCTTGGCCTCGCTCAGCACGTCGCCCACCGGCCGCGACACCAGGTCGCCGCGCATCGACGGGATGATGCAGAAGGTGCAGCGGTGATTGCAGCCTTCGCTGATCTTGAGGTACGCGTAGTGCCGCGGCGTGAGCTTCAGGCCGGCCACGCCGAAGGCGTTGGGCACCAGGTCGATGAAGGGGTCGTGCGGCTTGGGCAGGTTGGCATGGACCGCATCCATGACCTCCTGCGTCGCATGCGGGCCGGTCACGGCCAGCACGCTGGGATGCATCTGGCGCACCAGGTTGCCGCCCTCCTCGCCCGCCTTGGCGCCGAGGCAGCCGGTCACGATCACGCGGCCATTGGTGGCCAGGGCCTCGCCGATGGTGTCCAGGCTTTCCTTGACGGCATCGTCGATGAAGCCGCAGGTGTTGACGATCACCAGGTCGGCGCCCTCGAAGGTCTTCGAGGTCTGGTAGCCCTCGGCGCTGAGCCGGGTCAGGATCAATTCGGAGTCCGTCAATGCCTTGGGGCAGCCAAGGCTCACAAAGCCGACCTTGGGGGCGGCTTGCGGGACGGTTCGTTCGGGGGAGACAACTTCACTCATGGGCCTATTGTCCCAGTTAAACCAGGATCCCACCGACGTGAAGCGCAGGCAAGGTGTCGATGAGGTCGATTCAGGGCCGCTTGATGCCGAAGGCGCCCAGCACCTGCTCGGTGTTCTTCTGCATCTGGTCCTGCATCTGGTCGAAGATGCTCTTGGACTGCTCGACGTAGTTGCCCATCAGGCCCTGCAGCATCGGCGACTGGATGGTCATGAAGCGGGCCCACATCTCGGGCGTCAGCTCCTCGGCCTTCTCGGTCAGCTGGGCCTGCATGTCGGTCAGCGCCTGGATGTTCTTCTCGAGATAGGGGCCCATGTAGCCCTGCATGGCCTGGCCGTAGAAACGGATGATGCTGGCCAGCACCGGCTCGGTGAACATCGGCGCCCCGCCCGCCTCGGCCTCGAGGATGATCTGCAGCAGGATGCTGCGCGTCAGGTCTTCGCCGGTCTTGGCGTCGCGCACCACGAAGGAGGCACTCTGCATCACCAGTTGCTTGACCTCGGCCAGCGTGATGTAGGTGGAGGTGTTGGTGTCGTAGAGCCTTCGGTTCGGGTACTTCTTGATCACTCGCTGGACCGGTTTGTCGCCGGACTTCTTGCTCTGCACTGAGGACTCCTTCAGGTGTTCACGCCGAAGGCGCGCAAACGATTCTAGGGAGCGGTTTTGCTGCACCGCGCCAAGGTTTACCCTGACCGAGCGGACAGATCTCAAGCTTCGGTCGCGTACTCGGCCCCGCACACCCTGCACAGCGCGGAATCGGGCCGCTCATCGCTGGGTTGCCGATAGTGCAAAGGACTCTTGATGGCCGTGAAGACCCAGCACCGCGGGCAGTGCGGCTGGTCGGCGGCCGGCAGGTAGGCCCGGGCCCGCTGCTCGGCGCGCTCGCGCGTCACGGGTGCGCCCTGGCGCAGCGCGCGCGCAACGTCGGCCGCGGCCATGGTGCCCGTCCGGCCGCTGGCCTGGTCGCTGAGGCCGTAGACCACGCGCGCGAACTCCAGCGGCGCATGACGCAACAGCGCCGCGACACGCGAGGCATCGCTCGACGGATCCGCCACCAGCGCGGGCAAGTTGGTCACGACCAGAACCTCAAAGAATGTGAATCAAGGTACCACAGACTGCGGCGGGCGGGCCATCCAACCAAAGCGGGAGGCCGCGCCTGAAGAACAGCCAAGCGGCCACCCTCGCCATTGCCGAATCCAAGGAATGAATTGACGCCAATGCGTGCGGCAATAAAAAAAGCCTTCCAAATCTATTGATTTGGAAGGCTCTCTACCAATGGTTAATTGGTAGGCGCGATTGGATTCGAACCAACGACCCCCACCATGTCAAGGTGGTGCTCTAACCAACTGAGCTACGCGCCTAGATGTCGTTTTCGAGAAGCATCTATTGTAGCATCCAAAATGAGCGTTTTCAGCGGCGACGTGAAGATCTCACGCCATTCACTGAAGAAACCACCTTGAGCACTTGCGTCAGGCGCGCGGCGTCCGAGATCTCGACGGTGAAGGTCATCCATGCCGTGCCCTTGATCGACTGGGTCTGCACGCCGATCACGTTCATCTTCTCGCGCGCGAACACATCGGAGATGTCGCGCAGCAGGCCCTGGCGGTCGGCCGCCTCGACCGCGACGTCGACCGCATAGAGCGCGGCCTCCTCCGCCTTGGGTCGGCCCCACTCAACCTCGATCACGCGCTCGGGGTTGTGGCCCGCCATCGTGCGGAAGTTGCTGCAGTCGCGGCGGTGCACGCTGACGCCGTGGCCGCGCGTCACGAAGCCGCCGATCGCGTCGGGCGGCACCGGCCGGCAGCACTTGGCCAGCTGCGTCATCAGCGAAGACACGCCCACCACCAGCACGCCGCCCTTGGAGGCCTTGTCGCTGGCGCGGGACTTCTTGAGCTGCACGCCGTCGTCGGCGCCCGGTGCGGGCTCGGGCGGGCGCAGCAGCATCTCGATGTTGCGCAGCGAGAACTCGTCCTTGCCCACCACCTCGAACAGGTGGTCGGCCGACTTGAAGCCCAGTTGCGAGGCCAGGTCCTCCAGCCGCGTGGACGTCTTGCCTTCGCGCTGCAGCAGTTTCTCGACCGCCTCGCGGCCCTTGGCGATGGTCTCGTGCGTGACCTGCGCATTGAACCAGGCGCGCACCTTGGCGCGCGCGCGGTGGCTGGCCAGGTAGCCCAGTTCGGCGTTGAGCCAGTCGCGCGAGGGGCCGCCCTCCTTGGCCGCAATGATCTCCACCGTCTGGCCGTTCTGCAGCGGCGTGTTGAGCTGCACCATCACGCCGTCGATGCGCGCGCCGCGGCAGCGGTGGCCCAGGCTGGTGTGCACCGTGTAGGCGAAGTCGACCGCGGTCGCGCCCTGCGGCAGTTCGACGATCGCCGCATCGGGCGTCAGCACATAGATGCGGTCCTCGAACAGGCCCTGGCCCTGCTGGCCGCCCGACAGGTCGCGCTCCCAGGCCAGCAGCTGGCGCAGCACCGCGATCTTGGCGTCGTACTCGCCGCTGGCCCAGACGCCGGCATAGCCCTTGTGGCCTGCTTCCTTGTAGGCCCAGTGCGCCGCCACGCCGTGCTCGGCATGGTCGTGCATCTCCTCGGTGCGGATCTGGATCTCGATCGGCTTGCCCGGCTTGCCGTCGGCCGGCTTGCGCACCACGGTGTGCAGCGACTGGTAGCCGTTGGGCTTGGGCCGGGCGATGTAGTCGTCGAACTCCTCGTCGAGCGGCTGGAAGTGCGAATGCACCCAGGCCAGCGCGGCATAGCAGTCCTTGACGTCCGACACCACCACGCGCAGCGCGAGGATGTCGAAGACCTGCGCGAAGTCCAGCGACTTGCCGCGCATCTTCTTCACGATGCTGTAGATGTTCTTGGGCCGGCCCTGCACCTTGGCCTGGATGCCCTCGCCCTTGAGCTCCTGCTCGAGCTGCAACCGCAGCTGCTCGACATAGCCTTCGCGCTCGACCCGCTTCTCGTCGAGCAGGCGGGCAATCAGCTTGTAGGTCTCGGGCTCGAGAAAACGGAAGGACAGGTCCTCGATTTCCCACTTGACCTGCCAGATGCCCAACCGGTTGGCCAGCGGCGCGAAGACCTGCAGCGATTCGCGCGCCACGTTCTCGGCCACCGGCTCCTTGGTAGCCGCGGCATAGCGCAGCGTCTGCAGCCGCGAGGCCAGCCGCAGCATCACCACGCGCAGGTCGCGCGAGAACGCCAGCAGCATCTTGCGCACGTTCTCGGTCTGGGCACTGTTGCCGTCGGCGGCATGCACGCCGGCCGTGGCCGAACGCGCCTGCTTCTGCACATGGACCAGCTTGGTGGTCTCGACCGCCAGCGCCGCGAAGTTGTCGCCGAAGACCTTGGCGATGACTTCCTGCGGACGGTTCAGGTGCTGGCAGGAATAGACCAGGTAGCTGGCCGCCTGCATCGCCTCGGAGCCGCCCATGGCGGCCACGATCTTGGCCACCGCATCGGCGTGCGCGAGGGTGTTCTCGCCGGTGTCGAGGGTCTCGTCGGCGATCAGGGGTTCGGCGAAGGCACGCGCGCGGCCCAGCATGTTCTCCATGACCGGCGTGCGTTCGGCCGTCGCCGCCGACAGGGGGTAGTCGACCACGGTGGCTTCGCCGCCGGCCCGAGCCGGCACGGGGGAGGAATCGCGCTTCACGTATCGAACAGGAAAGAAGTGACGGCCGCGCTCTGCGCCGGCGCCACGAAGGTGGGTGCATGGCCCACGCCCTCGAATTCCACGAGCCGGGCACGTGGCCCGCGTTGCGTCATGGCGAGCGCGGTCGGGGGCGACAGCAGGTCGGATTGCGCGCCGCGCGTGAGCAGCGTGGGCGCGGTGATGGCGTCGTAGAGCGCCCACATCACGGCTTCGCCCTGCGCCGCGATCTCGGGCGTGATGGCGCGGAAGGGCACGGCGATGGCCGGGTCGTAGTGCAGCACGAGCGGGCCGTCGGCCGGTGCATCCACCGACGACAGCTTGGCCGTGCCCTCGCCCGTGCGCTGCGCCGCGGGCGCGACCATGTGCTGCGACAAGGCCAGCCATTGCGCGGGCGTGTGCGGGCCGAAGCTCTGCGAGATCGCCCACATCGCGTCGGCAGCTTCCTGCAGCGACGCGAAGCGCCCCACCTTGCCCAGGTAGAGGCCGATGCGCTGCAGCGCCCCGGCATCGATGGTCGGGCCGACGTCGTTCAGCACCAGCCGGTGCACCGGCGCGGGCAGCGGCAATTCGCGGTGGCCAGCCAGGATCAAGCCGATCAGGCCGCCCATGCTGGTGCCCACATGGTCGAAGCGTTCGATCGGCGCCTGGCCGTGCAGCTGCATCAGCAGCGCGACCATGTCCGCCGCATAGAGCGGCAGCTGGTAGCCGTCGGGGTCGCGCAGCCAGTCGCTCCGGCCGCGGCCGACCACGTCGGGGCAGACCACACGCACCCGGCCGCCCGCGCGCGCGACGATCGCCTGCGCGAGCAGGTCGAAATCGCGGCCCTGGCGCGACAGGCCATGCACGCACAGCACCACATGCGGGCTGCGGTCGTCGCCCCACTGCCAGTACGCCATGCGGTGACCGCCTTGCGCATCGGCGCACGGCACAAAAGACAAGGTCGGTTCAGTCATGAGCGGGGGGCGAATTCGGGGTCGGATAATCGGCTCGTTGCATCCTAATTCATCCGGAGATTGATCATCATGCTCAAAGGCAAGACCGCCCTTGTGACGGGGTCCACCAGTGGCATCGGGCTGGCCATCGCCAAGGCGCTGGCGCAGCAAGGCGCGAACATCGTGCTGAACGGTTTCGGCGACGCCGAAGCACCGCAGCAGCAGATCGCCGCGCTCGGCGTGGAAGTGGCTTATCACGACGCCGACATGAGCCAGCCGGCGCAGATCGAAGCCATGATGGCCTTCGCCGCCCAGCGTTTCGGCCGCGTCGACATCCTGGTCAACAACGCCGGCATCCAGCATGTGGCGAAGATCGAGGACTTCCCGGTCGAACGCTGGGACGCGATCATGGCCATCAACCTGAGCAGCGCCTTCCACACCACGCGGCTGGCGATCCCGGCGATGCGTGAGGCCAACTGGGGCCGCATCCTCAACATCGCCTCGGCGCACGGCCTGGTGGCCTCGGCGCAGAAATCGGCCTATGTGGCCGCCAAGCACGGCATCGTGGGCTTCACCAAGGCCGCAGCCCTGGAGCTCGCCACCACCGGCGTCACCAGCAACGCGATCTGCCCGGGTTGGGTGCTGACGCCGCTGGTGCAGAAGCAGATCGACGACCGCGCCGCGCGCGAAGGCATTTCGCTGTCGCAGGCGCAGAACGAACTGCTGGGCGAAAAGCAGCCCTCGCTGCAGTTCACTACGGTGGAGCAGCTGGGCGGCCTGGCGGTGTTCCTGTGCTCGCCAGCGGCCGACCAGGTGCGCGGCGTGGCCTGGCAGATGGACGGCGGCTGGACGGCGCAGTAGCCCGCGCTTCGATTTACTACTTGAGCTGCACCGCGCCCGAGACGCTCACCACCACCGAGGTCTTGCCGGCCTCGATCGGCACCGGCGCGTCGGCCGACATGGCCTTGGCCTGCATGGCCATCATGCGCGGGCGGATCGGGCCGCCCTCGTTGGCGTTGACCGAGACCTCGCGCAGCGTGTAGCCCGAGAAGCCGAAGCCCTGGGCCAGCTCGGTGGCCTTCTGCTTGAAGGCCTCGATGGCGATGGACTGCGCCTCGGTCTCGACCTTGGCACGCTGCTCGCGGCTCAGGCCGAAGCCGACGTTGCCGACGGTCAGCGTGCTGATCTTGCCCGCAGTCTGCGTGATGCGTGGGAAGTCGCGGCCTTCGAGCACCAGCTCGGTCGAGCCCTGCCAGCCGTTGATCTTGCCTTCGCGGGTGTAGCGCGGCGACAGGCTGAAATTGCCGGTGCGCACGTCGAGCTGGCCGGGCTGCGCGTTCTTGCGGGCTTCGGTCAGGGCGGCGTCGAGCGCGGCCTTGAGCTGGTTCTGCACCGTGGCGGCATCGGCCGCGTCACGCGAGGTGCTCAGGGTCATGCTCAGCAGGTCCTGCTGCACCTCCACGGTGCCGCTGGCGGACAGCTGCAGCACGTTCTGAGGCGGCGGGGTGTCGGCCATGGCGGCCACGGCGGCACAACCCAGTACGGCCAGCGCCGCGATCGATTTCATTGCGTTCAAGAGTTCCCCTTGGATTTGGTATGGAAAGACAGAGACGGCCCCGGGCACCGGAGCGCCGGGGCGTCGGCTCAGGGCCGTTGACTGCGCGGCAGCGTGAACTGGCGTGAATCCGGCTGTGGCACGGACGGATCCGAGACCACGGGCTGCACGGCCCTGGGTGCATCGTAGCGCGGCGTCCATTGCTGCCGCACCTGGCTGCGCAGTTCGGCGAGCTCGGAAGGCGTGAGGCGGCGACCGGCCGCGGCCTCTTCCCGCTGCAGCTCCTCGCGCTGCGAGGACCGGTGGCTCTCGACCGCCCTGCGCACCTCGGACCGGGTGGCGCCACCGACCTGCAGGATGCCGTTGGGCGCCGCCCACGACATGGAAGAGGCGGAGGCGATCAGCAGAATCGGCAGCAGGTGGGCAATGGATCTCATGGGCGGCGAAGAGCGGAGACGACGCCACTTTGCCACTAAGATTTGCCCGCGCCGGGGTCCCGCGGCGAATGTAGGCAAGTTGTGTAACTTAGTGTCAGACAAGCACATAAAGCCCCCGTATGGGCGGCCAACGGCATCAGAATCGCTACTGTTACAAATCACCGTTGTAGAAATGAATCAGACTCCTGCCCGTACCGACAAGGTCGTGATCGTCGACGACGATGCCCGCATCCGCGACCTGCTCCGCCGCTACCTGACCCAGGAGGGTTTCGAGGTGATCGTCGCGGAGGACGGCAAGGCCCTCAACCGCATCCTGCTGCGCGACACGGTCGACCTGATCGTGCTCGACCTGATGATGCCCGGCGAAGACGGCCTGTCGGTCTGCCGCCGCCTGCGCGCGGCCAACGACCGCACCCCCATCATCATGCTGACCGCCAAGGGCGAAGACGTCGACCGCATCGTCGGCCTGGAGGTCGGCGCCGACGACTACCTGGGCAAGCCCTTCAACCCGCGCGAGCTGCTGGCCCGCGTGCACGCGGTGCTGCGCCGCCGTCCGCCGCTCGAGGCGCCCGGCGCGCCCTCGACCGACAACGAGACCGTCAACTTCGGCCCCTTCAGCTTCGACCTGGGCTCGCGCACGCTCAAGAAGGACGGCGAAGAGCTGTCGCTGACCACCGGCGAGTTCGCGATGCTCAAGGCGCTGGTGCGCCATCCGCGCCAGCCGCTGTCGCGCGAAAAGCTGGCCCAGCTGGCGCGCGGCCGCGAATTCGAGCCCTTCGACCGCAGCCTCGACGTGCAGATCTCGCGCCTGCGCAAGCTGGTCGAGTCGGATGCCGCCGCGCCGCGGTACATTCAGACGGTGTGGGGCGTGGGCTACGTGTTCGTTCCGGACGGTACGACCTGAAGCACGGCTGATGTACCCGGAGGCCACGGGCCCGAACACCACCCAACCGACGCCGCTTTCCGACGACGGGCCGCAGGTCACGATGCCCAGCCCGCTCGAGGGCATGGCGCAGGCACGGCGCCACCTGGGGATCAAGCTCGGCCTGAGCCTGTTCTGGCGCACCTTCTTCCTGCTGGCGCTGCTGCTCTTCGGCTGCACCTTCGCCTGGCTCCAGTCCTTTCGCGCGCTCGAGTACGAGCCGCGCGCCATCCAGACCGCCCACCAGATCGCCTCGCTGGTGAACCTCACGCGCGCGGCGCTGGTGTATTCGGATGCGATCACCCGCGTCTCGCTGATCAAGACCCTGGCCGACCAGGAAGGCGTGCGCATCCTGCCGCGCGAGCCCAACGACCGCTTCGAGCCCTACACCAGCGGCACGCTCGACCAGCGCGTGACCGAGGAGCTGATCGACCAGCTGGGCGAAGGCACGACCGTGGCCAGCCGGGTCAACGACGAGCCCGGCCTGTGGATCGGCTTCACCATCGAGAGCGACACCTACTGGCTGCTGCTGGACCCGACGCGCTTCAGCCGCGTGGGTGGCCGCACCTGGCTGGTCTGGCTGATCACCGCGATCACGCTCTCGCTGGCCGGCGCGGCGCTGATCACGCGCTTCATCAACCGCCCGCTCAAGCAGCTGTCGCGCGCCACGCTGCAGGTGCGCGAGGGCGAGTACGAGGCGCACCGGCTCGACGAGCGCGCGCGCACCAACGAGATCCGCGCGGTCAACATCGGCTTCAACCGCATGGCCGACCAGCTGGCCAAGATCGAGCAGGACCGCGCCATCATGCTGGCCGGCATCTCGCACGACCTGCGCACGCCACTGGCGCGGCTGCGGCTGGAAACCGAGATGAGCGTGGCCGACGAGGATGCGCGCGAGCACATGGCGGCCGACATCGCGCAGCTCGACGCGATCATCGACAAGTTCCTCGACTATGCGCGGCCCGACCACGTCGATTTCCGGCCGGTGCTGCTGCGCGACGTGATCGATGCCTGCACCTACGCCGTCCAGGACCATGACGACATGCAGATCAAGGTCGACGTGCCGCCCGACCTGCGCGTGATGGCCGACGAGGTCGAGCTGCAGCGCGTGATCTCCAACCTGGTGGAGAACGCGCGCCGCTACGGCCGCACACCGGCCACCGGCGTGGCCGACGTGACGATCCAGGCGCAGGCGCACGACGAGGCGGTGCTGATCAAGGTGCGCGACCACGGCGCCGGCGTCGCGCCGGCCATCCTGTCGCAGCTGACCAAGCCCTTCTTCCGCGGCGACACCGCGCGCACCTCGGCCGCCGGCGCCGGGCTGGGCCTGTCGATCGTGGCCAAGAACATCGAGCGCATGGGCGGCACCTTCGCGCTCACCAGCACGCCGGGGCGCGGCTTCGCGGCCCATATCCGGATGCCACGCGCCATGCCCAGCAAGTCGCTGGGGCTGCACGGCAAGAAGAGCTGAGCGCTCCGGCTAGCGGTGCAGCAGCGCGATCGCGCGCGCTTCCATCGCCCTGCCCTCGCCCACCGGGCCCAGCTTCTCGGCCGTCTTGGCCTTCACGTTGACCTGCGCCGGCGCCAGGCCCAGCGTCTGCGCGATGCGCTCGCACATGGCCGGGATGTGGGGCGCGAGCTTGGGCGCCTGCGCGATCACGGTGCTGTCGACGTTGCCGATCTGCCAGCCCGCGGCGCGCACGCGGCGCGCGGCCTCGGCCAGCAGCACGGCCGAATCGGCGCCGCGGAACTGCGCGTCGGTGTCGGGGAAATGCCGGCCGATGTCGCCCAGGCCGGCCGCGCCCAGCAAGGCGTCGGTGATCGCATGCAGCAGCACGTCGGCATCCGAATGGCCCAGCAGGCCGGTGCTGTGCGGCACCTCGATGCCGCCCAGGATCAGCTTGCGGCCGGCCACCAGCTGGTGCACGTCCCAGCCCTCGCCCACGCGGATGTCGAAAGAGGGTTTGGCGGCGGTGCTCATGGGGTTCCCGGGTTGCGGCGCGCGAGCAGCACGGCTTCGGCCAGTGCGAAATCCTCGGCGTAGGTGACTTTGAAATTCTGGGCGCTGGCGGCCACCAGCAAGGGCTCCAGGCCCAGCGCCTCGACCGCGCCGGCCTCGTCGGTGACGGCATCGCCGCTCCTGTCCAGCGCGTCGAGCAAGAGGCCGATGCGGAACATCTGCGGCGTCTGCGCCAGCCACTTGTCGGTGCGCGCCAGCGTGTCGGTGACGCGGCCTTCGGCCGAGGCGATCTTGAGCGTGTCGGCCAGCGGGTGCGCGAGCAGGCCGCCGACGGCATCGCGTTCGCAGGCCGCGATCAAGGCTTCAACCTGCGCCGGCGTGATCAGGCAGCGTGCTGCATCGTGCACCAGCACCCAGTCCTGCAGCCCGGCGCCGGCCTGGCACAGGGCCTGCAGGCCCGCATGCACGGTGGCGGCGCGGGTGGGCCCGCCGACGCGCAGCAGCTGTTCGCCCGCGGCCGGGAAGCCCGGCAGCTGCGCGGCGGCCTCGCTGTCGTCTGCCGAGACCACCAGCGCCAGCGTGGCGAAGCGGCCGGGCAGCGCGCGGAAGGCATCGAGGGTATGCGCCACCATCGGCCGGCCGGCGATGCGCCGGTACTGCTTGGGGCCGTCGCCGCCGGCGCGGCTGCCCGAACCGGCGCAGGGAATAAGGACGTGGAGGCGAGGAACAGGGGGAACGGTCATGAAGGACGCAGGGACGCTCGAGAAGCGCCCAGCAGCAAAGAGGCTGCCATTCTAGAATCGACCGTCTCACACCCCTCGCCCGTCGGCGCGGGGTGTTCTGCATTTTCCGAAGCACTTCATGGACCTTCCCGTTCTCACCGCCGGCAAGCGATTCACGCTGCCGCGCCCCCCGCTGTCCGCCGACGCGCTGCTGTTGGCCGAACTGGCCGAGCGCGAGAAGAAGGCCGGCCGTGCAACCGCGATCTTCACCGCCGACGCCAACGACGCGC
Organism: Variovorax sp. UMC13; assembly: GCF_014170375.1. Taxonomy (GTDB): domain Bacteria; phylum Pseudomonadota; class Gammaproteobacteria; order Burkholderiales; family Burkholderiaceae_C; genus Variovorax. The sequence goes on along the minus strand of NZ_LZZW01000007.1, from coordinate 88,196 downwards.
AGCGCCTCATCGACGAGATGGTGTTCTTCGCCCCCGGCCTGCGCTGCGCGCTGTTCCCCGACTGGGAGACGCTGCCCTACGACAGCTTCTCGCCGCACCAGGACCTGATCAGCGAGCGGCTGGCCACGCTGTGGCGCATCAGCCAGAAGGAAGCCGACGTCATCCTGGTGCCGGCCACCACCGCGCTCTACCGGCTGGCGCCGCCGGCCTTCCTGGCCGGCTACACCTTCCATTTCAAGACCCGGCAGAAACTGCAGGAATCGAAGCTCAAGGCCCAGCTCACGCTGGCCGGCTACAGCCATGTGACGCAGGTGGTGAGCCCGGGCGAGTACGCGGTGCGCGGCGGGCTGATCGACCTGTTCCCGATGGGTTCGCTGGTGCCCTTCCGGGTCGACCTGTTCGACGACGAGATCGACTCGATCCGCACCTTCGACCCTGACACCCAGCGCAGCCTGTACCCGGTGCCCGAGGTGCGGCTGCTGCCGGGCCGCGAGTTCCCGATGGACGACGACGCGCGCGCGCGCTTTCGCAGCCGCTGGCGCGAGCTGCTCGAGGGCGACCCGACCAAGAGCCGGATCTACAAGGACATGGGCAACGGCGTCGCGACCGCCGGCATCGAGTACTACCTGCCGCTGTTCTTCGAGGAGACGGCGACGGTGTTCGACTACCTCGGCGGCGAGGCCACGGTGGTGCTGCACGGCGAGCTCGAGCCGGCCTTCCAGCACTTCTGGCAGGACGCGGCCGAGCGCTACCGGCTGGTGCGCGGCGACCCCGAACGGCCCGCACTGCCGCCCGATGCGCTGTTCCTCAACGCCGAGCAGTTCTATGCGCGCGCCAAACCGCATGCGCAGCTGGCGATCCGTGGTTCTGCCACCGAGGCGCCCTATGCCGAATTCGACGTGCTGCCGCCCTTCGCGGTGGTGCGCGGCGCCGAGGACCCGCTGACCCGGCTCAAGGACTACATCCGCGCCACGCCCAGCCGCCTGCTGCTGATCGCCGAAAGCGACGGCCGGCGCGAGAGCCTGCTCGACTTCCTGCGCGCCAGCGGCGTGAGCCCGCCGTCCTTCGATTCGCTGGACGAGTTCGAGGCCGACGGCGCCGAGAAGATCGGCATCGCCACCGCGGCGCTGGCCTCGGGCTTCGCCTGGCGCGAGCGCGGCATCGACTTCGTCACCGAGACCGAGCTGTTCGCCGCCGCGCCGACCGCGCGCCGGCGCAACAAGCGCCAGGAACAGGTCAGCGACGTCGAGGCGCTGATCAAGGACCTGTCCGAGCTCAAGGTGGGCGACCCGGTGGTCCACACCGCGCACGGCATCGGCCGCTACCGCGGCCTGATCAACATGGACCTGGGCCAGGGCAAGGATGCCGAGGGCCAGCCGCTGCTGCAGGAGATGCTGCACCTGGAGTACGCCGACAAGGCCACGCTCTACGTGCCGGTGAGCCAGTTGCACCAGATTAGCCGCTACACCGGCGTCAGCGCCGACGAGGCGCCGCTGCACAAGCTGGGCTCGGGCCAGTGGGAGAAAGCCAAGCGCAAGGCCGCCGAACAGGTGCGCGACTCGGCCGCCGAGCTGCTCAACATCTATGCGCGCCGCGCGGCGCGCCAGGGCCATGCCTTCCGCTACTCGGCGGCCGACTACGAGGTCTTCGCCAACGACTTCGGCTTCGACGAGACGGCCGACCAGAAGGCCGCCATCCACGCCGTGATCCAGGACATGATCTCGCCGCAGCCGATGGACCGCCTGGTCTGCGGCGACGTGGGCTTCGGCAAGACCGAGGTCGCGCTGCGCGCCGCCTTCATCGCCATCACCGGCGGCAAGCAGGTGGCCTTCCTCGCGCCCACCACGCTGCTGGCCGAGCAGCACTACCAGACGCTGGTCGACCGCTTCAGCAAGTGGCCGGTCAAGGTGGCGGAGATGAGCCGCTTCCGCTCGGCCAAGGAGATCGGCACCGCCGCCAAGGGCTTGGCCGACGGCAGCGTCGACATCGTGGTCGGCACCCACAAGCTGCTCAGCGAATCGGTCAAGTTCAAGAACCTGGGCCTGCTGATCATCGACGAGGAGCACCGCTTCGGCGTGCGCCACAAGGAGGCGATGAAGGCCATGCGCGCCGAGGTCGACGTGCTCACGCTCACCGCCACGCCGATCCCGCGCACGCTGGGCATGGCGCTCGAGGGCCTGCGCGACCTGAGCGTGATCGCGACCGCGCCGCAGCGCCGGCTGGCGATCAAGACCTTCGTTCGCACCGAGGGCAACGGCGTGATCCGCGAGGCGGTGCTGCGCGAACTCAAGCGCGGCGGCCAGGTCTACTTCCTGCACAACGAGGTCGAGACGATCGAGAACCGGCGCCAGAAGCTGGAGGAGATCCTGCCCGAGGCCCGCATCGCCGTGGCCCACGGCCAGATGCCCGAGCGCGAGCTCGAACGCGTGATGCGCGACTTCGTGGCGCAGCGCTACAACATCCTGCTGTGCTCGACCATCATCGAGACCGGCATCGACGTGCCGACCGCCAACACCATCGTGATGAGCCGCGCCGACAAGTTCGGCCTGGCGCAGCTGCACCAGCTGCGCGGCCGCGTGGGCCGCTCGCACCACCAAGCCTATGCCTACCTGATGGTGCCCGACATCGAGGGCCTCACCAAGCAGGCGGCGCAGCGGCTCGACGCGATCCAGCAGATGGAGGAGCTCGGCTCGGGCTTCTACCTCGCGATGCACGACCTGGAGATCCGCGGCACTGGCGAGGTGCTGGGCGAGAGCCAGAGCGGCAACATGATGGAGATCGGCTTCCAGCTCTACAACGAGATGCTCAGCGAGGCGGTGCGCGCGCTCAAGGCCGGCGAGGAGCCCGACCTGCTGTCGCCGCTGCACGTCACGACCGAGATCAACCTGCACGCGCCCGCGCTGCTGCCCGACGACTACTGCGGCGACGTACACCTGCGGCTGTCCTTCTACAAGAAGCTCGCGACCGCGCGCACGCCCGACCAGATCGACACACTGCTCGAAGAGATCGTCGACCGCTTCGGCAAGCTGCCGCCGCAGGCGCAGACGCTGATCGACACTCACCGGCTGCGCGTGCTCGCGCGGCCCTACGGCGTGGTCAAGGTCGATGCCGCGCCCGGCGTGATCCACATCAGCTTCAAGAAGGACCCGCCCATCGATTCGATGGCGATCATCCACCTGATCCAGAAGAACAAGCACATCAAGCTGGCCGGCAACGACAAGCTGCGCATCGAACGCGAACTCAAGGAACCCAAGGACCGGGCCCAGATGGTGCGCGACGTGCTGCGCAGCCTGGGGCAGCCGATCGTCAGGGAGAGTGCTGCACCGGTCGTATAAGTGCGCCGCACTTATATAATTGGCGTTGTCATTTCGTAGACGGAGGTCGCTGTGTCTCAAGTCACCATTTATCTGGAAGAAGACACGCTGGCGGCTGCCAAGGCGGCAGCCGCGCGTTCGCAGATGTCGCTGAGCAAATGGTTCGCGCAGTTCGCCGAGGCCGAGAAGCAAAAGCCAAAGCAAAGCTGGAGCGAATTCTTCGCCGAGATCGATCGCCTGCGCGCCGCAGGCCTCGACGATGGCTGGGACGAACTGCTCGACAACCGCCACGGTGATCTCGGCACCGATGCGCCGAGAGAGGCGTTTTGAAATACCTGCTCGACACCGACACGCTGATCTATGTCTACAAGCGCGCCGGCCGCTGCCTGGAACGCCTGAGCCAGCACGCTGAAACGGACATCGCACTGAGCGCCGTCAACCTGTTCGAGCTGGAGTTCGGCATGGCCAAATCCGCCAACCGTGCCCCGATGGATCGCTACGTGGCCGGCATCTGCAGCCGATTCACCGTGCTGGATTTCGATCGGGCAGCGGCCCGCCATGCCGGCGCGGTGCGCGCGCACCTGCAGGCGCAAGGCACGCCGATCGGTCCTTACGACCTTCAGGTGGCGGGCGTCGCACTCGCTCACGACCTGACCGTCGTCACCCGCAACGTTCGCGAGTTCTCTCGCATACCCCATCTTCGTGTCGAGAACTGGCACGACTGACATGACCCTTGCTCAAGCTTCCTCCCCCGGCCTCGTCCTCCAGCGCGTCGCGTCGACGCTGAAGCTGGCCGACTTCCGACTGATCGCCTTCGACATGGACTCGACGCTGATCAACATCGAATGCATCGACGAGATCGCCGACGCGGTCGGCAAGAAGGCCGAGGTGGCGGCGATCACCGAAGCCACCATGCGCGGCGAGATCAAGGACTTCAAGGAAAGCCTGCGCCGCCGCGTGGCGCTGCTGCGGGGCGTGCCGGTCACGGCGCTGCAGCAGGTCTACGACGAACGGCTGCGGCTCAATCCCGGGGCGGCGGAGCTTGTGGGCGCGTGCAAGACCGCGGGCCTCAAGGTGCTGCTGGTTTCGGGCGGCTTCACCTTCTTCGCCAACCGGGTGAAGGAGCGGCTGGGCATCGACTTCGCGCGCTCCAACCTGCTGGCCGAGGCCGACGGCCACCTCACGGGCGAGGTCGTGACGCAGAGCTGGGGCGACATCTGCGACGGCGCCGAGAAGCGCCGCACGCTGCTGGAAGTCGCCTCGCTGATGGGCGTCACGCCGCAGCAGTGCATCGCCGTGGGCGACGGCGCCAACGACCTGCCGATGATGGGCGAGGCCGGCCTGTCGGTGGCCTTCCACGCCAAGCCCAAGGTGCGCGAGCAGGCCATGGTCGCGATCAACGAAGGCGGCCTGGACCGGCTGCTCGAAGTGCTGCGCTGAGCGGCAGCCTAGCGCGGATAGGGGCGGTGCAACGCCACGTCCGGATTGAGCCGCACGCCGAAGCCCGGCTTGTCCAGCGCCGAGGCCTTCATGCGGCCGTTGACCGGCACCGGCTCGTCGAGCAGCTGCGGATGGAACATCGGCACCACCTGGTCGGCCTGCGGCGCCATCATCAGGAACTCGGCAAAGGGGCTGTTGTGCCGCGTGATCACGAAGTGGTAGCTGTAGACCGATGAGCCGTGCGGCACCACCAGCTTGCCGTGCGCATCGGCCAGGCTGGAGATCTTGAGCAGCTCGGTGATGCCGCCGCACCAGCCGACGTCGGGCTGGATGATGTCGCAGCACTGCATCTCGAGCAGCAGCCGGAAGCCCCAGCGCGTGGCCTCGTGCTCGCCGGTCGTGACCATCAGCCCGCGCGGCACGTTGCGGCGCAGCTCGGCATAGCCCCAGTAGTCGTCGGGCGGCAGCGCCTCCTCGATCCATTTCAGGCCGTGCTCGTTGCGCGCGGCCGTGGCCAGGCGTGTGGCGTACTCCAGGTCCAGGCTCATCCAGCAGTCGAGCATCAGCCAGAAGTCGTCGCCGACCTTGGCGCGCATGTCGCCGAGCATGTCGAGGTTCTTCTTCAAGCCCTCCTCGCGCTCGGCCGGTCCGTGGTGCAGCGGCATCTTGCCGCCGATGAAGCCCATCTGCTTGGCCAGGTCGGGCCGCGCGCCGGTCGCGTAGAAGGTCAGCTCGTCGCGCACCGGGCCGCCCAAGAGCGCGTGCACCGGCTCCTTGCGCACCTTGGCCAGCAGGTCCCACAGCGCGAGGTCCACGCCCGAGAGGGTGTTGATCACGATGCCCTTGCGGCCGTAGAACAGCGTCGCGTTGTACATCTGGTCCCACATGCGCTCGATGTCGGTCACGGGCGAGCCTTCGAGGAAGCGCGCCAGGTGCTTCTCGACGATCCAGCAGCCCAGGTCGCCGCCGGTCGTGACCGAGAAGCCCACCGTGCCGTCGCTGGCCTCGATCTCGACCACCAGCGTACCCAGCACGTTGAGGCCGAAGCTCTGGCGGCTCTGGCGGTAGGCCGGGTACTTGCTCATCGGCGTGGCGATGTGGTCGTCGATCCAGTGGTCGGCGCCCTGGTCGTGGTAGTCGGCGCCGCCGCCGCGCACGGTGAAGGCGCGGACGTGGCGGATGGTGGGCATGCTCATGGCGGGGTTCCTTGTGGGGGGGATGGGAGGTGTCAGTGCTGCGTGCGCAGCCCGGCGGTCGGCGAGCGCAGCATCAGGAAGAGCAGCGCGCCGATCAGCGTGGTGAAGGCCAGCAGGTTGAGTCCGGCGCTGGGCGAGGCGAAGGCCTGCTCGGCCCAGGTCTTGACGTTGGGCGCGACGAAGCCGCCCAGCGCGCCCAGCGAATTGATCAGCGCGATGCCGCCGGCCGCGGCCGCGCCGCCCAGGTAGGCGGTGGGGAAGCTCCAGAACAGCGGCTGCACCGCGATGAAGCCCGCGGCCGCGAAGCACAGCGCGAACAGTGCCAGCACCGGCGAGGCCGCATTGACCGACACCGCGATGCCCAGGCCCGAGACGGCCAGCGTCACGAGGGCGATCAGCGCATGTCTGCCGCTGCGTTCGGCCAGGCGCGGGATGAACCAGGCCGCGGCCAGCGCGCAGACCCAGGGGATGGCGGTGACGAAGCCCACTTCGATGCCGACCTTCTTGCCCAGCAGCGCCGCGACCTGCGTGGGCAGGTAGAACACCACGCCGTACACGCTGACCTGGATCAGGAAATAGATCACCGACAGGAACAGCACGCGGCCGTTGGTCAGCGCCTTCCACACGGTGCCCGGGCCGTGCGCGTTCTTGTGCTGTTCCTCGGCGTGGATCGCGTCGGTCAGCAGCTTGCGCTCGGTCGCCGACAGCCACTTCGCATCGGCCGGCTTGTCGTCGAGGTACCAGTAGGCCCAGACGCCGACGATCGAGGCCATGACGCCCTCGACCAGGAACAGCCATTCCCAGCCCTTGAGGCCCCAGACGCCGTCGAGTTCCAGCAGCAGGCCCGACAGCGGGCTGCCGAAGATGAAGGCCAGCGGCGCGCCGAAATAGAACATGCCCAGCACCCGGGTGCGCGACTGCGCGGGGAACCACTGCGTGAGGAAGTAGATGACGCCCGGGAAGAAGCCGGCCTCGGCCACGCCCAGCAGGAAGCGCAGCGTGTAGAACAGCATCTCGGTGTGGGCGAACATCAGGCCGGCCGAGACCAGGCCCCAGGTCACCATGATCCGGCACATCCAGACGCGGGCGCCCACGCGGTGCATGATCAGGTTGCTCGGCACCTCGAACAGCGCATAGCCGATGAAGAAGATGCCGGCGCCGAAGGCGAACATCGCGTCCGACAGGCCGGTGTCGAGCTGGAAGGCCTTCTTCGCGAAGCCGACGTTGGCGCGGTCCAGGAAGGCCAGCACGTACATCAGCAGAAGAAAGGGCACCAGGCGCCGGATCGCCTTGGCGACCACGCTGTCGAGGGCGGTCTGCGCCGCGGAGGGAAAGCTCATGGTTGTCTCCTGAGGGTGGGCTGCCGGCGTGCCGGTGCCCGGGCGCCCACGGCCACGCAGGCGCCCTGTAAAAGGACGAGTTTTTCGAGAAAGGGGAAGCGATGCGGCCCGCGGCCGCGCCGCCGCGCCGTCAGTAGGTCGCGCGGCCGCCCGAGGCGTCGAACACGCTGCCGGTGGTGAACGAGCATTCCTCGCTCGCCAGCCAGCCGATCACGGCCGCGATCTCGTCGACCGCGCCGAAGCGGCCCATCGGGATCTTCGACAGCATGAATTCGATGTGCTGCGGCGTCATCTGGTCGAAGATGGCGGTGCGCACCGCGGCCGGGGTCACGGCGTTGACCGTGATGTTCGACTTCGCCAGTTCCTTGCCCAGCGACTTCGTCAGGCCGATCACGCCGGCCTTGGAGGCGCTGTAGGCCGAGGCGTTGGGATTGCCTTCCTTGCCCGCGACCGAGGCGATGTTGACGATGCGCCCGTACTTGCCGGCCAGCATGTACGGCACCACGGCGCGGTTGCAGTGGAACAGGCCGTTGAGGTTGACGTCCATCACCTGGCGCCATTGGTCGACCGGGTATTCGGCCAGCGGCACGTTGGGGCCGGTGATGCCGGCGCTGGCGACCAGCACGTCGATGCCGCCCAGCGTCGCGGCCGCCTGTGTCGCCGCGGCCTCGACCTGGGCCCAGTCGGCCACGTCGACCCGGATGCCGGAGGCCTTGGCGCCCAGCGCCGCCACGGCCGCATCGATGGCCGGCTGGCTGATGTCCCAGAGGCTCACGCTGCCGCCTTCCGCGACGAAGCGGGTGGCGAAGGTCAGGCCGATGCCGGCGGCGCCGCCGGTGATGACCGCGCGGCGGCCTTCGAAACGCTTGGGGTAAACGGTGCTCATGTCTGCATGTCTCTGTTGTTGTGGATGGCCGCACTGTAGGCGGACGCCCCATTGCGTTCCAATCAATTCTTTGGGCGTACCATTTCCAGAATGGAATACCGAATCGATGCCCCTTCGACCGCGCCGCGGCTGGTGAACCGGCTGCGGCTCAAGCACTGGGCGCTGCTGGCCGCGCTGGCCGACACGCCCGTGCTCGCGCATGCGGCCTCGGCCATCAGCGTGACCCAGCCTTCGGCCACCAAGATGCTGGCCGACATCGAGCAGGCCTTCGAATTTCCGCTGTTCGAGCGCCATTCGCGCGGGCTGCGGCCCACGCCGCTGGGCGACGAGGTGGTGGCTTATGCGCGCCAGTCGCAGGCCGGGCTGGCACGCTTCCTCGAGGCGCTGGAGGTCAAGCGCCGCGGCGGCCACGGGCAGCTGGTGGTGGGCGCGATCATGGGCGCGGCGCCCGACGTGGTGGCGCGCGCGGTGGCCGACATCAAGCAGCGCCGGCCCTTGCTGAACCTCCGCATCCTGGGCGAGACCAGCGACCAGATCGGCGAGCTGCTCGAGCGCCACGACATCGAGCTGGCCGTGGGGCGCCTGTCCACGCTGCGCCAGCGCCATGCCTTCGACTTCGTGCCGCTGGCCAACGAGGTGATGCAGATCGTGGTGCGCCGCGGCCACCCGCTGCTGCGCCAGCGCCAGCTCGGTTTCGACGCGCTGATGGCCTGGCCCTGGGTGCTGCAGCCGCTGACCAGCCCGGCGCGCCAGCTGCTCGAGGACGAGTTCGCGGCGGTGCGGCTGGGCACGCCGGCCAACATCGTGGAATGCGCCTCGGTGTTCGCCACGCTGCAGCTGTTGCAGACCAGCGATGCGGTCGGCGCGCTGCCCGAATCGGTGGTGCGCGACCATGTGAACGCACGCCTGCTGCGCGTGCTGCCGGTGGCCATCGGCAAGGACCTGAAGGGCTTCGGCGTGCTCACCCGCAACGGCGAGCCGCTGTCCGAAACGGCCGCGGACTTCGTGGCCTGCCTGCACCGCTATGCGCAACCGGCCGACAGGTCCGCGGTGCCAGCCTAGGGATTTCCACTGTCGCGCGCGGGCGCGAAATCGGCCCGGGGAATGTGACACTGGCACGGCCGAACTCCCGGCTTTTCTTCGAAACAAGGAAGTGTTGCCATGCCGTCATCCTCATTCCTGCGCCGGACCTGGATCGCCGCGCTCTGCGCCTGCGCCACCGGCGCCATGGCCCAGGCCGCTTCGCCGCCGCCCGCTCAGCTTCAGACCCTCGTCAACGGCATGTACCCGTCGCTCGAGACGCTCTACAAGGACCTGCACGCGAACCCCGAACTGGCCTTCCAGGAAGTCCGCACGGCGGCCCGGATGGCCGAGGAGATGCGCAAGCTGGGCTTCGAGGTCACGGAGAAGGTCGGCGGCACCGGCGTGGTGGCGCTCTACCGCAACGGCGCCGGGCCCACGGTGCTGGTGCGCACCGAACTCGACGCGCTGCCGATGGAGGAGAAGACCGGCCTGCCCTATGCCAGCAAGGCCAAGGCCCAGTCCAACGGTCGCGAGACCTTCGTTGCCCACAGCTGCGGCCACGACATCCACATGGCCAGCTGGGTCGGCACGGCGCGCACGCTGCTGGCGCTGAAGGAGCAATGGAAGGGCACGCTGATGTTCGTCGCGCAGCCGGCCGAGGAAACCGTGTCGGGCGCCAAGGCCATGATCGCCGACGGCCTGTTCACGCGCTTCCCCAAGCCCGACTTCGCCTTCGCGCTGCACACCTCGCCCTCGCCCTACGGCTTCGTCGGCTACCGGGTCGGCCCGACCAGCTCGAATTCCGATTCGTTGGAGATCACCTTCAAGGGCCGGGGCGGCCATGGGTCCGCGCCCGACAAGACCATCGACCCGATCACGATCGCGGCCCGCTTCATCACCGACGTGCAGACCGTGGTGAGCCGGGAGAAAGACCCGGCCGAGTTCGGCGTGGTGACGGTCGGCGCGATCCAGGGCGGCACGGTCGGCAACATCATCCCGGATGCGGTGGTGCTGCGCGGCACCATCCGTTCCTACAAGCCCGAGGTGCGCGAGAAGCTGCTGGCGGGCATCCGCCGCACGGCCAATGCGGCGGCCCTGATGGGCGGCGCGCCCGAGCCGGAGGTGGCGCTGGTCTCGGGCGGTTCGGCGGTGGTCAACGACGGGACGGTGGCCAACCGCACGGCGGCCGCGCTCCGGTCGGCCCTGGGCAACGCGCAGGTGGTGCAGGTGCCAGCGATCACCGCGAGCGAGGACTTCTCGGAGTTCCTCAACGCCGGGGTGCCGGGCATGATGTTCTTCGTCGGCGTGCTGTCACCCGACGAGGTGGCTGCCTCGCGCAAGCCGGGCGGCAAGCCGCTGGCCTTCAACCATTCGCCCTTCTTCGCGCCGGTGCCCGAGCCGTCGATCAAGACCAGCGTCGAAGCGATGAGCGTCGCGGTGCTCGCGACGCTGGCGGCGAAGTAGGCGCGGCTACTGGGCGTCGGTGTCCTCCTCGGGCGCGGTGCCCGCCGGGCGCTCGCTGCGCGTCGGGCGCTGGGCGGGCCGGGCCAGCAGCTCGATGTAGAACTGCGGGCCGCCCGCCTTCGCCACACCGTCGATCAGGCCGGTGATGGCCGGGAACTCGACCGCTTCGGCGGATTCCTTGTCGGTGCCGAAACGGGTGTCGAAGGCCCAGAAGTCGCTGCCCTCGGGCAGTTCGCGGCGGCGTTCGCGCTTGATGTACTTGCGGATCTCGTGCTTGATGGCTTCGAGGAGACGGTCGGGGTGCTTGCCCTCGACCTGAAGCTGAAAGGTTTTTCTCATGGGTGATCGTAACGCGCCGGCCGCGCGCGCCTGTGTACAGTCGGTGCCTTCAACGAAAGCAGGTGAGATACATGGCGCGCGCGAACGACTGGGCAGGCAAGGTGATGGCTTTGATCAACGGCGGCAACGCTGCGGCGGCCATCGCGCAGATCAAGGTCGCGCCCTCGGTCAAGGACCTGAAGGCGCTGCAGACCATCATGACGCTGTCGAAGATGAAGGGCCGCTATCCGAACGTGGACGCGGCCGTGGCGGACAACCTGGACCTGCTGGCCGCTCCCCGCCTCCACCGTTCGCCGTGAATCCTCAGAGCGCCTTGCCCAGGCGCGCGATGCCTTCCTCGATCTTCTCGAGGTTGGCGGTGGCGAAGCTCAGGCGCAGGGTCGCAAGGTCGGGCTTCTCGGCGAAGAAGGGCGCGCCGGGCACGAAGGCCACGAGTTGCTCGATCGCCTTCTTGGCCAGCACGTTGGCATCGGCCAGCTTGCCATTCGCGCCCGTGAGCCGGGCCCAGAAGAACAGGCCGCCACCGGGCTGCGTGAACTCGATCGCATCGCCCAGTTCGCGCTGGAGGGCCGCGCCCATGGTCCGGGCGCGCTCGCCGTAGACCTTGCGCACGTTGGCCAGCGTGTCGGGCATGCGGCCACTCTTGAGGTACTGCGCGGCCGTGGCCTGCGCGAAGGTGCTGGTGTGGGCGTCGCTGAACTGCTTGCACATCGTGGCCTTGGTCAGCAGCTCGGCCGGCGCGATCATCCAGCCGATGCGCAGGCCCGGGCTCAGCACCTTGCTCAGGCTGCCGCAATAGGCCACCAGCTCGCGGCTGCCGGGCACGTCCTTGCTCAAGGCCATGATCGACGGCGGCGGTGCCTCGCCGAAATACAGGTCGCCGTAGGGGTCGTCCTCCACCACCAGCGTCTGGTACTTGACCGCCAGCTCCAGCACCTTCTTGCGGCGCTCCAGCGGCAGCGTCGCGCCACTGGGGTTGCCGAAGGTGGGGATCAGGTAGACGAACTTGGGCTGGTGCTCGGCGATGAGCTTCTCCAGCTCGTCGGTCTTCACGCCGTGGGCGTCGATCGGGGCGCTGATGACCTGCGCGCCGTAGAGGCGGAAGCACTGGATGGTCGCGAGGAAGGTCGGGCCTTCGACGATCACCTTGTCGCCGGGCGAGATCAGCGTCTTGCCCAGCAGGTCGAGCGCCTGCTGGCTGCCGGTGGTGACGATCAGGCCGTTGGGCGCCACGTCCACGCCCTTGCCCTGCATGAAGGCGCTCAGCTGCGTGCGCAGCGGCTCGTAGCCTTCGGTGGCGCCGTACTGCAGCGCCGCGCCCGGCTCCTCGCTCAGCGCCTTGGCGCTGGCCTCCTTGAGGCCCTCGACGTCGAACATTGCGCTGTCGGGGAAACCGCCCGCGAAGCTGATGATGCCGGGCGTGCCCAGCAGCTTGAAGAGTTCACGGATGGCGGAGGTTTCGACGTTGTCGAGGCGGGAGGAGAATTGCATGGAAGGGGCTCACTTTCTGGCCGCCATTGTCGAACGAACCGGGCCCGCGCGGGAAGCCTGGTTACTACCCAAAGATAGTGAATTGACTTTACTATTTACAGGTAGTAATCTCCAATTACCACTTCAAAGTAGTAACCATGCCCTACCCCCTCGAAACCAGCCAGCAGCTCAGCGCCGTGCTGCGCGCGCTGCGCCAGTCGCGCCAGCTCACGCAGGCCGAGCTGGGCGAGCAGCTGGGCGTGAACCAGAAGCGCATCGCGCGCATCGAGGCCGCGCCCGGCGTCACCAGCTTCGACCAGATCTCGCGCCTGGTGGCGCTGATGGGCCACCGGCTGGTGCTCGAAGAACTTCCCGCGGCCGAGCCCGCCCCCACAGCGGCGCCAAAGGCGCCAGGAGACAACCCATGGTGAGCCCCAAGAAACGCGGACGTGGCGCACGCCATCCGCATCCGCTGGTCGTCTGGACCAATGGCCAGACCGTCGGCGAATGGTCGGTGCGCGAAGGCGAGCACCGCTTCCAGTACGCCGAGGCCTGGCTCGCCTCGCCCGCGGCGCGCCGGCTCTCGCTGTCGCTGCCGATCACGCCCGGCAACCTGCCGGTGCGCGGGCCGGTGGTGCAGAACTACTTCGACAACCTGCTGCCCGACAACGACAGCATCCGCCGCCGGCTGCAGGGCAAGTTCGCCACCGCGAGCACCGAGGCCTTCGACCTGCTGACCGCCATCGGCCGCGAATGCGTGGGCGCGGTGCAGCTGCTGCCGCCGGGCGTGGCGCCCACGGGCTTCGACCGCATCGAGGCCGAGCCGCTGGACGACGCGGGCGTCGAGCAGGCGATCAACGCCTCGCTGGCCGCGGGTCGCGTGCTGGGCCAGCGCGACGACGAGGCCTTCCGCATCTCGATCGCGGGCGCGCAGGAGAAGACCGCGCTGCTGCGCCGCGGCGAGGCCTGGTTCCGCCCGCTGGGCGCCACGCCGACCACCCACATCCTCAAGCTGCCGCTGGGCCTGGTCGGCAACATGCAGGCCGACATGCACGGCTCGGTCGAAAACGAATGGCTCTGCGCGCGCATCATGGCCGCCTTCGGCCTGCCGACCGCGCACTGCGACATCGCGACCTTCGGCCAGCGCAAGGCGCTGCTGGTGCGGCGCTTCGACCGCGCGCTGCAGAACGCCGGCAGCGACGCCGAATGGATCGCGCGGCTGCCGCAGGAGGACTTCTGCCAGGCGCTGGGCGTGCCGGGCGCGCAGAAGTACGAGGCCGACGGCGGTCCGGGCATGCGCGACATCCTGCGCGTGCTCGACGCCAGCGCCCATGCGGTCGAGGACAAGACGGCCTTCGTCAAGGCGCAGATGGTGTTCTGGCTGCTGGCCGCGACCGACGGCCATGCGAAGAACTTCTCGATCTTCCTCGAGCGCGGCGACGGCTACCGGCTCGCGCCCTTCTACGACGTGCTGTCGGCCTGGCCGATCATCGGCAACGGCGCGAACCAGCTCGCGCGCCAGAAGGCCAGGCTCGCGATGGCGCTGCGGGCCAAGAGCGCGCACTGGGGCCTGGCCGACATCCAGGCGCGGCACTGGGACGGCGTGGCCAGGCTGGCCGGCCTGGGCGATGCGCGCGCGCTGTGCGAAGAGCTGCTCGCGCAGCTGCCCGAGGTGCTGCGCACGGTCGAATCGGAACTGCCGAAGGACTTTCCCGCCGCGCTCGCAGAGGCCATCTTCGACGGCATGAAGAGCACCGCGCAACGCCTGCATGACACCGACACGGCCGACTGAGCACGCCATGAAAAAAGAGAACATCGCCCCCTTCTTCGCCACGCTGCAGGCGGTCAACCCCGAGCCCGAGACCGAGCTCGAATACAGCACGCCCTTCGAGCTGCTGGCGGCCGTGCTGCTGTCGGCCCAGGCCACCGACGTGGGCGTGAACAAGGCCACGCGCCGGCTCTATCCGGTGGCCAACACGCCGCAGGCCATCCTCGACCTGGGTGTCGAAGGGCTCGAGGGCTACATCAAGACCATCGGCCTGTACCGCAGCAAGGCCAGGCATCTGATCGAGGCCTGCCGCATGCTGGTCGAGCTGCACGGCGGCGAGGTGCCGCGCACCCGTGCCGAGCTCGAGGCGCTGCCGGGCGTGGGACGCAAGACGGCCAACGTGGTGCTCAACGTGGCCTTCGGCGAGCCCACCATCGCGGTCGACACCCACATCTTCCGGCTCGGCAACCGCACCGGCCTGGCGCCGGGCAAGACGCCGCTCGAGGTCGAGCTCAAGCTGGAAAAGCGCATCCCGCCCGAGTACCGGCTGCATGCGCACCACTGGCTGATCCTGCACGGGCGCTACGTGTGCATCGCGCGCAAGCCGCGCTGCTGGGAATGCGCGGTCGCGCGCTACTGCGACTTCAAACCCAAGACACCGGCGCCGAAAAAGTAACCACCCCCGAAGCGCCTTCGGCGCTTCCCCCTCAAGGGGGCGATACCAGCGGCCCGGCGAAGCCGGTTCCGCGGTATCCCTGGCATGGCGTTGCACCCATCTCGTGCGTCATGGGTCACGCGACAGCGTGCTGGAAAACCGAGATCACAAGGCTTCGGCCTGCGTGTCCGCGGCCAGCCGCTGCGCGGGCTTGCGCCCGAACAGCCAGAACATCGCGGGCGTGAGGAAGGTGTCGAGCAAGGTCGCACCGACCAGCCCCGAGAAGATCACCACCGCCACCGGATGCAGCACCTCGGTGCCCGGGCGCTCGGCCTCGAACAGCAGCGGCGCGAGCGCGAAGGCCGTGACCAGCGCGGTCATCAGCACCGGCGCCAGCCGCTCGAGCGAACCGCGCACGATCATCGCGGGGCCGAAGACCTCGCCCTCGAAGCGCATCAGGTTCACGTAGTGGCTCACCTTGAGGATGCCGTTGCGCACCGAGATGCCCGCCAGCGTGATGAAGCCCACCAGCGCCGCCACCGACAGCGGCTGGCCCGACAGCCACAGCCCCACCACCGCGCCCACCAGGGCCAGCGGGATGTTGACCATGATCAGCGCGGCCAGCACGGCCGAGCGGTAGCGGCCGTAGAGCACCACGAACATCAGCGCCAGCGACACCATCGACAGCAGGCCGACGCGCCGTGACGCCTCTTCCTGCGCCTGGAACTGACCGCCCAGCGTGATGAAATAGCCCTCGGGCAGGCGCATCTGCGCCACCGCGGCGCGGATGTCCGCCACCACCTCCGACAGCGCGCGGCCCTGCGCATTGGCCGACAGCACGATGCGCCGGCGCCCATCGTCGCGGCTGATCTGGTTGGGCCCGTCGCCGTCCTCGATGGCCGCGATCTTCGACAGCGGGATGCGCCCGCTGGGCGTCTCGATCAGGATGCGGCCCAGGCCCTCGATCGAGCGCGCGTCCTCGGGCAGCCGCACCACCAGCGCGAAGCGGCGCCCGCCCTCGACGATCTGCGCCACCTTCTCGCCCTCGACCAGGTTCTGCAGCGCGGTCAGCACCTGCGGCACCGGCACGCCGTACTGCGCGGCCGCCGCATAGTCGATGCGCACCTTGATCTGCGGCGCCAGCACCTGCTTCTCGATCTCGAGGTCGGCCACGCCCGGAATGGCCGCGAGCCGCGCGCGCAGCGCATCGGCCTGGCCGCGCAGCACGTCGAGGTCTTCGCCGAAGACCTTGATCGCGATCTGCGATCGCACGCCCGAGAGCATGTGGTCGATGCGGTGCGAGATCGGCTGGCCGATCGACACCGCGGCCGGCAGGTTCGCCAGCCGCGCGCGGATGTCGGCCGCGATCTCGGCCATCGGCCGCTCCAGCTTGGCCGTCGGCAGCAGGCCCACGTCGAGCTCGCTCACATGCACGCCCTCGGCGTGTTCGTCGAGTTCGGCGCGCCCGCTGCGCCGGCCCACGTGCGTCACCTCGGGCACCTGGCCCACCAGCACCTCGGCCTGCCGCGCCAGCGCCGCGCTCTCGGCCAGCGTCACGCCCGGGTTGAGCCGCAGGCCGACCAGGAAGGTGCCTTCGTTGAAGGGCGGCAGGAAGGTGGTCGGGAAGAAAGGCACGGCCGCGCCGGCCGCCAGCACGGCCAGCGCCGCGCCCGACAGCAGCGCCTTGGGCCGGGCCAGTGCGCGCTCGAGTCCGCCGCGGTAGCGTGCCTTGAGCCAGGCCAGCACGCGCGTGTCGCCATGGTCCAGTGTCTTCATGCGCGGCAGCAGCCACGAACTGAGCACCGGCGTGACCGTGACCGAGACCAACAGCGAGGCCAGCGTCGACACGATGAAGGCGATGCCCAGCGGGATGAAGAGCTTGCCCTCCAGCCCCGGCAGCGCGAACAGCGGCACGAACACCAGCACGATGATCACGGTGGCGTAGAGGATGCCCGAGCGTACCTCCATCGAGGCCTTGGCCACCAGGGCCAGCAGGCCCATGCGCTCGGCTTCGGGCTTGCGCCGGTCTTCCTTGAGGCGCCGCAGGATGTTCTCGACGTCGACCACCGCATCGTCGACCAGCCCGCCGATCGCGATCGCCAGCCCGCCCAGGGTCATGGTGTTGATCGACAGCCCGAAGTAACGGAACACCAGCGCGGTGACCAGGATCGACACCGGGATGGCGGTGAGCGCGATCACCGTCGGCCGCAGGCTGCCGAGGAAGAAGAACAGGATCGCCGCGACGAAGACCGAGGCGCCGATCAGCTTGCCCTGCAGGGTGGAGATCGAGGCCTCGATGAAGGTGGCCTGGCGGAAGGTCACCTGCGGCGCCTCCATGCCCGCGGGCAGCGAGGTCTTGAGGCCGGCCAGGGCCTCCTCGATGGCGCGCGTGAGGCCGATGGTGTCGGCCGTCGGCTGTTTCTGGATGCCCAGGATCACGGCCGGCTTGCCTTCGAAGCCCGCGTCGCCGCGCCTGATGGCCGCGGCGAAGCTCACCTCGGCGACCTGGCGCAGCAACACCGGGCGGCCGTCGCGCGCGGTGAGCGCGAGGCTGCGCAGGTCGTCGAGCTTGGCGCTGCGGCCCAGGTGCCGGATCAGGTACTCGCGGCCGTTGAGTTCGAGAAAGCCGCCCGAGGTGTTGGCCGAGTAGCCGCGCAGCGCCTCTTCCAGCTGCGCATGCGTGATGCCGAGCTCGCGCATGCGCACGGTGTCGGGCTGCACCTGGAACTGCCGCACCTCGCCGCCGATCGGGATCACCTGCGCCACGCCCTGCACCGCGAGCAGACGCGGTCGCAGCACCCAGTCGGCGTATTCACGCACCGCCATCGGCGAAATCTTCGCCGTGTCGACCGGAATCGCGATCTGCATGATCTCGCCCATGATCGAACTGATCGGTCCCATGCGCGGCACCACGCCGGTGGGCAGCCCCTCCTCCATCGACGACAGCCGTTCCGACACCAACTGCCGCGCGCGGAAGATGTCGGTGCCCCAGTCGAAGGTCACGTAGAGGAAGGACAGCCCGGCCGACGAGACCGAGCGCACCGACTCCACGCCCGGCAGGCCGTTCATGGTCGTCTCCAGGGGGAAGGTGATCAGCTGCTCCACCTCCTCCGCCGCCATGCCGCCGGCCTCGGTCATCAGGGTCACGGTCGGCTTGTTGAGGTCGGGGAACACGTCCACCGGCGTGCGCGACAGCGTGAACGCGCCATAGCCCATCAGCACCACGCTGACGATCAGAACCAGCAGCCTGTTGCGCAGGCTGTTCTCGAGTAGCCACTTGAACATCGGTGGCCTCTCAGCGGATCTGGTTGAGCAGGGTCGCACCCTGCGTGACCACATGCTCGCCCGCATGCAGGCCCGAGGTCACGGCCACGCTGGCGCCGTCGAGCGCCTCGTGCAGCACCACGCGCGGCACGAATCGCTCGGGCGCGGTCTTGACCCAGACGATGGTCTCGTTGGCCGCGTTCTTCATCAGCGATGCGGCCGGCACAGCCGCGCCGTGTACCCGCTCGCGCGTCTGCACCACGACCTTGACCGGCTGGCCGATGGACAAGGCGGAGAAAGCCGCGCCCTGGGCCGCGAAGCTCAGCGGCAGCGCCTGGTCGCGCAGCGCGCGCGAGGCACCGACGAAGCGCAGCGGCAGCCGTTCCTTGCCCTGCGCCACGAAGGCGCTCTCGATCCGCGCGGGCAGCGCGCCGTCGAAGGCCAGCGCCTCGACGCGCAGCCGCAGCGGATCGACGATCTCGAACACCAGTTCGCGTGCATCGACCACCTGGCCCAGCACCGCGTTCACCGAGGCCACCACGCCGGTGACCGGCGCGACCAGCGCATCGCGCGTGTCGAGGCCGGCACCGAGCGCGGCGACGCGCGCATCCAGCGAGGCGACCTCGCTCTCGACCGCCTCGATGTCCTTGCGCGGCACCGTGTCGGCCAGCTCGCGCAAGCGCGCCAGGCGCTTGTGGGCCAGCGCGCGGCTGGCGCGCAGCTCGGCCACCTGCGACAGCTGGTTCGAGCGCTCCAGCGCATCGCTCGACGGCACGACGATGGCCAGCACCTCGCCCTTCTTCACCGCCTGGCCGGGTGCGGGCAGCCCGCGCGGCCCGGCTTCGATCCGGCCCGCGCGCAGCGCCTGCACGCGGCCGCCCGCGTTGGGGTCCATCGCCACCGAGCCGTTGAGCTCGACGGTGCGCGGCAATTCGCCCTCGGCCAGCGCGAGCGTGCGCAGGCCGATCTGCCGCTGTGAGGGCTTGGGCAGGAACACGCTGCCGTCGGGCTTGCGTTGCGGCCCGTTCGGGTTGGCGGCGGCGGGTGCCTCGCCATGGTCGTGGCCGGCGTCGGCATGGGCCGGTGCGGCGGCGAGCAGCGAGAAGGCCAGCAGGCTGGCAGAGAGGATGGGACGACGCGCGTTCATGCGGCAGCTCCCGAACGCAGGGCGCGGCGCGTGCCGAAGGCGAGCAGCGCGAGCACGGCGGCGCCACCGGCGCCCCACAAGAGCAGCGTCTTCGTGCTGCGCTCGCCATGCGTCGCCTCGGCGTGCGCGTGCGCTTCGGCTTCCAAGGTGCCGTCGAGCTGCGCCGACGCGGCAGACGTCACGACCTTCACGCGCACGGGCACCGGCCCGTGGTCCGGCGTCGCATCGAGCGTGACTTCGAATTCGCCTGCGCCATGCGCGCTGGCCGGCAGCATGCGACCGCCGACCGCGACTTCCAGCGTCGCGCCTTCGACCGGCCGGTTGTCGACCGCATGGTCGAGGTAGAGCGTGAGCAGCTTGCCGCTGAGCACGCCGACCAGCTCGAAGCCGGCCGAGGTGGCGGTGAAGCGGCCGGGCGTGGCGTCGGCGGCGGCCGTGGCCGGCGCGGGCGCTTCGTCGTGGTCGTGGCCTTCATGGGCCAGGCTCAACGCGGGCAGGGAGAACAGGAAAGCGAGCGCGAGGCGCAGGCCCCGGCGCAGGAAAAAGCGATTCATGAGGATGTCCAGCAGATGCATGGGAAAGAAAGGGAAGGAAAGGCGGGTCATTCGGGCAGCAGGCCCAGGGCCTGGCGCCATTGCGAGACGGCCAGGGCCAGCGCGACTTCGGCTGCGGCGCTCTGCTGCTCGGCCTCGAAGACCTCGAGCGCCACGCGCAGCCGGTTGGGCAGGTCGGTCTCGCCCAGCCGGAAGGACTTCTCGTAGAAGCCCAGCGTCTCGCGCGACAGCACGGCGCGCCGCTCGGCCGCATCGCGCGCGCGCCGCGCCGACGCCACCTGCTGCTGCGCCGACGCGATCTCGTCCGCCACGCGTTCGCGCTCCAGCGCGAGCTGGATCTCGGCCTCGGTCTGCTCGGCCGATGCGGCACCGAGCCGCGCCGCGTTCCGGTCGGAGGAGCCGAAAGGAATGCGCAGGCCCACGGTCAGCGACTGGCCATAGGCCTCGCCGGTGCCGCCGCGTTCGCGCGCGGTGGCGAGCGTGAGCTCGGGGTTGGCGCGCGTCTGCACGCCCGCCAGCTCGCGCGTGCGCCGCGCGACCTCGGCCTTGGCCGCGAGTTCGCGCAGCAGCGGATGCGCGGCCAGCGCCGCTTCGGTGTCGCGCTGCGGCAGGGGCTCGGGTGCCGCCGAGAGCGGGGGCACGGCGGCGCCGGTCAGCGCGCGCAGCGCCTGCGCGGCCCGTGTGCGCGCCGCCTGCGCCTGCGCCATCTCGGCTTCGGCGGTGGCGCGCAGGCCGTCGGCCTGGTGCTGGTCGGCCCGGGCCAGATCACCGGCCCGCACGCGCTTCGCCACGTCCTCTGCCAGCTGGGCGGCCTGGGTGGCGCGCGCCTGCACCACGCGCAGCGCCTGGTCGGCCGCCTGCACGGCCCACCAGGCCTCGCGCACCGCGGCGACCGCGCGCCATTGCGCGGCGTCGAGCCGGCTGTCGAGCGCGCGCTGCTCGGACTCGGCCAGGGCCCGCGTGCGCTCGCGTTCGCCCGGCAGCCACAGCGGCGCGGCGATGCCGGCCACGAGTTCGCGTTCACCGCGGTTCGACTGCGCGCGATCGGACTTGTAGGAAAGCTCGAGCGACGCCGGCTCGGGCGTCCAGTGGCCGGCCGCGCGCAATTGCGCCTGCGCGGCCTGCCGCCGCTCGGGCGCGGCGACGGTCTCGGGCAGGCGGGCCAGCGCGGCATCGACCGCCTGGCGCAGGCTGAGCGGCGGCGGCTCGGTCGTGGCGGCCAGCGCCGGCAGGGAAAAGACAAAGGAAAGGGCAAGGGCCGGCCAGCGGCGCCTCGCACCGCGGACGGTCCAGGGCGTGGAATTCATGATCAACCTCGTTGGCTGCGGGCAGGCGCCCGCGAATCGAAACCAAGCGACGAGGTGCCGCGCGCTGCCTGGGCAGCACGCGATGGATGGCTATCCGCCTCGCCGCGAACTCAGGCGAGGTGGGAAGTGGGTGGGCGCAGGGGGTGATCCGGCACGCGGTCCGGCACGTAGGGCTGTTCGCCGATGCGGACCGCTTCGCCCGCCAGCGTGGCGGAGCGCCAGCTGCCGATGCTCAGGGCCGCGGGCGTGCCGTGGCAGGTGG
Source organism: Variovorax sp. UMC13 (assembly GCF_014170375.1). Lineage (GTDB taxonomy): Bacteria > Pseudomonadota > Gammaproteobacteria > Burkholderiales > Burkholderiaceae_C > Variovorax. Next base: position 66,767 of record NZ_LZZW01000007.1, on the reverse strand, counting down.
CGCAGTCGGGGTGGTAGCCGGCCTGTGCGGCGTCGGCATCCGATGCGGCCGGGTCGGCCTGGTCCGCCGCGGTGTGGCGGTGTTCATGGTGGCCGAGGTGCCGCACGTCGCTCCCGCGTTCGTGCGCGCAGACCGTGCCCGCCGCCACCCAGAGGGACTGGAGCGAGAGGACACACATCACGAACAGGAGCACGGCACGGCGCATGGCGGCGGAGTCTATCGAAGGCGCAATGGCCCCTGCCCTTGTGGGCCTGCATCGTCAGCCTCCGGCGCTGCGTCGGGCACCTCGATGCACTGCCAGCTGCCCAACACGATCTCCCGCGTCGGCCAGTCCGCCGCCCGCTCGGCCACGCGCACGCCTTGCTGCAACAGCCACACCGCGCGGATCACGCCCGCGTGCGTGACCCACAGCGCATCGCGTTTCGAGCGCCGCCAGTCGTCCCAGGCCGCGCCCACGCGCTGCATGAACTGGCGCGTGCTCTCGCCGCTGCCCCCCGCGCGCGCGTCGGCGAAATCGTGCATCCAGGCATCGATGTCGGCGCGCGCAATGGCGCTCCAGGGCCGCGCCTCCCAGGCGCCGAAACTCATCTCGGCCAGGCGCAGGTCGGTCTCGAAGCGGCCCTGTGCCGGGCGCAGCGCCTCGATCGCCGAGGCCAGCGCGCGGCAGCGCTGCAGGGGCGAACACTGCAGCGCCAGGCCATCCGGCAAGTGCGCGGCAACGGCTTGCGCGGCTGCCTGGGTCAGGTCGGCATGCGCCGCCAGATCGGTCGCGCCGTAGCAAAGGCCGGGTTCGGCCACCACCGGCGCATGGCGCAGCAGCCAGAGCTTCACAGCCGTGCCGCCAGCGCGAGGTAGATCGCGAGTTCGCCGAGCTGCTGGGTCGCGCCCAGGCCGTCGCCGGTGAAGCCGCCCAGGCGGCGGCGCAGCAGCCGGACCATGAACAGCGCGACCAGCGCGGCCGCGACCAGGGCTGCCGCGCCGTTGAGCCCGCCCACCACGCACAACAAGGCCGCGGCCGGCAGCGACCACAGCACCGCGATGCCCACCGACGCCCCGCTCACCGCATCGGCCAGCGGCTTGGCCTTGCCGCCCTCGCCGCCCACGTAGGGCGCCGCGCGCATCACGGCCAGGGGCGCGAGTCGCGACAGCACATGCGCAGCCAGCACCACGGCGCAGGCCGTGAGCGCGCCCTGCCCCGCCAGCGTGGCGAGCAGCGCGAACTTCAGGCCCAGCGCGAGCACCAGCGCGATCGCGCCGAAGGCACCGATGCGCGAGTCCTTCATGATCTCCAGCGCCCGCTCGCGCGAGGCCGAGCCGCCCAGGCCATCGACCACGTCGGCCAGGCCGTCTTCGTGGAAGGCGCCGGTCACCAGCACCGTGACGACGGTGCACAGCACCGCGGCCACCATCGGCGGCCACAGCGCGAGCCCGCCGGCCAGCGCCAGGGCGCCGATCAGCCCCACCACCCAGCCGACCGCCGGGAAATGCGCCGCGCTGGCGCGCAGCATCGCCGGGCTGTAGCCCACCCACTGCGCGAGCCGGCCGGTGACCGGGATGCGGGTGAAGAACTGCAGGGCCAGCAGGAAGTGGCGGACGCCGTTCACTTCATTGCCTTGAGACGCCGGCAGCTTCGAAGCTCGCCATCTCGCGCAGCACAAGGCAGGCGGATTCCAGCAGCGGCCAGGCCAGCGCCGCGCCCGAGCCTTCGCCCAACCGCAGGTCCAGATGCAGCAGCGGATCGAGCCCGAGGTGCGCGAGCAGCAAGGCATGGCCCGGCTCGGCCGACACATGCGCCGCCACGCAGCGCTGCACCACGTGCGGCCGCAGCGCCTGCGCCACCAGCACCGCGGCGCTGGCGATGAAGCCGTCGAGCACGATCACGCGGCGCTCCTCGGCCGCCTGCAGCACCGCGCCGACCAGGGTCGCGAGCTCGAAGCCGCCGAAGGCGGCCAGCGCGTCCAGCGGCGCGGTGGCCCCGGCATGCAGCGCCAGCACCTCGCGCAGCACCTGGGCCTTGCGCGCGCGGCCCTGGGCATCGAGGCCGGTGCCGGCGCCGGTGCAGGCCTCGATGTCGTGGCCGACCAGGCGCGCCAGCAGCAGGGCCGCGGTCGAGCTGTTGCCGATGCCCATCTCGCCCAGCAGCAGCGCGTTGCCCGGCATCTCGCGCACGATGGCCCGACCGTTGGCGATGGCCTCCGCGCACTGCGCGGCGCTCATGGCCGGGCCCGCCGACGCGTCGGCCGTGCCGGGCGCGATCTTGCGCAGCAGCAGTCCGTCACGCGGCGCGAAGTCGCGGCGCACGCCGCAGTCGACCACCGTCAGCGCCAGGCCATGCTGGCGCGCGAGCACGCTCACGGCCGCGCCGCCGGCCAGGAAGTTCTCGACCATCTGCCAGGTCACGTCGCTGGGATAGGCCGACACGCCACGCGCCGCGAGGCCGTGGTCAGCCGCGCAGACCAGCATCTGCGGCTGCGCCAGCACCGGCGCCTCGCGGCCCAGGATGGCGCCGATGCGCAGCGCCAGCGCCTCGAGCTTGCCCAGCGCGCCCAGCGGCTTGGTCTTGTTGTCGATCAGGTGCTGCAGGCGCGCGGCCAGCGACGCGTCGTGCAGGTCGGGAATCTCGGGAAGGGTCGTCATGGGCTCAATCGATCAGGGAAGACAGCACACCGGGCGCGAAATGCGCGTCGATGAAATCGGCGAGGCCGTCGAACACGGCGTCGAGCGTGGGGACGGTGGCGCCGAACAGCGCCTGCAGCGCCGCCGGGTCCTCGAACAGCCCGTGCAGGTACAGGCCCAGCACGTTGCCGGCCTCGTTCTGCCAGGCGAGGCCGTCGGGCATGGCGGCATGCGCATGCTCGCCGGCCGCGGCCATCGCGGGATGGGCCTCGGTCTGGCCGTGGTGGATCTCGTAGCCGCGCACGGCTACGCCCGAGAGCGCCGACCAGGCACCGGTCAGCGGTGCGAAGCGAGCTTCGCGCTGGCGCACCGTCTTGTCGGGCGCGAACACCGTGACCAGCGGCAGCAGCCCCAGGCCCGGCGCGTTGCCGTCGATGCCGTGCGGGTCGATCAGCGCCTCGCCCAGCATCTGCAGGCCGCCGCAGACGCCCAGCACGCGGCCGCCGCGCGCGGCATGCGCGGCCACGGCGCGGTCCAGCCCCTGCGCACGCAGCCAGGCCAGGTCGCCGCTGGTGTGCTTGGAGCCCGGCAGCACGATCCAGTCGACATCGGCCAGTTGCGACGGACTGCGCACCCAGCGCAGGCGCACGCCGGGCACGTTCTTGAGCGGCTGGAATTCGTCGAGGTTGCTCAGCCGCGGATAGGCGATGACCGCGACGGTGCAGGTCACCTCGCCGCTCGCGGTACTGCGGTCGTCGAACACGCCGTCTTCCTCGGGCAGGCCGTGCTGCCACCACATCGGCAAGGTGGCGACCGTGGGCACGCCGGTCAGCTGCTGCAGCGTCTCGGGGGCCGGGGACAGCAAGCTGGCGTCGCCTCGGAAGCGGTTGAGCACGAAGCCCGCGAGCAGGGCCCGGTCGGCCTCGGGCATCAGGGCCCAGGTGCCGTAGAGGTGGGCAAAGGCGCCGCCGCGGTCGATGTCGGTCACGAGCAGGCAGCGCGCCTGGGCATGGCGGGCCACGCGCAGGTTCACGATGTCGCTGCCCATGAGGTTGATCTCGGCCGGCGAGCCCGCGCCCTCGATCACCACCACGTCGTTCTCGGCCCGCAAGGCATCGAGCGATTGCGCGATCTGCGGCCAGACCCGTTCGCTGCGGCCGCGCCACGGCAGGCCGGTGAGTTCGGCGCTCACCTGCCCCAGCAGCACCACCTGGCTGTGGGTGTCGCGCTCGGGCTTGAGCAGCAAGGGATTCATGCGGACCTCGGGCATCGCGTTCGCGGCCAGGGCCTGGAAGTACTGGGCGCTGCCGATCTCGCCGCCCCGATTTTCCGCTGGGCCGCCCCAAGGAAAATCAGCCCCCTCGGGGGGCAGCGCAGTACGCGCAGCGACAAGCGTGGGGGCCACGACCCGGGCGTTGTTGCTCATGTTCTGGGCCTTGAAAGGCGCCACCTTGAGGCCCTGGCGCGCATACCAGCGGCACAGCGCCGTGGTGACCCAGCTCTTGCCTGCGCCGCTGGTGGTGCCGAGCACCATCACGCACTTTGCGCGCGCGTTCCCGCCCGTATCCCGTTGATTCATGCCCGCATTGTCGCGGAGGACGCCGCCGAGGCGCCGCCGCCTACAGCGGACAGGGCGTTCGGGTCACAGCGATCCGGCGCAGCGTGAGACGCATCGCGCGCGACCGCCCGGTAACTTTGGATGGATCACGACTTCGAGCCTTCTCATCGATGCCGATCCTCCGCGACATGGCGCTCACGATCCAGGAGCGCGCACCCGGCCAGTTCCACTGGGTGCTGCTCGAAGCCTTCGAGGGCCACCACTCCGACGCGCTGCACTACCGCCGCTGGCGGGTCGCGCCGGCGCCGCAGCGCAGCTACTCCAGCGCGTTGGCGCTGGGCGTGGCCGAACTCAAGCGCGTGGCCGATGCGGTGGACGCGAAGGGCTGAGCCTCGCCCCATCCCCCGCCCAAGGCGCGGATCAGGCCCACGGTCGCCTGGTACTGCGCGGCCTTGACCTGCAGCGCCTGCCGGCGGTTGCGCAGTTCGCTGCGGCGTGCGTCCAGCAGGTCGAGCTGGCTCACCAGCCCGTTGCGGTAGCGCGAGTCCGACAGCGAGGTCGCGCGCTGGGCCGAGGTCACGGCCCGGCCCTGCACCGTCGACTGCGCATCGAGCAGGCGCAGCGAGGCCAGCTGGTCCTCGACTTCGCGGAAGGCCGTCAGCACCTCGGTGCGGTAGCTCGCGAGCGCGCCGTCGAGCTGGGCCGAAGCGCTCTGCACGCCGGCCTCGCGCCGGCCGCCGTCGAGGATCGGCAGCGACAGCAGCGCGCCGATGCCCCACGAGCGGGCCGACCACTTGAACAGGTCGCCCAGGTCGGTCGAGGCATAGCCGCCGCCGCCGGTCAGCGCGATGTTCGGGAACCAGGCGTTCTGCGCCACGCCCACGCGGGCCTGCGCCGCCATCACGGTGCGCTGGGCCGCGGCCACGTCGGGCCGGCGTTCCAGCACGGTCGATGGCAGGCCGGCCGGAATGCTGGGCAGCGCGCTGGTCCAGGCGGCCGGCGGCAGGCTGAAGTCGGAGGCGACTTCGCCCAGCAGCACCGCCAGTGCATGCTCCGCCACCGCGCGTTGCCGGTCCAGCGCCAGCGCGTCGGATTCGGTCGATGCCAGTTCGGTCTGCACCCGGGCCACGTCAAGCTCGGCCAGGTCGCCGGCGCGTTCGCGGCGTTCGGTCAGGTCCAGCGTGCCGCGGTAGGCCTCGACGGTCTCGCGCACCAGCGTGCGTTCGTCGTCGATGGCGCGCAGCGCGAGGTAGCTCTGCGCCACCTCGGCCTGCACCAGCAGCTTGGCGCTCTGCAGCAGCGCCTCGCGCGATTGCGCATCGAGCGCGGCCGCATTGCTGGCGCCCGAGAGCTTGCCGAACAGGTCGAGCTCGTAGGACACGCTGGCGCCGGCGTTGAGCAGGGTCGACGGGCGGTTGCTCTGGTTGCGGTCCAGGCCCTGGCCGCGGCTCGCGCCGCCGTTCAGGCCGACCTGCACCGAGCGGTCGGCATCGACCGTGCGGGCCAAGGCGCGGGCCTCGGCCAGCCGGGCCGCGGCCTGCTGGATGCTGGTGTTGCGGGTCGCGGCGCGGTCGACCAGTTCGTCGAGCACCGGGTCGTTGAAGACCCGCCACCAGGCGCCATTGGCCTGGGCCGGCGCGCCGGTACGGGCGGTGGCAGCCTGTTCCTTGAACTGCACCGGTGCCACCGTGGACGGTGCCTGCACTGCGCTCGATGCGCAGCCGGCCAGCACCAGGGCCGCGACCAGCGGCAGCCAGGCGGCGCGCAGCGCCCCCGCTGCGAGAGAGATGGAGCTTGTCATGATGAAGATTCCTGTTGCCTGTGAGGAGCCGCGGCTCACTCGTGGGGATGGCGCGGTGCCGAGGGCTGCGGATGCAGTGCACCGCCGCCGCCGACATGGGACACCGAGAGGTCGCCGGCCGGGGCGAAGGCCTCGACGTCGTGCGGCACTTCGCCGTGCTGCTTGAGCTGGCGGTTGCCCGCCAGGCGGCGCAGCACCACGTAGAACACCGGCGTGAGGAACAGGCCGAAGGCCGTCACCCCGATCATCCCGGCGAACACCGCCACGCCCATCGCGCTGCGCATCTCGGCGCCGGCACCGGTGGACAGCACCAGCGGCAGCACACCCATGACGAAGGCCAGCGAGGTCATCAGGATCGGGCGCAGCCGCAGGCGGCTGGCCTCGATCGCGGCCTGGACCGGCGTGCGCCCGGCGAACTCGAGCTCGCGGGCGAACTCCACGATCAGGATCGCGTTCTTCGCACTCAGCCCCACCAGCACGATCAGCCCGATCTGCGTGAAGACGTTGTTGTCACCCCCCGATATCCACACGCCGGTCATCGCGGCCAGGATGCCCATGGGCACGATCAGGATGATGGCGATCGGCAGGGTCAGGCTCTCGTACTGTGCGGCCAGCACCAGGAACACCAGCAGGATCGCCAGCGGGAACACCAGGAAGGCGGAGTTGCCGGCCAGGATCTCCTGGTAGGTGAGCTCGGTCCACTCGAAGCTGATGCCCTTGGGCAGCGTCTCGGCGGCGATGCGCTTGATCGCGTCCTGCGCCTGGCCCGAGGAGTAGCCGGGGGCCGGGCCGCCGTTGATGTCGGCCGCGAGGTAGCCGTTGTAGCGCATGGCGCGTTCCGGGCCGAAGGTCGAGTTGACCTTCATCAGCGCCGACAGGGGCACCATCTCGCCGGTGGTCGAGCGCACCTTCAGCAGGCCCACGTCCTCGGCCCGTGCGCGGTACGGCGCATCGGCCTGGACGCGCACCGAGTACGTGCGGCCGAACTTGTTGAAGTCGTTCGCGTACAGGCTGCCCAGGTAGATCTGCATGGTGTCGAAGATGTCGGTCACCGGCACGCCGAGCTGGCGCGCCTTGGTGCGGTCGATGTCGGCATAGAGCTGCGGCACGTTGACCTGCCAGCTGGTGAACATGCCGGCCAGCTCGGGCGTCTGGTAGGCCTTGGCCATGAAGGCCTTGACCGCCGAGTCCATCTGGTCGTAGCCCAGCGAGGCACGGTCCTCGATCTGCATCTTGAAGCCGCCCGTGGTGCCCAGGCCCGCCACCGGGGGCGGCGGGAACATCACGATGAAGGCGTCCTGGATGCTGGCGAAGGCGCCGTTGAGCTGGCCCGCGACCGCACCGCCGCTCTGGTCGGCCTTCTTGCGTTCGGCGAAGGGCTTGAGCGTGACGAACACCACGCCCGAGTTCGAGCTGTTGGTGAAGCCGTTGATCGACAGGCCCGGGAACGCGATCGCGTCTTCCACGTTCGGGTTCTTCTTGACCAGCTCGCCCATGCGATGGATCACGTCCTCGGTGCGGTCCAGCGTGGCGCCATCGGGCAGCTGCGCGAAGCCGATCAGGTACTGCTTGTCCTGCGCCGGCACGAAGCCGCTGGGCACGGCCTTGAACAGGCCGAAGGTCACGCCGATCAGCGCGAGGTAGACCACCAGCATCAGCGCCTTGCGGCCGATCACGTTCTTGACGCCGCCGCTGTAGGCCTCGGAACCGCGATGGAACAGCTTGTTGAAGCCGCGGAACAGCCAGCCGAGATAGCGGTCCATGAAGCGCGTGAGCGCGTCCTTGGGCTGGTCGTGGCCGCGCAGCAGCAAGGCGGCGAGCGCGGGCGACAGCGTGAGCGAGTTGATCGCCGAGATCACGGTCGAGATCGCGATGGTCACCGCGAACTGCTTGTAGAACTGGCCGGTCAGGCCGCTGATGAAGGCCAGCGGCACGAACACCGCGACCAGCACCAGCGCGATCGCGATGATGGGCCCCGACACCTCGCGCATGGCGCGGTAGGTCGCGTCACGCGGACTCAGGCCGGCCTCGATGTTGCGCTCGACGTTCTCGACCACCACGATCGCATCGTCCACCACGATCCCGATCGCCAGCACCAGCCCGAACAGGCTCAGCGCGTTGATCGAGAAGCCCAGCACGTGCAGCATCCCGAAGGTGCCGATCACCGACACCGGCACGGCCAAGAGCGGAATGATCGAGGCGCGCCAGGTCTGCAGGAACAGGATCACCACCAGCACCACCAGCACGATGGCTTCGAGCAGCGTGTGGACCACCGATTCGATCGAGGCGCGCACGAACTGCGTCGGGTCGTAGGCGATGCGGTATTCCACGCCCTCGGGCATGCTCTTGGCGAGCTCGTCCATGGTGGCGCGCACGTCGCGCGAGATGTCCAGCGCGTTGGAGCCGGGCGACTGGAACACGCCCATGCCCACGGCCGGGTCGTTGTTGAGCAGCGAACGCAGCGAATAGTCGGCCGCGCCCATCTCCAGGCGGCCGATGTCGCGCAGCCGGGTCACGGCGCCGTCGGTGCCGCTCTTGACGATGATGTCGCCGAACTCTTCCTCGCTCTGCAGCCGGCCCTGGGCATTGATCGACAGTTGCATGTCGACACCCGAGAGGCCCGGCGAAGCGCCGACCACGCCGGCCGCGGCCTGGATGTTCTGGCCGCGGATCGCCGCCACCACGTCGCTGGCCGACAGGCCGCGCTGCGCCACCTTCTGCGGATCGAGCCAGACGCGCATCGCGTAGTCGCCGCCGCCGAAGATCTGCACCTGGCCCACGCCCTGGATGCGCGCGAGGCGGTCCTTGACGTTGAGCACCGCGTAGTTGCGCAGGTAGTTGATGTCGTAGCGGTTGTTGGGCGAGACCATGTGCACGACCATGGTCAGGTCGGGCGCGCTCTTGATGGTGGTGATGCCCAGCCGGCGCACCTCCTCCGGCAGGCGCGGCTCGGCTTGCGAGACGCGGTTCTGCACCAGCTGCTGCGCCTTGTCGGGGTCGGTGCCCAGCTTGAAGGTCACGGTCAGCGTCATCACGCCGTCGGTGGTCGCCTGGCTGCCCATGTAGAGCATGCCTTCGACGCCGTTGATCTGTTCCTCGAGCGGCGTCGCCACCGTCTCGGCGATCACCTTGGGGTTCGCGCCCGGGTACTGGGCCCGCACCACCACCGAGGGCGGTGCGACTTCCGGGTACTCGGAGATCGGCAGCGCGCGCATGGCGATCAGGCCGGCAATCAGGATCAGCACCGACAGCACGCCGGCAAAGATCGGCCTGTCGATGAAGAATTTGGAGAGGTTCATGGTGTTCTTTCTTCTACGAAGCGTCGCGGCTCCGGGCTCAGCCGGCCGCGACCTTGGCGCTGGCCTGGGCCTTGGCCTGGGCCGCGTCCATCGGCACCGTGGCCGGTGCCACCAGCGCGCCGGGGCGCACGTGCTGCAGGCCGTTCACGACCACGCGCTCGCCCGCCTTGAGGCCGGCGCTCACCACGCGCAGGCCATTGGCCGGCGCGCCCAGCGTCACCTCGCGGTACTCGGTCTTGTTGTCGGCATTCACGACCATCACGAACTTCTTGCTCTGGTCGGTGCCGATGGCGCGTTCGCTCACCAGCAGCACGCTGCTGGTGTGGGCCTGGCCCATGCGGATGCGGGCGAACTGGCCGGGGATCAGCGCGCCGTCCTTGTTGTCGAAGGCGGCGCGCACGCGCACCGTGCCGCTGCGGGCGTCGACCTGGTTGTCGATCAGCTGCAGCTTGCCCTCGAAGGGCGTGCCGGTGCTCGCGGCCGTGCCCATCTGGACCGGGATCTGCTCGATCGGCATGCGGCCGCCGGAACCGCCCGCGATGTCCTTGAGCGCCTTGCCCACGATCTGCTCGTCGGCATCGAAGCTCGCGTAGATCGGGCTCACCGAGACCAGCGTGGTCAGCACCGGCGCGCCCGGGCCGGCGGCCACCAGGTTGCCCACCGTGACTTCGAGCTTGCCGATGCGGCCGGACACCGGCGCCCGCACCTGGGTGTAGCCCAGGCTCAGGCGCGCGGTCTGCAGCGCGGCCTGGGCGGCGCGCAGGTTGGCTTCGGCTTCGCGGCCGGCGTTGGTGCGCTCGTCGAGTTCGCGCTGGGCGATGGCCTTCTCGTCCCACAGCCGCTTGGCGCGTTCCTGCTCGCTGCGGCTGAAGGCGGTGCGGGCCTGGGCCGAGGCGACCTGCGCTTCGGCGCGCTCGACCTCGGCCGCATAGGGCGCGGGGTCGATGGTGATCAGCAGGTCGCCCTTCTTCACCAGCGAGCCTTCCTTGAAGTGCACCGACTGCACGGCGCCCGCGACGCGGGAGCGCACGTCGACGCGCTCGACGGCCTCGAGCCGGCCCGAGAACTCGTCCCAGGCCGTGACGTCGGTCTGCACCACCGCCGCGACGGACACCGGCGTGGCCTGCGGGGCGGCTGCGGGCGTGTTGGCTTCGGCCTCGAGCGGGCGCAGCCCGAACACGGCGGAGACGATGGCCGCGGCCGCGGTCAGCGCGGTCACGGCGGGCCAGACACCGCGGCGGGCGACGGCGGCGAGGGGCTTGGCGGAGGGGGTGGCGAGTGGCTTGGTCATGATGTGTTCCGTCCTCTTGGGATGTTTCTGGAGATGCGAAGCGCCACCCGGCGCGATACGTCGGGCGACAAAAGGGCTGGCCGCCGGGGTCTCCGGCTGCCGAAATCGGTTCAGTGGGGTTCAGTGCCGGTGCGCTGCGCTGCAGTCACCGGCCAGCGCCTAGTGCGGCGGTTGCGGCGCGACGGGTGCGCGCGTCGCCTCGAAGAAGTCGCGGAACTGCTGCGTCACCGCGCCGGCACAAGGGCATTCGCAGCCGGTGACGGGGTCGGCCAGCGCGTCGGGCCATCCCTCGGCACCGCTCAGCACCTCGCTGCGCACCGGGATCCCTGCGCCCTCGAGCCGCTTCGCATAGGCCACGGCCTCGTCGCGCATCGGGTCGTCCTTGCCCACCAGCACCAGCGTGGGCGCCAGGTCGGCCAGGCGGCGCGAGGAGCCCGGCACCGCGTACGGATGCTCGGCATCGCGCGGACAGCGCAGGTACTGCTGCCAGCCCTCGGTGTACTTGCAGCCGGTGGCGTCGCCCGTCGCCTGGCGCAGGGAGGCGGTGCCGGCGCAGGGGTCGAGCATCGGCGACAGCAGCACCTGGCCCGACAGCGGCGGATGGGCCCGGTCGCGGGCGATCAGCGCCAGCGAGGCTGCCAGGTTGCCGCCGGCCTCCTCGCCCGCCAGGTAGACGCGGGCGCCCTTGCCGGCCAGCTTGGTGCGCTGCTTGTAGAGCCACTCCAGCGCCTCGTAGCCCACCTCGATCGCATCCGGGAAGGGATGCAGCGGTGCCAGCGGATAGGCCATCGACACCACGGTCGCGCCCGCGCTCACCAGCATCCGCGCCACGCTGCGGCCGTCGTCGAGGTCGCCGCAGGCGAAGTTGCCGCCATGGAAGTGCAGCACCAGCGGGCGGTCGGTCTCGGCGCCCGCGCCGCGCTGGGTGCGCACGCCGTAGGTGCGGGCCGCCACCGGTTCGCGTCCGGGCAGCTCGATGGTGATGTCGCTTTCGACCGCCTGCAGTGCAGCAGTGGCCGGCAGTTCGGTGGCGCTTGGCGATGAACGGGTGGACATGGTGAACCTGTAGGCGGAGGTGGAAGAACGATGGGATTAAATGTACGGGCCAATGGCAAGCCTGAATCAGGCACTTTGCCACCTCACCGTTTCCATCGGAACAACAATGAGGGCTCGTGTGCGTGTGAGAATTCCCTCACGCAGCGGGGGCTGCGCCCCCCATAAAGACAGAGAGAGGAAAGTCCCATGGATCAGATCCAGGCCATGCGGGTGTTCTCGCGCGTCGTGGAAACCGGGAGTTTCACGCGCGCCGCCGATTCGCTGGCCCTGCCCAAGGGCACGGTCACCAAGCAGATCCAGGCGCTGGAGGCGCGCGTGCGCGTCAAGCTGCTCAACCGCACCACGCGCCGCGTCACGGTCACGCCCGACGGCGCCGCCTACTACGAGCGGGCCTCCCAGCTGCTGACCGACCTCGACGACCTCGACGCCAGCATGACCAACGCCCAGGCCAACCCCTCGGGCCGGCTGCGCATCGACGTGGGCTCGTCCACTGCCACCCTGCTGCTGATCCCCGCGCTCGACACCTTCTACGCGCGCTATCCCGACATCCAGATCGACATGGGCGTGAGCGATCGGGTGGTGGACCTGCTGACCGACAACGTCGACTGCGTGATCCGCATCGGGGAGATCACCGACCAGTCGCTGGTGGCGCGCCGCATCGGCCAGCTGCCGCTGATCGCGGTGGCCTCGGCCGCCTACGTGAAGCGCTATGGCGCACCGCAGCATCCGCGCGACCTGGAGCGCAACCACCGCGTGGTCAACCACTTCTTCGGCAACACGCGGCGCATGTTCCCGATGGAGTTCAACAAGGACGGCGAGCACTTCGAACCGGCCGCGCCCTACAGCCTGGCGGTGAACGAGAACATCGCCCACACCGCGGCCGTGGTGGCCGGGCTGGGCGTGGCGCAGATGGCGACCGTCATCGCCCAGCCCTACCTGGACAGCGGCGAGCTGGTCGAGGTGCTGGCCGACTGGGCGCGCGACCCGCTGCCGATCTACGTGGTCTACCCGCCCAACCGCCACCTGAGCGCCAAGGTGCGGGCCTTCGTCGACTGGGCGGCCGAGCTGTTCGCCAAGAACGCGCAGATGCAGCGCGGCTGAGCGCCGCTCAGGGCGGCGGCGAGCGCAGCGCGCGCCGGGGCGCGCTCACGCCGGCCAGCACCGTGCGGCCGCTGCCGCCCGCGCAGTGGTCCAGCGCCTGGCGCAGCGCGGTGTCGACGCTGCGCAGCGAGATGCCCTGCCGGCGCGCGACCTCGGGCCGGCTCAGCTCGTCCAGGCGCAGCCCGAGCAGCACCGCGCGATGGCGGCGCGGCAGCCTGGCCATGGCCCGGTCCACCGCGGCCAGCTCGGAGCGGTCGGCGGCGATGTGTTCGGGCCCCGGCGCGGGGTCGGCCACATGGTCGAGCGCATCGTCCGCGAGGCCGGCGTACTGCCAGGGCCGGTGGCTGCGCATGCGGTCCATCGCGGCATTGCAGGCCACGCGGTAGACGTAGGCCTCCGGGTTCTGCACGGCGGCGCGCACATCCATCTCGCCCAGGCGCAGCCAGGCGTCGTGCAGGCATTCGCTGGCCAGCGCCGGGCAGCCCAGGTGGCGCAGCAGCCGCTGCCGCAGCCGTTCGTAGTGCGCCGCGATGAAGGCCTGCAGCGCGACGCGGCGCTGCGCCTCGTCCAGCGGTTCGTTGGCCGCTTCGTCGCCCACCGCGGCCTCCGGGTCGTACAGGATGCTCAATGCCATGACAGTCCACCCTGCCCCGGCTCAGCGTTCCTGCCGCAGCTGGCGCCGCTGCTCGGGACTCAGCCGCGCCAGCTGCGCGGCATCGAAGTCCTGGCCCACGCCGACGAACTGCACCGGGCTCGCGGGGTCGTAAGGCAGGCCGCGTACCGGCTGCAGCGCGGCCCGGGGCGCGGCCGTTGCCGGCTCGGCGCCCGGCGCCGGCTCGTTGCCGAAGCCCAGCACGCGCACCGTGAACACCGAGGGCAGCGCCTGGCGCGAGGCCACGCGTTCGCGCTGCATCACCTCCTGCGCCGCACCCGCGGCCTGCGCGGCGGCCGCGCTGGCGTTGCTCAGCGCGCCCACGTTCACCGCCGCCACGGTCGGGATGCCGGTGGCCTCGCCCTTGACCGCGATGTTGGCCGCGTTCACCACCTGCAGGGCCGCCAGGTTCACGTTGCCCGAGACCCGGATGCCCGCCTCGCCCGCATCGATGGTGCCCAGCGGCGCGATCAGGTCGATGTCGCCGGCCGGCACTTCCGGAATCGGCGCCAGCGTGGCGATGCCCGCGCCGGTGCTGGGCACCACCGACGAGACCGAGACGTTGCCCCACTGGTCGTAGACCCGCTTGGGCGGCGTGTAGACCACGGTGGTCTTAGAGCCGCGGCCGGCGTTGATGTCGCCCGCGGCCGACCAGGCCTGGATGCCGCCGCCGAAGGTGGTCATGATCCGGCTCTGGCCCAGCAGGATGCTGCCCAGCGAGTAGATCGCGATGTCGCCCGCGCCCTGGGTGATCACGCCTGCGGTCGACGGTGGCGCCGTGCCCTCGATGCCGAAGGTCTGGGCGCCGCCCGGCGTGAGCAGCTGGATGTCGCCGCCGAAATCGGTGTGCACGCCGGCGCCGCCGAACAGCGTGATGTCGCCCTTGTAGCGGAGGGCCTCACCGGCCGCGTCCTGGTCGGGGAACAGCGCGGCGATGGCCGCCCGGCCGCGCACATAGCTGCCCTGGCGCACGCCGCCGTCCTGGGTGTACTCGCGACCCGCGGCCAGGAGTTCGGCGAAGTACACGCTGCGCGCGAACACCCGCTGCTGCTCGGCGGGCAGCGCGGCGTAGTAGGCACGGGCCTGCGTGCCGTCGCCGGCGAAGCCGAAGCGCGCGGCCAGCCAGGCGGCCAGTTCGTCCTCGTAGGTCTTGACGGTCTTGCCGATCGCCAGGCTCTCGCCCGGCTGGGTCAGCCTGGCCGGGTCGAGGTAGCCCTCGACGAAGCGCCGGTAGTCGGGGCCCAGGGGGCCCGCGCCCGCCTGCATCACGATGCTGGCGCCCGGGCGCTTGTCGCCGGAAGCCACGGCGCCGAGGCTGGTGACGCCGACCTTGTCGTCCATGCGGATGTCGCGGCCGGCCGTCAGTTCCAGCGTGCCGGGTCCCGCGACGTTGAAGGCGCTGTAGATGATGTCGCGGCCGGCACTCACGATGGAGATGTCGGTGGGGCTCTGGTGCACGAACAGGTTGCCGGCCTGGTTGTAGACACCCGTCGAGGTCTCGCCAGCGATGGTGCCGCCCAGCTGCGTGCCGCTGCTGACGATGTCGCGCCCGGCCAGCATCCAGACCGGGCCCGCGCCTTCGTGGAAGGTCTGTCCGAAGCGCGGGTCGTACGGGCTGTTGAGCGTGATGGAACGTCCGCTGTTGACGCCCAGCAGGTCGCCGCCCAGCGCATAGAAGCGCGCCGGCTCCAGCGCGTCGCCCCACGACAGGCTGGCGGTGTTGGGTCCGAAGGCGAACAGCGGCGAGAGCCCCATGCGGGCCACGCTGCCGTCGCTCGACAGATTGCCGGCGCCCGCGATCGGTCCGTCGAGAGCGAAGGCCTGGAAGGCCGGATGCAGGACCGTCGCCAGCGACGACGGCGCCGCGCCGGAACGGCTGATGGACAGTTCCCCGCCATAGATCGACTCCGCCGCCAGCAATTCCAGTTGGCCACGCGCCGACGGCGCCAGCACCAGCGCGCCGTGCGCCGGCACGACCGTCGTGTCGAGGGCCGCGGCGCGGCCGTAGTACAGGTTGCCGCTGGCCGCGACCGCCCGCAAGGTCGAGGGATAGACCGTCGCCATGTCGGTCGGCGCGGACTCGGTCAGCGGCGTGAGGTTGCCGCCGGCAGCGAACAGGTCCACCGCCGTGCGTTCGGTCCAGAGGCTGAACCAGCTCTGGCCGAAGCCGGGGGCCCCGGCGCTCACATAGGGTGACGCGTTCGCCTGCGGCGCGCGCCCCGGGTCCGCCACGTCCTGCACCACCAGGTCCCCGCGCGTGGCCAGGCTGACGGTGGCGTCGCCCGGCAGCAGGCTCAGGCCGCCGGCCGCGCGGGCCGTGCCGTAGCCGATGGGGTCGAAAGCCCGCACTTCGTTGGGATTCTTCTCCCCGTCACGGATGCCATAGCGCAGCGTCAGGCTGCCGAGGGCGCCGCCGGTCAGCTGCACATGTCCCCGCACATCGACCAGCGCGCCATTGAGATGGCCGCCGGTGATCTGGCTGCCGGGGTTCACGGCGCCGCCGACCCGCAGGTTCAGGTCGCCGCCACCGGTCAATTGCAGGCTGCCGTCGGCCGCCACCCGTCCGGTACTGCCCACCGCCAGCACCAGCCCCGGGCTGCGCGCGTTGACGTTGACTGGCACGTAGCCCACCGCCAGAGGACTGATGATTCCCGCATCGCCGCGCACCTCGACATCCAGGTTGCCCCCGCCCAGGGTGCCGAAGCCGGTGAAGCCGACCATCTGGTCGGCGCCACCGGTCAGGCTTGCCGCGTAGGAACCGAAGTTGATCCACCAGGCGGTGGCCTGCGCCCGGTCGCCGCTCAGGCCATTGCCCTGGCGCCACAGCCAGTTGCCGACGTTGGCGGTGTCGTGGCCGCTGTCGATGTCCACGGGGCGCCCGGCGTTGGCCGAGGAACGACTGACGATGTTGCCGCTCAGGTTGCCGCCCACCTTCAGCACCAGGTTGCCGCCGCCCTCGGGATACCAGGCGCGGTACACGCTGTCCGGTCCGCCGTTGACCAGCTTCTCGTGGCCACCCGCGTCGCCCAGCACCCGGCCGTTGGGGCCCAGGGCCCGGCCCAGGCTGTAGGGGTCGCCGGCCGCGGTGCGGGCCGAGGAAGTGCCGGCCGTGTAGACGCCGTAGAGCGACTCCATGCTCAGGTCGCGCGCGGCCAGCAGGTCCAGGTCGGCCGCGCCGGTGCGGACCACGCTGAAGCGGGTGCTACCGCCTGTCACCAGGGTGTAGACGTCGCCGCTCATGACACAGTACTCGGGAAAGTCGCTGCACATGCCGTCATAGGCATCGCGGACGAAATCGATCGGCTGTCCGGCCATGCTGTCGTCGCCGAAGAAGTCCACGGAGCCCTGTTCGCTCCACACGAAGGCGCCTTTGCCATGGGCCCCCAGATGGCTGTCGGCCAGCCGCAGGTTGCCGGACACCGGGTGCGGCTGCAGCTGGCGGCTGTCGGCCGCTTCGGTGTCGGCGCCGGCCACCAGCCGGATCGACCAGGACTGGGCACCGTCGGCCAGCATGGGCGCGACCGCCCAGTTCTGGCCCTGGCGCCCGGCCTCCTCCACCCGCAGCTGCACGAAGGCCGCGCCGCCCGGCAGCTTGACGTTGGTGCGCGCGGGCAGGATGGCGCCGCGCGGCAGGACCTTGCTGCCGTTGAGGCTCACGGTGGCGATGGTGCCCAGGTTCCCGGGCAGGGGAACGCCCTTGGGCCAGACCATGGCCTTGACCCGCGCGAGGCTGACCAGCAGGGTGCCGGCGTCCAGCGTGCTGTTGACCGGCAGGGTCACGTTCTGGCTCAGCAGCGTGCCCGCGGGGTACAGCACCTTGCCCGTGGCGTCCCGCACGGCGGCCGCCAGCACCGTGCCGGCCGACAGCACCAGCGCCGCGGTGAGGGATGCCGGCACCGGCAGCCGGGTGCCGGCGATCAGGTTCAAGGCCTTGATCGGCAGGTCGAAGTTGAGGGTCACACCGGCCGGGAAGGTGGTGCCGTCGGCCAGGGTCACGCCGCTGCCCGGCACCACCACGTTGCCGCCGGTCCAATCGACGCCGGCGCGCAGGATCCAGCCCTTGTCGTCGTCGGTCGGCGGCGGCGGCGCGAAGCCGTCGTTGATGCTGCCGTAGATGTTCAGGTCGCCACCCGCGCGCAGCGTCAGCCGGCCCACCTCGCCGGAGCCGTAGACCGCAGTGTTCTTCTGCGTGTGGGGGTTGACGCTGGCATAGCGGTAGCCCGAGAGGTCGAGGTCGCCCTGCACCACCAGGTCGCCGTCCGGCGTCCTGCTGACGATCTCCACGCCCGGGCGCAGATGGAAGGCATCGGCATAGCGGGCATTGTTCAGGCCCGCGAGCCGGTGGCGCATCAGGTCGTCGTTCTGCAGCGCGGCGTCGATGAAGCGCTCGCTCAGCACATGCTTCTGGTCGAGGTAGGACTGGTCGATCACCTGGTACGGACGCCCGCTCGCGGTGGCGTCGGTCCGGGTGGGCGCGTCGTCGTAGCGGGCCATGCCGTTGACCGCGATCGAGCGCGCGCCCTCGATCTCCAGCCGGCCGCGGGCGTCGATGGCGATGTCGTCGCTGCTGCCGTCGGCCTTGGACACGCGGGGCGCGTCGAGCTCCAGCGTGCCGCGGCTGCGGCCGTCGTTCTGGCCCGCCGCGCTGCCCACGGCCACGTCGGTGCCGTGGCGCAGGTCGATGCGCGCGCCGTCGGCCAGCGTCAGCGCGCCGGTGCCGGAAGCCAGGTTCACGATGGCGCGGTTGGGCGAATCGATGATCTTGCCGTAGCTGTCCACGCGCAGGCGGCTGCCATGGGCGTCGAGCACCGCGCTGCTGTCGAGGCTCAGGCCGTTCTTGCCGGCCAGCGTGATGCTGCCGACGCGCTCGCCGCTGGCATCGACCCGGCCCGCGACCCGCAGGCTGCCGTTGTCCACCGAGACGCTGATGCTGCTGGCCTTGAGGTCGTTGCCGATGGTGAGGTCGCCCTGCTTGAGCTGGAAGCTGCGCGCGCCGAACACGCCGCCCTCGTTGAGGCGCTGGTTGAGCGACGCGAACTGCGCGTCCAAAGTGCCGCTGGCGCCCAGGCGCTGGGCCTGGATCTCCACCGCGCCCGACAGGTAGGGCATCAGCGTGCCGCCCGCGTCGTACTCGCCGCTGCTGCCGCCCAGGATCCGGCCTGCCAGGTCGACGCTGCCGGCCGTGCCGTCCACCGCCACCACCCGCAGCCGGCCGGCCTGGTTGTTCCGCGCCGACAGGTCGATGGTCGAGCCCGCCGCCTGCAGCACGTTGCCCGCGCGGCTGTCCAGCAGCACCTCGCCGCCGGCGCTGTACTTGGTCAAATCGTTGAAGGCGATGGCGCGACCCGACACGTCGACCGAGGCCGCATCGGTCAGCACCACGTCGCCGCGCGCCTCCAGCGTGAGCTTGCCGCTGGGCAGCACCACGGCACTGGCCAGGCGGATGCTGTCGCCCTGCAGGAACAGTTCGGCGCCCAGGCCCTCGGCCTGCCCGACCGGGCCGCCCGAGGCCGCGATGTCGAGGGCGCCGCCGGCCGTGATGCGGTTCACCGAGGCCGCCTCGCCGGTCATCAGCGGGGTCGTGATGTGCAGGTTGCCGCCGCTGTAGGCGAAACCCTGGACCGGGTCGTACGCGCCCCGGCGCTCGTACACCGCGAGGCTGCCCTTGTGGTTGGTCGTGATGCGTTCAGTGGCGGCGAGGTCCACGTCGGCAAAGCCCAGCGCCAGCCGGTCGAAGCGGAGGGTGGTGCTGGGCTGGGCGAAGGCGCCATAGCCGAAGTCGATGCGCTCGGTGCGGATGTCCAGGCGTCCGCTGCCGGTGCCGGCGCCGCCCGCCACCACCGCGGACGGCGGGGTGGTCGCGCCCTGCCAGATCAGGTTGGCGGTGCGGATGGTCGCCACGTCGTCGGCGCCGCCGGCGCCATAGATCGCCGGGGTCGAGAGCAGCAGCTTGCTGAGCAGCGACTTGCCGGTCACCGCGTCGTAGGTGTCCAGCGCGGCCGTGCCGTAGAAGTTGAAGCTGTCGCGCGCCGAGAGCTGCAACGTCTCCAGGGCCGGCGCGCCGAACTGCGTGTCGCCGCGCAGCAGGCGGTCCAGCACGGGCTGGGTCAGGGTCAGGCCGGTGGGCAGGCGGTTGGCCGCCGCGGCGGCGGCCAGGGCTTCGGGACTGCCAACGTTGATGCTGCTCAGCCCCACGTTGAGGTGGCGGGTGCCGTAGCGCACCGCCTCGCCCATCTGCAAGGTCTTGTCGGTCATGGCGACGATGCTGCCTTCGGAGTAGAGCGCGGTCGCCCCGCTGCAGGGCGCGCTGCTGCACACGCCCAGGCGGATGCCGCCGCTGTCCTGCACGACGGTCGGGCTGATCACGTCGAGCAGCCCGTTGGACACCGCCAGCATGTTGCCCACCTGGTAGACGAAGCCGTCGCGCGCGTCGTAGCTGGCCTTGCCGCGACCGATGGTGTTGATCGACGCGCCCTGCTCCACGATGACCGCGCCGGATGCGCCCTTGCTCACCATGAACACTTCCGGCGCCGCCAGGTGCGCGCCGTCCCGCAGGATCATCGAGCTGTTGCTGGCGTTGATGCCCTGCACGAGGTTGATGTAGTTGCCGGTCTGCCCATACAGGACCACGGTCATGCCGCCGATCATCAGGCGCGAGGCGCCCAGCGCGTTGAGGCTCTCCGCCGCCACGGTGACGCCGCCGAAGCCGCTGGTGGCGGCCTTGCCCGCCGCCACCACCTCGATGCCGTCGTAGTCCATGTTCAGCAGCGCCACGGTGCCGCCGTAGCCGCCGGTCGCGGCCTCGAAGCGGCCGATGCCCTCGAAGGAGAAGGCGTCCGCCCCGGCACCCTGCCTGAGGCCCAGCTTCAGGGTCCTGGCATCCACCGACAGCAGGGGCCGGGGCACGGCGAGCCGGGCCGCGTCGGCCATGGCGAAGGCCGCATAGCCGGTCTCGTTGTACTGGGCGTAGCGGCGCAGGGTGTCGGCCGGCGTCAGGGTCAGCTGGCTGGCGACGGCATCGGCGATGCCGGTATGGGCGACCGACAGGCGGCCTGTCGCGGACCAGGAGCCATTGCGCAGCGCCTGTGCACCCGCCCCGGTGCCCGGGCCGGCCAGGCCGTTGATCTCCACGCGGAAGGCCCCGGGCATCAAGGCATAGGTCGACGGCATCAGCGTGTAGGTGCCCGCGGGCAGCCCCGGCACGCCGGCGCCGATCGTGACCTGCCGCCCGACCAGCGCAGCCGACGCACCGCCCTCGGGTGCCACCGGCGCCTGGCCCGGCTGCACGCCCGGCACGAGCGCGTAGACCGGGTTGGTGCCCAGTCCCGGCAGCACGAAGCCGCCCTGGGTGCCGGTCTGCACCAGCGGGTGGTAGCGCGCATCGGTCGAACCACCGCGCCCCGACACGAAGCCCGCGCCGAGCAGCTCGCCACCGCCGGACAGGTCCACGATGGCGCCAGGCTGCACCACCACCGACCGGCTGCCCAGCACCATCCCGACACCCAGGTCGCCGTTGGTGTTGCCGCCCTGGCCGAGGAAACTCACCGGCTTGCCGTCGTAGCTGTAGACCTGGCCGTCGACCGTGCCGCCGTAGGGCAGCACCAGGCCCTTGCCGCTGACCGAGCTCAGGCTGCCGGGCTGCAGCACGACGTCGCTGCTGCCCAGCGAGCCGATCTCGAGCCGCCCCAGGGGCGCGCGCACCACGCCGCCCTGATGGATGGTCGGGCCGCCCAGCTGCAGGCGGCCGAAGGCCGAATACGGCACGGCGGCATCGCCCTCGCCGCTGCGGGCGATGGTCAGGGTGCGCGTGCGGTCGTAGTGGAAGCCGGTGAAGTCGTCGGACACGGCGCTGAGGAAGCCCGCCACCACCCGGGCGCCGACGTCGGTCGCGGGGTACAGCTGGGCCGCCCGCAGCGTCATGTCGCCCTTGGTCAGCAGCTGGGAGCTGATGCCCAGCGCGATCGCGTCCGGGCTGGCGCCGGCGAGGAAGCGCAGGTCACCCTGGCTGTGGGGCTGCACATCGTCGAAACCGCGGCGCTCGACGCTCACGTCGCTGCCGTCGGCCTGCGGCAGCTTGCCCAGCGCGCCGAACAGCACGCTGCCGCGCACGTCGATGAGCTTCGCACTGGCCTCGAACACGGCGGCGGTGTCGCGCTGCGACATGGTCGGCAGGCCGAACACCGGGCGCAGGTACCAGTCCCGGTTGGCTTCCGGTGCGGCGAGGATGCCCGCCAGCAGCAGGTGCGGCGCGGAGAGCCGGACCCGCGACGCGGCGGCGGCGTTGTCCGTGAGGCCCATGGCGGCGCTGTACAGCCGCAGGCTCTGGCCCATCTCCAGCGTCACGTCGCCGTCGAAGCTCAGCAGTCCGTTGCTCAGCACCGAGAGGGTGTCGAAGCCGCCCGCGCGGACCTGGTCCACGCCGAGCCGGCCATGGCCATACGCGAGGCTGTCCGCGGCCGCATCGGCGCTGCCCGGCAGCGGGCTGCCTTGGTGTGTCTGGCCGAGCACCAGTTCGCGGATCTTGGTCACGCGCTCGCTGACCGCGTCCTTGATGTAGTACGGGCTTTCCAGCGCCACCGACAGGCTGCCGCCCGCCGCGCCCGCGCCGCCGGCACGGGCCGTGAAGCGGCCGTCCAGGTACAGGCCGTTGTTCGAGGCCAGGCTGATGCTGCCGCCCTGGCTCGCCACCTGCACCCGACCCTGGCCCGGAATGTCCAGCGCCGCCTGGTCGCCCGACGCCTCCAGCCGCGCGCCCTCGCGCACCACCACGAACAGGTCGCCGGCCGTCGCGATGCCGGTGACCGGGTCGATCTGGCCGCCGACGACGATCCTGCCGCCGTCGCGCACCTGGCCGTAGCTGCGGCCATGGTCGTCCACCGCGCTCACCGCGCGGGCCGCCACGTCGATCAGCGCCTGCTCGCCGATCCAGATCGAACGCCCGTGGCCGGCCGCCTGGGCCGCCTCGAAGCCGCGGGCTGTCAGGCCGGCCAGCGACACGCTGCCGCCCCAGGCGCGCAGCGTGCCGTCCAGCGTGAGCTGGCCGACGCTGCGCAGGTCGATGGCCTGGCCGGGGTCCACACCGATCAGCGCGCCCTGGCCCACCACGGCCCGCACCACCGGCAGGTCCTCGGCGCGCGTGTTGATGGTGCCCGCCTGCAGCGACAGGCTCGCGCCCTTGCGCTGCGTGAGCACGCCCTTGACCGGGTCCTCCTGGTAGAGCGGCGGCGTCCACAGCGTCAGCGCGTCGGCGGGCCGGCGGCCGGTGGCGCTGTCCAGCGCCTCGGGCCCGAAGCGGAACACCGGCATCGTGACCTCGACCTGCGCCCCATCGGCCACCGCGAAGCCGTGATTGCCGATCAGGGCATAGCGGCTGAAGCCCTTGTCGAAGAAGTCGGCGCCGAGCGCCAGCGTGTCGGGCAATGCGGTGCCCGTGCTGTCGCCGATGGCGATGCGACGGGTCTGCAGCGTGAGCGTGCCGCCGCCGTCCACCCCGTGGCCGCGCAGCACCGCGCCCTCGAGCACCACCTGGCCCGAACCGGTGTTGAAGCCGTCGGACTCGAGCGTCACGTTGCCGCCCTTGCCGCCCTGCGTCTTCGCCTTGGCCAGCAGCGCGGCCCCCGAGGACACGTCGACCACGCTGCCCTGGCCCAGCAGCACGTCGCCGCTGCTGCGCACCGACACATTGCCGCCGTTGCGGAAGGCCACGCCGCCGCTGTCGACCGGGTCCTTCAGCAGGTTGGTCCACAGGCCGCTGGTGTCGAGCCGGGCGCCGTCCGCAAGCCGCACCGAGGCCACGCGGCCTTCCGGCGCGAGCAGCGTGCTCGTGTCCTTGAGGCTGTTGGCGCCGACCTGCTCCAGCACGTTGCCCAGCTGGATGCTGCCGCCGTGCGCCACCAGGTCGGCGCCGACCGACACGCTCGGCGCGTACAGCGTGATGTGGCCGCCGTGGCCGGCCTGCAAGGCGCCGTACACCGCGATGCTTTCGCTGGCCGCGATGCGCACCGCACCCAGGCCGAAGCCGCTGAGCAGGGTGGTGTCGAGCACCAGCGTGTCGCGCCGCTCGGCCGGCAGCACGCTCGACAGGTCGAGCCCCGCCGCGATGGCCTGCACCGTGTCGCTCAACGTCACCTGCTTCACGCTGCCGGCATCGAGCCGGCGGTGCAGCGCGCCCGTGTTCTTGTCGAAGTAGCTCTCGTAGCTGCCGACGATGAGCTGCCCGCGCTGCGCGGCCGCGAGGCTGGATTGGCGGTAGCCGTCGAGTCCCGCCTGCGCCGCCTGCGTCTGGCGCGGGCCCTGGAAGGCCTCGGCCACGATCTCGCCCTCGAGCACCGCGGCCTGGGTACCGACGATCAGCAGGCCGGCATCGCGGCCCACCGTGTAGCCGCTCTCCAGCCGCTGCTGCGCGCCGATCAGCGGGCTGTAGAAGTATTCGGTGGCATTCTTGCCCCAGCGCGCGTGCGCATCCTCGAAGCCCCGGTAGACGCCCGTGTACAGCAGGTCGCCCGGCGCCTTGTTCACCTCGTACAGCCGGCCGTCGGCGCCCTTGAGCCAGCTCTGGTTGAGCTTGCCGGTCTGCACGTCCAGCGTGCCGCCCGACAGGTTGATGCTCGAGCCGCGCTGCGTGACCAGGTCCCCGCCGCCGAAGTTCACCACGCCCCCCTGTGCCATCCATTCGCCCACCGTGTGCCCTTGCGTGCCCAGGTAGCCCCCGACTTCCAGCAGGCCGCCGCCCGTGTACCAGCGCTCGCCCGCGTAGCCGTTGGTGCCGCCGGGCACGAAGACCAGCGAGCGCCGGTCGATCCACAGGTCGTTGTTGGCCAGCTGGTTGCTGTCGCGGTTGCCCGGCGCATCGCGCTGCTCGTTGCCCTGCACGTTGATCTTGACGTTGTTCGAGGCCATGGAGAGCTTCACGCCCACCGCGCCCGACACGTCGATGCGCGCGCCCTCGCGCACCAGGCTGCGCTGCGCGGCCTCGACGACCACCTGGCCGCCCGTGGCCAGCGTGAGCGAGTCCTGCAGGAACTCCACCGTGCCGCCGCTGGCGACCTCCACGCGCGACAGGTCGCGCCGGTCCTTGCCCGCGGGCATGAGGCCGCTGTTGTTGTCGATCGGCACGGCCGGGCCCATCAGGCCGGTGCGCTGGCTGTCCAGCGCGGTGGCGTCGCTGTCGTCGAGCGCGATGGCGGTCACGCTGCCGGTGCCGAAGCGCACGGCGCCCGTGGCACCGCTCGCGGCCAGGTGCACCGTGCCGCGGGTGTTGACCGAGGTCGTCGACAGCAGCACGCCCTGCTGCCGCACATCGCGCCCCGTCATCGTCACATCGCCTTCGCGCGCCACGATCAGGCCGGTGTTCGTCACCTGGCCCGCCAGGCTGTCGGCGGCGAACTGCGGCGTGACCTCGTTGCCGCGCGTGGTGGAGGCCTGGTTGCCACCGGTGCCCGCGCCCTTGCGGATCAGGAAGCTGTCGCCCGCGGCCAGCGCCGCCTGGCCCTTGGGCGTGGCGATCTCGCCGGCGTTGTGCACCGCCTGGCCCAGCAGCAGCACATAGCCCCCGCCCTCGGTCGAGGTGCGGGGCGCCAGCGTGGCGATGCGCGCACCCGCCTGCACCTCGACCTGGCCCTGTGCGCCGGTGAAGCTCGGCGCGCTGCCGTTGCTGTAGAGCCCGTTGGCCTGGAACTGCGCATCGCCGATGTGCGCGGCCGCGGCCACCAGGTTGCGCGTGTCGACCTGGCTGCTGCCGCTGAACACGATGCCGTTGCGGTTGGCGATCAGCACCGTGCCGTCGGCCTTGATCCGGCCCTGGATCTGCGAGGGCCGCGCGCTTGGATCGTTGACGCGGTTGAGCACCGCCCAGTCGGCGTGTTGCTTGAACTCGACCGTTGTGTTCTTGCCGACGTTGAAAGTCTCCCAGTTCAGGATCGCCTTGTCGGCGGTCTGCTGGATCGCGACGTTGGTCTTGCCATCGGCCGTCGTCTGGGCCGGGCCATTGGCGTTCAACCACCCGGCCGTGAGGCTGTTCGTGTCGACCTTGAGGCCGCCTTCGGCCAGCCCATCGGGCACGCCGCCACCGGCCGCCAGCGCCGCCGCGCGGGCCGCGGCCTGCGCCGCCTGCTGCGCCGCGATGCCGCGTGCCGCGAGGTTGAGGTTGTCGATCGAGCGCGCGAGCTGTGCCTGCGCTTGCTGCTGCTGCGCCTGCGGGTTGGTCAGCGAGGACACCGGCAGGCCGTTGGGCAGCCGGCCGGTGGCCGCGGCCGTGTTCTGGATCGCGCCCTTGGCGGCGAACCATGCGCCGCCCAGGGCCTGCTGGGCCTGCGCGTCGGCCATGACGCCGCTCGCGACCAAGGCCATGGCGATGGCCTGTGCGATCGGCGCCTGCCGGAATCCGCGCCCCTGCATGGCTGTGCCTGGAAGGTTCTTGTCGCCGCGTCCGCGTGTGTTCATGTGAGGTTTCCGCCCGGTGATGGTGTCGCTGCCATGCGGCGGGCCGTCTCGTCGCGGCCCGCCGGATCCATGGGGGTGTCCACGGCACGAGCGCTGCGGAAACTTCCCCCCTCTGCAGGGTTGACGAGTGGCCCCGGGCCGATACCGCAAACTTTTTTCGAAGCCGCCGCGGATCGGGGAAAGCAGGGGCCGCGCGCCGCACCCTCGAACGCACACGACAGCGTAGGCCGCGCGCATGACACGCGGCCGATCCCTTCCTGCAGGTGGTTTTTTGCGCAGCGCGCGTTCAGCTCAGGAGCAGCAGGCCGCCGGGCAAGGACCGCGCACGGAGTTCGAAGGCTTCCTGCACCTGCCACAGCGCGAGGTCCAGCGCGGCGATGGCGAAACGGCCGCTGACCGGCTTGCCGCGCAGCGCATCGTTCATCAGCACCACGCGGCCGGCGCGGTAGCGGTTGATCTCGGCCAGCGCGTCCTCCAGCCGGGTCTGGTCGAACACCAGCATGCCCTCTCGCCAGGCCGAGACCGTGCGCGGGTCGATGGGGGCGATGCCGCTGATCGCACTGGCGCTGTAGACCGTCTGCTGGCGCGCCTCGAGCGCACGCAGCCCGGCCGGGTGCTGCACGCGCACCGCGCCCTCGAGGCAGCTCACGCAGACCTTGCCGTCCAGGTGGCGCACCTCGAACTGTCCCGCGCTCGCCTGGCTGCGGCCCACGCCCGCCACCACGGTGAACGCAGGGCCGCCGCGCTTCAGGTCGATGGCCGCTTCGCCGACGATCAGGTCCAGCCCGACCGGCTGGCCGTCCTCGGTCTGGCGGCGCACGCTGGTGCGGGTGTTGAGCGTGACCTCGACGCCGTCGGACAGCCGCAGCGGCCGCTGCTCGCCGGCCGCGGTGCGGTCGTCGGCCGCCCATTCGTCGGGCGCCGGCCACAGGCCCATGGGTGGGCGCAGCACCGCCATGCCGGTCACCGCCGCTGCCGCCATCGCCGTGCCGAGAAAAACACGGCGGCCGCGCGCCGGCATGGCAGGCGGCCGCACCGTGGCGGCCTCCGGCTTCATCCGCAGCAGCGCGCGCGCCGGCGGCTCGATCGCGTCCCAGCGCAGCTTGACCTGCTGGTAGGCGGCCCGGTGCGCGGGGCTGGTCTGGACCCAGCGCCGGAAGCGCTGCGCATCGATGTCGCGGGCGTCGCCCGAGCTGAGCAGGCGCAGCCAGTTCCACGCCTGGTCCTCGAGACCGGCGGGCGACGTGGGTGCGTTCTGTTCTCTCATATGGGATGACGAATGGCGGGCCGCGAAACCCGCATTATTTTTGCTGCGCGGCCAGGCTGGCGTCCAGGCGCTCATGGCAGCGCTTGAGTTCGTACTCCACCGTGCGCAGCGAAACGCCCAGGTGCGCAGCGGCCTCCTTCTGCGTCATCCCTTCGGCGTGCACCAGCAGCGCGACCGCGCGGCGGCGCTCGGGCATGCGCTCCAGCAGCTGGCGCACCGCCTCGAGTTCCGAGCGCGCCTCGGCGGTCTGCGCCGGACCGGGGGCCGGGTCCATCACCTCCTCCAGCAGCTGGTCGACGTCTTCGCCCGACAGCAGGCGGCTGTGCCGGCGCTGCACGTCGACCGCGATGTTGACCGCCATGCGCGACAGGTAGGCGCCCGGGTTCTGGATCGGCCCGAGGTCCTCGCCGCCCTTGAGCCGCAGCCAGGTGTCGTGCAGCGCGTCGCCGGCGTCCTCGGCGTTGCCCAGCTTGCGCGTGAGCCGCTGCTTGAGGGTCGCGTAGTGCTTGCCCAGGTAGTCGAGCAGCACGAGTTGGGTCTCGTTGGCCATGGCTATCCCACGCCTGGCGATGCACAGGCGGGGCCGACGCCCGGCCCCGCGGGCGCGATCCGGATCGTGAGTGGCTGCCGCGCGATCGCCACCGGCGGCGCGCGCTCGATGCGGACCGCCCGCAGCGTGTCCAGCAAGGCCGCGTCGCGGCGGGCGTCGCCGCTGCTGCCGACGAGCCGGGTGCGGCCGACGCGGCCGTCGGCCTCGAGCTCGAAGCGCAGCACGGCGCCGTAGTCGCCCGGCCGGCTGCGTCGATCGGCGCACAGCGCCTGCCAGACGCGCGCCTGCACCAGCCCCGCATAGCCTTCCGCGCCGAACAGCGCCGCCATGCCGGGCTGCGGTGGCGGCGCGGCGGCGGTGGCGAGCTTCTCCTTGAGCACGAAGGTCTGGCCCCATGGGGAGCTGCGCCGGTCCGCGGCCAGACCCGAACCCTCGAGCAGGATCTGCAGTCCCGTCGCGGCCGAATGGCGGCCCTGCACCGCCGCCGAAAAGCGGCGACCGATGACCTCGCTGGGCAGCAGCACCGGCTGGCCGGTGGTGTCGGCATAGGCGTTCAAGGCCGCGGCCAGCGGCTGGGCGGGGATGTCGAAATCGAACCACGGCGCCGCCGCCGATGCGAGCGTGCCGCGCGCCATGTCCACGGGGCCCGGCGCGGCGTGCAGCGCCTCATCCGTCCCCCACGCCGGCGCGGCCAGGCCGCAGAGCAGCATCTGCAGGATGACCCGGTGACGGCTCACGCCGGCTGCTTGGGAACGCACCGCGAACCGTCCGCGCGCCCTGCCCGGCCGCGCGCGGGCGCACGCCCGCGGGCTCGCCGCAAGAAGCGTGAAGGGAGGACGATTCGAATCGACAAGGCCTGTGCACCATTCCACTGAACATGGGATGGTGGCGCCCCAATGCGACAGCCTCGTTACATCGGCGCAGCGAGCGCATATCGGCAGACGCCGCATGGCCTTTGCTTGTCGCGCCCGCGCGGGCTTCCTACACTCGGGCGCGTGCACACCTCCCCTGCGTCCTGCCGTCATCTCGACAGCCTCCGCCCGTCCCTCGCGACGGGCCTGCCGCGTGGACGCCGCATGGCGGGAACGGCGGATCTCCGGCCCACGCCCGGACATCCCTGAGCCCGGCGGTCCGCCCCTTTCCCCTCCTTCGCGCAAACCATCGACCGCCGGGCATCCGCCCCGCGCGGTCGCGGCCGTCCCGTGGGTTTCGGGGCCGCCGCATGCGATGGACCGCCGCGCGTTCGTTCGAAGCAATGCGCGCGCCGTCCGTCACCGAAAGAGACAAGACGATGCAGAACATCCAATCGATCCTGGCCGTGACCGACCTGTCGATCGACGGCAACCTGGCGATGGAGCGCGCCGCGCGCCTGGCGTTGGCCCATGGCGCGACGCTCAAGCTGATGTACGCCGGTCCGGCCGGCAGCCCGCCGCGCCTGGGCGCCGCCAGTCACCTGGCCCAGCTGGCGCGCGAGATGAACAGCCGGCTGGGGCTGGCGATCCGCACGGTCGAACAGGCCGTCAACAGCGTCGCGGACATCGCCGACGAAGCCCGGTCCGTGGATCTGCTGGTGCTGGCCCATCGCCGCGACCGGACGCTGGGCGCGCACCTGCTCGGCCAGACCGTGGAACGGCTGCTGCGCCAGTGCCGCTGCCTGGTGCTGGTCACGCGCGTGCGGCCACGCCGCCACTACGAACGCATCGTGGTGGCGGTCGACCTGGGCCCCGCATCGCAGCCGCTGCTCGAACTCGCGGGCCGTTTCGATGCCCAGGCCGAGATCGCGCTGTTCCACGCGCTGGGCGAGGGTCACGAGGCCAAGCTGCGCTATGCCTCGGTGTCCGAAGCCGTGATCGACGCCCACCTGCGCGAGCGGCTGCACCGCGCCCGCGCGCGCATGGCCGGGCTCGGCCGGGGCTCGGACGCGCGGCGCAACCGCGTCATGTCGGCCATCGGCCGCGGCGACCCGGCGCGCCAGCTGGCGATCCAGCAGGATTACCTGCGCGCCGACCTGGTGGTGATCGGGCGGCAGCGGCGCTCACTGCTGGCGGAATGGCTGTGCCCCGGCACGGCGCAGCGGCTGCTGGGCTGCGTCGGCAGCGACGTGCTGGTGGTGCCGGAAGACGCCGTGGCCGCGACCCGACCGCGGGCGAAGCAGCGGCTGGAGGCCGAACGCGCTGTCGGCTTTGGCTGACGGGCATCGGCGCGTTGGCCTGAAGCGCGCGGGCGCCGGAAGCTGCGACCTTGGTGCTTTACCAGCCTGGAGACCCGCATGACGAACAGCCCCGCCACCCCGCAGAAGCCCGCCACCCTGCACGAGGAGCCCGAGATCACCCAGGAGGAAGCGGTGCCCAGCGATGGCAAGGACACCGAGGGCGAGGAACTGATGAAGAAGGTGCGCAACCCCAAGCTCGACCAGGCGCCGGGCGAGGAGCGCACCGAGGACTGACTTACTTGAGCTTGTCCTTGGCCAGTTCGAGCGCCGCCACCGCGCATTCCGCGTCGGTGCTGCCGGCCGGTGCGCCGCCGATGCCGATGGCACCGATCACGTCGTTGCCCGCGCGGATCGGCACGCCGCCGGCCAGCAGCAGGAAGCCGGGGATGTCGTTGAGGAACTGCGCGCCCGGGTTCTTCTGCGCGTTCTCGCCCAGGTTGGCCGTGGGTGCGCGGGTCGAGGCCGAGGTGAAGGCCTTGGCGCGGCTGGCTTCGACGGTATGCGGGCCGGCGTTGTCGGCGCGCAGCACGGCGCGCACCAGGCCCGCGCGGTCGACCACGGTGGCCGTCACGTTGACGCCCTTCTGCGTGCAGGCCGCCACGGCCGACTGCGCGATTTCCTGCGCGAGGGCCAGCGAGATGTTGCGCTCCTGCAGCACCTGGGCCTGGCCCAGCAGCGGGGCGGCGACGAGTGCGGCGGCGATCAGAAGACGGGAGGTGTTCATTTGGATTTCCTTGAGGCGAAGCCGGGACATCCGGCTCAGCAGGGAATCTAAATTTCGCGCCGCGCGCTGAACAGCCGTGGCGCTACCCGCGCGGCTGGGTAGTTCTACCCAGTCGCTTCAGCCTCAGGGCGACAGCACCGCGCGCACCATCTCCGCCACCGAGCCCGTGCCGAGCTTGAAGGCGATGCCGGCGCGGTGTTTTTCCACGGTGCGCGGCGAGAGTTCGAGCCGGCGCGCGATCTCCTTGGTCGACAGGCCGTCGGCGATCAGCCGCAGGATCTCGTCTTCACGCGCGCTCAGCTGCTCGAGCTTGGCACTGGCCTGCGTGCGCTGCGCCTGCAGCGCCGCGCTCTCCTCGAGCCGCGCCATGCCGGCCTGCACCGCCTCGAGCAGGGCCTGCTCGTCCACCGGCTTGGTGAGGAAATCCACCGCCCCGCCGCGGAACGCACGCCGGCACACCGACACGTCGCCGTGGCCGGTGATCACCACCACCGGCAGCGGCTGCGGATCGGCCTGCAGCCGCTCGAGCAGTTGCAGGCCCGAGAGCCCGGCCATGCGCACGTCGGTCACCACGCAGCCCTGCGCGCCAGCCGGCTCGCGCTGCAGGAAGGCGGCCGCGCCATCGAAGGCCTGCACCGCATAGCCCAGGGTGCGCAGCAGCAGCGCCAGGGCCTCGCGCACGTCGGCGTCGTCGTCGATCAGGAACACCGGGTGCGTCATCGCGCGGCCTTCCTCAACTGCACGGTGAAGACGCTGCCCTCGCCCGGCGTGCTCTGCGCCTCGATACGCCCGCCGATGTTCTCCACCAGCCGCTCGCACAGCGACAGGCCCAGGCCCATGCCGCCCTCCTTGGTGGTGAAGAAGGGCTGGAACACGCGCGCCAGCTGCTCGGGCGCGATGCCCGGTCCGTTGTCGATCACCGCGACCTGCGCGCCGGCGGCGTCGGCTCGCGTGCGCACCGTGATGCGCGCGCCGTCCTGCCCCTGCAGCGCCTCGGCCGCGTTGCGCACCAGGTTGTGCAGCACCTGCTCGACTGAGATGGCGTCGATGCGCACCACCGGGCCCGCGGGATCGAGCACCAGTTCGAGCGCGATGCCGCGCGCGCGCAGGTCGGCCTGCACCAGTTCGGCCACGCCCTCGACCAGCGCATTGAGCGCCACCGCTTCCACCGCCGGCTCGCGCTGGCTCACGTAGGAACGGATGCGCTCGAGGATGTCGCCCGAGCGCCGCGCCAGCCGCACGTTGGCCTGCAGGATCGGCACCATCGCCGCCGCGTCGGCGCCCTGCTCGATCAGGCGCAATCCGGCCTGGCTCTGGCTCAGCATCGCGGTCAGCGGCTGCGTGAGTTCGTGCGCGATGCCCGAGGCCATCTCGCCCAGGCCGTTGACGCGCATCGCATGGGCCAGCCGCAGTTCCTGCGCCTGGCGGGCCGCCTCGCGGCGCGCGCGCCGCACGCGCTGCACGCTGCCCGCGGCCCACAGCAGCGCCGCGCCGCCGATGGCCAGCGCGAGCAGCCCACCGGCCGGCAGCAGCTCGGCCCAGCCCAGGCGGCGGCTCAGCACCAGCTGCAGCGGCTGGCTGGTGCTGCCCAGGCCTTGTGCGAAACCCAGCGCACGCGGCCAACCCTCGTCCGCGTCGGCGGGCCGCCCGCCGAAGACCGTGCCCTGCGCATCGGTGAGCCACACGGCCATGTTCGCAGGCGCCAGGCCGTCGGGCGCGATCAGTTGCGCCGCGTCGATCTGCAGCACCAGCGCGCTCAAGGGCGCATCGCCGATGCGCTTGACCATCGCGTAGCCCGTCCCCACAGGCGCGTCGAGCATGGCGGCCTTGCCCGCGCCCAGGGTGGCCGCGCGCTGCGCCACGACCTCGAGCCGCACCGGCGCGGCGCCAACGTCGCGGGTCGAGGCCAGCACCTCGGGTGTGGGCGAAAGGCGCACCAGGTCGATGGCCACGATGCGCGGGTAGAAGGTCCGGATGGCCGAGGCCACGGCGCGGAAGGTGGCGCGCTGCGGATCGTCGAGCTGCGCGATCGCATGCAGGTTGGTCAGGTGCGCGTCGTGCTGGCCGACCCGCTGCGCGATCGTGCGGTGCAGGGTGCGGGCCTCGTCGTCGAAGCGCTGGCCCAGCTGGTGGAAGCGCCAGCCCGCGAGCAGCGCGGCGCCCAGCACCATGAGCAGCAGCCAGGCGGCCAGCCAGCGCCAGGACGGCCATGCCGCCACCGGCGCCGCCGGCACGGGGGCTGCGGTCAGCGCAACGGTCTTCGCGTCAAGGGTGTTGGAAAGGGCCATGGGCAGGCGATGGTACGCAAGCCCGCGGGCAGTGTCGATGCGCGGGCGCTCAGCCCAGGCTGCGCACCGCGTCGCGCAAGGCGTCCTGCGAGGCCGGCGGCAGCACCGCCAGCCGCAGCGCCTCGGGCAGGCCGAAGGAGGCCGCGTCGCGCACCTTGACGCCCCGCGCGCGCAGCGCCGCGGCCAGGGCCGGCACGCCGCCCCCGGCCGGGCGCACGCCGATGAAATTTCCCACGCTGGGCAGCACCGTCCAGCCCAGGTCCTCGCACAGCGCCTGCTGGCGCGCCTTCCAGGGCCGCAAGGTCGCGCGGCAGCCTGCCAGCCATTGCTGCGCATCGGGCCGGGTCCAGGCTTCGAGCAGGGCCACGCCATGCACGCCGGCCGGCCACGAGGGCGCCATCTGCAGCAGCGCCTCGTGCAGCGTGCGGTCGGCGCGCGGCGCGATCGCGTAGGCCGCGCGGATGCCGGTCAGGCCCATCGCCTTGTTGGGCGTCCAGAGCTGCCAGACGCGGTCGCGCTGCACCGCGTCGAGTGCCAATGCGCCTTCGAGGCGCAGGGGCTCGTAGGCCAGGTCGAGCACGCCGCAGGCCGCCGGCGGCAGCGCATCGATGCCCGCGCCGAAGGCCGGCTCGGCCTGCCCCAGCGGGCTCGAGGGGTCGCAGTACCAGTGCAGCGCCGCGGGCTCGACCGGCGCCCCGCGCGCCACCGCCGTCAGCCCCCAGGCGCGCGCCGCGCGGCGGTAGTCGCCGTAGCTGTGCGGCGGCAGCACCACATAGCGGCCACCGCGGGCGGCGAAGGCCGCGGTGATGCGGAAGATGAACTCGCTGGCACTGGCCGCGACCACGATGCGCGAGGCGTCGACGCCATGGAAGCGGGCCAGCGTCTCGCGCAGGGCCGTGTAGTGCGGGTCGGGATAGTGTTCGGCATCGGCCGCCTGCAGGGCCGCCAGCGCGGCCGGGCATGGGCCGCAGGCATTGCCGTTGCTCGAGAAATCGTGGGCCGGCACGCCCAGCGCATCGGGGCCGCCGTGCACGATGGGCGGGAAGGAGGAAGAGGACATCGGGTCGAGGATACGCAAGCGCGCCTCAGCAGCGCACGGCCACTGCGGCCACCGCCGCCAGCGCGGCCAACACGCGCACCGCGCGGCCGCCCAGACGCGCGGCCTGCGGCAGGTCCGCCGGTTCCGGTGCACGCCCCTCGGCGTTGAGCACATAGACGCCCGGCTTGCCCAGGCGCACGCCCAGCCGCAGCGCCATCGCCGCCATTGGCCAGCCGCTGTTGGGCGACGGCGTGCGCGCCGCCTCGCGGCGTAGCGCCGCAGTGGGCCAGGGCCCGTGCAGCAGCAGCGCCGTGAGGCGCGCGGGCACCCAAGACAGCAAGTCGTCGGCATGCGCGGCCCACTTGCCCGCCCATTCCCAGATGCGGCCGCCGCGCTCGCCGCGGTAGCCCCACATCGCATCGGCGGTGTTCGCGAAGCGGCACAGCGCGGCGCCGGGCAGGCCGCCCAGCACGAACCAGAAGATGGGCGCGACCACCGAGTCGTTGAGGTTCTCGGCCAGCGACTCGATCGCGCTCTCGCGCACCTCGGCCGCGCTCAGCGCGCTCACGTCGCGGCTCACCAGGCGCGCGAGTTGCGCCCGGCCCGCATCGAGCGATTCGGCCAGCGCGGCCTCGACCGCCAGCACCTCGTCGCGCAGCATGCGCCACGCCAGCAGCGGCTTGAGCAGCAGGCCCAGCAGCAGCGCGGCCACCACCGGCCACGACTGCGCCACCAGGCGCTGCAGCAGGTAGGCGACGAGCACCACGACCCCGGCGCCCACGCACCAGGCCAACGCGCCCGCGATGAAGGGTTTGGCCCGCGGCGCTTCGGCCGTGCCTGCGAGCGGCGCGATACGCCGGCCCGCCGCGCCCAGGTAGCGCCCCATCCACACCACCGGATGCCAGCGCGCGGGCGGCTCGCCGAAGGCATGGTCGACACACAGTGCCAGCAGCAGCGCGGCGGCCATCGCGACCGCGGCCGTCATGCGCGCGCCTCCGCGGCGGCGGTGCGGCGGCCGCGCCGCCATTGCGCGATCGCGCCCAAGGCCAGCAGCAGCGCGACGGCCAGCGCAGCCCACAGGCCCTGCACCACCGGCGGCACGGGCGGCGGCGTGGGCGCGACGGCATCGAGGCGCAGGCCCTGCACGCGCCGGGGTGCGTCGGGGTCGGCGGGCGCCTCGACGGTGGCGGGCGGTGCCGCTTCCACCGGCCGCACCGGGGCATTGACCGAAGGCACGGCCGCGGGCGCCAGCACCGCCTGCGCGAAGCGCTGCACGCCCGCATGGCGCTCGACCAGGCCGCTGGCCTTGGCGGCCTCGGCATAGGCCCGCGCGAGTTCGCGCCGGGTCGCGGCATCGGGCCGCCAGTAGTCGAGCCGGACCGCGTCGAGCATGCGTTCGAGCGTCTGCGCGAAGGCCGCGCGGTTCGCGCCCTCGAGCCAGGCGCGCGTGCCGAGCCGGTAGCGGTCGCGCACATAGACGTCGTGCAGCGACTGCCACTGGTCCTGCCGCACGGTCGCGGGCGCGGTCACCTGCCAGCCCCAGAGGAACTGCGCGGTCTTGAGCACCTGCAGCGTGCCGCTGTAGCCCTCGGCCTTCTGGGCCGCGATCCATTGCGGGTGCAGGTAGCGGGTCTGCATCTCGCGCGCGATGGCGCCGGCGGCGGTGTCGGTGCGCACCACGCCGCCCTCGCCCGCCGCGTTGCGCAGGTTCTGCACGTAGAGCGCCGGGTCCCGGCCCGTGAGCTGGCGCACCGCCTGCGCGATGCCGCCCAGGTACTGGAAGGGGTCGTCGTTGGTCAGCACGCCGTAGAGGTTGGAGGTGCGCGACATCAGCGCGGCATCGACCTGCCGCAGGTTGTCGGCATAGGCGCCCTGGCGCAGCGCGCCCTCGAGACCGGCGCCGTAGGCGTGGCCCATGCGGTCCATGTAGAGCTGCGCCATCTGCGCGTCGCCGCCCGCGCGGCGCTGGCCGGTCCAGAGCGCGGTCGCGAGCGCGGCCTCTTCCAGGCCGGCGCCGTAGCTGCCCTGCGCGTTGGAGAAGATGCGCGCGGTGGACCAGCGCTGCGACTCCTCGGCCGAGGCGCCCTGGGTGCGCAGGCGCTGCGCCATCGCCGCGCTGTGGCGCGCGACCGCGTTGTCGGCTTCGTTCAGGGCCGCGACCTGCCGCACCGCCTCGTCCATCCAGCGCATCACGGCCGGGAACTGGTCGCGGTAGGAGCCGGTCACGCTCAGCAGCACGTCGATGCGCGGCCGGCCCAGCGTGGCCCTGGGCACGATGTCGATGCCCACGATGCGCCCACCTTCGTCCCAGCGCGGCTGCACGCCCAGCGCATGGAAGACCTGGCTTTCCATCATCCCCTGGTGGCGCAGCGTCTCGCCGGCCCAGAGCGTGAAGGCGATCTTCTCGGGCGCGCGGCCGCCATGCGTTCTCGCATGCTCCGCGATCCACGCATCGAGCGCGGCCGTACCGACCGCCCAGGCGGCCCGCGTCGGCACGCGGCTGGGGTCGAAGCCGTGGAGGTTGCGCCCGGTCGGCAGGCTGTCGGGGTTGCGCACCGGATCGCCGCCGTAGCGCGAGGCCAGGTAGCGGCCGTCGAGCGCGGTCAGCAGGCCCGCGGTTTCCTGGTTGTCGGCGAGCAGTGCATCGAGGCGCTGCGCGCGCAGCGCGAGCGCCCGCAGGGCCTCGACCTCGGCCGGGCCCCGGCCTTGCGCGGCCGCGGCTTCGGGATCGCGCACCGCGACTTCGAGCCAGCGCGCCGATGCCGACGCCGCGAGCTGGTCGCCCTCGACGAACACGGCTTCTTCCGGGTCCCCGCCCAGCGCCGCGAGCAATGGTTTGCGCAGGATCTGCAGCAGCGTGAGCCGGCGGCGCTCGGGGGAAGGCGTCTCGCCGAAGGTGGCGAGGCCCAGGGGCTGCGCGGTCTGCGCGAGTTCCTCCAGGTAGGGATGCAACACCGCGACGAAGCCTGCGAAGTCGGCGCGCAGGCGCGCGGGCGTCCATTGCAGGTCACGCTCGTAGTGCTGGGCCGTGAACTCGGTCGCCAGTTGCGCTTCGAGCGCGCGCTTCACCGGGCCCGGCGCCAGCGTCTCCCAGTCGTGCAGGCGCTCGTGCAGGGCCTGCACGCCGGGGCGCAGGCCGGCCGGCGAGAACAGCGGCGTCGAATGGCTGACCATGGTCGCGCGGCCGCGGCGCTTGGCGGTGGTGGCTTCGCCGAGGTTGTCCATCACGTAGGGATAGACATTGGGCAGGTCGCCCAGCGCCAGCAGCGGATCGTCCTGCGCCGACAGGCCGCGCTCCTTGCCGGCCGACCATTCGACCGTGCCATGCGTGCCCACGTGCACCACCGCGCCGGCACCGAAGGCCGTGCGCAGCCAGAGGTAGGTCGCGAGGTAGCTGTGGCTCAGCGGCACGGCCGAGCGGTGGTAGACCTGCGCGGCCGGGTCGCGCACCGTCGTGCCGGGCTCGAAGCGCGGCGGCTGGCGCAGCACCACCACGTTGCCGAAGCGCACGCGCGGGATCACGAAGGCCGCCGCGCCGTCCACGGTGCGCAGCAGGGTCGACGTTTCGGGCGGACCCCAGTAGGCCTCGATGCGCTGCTGCGTCGCGGCCGGCAGCGCGCGGAACCAGGCGAGGTAGCGCGCCAGCGGCAGGCTGGCCGCCAGGTCGCGGTCCAGCAGCGGCTGCAGCGCGTCGGCGCGGTAGTAGGCCTGCATCGTGGCCTGCACCTGCGCGATCAGCGCCTCGCTGCCCGGTGGGCCGGTGCGGTAGCCGGCCGCCTGCATCGCGCCCAGCATGCGGTCGATGCTGCGCGGCACGTTGAGGAAGGAGGCACCGAAGTTCGCCTCGCCCGGCGGGTAGTTGTAGACCAGCATCGCGACGCGGCGCTCGGCCGGCGGCGTGCGCTGCAGCCGCAGCAGCGCGGCCGCCTTGTCGGCCACGGCGTCGATCTGCGCGGGCAGCGGCTGCAATGTGCCGGTGGCCGGATCGCGCGCCGAGACCAGCATCGCGTCGGTCATGCCCGCGAGCTCGCTGGGGCTGTAGTAGGAGGCGACGTCGCTGGGCGCGAGGCCGTCGGGGCTGGCCTCCCACTGCGCAGCGCTCATCGCCAGTGCGGGCAGGGTCTGCAGCACCGGCACGCCGATGCGTTCGAGCTCGGCCTTGCGCTCGTTGGGGTTGAACACCAGCGCGGCATTCACGATCAGGTCGGCGATGCGGCGCGTACCGCCGTCGGCGGCCGTGGCGTGGGTCATGCGGAAGTAGAGGTCGGCCTGCTGGCGCGGGCCGTAGAAGGCATAGGCGCGCAGGCCGCGCTGGCCGAGGCTGTCGATCAGCTGGTCGAGCCAGGCCGTGTCGTCGCCGGTCAGCGTGGCGCTGTTGACCGCGATGGCCACTGTGCCGCCGGCCGAAGCGGGCAGTGTGTCGAGCGCCGCGATGTCGCCTTCGACACGCGGCCAGCCCGGGTGGTAGAAGCCGGCCAGCGGCAGCTCGACCGGTGGCGGCAGGCCGGCCATGTCGCCGACCCGGCCCAGTGCCGTCATGGCCGATGCGATATTCGCCGCGCCGGAAAAACGCCAGTAGGCGCGCAGCCGCTGCGCCCAGGCCGGGTCCACGCCGCGCTCGGCCGCCAGCGGCGCGGCGCCCGCGGCCTGGCCCTTGGCGACCAGGGCGAACTCACCGATCAGCACATAGGGCGTGCCGCTGCGCGCGACCATCTCACCGAAGCGCGCCGCCGCGGCCTGCGCCACGCTCGCGTGCGGCGCGTCGATCACGAGCAGGCGCGCATCTTTCAAAGCGGCACTCAGGACCTCGGGCGTATCACGCGCGGCCGACACCACCTGCAGCGCGAGGCCGGCCTCGGCCGCGGCCGCCTGCAGCCGCGCGAGGCGCGCGGGCGAGACCAGCGGCGTGCTCAGCAGCACGACATGCGATGGCGAAGGCTGCGCCAGCACCGGCTGCAGCCCGCAAAGGAGCAA
Organism: Variovorax sp. UMC13; assembly: GCF_014170375.1. GTDB lineage: Bacteria > Pseudomonadota > Gammaproteobacteria > Burkholderiales > Burkholderiaceae_C > Variovorax. The sequence goes on along the minus strand of NZ_LZZW01000007.1, from coordinate 27,898 downwards.
GCACACGGCCAGCCACCAGCGCATCACTTCGAACCCTGCACCGGCGTCGCGTCGGCCGGCACATAGACCATGGTGCCGTCCTTGAGCCGCCAGGCGGTGCCGGCCTTCTCGCCGTCGCCCTGCCCGGTCGCGCCGCTGGCCTTGAAGCGCGTGAGCTTCTGGCCTTCCTTGGTGAGGATCTCCATGTCAGGCTGGCCCTCGTGGCGAATGATCGTCAGCTTGTCCTGCGCGAAGGGGTTCATCGGGTTGTCGATCACCGCGATCATCAGCATGCCGATCACGACCAGGAACACGTCGATCAGGTTGATGGTCGACAGCACCGGGTCGTCGTCCTCGGCGTCGAGGCTGTCGAGAATGCTGAAGCGGCGGCGCGTCATTCGGAAACCTCCGCGCTTCGCGCTGCGGTGCGAGCTTGCTTGGGGCGGCCCGGCGCTGCGCATTCGGAAACCTCCGCGCTCCGCGCTGCGGTGCGAGCTGGCTTGGGGCGGCCCGGCGCTGCGCTCATACGAGTGCGTCGCGTGCGTCCAGCACCGTCACCAGTTCGCGCATCAGCCAGCGCCGGCGCACGGTGTAGACCACGAAGGTGATCGAGGCCGAGGCCAGTGCCACGATCACGGCCGCGAAGGCCGGCGCCAGGCTCTGGGCCACGCCCTGCGACTGGCCCGAGGCCACGGCCACCAGCGCGGGGCCCATCGGGATCATGGTCGCGATCAGGCCCAGCATGGGCGCGACGCGGCTGCACAGGCGCACGCCCTCGAGCGACTTGAGCACCGCCAGCTCCATCTGTTCCTGGCCCTGGTCGGCCACCGCGCGCAGCACCAGCACCCGTGCGGGGTCGCGCCGGCGCTGCAGCCCTTCGACCGCGAAGGCGCCCAGGCTCCACACCGCGTAGACGAAGGACAGCAGCACGCCCAGCGTGACCGGCCAGAGGAACAGGCGCGCGAGCTCGAACAGCACGCTATCGAAGGCCAGCATCACGGGGTTTCCTTTTTTTCGGAGGCATCGAACAGCGCCGAGGCCGTGCCCCAGCGGTCGTCGAACACCAGCGATGCCAGCGGCGCGCGCTGCGCCCAGCGTTCGCGCTGCAGCATCGGTTCGTCGTAGAAGCCGTGCACCGGCCCCAGGCACAGCAGCGCGATGGGCTCGGCGCCCGCGGGCAGCCCCAGCAGCGATGCGACCTGCGCCGGGTCGAAGAGCGAGACCCAGCCCATGCCCAGCCCCTCGACGCGCGCGGCCAGCCACAGGTTCTGGATCGCGCAGGCGGCCGAGGCCAGGTCCATCTGCGGCAGGGTGCGGCGGCCGAACACATGGTGCTCGCGGCCGTCGGCCAGCGTGACGGCGATGAGCTCGGCCGCATCGAGAAGGCCCTCGACCTTGAGGCGCATGAATGCGTCTTCGCGTTCGCCCAGCGCCTGCGCGGTGCGCACGCGCTCCTGCTCGACCAGCGCATGCAGCTGCCTGCGCAGGGCCGCGTCGCGCACCCGGATGAAGCGCCAGGGCTGCATGAAGCCCACGCTGGGCGCGTGATGGGCCGCCTCGAGCAGCCGGCGCAGCAGTTCGGGCGCGACCTCGCCGCCCGCGAAGTGCCGCATGTCGCGGCGCTCGCGGATCGCGCGATGGACGGCTTGCGCCTCGTCGGCGGTGAAGGCCGGGGTGCTCAATCTTCGATGCCGCGTTGGGCGGGAATGCCGGCCTTGAACGCATGCTTGACCATGGTCATCTCGGTCACGGTGTCGGCCAGCTCGATCAGCTCGGGCGGGCAGCGGCGGCCGGTGAGCGCGACGTGCACGTGCTTGGGCCGTTCGCGCAGCGTGGCCAGCACGTCGTCCAGCGGGAGCCAGCCGTAGATCAGCGGGTAGGTGATCTCGTCGAGCACCACGAGGAAGTACTCGCCCGACAGGATCGAGGCCTTGGCGCGCAGCCAGCCGTCGCGCGCGAGCTGGCCCGAATGCTCGAGGTCCTGGCTCTTCCAGCTGAAGCCGTCGCCCAGGCCCTCGATCGGGATGCCCAGGTGTTCGAACATCCGGTGCTCGCCGAAGCGCGCCGTCGGCACCTTCATGAACTGCCAGATCTTCACGGCCTTGCCGCGGCCATGCGCGCGCAGCGCCAGGCCGAAGGCGGCCGTGCTCTTGCCCTTGCCGTCGCCGGTGTTGACGATCACGATGCCGCGGCGTTCGCCCTCGGGCTTCTCGTAGGGCTTGGCGCTGGGTGGGGTTTCGATTTGCATGTTGATTCCTAGGCGGTCGAATTCGAAGGGCGGGAATGCGGGTTGCCGGACGCAGAGGACGCAAAGGTTTCGCAGAAGGCGCAAAAGGAAAACCAAGACAAGTCTTTGAATGTCTTCTTCCGCGTCCTCTGCGAAACCCCCGCGTCTTCTGCGTCCGGCTGTCCGATCCCGATCCCGTATGTCATGTCGGCAACGCAATCCATTGTTCCGCCACGCGATGCACGCGAACACGGTGCTCGAACACCTGCTCGAGCGCTGCATGGGTGGCCGGGTCGCTGCAGCCGCCGTGGTGCACCATGCGTCCGCGGTCCATCACGACCAGCGCATCGGCGGCCAGCGCCATCGAGAGTTCGTGCAGCACGCTGACCACGGTGCGGCCCTCGGCCACCAGCGCGCGCATGGTCTGCATCCAGTCGGACTGGTGCGGCGGGTCGAGGTTGGCCAGCGGCTCGTCCATCAGCAGCACCTCGGCCTCGACCGCCAGCGCGCGCGCCAGCAGCACGCGCTGGCGTTCGCCGCCCGAGAGCTGGCCCAGCGGCCGGTCGCGCCACTCCCAGGCCTGGGTGCTGCGCAGCGCGCGCTCGACCGCGGCGCGGTCGGCCTCGCTGGGCGGTGCGAGCCAGCGCTGGTGCGGCATGCGGCCCAGCATCGCGAGGTCGTAGACCAGCAGGTCGTCGGCGCTGCTCTCGCCCGCCCCGCCCTGCCCCAGCCACGACATGCGCCGCGCCCGCACGCGGCCCGGCAGGCCGTGCAGCGAGGCGTCGAACAGCCGCACCTCGCCGCCGTGCGGCAGCAGGCCCGCGAGCACGCGCAGCAGGGTCGACTTGCCCGCGCCGTTGGGCCCGACGATGCTGGTCCAGCGGCCGGCCGCGATGGCCAGGTCGATGGCGTGCAGCACCGGCGTGCCGCCCAGCGACGCGCCGACCTGGCGTGCTTCGAGGGCCGCGCTCACCGGATGCCTCCGCGTCCGCGCCGGTGCATGAGCCACAGCAGGTAGCTGCCGCCCAGAACGGCGGTGAGCACGCCCACCGGCAGCTCCTGCGGCGCGATCAGCCAGCGCGCCAGCAGGTCGGCCGCCATCAGCAGCAGGCCGCCCATCACGGCCGACAGCACGATCAGCCAGGCGTGGGTGGTCTTGACGATGGAGCGCACCAGGTGCGGCGCGGCCAGGCCGACGAAGGCAATCAGCCCGGTCTGGGCCACGGCCGTGCCGGTGGCCAGCGCCAGCACCGCGACCAGCGCCGCGCGCATCGCGCCCAGCGGCAGGCCCAGGCTGGCGGCCGTGGCCTCGCCCAGCGCCAGGCCATCGAGCACCGGCGCCAGCGCCCAGCCCGCGAGCAGGCAGATGGCGCCGAGCCCGGCCATCACCGCGCAGGCGCTCCAGCCGACCAGGCCGGTACCGCCCAGCATGAAGCCCTGCAGCGCCTGCAGGATGTCGGCCGAGCCGATGGTCACCAGGTCCTTCGCGGCCCCCAGCACCACGCCGACGATCACGCCGGCCAGCAGCAGCCGCAGCGTCTGCTGCACGCCGCGCGCGAGCATCAGCGTGAGCAGCACCGCCAGCACCGCCCCCACGAAGGCCGCGCCGGTGAGCCCCAGGCGCACCAGCCATTGCGTGGTCGAGGGCGAAGCGCCGAACAGGGCCAGCGCCAGCGCCACGCCCAGCGAGGCGCCCGAGGCGCTGCCCAGCAGGTAGGGGTCGGCCAGCGGATTGCGGAACAGCCCCTGCGCCACTGCGCCCGCCAGGCCCAGCAAGGCGCCGGCCAACCAGGCGCCCAGCGTGCGCGGCAGCCGGATCTCCTGCACGATCTGCAGCGCGATGGGGTCGTGGCGCGCGGCCAGCACGCTCTCGAAACCGGTGCTGCCGATGCCCACGCCCAGCAGCAGCAGGGCCGCGCACAGCAGCATCAGCACGGCCGCGAGCAGCCAGATGCGTTGCCGGTGTCGGATCATTTCGGCGCCTTGTCGGCCAGGCAGCGGGCCATGATGCGCGCGGCTTCGCCCATGCGCGGGCCGGGCCGCACCAGCACGTCGGACTCTTCCGGCGCGAAGCGGCAGATGCGGCCGTCGCGCACCGCGCGGATGCTGGCCCACCCCGGGCGCTGTTCCATGCCCGCGGCGCTGCGCACGCTGACCATGATCAGGTCGGGATTGGCGCGCACCACGAACTCGGGGTTGAGCTTGGGGAACGGGCCCAGCGCCGCGGGCACGATGTTCTTCACGCCCAGCCGCGTCAGCGTCTCGCCGATGAAGGAGCTCTCGCCCGCGCCGTAGGGGCCGCTGTTGACCTCGAAATAGACGCGCGTGGCCTTGGCCGCGGGCGACAGCGACTGCGCCGCCGCCGAGACGCTGGCGTCGATCGCGCGCCAGACGCGCTGCGGATCGTCGGCCTGCAGCACGCGGCCCAGTTGGTCGAGCACGCGCTTGACGTCGGCATGGGTCTTGGGCTCGAGCACCAGCACCTTGAGACCCAGGGTTTCGAGCCGCTGCGTGACGCGCGAGGACTTGGCCAGCAGCACCACGTCGGGCTTGAGCGCGACGATGGCCTCGACGTTGGGATCGATGCCGCCGCCGAGCTGCGGCAGCGCGCGCACTGAGGCCGGCGAGTTCGAGTAGCGGTCGACGCCGATCAGGCGCTCGCAGGCGCCCAGCGCGCAAACCGATTCGGTGAGCGAGGGCAGCAAGGTCACGATGCGCTGCGGCGCGCGCGGCAGGCTCACGTGCACGCCGCGCTCGTCGGTGATCTCGATGGGCTGGGCGTGCGCGAGGCCCGTCAGCAGGAGCAGCAACCCGGGCAGCCAGCGCTTCACGTCGGTTCCTTGAGGGTCAGCGGCAGGCCTGCTGCCATCAGCGTGACGCGATCGCATTCGGCCGCGACGTCCTGGTTGAGCCGGCCCAGCGCATCGACGAAGGCGCGCACCTCGCGGCCCATCGGGATCACGCCCAGGCCGATCTCGTTGCCCACCAGCACCACCGGGCCGCGCGCCGCGCGCAAGGCGGCCCGCAGCGCCGCGATGGCCTGCGCCGCATCGCGGGCCGCGCCCTCCATCGGCATCGTGAGGTTCGTCAGCCACAGCGTGAGGCAGTCGACCAGCACCATCGTGCCCGGCGCGCTGTGGGCCGCGAGGGCCTCCGCCAGCTGCACCGGCTCCTCGACGGTGCGCAGGCCCGGCACGCGCTCGGCGCGGTCGGCCTGGTGGCGCGCGATGCGGTCGCGCATCTCGTCGTCCCAGGCTGTGGCGGTGGCGATCAGCACCGCATCGTGCGCGGGTGAGGCGGCCAGCCAGGCGGCCGCGCGTTCCTCGGCGCGGCGCGACTTGCCGCTCTTCTGGCCGCCGAGCAGGAATTCGCGTTCAGCTGTCGTCATGCGGGAATCCGATCGGCGCGGCATCGAACAGCCGCGCGGTGGCTTCGGGACTGGAGGCGAACCAGGCGTGGAAATAGCTCGCGCGCAGCGTGCCGCGCACATAGACCGCTTCGCCGCCGGCGTCGGTGTTCGGGCGCGTGGTGCGCGCCGCCACAGGCTGCGGCGAGTCGCAGACCGAGTAGTGGAAGGTGTGGCCGCGCAGGCTGTGCCCGGCCAGGGCCAGCTGCTGCGGCCCGAGCGCCGCGAGCCGCTTCTGCACCGTCACGCGGCCCGGCAGCAGGCCCCACATCGCGTGGGATTCGCCGTCGGCCGTGACCAGCGTGTCGTACAGGGCCATCATGCCGCCGCACTCGGCCCAGACCGGCTTGCCGGCCGCGGCATGCGCGACCAGTGCATCGCGCAAGGGCGTGCAGGCGGCCAATTTTTCGGCGTGCAGTTCGGGGTAGCCGCCGGGCAGCCAGACGGCATCGCATTCCGGCAAGGCATCGCCGGCCAGCGGCGAAAAGAATGCGAGGCGCGCCCCGAGCGAACGCAGCACCTCGAGGTTGGCCGGATAGATGAAGGCGAAGGCGGCGTCGTGCGCGATCGCGATCGTGCGCCCCGCGAGCAGCGGCGCAATGGCCTCGACCTCTGAAGCGTCAAAGCGCACCTGCGGCAGCTGCGCCACCGACAGCCGGCCCAGCGGCGTGGCCGCGAGCGCATCGGCGGCGGCATCGAGCCGGGCCAGCGCATCCTGCGTCTCGTCGGCCGCGACCAGGCCCAGGTGCCGTTCGGGCAGCGTGAAATCCTCGCCCTTGGGCAGCGCGCCCAGCCAGTGCGCGGGATTGCGCAGCGCGCCTTCGAGCATGCCCGCATGCCGTTCGCTCGCCACGCGGTTGGCCAGCACGCCGAACCACGGCAGGCCGGGCTTGAAATGCTGCAGGCCGTAGGCCAGCGCCCCGAAGGTGCCGGCCATGGCGCGCGCGTCGATCACGGCCAGCACGGGCAAACCGAAATGCACAGCGAGGTCGGCCGCGCTCGGCGTGCCGTCGAACAGGCCCATCACGCCCTCGACGATCAGCAGATCGGCCTCGCGCGCCGCCGCATGCAGGCGCGCGCGGCAGTCGGCTTCGCCGTTCATCCAGAGATCGAGCGAATGCACGGGCGCGCCGCTGGCCAGCGCGAGCCAGCGCGGGTCGAGGAAATCGGGCCCGCACTTGAACACGCGCACGCGCCGCCCGGCGCGTGCGTGCAGGCGGGCCAGCGCGGCCGTGACCGTGGTCTTGCCCTGCCCGGAGGCAGGCGCGGCCACGAGCACGGCGGCGCAGGTGGCGCTGTGGCTTACTGGGGCGACCACTTGAGCCCGAGGTAGGCGCTGCGGCCCGCGGTGGCGTAGATGCGGGCGAAGGAATAGTCCTTGTCGCCCGCGTTGTCCAGCCGGCCGATCAGCGTCAGCGAAGGCGTGAGCTTCGTGCTCGCGACCAGGTTGAGCACGGTGTAGCCGCCCAGGCGGCGCAGGTTGGCGGCATCGTCATAGCGCATGCCCGAAGTTTGCACCTCCGCGCCCAAGGTCCAGCCGGCGACCTTCCAGTCGGCGCCCAGCATGCCGTGGCGGCGCGCGCGGCGGGCCAGCAGCTTGTCGGTGCCGAGGTCGCGCGGATCCTGGAAGTCGGCCGAGGCGCGCAGCGTCACGTCGCCGATGCGGTGGCCGGCGGTCAGCGTCAGGCCCTCGTACTCGGCGCGCGCGGTGTTGGCATAGCAGCCGAAGCTCGAGAGGCAGCCGCGGGCGCTGCCGTCGTAGGTGATCAGGTTGCGCACCTTGTTGCGGTAGACCACCACGCCGGCGTTGCTGGCACCCGAGGTCCAGTTCAGGCCCAGCTCGACGTTGCGGCTTTCCTCGGGCTGCAGGCTGGCCACGCCGTATTCGCTGAAGCGCTGGTAGAGCGTGGGCACGCGGAAGGCGGTGCCAACCGAGGCGGTGGCGCGCCATTGCGGCGTGATCGCATAGCCATAGGCCGCGCTGCCGGTGGTCTTGGCGCCGAACTCGCTGTCGTCGTCGCGGCGCGCCTGCAGCTGCACCGTGTGCGGGCCCTGCACGAAGCCGTAGCCCAGCGACACCGCGTCCTGCGAACGATCGCGCGCCAGCAGCTTGGCCGAGGCGGTGGCGGCGTTTTCCAGATCGTCCTCGCGGCGCTCGAGCGCGGCCGTGAAACGGTGCGCGCCGAAGTGCAGCTCGTTCTGGAACAGGTAGCCGCGCAGCGCGGTCTCGGTGCGGTAGAAGCTCGGGTCGGTCTGGTAGGTGGTCTTGCTGTCGGTGACCTGCAGCCGCGTCGTGTAGTTGTCGGTCCACTTGGCGATCCAGGACACGCCCGCGGTGCGCAGCGTGTTGGTCGAGATGTCGTCAGGGAACACGGCCGGCGGGCGTGCGCCCGATTTCGAGGCGTCGTACTGCGCCTCGATGTCGTTGTAGAGGAAGGTGCCTTCGAGCCGGTGCGCCGGATTGATCTGGAAGCCCAGGCGCGCATTGGCCGCAGTGCTGCGGTAGCCGTCGCGGTCGGGGCTGGTCCAGCCGTCGGCCGCGTACTGCGCGGTCTTGACCGGGTTGCGCTTCTCGAGCGGCTGGATGTTGAAGCCGTCGCTCTCCTCGTGCGAGACGCCCAACGAGTAGTCGAAGGCGCCGTTCACGCCCGCCGTCCCGCTCAGGCCGGCCTCGGCCTTGCGCAGCTTGTTGCTGCCGATCGCCACGCCGACGAAGGGCGTGGCCGGGCCTTCGCCGCGCTTGGTGAACAGCTGGATCACGCCGCCGATGGCATCGGAGCCATAGACCGCCGCGGCCGGGCCGCGCAGGACTTCGATGCGGTCGATCTGCCCCAGCGGGATGCCTTCCCAGCCGGCGCCGCCGGTGGACTGCGAGTCGATGCGCACGCCGTCGATGTAGACCGCGGTGAAGCGCGATTCGGCGCCGCGGATGAACACGCTGGTGGTGTTGCCGATGCCGCCGTTGCGGCTGATCTCGATGCCGGGCAGGCGCGCCAGCACGTCGGCCACGCCGGTGGCGCCGCTGCGCTCGATGGTCTCGCGGTCGACGATGGACACGTCCGAGGTCAGGTCCGACAGCGGCTGTGCCACGCGCGTGGCCGTGACCACGGTTTCGGGCAGCGACTGCTGCTGGGCCAGCGCCAGGCCGGGCAGCGCCACGGCGATGGCCGCGCTCAGGGCAGCCAGCGGCAGGGCGGCGGTGCGCACACGCACGGACACCGGCGCGCGGGCGCCGTCGGGAGAAAAACGATTCTTCATGGGGACGAACTTGAGAACAAAACCCTGTCCGGCTTCCCCGCCGGACGTGTGGGCGTCACGAAGGCGGCCGCGCATCACGCGCACCCACCCTCTCCTCGTTGGCCGGTATCCGGGCTGGCAGAACGACTGTCGTCGCCTTCCCAGGCGCCTGTTTCAGGGCGCCCAGTGGCTGAGTGACGAAAGCGGCGCGCGTGAATGCGCCGTCTGCTGGACCGTTGCGGGGGCAGCGCAGGCTGACCGCGGCCCGAAGAGCTCTGGTTCCTGCTTCCCGTTGAACTGCGCCGCGTGAACCGCGGTGCGAGCACCAACGCGGGCGATTCTAAGGCGCCCCTACAATCTGCAGCCATGTCCGCACAGAGCCCCATCGATCAGATTGCCGAGCGCGTTGAACGTCTGCTCGTGCGCCACGAAGAAATTCAGCGCACCAACACGCTGCTGCAGGAACAGGTCGATGCGCTGACGCGCGAACGCGACGCGCTCAAGTCGCGCCTCGCCGCCGCACGCACGCGCATCGACGCGGTCCTGGAGCGGCTGCCCCTCGACCCGCCACAGGATCCCGCCACCCCATGAAACAGCTCGAAGTCCAGATCATGGGACAGAGTTACCTGCTCGGCTGCCCCGAAGGCGGCGAAGCGCAGCTGCGCGAGGCGGTCGAACGCGTCGACCTCGCCATGTGCAAGATCCGCGATGCCAACAAGGTGAAGGCCCGTGACCGCATCGCGGTGCTGGCCGCGCTGAACCTGGCCTTCGACCTGGGCCAGCAGCCCGAAGCGGCCGAAGCCCCCGCGCCGGCGCCCGCCGAGGCCGAGCCCACGGCCCACAGCGCGCACGATGCCGAGCGCGCCGCGCAGTTGCTGCAGCGCCTCGACCAGGCCCTCGCGCGCGACAACCACCTGCTCTGACAAAAAGCCCGCGCGGTCACGCGGGCGGGGTCGATGCAGGCGTAAAATCACGCCTGTCTGCAGTGCGCGTCGGGCTTAATATTTCCTTGTTCCAATGCTCTCCGGAGCCGGGCTTGGTACATCGCTGGACGGGCGTGATCATCTCGCGTCAGATGAACCCGAAGTCCTGCTGCCCTCGCCCACCTGAACCCTGGTTCAGGATGCGGGTCCGGCGCACCCCACTGCAGACACCTTTTTTCCTGGCGACGGCCCCTTGATCGGGGCCGTCGTCTTTTCCGCCCCGCACCGCCCATGCCGCTCGAACCGCTGTTGATCGTGGAACTCGCCCTGCTGGGCATCGGCAGCGGCTTCCTCGCCGGGCTGCTGGGCATCGGCGGCGGCATGGTGATGGTGCCCTTCATCACCATCATCCTCGGCCAGCGCGGCGTGTCGCCCGACCTGGCGGTGAAGATGGCGATCGCGACCTCGATGGCCACCATCGTCTTCACCTCGGTCTCGAGCGTGCGCGCGCACCACAAGCGCGGCGCGGTGCGCTGGGACATCGTCAAGCGGCTGTCGCCTGGCATCGTGGTCGGCAGCCTGGTGGGCAGCCTGGGCGTGTTCGCGCTGCTCAAGGGCACGGCGCTGGCGATCTTCTTCGCGCTGTTCGTGGGCTTCTCCGCCACGCAGATGTTCCTCGACAAGAAGCCGACCCCCACGCGCCAGATGCCCGGCACCGGCGGCCAGTTCGCCGCGGGCGGCGTGATCGGCTTCATCTCGGGCCTGGTCGGCGCGGGCGGCGGCTTCATCAGCGTCCCGTTCATGACCTGGTGCAACGTCGCGATCCACAACGCCGTCGCCACCAGCGCGGCGCTGGGCTTCCCGATCGCCGTGGCCAACGTGGTGGGCTACGTCCTCAGCGGTACCTCGGTGCAGGGCCTGCCCGCCGGCGCCTTCGGCTACATCTGGCTGCCGGCGCTGGTCGTGATCGCGGCCTGCAGCGTGTTCACCGCCCCGCTGGGCGCCCGGGCAGCGCACAGCCTGCCGGTGAAGAAGCTCAAGCGGGTGTTCGCCAGCGTGCTGTACCTGCTGGCCGCGTACATGCTCTGGAAGGGTCTCGGCGGCTGAGCCACCGATCCGGCGCGCAAAATCATTCATTCCTGCGGGCGGCCCGGACCGTCCGCCCAACTAGGAGCAAGCCATGGGCGCACAGTGGAAAGCAAAGCACAAGGACCTGGCCGCCAATGCCAAGGGCCGGATGTTCGGAAAACTGGCCAAGGACATCATGATCGCGGCACGCAGCGGCGCCGACCCGGCCTCCAACGCCCGGCTGCGGCTGGTGGTCGAGCAGGCGCGCAAGGTCTCGATGCCCAAGGAAACGCTCGACCGCGCGATCAAGAAGGGCGCGGGCCTGACCGGCGAGGCGGTGCATTTCGAGCATGTGATCTATGAAGGCTTCGCGCCGCACCGGGTGCCGGTGATGGTCGAATGCCTGACCGACAACGTGAACCGCACCGCGCCCGAGATGCGGGTGCTGTTCCGCAAGGGCCAGTTGGGCACCTCGGGCTCGGTGGCCTGGGATTTCGACCACCTCGGCATGATCGAGGCCGAGCCGGCCACCGCGGGTGCCGATCCCGAACTCGCGGCCATCGAAGCCGGCGCCCAGGATTTCGAGCCCGGCCATGAGGAAGGCGCAACGCTGTTCCTCACGGCCCCGGCCGACCTCGACCTGGTGAGCCGCGCGCTGCCCGCACAGGGCTTCACCGTGCTGTCGGCCAAGCTGGGCTACAAGCCCAAGAACCCGGTCGATCCGGCCAGCCTGAGCGCGGCGGACCTGGAGGAAGTCGAAGTCTTCCTGGCGGCCATCGACGCCAACGACGACGTGCAGAACGTGTACGTCGGGCTCGCCGGCTGAGCGGCCGGCCGCGCGAGGCTCAGGCCTCGAGCTCGGCCGTCTCCACCAAGTCGAGGGCGCGGATGTCCTCGGACAGTTGTCGAAGCCGCGTCCACGCACCGGCTTCGCCGTTGGCGATGGCCAGCAGCAGTTGGGCGTACTCGTCGGTCATGGCGGTCCACTGTTCGAATCTGCTGTCCATGTCTCGGCTCCTGCTGTTTGGGAATCACAGCTCGGAGACAAAGAATGCAAAGTGCGTGCCACGGCCTGCTGCGGACAGAAGGCACTGTAGGGCCCAGGTAAGTCATTGCCATGACTCGACGGCGCCCCGCCGGGGCGATGTACCCGTCACGTTACGAAGAAAAGCTTCGTACCCGTAACACCAAAGACAACACTGCGGCCCGGGTTGCTCAACGCCCGCGGAGGCGGCTGGCAGCCTGCCAAAGGCCCGACTTGGCGCTGTCGCGCCAGGCCTGAGCGCCGATGGGCGCGGGCGCCATGCCGAAGCGGCCCAGCACGCGGCGCGAGGCGTGGTTGAAGTTGAGCGCGCGGCGCCAGGCCATCGACTGGCGCGTGTTGAAGATGATCGACATCGAGATCGATACGTCGTCGGGCCCGTTGCGCACGTGGTGGCCCGCGACGAAGGGGATGTGGATGGCCTCGCCCGGCTGGAAGGCGAAGCAGGTGCCGAGCGCGTCGGTCTCCTTCGACCAGTGGAGCCGCGTGTTGGCATAGGACACGTAGGCCTCGCGCTGCACCGCGGTCACGACCCGCTCGTCCCACTGCGGGAACACGGTCACCTCCTTGCTGCCGCGGAACTGCATCAGGAAGGTCGAATAGCGGTCGATGTGGAAGGGCGTGACGCTGTTGGGCGAGGCGATGAACAGGTAGAGCTGCGGGTCGACCGCCTCGGTGCCCACGCCGTGGCGGCGCATCAGGCTCTCGACGTCGCCGATCAGCTCGCGGTGCAGCGACGCGAAGGACGGATCGATCTCCGGTCCGCTGACCATCACGTAGGAATCGCTGACCCGGATGTTCTCGATGGTCTCCTCGATGCTGCGCTCGGCCGGCTTGCGGCTGAAGGTGCCTTCGAAGTCGTCGCCTTCCTTGAGCCGACCCATCGAGTACATCACGCGCTTGGGCGGCAGGGCCGGGATCACGCGCGCCAGGTTCTCCAGGCTCAGCGCCGGATGGCCCATGAGCTTGTGCTGGAACTTGAAGGCCTCGCGGTCGAAATGCTCGAACGCCGCACCGTCCTCGAAACACTGCATCGCCCACTCCAGTTCTCTCTTGCCGCGGGCATGGCGCCGCGCGGCTGCGCCGGATGGCGCGGGCTGGAATGTAGTCCTTTTTACTAACTGCAACAAGTTATTTCGGCACACCCGCGTCTCAGTCGTAGACGATCACGGCCTTCCCGGCCTCGGCCTGCGCGGTCCAGCTCGCGAGCGCTGCGTCGTTGGGGAAGAACTTGGCGCGCTCGCCCAGTTCGAGCTCGACCTTGGCGCCGCCGCGCGCCATCGTGAGCCGCACCGGCAGCCCCTGGCGCAGCTCGCCCACCTCGCTCATCTCGATGCGCGGCGGGAAGTCCTTCACCAGCTGCGCGATGTCCGGCGCCTTGCCGTTGACCGCCACGCGCAGGTAGCGGCCGAAGCGGCAGCGCGCCGCCGCCAGGTCCCAGACCTGCTGCACCTGGAAGCGGGCCTCGAAGCCGTTGCGCCCGGGCTGCAAGCGCCCGCTGACGATGACCAGCTCGTCGTCCTTGAGCGTGTTGCGGTTGGCGTTCATCACCGCCTCGTCGGCGGTGGCGTCGATCGCGCCCGACTTGTCGTCGAGCTTGAAGATGGCCAGCCGGCCGCGCTGGCCGTTGATCACCCGCATGTCGCTCACGATGCCGGCGATCACCTGCGGCTCGCGGCCGTCGAGCAGGTCGTCGATCTGGCGCTTGCAGAAGCGCCGCACCTCGTGCGCCACCTCGTCGAACAGGTGGCCCGACAGGTAGAAGCCGACGGCGGTCTTCTCGTAGGTCAGCCGCTCCTTCACGCCCCAGGGCGTGGCGTCGACCAGCTCGGGCTCCTGCGAGGCCGAGCCGTGCTCGCAGTCGCCGAAGATGTCGACCTGCGAGGCGTTGGCGGCCGTGGCCGCGGCGAATTCGAAGGCCCGGTCGAGCGAGGCCAGCAGCGACGCGCGGTTCTGCTGGATCGCGTCGAAGGCGCCGGCCTTGATCAGCGCCTCGACCGTGCGCTTGTTGATGCGCTGGCGGTCGATGCGCACGCAGAAGTCGTAGAGGCTCTTGAACGGCCCGCCCTCTTCCCGCGCCCGCACCACGGCCTCGACCGCCAGCTGGCCCGTGCCCTTGACGGCACCCAGCCCGTAGCGGATCACCTTGTCGGTCACGGGCTCGAAGCGGTAGTTGCCGCGGTTCACGTCCGGCGGCTCGAAGCTCATGCCGAAGTTCTTGGTGGCGTCCTCGAACAGCAGCTTGAGCTTGTCCGTGTCGTCCATTTCCACGGTCATGTTGGCGCAGTAGAACTCGGCCGTGTAGTGGACCTTGAGCCAGCCCGTGTGGTAGGCCAGCAGCGAGTAGGCGGCCGCGTGCGACTTGTTGAAGCCGTAGCCCGCGAACTTCTCCATCAAGTCGAAGATCTCGTCGGCCTTGTCCTGCGGGATGCCGTGGGTGGCGAGCGCGCCCGCGCGGAATTTCTCGCGGTGCTCGGCCATCTCCTCGAGCTTCTTCTTGCCCATCGCGCGGCGCAGCAGGTCGGCGCCGCCGAGCGAGTAGCCACCCAGGATCTGCGCGGTCTGCATCACCTGCTCCTGGTAGACCATGATCCCGTAGGTCTCGGAGAGCATCTGGGCCACGGCCGGGTGCGGGTACTCCACCGTCTCGCGGCCGTGCTTGCGCGCCACGAAGCTGGGGATCAGGTCCATCGGGCCCGGGCGGTACAGCGCGTTGAGCGCGATCAGGTCTTCCAGCCGGGTCGGCCGCGCGTCCTTGAGCATGCCCTGCATGCCGCGCGATTCGAACTGGAACACCGCCTCGGTCTTGCCGTCGGAGAACAGCCGGTAGGTGGCGGCGTCGTCGAGCTTGATGTCCTCGTAGTTGAAGTTCTCGCGGCCCTTGTGGCGCTTGACGATGAACTCGCGCGCGATCTCCAGGATGGTCAGCGTGGCCAGGCCCAAAAAGTCGAACTTGACCAGGCCCACGGCCTCCACGTCGTCCTTGTCGTACTGGCTCACGGCCGACTCGCTGCCCGGCTGCTGGTAGAGCGGGCAGAAGTCGGTGAGCTTGCCGGGCGCGATCAGCACGCCGCCTGCGTGCATGCCGATGTTGCGGGTCATGCCCTCGAGCTTCTGCGCGAGCTCGACCAGCATCCGGACTTCCTCTTCCTTCTCGATGCGCTCCTTGAGCTGGGGCTCCATCTCGATGGCGTAGTTGTTCTTGTCGCCCTCGATCTTCTTCTCGGGCGGGTACTGCAGCGTGACCGACATGCCGGGCTTGTTCGGGATCAGCTTGCTCACGCCGTCGCAGAACATGTAGCTCATGTCGAGCACCCGGCCCACGTCGCGGATCGCGGCGCGCGCGGCCATGGTGCCGAAGGTGGCGATCTGGCTCACGGCGTTGCGGCCGTACTTGTCCTTCACGTAGTCGATCACCCGGTCGCGGTTGCCCTGGCAGAAGTCGATGTCGAAGTCGGGCATCGAGACGCGTTCGGGGTTCAGGAAACGTTCGAACAGCAGCGCGTACTCGAGCGGGTCGAGGTCGGTGATCTTGAGCGCATAGGCCACCAGCGAGCCGGCGCCCGAGCCCCGGCCCGGTCCCACCGGGCAGCCGTTGGCCTTGGCCCACTGGATGAAGTCGCCCACGATCAGGAAGTAGCCGGGGAAGCCCATCTTCAGGATCGTGTTGATCTCGAACTCCAGCCGCTCGACGTAGCGCGGCCGCTCGGCGTCGCGTTTGGCCGCATCGGGATAGAGGTGCTTGAGCCGCACCTCCAGGCCCTCGAAGGACTCCTGGCGGAAGAAGTCGTCGATCGGCATGCGCACGCCTTCGGAGACGAAGGGCGTCGGGAAGTCGGGCAGCTGCGGCTTGCCCAGCACCAGCGTGAGGTTGCAGCGCTTGGCGATCTCGACCGTGTTGGCGATCGCGCTGGGCACGTCGGCGAACAGCGCCTCCATCTCGGCGGCCGACTTGAAGTACTGGTCGCGGGTGAACTTGCGCACGCGGCGCGGGTTGCCCAGGATCTCGCCCTCGGAGATGCAGACGCGCGCCTCGTGCGCCTCGTAGTCCTCGGCGGTGCCGAACTGCACCGGGTGCGTGGCGACCACCGGCAGCTTGAGCCGCGCGGCCAGCTGCACCGCGGCGATCACGTGCGGCTCGTCCTCGGGCCGGCCGGCGCGCTGGAGCTCGATGTAGAAGCGGTGCGGGAACAGGCCGGCCAGCTGCAGCGCGAGTTCGCCCGCGCGCTCGGCCTGGCCCTGCAGCAGCGCCGCGCCCAGCGGCCCGGCCTGCGCGCCCGAGAGCGCGATCAGCCCGCCGTTGAGTTCCTCCAGCCAGGCCAGCTTGCAGGCGGCCTGCGACTGCCCGCGACCGACGTTCTGCGTCCAGGCCCGCGCCAGCAGCTCGGACAGGTGGAGATAACCCTCGGTGTTCTGCACCAGCAGGATGATCCGGGTCAGCGCGCCGGGCTCGGCGCCCAGGCCCTCGATGAAGACTTCGGCGCCCAGCACCGGCTTGATGCCGGCGCCGCGCGCTTCCTTGTAGAACTTGACACCGCCGAACAGGTTGTTCAGGTCGGTGATGGCCAGCGCGGGCTGGCGGTCGGCCTTGGCGGCGGCCACGACTTCGTCGATGCGGTTGGTGCCGTCGACGACGGAGAATTCGGTGTGCAGGCGCAGATGGACAAACATCGCGCCATTGTAGGAAGCCGGGCCGCCCGCGCCGGCCGCGGGCCGGGTTGCAATATGTTAGGGCGCGCCGTCCACGCCCAGCCGCGCCGCAAGGTCGGCCAGCGCCTTCCAGCCGGCCTCGCCCAGTTCGATGTGCGTGGCATGGCACGCGCGGTGGCGCGCCTCGTACTCGCCCGGGTACTGCACGCCCTCCTCCGCGCCCCGGCCCGGCTGCGGCGGGCAGGACAGCAGGTAGTCGATGAAGGCGCCGGTCTCCTGCGCCTGCCAGGCCGCCGCGCCCGCCCGTGCCGGGTCGAACACCAGCGCGAACAGGTTGTTGGTCGCCAGGCCGCGGCGCGGGTGCGCGGGCTGGATCGTGCCGCCGCCCGACAGCACGCCGGCCAGCAGCTCGGCCACCACGCCCAGCGCATAGCCCTTGTGGCCGCCGAAGGGCAGCAGCGCGCCCGGCGGGTCGGCGAACATCGCGGCCGGGTCGGTGGTGGGCCGGCCCTGCCCGTCGATCAGTGCGCCGGGCGGCGCCGGCTCGCCCTCGTCGGCCAGCACGCGCGCCTTGTTGAGCGCGATGGTGCTGGTCGCCATGTCGACGATCAACGGCGGCCGGCCATCGGGCAGCGGACTCGCGAAGCACAAGGGGTTGGTCGTCATGCGCGCCTCGGCGCCGCCGAAGGGCGCGACCATCGGCGGCCGGTGCGTCACGTTGGTGAAGGCCATCAGCACCATGCCCGCGGCCGCCACCTGCTCGCCGTAGTGGCCCATGCGGCCCAGGTGGTGGCTGTCGCGCAGCGTGACGATGCAGTGGCCGTGCCGGCGTGCGGCCTCGACGGCCGAGGCCATGACCTCCCGGCCCACGAACTGGCCGAAGCCGTGGTGGCCGTGCCAGGCCTGCAGGCTGCCGCTGTCGTTGAGCAGCTCGGGCCGCGCACTGCCGTCGAGCTGCCCCTCGGCCAGCGCCTTGGCGTAGCCCGGCAGGATCGAGATGCCGTGGCTGGCGTAGCCCACGCGGTCGGACTCGACCAGGTGCAGCGCCACGGCCTGGGCGATGTCCTCGGGCACGCCCTGCTTGCGCAGCAGGTTCTCGACGAAGCGCAGGGCGGCGGGAATGGCGAGGCGGATGCTCATGCGGTGTGTGTGTGTAGCAGGCCAGGGGCCGGACGGGCAAAGGCCCATGCTAGATCGCCCGAAGACGCCGCACCTTGCGCCAGGTCAAGAAGCGGCGCCGCGGCCGGGCAGCCGGCGCTTCTACAATTCCGCCCGTGCTTCCCATCCTCAACATCGCCGCCTATCTCTTCAGCGCCATTGAAGACCCCCTCGCCCTGAAACCCGTGCTGCTGGCCAGCGCGCAGGCCCGCCAGCTGATGGGCACCATCCTGCTGGCGCCCGAGGGCATCAACCTGTTCCTGGCCGGTGCGCCGGAGGAAGTGCACGGCTTCGTCGCCGAACTGCGCGCCGACCCGCGCTTCGCCACGCTCGAGACCAAGGAGAGCTGGTCCCATACCCAGCCCTTCCGCCGCATGCTGGTGAAGGTCAAGCGCGAGATCATCCGCATGGACCATCCCGCGATCCAGCCGGCGGCGGGCCGCGCGCCGGGGGTCGAGGCCGAGACGCTCAAGCGCTGGCTCGACCAGGGGCACGACGACGCCGGGCAGCCCGTGGTGCTGCTCGACACGCGCAACGCCTTCGAGGTCGACCACGGCACCTTCGAGGGCGCGATCGACTGGCGGATCGAGAAATTCACCGAGTTCCCGCAGGCGCTGCTGGACCACCGCGACGAGCTCGCGGGCAAGACGGTGGTGAGCTTCTGCACCGGCGGCATCCGCTGCGAGAAGGCCGCGATCCTGATGCGCGAACAGGGCGTGGAGAACGTGCTGCAGCTCGAGGGCGGCATCCTCAAATACTTCGAAACCATCGGCGGCGCGCACTACCGCGGCGACTGCTTCGTCTTCGACGGCCGCCGCACGCTGGCGCCCGACCTGAGCGCGACCGGCAACGCGGCGAGCGCGCGGGCCGCGGAAGACCCGGACCTGGCGCTCAAGGGCTGAGCTTGTCTTACTCCCTCTCCCTCCGGGAGAGGGTGGGGGTGAGGGCTGGCAGCCCTCGCTGAAGCACGTTGTCGAACGACCGCCGCCGCCCTCACCCTGCCCTCTCCCAAAAGGAGAAGGAAAAGAAACTCAGGCCGGCGTGGTCCCCGTGTCCGGCGCCGGGCTCTGCACCTGGAACGGATGCCCCGGCAGCGGGATGAACTCGGTCTCGCCCGGCACCTGGCCCATGCGCTGGGCGGCCCAGTCGTCACCGGCCTGCAGGATGCGTTCGCGCCGGCTCGAGACGAAATTCCAGGTGATGTAGCGCGGGCCGTCGAGCGGCGCGCCGCCGACCACCATCAGGCGCACCGCCGTGTCGGCGCTCAAGGTTGCGCCCTGCCCGGCCGGCAGCGCGGCCATGGTGTGGGCCTCGACCGCCACGCCGTCGATGCGCACATCGGCGTCGACCGGGTACACCGCCAGCTCGGGTGCCAGCGCGGGCAGCACGAAGGAGGTGCCCGCGGGCAGCGCGATGTCGAGGTAGAGCGTGGGCGCGAAGGTCTTGACGGGCGAGCGCAGGCCGAAGGCTTCGCCGATCAGCACGCGCACGCGCGCACCCTGTTCGTCGGCTTCGGGGATCGCGTCGGCCGCGGTGTGCGTGAAGCTGGGCTCGACCTCCTCGAAGGCCTGCGGCAGCGCGGCCCACAGCTGCAGGCCGTGGTTCACGTAGTCGTCGGCGCGCAGGCGCTCGGGCTTGCGCTCCGAATGCACGATGCC
Organism: Variovorax sp. UMC13; assembly: GCF_014170375.1. GTDB lineage: Bacteria > Pseudomonadota > Gammaproteobacteria > Burkholderiales > Burkholderiaceae_C > Variovorax. The sequence goes on along the minus strand of NZ_LZZW01000007.1, from coordinate 8,550 downwards.
GCGCCCGGCGGTCATCCAGTTGATGGCGCCGGGCAGGATCTCCTGCACGCTGCCGAGGCTGTCGCGATGCATCATCGCGCCCTCGAAAAGATAGGTGACGGTGGCCAGCCCGATGTGCGGATGCGGGCGCACGTCGTGCTGGGTGTCGGGGGTTTCGGTGGCCGGCCCGAAATGATCGAAGAAGACGAAGGGGCCGACCGACCGGCGCTGCGCGGCCGGCAGCAGGCGGCGGACCTTGAAGCCGCCACCGAGGTCCTTGTCGTGGGGGCGAAGCAGCGTGGGTGCGGTCATTCTTTTCGTTCCTTCATTCATCGTGTGCGTGCCGCGGTCACCTGGGCCACGCGTTCGCCGAAGGCGCGCGCGGTGTCGAAGTCTCCCTTGGCCATCTCGGCCGGGCTCGCGTCGGAGGGCGAGACCGTCAGCAGGCCGCCGTAGCCGCCCACGTAGTTGAGCGCATCGCGGCGCGCGGCCTTGTCGTTGGCGGGATGGATGCCCATGCTGATCCACAGGCCGCCATGCTGCATGGCCAGCGTCCAGAGGTAGCCCATGGTCGCGACCTTGTCGCCGTTCATGGTCGCGCTGTTGGTGAAGCCCGCGAAGAGCTTGTCCTTCCAGCCCTCGGCGTACCAGACCTTGGACGAGGCATCGGCGAACTTCTTGAACTGCCAGCTCACGCCGCCCATGTAGGTCGGCGAGCCAAACACGATGGTGTCGGCCTCGGCCAGGGCTTCCCAGCCGCCGGCGGCCAGGTTGCCGTCGGCGTCGATGGCGATCAGTTCGGCGCCCGCAGCCTCCGCCACCGCCTGCGCCACGCGCTGGGTGTGGCCATAGCCGGAATGGAAAACGACGGCGATGCGGGGCATGGAGCGATCCTCTTGAAAAATAAAACGCAGCTTAGCGCTTGTCGATGCTCAGCCGGCCCGGACCGAAGGCCCAGACGACCAGCAGGCCACCGACCACGGCGATGTTCTTGAAGAACATCAGCTGGTTCACGAAGGCCTTGTCGGCGGCCATGGCCCAGTAGTTGTGGAAGGAGAAGGTCGCGACCAGCGTGAACAGCGCGATGCCGATGGCGGCCCAGCGCGTCTTGAAGCCGACCAGCAGTGCCAGGCCCAGGCCCAGCTCCACCAGGATCGCGACCACGGCCGCGACCTGCGGCACCGGCAGGCCGACCGAGGCGATGTAGCCGACCGTGCCGGCAAAGCCCATGAGCTTGCCGAAGCCGGCGGGCACGAACAAGGCGGCCAGCAGGATGCGGCCGACGAGCGCGGCGACGTCCTGGCTGCCGGTGGTGGAGACGCCCGTCGGGCGGGTGGTGGTGATGGTGGACATGAAAAAACTCCTCGGTTGAAAAAATGGAAAGAGAAAAGACGGGTCAGAACGGGCGAAGGAACCGTCGCGAGCGCGCCGAGCCTGCGTCGAGGAGCGGAGCCGCACTTGCGTGCGGTGAGCACCGCAGATGCGGGATCGGGGTGCGCAGCAGGTTCATTCGCTCGTTCTCAGGCGGCGAGATCGAACACCAGCACTTCGGCATCCTTGCCGCCGGCCAGCGCCAGCTGCGCCTCGCCTTCGAGCATCGCGGCGTCGCCGGTCACCAGCTTGCGACCGTTGACCTCGAGCTCGCCGCGCACCAGGTGCACATAGCTCTTGCGCGCCGGGTCCAGCGTCAGCGCCGCCTTCTCGTCGCCATCCAGCAGACCGGCGTAGAGCCGCGCATCGGCATGCACCGTGACCGAGCCCTCGCTGCCGTCGGGCGAGGCCACCAGCCGCAGCCGGCCGCGCTTGTCGGCCGCATCGAACTGCTTCTGCTCGTAGCCCGGCGCGATGCCGCGCTCGTTGGGCAGCAGCCAGATCTGCAGGAAGTGCGTGGTCTCGTCCTTCTTGTGGTTGAACTCGCTGTGCATCACGCCGCGGCCCGCGCTCATGCGCTGGACGTCGCCCGGCGGAATGCTCTCGATGTTGCCCATGCTGTCCTTGTGCGCCAGCTCGCCCGACAGCACATAGCTGATGATTTCCATGTCCTTGTGGCCATGGGTGCCGAAGCCGGCGCCGGCCGCGACGCGGTCCTCGTTGATCACGCGCAGGTTGCCGAAGCCCATGTGGGCCGGGTCGTGGTAGCCGGCGAAGGAGAAGCTGTGGAAGGACTTGAGCCAGCCGTGATCGGCGTAGCCACGTTCCTGGGATTTGCGAATCGTCAACATCGTTGAACTCCTGGGCCCTGGGGCCTCTTTCGAAGGGCCGCGCCGTGTGCGCAGCGGATGCATGTAACTTTAGGGCGGCCGTTCCGCCCTGCAGTGGCCCGCTTTTGATGGCACCATTCAATTTTTTTGAATGACCTTCAGACCATGCCCAACGCCCGCGACGTCCTGACCCCCGAGGCCCTGGCCATGCTGCAGACGGTGGTCAGCGCCGGCAGCTTCGCGGGCGCGGCCCGGGTGCTCGACCTGGTGCCCAGCGCGCTGAGCTACCGGGTGCGCCAGATCGAGGACGCGCTCGACGTGCTGCTGTTCGACCGCAGCGCGCGCCAGGCCCGGCTCACCGAAGCCGGCGCCGAGCTGATGCGCGAGGCGCCGCGGCTGCTGGGCGACCTCGAGGCCGTGGCCAACCGCGTCAAGCGCGTGGCGACCGGCTGGGAGCCGCTGCTGACCATCGCCATGGACAGCGTGATCGCGCGCGACCCGATGCTCGACCTGGTGGGCGCCTTCTACGCGCTCGAGCCGCCGACCCGGCTCAAGCTGCGCGACGAGACCCTGCTGGGCACCATCGAGGCGCTGGCCAGCGGCGAGGCCGACCTGGCCGTGGGCTCGGTGCTGGATGCGGCCGCCCTGGGCTTCACCGCGCCGTCGATCCGCACCCGGCTGCTGGGCGAGCTGCGCTTCGTCTACGCGGTGGCGCCGCATCATCCGCTGGCCGCGTTGCCGCAGCCGCTCAGCGATGCCGCGCTGCGCGCGCACCGCGCGGTGGCCGCGGCCGACTCCTCGCGCGCCGGCCCGCGCATGACGGTCAACCTGATCGGCGGGCAGGACGTGCTGACCGTGCCCACCATGCAGGCCAAGCTGTCGGCCCAGCTGCACGGCCTGGGCGGCGGCTTCCTGCCCGAGCCCATGGCGCGGCCCTACATCGAGGCCGGCCACCTGGTCGAGCTGCGCACCGAGCGAGTCCAGCCCGTGGGGCAGATGCACCTGGCCTGGCGCGTGCGCAGCAATGCGCAGCCCGGACGCGCGCTCGAGTGGTGGCTCGCGCAGTTCGAGCACGAGGGCACGCGGCGCGCATTGCTCGAGCGGCATCGCGGCCGCTGAACGCCCCGCAAGCCGATGTAGAGTCAGCTGCCCAACCGTCATCGTCCCGTCATCGAACGCCTTCCAGAAAGAGACCTGCCATGACCACCACCCTGCCCGCCGACCGTCACCGAAGCACCGCCACCGGCCCCCGTCACTTCGCCATCGTCGGCGCCGGCATGGCCGGCGTGGCCTGCGCCCGCACGCTGCTGCAGGCCGGCCACGAGGTCACCGTGTTCGAGGCCGAGGCCAGCGCCGGCGGCCGCATGGCCAGCGAATCCACGGCCTTCGGCCGCTTTGACAGCGGCGCCCAGTACTTCACCGTGCGCGACGAGCGTTTTGCGCTGGCCCTGCAGACCGCCACCAAGATCTGCCGCCCCTGGAGCGCCAACCTCGTGCGCGTGCTCGACCCCCACGGCCGCGTGGCCGAGGCCGCCCTGCCCGCGCGCGACCCGCACTACGTGGCGCAGCCCGGCATGGACGCGCTGGTGGCGCACTGGGCAGAGCCGCTGGGCCAGCGCCTGGTGACCGGCGCCCAGGTGCTGCAGATCGAGCCCGACGCGCTCGACCGCAGCCGCTGGCAGCTGCGCACCGAGGGCGACGCGGCCCCCGTCCATTCCGGCTTCGATGCCGTGCTGCTGGCCGTGCCGCCCGCGCGTGCGCGACTGCTGCTGGGCCGCAGCAAGATCGCGCCCACGCTGGAGCGCAACATCGCCAAGGTGCAGGCCTCGCCCTGCTGGACCCTGATGATCGCCTTCCCCCAGGCCAGCCAGCCCACGCTGCCGCACCTGGGCCCGCAATGGAACGCGGCGCGCAGCACCCACCACCGCGTGGCCTGGCTGGCGCGCGAATCGTCCAAGCCCGGCCGCGAGCCGGTCGAGCGCTGGACGCTGCAGGCCAGCCCCACCTGGTCGCAGGAACACCTGCGCGACGACGCTTCCCGCGTCGAGGCCAAGCTGCTGCGCGCCTTCTCGGAGATCACCGGCATCCACGCCACGCCCAGCTATGCGCGCGCCCGCTGCTGGCCCGAGGCCCAGACCCAGGCCCCGCTGGGCAAGCCTCACCTGTGGGACGCCAAGGCCCGCATCGGCCTGGCCGGCGACTGGTGCATGGGCCACCGGGTCGAGGACGCCTTCCTCTCGGGCCTGTCGCTGGCCCTGGCGGTGATCTAAGGCCCGCCCGCCGACCGCATGCGCGGCCGCTTCGCCCCCTCCCCGACCGGCCCGCTGCATGCGGGTTCGCTGGTCGCCGCGCTGGCCAGCTGGCTCGACGTGCGCGCCCGCGGCCCGCAGGCCCAGTGGCTGGTGCGCATCGAGGACGCCGACACCGAGCGCTGCCTGCCCGGCATGGGCACGCACATCCTGCAGCAGCTGGCGGCCTGCGGCCTGCGGCCCGACGAGGCGCCGGTCTGGCAGACCCAGCGAGGCGCGCGCTACGAAGCCGCGCTGGCCGCGCTGCAGGCGCAGGGCCTTGCCTATCCCTGCGGCTGCTCGCGCAAGGACATCGGCGAGGCGCTGGCGCAGCGCGGCCAGGCGCCCGAGCGGCACGGCGAGCGCGTCTACCCCGGCACCTGCCGCGACGGCTTGCACGGCAAGCCCGCGCGCGCCTGGCGCTTCGCCACTTTCAAGGTCGATGCCGAACTGCGCTGGACCGACCGCCGGCTGGGCCCGCAGCGGCAGGACGTGGCCGGCGAGGTCGGCGACTTCGTGCTGCGCCGCGCCGACGGCCCCTGGGCCTACCAGCTGGCGGTGGTGGTGGACGATGCCGAGCAGGGCGTGACCGACGTGGTCCGCGGCGAGGACCTGGCCGACAACACCGCGCGCCAGATCCTGCTGCAGCGCGCCCTCGGCTTCCCCACGCCGAGCTACCTCCACACGCCGCTGGTGCGCGGCGCCGACGGCGACAAGCTGTCGAAGCAGAACGGCGCCACCGCGCTCGACACCGGCACGCCGCAAGCCGCCCTGGCCGCGCTCGACCGGGCCGCGCGCGTGCTGGGCCTGGCGGCCACCCCGGCCCTGAATTGCGCGGCCGCGCTGGCCGGCTGGGTGCCCGAATGGCGCGCTCTCTACAATTCGCGGCCCTCATGAACTTCCCCGACACCGTGCCCCACGACCTCCCGCCCAGCGAAGACGCGCCCGCCACCGACGACGGCGCCCCCGACGCGTCCCTACCGCATCCGCTGCACCGGCGCCTCAAGAGCTTCGTGAAGCGCGCGGGCCGCACCACCGACGGCCAGGCGCGGGCCTTCGCCGAACTGGGACCGCTGTTCCTGCTGCCCTACACGCCCGAGGCGCTGGACCTGACGGCGGCCTTCGGCGGCCGCGCCGCCCCGACCGTGCTCGAGATCGGTTTCGGCATGGGCGAGGCCACGGCCCACATCGCGACCGTGCTGCCCGAGACCAACTTCCTCTGCTGTGAGGTGCACGAGCCCGGCGTGGGCGCCCTGCTCAAGCGCATCGGCGAACAGTCGATCCCGAACATCCGGATCTGCGCGCACGACGCGGTCGACGTGCTCGACCACATGCTGCAGCCCGGCACGCTGGCCGGTGTCCACATCTTCTTTCCCGACCCCTGGCACAAGAAGCGGCACAACAAGCGCCGCCTGATCCAGGCCGAGTTCGTGACCAAGCTGGCGCAGCACCTGCAGCCGGGCGGCTACATCCATTGCGCCACCGACTGGCAGCCCTACGCCGAGCAGATGCTCGAGGTGCTGTCGCAGGAGCCGCTGCTACGCAACACGGCCGCCGCCTATGCCGAGAAGCCGCACTACCGCCCGCTGACCAAGTTCGAGAACCGCGGCCTCAAGCTGGGCCACGGCGTCTGGGACCTGGTGTTCCGGCGCGCCTGAGGCGCGGCCGCCTCAGTCCTCGAGGCGGAAGCGGAACGGCACCTGCACCAGGTGACGCACAGCGCGCCCCTGGGCATCGCGCGCCGGCTCGTAGCGCCACTGGCGCACCGCTTCCACCACCGCGGCGTCGAGCAGCGGATGCGGGCTGCGCAGGATGCGCACGGTCTCGGGCACGCCCAGCGTGTCGACGAAGAAGCTCGCCACCACCGTGCCGTCGATGCCGCGCTCGGCCAGCGCCGCCGGAAAGACCGGCGCCGGCCGGCGCAGCGGCACGGGCAGCACGACGGCCGCCGGGGCCGGCGGCGCGGGGGCGACGCTGACCATCGGCGGTGCGGCCTGCTCGACGGCGATCGTCGGCGGATGCGCGACCGGTCCCGCGGACGGCGGGAGCATCTCGTCGTCGGTCGGGGGTTTGCGGGGCATCGTGCAGCCGGCCAGCACGATGGAGAGCAGGAGTGCCGAGAGGATCGGCGTCGGGCGTGAGGGGGATGGCATTCCCCATTATCGGAAGGCGGGCGGCGCGGCTGCCGCTTCAGGCCGGGCCGCGTCGATCGGCCGCCAGCAGGGGCATGCGGATCGTGAAGCGCGTGCCGCCCCGCGCGGAGCCGTCGGCGGAGATTTCGCCGCCCTGGCGCAGCACCAGCATGTGCACGATCGACAGGCCCAGGCCCGAGCCGCCGGTGGCGCGCGAGCGCGAGTTGTCCGAGCGCTGGAAGCGCTGGAACAGGTTCTGGCACACGTCCTCGGGCAGCCCGGCCCCGGCATCGCTGATGCTCAGCACCGCCATGCCTGCGCCGGTGTCCGCCCGCAGCCGGATGCCCAGCCAGGCGCCGTCGCGCGCATAGCGCAGCACGTTCTCGGTCAGGTTGGAGATCACCTGGCGCATCCGGTCCGGATCGGCATGGACCCAGACATGGCCCTGGCCGATGTCCAGCTCCGGCGCGATGCCGTGCTCGGCCAGCCGGCTGGCGTAGCCGGCCACGGTGTCCTGCACCAGCATCGCCAGGTCCACCCGCGCGGTCTGCAGCGACAGGCCGCCCGCATCCGCCATCGACAGCATGTGCAGGTCGTCCACCAGCCGCCCCAGGTGCTCGACCTGGTCCAGCAGGGTGCGGAATTCCGCGCCGTCGGCCGGAATCACGCCGTCGCACACCGCATGCAGGCGCGCGCGCAGCACGGCCAGCGGGGTGCGCAGCTCGTGCGAGACCGCCGCCGCCGTGGCCTTGCGCTCGCGCTCCAGCTGCTCCAGCGCGTCCGTCATGTGGTTGAAGTCGTTGACCATGTCGGCCATCTCGCCGCGTTCCCCGCCGGGCTCGGCGCGCACCGAGAAATCGCCCAGCGCCACGCGCTGCGCGGCCTCGGCCATCGAGGCCAGCGGCAAGGTGACGAAGCGCGAGACCCAGAAGCCCGCGGCCAGGCCGAAGGGCAGGCACACCAGCAGGCCGATCAGCAGCGACCACTTCTCGCCGAACAGCAGGTCGCCGCGCCAGTACTGGCCGTAGATCTGCATGGCGCGCGGGCTGTCTTCCAGCGAGCGATCCTGCAGCACGTCGAGCTCCTGCTGCACGTTCTCCGGCAGGCTGCCGTAGAAGCCCCGGTACTGCAGCTCGGAGAACAGCATGACGCTCGCCCCCAGGATCGCGATGGTGACCAGCACCGTGGCCGCGATCCAGAGCCCGAAGCGGATCCAGATGCGGTCTAGGGGCCGGGCCATAGGCGGTAGCCGATGCTGCGCACCGTCTCGATGAGCCCTTCCTGGCCCGCGTCCTGCAGCTTGCGCCGCAGCTTGCTCAGGTGCGAGTCGATCACCCGGTCGAGCGCGTCGCTCTCGGGCAGGCAGGTCTCGATCAGGTGGCTGCGCGAGAAGCAGCGGCGCGGCTGACTGGCCAGGCAGGCCAGCAGGCGGAATTCGGTCAGGGTCAGCGGCAGCGGGTGCAGCGTGCCGTCGTCGTCGACGGTCGAGGCGCCGTGGGCCTCCATGTCCACCACCAGGCGCCCAACGCGGATCGGCGCCGCGCGCGTCTCGGCCGGACGGGCCCCGGTGCGGCGCAGCACGGCGCGCACCCGCGCCACCACCTCGGCCGGGCTGAAGGGCTTGACCACGTAGTCGTCGGCCCCCATGCGCAGGCTCAGCAGCTTGTCGACGTCGTCGGCCAGCGCGGTCACCATGATCACCGGGGTGTCGCTGTCGCTGCGGATCGCCTTGAGCACGTCCACGCCGTCCATGCCGGGCAGGTGGATGTCGAGCAGCACGATGTCGGGCCGCAACTGGCCAAACAGGCGCAGCGCCGAGGGGCCGTCGACCGCGCGCTGGGTCCGCATGCCGTCGCGCTGCAGGTAGGCCACCAGGATGTCGGCGATGCCCGACTCGTCCTCGACGACCAGCGCCAGCGGGCCGGGGTCGGAGGCCGTGCGGGGGGGGAT
>NZ_LZZW01000006.1 GCF_014170375.1 Variovorax sp. UMC13 | reverse complement strand
CATAATGCCAGCGCGATCCGCGTGCCCTCCTCCCGCCCATGTCCGCCCAACTCTCCCCCACCCCGCTGCTCTCGGCTTTCCAGGAAAGCTATCCGGAGGTGGTGCGCTTCATCGCGCGCCGCACGGGGAGTGCGCAGGACGCGCGGGAGCTGGCGCACGACACCTGGATCCGGCTGGCCGAGCGGGGGGCGGCTGGCGATGAGGCGCCGCCGGCCCCGGCCGCGCGGGCCTATGTCTACACGGTGGCCGAGAACATCGCGATCGACCATTTGCGCCGGCGGCAGCGCGGCCACGAGCGCTTCACGCCGCAGCGCGCGGAGGGCGAAGCGCCGTTCCGCGAGCCGCTGACGCCCGACATCGCCGAGCGGCTGGGCCATCGGCAGGCGCTCGATGCGGTGGCCGCGGCGCTGGCGGCGTTGCCGGCGCGCAGCCGCGACATCTTTTTGGCCGACCGGCTCGACGGCGCGAGCCATGCCGAGCTCGCGGCGCAGCACGGGGTGTCGGTCAAGACCATCGAGCGCGAGGTGATGCGCGCCATGGACGGCGTCGAGGCCGCGCTGCACCGCTGGCGCGGCGAGGCGGTGCCGCCGGCGCGCACCGGGCGGCGGCGTGCGCTGTCGGCGCTGCTCGGAGTGGCGGGCATGGGCGTGGGCAGCGCGGGGGTCTGGCAGGCCTGGCGCCGGTACGTGCCAGAGCAGTCGCTCACGCTGGCCACCGCGCCCGGGCGCATCCGGCAGCAGACGCTGCCCGACGGCAGCCGGCTCACGCTCGATGCGGCGACCCAGCTCGAGGTGGCCTATTACGCGGCCCGGCGCACCACGCGGCTGCTGGCCGGCAGCGTGTTCTTCGACGTGGCGCGCGACCCGGAGCGGCCCTTCACCGTGGCGGCCGGCGCGCACGAGGTCACGGTGCTGGGCACGCGCTTCGAAGTGGCGCTGAAGCCATCGGGCGACCTGCAGGTGGCGGTCGAGTCGGGCCAGGTGCGGGTGCGCGGCGGCACGGGCGCGCAGTGCGTGCTGGGGGCCGGCGAGCGCGTGCGCATCGAAGGGGCGCAGCTCACGGTCAGCCGCGACGGCGATGCGGCCGCGGTCGCGCCGTGGCGCGAGGGCTGGCTCGACTTCCAGCACACGCCGCTGGGCGAGGTGGTGGCGCGGCTCGCGCGCTACGGCACGCAGCCGATCGAGGCGGCGCCCGAGGTCGCGCAGCTGCCGGTGGTGGGCCGGGTGCGCATCGCGGACAGCCGGGCCTGGTTGCGGCTGCTGCCCGGCAGCCTGCCGGTGCAGGTGCGCGAGCGAGGGTCGGCGCGTTCGCTGGTGATCGAAGGCCGCGGCTGAGGGATTCCGGGCGTTCGCACGTTTCAGTAAGCCATGAGCCCGCGCCGACCGACTTCGGGGCGCGGGATGTCGATGGACCCGAACGAGCCGAGAAACCCGAATGCCTGCTGTTGCTGCTGATCATCCTCCCCGTCTTCGCGCTGGCGCCCGCCGCCTGATCGCCGTGGCCGTCATGGCCCTGGCCGCCCAGCAGGGCCAGGCCCAGACCGGCGCTGCGCCGGCGCCCTCGCAGCGCGCGGGCATCGCCTTCGCGATCCCCGCGCAGCCGCTGGACCAGGCGCTGGGCCAGCTGGCGCGCCAGGCCCATCTGCAGCTGATGGCCGCGCCCGCGCTGCTGCAGGGCCAGCAGGGCCGTGCGGTGCAGGGCAGCCTCAGCGCCGACGCGGCCGTCGCGCAGCTGCTGCAAGGCACCGGCCTGTCGGGCCGCATCGACGGCAACACACTGGTGATCGAACGTGCCTCGAATGCATCGAGCGGCACCACGCTGGCGACCGTCACCGTGATGGCCGCCAGCCCCGAGACGGCCACCGGCCCGGTCAACGGCTACGTGGCGCGGCGCAGCGCCACGGCCACCAAGACCGACACGCCGCTGCTCGAGGTGCCGCAATCGGTCTCGGTGATCGGCCGCGAGGAGATGGACGCGCGCGGCGTGCAGGACGTGATGGAGGCCATCCGCTACAGCCCCGGCATCACGGTGGGCATCTACGGCCCGGACAACCGCGGCTGGGACCTGATGCTGCTGCGCGGCTTCGACACCTCCAACAGCACCTACCTGGATGGGCTCTCGCAGGCGCTGTTCGGCGTCAACCGCTTCCTGACCGAGCCCTATGCGCTGGAGCGCGTCGAAGTGCTGCGCGGGCCGGCCTCGATGACCTTCGGCCAGGGCGATGCGGCCGGGGTGATCAACCGCGTGAGCAAGCAGCCCACGGGCGAACGGATCCGCGAGATCGAGGCGCAGGTCGGCAGCTTCGACCGCAAGCAGCTGGCCTTCGACATCGGCGACCGCTTCGGTGCCGATTCCGACTGGAGCTACCGGCTGATCGGCGTGGCGCTCGACAGCAACGACCAGGACCGCTACCCCGACGGCCACAAGCTCAACCGCCGGCGCACCTACCTCGCGCCCTCGGTGCGCTGGCAACCCCATGCCGGCACCTCCCTGACGCTGTACGCCAATGTCCTGGACAACAAGTCGCAGGAGGACACCTACTACTTCAGCCAGAACAACGTGCTCACCGACGTGAAGATGGGCGACTACAGCTTCAGCCGCATGAAGCAGCGCCAGAGCGCCGTCGGCTACAACTTCGAGACCGCGCTCGACAGCAGCTGGACCCTGCGCCAGAACTTCCGCTACAGCCACGTGGCATTGAGCCGGCGCACGGTGTGGGTCGACGAAGTGGATGCCGACGCACACAGCATCTCGCGCGTCGCCCGCACCTGGGACGACCCGGTGAACCAGGCCAGCCTCGACACCCACGTGCAGGGCAAGCTGCGCACCGGCGAGGTCGCGCACACGCTGCTGTTCGGCGTGGACTTCAGCGAGCAGCGCGGCACCGCGCGGCGCTTCATCGGGCCGGCGCCCGCCCTGGACCTGCTCGCACCGGTCTATGGCCAGCACGTCGACACGCCGCAGGACCCGCTGGCCCACTACAGGCAGACCACGCGGCAGATCGGCCTCTACGCGCAGGACCAGATCAAGTTCGCGGACCGCTGGGTCGTCACGCTGGGCGGGCGCCAGGACCATGTGCGCTCGGTCACCGACGACCAACTCCACGCAGCCGTGACGAAGAAAAGCGACGATGCCTTCAGCGGCCGTGCAGGGCTGACCTACCTCGCGGGCAACGGCTGGGCGCCGTATGTGGGCTACACCGAATCCTTCCTGCCCGTGAGCGGTGCCGATGCGGACAGCAACCCGTTCAAGCCGATGCGCGGCAAGCAGGTCGAGGCGGGCGTGAAGTTCCAGCCCGAGGGCAGCCGCACGCTGGTCACGGCCGCGGTGTTCGACCTGCGCAAGACCGACGTGGTCACCTACGACCCGGTGAACTTCGAGGGCCGGCAGATCGGCAGGCAGCGTTCGCGCGGCCTCGAGCTCGAGGCCAAGGGCGAGATCCTCCCGGGCCTGAACGCGCTGGCCTCGTACACCTGGATGGACACCAAGGTGCTCGAGAGCGCCGACCCCGACGAAGCCGGCAAGATCCCGCCGCTGGTGCCGCGGCAGACCGCCTCGGCCTGGCTCGACCACACGCTGGGCAACGGTTGGGGCGCGGGCGCGGGCGTGCGCTACATCGGCCGACGCGCCAACGACGAACACAACACGTCCTTCGAGCGCGGCGTGACGCTGGTCGACGCGACGCTGCATTACGAGCAGGGGCCGTGGCGGCTCGCGCTCAACGTGTCGAACCTGTTCGACAAGGACTACAAGGCCATCTGCTACCACGGCGAGTGCTACCGCGGGAACCTGCGCAGCGCGACGGTGACGGCGCGCTACCGGTTCTAGGGGCCTGCCTGCGGGCCCGCAGCTTGCGGGCCGGAAAAATAAAGTGTGAAGCGCGCCGATAAGCCGGATTCTGTGCACCGGCGCTCCTTGCGGAATGCCGGCGTGACCGCCATTACTCTGGGCCGTCTGTCGCCAGACGGCTCGATGCCACCTACCCGCCAGCTCAGCGGAACCACCTCGATACTGGCCTACTTGGTGTTGCTGCGCGCAGAGATTGCCCGTTTCACCCGGATCCGGGTTGCCCCTTCACCGACTCGTCTCTGTTGCTCTGATCCTCACCTCACGGTGGAGAGCCGTTAGCTCCTGCGCTGTCCTGTGCAGTCCGGACGTTCCTCCAGTGCTCCCTTTCGGGAATTGCACCAGCGGCGGTCTGGCGTGCTTCACGCGGTGGATTATCGCCTCACATCCCGCAGAACTCTTTTCGGTACTGCTCGGGTGTGGTGCCGGCCTCGCGCTGGAACATCGCGATGAAGGCCGAGGCGGTGCCGTAGCCCAGGTCGAAGCCGATCTGCTGAACCGTGTGGCCGGCCTCGAGCGCATCGACGGCGCGCAGGAAGCGCAGGCGCTGGCGCCACTCGCCCAGGCTCATGCCCAGTTCGCGCTGGCAGTGCCGCGCCAGCGTGCGCTCGGTGACGTGCACCCGTTGCGCCCAGTCGGCCAGCGAACGGTGGTCGTCCGGCGCGGCCTGCAGCGCATCGAGCACCGCGACCAGCGCGGGCGACTGCGCATCGGGCAGGTAGCAGCGCTGCTGCGGCGCCTGGGCCAGCTGGTCGACCACCACGTGGGCCAGCCGCAGGTCGGCCTCGGTGCGCGGCTCGAGGAGCGCACGCGCGGCGAAGTCGGCCAGGATGCTGCGCACGATCGGGCCCACGCGCACCGTGCAGGGCGTGGCCGGCAAACGGGCGCAGAGCGCGCGCTCGACATAGATCGAGCGGTAGGCGATCGCATGGCGCAGGTGGCAGCTGTGGACCACGTCGGGTGGAATCCAGACCGCGTACTGCGGCGGCGACAGCATGCGCAGGCCCTCGGTGTCCATCTGCAGCGTGCCGTGCGCCGCATAGTTGAGATGGCCCCAGCTGTGGCTGTGGGCCGCGGCCACGCTGTCCGCGTCGAACTCGTCGTAGCGGAAATAGAAGGGGCCGGGCTTGCCCTCGACGTCCTGGATGCGCAGCTGTTGGGTGGCCATGGCGGGCGATGGGGTGCAGAAGGTCCGAAACGCCGGACCGAATGTCCTGAATGCGCTATATGCCTCAGGACAGACGAACCGATCATAGGACCCCTTCAAGGAATCCCTATGTGGCGCTATGCATTTCCCCTGATCGCGGTGGTGATCTGGTCCTTCAACACGGTCGTGAGCAAGATGGCCGCGGGCCTGATCGCGCCCGCCGAGATCAGCTTCTTCCGCTGGCTGCTGGCCGCGCTGCTGCTCACGCCGCTGGCGCTGCGCGCGACGCTGCGCAACCGGCAGGCGGTCCGCCCCGCGCTGGGCCGCATCGTGGTGCTGGGCCTGCTGGGCATGGTGGTCTACCAGAGCCTCGCCTACTACGCGGCCTACATGACCAGCGCCACCCACATGGGCATCATCGCGTCGCTCACACCGCTGCTGGTGCTCGGGCTGTCGGTGCCGATGCTGCGCCAGCGGCTCACGCCGGGCGCGGTGGCGGGCTCGCTGCTGTCGATCGTGGGCGTGCTGATCGTGGTGAGCGAAGGCAGCCTGCACGCCCTGCTCGCCTCGGGTATCGGCCCGGGCGACGGGCTGATGCTGCTGGCCATGCTGGCCTATTCGCTCTACGTGGTGCTGCTCAAGCGCTGGAACCTGCGCGAGGTGCCGCCGCTGCAGCTGATGTATCTGCAGGTGCTGGTGGCCGCGGTGGCGCTGTTCCCGGTCTACCTGCTGTCGCCGCGCATGGGCCTGTCGGCCACCAACCTGCCGCTTGTGCTGTTCGCGGGCGTGTTCGCCTCGATGGCCGCGCCGCTGCTGTGGATGCATGCGGTGGGCCGGCTCGGCCCCAGCCGCACCAGCATGTTCTTCAACCTGATGCCGCTGTTCACCGCGCTGATCGCGGCCGCCACGCTGGGCGAGACGCTCGAGGGCTACCACGCGATCGGCGGCGTGCTGACGGTGGGCGGCGTGCTGCTGGCCGAGCTCTGGAAAGCCCCGTTCGCCACATGGAAGCCATCGGCCGGCGCCACAATGGCGGTCCGCAAAGACCGACCCTGAAGGAGACCGCACCCATGAAAGCCGACACCATCCTCGCCACCATCGGCCGCACGCCCCACATCCGGATCCAGCGGCTGTTCGCGAGCACGGCCAAGGGCACGCAGCAGGTCTGGATCAAGTCCGAGCGCGCCAACCCCGGCGGCTCGATCAAGGACCGCATCGCGCTGTCGATGGTCGAGGACGCGGAGAAATCCGGCGCGCTGAAGCCCGGCGGCACCATCATCGAACCGACCTCGGGCAACACCGGCATCGGCCTGGCGATGGTCGCGGCGGTCAAGGGCTACAAGCTGGTGCTGGTGATGCCCGACTCGATGTCGGTCGAACGCCGCCGCCTGATGCTGGCCTACGGCGCGACCTTCGACCTCACGCCGCGCGCCGGCGGCATGAAGGCCGCGATCGCGCGCGCCGAGGAGCTGGTGGCGAGCACGCCCGACAGCTGGATGCCACAGCAGTTCAACAACCCGGCCAACGTGGCGGTGCACGTGCGCACCACGGCCGAGGAGATCGCGGCCGATTTCCCCGAAGGCCTGGACGCCATCATCACCGGCGTGGGCACGGGCGGCCACATCACCGGCGTGGCCAAGGTGCTCAAGGCCAAGTGGCCCAAGCTCAAGGTCTACGCGGTCGAACCGGTCGCCTCGCCGGTGCTGTCGGGCGGCAGCCCGTCGCCGCACCCGATCCAGGGCATCGGCGCGGGCTTCGTGCCCAAGATTCTGGACATGGGCCTGATCGACGGCGTGATCCAGGTCGATGCCGACCCGGCGCGCGAGATGGCGCGCCGCTCGGCGCGCGAGGAAGGCACGCTGGTGGGCATCTCCTCGGGCGCCACGCTGGCCGCCATCGCGCAGAAGCTGCCCGAGCTGGCCGACGACGCCGTGGTGCTGGGCTTCAACTACGACACCGGCGAGCGCTACCTGTCGGTCGAAGGCTTCCTGCCGGCCTGAGGGCTTTCAGCCGGCCTGTTCGCGCAGGCGCTCGGCCTTCTGCGCCAGCGCCACCGCCTCGGCGAGCTGTGCGATCGACAGCGGGCCGCCGGCCTCCACTTCGCCGGTCAGCAGGCTCTTCAGGGCCTCCTGGCCGGCCGGCCCCGCCACCCAGGCGAAGGCCGAGGTGATCGAGCCGCCGCCGAACCTGGCGCGCAGCGCCTTCGCCGCCGCGCGGCCCACTTCGGCGAAGCTGGCCTGGTCGGCCGCCGTCGAGGCGGCCCGCACGATCACGCAGAAGGCCTCGAGCTTCTCGGCCTCGGTGCGCAGGCGCCGGGCCTTGGCCGCGCTGTGGACCGAGGCGCCCAGCAGGGCCGGCTCGTGCAGTTCGGTGAAGGCCACGATCTCGCGCCCTTCGGTCCAGGCGGCCTCGGTGCGCGCGACCACCTCGACCCGGGCGCCGCGCGCCGACGAGGCGCGTTCGGCCGCGGCCTGCGCCGCCTCCGCCTGCGCCGACGGCCACACCAGCAACGGCAGCGACGCGAAGCCCTGGACCGCCCATCGGCCGGCGCTGTTGAGGCAGCGCGGCGGTCCGTCCGCTGCGGGCGGCGCGTCGGCAAGGGAAAGGAGCAGGTACGTGGGGAGCGGCATCGGTGCGTTCATTCTTCGGGAGAGCGCCGATTGTCGCCGGCCCGCGCAGGCCGACCGCCTCAGCGGTGCGTTGCGCGCCGGGCCGGGAAGCCGCGCGTGCGCGCCGCGCAGGCGATCACCAAGCCGACCAGCACCAGCGCCAGCGCCGCCCAGGGCAGCGACGCGACGCCCACCCGATCGAGCAGCACGCCGCCCAGCAGGCCCGCGCCCGCGATCGCGCTGTTCCAGGTCACGACGTTCATCGACAGCGCCACGTCGGCGCCCTCGCCGGCCGTGTCGGCCAGGGCCGTCTGCAGCAGGGTCGCGGCGCCGCCGAAGGTCGCGCCCCAGGCAGCGACCCCGACGAAGATCGCCAACGGGAAGGACGCGAACAGCCCGAACAGCAGCGTGACCACTGCGAACACCCCCAGGCTCGCCAGCACCGCGCGCCGCAGGTGCCGGTCGACCACGCGGCCGGTGATCCAGATCCCCAGCAGCGCCGCGGCGCCGAAGACCAGCAGCACCACATCGACCGCATCGCCCAGGCCCGAGGGCGCCACGAAGGGCGCGACATAGGTGTAGAGCAGGTTGTGCGCGAGCATCCAGGCCAGCACCACGCCCAGCACGGGGCGCACACCCGGTGTCGTGAGCACCTGGCGCAGCGGCAGGGCCCGCGCATCCGCCGCCTGGCCCGGGTAGTCCGGCACCTTGGCCAGCACCCAGGCGATCAGCACCAGGCTCAGCAGCGACATGACGCCGAAGGTGGTGCGCCAGCCCAGCAGCGCGCCCATCCAGGTGCCCAGCGGCACGCCCAGCGACAGCGCGACCGGTGCGCCGACCATCGCCACCGCCATGGCCCGGCCCTGCTGGTCCGGCAGGACCATGCGCCGCGCATAGCCCGCGAGCAGCGCCCAGGCCAGGCCCGCCGAGGCGCCGGCGAAGAAGCGCGCCACCAGCGTGAGCGCGTAGCTCGAGGACAGCGCCGTGAGCGTGTTGAAGACCAGGAAGCCCACGATGGTCGCGAGCAGCACCGTGCGGCGGCGCCAGCGGCGCGTGGCCATGGTCAGCGGGATGGCTGCCAGCAGCGAGCCCAGCGCATAGAGCGTGACCATCTGGCCGGCCAGCGAGGGCGACACGCCCAGCCCTTCGACGATCTGCGGCAGCAGGCCGGCCGGCAGGGTCTCGGTGACGATGCAGATGAAGCCGGTCATGGCCAGCGCCAGCAGGGCGGCCAGCGGCAGGGGTTCGGCGCGCTCGTTGGCGGGCATGCGCTCGGGTGGCGCGGTTCGGGACGAAGACATGGGATTCCTGAAGTGAAGGGTTGCGAAGAAGCCGCGAGGACCGCAGCCACGACATATATATCGATTGGTACAAATGTAGGTCGCTCGCCGCCGGCTTGTCAACGACTTTTGTATCGACTAGTATTGAAGTGGATTTGCAACCAGGAGACTGCCGTGGCACAGATGGGCCGCCCCCGAAGCTTCGACCGCGACGCGGCCCTGACCCAGGCCATGCACCTGTTCTGGGAACAGGGCTTCGAGTCGACCTCGCTGAGCCAGCTCAAGGCCGCCATCGGCGGCGGCATCTCGGCGCCCAGCTTCTACGCCGCCTTCGGCTCCAAGGAGGCGCTCTACCAGGAGGCCATGGCGCGCTACCTCGCCACCCACGGCCAGGTCACGCAGGCGCTGTTCGACAAGGCGCTGGCGCCGCGCGACGCCATCGAGCAGGCGCTGCGCACCTCCGCCAGGATGCAATGCGAGGCGGGCCATCCGCGCGGCTGCATGGTGGCGCTGGGCGCGGCCTATGTCGGCGGCCCGGGCCAGGAGGCGATCACGCAGCCGCTGCGCGACTCGCGCGACCGCACGCGCGCGGGCATCCACGCCTGCGTGGAGCGCGGCCTCAAGACCGGAGAGTTGTCGGCCACGACCGATGCCAAATCCCTGGCCGCGGTGTTCGACAGCTTCCTGCTCGGCCTGTCGATCCGCGCGCGCGACGGCGCCCGGCATGCGCTGCTCGACGCGGCGATCACGCAGGTGCTGACGCTCTGGGACGCGGCGCGCGCACGCCAGCGCTGATCCGCGCCGCGCGCCTTCGGGCTTTCACGGAAGTTGGCGCGCGAACGCATGGGGCTGAGCGCGCCTGCCCCTCGGCCGCGGAAGGGGGCTGTCAGCCAGGGGATGGCCAATGGGTCTAAGATTCGGGCCCTGCTTGATAACCACAAGCCCATTCCCATGCTCAGACTTTCAGAAATCAAGCTCCCGCTCGATCCGCCCGCCGATGCGCTCGCGCACGCCGTGCAGGGCCTGCTCGGCGTCGACGCCGCGGCGATCGCCAACATCCACGTCCACAAGCGCAGCTTCGACGCCCGCAAGGTCGACCTGCTGCAGGTCTACATCGTCGACGTGACCCTGGCCGACTCGGCCGACGACGCGCGCCTTTTGGCCAAGCTGGCCGGCAACCCGCGCGTGACGACCGCGCCCGACATGGTCTACCGGCCCAGCGCCCAGGCGCCGGCCGAGCTGCCGATCCGCCCGGTGGTGATCGGCTTCGGCCCCTGCGGCATCTTCGCGGCGCTGATGCTGGCGAAGATGGGCTTCAGGCCCATCGTGCTCGAGCGCGGCAAGACCGTGCGCCAGCGCACCCGCGACACCTGGGGCCTGTGGCGCAAGAGCGTGCTCAACCCCGAGTCGAACGTGCAGTTCGGCGAAGGCGGCGCCGGCACCTTCTCCGACGGCAAGCTCTACAGCCAGATCAAGGACCCGCGCTTCCTGGGCCGCAAGGTGATGGAAGAGTTCGTCAAAGCCGGCGCGCCGCCCGAGATCCTCTACGTCGCCCATCCGCACATCGGCACCTTCAAGCTGGTGAAGGTGGTGGAGAACATCCGCGAGCAGATCGTGGCGCTGGGCGGCGAGATCCGCTTCGAGCAGCGCGTGACCGACGTGCACATCGAGGACGGCCACCTGCGCGGCCTCACGGTGCGCGACCAGCAGACCGGCGCCTCGAACGAACTGCGCTGCGACCACGTCGTGATGGCGCTGGGCCACAGCGCACGCGACACCTTCGAGATGCTGCATGCCCGCGGCGTGCACATCGAGGCCAAGCCCTTCTCGATCGGCTTCCGCGTCGAGCACCCGCAAGGCCTGATCGACCGCGCGCGCTGGGGCCGCCATGCCGGCCACCCGCTGCTGGGCGCGGCCGACTACAAGCTGGTGCACCACGCGAGCAACGGCCGCTCGGTCTACAGCTTCTGCATGTGCCCGGGCGGCACGGTGGTGGCGGCCACCAGCGAGCCGGGGCGCGTGGTGACCAACGGCATGAGCCAGTACTCGCGCAACGAGCGCAACGCCAACGCGGGCATCGTGGTGGGCATCGAACCCTCGGACTATCCGGGCTGGGAGAACGGCCAGACCGGCTCGCCGCTGGCTGGCATGGTGCTGCAGCGCCAGCTCGAATCCAAGGCCTTCGTGCTCGGCGGCAGCGACTACCGCGCGCCGGGGCAATTGGTGGGCGACTTCGTCGCGGGCACGCCCTCGACCGCGCTCGGCAGCATCGTGCCCTCGTACAAGCCGGGCGTGACGCCGACCGACCTGCACCAGGCGCTGCCGGCCTATGCGATCGAGGCCATGCGCGAGGCCTTCCCGGCCTTCGGCCGCAAGATCAAGGGCTTCGACACGCCCGACGCGGTGCTGACCGGCGTCGAGACGCGCACCTCCTCGCCGATCCGGATCACGCGCGGCGAGGACTTCCAGAGCCTCAACACCCGCGGCCTGTACCCGGCGGGCGAAGGCGCGAGCTACGCGGGCGGCATCCTGTCGGCCGGCGTGGACGGCATCAAGGTCGCCGAAGCCGTGGCGCGCGCCGTGCTGCAGGACGCCGAGCGCCTGCCGAAGGCCGCGTGATGGCCTTCCCACGGGCCTCCGCCGCGCAGTTCGCCGGCGCCACGCTCGCGATGGCGGCGGTGGTGCTGGCTTCGAACATCCTGGTGCAGTTCGCGATCAACGACTGGCTGACCTGGGGCGCCTTCAGCTACCCCGTGGCCTTCCTGGTAAGCGACCTGATCAACCGCCGCTTCGGCCCCGGCCCGGCGCGCCGCGTGGCCTACATCGGCTTCGCGGTCGCGGTGATCGCCTCGCTGGCGCTCGCGCCGGTGCGCATCGCGCTCGCATCGGGCCTGGCCTTCATCGCCTCGCAGCTGCTCGACATCGGCATCTTCGACCGGCTGCGCCGCGGCACCTGGTGGCGCGCGCCGCTGGTGGCGACGGTGATCGCGGCCGTGCTCGACAGCGCGGTGTTCTGGGGCATCGCCTTCGCGGGCACCGACGGCCCCTGGCTGACCTGGGCGCTGGGCGACCTGGGCGTGAAGCTGGCGGTCGGGGTGCTGATGCTGCTGCCCTTCCGGCTGCTGATCGGCCGCGCGGTCGGCGCGGGCCCGGCACAGGCGACCGGCCGCTGAAACACAGGAAGGAGAAGGCCATGGCCGACGACACCGATTTCCACTTCTACGAACCCGCCAAGGGCCACGGCCTGCCGCACGACCCGTTCAACGCGATGGTCGGGCCGCGGCCGATCGGCTGGATCTCCTCGCAGGACAGCGAAGGCCGGCGCAACCTCGCGCCCTACAGCTTCTTCAACGGCTTCAACTACACGCCGCCGATCATCGGCTTCGCCAGCATCGGCGCCAAGGACAGCCTGCACAACATCCGCCAGACCGGCGAGTTCGGCTGGAACCTCGCGACCCGGCCGCTGGCCGAGCGCATGAACGCGTCGTGCGCCGCGGTGCCGCCCGAGGTCGACGAGTTCGAGCTCGCCGGGCTCACGCCGGTGGCCTCGCGCTGCATCGCGGCGCCGCGCGTGGCCGAGAGCCCGGTGTCCTTCGAGTGCAAGCTCACCCAGATCGTGCAACTGCAGCGCGCCGACGGCCAGGCCGTCGAGACCTGGCTGGTGCTGGGCGAAGTGGTGGGCGTGCACATCGCGCGCCACCTGCTCAAGAACGGCATCTACGACACGGCGGCGGCCGAACCAATCCTGCGCGCAGGCGGCCCGGCCGACTACTTTTCCGTGACCCACGACAATCTCTTCAAGATGTTCCGTCCGCGCTGAGCGCGGGCCCTTCGCTTTGCGGCACCTCGGTGCGGCCCTCACCCCGAACAGAACCATGACAGACGCACCCGAAACCACCACCTCCGCACCGGCCGAAGCCGTCGCCGTGCCCTCGCCAGCGGCCGACGCCGCAGCGCCCGCAGCACAGCCGGAATCGACCGGACGCCCGCCCCGCTCGCGCGGCGGACGCGGCGGCCGCGGCCGGCGCGCGCGCCCGGCCGATGGCGCAGCGGCGACCGAAGCAGGACAGGCCGCGGCACAGGCCGCGCAGCCAGCGGCAAAGCAGGCGAATGCCCAGCGCAAGCCGCAGCAGCAGGCCGCGCGCAAGGTGCACCCGGTGCTCGAACGCCTGTTCGAGCTCTACCCCAAGCTCTTCGGCGCGCGCTTCCTGCCGCTCAAGCTGGGCATCTACCAGGAACTGCTGGCCGCCCACGGCGACGAGTTCAAGGCCGAGGACCTGAAGCTCGCGATGGGCCTGCACGCCCGTTCGACCCGTTACCTCGAATGCGTGGCCGCGGGCCATCCGCGCCATGACCTGCAGGGCAATCCGGTCGAACCGGTGGCGCCCGAGCACATCCACCATGCGATCCTCGAGGCCTTCCGCCGCCGCCAGGCGCGCAGCAAGGAAGACCTGGGCCCGCAGCTGCGCGAACGCATCATGGCCGCGATCGAGGCCTCGGGCGTCGGCCGCGAAGCCTATGCCGAGCGCGTGCGCGCACGCGACGACGCATCGAACGCCGCGCTCGACGACGCGCTGGCCGAACTGGGCCGCCAGGCCGCCAAGCGCGAGGCGCTGGTGCGCGCCTTCGAGGCCAGCGGCAAGACCGAGGCCGAGTTCGCCGACATGTACGGCATGGACCCGAAGGAGGTCGCGCGCACGCTGAACCGGGTGCGCCGCGACAAGGCCGAGGACGAGAAGCGCGCGGCTGCGGCAGCCGTTGCAGCGGCGGCTGCCGAAGTCGAGGCAGCCAAGGCCGCCGAAACTGCCGAACCCGAAACCGCGGTCGCCGACGACACGGCATCGACGACGGAAACGCCCGCCCCCTGAGCGCCCCGCGCCCATGAAAAAAGCCGGCGTCCAGCGCCGGCTTTTTTCATGAGGCGAAGCGTGTGCCGTCGCTCAGCCGCGCTGCGAATTCTGCAGCGCCGCGATGCGCTCCTCGATCGGCGGGTGGGTGGCGAACAGCTTGCCCATCGCACCCGTGATGCCCATGGCCTCGACTGCCTTCGGCAACTCGCCGGCGGGCATGCCGCCCAGGCGGGCCAGCGCGTTCATCATCGGCTGCTTGCGGCCCATGAGTTCGGCCGCACCGGCATCGGCGCGGAATTCGCGCTGGCGCGAGAACCAGGCCACGACGATCGCAGCGGCGAAGCCCAGCACGATGTCGAGCACGATGGTGCTCACGTAGTAGCCGATGCCCGGGCCCGAATTGCGGTCGTCGCCGCGGCGCAGGAAGGAGTCGACCGCATAGCCGATCACGCGCGAAAGGAACACCACGAAGGTGTTCATCACCCCCTGGATCAGCGTCATCGTGACCATGTCGCCGTTGGCGATGTGGGCCACCTCGTGGCCGATCACGGCCTCGACCTCTTCGCGCGTCATGCCCTGCAACAGGCCGGTCGACACCGCGACCAGCGAGGAGTTCTTGAACGCGCCGGTGGCGAAGGCGTTGGGCTCGCCCTCGAAGATCGCGACTTCGGGCATGCCGATACCGGCCTTGTCGGCGAACTTGCGCACGGTGCCGACGATCCAGGCCTCGTCGGGCGTCTGGGGGTTGTCGATCATGCGCAGGCCAGCGGTCCACTTGGCCATCGGCTTGCTGATCAGGAGCGAGATGATCGCGCCGCCGAAGCCCATGATCAGCGCGAAGCCGAGCAGCGCGGTGAGGTTGAGCCCGTTGGCCGTGAGGAAGCGGTTCACGCCGAGCAGGCTCGCGACCACGCCCAGCACCGCGACCACCATCACGTTGGTCAGGACGAACAGAAGAATGCGTTTCAAGTTGGTTTCTCCGTGGGGAAATCTGCCCCTCAAATGGGGGCCCCGGGGCTCTCTTCAAGCCGTGCGCGGCATGGAGACCCTGGCGTTGTGATGCGTCATGGCGCTCCGGACGGCGGCAACCGGGCAACCATGATAGGAGCAAAAATCGGCGCGCCCTGGTAATCCCTGTGTTCACCAAGGCCTGTGGGCCGACCGGGTGCGGCCCGGGCGGAGCGCGCGGCGCCCACAGCTCAGGCCCTGGGCCTGAAGACCTGTGCGTCGGTGTAGAAAGCTGGCGATGCGTTCTCCGCGCACCAGCCGGGCACGCCCAGCACCGGCAGTGCCGCGAAGGGCTTGGTCCGCAGCCATGCCGGGTCGAGGGCGCCCGCCAGCGCGGCATCGTCGAGGGCCGCCGCTGCGCCCGCGGGCGTGCGCAGCACATGCGCGGTGATCGGCTTGCGCGGCGTCACCAGCTTCTCGAGCAGCGCGTGACCGAAGAGCCACAACCGCGCCTCCTGCCAGCGCGCCCGCTCGGTGACGAACAGCCGCTGCCAGTCGCGCTCGACCAGCGCCTGCCAGAGCACGGGCGGTGCGTCGAGCAGCGCGCCGTTCTCGTCGAACAGCGTGAGCGCATCGCGCAGCGGGCCGCGCGTGGCGCCGACGCCGGCGCGTGCGATCTCCGAGGCCTGCAGGGCATTGAGGTGCCGCTTGCTGTGCGGAAACGCGCACCACACGAGCCCGTTGAAGAAGTCGTGCAGGTTGTCGCGGGTCGGAACGCTGCGGGTCTCGAAGATGTGGGCCTCGTAGGCCTGGCCAGCGGGCAGCGCACCCTGCGGCACGAAGGCGGGCGCGTTCCCGGGCCTCGATGCCGACAACGCCGCAGCGACCGACGCCGCCTGCTGCACGGCTTGCGCCACCGCCTCGCCGTGTGCGCGGTAAGGCGCGAGCCAGGGCTGCGCCCAATCGATCGCGCCCAGGCTCAAGGCAGGGAAGCGCCCGTCCAGCGGATGCGGTCGGGGTGCTGCATGACCGCGAACTCCGCCGTGAGCTTGTCGAAGAGCTTGAGCGAGCTGCCGCTCTTGCTCAGCAGGCCGGCCGCGCGCAGCGCCTGGGCCACGTCGTTGAGCTGCACCTCGTGGCCGCTGCGCAGCGCCGGCACGGCCGCGAGGATGAACTCGGCGGCTTCCGACACCGGCGCGGGCTGGGGCGCGGCGGCCGCCTTGCGGGCCGCGGTCTTGCGCGCGACCTTCTTGGCCGGCACGGTCTTCGCGGCGGCAGCCGGTGCAGGCGAAGGGGCGACCGTGCGGGCGGCCGGCTTGGCGACGGCCTTCACGGCGGTCTTGCGCGCCGGACGGGGCGCGGCCTCGGCCGCGGGCTGCGCGCGCCGCGAGCGAGGTGTCGCGTCCGCCGCGGGCTGGGAGCGCGCCGCATGGTGCTGCAGGTCGGTGAAGGCATCGTAGGCCGCCACGGTCTCGTCGCCGGTCTTGCCCTGCTGGCCGATGCCGCAGACGCGGCAGCCCTTCTCGCGCAGCCGGATCACCAGCGGCGCGAAGTCGGAGTCGGAGGACACCAGGTAGACGATCTGCGGCCGCTCGGCGATCGCCAGGTCGATCGCATCGACGGCCAGCGCGATGTCGGTGCTGTTCTTGCCTGCGGCCAGGTTGACCATCGGCCGTACCGACAGCCGCTTGAACAGCGCCTGGTGCTTCAATGCGACCTCGGGCGTGCCGTAGGCGCGGCGCACGTGCAGCGCGCCATGTTCCTTGAGCACCATGTGGACCGCCTGCTCCATCACGTCGGCCGAGACGTTGTCGGCGTCGATCAGGAGCATGACCTTCGGGGCCGCGTTCATACGAGCGTCCAGGGCAGCGACTCGCCGCCGCGCAGTGGCTTCAGTTCGGCCTCGCCATAGGGCACGGTTTCGGGCACGGTCCACGACTCGCGGCGCAGCGTGATGGTGTCGGTGTTGCGCGGCAGGCCGTAGAAGTCGGGGCCGTGGAAGCTCGCGAAGCCCTCGAGCTTGTCGAGCGCGCCGGCATTGTCGAAGGCCTCGGCGTACAACTCGATCGCGGTCAGCGCGGTGTAGCAGCCCGCGCAGCCCAGCGCATGCTCCTTGAGGTGCGAGGCGTGCGGCGCGCTGTCGGTGCCCAGGAAGAAGCGGTCGCTGCCGCTGGTGGCGGCCTCGACCAGCGCCACGCGGTGGGTCTCGCGCTTGAGCACCGGCAGGCAGTAGTAATGCGGCCGGATGCCCCCGGTGAAGATGGCGTTGCGGTTGTAGAGCAGGTGATGCGCCGTGATCGTGGCCGCGGTGAAGCGGTCGGCGGCGCGCACATAGTCGGCGCCTTCCTTGGTGGTCAGGTGCTCGAAGACGATCTTCAGTTCGGGGAAGTCGCGCCGCAGCGGGATCAGCACGCGGTCGATGAAGACCGCCTCGCGGTCGAACAGGTCGATGCTCGGGTCGGTGACTTCGCCGTGCACCAGGAACAGCAGGCCGTGCTTCTGCATGGCCTCGAGCGTCCTGTAGGTGTGGCGCAGGTCGGTCACGCCGGCGTCGCTGTTGGTGGTGGCGCCGGCCGGGTAGAGCTTGAGTGCGCGCACGCCGGCTTCGGCGGCCCGCGCGATCTCCTCGGGCGGCAGCTTGTCGGTGAGGTAGAGCGACATCACTGGCTCGAAGGCCGCGCCGGCCGGCACCGCGGCCAGGATGCGGTCGCGGTAGTCGAGGGCCTGTTGCGCGGTCGTGACCGGCGGGCGCAGGTTCGGCATGATCAGCGCGCGGCCCATCTGGCGGGCCGAATGCGGCACGACGGCTTCAAGGGCGGCGCCGTCGCGCACATGCAGGTGCCAGTCGTCGGGGCGGGTGATCGTGAGGGTGTCGGCGGTGCGTGTCATGCCGCGATTCTCCCATCGGCCCGCGCGGCGCCCTGCGCAGGCGGGAGACGCAGCTAAGGAAACCCCCGATGGAGAGGCGGTGACAACTGGCTACGATCTTTGCTGCCCTGGCCTCGCCGGGGCGCACGGACCGCGTTTTCCGGTGCCTGCCCCGGTGACACAACGACTCCAACACCCACCACCCGCTACGC
>NZ_LZZW01000005.1 GCF_014170375.1 Variovorax sp. UMC13 | reverse complement strand
CGCGGCCGGACGCCCGCAGGCCGCCCGCCCCCGCTGGGTGCCGCTGGCTGCGATGGCCGGCCTGGCCTGCGCCATGGTCGCGGGCTGGATGGGCTGGTCGCACTGGCAGGCGCAGCCGGTCTACAGCCAGCACTTCGCCACCGCGCGCGGCCAGCAGATGGAGGTGCAGCTGCCCGACGGCAGCCGGCTGGTGCTCGACACCGCCACCCGCGCCGAGGTCACGCTCTACCGCCAGCGGCGCGAGGTCCGGCTGCCCCAGGGCCAGGCGCTGTTCACTGTGCAGCACGATGCGGGCAAGCCTTTCGACGTGCTGGCCGGACCGGTGCGCGTCACCGTGGTCGGCACGCGCTTCTCGGTGCGCAACACCGGCGCGGGCCTGGGTGCCGACGACGTGCGGGTGACGGTGCAGGAAGGCCGCGTGCGCGTCGCGCCCATCGACCCCACTGCGGCCGGCCAGCCGGTGCTGCTGGGCCCGGGCGAGGCCATTGCCGCCGGCACCGACGGCACGCTGCGCCCGCCGGCCGACGCCGCGCCCGCCAACGCGATGCTCTGGCGCGAGGGCCGGGTGAACTTCGAGAACACGCCACTGGCGCAAGCCGTCGCCGAATTCGAACGCTATGGCCCGACCCGGCTCCGGCTGCGCGACCCGGCCGTGGCCGCAATGCGCATCAACGGCAGCTTCGACCTGCGCCAGCTGGGCGCCTTCACCCGGGCGCTGCCGCAGGTGCTGCCGGTGCAGCTGCAGGCCCACGACGGCACGACCGAGATCGCGCCGCGCTGAGGGCACGGAACGGGCGACAAAAAAAACGCAGGATTTTTTCGACCGGGACCTCCACTGTCCCGCGCGTGGTGCGTCTTCATGGGGAGTTCTTCTTCCACCACTTCCTGCTCCCGGAGATCCGCTTCATGCCACGCCCGCGTTTTCGCCCCGCCACGCCCGCCCTCGCGGCGGCCCTTGCCATCGCCGCCTGGAGCGCGCCGACCGTGCGGGCCCAGCCGGCCCCGCCCCAGCAGGCCGACGCCACCTTCAGCATCTCGCTGCCGGCCCAGGCCCTGGGCACGGCCCTGAACGAACTCGCGCGCCAGGCCCGGCTGCAGCTGATGGTCCACTCGGACCTGGTCGCGGGCAAGCGCGCGCCCGCAGTCGCGGGCACCCTGACGGCCCGGCAGGCACTGAACCGCCTGCTGGCCGACAGCGGCCTGAGCGCGAGCGTGGACGGCAACGCGGTGGTGATCCGCGCCACCGCCCCGACCTCGGGCGAGCGCACGCTGCCGACGGTGCTGGTCACGGCCGCGCTCGAGGCCGATTCGACGGCCGCAATGCAACAGGAGGGCACGGCCGCCGCCGGCTACCGCGCCAGCACCGTGTCCTCGGTCGGCGCGCTGGGCAGCATGCGCCTGCAGGACACGCCCTTCTCGGTCAGCGTGGTGCCGCGCGAGTTGCTGCAGAACATCCAGGCGCAGTCGCCCGACGACGTCTACAAGCTCAATCCGTCCACACGCACCATCACGCCGCAGGTCACGAGTTGGACGCCGATGGTCAGCATCCGCGGCTTCGACGGCTCCAACATCGCCGAGGACGGCCTGCGCCGCATCTACAACCATGCCGCCGTGCTCGAGGACAAGGAGCGCGTCGAGGTGCTCAACGGCCTCTCGGGCTTTCTCTACGGCGCGGCATCGCCGGGCGGCATGATCAACTACGTCTACAAGCGGCCGACCCTCGAGCGGCTCCACAGCGTGACGGTGGGCAACTACGGCGGCAGCCAGGGCTACGTCCACGGCGACTTCGGCGGCCGCATCGACGAGGCCGGCCGCGCCGGCTACCGGCTGAACGTGGTCAGGCAGGAAGGCGGCACCGCCGTCGACGACCAGAAGATCCGGCGCGAACTCGTCAGCGCCGCGGTCGACTGGCAGGTCAGCGACAGCCTGCTGCTGGAGTTCAATGCCAGCGCCAACAACTACCGCACCACCGGCGCCTCGGCCTACTGGTTCTTCAGCGACGTGCCGCACGGCCGCGCGCCCGACGCCAGGAAGAACTGGGGCCAGCCCTGGGTGCAGGACGAATTCGAGAACACCAAGCTGATGGCCAAGGCGACCTACCGGCTCAACGAGCAGATCACGCTGCGCGGCGCCTACATGCGCGACAACATCGACCGCCCGCTGCAGGACCACACGATGAACAGCGTGGCCTCGCCCGACGGCTTCCGCCAGATCCGCATCCACTCGGGCCGCACCCGCGACACCTTCGAGGCCGGCTCCGCACTGGCCGACATCAGCTTCGACACCGGCCCCCTCGCGCACAAGCTGACCGTGGGCTACACCATGTACAGCGACCGGTCGTGGAGCACGGACTACAGCCCCAACACCGGCTGGCAAGGGCCCTACCCCTTCAGCGCGCCCACCTACGTGCCGCGGCCCGACTTCCCGCCCAACCTGCTCGGCACCTACGACGCGGGCCGCGTGCGCAACGGCAACCTCCTCGTCGGCGACCAGATCCAGTTCAGCGAGCAATGGTCGCTGCTCGCGGGCCTCAACCGCAGCACGATCCGCTCGGAGACGCTCGACGCCAGCGGCGCGCGCACGCAACCCGACTACGACCAACGCCGCGACTCGCCCTCGGTCTCGCTGATGTACAAGCCCCTGCCCTGGCTCAGCAGCTACGCCAGCTACATCGAAGGCCTGGAGCAGGGCGGCATGGCCCCCGACACCGCCGCCAACGCACGCGCCATCCTGGCGCCGATGGTGAGCAAGCAGAAGGAGATCGGCGTCAAGGCCACGGTGGGCGAGATGCTGCTGACCGCCGCGCTGTTCGACATCGAGAAGGCCTACGAATTCACCGACGCGAACAACGTCTACACGCAGAGCGGCCGGCAGAACCACCGGGGCCTCGAGCTCAACGCCTCGGGCAGGCTCGGCGCCCGCTGGACCGTGGTGGGCGGCATCACGGCGCTGGACGCCAAGGTCAAGGGCTCCGAGCTCGACGGCAAGGCGCCGGTGAACGTGGCGAAGCTGCTGGCCAAGGCGTACGCCGAGTACGAACTGCCCGTGCCCGGCCTGAGCCTGACCGGCGGCGTCTACTACACCGGGCGGCAATGGGCCGACGGCGCCAACACCGACCGCCTGCCGGCCGTGACCACCGCCGACGTCGGCCTGCGCTACGCCACTCGGGTTTCCGGCAAGCCGCTCACCTTGCGCCTGAACGTGGCCAACCTCGCCAACAAGAGCTACTGGCTCAACAGCTACTACGTGGGCGCGCCGCGCAGCGTGGCCTTCTCGGCGCAGATGCAGTTCTGAGCGTCGCGGCCGGTCAGAAGTCCTGCGACACCGGCCGCACCACCACCTCGTTGATGTCCACGTCGGCCGGCTGCTCCACCGCATAGACCACGGCGCGCGCCACCGCGTCGGCCGGGATCTGGTTGGCCTCGTAGAAGGCTTTCACGCCCGCGGCGGCGTCGGCGTCGGTGCTGCCGAACTTCAGTTCGGACTCGACCGCGCCGGGCGATACCACGGTCACGCGCACGCCGCTGTGGCCCATCTCGACGCGCAGGCCCTCGGAGATCGCGCGCACCGCATGCTTGGTCGCGCTGTACACCGTGCCGATGGGCGTGAAGACCTTGAAGCCGGCGATCGACGCCACGTTCAGGATGTGGCCGCTGCCCTGCGCCTGCATGCGCGGCAGCACGGCGGCGATGCCGTAGAGCACGCCCTTGATGTTGACGTCGATGGTGCGGTCCCACTCGTCGACCTTGAGGCGCTCGATGGGCGACAGCGGCATCACGCCCGCGTTGTTCACCAGCACGTCGATGCGGCCGAAGGCTTCCACCGTGGCAGCGGCGAGCTTTTCGAGGTCGGTACGCTGGGCCACATCGGTGGCCACCGCGATGGCCTCGCCGCCGGCCTCGCGGATCTCGGCCACCACCTTGTCGAGCCGGTCGGTGCGGCGCGCCGCCAGCACCACCTTGGCGCCGCGGGCCGCCAGGTGGCGGGCCATCGATTCGCCGATGCCGCTGCTCGCGCCGGTGACGATGGCGACTTTGCCGCGGATGTTGTCTTGAACGGATGTCATGGGAATTCCTTTGCTTGCATGGATGAAGAAGTGCATGCAGTGTGGAAAATCCAGGCATTCCCGTAAATGAAGACATCACGCCTTCAGAATTCCCCAAAAAGGAACGCCCATGTCCAACCGCCTCGAAGCCCTGCGCGTGTTCTGCACCGCCGCCGACGCCGCGAACTTCCGCGAGGCCGCGGTGCGCCTGTCGGTCTCGCCGCAGGTGGTGACACGCGCGGTGCGCGAACTGGAGGACGAACTGGGCGAGCCGCTGTTCCACCGCAGCACGCGCGGGGTGCAGCTCAGCGACTTCGGCCGCCAGCTCGCCGAACGCGCGCGCGTGGCGGTGGGCGGCGTCGACGAGCTCTTCCACCGCATCGACCGGCGCGCGCTGTCGCAGCACACGGGCACGGTGCGGGTCACGGCGCCGCACATGTATGCGCGCTTCATTCCGCAGGCGCTGGCCCCGCTGCTGGCGGCACACCCCGGGCTGGTGCTCGACCTGCGGTTGTCGGAGCAGCATGCCGACGTGGTCGACCAGCAGATCGACATCGGCGTGCGCGTGGGGCCGCTGCGCGATGCCCGCTTCGTCTCGCGGACCGTGGGCAAGATGGCGCTGCGCGTGGTGGCCGCGCCGGCGCTGATCGCGCGCGTCGGTACGCCGCGCGACATCGAGGCGCTGTCGGCGCTGCCGGTGACGGCACTCATCGATCGCAGTTCGGGCCGGCCCTGGCCCTGGGCCTTCAGCCGCAAGCGGCTGTTCACCGTGTCGGCGCCGGCCTTCGTGAGCGACAACATCGATGCCGAATGCGCGGCTGTGCTGGCCGGCCTGGGCTTCGGCCAGCTGATCGCGCCGCTGGCCGAACCGTGGCTGGCCTCGGGTGAACTGGTGGAGGTACTGGAGGCGGAGGCGCCGGTGCCCTGGCCGATCAATGTCTATCGACCGCAGCGCGCGCCGGTGCCGGCGCGCGTGCGGCTGGTGTTCGACGAACTGGTGCGCGTGCTGCGCTGAACGCGTCGAACGACACCTGGCGGGCGCATGGCGCGCCCGCCCTCACCGCCTTCAGAGCTTGAAGGGGATCACTTCCTGGCGCTGGTCGCCCAGGCCTTCGATGCCCAGGGTCATGACGTCGCCCTTCTTGAGGTAGAGCGGCGGCTTCATGCCCAGGCCCACGCCGGGAGGCGTGCCGGTGGTGATGACGTCGCCGGGCAGCAGCGTCATGAACTGGCTGACGTAGCTCACCAGCTTGGCCACCGAGAAGATCATGGTCTTGGTGCTGCCGGTCTGCACGCGCTTGCCGTTGAGGTCGAGCCACATGGCGAGCTTCTGCGGGTTGGGCACGTCGTCGCGCGTCACCAGCCAGGGGCCGATCGGGCCGAAGGTGTCGCAACCCTTGCCCTTGTCCCAGGTGCCGCCGCGTTCGATCTGGTACTCGCGTTCGCTGATGTCGTTGATGGTGCAGTAGCCGGCCACGAAGTTGAGCGCGTCCTTCTGCGAGACGTAGCGTGCGCGCGTGCCGATGACCACGCCGAGTTCGACTTCCCAGTCGGACTTGACCGAGCCCTTGGGCAGCATCACCGGGTCGTTCGGGCCCTGGATGCAGCTCGTGGCCTTCATGAACACGATCGGTTCCTTGGGAATCGGCAGGTTCGATTCCGCGGCGTGGTCCGCATAGTTCAGGCCGATGGCGATGAACTTGCCGACGTTGGCCACCGGGCTGCCCAGGCGGGGCTTGCCCTTGACCAGCGGCAGCTTGTCGGTCTTGAGCTTGCGCAGCTTGGCCAGCGCGGCATCGCCCAGCTGTTCCGGACCCAGGTCCTTGACCACGGCGCTCAGGTCACGCAGTTGTCCGTTGTCATCGATGAGGCCTGGCTTTTCCTTGCCGGGGTTGCCGTAACGCACGAGTTTCATTCAGAGATTCCTTTCAAAGGTGGTGAGAAGTGTATTCAGTGGGGCCGGCCGCTGCCGGCGCGCCTCAGATCGTGATGCCGCCGTCGACCGAGA
Organism: Variovorax sp. UMC13; assembly: GCF_014170375.1. Classification (GTDB taxonomy): domain Bacteria; phylum Pseudomonadota; class Gammaproteobacteria; order Burkholderiales; family Burkholderiaceae_C; genus Variovorax. Next base: position 60,195 of record NZ_LZZW01000005.1, on the reverse strand, counting down.
AGGCCTGGCCGGTGGCGAAGATGGCTTCGTCGCTGGCCAGGAACACCACGACCGGCGCGATCTCGTGCGCCTGCGCGAGCCGGCCCATGGGCTGGCGCGCGATGAAGGCCTTGCGCGCCTCGACCGGATCGGCGTTGGCGTTGATGCGTTCGCCCAGCGAGGGCGTGTCGACCGTGCCCGGGCACACCGCGTTGCAGCGCACGCCCTGCAGCACGTAGTCGGCCGCCACGCTCTTGGTCAGGCCCAGCACCGCGGCCTTGGTGGTGCCGTAGACGTTGCGGTTGGGCAGGCCCTTGATGCTGGAGCACACGCTGGCCATGTTGATGATGCTGCCGCCGCCCGCGGCCAGCATGCGCGGCAGCACGGCCTGGATGGCCCAGAACTGGGCCCGCACATTGAGGCGGAAGGCGAAGTCGAGGTCGTCGTCGCTCGCGTCGAGGATGGTGCCGTTGTGCACCACGCCGGCGCAGTTGAACAGCACGTCGACGGCCGGCATGCGCGCCACCAGCGCGTGGATGGCGGCCTTGTCGAGCACGTCGAGCACCGCGGTCTGCACGTTGGGCGTACCGGCGTAGTGCTCGAGCAGGGCCGCGTTGACGTCGGTGGCCCAGACCTGGGCGCCTTCGGCGGCCATGGCGAGCGCGGTGGCGCGGCCGATGCCCTGGCCTGCGGCCGTGATGAGGGCAGTCTTTCCCTGGAGTCTCATGCGATGTCCTGGTGAGGGGGGATGGGGGTGGGTTTTCAGGGTTTCGCCCGATGGCGAGCACCCGGCGGCGCCCGTATTCTGAATTGGCCTGACCACTTGTCCAATTCTGGACAACCCTTAACTCCCCTTTTCCTTCTTTTCTTCCCGTGCCCCTGCAGTCCATCGAGCCCCAGCGCCTCTACCGCCAGATCGCCGACCAGCTGCGCACGCTGATCGGCGACGGCGAATTCGCCACCGGCGCCCGCCTGCCGGCCGAGCGCGACCTGGCGCGCCAGCTGGGCGTGAGCCGGCCTTCGGTGCGCGAGGCGCTGATCGCGCTCGAGGTCGAGGGCTGGGTCGAGGTGCGCACCGGCTCGGGCGTCTACGTGCAGGACCGTTCCCAGCGCAAGGCGAACCCCGTGGCCACGGCCGAATGGGGCCCGCTGGAGCTGATCCGCGCGCGCCGCGTGGTCGAGGGCGAGACCGCCGCGCTGGCCGCGCTGCAGGGACGGCGCAAGGACGTGGACGCCATGACGCGCGCCATCGTGCTGATGCAGGAACTGGCCGGCCGCAACGTGATGCCGCTGGAAGGCGACCGCGCCTTCCACCTCGCCATCGTCGGCGCCTGCGGCAACACGGTGCTGCAGGAGACGGTCGAAGGCTTCTGGGATTCGCGCAACGGCCCGATCTTCACGCGCCTGGGCGGCTACTTCGAGACCCTGCCCTCGTGGCGTTCGGCCATCGCGGAGCACGAGCAGATCCGCGACGCCATCGCCGCGCGCGATGCCGATGCGGCGCGCACGGCCATGCACGAGCACATGGACAAGTCCCACCAGAGATTCAGCGCGAGCTGGCGCCGCGCGAAGAAGGCTGCCTGATCGATGCGCCAGCAAGGTTTCTCGTTCCCCATCACACAACAACGGAGACAAGCCACATGAATCGCACGAACGACAAGCGCAAGCGTTGGGTCCTCAAGGCCGTGGCGCTGGGCGCCCTGGCCGTCGCCACCTTCGGGGTGGCCGGCACCGCGGGCGCGCAGACCAAGCTCAAGTGGGCCCATGTGTACGAGACTTCGGAGCCCTTCCACAAGTACTCGGTCTGGGCCGCGGAGGAGATCAAGAAGCGCACCAACGGCCGCTACGACATCCAGGTGTTCCCGGCCTCCAGCCTGGGCAAGGAGGCCGACATCAACCAGGGCCTGACGCTGGGCACGGTCGACATGGTGCTGACCGGCGCCAGCTTCGCCGGCCGCAGCTACACGCCGCTGGCGATCTCCTACTTCCCCTTCATCTTCCGCGACGCCGAGCACCAGCTGAAGTACGCCAAGAGCGACGTCTTCAAGGAACTGGCCAAGGGCTACGACGACAAGACCGGCAACCACATCACCGCGCTCAACTACTACGGCGCGCGCCACGTGACCTCGAGCGCGGCGCGGCCGGTGGCCAAGCCCGAGGACATGAAGGGCCTGAAGATCCGCGTGCCCGACGCGCCGGCCTACCTGGCCTTCCCCAAGGCGCTGGGCGCCAACGCCACGCCGATCGCCTTCGCCGAGGTGTACCTCGCGCTGCAGAGCGGCACCGTCGACGCGCAGGAGAACCCGCTGCCCACCATCGAGGCCAAGAAGTTCTTCGAGGTGCAGAAGAACATCTCGCTGACCGGCCACATCGTCGACTCGCTGCTGACCGTGGTCTCGGGTCAGCTCTGGGGCAAGCTCAGCGCCGACGACAAGAAGGTGTTCACCGAGGTCACGCAGGAGGCGGCCGAGAAGACCGGCCGCGAGATCATCGCGGCGGAGGCCCGCCTGGTCGAGGAGTTCAAGAAGCGCGGCAACAACATCATCACGGTCGACAAGAACGCCTTCCGCGACGCGGTGCTGAAGAACACCAAGCCGACGGATCATGGCTACCGCCAACAAGACTACGACCGCATCCTCGCTATCCGTTGACTGGGGTGCAGGACGCTGCTGCGCGCCGCGATCCTGCGTTTGCGATGCTCGACGTACAGGAGTACGTCTGCGCTTCTCAACGCAGGCTTGCGGCGCTCGCCAAGCGTCCTGCATCCCCCTTGAGGCTGTCGAGAAAAAACCAGAACCACAACACGATGGAGATGCGATGAGCGAGAAATTGCTGGGGGATGACGGGGAGTTTCATGTGACCGACGAGGCGGTCGACCTGTCGGGCACGACGGTCGAGGCCTGGGCCGCGCTGGGGATCTTCTGGGCACTGGGGCTGACGGTGCTCTACCAGTTCGTCACGCGCTACGTGCTCAACGATTCGGCCGCCTGGACGGAGGAGATCGCACGCTACCTGCTGATCGGCGTGGTGTTCATCGGCGCCTCGATCGGGGTGGCGAAGAACAACCACATCCAGGTCGACTTCTTCTACCGCCACATGCCGACGCGCATGGGCAAGGCGCTGGGCATCGCGGTCGACGTGCTGCGCACGCTGTTCTTCGTGGCCGCGGTGGTGATGACGGTGCAGATGATGATCAAGATCGGCAACAACGCCGCCATGACCATCGTCGACCTGCCGATGAACATCGTTTACGGCGTCTGCCTGCTGGGCTTCGTCGCGATGCTGGCGCGCTCGCTGCAGGTGAGCTGGGTGCACTGGCAGCGCGGCTACTGCGTGCTCGAGCGCCCCGAGTCCACGATCCAGGACCGCTGAGGGGAAGACGCCATGCTCAAGATCGCCTTCCTCCTCTTCATGAGCGCCGGCCTGCCGGTCGCCGTGGCCATGGCCGGCGCCTCGCTGGTCTACATCTACTGGTCGGGCAACCTGCCGCCCTTCGTCGTGATCCACCGCATGGTGAGCGGCATCGACAGCTTCCCGCTGCTGGCCGTGCCCTTCTTCATCCTGGCCGGCAACCTGATGAACAACGCAGGCATCACCAACCGCATCTACAACTTCGCGCTCGCGCTGGTGGGATGGATGCGCGGCGGGCTGGGCCACGTCAACATCCTGGGCTCGGTGATCTTCTCGGGCATGAGCGGCACGGCCATCGCCGATGCGGCCGGCCTGGGCACGATCGAGATCAAGGCAATGAAGGAACACGGCTACTCGACCGAGTTCGCGGTCGGCGTGACCGCGGCCTCGGCCACGCTGGGCCCGATCATTCCGCCCAGCCTGCCCTTCGTGATCTACGGGATGATGGCCAACGTCTCGGTGGGCGCGCTGTTCATCGCGGGGCTGATGCCCGGCGCGATCATGACCATCCTGATGATGCTCACGGTCGCCTACTACGCGCACAAGAACGGCTGGGGCGCCGACGTCAAGCTGGTCTGGCCGCGCGTGATCAAGGCGCTGGTCGAACTGCTGGTGGTCTGCGTCTGGCCCATGGCGCTGTGGTTCGCGGTCGACACGCTCGGGGTGCCCGCGCAGCCGGCGGTGCTGGTCGCGCTGGTGATCCTGTTCGTGGCCGACAAGGTGTTCAAGTTCGAGGCCGTGCTGCCCATCATGACGCCGGTGCTGCTGATCGGCGGCATGGCGACCGGCCTGTTCACCGCCACCGAGGGCGCGATCGCGGCCTGCGTCTGGGCGATGGTGCTGGGCTTCTTCTGGTACCGCACGCTCAAGTGGAAGATGTTCGTGCGCGTGTGCCTCGACACGGTGGAGTCCACCGCGACGGTGCTGTTCATCGTGGCCGCGGCCTCGATCTTCGGCTGGATGCTGACGGCCACCGGCGTGACCGCGGACATCGCGACCTGGGTGCTCAATTTCACCAAGGAGCCCTGGCTGTTCCTGCTGCTCGCGAACCTGCTGATGCTGTTCGTCGGCTGCTTCCTCGAGACCACCGCCGCCATCACGATCCTGGTGCCCATCCTGCTGCCGATCTCGACCCAGCTGGGCATCGACCCGGTGCACTTCGGCGTGGTGATGGTGCTGAACCTGATGATCGGCGTGCTGCACCCGCCCATGGGCATGGTGCTGTTCGTGCTGGCGCGCATCGCCAACCTGAGCATCGAGCGCACGACGATGGCGATCCTGCCCTGGCTGGTGCCGCTGCTGCTGAGCCTGGCGCTGATCACCTACTGGCCGGCCACCGTGTTGTGGCTGCCCAAGCTCATGCAATGAGTTCCTTCTTGTCCTTCTCTCTCTCAAAACTACGAGCCCTCGATGACCCCTTTCATTCGCCTCCACCCATCCGATGACGTGGTGATCGCCCGCAGCCAGCTGGTGGGCGGCACGACGGTGGAGAACTTCACCGTGCGCGGCCTGGTGCCGGCCGGCCACAAGGTGGCGGCCCACGCCATCGAGGCCGGCGCGCCGGTGCGCCGCTACAACCAGATCATCGGCTTCGCCAGCAAGCCCATCGCCGCGGGCGAGCACGTGCACACGCACAACCTCGACATGGGCCCGGACAAGGGCGACTTCGCGCGCGACTACGCCTACGGCGCCGACGTCAAGCCCGCACCCGCGCGGCGCGAAGCGACCTTCATGGGCATCAAGCGCGCCGACGGCCGCGTGGCCACGCGCAACTACATCGGCGTGCTGACCAGCGTGAACTGCTCGGCCACCGCCGCGCGCGCCATCGCCGACCACTTCTCGCGCAAGACCAACCCGCAGGCCCTGGCCGACTACCCGAACGTCGACGGCATCGTCGCCCTCACCCACGGCACCGGCTGCGGCATGGACACCCAGGGCATGGGCATGCAGATCCTCGAGCGCACGCTGACCGGCTACGCCACGCACCCCAACTTCGCCGCGGTGCTGGTGGTCGGGCTGGGCTGCGAGGCCAACCAGATCAAGGCCTGGCTCGACACCGGCCACCTGGCCGAGGGCGAGAACTTCCGCACCTTCAACATCCAGGACACCGGCGGCACGCGCAAGACGGTGGAGAAAGGCGTTGCGCTCATCCAGGAGATGCTGCCGCGCGCCAACGCGGTCAAGCGCGAACCCTGCAGCGCCTCGCACATCACGATCGGCCTGCAGTGCGGCGGCTCCGACGGCTACTCGGGCATCAGCGCCAACCCGGCGCTGGGCGCGGCGGTCGATTTGCTGGTGGCGCATGGCGGCACGGCCATCCTCAGCGAGACGCCCGAGGTCTACGGCGCCGAGCACCTGCTGACGCGCCGCGCGGTCAAGCGCGAGGTCGGCGAGAAGCTGGTGCAGCGCATCAAGTGGTGGGAGCACTACACCGAGATCAACCAGGGCGAGATGAACAACAACCCCTCGCCGGGCAACAAGGCGGGCGGGCTCACGACCATCCTCGAGAAGTCGCTGGGCGCGGTGGCCAAGGGCGGCACCAGCAACCTCGAGGCGGTGTACGAGTACGCCGAGCCGGTGACGGCGCACGGCTTCGTCTACATGGACACGCCAGGCTACGACCCGGTGAGCGCCACGGGCCAGGTCGCGGGCGGTGCCAACCTGATCTGCTTCACCACCGGCCGCGGCTCGGCCTACGGCTGCGCGCCTTCGCCTTCGCTCAAGCTCGCGACCAACTCGGCGCTGTGGAAGCGCCAGGAAGAGGACATGGACATCAACTGCGGCGAGATCGTCGAGGGCACGGTGTCGATCCAGGAGATGGGGCAGCGCATCTTCGAGATGGTGCTGGCGACCGCCTCGGGCGAGCCGTCGAAGAGCGAGAAGCATGGGTACGGGCAGAACGAGTTCGTGCCGTGGCAAGTGGGCGCGGTCATGTAATTCGCCGCCCTTTCTTGCTCCCTCTCCCTCCGGGAGAGGGCGGGGGTGAGGGCCCGCGGCTTCCCAAGCCGTGCGCCCGCTTCGACGCAACCCCCATCCCAGCCTTCCCCCAGAGGGGGAAGGAGCCAAACACCCAGGAGCTTTCGAATGTCCAGAACCGTTTCCGCCGCCCTCCTTCGCCAACAGGTGGCCCAGGTGCTCGCCGCCGCCGGCAGCGCCCCCGCCGAGGCCGAACAGGTCGCGGCCAACCTCGTGCTCGCCAACCTCAGCGGCCATGACTCGCATGGCATCGGCATGGTGCCGCGCTATGTCGATGCGGTGGCCGAAGGCGGGTTGAAGCCCAACACGTCCGTCGCGGTCACCGCCGACATCGGCACGCTGCTGGCGCTCGACGGCCAGGGCGGCTACGGGCAGGTGGTGGGCGTGCAGGCGATGGAGATGGGCATTGCGCGCGCGAAGCAGCACGGCAGCTGCATCTTCACGCTCGCGCATGCGCACCACCTGGGCCGCATCGGGCATTTCGCGGAGATGGCGACGGCGCAGGGCCTGGTGGCGATGCACTTCGTCAACGTGCTGTCGCGGCCCGTGGTCGCGCCCTGGGGCGGCGGCGACGGGCGCTTCGGCACCAACCCCTGCTGCATCGGCGTGCCGCTGGCCGGTGCCGCGCCCTTCATCCTCGACTTCGCGACCAGCCGCGTGGCGCAGGGCAAGATGCGCGTGGCCCACAACAAGGGCGAGCGCATCCCGCCTGGCTACCTGATCGACGAACAGGGCCGGCCCACCGACGATCCGGGCGTGGTGGTGGTGCCGCAAGCAGGCAGCGGAGGGCCCGCGGGCGGGCCGGGTTTGTTCGGCGCGCTCATGACCTTCGGCGAGCACAAGGGCTATGGCATGGCCGTGGCCTGCGAACTGCTGGGCGGTGCGCTCAGCGGCGGCGGCACCTGGCACCGGCCCGCGGACACCGCGCGCTCGGTCTTCAATGGCATGCTGACGGTGCTGATCGACCCCGCCAAACTGGGCACGCAGGCCAGCTTCGCGCAGGAGGCGCAGGGCTTCGTCGACTGGCTGCGCCAGAGCCCGCCAGGCGCGGGCTTCGACCACGTGCAGATCGCGGGCGAGCCCGAACGCGCGGCACGTCTGGCGCGTGAGCGCGACGGCGTGGTGGTCGACGACGCAACTTGGGGCGAGATCGTGGCGGCGGGCGCGAAGCTGGGCGTTTCCGTGACGGCTTGATGTCGGCGTCGTGCGGCATGCACTTGCGTGTCTATGAAGCGCTTCGGAAATTCCTATGGGCTTTGCATTGCGCGGTGGATAGCACCGAACCACAATGGACAGGCAGTCGATAGCCCGTTGCTATTTTTGAAAGGAAGCTCCACCGATGTCCAAACTCACCACCGCCTTCGGCGCCCCCGTCGTTGACAACCAGAACAGCCTGACCGCCGGCCCGCGCGGCCCGCTCCTGTCGCAGGACGTCTGGCTGTTCGAGAAGCTGGCCAACCTCAACCGCGAGGTGATTCCCGAACGCCGCATGCACGCCAAGGGCTCGGGCGCCTTCGGCACCTTCACCGTCACGCACGACATCACGCGCTACACGCGCGCCAAGCTGTTCAGCGCGGTCGGCAAGAAGACCGAGATGTTCGCCCGCTTCACCACGGTGGCCGGCGAGCGCGGCGCGGCCGATGCCGAGCGCGACATCCGCGGCTTCGCGCTCAAGTTCTATACCGAGGAAGGCAACTGGGACCTGGTCGGCAACAACACGCCGGTGTTCTTCCTGCGCGATCCGCGCAAGTTCCCCGACCTCAACAAGGCGGTCAAGCGCGACCCGCGCACGAACATGCGCAGCGCCACCAACAACTGGGACTTCTGGACCAGCCTGCCCGAGGCGCTGCACCAGGTCACGATCGTGATGAGCGACCGCGGCATCCCGTCCAGCTACCGCCACATGCACGGCTTCGGCTCGCACACCTACAGCTTCATCAGTGCCAACAACGAGCGCTTCTGGGTCAAGTTCCACATGAAGACGCAGCAGGGCATCCAGAACCTGACGGACGCCGAAGCGGCCGCGCTCGTGGGCTCCGACCGCGAGAGCCACCAGCGCGACCTGTTCGACGCGATCGAGCGCAAGGACTTCCCGAAGTGGACCGTGTTCGTGCAGGTCATGCCCGAGGCCGATGCCGACACCGTGCCCTACCACCCCTTCGACCTGACCAAGGTCTGGCCCAAGAAGGATTACCCGCTGATCGAGGTGGGCGTGATCGAGTTGAACAAGAACTCGGAGAACTTCTTCGCCGACGTCGAGCAGAGCGCCTTCGCGCCCAACAACCTGGTGCCCGGCATCAGCGTGTCGCCCGACAAGATGCTGCAGGCGCGGCTGTTCGCCTACTCGGACGCGCAGCGCTACCGCCTGGGCGTGAACCACCACCAGATCCCGGTGAACGCCGCGCGCTGCCCGGTGCACAGCAATCACCGCGACGGCGCGATGCGCGTCGACGGCAACTACGGCGGAACGCCGCACTACGAGCCCAACAGCTTCGGCCACTGGCAGGAACAGCCCGACTACCGCGAGCCGCCGCTGAAAATCAAGGGCGACGCCGACTTCTGGAATTTCCGCGAGGACGATGCCGACTACTACAAGCAGCCGGGCGACCTGTTCCGCCTGATGAGCCCGGCCCAGCAGCAGGTGCTGTTCGAGAACACCGCGCGCGCCATGGGCGATGCGCCGGACTTCATCAAGCAGCGCCACATCGACAACTGCAGCAAGGCCGACCCGGCCTACGGCGCCGGCGTGGCGCAGGCGCTCAAGCAGCTGCAGGGCTGAACACGGCCGACGCCGCGTTCCTTCTTCAGAGCATCAGTTGGACGGCGGCGTCCAGGTGCTCCGAAGGCAGGCGGCGGAAGCCCGAGCGCACGAAGCGCTGCAGCCGCCCCACGACGAAGGCGGTGAGCGCACCCGCGCGCACCTGCGCATCGACCGTGGGCATCGCGGAGCCGTCGGCCACCGCGACGTCGCGCAGCACCTGGCGCAAGGTGGCCTCGATCTTGTCGAAGAACTGGTTCATGCGGCTCTGCAGGCGCTCGTTCTCGTAGACCAGCGCATCGCCCACCATGACCCGCGTCATGCCGGGATTCTTCTCGGCGAACTGCACCACCATCGTCACGATGCGCGCGGCCCGCTCGCGGCCCGCGCCGTCGCGTTCGGCGATCTGGTTGACCAGCGTGAACACGCTCTGCTCGATGAAATCGATCAGGCCCTCGAACATCTGCGCCTTGCTGGCGAAGTGCCGGTAGAGCGCGGCCTCGCTGACCTCGAGCTGCGCGGCCAGTGCGGCCGTCGTCACCCGCTCGGCGCCGGGTCGCTCCAGCATCGCGGCCAGGGTCTGCAGGATCTGCACGCGACGCTCGCCGGGCTTCGGCCGCTTGCGAACAGACGGCTGAGCCTCGGACAACGGGGCAGAGTCGCGGGACGGGGCGCTGGTCTCTTCGTTTTGCATGGGCGGCGCGCGCAAATGTAAAAAAATGATTCTCTCACAGGGCGGTGAGTGCGTGCCAACTGCGCGCCTCGACGGAAGCCCTCCGCGCGTCGCGCAGAATACCCGCTTTGACCTTCATGGGATGAACAAGCAATGCAGAAGAACATCCTGGTGACCGGCGGTGCAGGCTTCATCGGGAGCCATACCTGCGTGGCCTTGATCGAGGCCGGCTACATGCCGGTGATTCTGGACAACCTCGGCAACAGCGACGTGCGGGTGCTCGAACGGCTGGCGCGCATCACCGGCACCACGCCGGCCTTCATCGAAGGCGATGTGCGTGATCGCGCCTTGCTCGACCAGGTGTTCCGTACGCACGAGATCGCGGGCGTGATCCACTTCGCCGGCCTCAAGGCCGTGGGCGATTCGGTGGCCGACCCGATCGGCTACTACGACAACAACGTCCACGGCACCTGGGTGCTCGCGTCCGCGATGCAGGCGGCCGGCGTCCGCACGCTGATCTTCTCATCGTCCGCCACGGTCTATGGCGAGCCCGACAGCTCCCCCATCCCCGAAGGGGCGCCCTGCCGGCCGGCCAATCCCTATGGCCGCTCCAAGCGCATGGTCGAGGAGGCGCTGATCGACCTGCAACTGGCCCAGCCCGAGTGGCGCATCGCATTGCTGCGCTATTTCAACCCGGTCGGCGCGCACGAGAGCGGGCTGATCGGCGAGCACCCGCAGGGCAAGCCCAACAACCTCATGCCCTTCGTCTGCCAGGTGGCGGTGGGCCTGCGCGACAAGCTGTCGGTGCACGGCGGCGACTACCCCACGCCCGACGGCACGGGCGTGCGCGACTATGTGCACGTGATGGACCTGGCCGAAGGCCATGTGGCAGCGCTGCGCCATGCCGAAGCAGCGCCCGGACTGGTCACGCTCAACCTGGGCACGGGCACCGGCGCATCGGTGCTGGAAGTCGTCAAGGCCTTCGAACGCGCCAGCGGACGGACGATCGCCTGCGAGGTCGGCCCCCGCCGCCCGGGCGACGTGCCGGCCTACTGGGGCGATCCGGCCCTCGCCCAGGCCACGCTGGGCTGGCGCGCCCGGCGCGGGCTCGACGCGATGTGCGCCGACAGCTGGCGCTGGCAGCAGGCCAACCCCCGCGGCTACGCGCCCTGAATGTTTTGAGCGTGAGACACCGCGGAACCGGCTTTGCCGGGCCGCGGGTGTCGCCCCCGGAAGGGGGAAGGCGAAGCGACACGCAGTGCGCGAGCCTTCGGGGGAGAGCCTACCTTGCTCTGATCATCGTGCCGTAGGCCTGATCGGTCAGGATCTCCAGCAGCATCGCGTGCGGCACGCGGCCGTCGATGATGTGCACCGCGTTCACGCCGCTTTTGGCGGCATCGAGCGCGCCCTCGATCTTCGGCAGCATGCCGCCGGAGATGGTGCCGTCGGCGAACAGTTCGTCGATCTCGCGCGCGCTCAGGTTGGTCAGCAGGTTGCCGGCCTTGTCGAGCACGCCCGGCGTGTTGGTCAGCAGCATCAGCTTCTCGGCCTTGAGCACCGTGGCCAGCTTGCCGGCCACCACGTCGGCGTTGATGTTGTAGCTCTCGTTCTCCTCGCCGAAGCCGATCGGGCTGATGACCGGGATGAAGGCATCGTCCTGCAGTGCCTTCACCACGCTGGGGTCGATCGAGACGATGTCGCCCACCTGGCCGACGTCGTGCTGCACCGTCGGGTCGCTGCGATCGGCCAGCTTGAGCTTCTGGGCGCGGATCAAGCCGCCGTCGCGGCCGGTCAGGCCCACGGCCTTGCCGCCGGCCTGGTTGATCAGGCCCACGATGTCCTGCTGCACCTCGCCGGCCAGCACCCATTCGACGACCTCCATGGTCTCGGAGTCGGTGACCCGCATGCCCTGGATGAAATGGCCCTTCTTGCCGAGCCGGTTGAGCGCAGCCTCGATCTGCGGCCCGCCGCCGTGCACCACCACCGGGTTCATGCCGACCAGCTTGAGCAGCACCACGTCCTCGGCGAAGTCGGCCTGCAGGGCCGGATCGGTCATGGCATTGCCGCCGTACTTGATGACGATGGTCTTGCCGTGGAACTTGCGGATGTAGGGCAGCGCCTGGGCCAGGATCTCGGCCTTGTCGCGGGGGGGGATGTTGAGGACGGGGTCGGTCATGAGCGTTCCGTTTCGGAGGTTGCCAAATTGTGCCGCAATGGCGGCGCGAGTCCGCGCGCGAAGACCTGCCGTTGTGCCACCAGCAGCAACAGCACCAGGTCGACGCCGACGCGGCCGGTCCAGGCCAGGGCCGCGCCGATCAGGCCGAACTGGTACAGGCCCGCGAGCAGCATGGGAAAGTAGAAGGCGGCCTCGACCAGGTGCAGCTGCGCGGTCAGCCGCGCCAGGCCGGCCGCCTGCACCGCGGCGAAGGGCACGAAGGCCACGCCATTGAGCAGCAACCCCAGCGCGAAGATCGACACCACCGGCGCGGAATGGTCGGCGAAATCGGCGCCGAGCCACAGCGTCAGGCCCGCATGCGCGCCCCAGGCGATCAGCGCGCACAGCGGCAGCAATGCCAGCGCCACCCATCCCACGCACCGGTGGTAAAGGCGCCGGGCCGCCTCGAGGTCGCGGGCCATCAGCGAAGCCAGGCGCGGGAACAGCGCCCCGGTGAGCGCGCCGGGCAGGATCAGCACGCGCGCCAGCACCTCGGACGGCACGGTGTAGTAGGCGACGACGGCGGCGCCCAGCACCCCGGAGATCATGAAGCGGTCGGCCGTGACCATCAGCGGGCTGATCACGTTGGAGACGGTCATCCACAGGCCAAAGGACATCAGATGCCGCAGGTGGCGGCGCTCGATCGGCACGCCGCGGAAGCCACCACCCAGCCTCCTGCGCACCAGCACCCAATGCGCCAGGCCGAACACGGCGCGCGCCGCGATCAGCGCCGCCACGATCGGCACCAGGAACGGGCCGAAGAGCAGGACGCTGAGGGCCGGCAGCCCGAAGTTGGCCACGCCGAGAAGCATGCGCAACAGGTTGACGTCGCGAAAATCTTCGTAGGCCTCCAGCACGCCGCGCAGCCCGACGGTCGCGGTCGTCAGGGGCACGCCCACCGCCGCGATCAGCAGCGCATGGAAGACATCGGCGTGCAGCGGCTCGGACACCTTCAGCACATGGGCCGCCAGCGCTTCGGCGGCGAAAGCCAGCACGACACCGCCCAGCGCGCCGGTCGCCGACGCCAGCATGAGCCCGCTGCGCACCAGCGAGGGAATCTCGGTGCGTCGATCGGCGGCCAATTGCTGCGCCACCTGCTGCGTGAGCGCCCGCCCCAGGCCCAGGTCGAACAGGCTGAAATAACCGACCAGCGCCCACACCAGCGTGAGGATGCCGAAGCGCTCGACGCCGAGCGCATGCAACAGGTAGGGAATGAACACCGCGCCCGCCAGCAACGGCAGGCCCGCGCCCGCGAGGTTCCACACCACGTTGCGGCGCAAGGACATCTTCGCGCTCAGTGCGACGCGAGGGTCACGGCTTCAACCAGCGTGGAACCTTGAAGCGCACGATCATCAGGTAGGCCGCCACGTAGGTCGCGACGAACAGCAGCGTGCACAGCATCAACACCAGGGTGTTGTTCCAGAACAGCACCGCTGGCACGACCGACAACGCGGCGAACATCCAGAGGTAGGGCGAGGTGCGGTTGTTGCGCGCCAGGAGCTGCCGCGCCTCGTCGTCGGAGAAGGCGACCCGGACGATGCGCCTGAAGATCAGCTGGTGGAAATGCAGCGCATCGGCCGTGCCGGGCGACTGCCCACGCGCGAGCTTGCGGTAGATCGAGAACAGCGTCTCCCACACCGGGTAGATCAGCAGCAGCATCGGGAACCATGGCGAGACATTGGCGTGGCGCTGCACCAGCATCACGCAGGCCACCGCGATCACGATGCCCCAGACGTAGGCCCCGCCGTCGCCGGCGAAGATGCGGCCGCTGGGATAGTTCCACATGAGAAAGCCCAGCGTGGCGCCGAACAGGCAGATCACCATGACCGCCAGTTGCCGGTCGCCCACCTGCAGCGCCACATGCGACACCGCCAGGCAGACCAGCACCGCAACCGTGCCCGCGAGCCCGTTGTAGCCGTCGATGATGTTGAAGGCATGCGGCAGGCCGCCGATGGCCAGCACCGCGATCAGCATCGCACCCCAGGGCACCAGCGCCACCCAGCCGTCCACGGTGGCAAAGCCGGTGCGGTACACGCCCAGGCCCAGCAGCCAGCACAGCAGCAAGGCCGAACCCAGGGTCAAGCCCAGGCGGTAGCGCACCGGCACCCGCTGCGTCATGTCCTCCACGATGCCGCCCAGTACCGCGGGCGCGATGCACAACAGCATCAAGGCCGCGGCGGCCAGCGGCCAGCCGACGTTGAAGGGGTCGCCGAACAGGCCCGCGAACAGCCAGGCCACGCCGGTGCCCAGGAAGATGCCTGCGCCGCCCAGGCGCGGCACATGGCCTTTGTGGAAGCGTTGAGGCATGTCGGCCGCATAGAGGCGCGCGTGACGGCGCGCCCGTCGCATGAACACCAGCACGGCGAACGCGGAGACGACGAAACTGACAACGATCAGGGCAATCATGTGGGGAGTGTGCGGGACCTAGAATTCCCGAGCGAAATTAGACCATGCCGACATCCTCCCCCCCGCACAAGCCCATCACGGTCTCGATCGTCAGCCATGGCCAGTTGGGCCTGATCCGGCCCCTGCTGGCGCAACTCGACCGCTGGTGCACGGCCTCGATCGAGAAAGTGGTGCTCACGCTCAACATCCCCGAAGCCGACCTGCTGGAAGGCATGGACTGGGGCTTCCCCGTCGAGCGCATCGAGAACCCCGCGCCCAAGGGCTTCGGCGCCAACCACAACGCAGCCTTCGCGCACTGCGCCACGCCCTGGTTCCTGGTGCTCAACCCGGACATCCGCCTCGACGGCGACGTGCTCGCGCCGCTGATCCTGCAAGCCGGCGCCGACAGCGGCCTGCTGACGCCGCGCATCCTGGAACCGGGCAAATCGGCGCCGGAGGCGCACCGGGCCCTGATCACACCGGTGGAGATCCTCACGCGGAATCGGCCCGGCTACGTGGCCCCGTCGCAGCCCGCCTGGATTCCCGGCCTCTTCATGCTGTTCCGCAGCGCCACGTACGCGCAGATCCACGGCTTCGACGAACGCTTCTTCATGTACGGCGAGGATTTCGACATCTGCGCCCGCGCGCAGCTGGCCGGCTGGAAACTGCAGGTGGCGGAACAGCTGCTGGCAAGGCACGAGGCCCAGCGGGCCAGCCATGCCAGCCGCCGGCACCTTTACTGGCATGTGACCAGCCTGTTGAAGGTCTGGACCTCGGGGGCGTTCTGGCGCTACGTCCTGCAACACAGGGGTCGGTAAAATCGGCGCTCTCTCTATCGCGTCCGCCCCAAGCACGCCCTCCATTCATTTCCTACTGCGCATCCTGCCGGTCTCCCACGCGCCCAGCGCGACCCAAAAATGACACCCCTCTCTGACATCGCGCCTTCCTGGGCGCATCGGTCCACCGCGCCATGAGCCAGGCGCACTCCAACCTGCATCGCAGCGCCTGGGCCGACTGGTGGGAAGGCACCCGCCGCACCGACATCTGGTGGACGCTCGCCTGGTTCGACATCGTGCTGCGCTACCGCCGCTCGATGCTCGGCCCCCTGTGGCTGACGCTCAGCATGGGCGCGATGATCGCCGGCATGGGCCCGCTCTACAGCTCGCTGTTCGGCACCAACCTGTCCAAGTTCTTCCCCCACCTGACGCTGGGCCTGATCTTCTGGGGCCTGTTCTCGGCGATGGTGACCGAAGGCTGCAACGCCTTCATCGGCTCGGCCCACTACCTGAAGCAGGGCTACTTCCCGATCAGCCTCTTCGTGTGGCGCAGCATGTCGCGCAACCTGATCCAGTTCCTGCACCAGGTCGTGCTCTACATCCCGGTGGCACTCTGGGCGGGCATCTCGCTGTCGTGGTCGGCGCTGCTCGTGATCCCGGCTTTCGTGCTGCTGCTGATCAACGCGCACGCGATCGGCCTGGTGCTGGGGCTGGTGTGCACGCGCTTCCGCGACGTGACGCAGATCGTGACCAGCCTGATGCAGATGCTGATGTTCCTCACCCCCGTGTTCTGGATGCCCGAAGGCTTGCCGGGACGCGCCCGGTACATCCTCTGGAACCCCTTCGCGCAGATGCTCGACCTGCTGCGCACCCCCCTGATGGGCGGCACGGCCACGCTGCACAGCTGGCTCGGCATTCTCGGCTGGACGGCGGGCGGCCTCGTGATCGCCACCCTCCTCTTCGCGAAGTACCGTCGTCGCGTCGTCTACTGGCTCTGAACATGGCGCTCATCTCCCTCAAAAACGTCTCGGTCAGCTTTCCCATCTACGGCGCGGGCTCCGCGTCGCTGAAGAAGACGCTGGCGGCTTCGGTCACCGGTGGCCGCTTCGGCAAGGAAACCGGCGTGAACGTGGTGCAGGCCCTGCACGACATCAACCTGGAACTGAAGAGCGGCGACCGCCTGGGCCTGCTGGGCCACAACGGCGCCGGCAAGTCGACCCTGCTGCGCACGCTCGCGGGCGTCTACGAGCCCTCGGCCGGCGACTTCGTCCGCCAGGGCACCGTGGCCAGCCTGATCGATCCTTCGCTGGGCATCGAGCCCGACGCCAGCGGCATCGAGAACATCATGCTGCGCGGCCTGGTCATGGGCATGAGCCGCAAGCAGGTCGAGGGCCTGACGGCCGAGATCTGCGAGTTCAGCGGCCTGGGCGAATACGTCAACATGCCGGTGCGGACCTACTCCACCGGCATGCTGATGCGCCTGGCCTTCTCTATCTCGACCAGCGTGCAGGCGGACATCCTGCTGATGGACGAATGGCTGTCCGTGGGCGATGCGGAGTTCACAGAAAAAGCCGAGAAGCGGATGAAGGACGTGGTGTCGAAATCCGGCATCCTGGTGTTGGCCTCGCACTCGCCGGAACTCATCGCGCGCGAGTGCAACAAGGTTGTCCGCCTGGAGCACGGGCGCCTGGTGGCCGCCCCCTGACCCGTCCGGGGCCGCTGCCGCGAGGCGGCCTCGTCAGCCTTCGCAGAGTCCCTTGAGAAACGCGGCTTGCGCCAGCACGCGTTTCGTGCGCCCGTCGACCAGGAAGAAGGTGGTCCCGGGCACTACCCACTCGCCGGTGTCGGCGCGTCCGGTGGCACCGCTCGCGCTGGCGAAGGTCTTCCAGCGCCAGCCCGCATCCATCACGCCGAGCAGCACGTCGCCGCCCGTGCCGCGGTCGAGACTGGTGGCATCCCATGCCACCGACACCCGCACCGGCGAGACGCCCGCGCCGCACCCCGAGCGCGCGGGCTCGATGCGCAAGACCCCTTCGGGCGCCTCGCGCAGATCTAGCAATGCCTGCCCCGAAACGAACTGCTTGGGCGACAAAGGCAGGGGATCGCGCCATTTGCATCCGCCCATCGCCGCCAGCAGAACGACAGCCCCGATCCAACGTGCGGTGCTCACTTAGGACTCTTCCAGTTCGCCGAGTTGCAGATGCAGCGCGTGGACCGGCTGGCCCGTGACGTCGTAGTTCAGCCAGGACAGCAGCAGCTGCATGCCCAGGATGATGGGGAGCGCGGCCGTCATGACCACCCCGGCCGAGGCCGCGTGCGCGGAGCCATGGTTCTCGATCCAGTGGTAGCCGCCATAGATCATTCCGAACAGCAACAGCGGGATAGAGAGAACCAGTTCGATGGACGCCATCGAGAAGTCGGCGATGAAGTAGCGGCGCACGATCCTCTTGAGGAAGTTCCTGAGATTCCCCTTCATGAAGGGCCATACGACCTGCAGGGGCCGCAAGCTGGACGGCTCGTCGTCGTACACGGCCTTCATGGGCATCTCGGTCACGACGGCGCGCAGGCCGTTCAGCCGGAAGAGCATGTCGGATTCGAAGAAGTACCTTTTCGACAACTTCGAGAGATTCAGTTCGCCCAGCACGCGGGCATGGATCGCGGTGAATCCGTTGGTCGGGTCGAACAGTTGCCAGTAGCCGCTCGACAGCTTGGTCATGAAGGAAAGCACCACGTTCCCGAACAGCCTCAACGCGGGCATGGAGTCCACGCTGCCGGACATGTGGAAGCGGTTGCCCTTGCTGTAGTCCGAAATTCCCTTGACGATCGGGCGGCAGAGCGCGGGGATCAGTTCGGGCGCCATCTGCCCGTCCGCATCGATCTTCACGACGATGTCCGCGTCCGTCTCGAGTGCCGCAGCATAGCCCGTAACCATCGCCCCGCCGACCCCTTGGTTCTCCGCATGGAAGATCACGCGCACGCGCGGGTCGGTGCAGCGCGCGACGACCAGTTCGCCCGTCTTTTCCGGACAGGCGTCGTCGACCAGGAAAATCCACTCGACGTCGCGACCGACTCTCTCGATCACCTTCAGTACGCGCTCACCTGCCCGAAAGCACGGGATCACCACAGCAACTCTCATACGTACACCCATGCTCTCGAGATAAAAAATGACAGGACGGCCATCAACGCCTCGATCCCCAGCTTGATCGGAACGACTCCCGCCTCGGGAAAACTGTAGATCAGCAGATTCAACAGCGCGGAACTCAGGGCCGTGAGGAAGACCCAGAGCAAGGCCAGACGAACGAAGGCCCGGCCGCCGACACGGCGCTCACCTGAGGCGCCGCGAAAGGTGATGCTGCCGTTCAACAGGAAGCCGAAGACGAAGGCCGTGAAGCGGGAGAGAACATTGGCGCCCCATGGATTGACGTCGAAGGACAGCAGCAGCATCAGCACGCCGGCGTCGAGCGCCACCTGAAGACCGCCGAACAGCAGGAAGAAGACCAGTTGTCGCATCTAGAGCAATCGCAGCCAGGCGCTCAGGTCCCGCGCCTTGTAGAGGGCGCCCGGGCTGACCGCGTCCACCGGCAGGGAGAATCGATAGAGCATGTACTTCGACGTCTCGAAATCCACGCTCGCCTTCTTCAGGGCTTCGGCCAGTGCGGGCGACACCGTCTGCGAACGCGTCACGAGCACGAAGTCGATGCCGGTCTGCGCAAAAAGACGGCGCCATGAGGCACCGCTCGCATCCGCATCGGCAGCTTCGCTCGCCGCCTTCATCGTCGGGTCGTACCAGACACCGGTGAATGCCCGGCCAGCAAAAGGCGCGAGGTAGGGACGCTCGGGATCGGCCAGGTACACCGAGTAGGCCGGCCCGGCCCGGGCCTTGAGCACGGCCGCCGCCTCGACCTCGAAGGCATAGGCGTTGGCGATGCCTTCGTGGATGTCCGGTCGAAACTTGCGCACGAACGACAGCTGGTTCTTGAGCGTGTCATCCCTCAGGGTGTGACTGGTGGCGGGCAGCAACACCACGTTCGTCACCGCCAGCAGCCCGATCCCCAACGAGGCGACCCGAGGGGTCAGCACCTGCTGGCCGACGAAGAGGCACAGGGGAATCATCGCGATGACCAGCGGCGCGATGTATCGGAAGTACTGCACCAGGCCGAACATCAGCGTGCCGGCCACGAGCAGCACCAGCATCGGCACCCTCGTCTTCCGAAAGCACAGGCCAAGCAGCGCGAAGGAACTCAAGAAGAACAGCGACACGCCGGCGCCGCCGGCACGGCTTTCCTGGAACCGATTGGTGTCGAAGGACACATCCCACACGGCGCGCCACGACAGCTCGGAAAGCCAGCGCGGATCGATGAAGTTGCGCAGCGGAAAATAGGGAGAGCTGAAGACCCCGTTCGCCAACGGCAGGAAGGGATTGCCCGTGAGGAAGGCTGCATAGAGGTAGCTGGAGGCGAACAGGCCACAGACGACCAGGGCCAGGATCACCAAGCGGCCGCGAAATTCCCTCCGCAGCGACGGAAGAAGCGCCAACAGGAAGGGCAGCGCGACCAGCGCCTGCGAGGCCTTCAGGGTGGCCATGAGGCCACACAGAAGGAGGAAGCAGCACCAGACCCGCGCCCCGGGGTCCCTGCTCTTCAGCAACAGAAACAGCATGCCCAGCGTGACGGCCGTGACCTCGTTCTCGGCCTGAGCCGTGCCGAGCAGTCCGCTGACGAAGGGCTGGCTGGCGAACAGGGCGATCGAAAGCCACCGGTTGGTGACGGTCAACCCGAGCACGTCGCCGATGGCCCACAGGGCGGCGCATGAAACCAGGAACCAGGCGATGTTGGCCGCATTCCGGCCATCGTCGTCGGCCAGCACGCCGATGATGGCCTGGACCACGTCGGAACCCCAGGGCGCCGCACCCCACACCTGGCTCGCCAGGTCGAACCTGAAGTGCGCCAGCTCGCGCAGCTGGAACGAGAGCATCGAGTGGTAGGCCAGTTCGTCGTACTGGATGGTCGGTTGCCAGACGGTGGTCAACGAGACGAAGCACACGGTCAGGGCCAGGACCATCGGGAACCTGGGCCCCTTGCGTTGGGCGAGCAGCCAGCGCGTCGCGGCCGCGCGCAGCTCGGGCATTTCCTTTCGGTTGAGCCAGAGGATCAGCGCCAGCACGGCGGTGTAGACCGGCGCGGTGTGCACGCGATAGGGCAGCAGCCAACCCACGCTCGCAGCGATCAGGAAGGTGCCGACGAGCAGCGCGCAGAAGAAGCGCCCCACCCCCACGTCCCGGGTGAAGCGCAGGCCCAGCAGAGTGGCGGCGAGGAAGAACAGGAACGCCGCCCCGAGTGTCGCGATCGGCACGAACCATGACGTCACCACGAGAAACAGGAAGAAATGGATCTCGACCAGGGGCACGCGGAACCGGCAAAAGCAGCAACTCGCGAGCAGGAGGATGACGGCCAGGACGCCGAACGGCGTCGCATGGGGTCCGATCTCGTGCCAATTGACCCGCGTGGCGGCGCCGTATCCCGCGCAAGCGAATCCGAGAACGAAGACCCCGGTCCACAGCCACCTCACCCATCGCCCTCTCGGCGTCTCCAACATGTCCATTTTTCTTGACTGACTTCTCATCGATTTTCCACCAGGCGTCCTCACCGGGCCCGCGGGCCACGGCCCTCAAAAGACCCTGGACAGCAACTTCTTGACCATGCCCGGCGAACGCTCTCCGACCTTCCGGACCATCGCCATGCATTGCGACAGCTCACGGTCGAGCCGTGTCGCCCACAGCGCACGATCGTGCGACTGCGCCCGATAGTAATAGGCGCGACCGGAATCGAACGCTGCCTGGTAGATGAGGCCGGCCTCCTCCAGCAGCAGCTTGTTGGCCGCTAACGGGCCGTAGAAGCGCTGGGAGAAGTCATCCAGCGCGAAGTCGGGCTCGAACTCCGCGATGAACGCGAAGGACATGCCCGGCAGCGCGGACACCCTGAAGCCGTGGCGTGCGAACAATTCGGTCGCGCCGCGCAGGCCGTAGGAAATGATATGCCCGCGGCGGCGCGGGTCCAGGTAGCCGGGATCCTCGTTGCGCACATAGTCCGACAGGCCGGTGTTGAACAGCCACAGCGCGTTCTTCTGGCTGACCTTGGACAGCCCCTCGAGAAGCTCCGACAGCATCTTCGGTGTCAGATGCTCGACGACCTCGACGCAGACGCCTGCATCGAACTTGCCTTCGAGGTCGGACGTTTTCCCGACGCGGTAGTTCGGATGCGCGCTGTGCACTTCCGGGGGAAAGAGCTCGACCGCATGGAACAGGTCCTGCCGCGCCGGAAAGTGGCTCGACAGCTGGTCCAGAAGGTAGCCTGGCCCGGCGCCCACGTCGAGGAAGCGCCGGACCTCGCGGCGCGCGTACAGGATCGCCTGCCCCGCGCGCACCAACGCATCCGACTGCGCACGCTGGCGTGCCGAGTGATCCTCGACCTGCCAGTACGTCTGATCGTAGTCGCGCGGAGACTCGCCTGTGTCCATGGCCTCCAGCACGGCCGGATCGACGAAAAGGGTGTCGCACTCGCGGCAGGCGTAATAGGCGAAACCCTCGATATCGGCAAATGGGTCCGCCAAAGCGCCCTTCGAACACACAGGACAGTGCACATTCACAAGACGCTCCTTGTGGCCACAGAGGGCCATGCAGGGGGTTCAGGGGGCGGGCCAGAGTTGCTGCTTCAACGCGGCCAACGAGCTGACATTCTGCACAGTGCCATGGCGCACCTCGTGAGGATTGGCCTCGTCATTCAAAAGAAATATCCGTCCCACCCCCGCGGCCTGGGCCGCCGCGGCGTCTTTCGGGCTGTCGCCCACCATCACGGACCGCCCCGGCTCGATGTCGTGTTCGGCGATGGCCCGCAGGAGCATGCCGGGGGCCGGCTTTCGACAATCGCAGGCCAGCGCATAGGGGCCGAGGCCGTGCGTGGGATGGTGCGGACAGAAATAGATGTGGTCCAGCCGCGCGCCATGTTCGACGAAGCGCGCACGCATCCACTGCATGTAGCCGTGGAAGATCTCTTCCGTATAGAAGCCCCGGCCGATGCCCGCCTGGTTGGTCACGACCACCACGGGCCATTGGCGCTCGTTGGCGGCACGGACCAGTTCGAAGATGCCGGGCACGAACTGGGTGTCTTCGGCGCGATGCACGTAGCCGTGATCGACGTTGATCACGCCGTCGCGGTCGAGAAACAGCGCAGGCGTCACGGCGAACCGACGAGCGAAGGGATCTTCGTCTGCGCCAGCGCATAGTCGTCCGGCACACCGATATCGATGAAGGCCTCGACCGCGGGGAAGGCAGCGATGTTCAAGCGCTGCAACTCGCGCTCGAAGAAGTCCTGTTCGATGGAGAATTTCGCCGGCAACGCCGCCGAATCCAGCACGGCGCGCTCGATCAGGTAGACGCCGGCGCTGATGAAGCCCGGCCCCGGCGCACCCTTTGCGCGGAAGGCGGTGACCCGATGGCCTTCGTCGATGCCGATGGTTCCGTAGCGACTGGCGTCCTCCACCTGCGCGACCGCGAGTGTCACGTCGGCGCGGTGCCCCTGCGCGGCCTGCACCATGGCGGCCAGATCGACGACTGCGAGCGTGTCGCCATTGAGCACGAAGAAGGCGTCGTCCTCGATGCCGCGCGAGGCCTTAAGGATGGCTCCGCCCGTGCCCAGCGGTTCGTCCTCGACGACGTAGCGCAGTCGCATGGCGCCGAAACGGTCGCCGAAGGCGGCCTCGATCAATTCGGCCTTGTAGCCGGTCGACAGGTGGACGTCCCGCACGCCCTGTGCTTCGAGGGTGCGCAGCAGCCACCAGAGAAAGGGATGGCCGGCGACCGGCGCCAGCGGCTTGGGCAGTTCGGAGACGACGGAACGCAAGCGCGTACCGAAGCCGCCGGCCAGGATGACGACCGGCTTCATGGACGCGGGAACATCTCGGCCTCGACCAGGCCGCAGACGATATGGCCGATCAGCGCATGCCCTTCCTGGATCTTCGGCGTTTCGGTCGACGGCACTTCGATGGACAGGTCGCACAGGCCGGCGTCCGCCCAGCCGCGCTGGCCGGTGAAGCCGATCGTGTACAGGCCCGCGGCGCGCGCCTCCTTCATCGCCAGCAGCACGTTGGGCGACTTGCCGGAGGTGGAGTAGGTCCAGAGGATGTCGCCCTTCACCCCCACGGCCTGCACCTGGCGCGCAAACAGTTTCTCGTAGCCGTAGTCGTTGCCGATCGCGGTCATCACCGAGGTGTCGGTGGTCAACGCAAAGGCGGGAAGTCCAGGCCGGTCGTACATGAAACGGCTGACGAACTCGCCGGCGATGTGCTGCGCATCCGCGGCGCTGCCGCCGTTGCCTGCGAGCAGGACCTTGTTGCCCCGCCGGAATGCCGCGGCGATCTGCTCCGCAGCGGTCTGTATCTGCTGGCGCAGGCTGTCACTCGCGCGAATCGCCGTCATGACCGCGAGGGTCTTGTCGATCTCTTGTTCGATGAAATTTTTCAACTTTTTCTCCAGGAATGGGCGCCGCCCTCGGTGAAGTTGCAGGTGAAGACCTGGCCATTGAACTCGCTCAGCCGTTTCATGACGGCCGGCCGCTTGGACAGTTCGACGAAGAACATCATGAACCCGCCGCCGCCAGCCCCGGACACCTTGCCGGCGAGTGCACCCGCCGCGATGGCCGCATCGTAGACCTCGTCGATCGCCGAATTGCTGATGCTGCTGGCAAGCTTCTTTTTTTCTTCCCAGCCGGTACGCATCGAGCTGGCGAAAGCGTCCCAGTCGCCGCGCAGCACGGCTTCCTTCATGGCGCGGGCCTCGGCCTTGACGCGGTGCATCGCCTCCAGGGGCTTCTCGTCGCGCTGCTCGATGTGGGCCGTCTGTTCGGCGATGATCTTGGCCGACTCGCGCGAGACGCCGGTGTAGTAGAGCACCAGCGAGGACTCGAGCTCGGCCTTGATGTGGTGCTTCATGCGCAGCGGATTGACGATCACCCGGTCCGCATAGAACTCCATGAAGTTCATGCCGCCGAAGGTCGCCGCATACTGGTCCTGCTTGCCGCCCGCCATGCCCAGATCGTCACGCTCGATCTCGTAGGCCAGCTTGGCGATCTCGTACTCGCCGAGCGGCAGCGACAGGTATTCGCAGAAGACCTGCAGGATCGCCACCACCATCGTCGACGACGAACCCAGGCCCGAGCCGGGCGGCGCCTCGGAATGGGTGGTGATCGACACGCTCATCGGCTGGCCGTCGCAGAAGTCGCGCACGACCCGGTTGTAGACGCCGACGTGAAGGTCGAGCCCCTTGACCCGCGTCAGCACGGGCGCGGCCTCGCCCTGCCAGGACACGCCGCTGTCCGCGGCGATCAGCTCCACCGTGCCTTCGGGCGCCGGCGCGAGCGTCGCATAGGCGTACTTGTCGATGGTCACGTTCAGGACCTGGCCGCCGAAACGATCCGAATAAGGCGAGACGTCGGTCCCGCCGCCGCCCAGGCCCAGCCTCAGCGGTGCCCGTGCGCGCAGCAGCACCGGGCGGGTGGCCATGGAATTCTTCATAGGGTCCTCGACGCAGTTTTGGCGTCCACCGCGCAGGGCGGCGGCGCCTCGATGTCCAGCAAAAAGATCCGCCGCATGGCCTCGGGCGAGAAGTTTGCCGCCACATAGGCCGCGCCCTTTGCCGCGGCGTCGTTCCAGGCGGCCTGATCGCTCATCAGGTGCACGATGGCGTCCGCGCAGCCCAGCGCTTCGTCGCGCACCAGCGCCACCTCCGGCAGGCCGGCCAGCCCCTGCGCACCGACCGAGGTCGTCACGATCGGCAGCCCATGATGCAGCGCCTCGACGACCTTGCCCTTGACGCCCGCGCCGAAGCGCAGGGGAACCACCGCCACCGCGGCGCGGCGGTAGAAATCGGCCAGTTCGGCATCGCTCACATAGCCGGTGACGCGCACGTCGGGTGCGGCCAGCGCCTTGACTTCGGCCGTGGGATTGGAGCCCACCAGGCTCAGGCTCGCACCGGGAACGCGCTCCCGCACCAGAGGGAAGATCTCGTTCACCAGCCATTTGGCGGCATCGACGTTCGGCGGGTGTCCGAAGCCGGCAACGAACAGCAGGTGTGCCTTTTCACGCAGCCGTGGCACCGCATCGTCGCGTGCCGTGAAAAAGTACGGCACGATGGTGCGTGCCACGGCACCGGGAAGCCGGCGCTTGACCTCGTCGGTCTCGGTGTCCGAGGGATAGTAGATCGCGTCGACCTGCTCCCACACGCGTTCCTCGACCACGCGCATGTCCTGCGCCTCCTTCATGAGCTTGGCATCGCGCGTGCGCTCGTACTCGCCCAGCAGCCGTGCATAGTGAAGATCGTGCCCATAGAACAGGATCTTGGCCTTGGTATGGGCCCGGATCGTTGCCAGGTGCTGTTGCGCGACATGGGGACGGCTGAGCATCACGTAGTCGAGCTGCGACGCATGCTCCTTGGCCCACTGCGCAAACTCGCCGGCGTACTCGTTGCCGTAGTAGACCTCGATGCCGCGCTGCTGCAGCTGCGCCGTGTACTCGGGGTCGTGCCAGAGATTCGACGGCCAGAACTTGACGTTGAGTCCCATGTCCACGAGCACGTCGAGGAAACAGCGCATGCTGCGCGATCCCGCATCGCGGTCGGGCTGCGGCACGTAGTGGTCGATCACCAGGATCGTCCTGCGCCCGGTCGAACGATCGCGGGCATTGAACGGGTTGACCCCGTTCTCGAAGTGGCACTTGCTCAGTTCGGGGGCCCAGCGCTCACGGAACTTCTTCTGGTTCGCGAGCTGGTAGGCCTTGATGCCCGATCCGGTGCTGGTGCCATGGGAAATGCCTTCATAGTGGATCACCACCGACTCCGGCTGGTAGAGCACCTTCTTGCCGGCGGCACGCACGCGGAACGCCAGATCGGAATCCTCGCAATAGGCCGGCAGATAGAGTTCGTCGAATCCGCCCAGCTGGTCCCACAAGGCCCTGGGCAGCAGCAGCGAGGCGCCCGAGCAATAGTCGACTTCCTTGACGTAGTTGTAGACGCTGCGCGAGGGATCGTCGAGCCGGCCGTAGTTCCAGGCCGAACCGTCGCGCCAGAGGATGCCCCCGGCCTCCTGCAGCCGGCCATCGGGATACACCAGCTTGGAACCCACCATGCCGCATTCGGGCATCGTGTCGAACAGGCGCAGCATGCTGTCGAGCCAGTCCGGCGTGACCTCGGTGTCGTTGTTGAGCAGGTAGACGTAGCGTCCGCGCGAAGCCTTCACGGCCGCATTGCAGGAACGCAAGAAGCCGAGGTTGACCGGGTTCTCGAGGAAGCGCAGGCCCGGCACGGGCTTGAGGCGCTGGATCTCGGCGTCGCCGGAGGTGTCCTCCGCCACAATCACCTCGATCGAGGCCGCGGGCAGATGCCGCGCGATGGACCGCAGGCAGGACAAGGTATGCCGCAGGTTGCCGTAGGTCGGGATGATCACCGAGACCTCGGGAGCCTCGACTCCATCGAAGCGCAGCGAGGCCAGCACCTCGTCGTAGCGCTCCTCAGGCACGGGGCCCTCGCCCACCGGCTTGGGCGGCGCCTTGTCGCGCTGGCGCCGCCACACCTCGTAGTGCACCACGCCCTCGAACAGCGGCCCCGCGACCCGGTACGCGACCTGGACCAGACGGTCCTTGGCATTTCGGGACAGCGGGAGGCTGCCGTAGGCACGCTTGCCCCAGCGCACCGCATGCGGCGCAAGCATGGCGCGCAAAGTCGACCATTCGCCCCGCAGGACGCGCGAGGCCATCCGCAGCGGCATGGTCACGCGCCAGCTGGTCGAGGCCTGCATGCGCTGCACGACGGACCGCGCCGCGTCCAGCTCACTCTGCAGCCCACTCTGCTGCTGCTTGTAGAGCGTGCCGACGCGCCGGTGCTCGCGCTCCTTCTCGGCGACGGTGTGCTCCGCCAGGCGAAGCGCCGTCTCCAGCGCCTCACGGTCGGCCTGCTGCCGCGCCCGTGCCGCCTGCGCCGTCTCGGCCTCCGCGCGCAACGTGCGAATGGTCGTCTTCAGCGCCTCGAGCGCCGCCCCATCCGCCGGAAGCACCTGTGTGTCGGGCAGCTGTCCGTGCGAATGCACGATCGATGACGCCGCGTGCGGCCTGAGCGTGCCCGCGCGCTCGTAATCGGCCTCGAGTTCGCGGCACACGCGCTGAAAAGCCGCTTCGCCGTCGACGCCTTCTTCCTGCTCCCAGGTCTTGAGCCGGTCGATCAGGTCGTAGGTGCCTCGCAGCAGGCCCACCGCGACCGGGTACCCCGATGCCGTCTCCGTGGATTTCGGCTGGTAGCGATCGATGCGGTCGTGCGCGAAGGCGCGCAGGTCGTTGCCGGCATGCTCCGGGCGGGCGCGATCGGGATTGGAGGTGTAGCGGTTGGCCTTGTCGATCCACTGCGCCACGTTCTTGTGCGACAGGTGATGCAGGCAGGCGCCGCTCTCGGGCGGAATCCGGAAGACGTCCGCGTCGTCGTAGCGCACGCCGTCATGGACGGTCGGGCGGAACTGCACGGCATCGCGCCGGAAGAAGCGCATCTGATGTTCGGGCCAGTAGTAGGCGCGCTCGTCGTGCTGGCCCAGGATGTAGTGGCGTTGCGGAATCAGGTACACGGCGGCGCGCGGCGCGGCCAGTTCCCGCTCGATGAAGCGGATGCCGTCGACGCTCAGGCACTCGTCGTCGTCGAGGCAGACGATCCATTCGTGCGTGCACTGCGCGACCGCGAAGGCACGCGTCTGCTCGACCACCGGGCTCCAGGGTACGGAGATGACCCGGTCGGCGAAGCGCGCCGCCAACTCCGCCGTGCCATCGGTCGAGGACTTGTCGATGACGATCAGTTCGTCGACGAAGGACAGGCCCTTGAGGCACGTGACGATCAGGTCGGCCCGATTGAACGCGACCACGACGCCGCTGACTTTTTCCCTACCTTGACCGATTGGCACTGCGTGCTCCCTTCCCATCATTCATTGCCGGATCCGCACCCGCGGCAGCCCGCCGCGCCACCGAGCTCAAGAAAAGACCTCGGCGTCCTGAAGCGAGCGGCCTTGGCGGTCCTTCTCGGACAGCGCGGGGGTCAAACCCTGCACGGGCCATGCGATGCCGATGCGCTCGTCGTCCCAGGCAATGCAGCGCTCGTGCGCCGGTGCGTAGTAGTCGGTCGTCTTGTAAAGGAAGTCGGCGGTCTCGCTGAGCACCAGGAAGCCGTGCGCAAAGCCCGCGGGCACCCAGAGCTGGCGCTGGTTCTCTTCCGTGAGCTCGACGCCGACCCATTGGCCGAAGGTGGGCGATGCCTTGCGGATGTCGACGGCCACGTCGAAGACCGCGCCGGCCACGACGCGCACCAGCTTGCCCTGCGGTTGCTGCAATTGGTAGTGCAGCCCGCGCAGCACCCCCTTGCGCGAGCGCGAATGGTTGTCCTGGACGAAGTCGACATGGCGGCCGACCGCCTCGTCGAAGGCCTTCTGGTTGAAGCTCTCGAAGAAAAAGCCGCGGGCGTCGCCGAAGACCTTGGGTTCGATGATCAGCACGTCCGGGATGGCCGTGGGGGTTGCCTTCATGCGCGCACTCTTTCCGCCAGCAGGTGGCTCAGGTATTTGCCATAGCCGCTCTTGTGCAACGGCGCGGCCAGTCTGGCCAGCTGCTCGCTGTCGATGAAGCCGCCGCGCCAGGCGATCTCCTCGGGACAGGCGATCTTCAGGCCCTGGCGATGCTCGAGCGTGGCGATGAACTGGCCGGCTTCCAGCAGGCTCTCGTGGGTGCCGGTGTCCAGCCAGGCATAGCCGCGCTGCATGATCTGCACGTTCAGCTGGCCGCGCTCCAGGTAGGCCTGGTTGACGGCCGTGATCTCGAGCTCGCCGCGCGCGCTGGGCTTCACCGCCTTGGCGATGTCCACCACCTGCTTGTCGTAGAAGTACAGGCCGGTCACCGCGTAGTTGCTCTTGGGCTGCTCCGGCTTCTCCTCGATGCTGCGGGCCTTGCCCTGCGGATCGAAGTCGACCACGCCGTAGCGTTCCGGGTCCTGCACGTGGTAGGCGAAGACGGTCGCGCCCGCGGCTTGCGCGTCGGCGCCGCCGAGCAGCTGCGCGAAGTCATGGCCGTAGAAGATGTTGTCGCCCAGCACCAGTGCGCTGGGCGCGTTGCCGATGAACTGCTCGCCGATCAGGAAGGCCTGGGCCAGGCCGTCGGGGCTGGGCTGAACCGCGTACTGCAGGTTCATGCCCCACTGGCTGCCGTCGCCCAGCAGCTGCTGGAAGCGCGGCGTGTCCTGCGGCGTGCTGATGATCAGCACGTCGCGGATGCCCCCGAGCATCAAGGTGCTCAGCGGGTAATAGATCATGGGCTTGTCGTAGACGGGCAGCAGTTGCTTGCTCATCGCCAGCGTGGCGGGATGCAGCCGGGTGCCGGAGCCGCCGGCCAGGATGATTCCCTTGCGATTGGTCATGTTCTGGGTCTCGTTGTCAGAGCGTTTCGCGCAGCATGCGCGCCACGCCGACCTGCCAGTGCGGCAGTGTCAGGCCGAAGGTCGACTGCAGCCTGGTGGTGTCGAGCCGCGAGTTGTGCGGCCGCGTCGCGGGCGTCGGGAAGGCGCTGGTGGGCACCGCGTCGACCGCTTCCGGGCCGGCCTTGAGTTCGACGCCGGCCGCCTGGGCATGTTCGATGACGAAGCGTGCATAGCCATGCCAGCTCGTCTCGCCGCCGGCCACCAGGTGGTAGAGGCCGGCCTTGTGCGGATCGGCCAGCGTGGCGCGGATCGCATGGGCCGTGACATCCGCCAGCAGCTCGGCGCCGGTCGGTGCGCCGAACTGGTCGTCGATGACGGTCAGCCGCTCGCGCTCCTTGGCCAGGCGCAGCATGGTCTTGGCGAAGTTGCCGCCACGCGCCGCATACACCCAGCTGGTTCGGAAGATCAGGTGCCTGGCGCAGTTCTGCGCCACCAACTGCTCGCCCTCGCGCTTGGTGCGGCCGTAGACGCTCAGCGGGCCCGTGAGGTCGTCTTCCTTCCATGGTGCGCTGCCGCTGCCGTCGAAGACGTAGTCGGTGGAGTAGTGCACCATCAGCGCGCCGACCTGCTGCGCCGCTTCGGCGACCACGCCGGGCGCGGTCGCGTTGAGGGTGCGCGCGAAATCCGCTTCGCTCTCGGCCTTGTCGACCGCCGTGTGCGCGGCCGCATTGACGACGACGTCGGGGCGCAGCTTCAGCACGGTCTCGGCCAGTTGCTCGGGGCGGCTGAAGTCGGCGTGGAAATCCGTGCTGTCGAAGTCCAGCGCCACCAACTCACCGAGCGGCGCCAGGCTGCGCTGCAACTCCCAACCGACCTGGCCGCCTTTTCCCAGCAGCAGCACCTTCATGCGACAGCCTTGGCGTCGTATTGCTTCTGGACCCATTCGCGGTACGCCCCGCTCTGCACGTTGCGCACCCAGTCGCCGTTGGCGAGGTACCAGGCCACGGTCTTGCGGATGCCGCTGTCGAAGGTCTCGGCCGGCTTCCAGCCCAGCTCGCGTTCGAGCTTGCGCGCATCGATCGCGTAGCGGCGGTCGTGGCCCGGGCGATCGGTCACGTAGCGGATCTGTGCCTTGTAGGGCTGGCCGTCGGCGCGCGGGCTCAGTTCGTCGAGCAGTGCGCAGACGGTGTGCACGATCTCGATGTTGGGCTTCTCGTTCCAGCCGCCCACGTTGTAGGTCTCGCCCAGCCGGCCGGCCTCGAGCACGCGGCGGATCGCGCTGCAGTGGTCCTTCACATACAGCCAGTCGCGCACCTGCATGCCGTCGCCGTACACCGGCAGCGGCTTGCCGGCCAGCGCGTTGACGATCATCAGCGGGATCAGCTTCTCGGGAAAATGGAAGGGACCGTAGTTGTTCGAACAGTTGGTGGTCACTACGGGCAGGCCGTAGGTGTGGTGCCAGGCCCGCACCAGATGGTCGCTGGCGGCCTTGCTGGCCGAGTACGGGCTGTTGGGCTCGTACTTGTTGTCTTCGGTGAAGGCCGGGTCGGTGGCCGACAGCGAGCCGTAGACCTCGTCGGTCGACACGTGAAGGAAGCGGAAGGCGGCCTTCTGGTCGGCCGGCAGCGCGCTCCAATACCCGCGCACCGACTCGAGCAGGCGGAAGGTGCCCAGCACATTGGTCTGGACGAAGTCCTCGGGTCCGTGGATGGACCGGTCGACGTGCGACTCGGCCGCGAAGTTCAGCACCGCGCGCGGCCGGTGCTCGGCCAGCAGCCGGTCGACCAGCGCGCTGTCGCCGATGTCGCCTTGCACGAAAACGTGGCGTGCGTCATCCTTGAGCGAAGCCAGCGTCTCCGGATTGCCCGCATAAGTGAGCTTGTCGAGATTGACGACCGGCTCATCGCCTTGGGCCAGCCAGTCGAGTACGAAGTTGGCGCCGATGAATCCGGCGCCGCCGGTGACAAGGATCATGTGGGAGAAGCTTCTGGGGTCTGTTGAATCGGCCGTCGGTCGGCCCTAGCGCTTCATTATCCATGGCACATTGCAAGCCAATGGCACCTCGGGGCACCATGTATCCGTCATGTTGCAACGGTCGAATCCATGTGTCGGTGTCATACGCAGTGATACCCCGGGCCCTTCGCGCCAAAAATAGGGGAATACGCCAAATGAAGCACACGATTGGAAACAATTAGCAGCTAAAGTAAGAGTTCTTTAGTTTTACTTCTTCAGAAGCCCCAGGCCTCGAAAAGAACCACTGTGTCGTCCGTCATCACCGCCTCATTTCCGCGAAATACCATGACAAATTCCATACATCCGGTTGTTCTTTGCGGTGGCAGCGGCACGCGGCTGTGGCCGCTCTCGCGCAAGTCGCTGCCCAAGCAATTCGCGCCGCTGATCGACGGCAAGAGCCTGCTGCAATTGACCTTGGAGCGCCTGCAGGTGCTCAACTCGCGCATCACCTGCGTCGCGGCCGATGACCACCGTTTCCTGGTGCAGGAGGCGATGGACGCCGCCGGCGTCGGCGGCACCCAGCTGCTCGAGCCCATGGGCCGCAACACCGCGGCCGCCATGGCCGTGGCCGCCCTGCTGGCCGCCCCCGACGACCTGCTGCTCTTCGCGCCGGCCGATCACCACATCCCCGATGCCGCGCTGTTCGCCCAGACCGTGCGCGCCGGCATCGACGCCGCGCTGGCCGGCAACATCGTGACCTTCGGCGTGGTGCCGAGCTTCCCCAGCACCGCCTACGGCTACATCGAATCCGGCGCGGCGCTGGCCGCGGCGCCGGGCAGCCAGGCCGTGGTGCGCTTCGTCGAGAAGCCCAACGCCGAGGTCGCCCAGTCGCTGCTGCTCAAGGGCGGCTACTTCTGGAACGCCGGCATCTTCCTGGTCCAGGCCTCCACGCTGATCGCGGCGCTGCGCGAGCACGCGCCCGACATCCTTGCCGCCTGCCAGCAGGCCACCCAGGCCCCGGCCACCGACGGCAGCTTCGTGCGCCTGAACCGCGAGGCCTTCGAGGCCTGCCGCAGCGAGAGCATCGATTACGCGGTGCTCGAGAAACACCAGCAGATCGCCGTCGTGCCCTTCGCCGGCGCCTGGAGCGACGTGGGCAGCTGGAACGCCGTGGCCGGGCTCTATCCGGCCGACGACGAGGGCAACCGCCTGAGCGGCATGGCCAGCGCGCTGAATGCGCGCAACACCTTCGTTCACGCCCCGCTGCGCCCCGTGGTGGCCCTGGGCACCGAGGACCTGATCATCGTGGACACGCAGGACGCGGTGCTGGTGGCCAGCGCCGCCTGCGCCGAGCAGGTCAAGGACGTGGTCGCGATGCTCAACCGCGAAGGCCGCAACGAGGCCACCGAGCACCGCCGCGTGGCGCGCCCCTGGGGCGCCTATGACAGCGTGGACAACGGCGAGCGCTTCCAGGTCAAGCGCCTGACGGTCAAGCCCGGCGCCAAGCTGTCGCTGCAGATGCACTACCACCGCGCCGAACACTGGGTGGTGGTCAAGGGCACGGCCAAGGTCACGCGCGACGAGGAGACCATCCTGGTGCGCGAGAACGAATCGGTCTACATCCCGCTGGGCACGGTCCACCGGCTCGAGAACCCCGGCAAGACGATGCTCGAAGTGATCGAGGTCCAGTCCGGCAGCTACCTCGGCGAAGACGACATCGTGCGCTTCGACGACACCTACGGCCGCGTCGCGCTGGTCGCACACACCAAATGAGCAAGCCCACCATGACGATCCCCAAGAAAGCACTCATCACCGGCATCACGGGCCAGGACGGCTCCTACCTGGCCGAATTCCTGCTGGAAAAAGGCTACGAGGTGCACGGCATCAAGCGCCGCGCGTCCTCGTTCAACACCGACCGCATCGACCACCTCTACCAGGATCCGCACGAGAAGAACCGCAAGCTGCACCTGCACTACGGCGACCTCACCGACACGAGCAACCTGACGCGCATCGTGCAGCAGGTGCAGCCCGACGAGATCTACAACCTGGGCGCGCAGAGCCACGTGGCCGTGAGCTTCGAGGCACCCGAGTACACCGCCGACGTCGACGCCATCGGCACGCTGCGGCTGCTCGAGGCCATCCGCCTCCTGGGCCTGCAGGACAAGACGCGCTTCTACCAGGCCAGCACCAGCGAGCTCTACGGCCTGGTGCAGGAGATCCCGCAGCGTGAGAGCACGCCCTTCTACCCGCGCAGCCCCTACGGCGTGGCCAAGCTCTACGCCTACTGGATCACCAAGAACTACCGCGAGGCCTACGGCATGTACGCCTGCAACGGCGTGCTGTTCAACCACGAAAGCCCGCGCCGCGGCGAGACCTTCGTCACCCGCAAGATCACGCGCGGCCTGTGCAACATCGCGCAAGGCCTGGAAGCCTGCCTGTTCGTCGGCAACCTGGACGCGCTGCGCGACTGGGGCCATGCCAAGGACTATGTGCGCATGCAGTGGATGATGCTGCAGCAGGACAACGCCAAGGACTACGTGATCGCCACCGGCGTGCAGTACAGCGTGCGCGACTTCGTGCGCAAGACTGCGGCCGAGCTGGGCATCACGCTCGACTTCGTCGGCACCGGCGTCGAAGAGAAGGCCGTGGTGCGCAGCGTCGAGGGCGACGCGGCGCCGGGCGTGAAGCCGGGCGACGTGGTCGTCTCGGTCGACCCGCGCTACTTCCGTCCGGCCGAGGTTGAGACCCTGCTGGGCGACCCCTCGCTGGCCAAGAAGGACCTGGGCTGGATCCCCGAGATCACGCTCGATGAGATGATCAGCGAGATGGTCGCCAACGACCTCGAGGCTTCGCGCCAGCATTCGCTGCTCAAGACCCACGGGTACCGCGTCGCCGTCAGCAAGGAAGACTGAGGAACACTGCCATGGCAACGAAGGACGACGACAAGAAGGCCGACCCGATCAAGGACTCCGCCCAGCAGATCTGGCTGGCCGGCCTGGGCGCCTTCGCCAAGATGCAGCAGGAAGGCAGCAAGGCCTTCGAGGCGCTGGTCAAGGACGGCGCCGGCATGCAGAAGAAGACCCAGCAGGCGGCCGAGGAAACGCTGGCCCAGGCGCAGAGCCGCATGGCGGGCCTGGCCAGCGAGCTCGGCACCAAGACCGCCGCCGGCTGGGGCAAGCTGGAGAACATCTTCGAGGAACGGGTGGCGCGCGCGCTGGCCAACCTCGGCTATCCCTCGATCGAGGAATTCAACGCCCTGCGCGAGCGGGTCGAGGCCCTCGAGGCCCGGCTCCAGGCCGGCGCCCCGCAGGACGAGCCGGCGGAACCGCCCCGCCCGCGCCGCCGCACACCGCGCAGCGAAGGCTGAGAAACCCCGCGCCACGGCGCGGCCTTCTCTCGCGCGACGTCACCCCGCCGGCATCCACTTGCGCTAGAGTGGGGCCAGAGACAAAAAACGGCTGACATCACAAGGCGGACTTATGGCCAAGAAGGCGCCGCGCCGCACTGCCGAGCGCATCCTCGAAGCAGCCCTCGACCTGTTCAATCGTTTCGGCGAGCCGAACGTGTCGACGACGCTCGTGGCCGGCGAACTGAACATCAGTCCCGGCAACCTCTACTACCACTACCCGGCCAAGGACGAGCTGATCAACCGGCTCTACAGCCAGTACGAGGCCGAGCTCGACGAACTGCTGCATGCCAGCGAAGGCGTCGGCGACGTGGAAGACGCCTGGTTCTTCATGCACAGCCTGTTCGAGCTGCTGTGGCGCTACCGTTTCCTCTACCGAGACCTCAACGACCTGCTGAGCAAAAACCGCCATCTGGAAACCCAGTTCCAGCTGGTGCTGCAGAACAAGGCCGCCGCCATCCGCGCGCTGCTGTCCGGCCTGGACCGCGCCGGCCACCTCGACATCGACCCGCGCGAGGTCGACACCCTGGCCCAGAGCATGGTGGTGGTGCTGACCTACTGGCTGAGCTACGAGTACGTGCGCAACCCGCGCGAGGCGCTCGAACCGGCCCACGCGCAGGGCGCGCTGCTGCGCGGCGCCCACCACACCCTGCACCTGCTCACCCCCTACCTGGTGCCCGAACAGCGTCGGCATTTGCTGACATTGAGCCGGGCCTACGAAGGCGAAGATGCAGCCCTGACGGCCTAGCGACGACAGCACAAGAACCCGGCGGACGAGACAACGACGCAGCCATCACCCGAGACAACACCATGGCCACGCAGGACTTCCAGCCCCTCTCCCTGTTGCCCCCCGGTTGCCACGGCCCGGCCACCGATGCCGCCGCGGCGATGCACTGGGTGCCCTTTCCCTACGACGACATGCCGCGCTTCGACGCGCGGAACCTGCCGGCCCAATGGCCGCGGCTGCACGCCGGCCATGCGGCGCCGGCCCCGACGGTGCCGGCGCTGGTCGACGGCTGGGCGATGTACCACAACGGCGAGTTCGCGCAGGCGGCCGCGCTCGGCCTGCAACTGGGTGCCGAAGGCCTGACGCTGGCCAACCAGGCCACCGCGGTCTACGCCAACTACCTCGAACCGCGCGAGAGCGTCCGCCTCGCCCTGCTCCTGCAGGTGGCCGAGCGGGCCGCTGGCCAGGCAGCGGTCGAGCCCGACAACTGCCACGCGCTGTTCTGGGAGGCCTATGCGCTGGGCCGCTATGCCCAGGGCATCAGCGTGGCGCGTGCGCTGGCGCAGGGGCTGGGTGGCAAGGTCAAGCTGGCGCTCGAACGCGTGATCGCGCTCCAGCCCCGTCACGCCGATGCCCACCTGGCGCTGGGCGCCTTCCATGCCGAGGTGATCGACAAGGTCGGCCCGCTGGTCGGACGCATGACCTACGGCGTGCGCGCCGAGACCGCGCTTGCGCTGTTCGAGCGCGGCCTCGGGCTCAACCCGGACTCGGCCAGCGGCTGGATGGAATACGGCCGCGGGCTGCTGATGCTCGAGGGCGACGCCCGGCTGGCCGATGCCATGGCGCTCTACGAGAAGGCCGCCGCCCTGGCGCCGGCCGACGCGCGCGAACGGCTCGACGTCGAACTGGCGCGGGCCGGCCTGCGCGACTGAGCGCGACTGCGGTCACCGCCGGCGGCGACCGCGTCAGGCCGCCGAGCCGCGCTTCTTCACGACCAGCGTCATGCTGTCAGCCGCGCCCATCAGTTCCACGCCGCATTCGCAGCGGTAGGCGTGGTAGTCGAAGTTCGACGATCCGCAGCGCCAGCAGGACGTCGGCAGGGTCGCCCGCTTGAACATGTGGATCGAGGCCACCGCGCCGAACAGCGACTCGATGTCGTCGGCGTCGAAATGCGCCCCCCGGGCCAGGCCATCGCGCACCGCGGGCGTGAGCGGCCGCCCGCTCCTCAGCAGGTGCTCGAAGGCCAGCAGCACCGACAAGGAGGTCTGGGCGGGACGGGTGCCGAACTCCTCCTGATAGAGCGAATGCGCGGGATGGCTGGTGTGGATGTCTTCCAGGATGTAGGTGCCCCCGGCCTGGAGGGCCTGCAGGCCGTGCTTGAGGCAGGTGGACTGGTGCTTCGGCATGTGCGAGCCGTCCTCGATGATCAGCTGGATGCCGGGCACCTCGGCCAGCACCTGCACGACCTGCGACGCGTCGTCCTGGTCCATCTGCCGGTAGCGCACCCTTGGATGCAAAGGCCATTCGGGTTGGACCGGCAGGATGTCGGCGCCGGTGATCGAGGCCTCGGGAAAACGCTCGATCAGCCAGCGGATCGAGTGCCCCTTGAAGACGCCGAATTCGATGACGGCGCCGTCGATCTTCGGCGGCAGGTGCAGCGCGTAGAAATCGAGAAAACCATGCCAGAACGATTTGTCGCTTGTCGCTAGAAGGGGGCTCATGCGGCCGATTGTGCCGCCCGGCCTCGGGGATCGCCAATGCGCGCATCCCTTAAGATGCCCGACCCTTTTGCGTGAGCCCTTCGCCATGTCCGACCTGCAATCCCTCTTCGAAGCCGCCCAGGCCAACTCTAAGCTGCTGGCCGAACGCCCCGACAACCCGACGCTGCTGAAGATCTACGGCCTGTTCAAGCAGGCCACCGAGAGCGACAACACGGCCAAGCGCCCCAGCTTCAGCGACATCGTCGCGCGCGCCAAGTGGGACGCCTGGACCGCGCAGAAGGGCCTGTCGTCGGACGAGGCCAAGCAGAAGTACATCGACCTGATCGAATCCCTGCGCTGAGCACGTGCAATGAAGCGGCTGCGCGCCCCGACCCCGCATCGATGCAGGCTCAGGGCGTTCGCGACGCTTCCTTCTCACGTTCCGAGTGCTGCGCCGTGAGCGCTGCTCCGGCCTGCAGCGCCGCATGCCGCTCGGCCTTGGGCAGGGCCGCCATGCGCCGGACCTCGGCGTAGAAGCGCGGCCAGTCGC
Source organism: Variovorax sp. UMC13 (assembly GCF_014170375.1). Taxonomy (GTDB): domain Bacteria; phylum Pseudomonadota; class Gammaproteobacteria; order Burkholderiales; family Burkholderiaceae_C; genus Variovorax. Next base: position 22,201 of record NZ_LZZW01000005.1, on the reverse strand, counting down.
GGCCCTCGCGCTCGAACAGGGCCTCGAAACCCGGCACTAGGTCGTCGTAGGCCGCCTGCGCGCCGAAGGCCGCGTTGTTGGCGCGCGCCACCCAGCCGTCGTAGGCCGCCTGCTGGCGCGGCGGCCAGCCGCTGCGCAGGATGGCGAACTCGGCCCGGAAACCCTCCATCACCGCGCGCTTCTGTTCCTCGACCGCGGCCCAGTCCTGGGCCTTGGCCTGGGGCGAGCTGTAGACCGCCTGCAGCCGCTGGCGCGTGGCCAGCGTGAGCGCGCGGAACTGCTGGCGCCGCGCATCGAACTGCGCGTACTCGGTGCGCGCCGCCTCGCTGGCCTGGGTGGCGAGCCAGCGCCCGCCGCCGATGCGTTCGACCGCGGTGGCGAAGGATTCGTTGAAGGAAGTGTCGCCCGACGCGTAGACCAGCTGGTGCGAGAGCTCGTGGAAGATCAGCCGCGCGAGTTCGCCCTCCGGGTAGCCGATGAAGGTGCTCAGCAGCGGATCGCCGCCGGCCCAGTTGAGCCAGCCCAGCGTCGAGTAGGCCGGCACCGGGTACACCGCCGCCTCCAGCCCCTTGGCGCGCTGGCTCTGCGCCTCGGCCTGGGCCAGCGCCTCGTCGTAGTAGCCGCGGTAGCCCACGCAGCCCGCCACCGGGAAGCACCAGGTCTGCAGGGTCAGCGAATAGGGCGGCGCGGCCACCACGTTCCAGACCGCGGCATTGCGGTGCAGATCGGCATAGCCGGTGTAGCTCGGGTTGTCGGGCAGTCCCAGTTCGGTGACCGCGAAACGCCGGATGCGCTGCGTGAGTTCGAGCTTGGCCTTGAGCGCCGCCGAGGTACTCGGGTCGTCCAGCCACTGGGGCACGGGCCGGGCCGCGCGCATCACGTGGAGGTGGCCGCTGGCCGACTGCCAGTAGTAGCCGAGGTCGGCGCAGCCCGAGAGCCCGATCAGCCCCACCACGCCGGCCGCGAGCATCCCGCGCCGCAGGCGGCTCATGGCAGGCGCTCCACCTGCACCAGGCAGTCGTAGAAGGTCGGGCCGCGGCCGATGTCGGTGAGCCGCTGGCTGGTGAGCTCGTTGACGTTGGTGCCGTCGTGGCCCAGCTTGCGCCACCAGATGCCCAGGCCGTGCACCACGCCCGTGCGCGCGCGGCGCGACACCTCGGCCCGGCAGCGGTGCTCGCCACGCCCGTTGAACACCCGCACCATGGCGCCGTTCTCGATGCCGCGCGCCGCGGCGTCGTCGGCGTGGATCTCCAGCAGCGGCTCGCCCTCGATGGCGCGCAGGCTGGTCACGTTGACGAAGGTCGAATTCAGGAAGTTGCGCGCCGGCGGCGAGATCATCGCCAGCGGATACGCGGCCGAGCTGCCGGCCGGTTCGTGGTTGGGCACATGGTCGGGCAGGCCGTCGGCGCCCTGGGCCGCGAGGCGCTCGCTGAAGAACTCGCAGCGCCCCGAGGGCGTGGGGAAGTTGCCCTCGGCAAAGGGCGCGTCGGGCAGCCGCAGCGTGGTGAAGCCCTGGGCGTGCAGCTGTTCGACGTCGATCGCGCCGGGCGCGAAGGCGGCGCGGCACAGCGCCTCGTCGTCGTCGGCGAAGCAGGGCTCGTCGAAGCCCATGCGCCGCGCCAGTTCGCGGAACACCCAGGCGTTGCTGCGCGCCTCGCCGCGCGGCGCCACCGCGGGGCGGTTGAGCAGCACGTCGGTGTGGCCATAGCTGGTGTGGATGTCCCAGTGCTCGATCTGCACGCTGGCGGGCAGCAGGTAGTCGGCATAGTCGGCGGTGTCGGTCTGGAACTGCTCGAGCACCACGGTGAACAGGTCCTCGCGCGCGAAGCCGGCCGCCACCTTGGCCGACTCGGGCGCGACCGCCACCGGGTTGCTGTTGTAGACCACCACCGCCTGCACCGGCGCGCCGCCCGACAGCGCCCGCGCGTCGCCGTTGAGCGCATCGCCGATGCAGCTCATGTTGATGGTGCGCGGCCGGCGGCCGGCCAGCAGGTCGGGCCGCTGCAGCGCCGCGCGGTCGACCGGATAGGCGCCCGAGCTGCTCAGCAGCACGCCGCCGGCCCGGTGCCGCCAGGCGCCGGTCAGTGCGGGCAGGCAGGCCACGGCGCGGGCCGCGTTGCCGCCGCCGCGCACGCGCTGCATGCCATAGTTCAGCCGGATGGCGGCGGGCTTCGTCTGGCCGTAGTCGCGGGCCAGCGCGACGATCTGCGCCTCGGGCACGCCGCACACCGCCGCCGCGCGTGCTGGAGGCCACTGCAGCGCGCGTTCGCGCAGTGCGTCCCAGCCCACCGTGTAGCGTGCGATGTAGTCGTGGTCGAGCCAGTCGTGCACGATCAACTCGTGCATCAGCGCCAGCGCCAGTGCGCCGTCGGTGCCGGGCAGCAGCGCGATGTGCTCGTCGCACTTGTCGGCCGTCTCGGTCTTGCGCGGGTCGATGCACACCAGCCGGGCGCCGGCGCGTTTGGCCGCCTGGGCGTGGCGCCAGAAATGCAGGTTGCTGCCGATCGAGTTGCTGCCCCAGATCAGGATCAGCCTGGCCTCGGCGAAGAACTCGACCCGCATGCCCACCTTGCCGCCCAGCGTCAGCGCCATCGCCTCGCCGCCCGCGGTCGAGCAGATGGTGCGGTCCAGCAGCGAGGCGCCCAGCTTGTGGAAGAAGCGGCGGTCCATCGACTCGCCTTGCACCAGGCCCATGGTGCCGGCATAGCTGTAGGGCAGGATGGTGCTCGGGTCATGGGCCGCCAGCGGGCCCAGCCGGCCCGCGATGGCGTCCAGCGCCTCGTCCCAGGAGATGCGCTCGAATTGGCCCGAGCCCTTGGGCCCGCTGCGCTTCATCGGATACAGCAGCCGCTCGGGGTGCACGCTGCGCTCGAGGTAGCGCGAGACCTTGGTGCACAGCACGCCGCCGGTGTGCGGGTGCGCGGGATTGCCCTGCAGCTTGACCGCCACGCCGTCCTGCACGGTGGTGACCAGCGCGCAGGTGTCGGGGCAGTCGTGGGGACAGGCGCCGTGGACGGTCACGGCGGGGGAAGGCGTCGAGGCGGAAGCCGGGGGGGCGAGCATCGGGCGAGTCTAAGTTCTAAGTCGCCTCCGCGTGGCGCGCCGCGCAGACGTCCGCCCTGCCCGCTCAGCTTTGCGTGCCGTTCAGGCGTCGGCCGGCGCGGCCCACTGCGGGAGCCAGCGCATCAGGTGTTCGGCGAAGCCTTCGGCCGCCGGTGACAGGTGGCGTCCATTGGGGCGGTAGAGGCAGACCGTGCGCACGGTCTCCGGGTCGACCACGCGCCGCATGACCAGGCCGAGCGAGGCCGCTATCACGCCGACGTAGGCCGGCGCCAGCGTGGCCGCCAGCCCCTGCGCCGCGATGCCCAGCGCGGTCGAGACGTTGTCCACGATCTCGACCGGCGTCACGCGTTCGCCCTCCGGCATGTTCAGGTGCATCTGCGCCACGCTGCGCTCGTGGTCGCGCCCGGCGGCCACCAGCGGCGTGCCCTGCAGGTCCGCCCAGCGCAGCTGCTTGCGGCGTGCCAGCGGATGCGTGCGCGCGCACCAGAGCACCCAGAGGCTCTCGAACACCACCTCCCGGCCGGCGTCCGGGCCGATGGGGCGGTCCGGCCCCACGGCGAGGTCGACGTCGCCGGCGACCACCGCATCGACCAGCGTGTCGACCGAGACGTCCTTGATGCGGATGATCACCCGCGGCCGCTCGGCCTGGTAGGCCCGGATCGCTGCGGGAATCGCCGCGCTGGCCAGGACCAGCGGCGCCCCCACCCGCACGATGCCGGCTGCCCGATTGCGCAGGTCGGAGGCCGCGCTTTCGGCGCCTTGCACATGGCGCAGGATGCTCTGCGCCGAGCTCAGGAAGTCCATGCCCGCGCTCGACAGGCTCACGCGGCGGGTGGTGCGGTCAAACACGCGGAAGCCCAGCAGGCCTTCCAGCTCGGCCACCAGTTGGCTCACGGCCTGGGAGGTCATGCCCAGCAGCTGCGCGGCACCCGCGAAGCTGTGCTGGTCGGCGACGGCCACGAAGGCCTCGATCTGGCGCAAGGTGAAGCGGGTCAGCGGCATGCATCGATTATCAAGTGGGCCTTGATGATCTGCCGGAATCCATTGTTTGTGCACCGGCGAGTGGCTGAAGACACTGCATCCCCATCGCAGACACACGCCACCCAGGAGCCTTCTTCGTGCCGGACACGCCGCTTCATCCTTCGCCCGCCCGCGCACCCGGGGCAGCGGCCGACGTGCTCGCGTTGAGCACCTTGCGCGAGGCCTTCTCGGGCCGGCTCCTGAGCGCGGCCAAGGACAAGGCGGCTTTCCTGACCGACTGGCGCCGGAAGTGGACCGGCGCCGCCTGGGCCGTCGCCCAGCCCGACAGCGCGCAGGACGTGGCCGCCATCGTGCGCTGGTGCCACGCCCACCGGGTACCGGTGGTGCCGCAGGGCGGCAACACCGGCCTGTCCGGCGGGGCCACGCCGGACGACAGCGGCCGCGCGCTCGTGCTCTCGCTGGCACGGCTGAACCGGGTGCGCGCCATCGACCCGGTCAACAACACGATCGAGGTCGAGGCCGGCGTCACGCTGCAGCAGGTGCAGGCGGCGGCCCGAGAGGTCCAGCGGCTGTTCCCGCTGAGCCTGGCTGGCGGCGCGCCCGCGCCCAGCACCGCCAAGCAGCCCGCCAGCAACCAGTTGCGGGCGCACAGCGCCATGCTTGCCATCGGGAGTCGCGCGTCCTGTGGTCCATGCCGATCGATGAGTCGCACCGCGGCAGAATCGCCCGGCACGCATGCGCCGCGGATCGTAGGCAGGCGGCATGACCTTTCGGTGACAACGCGGCGGCCGACCGCCTCTCTGCACCGCCGCCTCAGCACTTGGCCTGGCCCACGCGTGCGCAGATCGGCACGAAGAGCCGGGTCGCGCCGCGCTGCACCAGCAGGGCCGCGGCGCCGTCCGCCAGCTCGAGTTCGTTGGCCAGCGTCTCGGCGCTGTCGATGGGCTGGCCGTTGAAGGCCAGGATCAGGTCGCCGGCCTGCACGCCGGCGCGCGAGGCGGCCGCGTTCACGCGCTGCACCAGCAGCCCGCCCTCGACGCGCAGCAGCTGCTGCTCGTTCGGCGCCAGCGGCCGCACCGCGAAGCCCAGGCGGGCCGGGGCCGAGGGCGCGGCGGGCGCGGTCCGGGGCGCGTCGTAGCCCTCGACCTGCACCTCGATCACGCGCTCGGCGCGGTCGCGCCAGACCACCAGCCGCAGCGTGCGCCCGGGCGGCTGCTCGGCGATCAGGCCCAGCGCATCGGCGGCCTGCACCACCTCGCGGCCTTGCACCTGGCGGATCACGTCGCCGGGCCGCAGGCCGCCGCGCTCGGCCGCGCCGCGCGGCGCCACGTCGTTGACCAGCGCCCCGGCCGGCCGCGGCAGGCCGAAGGTGTCGGCCAGCGCCTGCCCGACCTCCTGCACCGACACGCCGATGCGCCCGCGCGTGACGCGGCCGGTGGCCAGCAGCTGGTCCTTGATGCGCATCGCGGTGTCGATCGGGATCGCGAAGGACAGGCCCTGGTAGCCGCCGCTGCGGCTGTAGATGCGCGAGTTGATGCCGATCACCTCGCCCTGCAGGTTGAACAGCGGGCCGCCCGAGTTGCCGGGGTTGATCGGCACGTCGGTCTGCAGGAACTGCATTGCGTCGGCGCCGGGCAGCAGCCGGCCCTTGGCGCTCACGATGCCCGCGGTGACCGAGTTGCCGAAGCCGTAGGGCGAGCCGATCGCGACCACGCCGTCGCCCGGCTCGGCGCGCGCCGGATCGCCGATGCGCACCGTGGGCAGGCCCTGGGCCTCGATGCGCAGCAGCGCGATGTCGGAGGCCGCGTCGAGCCCCACCACCTGCGCCTTGAACTCGCGCCGGTCGGGCAGGGTCACGCGGATCTGCGTGCCGCGCGCGACCACGTGGGCGTTGGTGAGGATCAGCCCGTCGGCCTCGAGGATGAAGCCGGTGCCGAAGCTGCGCGTGTCGGCCGCGGGCTCGGCGCCCGGCACACCCTGCAACCCGCGGTCGCTGTAGCGCCGCGGCGGCGTGGCGTCGCGCTCGACACCGATGTGCACCACGGCCGGCCCCTGGGCCTTGACCAGCGCCGACAGGCCCGCGACCGGCCAGGGCGCGGCGGCCGGCGCGAGCGTGCACGCGGCGCCCAGGCACGCCGCGACCAGCCCCCGGCGCCACCCTTGCATGCGCGCGGCCATGGCGCTCAGGTGGCGGCCGTGAAGCTCAGCGTGAGCTGCAGCACCATGGGCTGGCGCATGTCGCGCGGCGGCGGCTCGCTCAGCGGCTGCGCGGTGAGCAGCGCACGCAGGTCGGCGTCGGCCTGCGCGTCGCCCAGCGAGTCGAAGGCCACGCGCTCGACCCGGCCGTCGGCCGCGACCCAGACCCGCACCACCAGCGGCGGCGGGGGCGGCGCGCCTTCGCGCAGCAGCCGTGCCTGCATCCAGGCATGCAGCCGCTGCACGACGGCGTCGGCCGGATCGCTGAGCGTGGACTGCAGCTGGTTGCCGGCCATGTTGGCGTAGCTGATCCAGTGCTGCGGCACCGGCGTCTGGGCCTGCACCGGCGCGCCCGTGGCGGCCAGGCCGAGGCCGACCAGCCCGCAGGCGCGCAGCAGGCGGCCCCAGCCGCGGCGCAGGGTCGAGAAAGAGGAAGAGGAGGCGGAGGAAAAGGTCATGGGGCAGTCGTGGAATCGATCGGTCGGGGTCCGCCGCACAGCACGCCGACGGAGAGCGTCGATGCACGGGCGGCCGGCGATTGGTAGGCGCTCAGCTGCGCGCTGGTGCTTTGCGAGAAGGCGATGCCGTGCGCCGCCAGGAAGGGCTTGATGGCCGCCACCGACACCGCGCGCACCTGCGTGGCGCCGGTCAGCGGCGCGGTCGACGACGTGCGGCTCAGCACCTGGCCCGACGCATGCGGCGCCGCGGCCACGCGCTCGACCACCACGCCCAGCAGCAGGCCGTCGGGGCCCAGCACGGCCGTGCCGCTGGCGCCGGGCCGCGCGCCCGACAGCAGCTGCAGGCCCTCGGCGCCAGGCACGGTCATCGCGTTGCTGCGCAGCAGCGCGCGGTCGGGCAGCCGCTGCAGCGTCTCGTAGGCTTCGGCGAACACGCCGACGCTGGTCGCGGGCAGCGCATCGGCCTGGGCCAGCGTGGCGCTCAGGTAGGGCTTGAGCGTGCTCTGCAGCACGGCCAGGTCGAGTCCGGCATCGACCGCGCGCACGCGGGCCTCGGCCACCTGTGCGCCCTTGATCACGAACAGCGACTTGCAGTTGGCCACCGCATGCGCGACCGTGAGCACCTCGCCCTCTTCGTTGAGGAACACGCCGCTGGCATTGGCCTCGGGCGCGGCCGCGGCCGGCATGGCGCAGGCGAGCAGCACCCCTGCCGCCCAGAGGCTGGCGCGCGTGGATCGCGGCAGGAAGGAGAACATGGTGGCGGTCGGTCGTCGGGTGGGTCGGGCGCGCACCGCCTCCTGGCGATGCGCGGCCCTGATCCAAGACGGAACAGCGCGCGCGCCACTGTCGTTTGTCACAAAAACTTCATGAAGAAAAAGGCGGCGCGCACCGCCTGGTGCGCGCCGCCCGGTGCCGAAGCCCCTCAGCGCGGCAGCCGGCGCTGTTCGGCTTCGGTCAGCCGTGCGCGCTGCGCCGGGTCGAGCGCGCCCTGGCCCAGCAGCTGGAAGGCGCTGTCCGGGTCGTAGCGCACCGCGCGCTGCAGGCCACCGGGGGCTGGGCGCGCACCGGTGTCGGCCGGCTCGGACGGCAGCGCCTCGGTGCCGAAGCCCAGCACCCGCACCGTGAACACCGAAGGCAGCGCCTGGCGCGAGGCCATGCGCTCACGCTGCAGCACCTCCTGCGCCGCGCCCGCGGCCTGCGAGGCGGCCGCGCTGGCGTTGCTCAGCGCGCCCACGTTCACCGCCGCCACGGTCGGGATGCCCACCGACTGGCCCTTGACCTGGATGTTGGCCGCGTTCACCACCTGCAGCGCCGCCAGGTTGACGTTGCCCGACACCCGGATGCCGGCCTCGCCCGCGTCGATGGTGCCCAGCGGCGCGATCAGGTCGATGTCGCCCGCCGGCACCTCGGCGATCGGCGCCAGCGTCGCGATGCCCGCGCCCGTGCTCGGCACATCGGAAGACAGCGTGACGTTGCCCCAGCTGTCGTAGACCCGCTTGGGCGGCGTGTAGACCACCGTGGTCTTCGAGCCCCGGCCCGCGTTGATGTCGCCCTCGGCCGACCAGCCCAGGATGCCGCCGCCGAAGGTGGTCATGATCCGGCTCTGGCCCAGCAGGATGCTGCGCAGCGAGTAGATCGCGATGTCGCCCGCGCCCTGGGTCAGCACGCCCGCGCTGGCCGGCGGCGCCTCGCCCTCGACGCCGAAGACCTGGCGGCCGCCCGGCGTGAGCAGCTGGATGTCGCCGCCGAACAGCGTGCGCACGAAGCCGCTGCGCACGATGGTCGTGCTGACGCCGTCGGCAACCGTGGTGCGCGTGCCCCGGAACATCGTGAGGTCGCCGCGGTCGCCGGCCTCCGTGGCGGGGAACAGCGCGGCGATGGCATTGCGTCCGCGCAGGTAGCTGCCGAAGCGCGTGCTGTCCGCATCGTTGTACTCGCGCCCGCCGGCCTGCAGTTCGGCGAAGTAGACCTGGCGCGCGAAGATGCGCTGCTGCGCGGCCGGCAGCGCGTCGAAGAAGGCGCGCGCCTCGGCCGCCGTGCCCTGGAAGCCGTAGCCATTGTCCTTGTCGACCAGCCACGCGAGCAGCTCGGCTTCATAAGTCTTCACGACCTTGCCCGGCTGGTCGGCCAGCGGCGTGCCCACCTGGGCGCGGTTGCCGGCATCCAGGTAGCGCGCCAGCAGCCCGCTGTAGTCGGGGCCCTGCGCACCCACGCCGGCCAGCATCGCGATGCGCGCGCCGGGCCGGCTGTCGCCCGGCACCACCGGCCCCAGGCTGGCCACGCCCGCGCGGTCTTCCATCTGGATGTGGCGCCCGGCGCTGATCTCCAGCGTGCCGGGGCCGGCGACGCTGAAGTTGCCGTAAAGGATGTCGCGGCCCGCCGACACCACCGACACGTCGGTCGGATCGTTGTGCGCGAACAGGTTGCCCGAGGTCGTGTAGATGGCGCCGTAGCCATAGCCCGTGCCGATGCCCTGGCCGATGGGCGTGCCGCTGCCGACGATGTCGCGACCGGCCATCATCCAGACCGGCTGCCCGGCCTCGTACCAGGTCTGGCCGGCGCGCGTCAGGTCGTTCGGCGCAAAGACGTTGATCCGCCCCGTGGCCACGCCCACCAGGTCGCCGCTCACCGCATAGAAGCGCACGGGTTCGCTGCCGTGTTCGCTGCCTGCCGAGACGGTGTTGGCCCCGAGCGCGAACAGCGGCCGGCCGATCTCGACGACGTTGCCGGCAAGCGCCAAATTGCTCACTCGGGTGCCGTTCGCCAGCGTGCCCTGGAAGGCCGGATGGAAGGGCGTGGCCATCGCGCTCTCAGCCGCGCCCGAGGGGCTGACGGTGAAGCCGCCGCCGTAGATCGACTCGCTGGCGAGGAACTCCAGCAGGCTGTTGGACGATGGCGCGAGCACCAGCGCGCCACCCGCTGTCGTCGTGTTGGCCGTGGCCATGCTGCCGTAGTAGAGGCTGCCGCTGGCCGCAACCGCGCTCAGGATCGACGGGTAGACGTTGCCCATGTCGGTCGCGGGCACGCCGGCGTTGGCCATCTGCGGCGTCAGGTCGCCACCGGCCGAGAACAGGCGGATGGCGGTGTGGGGCGTCCACAGCGTGAACCAGCTTTCACCGCTGCCCGCGCCCGCGGCGCTGGTGAAGGGCGTGAGGTTCTGCAGCCCGGCCCGGCCCGCGTCGTTGGCGCCCATCACGACCAGGTCGCCGCGGGTGTCCAGCTGGTAGTTGGCATCGCCCGGCACCAGCACGATGCCGCCCTGCGCCACCGCACGCCCGGCCGCGAACGGATCGAGGGCGCGGCTGTCGCGCTCGGACAGCAGGGAGACGTATTGCGAATAGCGCAGCGACTGGGTGCCGATGGCGCCGGTCTGCAATTGCACGTCGCCGCGCAGATTGACGATGGAGCCGTTGAGCAGGCCGTTGGCCTGGATGTCATTGAGCGATTCCAGTGCGAAGGGGTTGAGCGCGCCGCCCACGCGCAGGCGCAGGTCGCCGCCGCCGGTGAGCGCCAGGCTGCCGTCGGCCAGCACGCGGCCGGTGCCGCCCACGGCCAGCACCAGGCCCTCGCTGCGCCGGTTGTTGCCTTCGTTGCGGACCGCCGTGCCGCGCTTGGCCACGATGCCCGCGTCGCCACCCACGTCCACGCGCAGGTCGCCGCCGCCCAGCGTGCCGAAGCCGGTGAAGCCCACCAGCGCATCGGCGCTGCCGCGCGTGGCGTAGCTGCCGAAGTTGATCCACCAGGCCGTGGCCTGGTCGCCGCCCGCACCGAAGGTCTGGCCGCTGCCCTGGCGCCACAGCCAGTTGGCGGTGTCGGGGCTGGTCACGCCGCCATCCGCCGGGTTGGGGCGACCGAAGCCGCCGACGGTGATCGCCTGCACCAGGTCGCCGGTCAGGTTGCCGCCGGCCTGCAGCGTCAGGTTGCCACCGCCGGCCGGGTACCAGGCGCGCGCCAGGCTGTCGGCACCGCCGTTGACGAGCTTCTCGTAGCCTTCGTTGCCATCGACCAGCACCGTGCCCTTGCTGCCCACGCCGCGGGGCAGGTTGTAGGGGTCGCCGGCCTGCGTGGCCTGCGACGAGGTGCCGGCCGTGTAGACGCCGTAGAGCGACTTCATGGCCAGGTCGCCCGCGGCGCGCAACTCGAGGTCGGCGGCGCCGGTGCGCAGCACGCTGAAGCGGGTGCTGCCGGGCAGGTGTTCGTATTCCGTCACCGCGCTGGAGGCGCAATACGAGGGCGAGGTCGAGCAGAAGTAGGCCGCACTCTGCGTCGGGTCGCCGGTGGCATCGCGCAGCCACTGGTCGTCGATGGGCTGGCCCGCGACGACCTCCGGCAGCCCGATCTCGTCGGCCGCCTGCTGCGTCCAGGTGTAGGCGGAGATGGGCGCGCAGTAGGACGGGTTGTCCGCGCACAGCGCCGCGGCGGTCTGGTACGCGCCCTCGCTGAGTTGCTGGGCGATTTCGTCGGTGATCTTTGCACCTGCCTCGAGGCCCAGGTCATCGGCCGCCTGCTGCGTCCACGCGAACGAGCCCTTGAACGGCAGCGCCTTGGCGAACAGGCCGTAGTGGGTGTCGGCCAGGCGCAGGTCGCCCGCCAGCGGGTGCTGCTGCAGCGTGCGCGCATCGGCCGCGCCGAGGTCGGCGCCGGCCACCAGCTGCAGCGACCACGACTGCGAGCCCTCGGGCAGCATCGCGGCCGCGCCCCAGAGCCGGCCCGTGCCGTCCGGGCGCAGGTCGACCGACGTGGCGTCGCCCGGCAGCTTGATGTTGGTGGCCGCAGGCAGCAGCGCACCCACCGGCAGCAGCGTGTTGCCATTCATCACATAGCGCGTGCCGATGCCCGGCAGCAGCACGCCCCTGGGCCAGACCATCGCGGCCAGCGTGGCGTTCGACGGCAGGCGCGTGCCGGCGTCCAGGCGCGTGCCCTGGGGCAGGGTCACGGTCTCGCCGACGATGCTGCCGGCCGCATGGAGGATCCGGCCCGAGGCATCGCGCACGTTCGCCGCCAGCACCGTGCCCGCGGCCAGCACCATCGGCGCCGCCAGCTCGCTGGCCACCGGGATCACCATGCCCGCACCGAAGGCGCGCGACTGGATCGGCAGGTCGAAGTTGAGCGCGGTGCCGCCCTCGAAGGCGGTGCCGTCGCCCAGCACGATGCCGGCGCGCGGGATCACCGTGTCGCCGCCGTAGAAGCTCATGCCCGGCAGCAGCAGCCAGCCCTTGTCGTCCGGCGTGGCGGGGGGCGGCGCGAAGCCGTCGTTGATGCTGCCGAAGATGTCGAGGTTGCCGGCCGCGCGGATGCGCAGGGTGCCGACCTCGCCCGAGCCGTAGACGCCGGTCTGCTGCGTGTGCGGGTTCAGGCTCGCATAGCGGTAGCCCGACAGGTCCAGGTCACCCGACACGACGAGGTCGCCGCCGGGGTTGGTCACCGCGTTGCTCACGATCTCGACGCCCGGGCGCAGGTGCAGGGCGTCGGCATAGGCCGCGCTGCGCAGGCCGGCCAGCTTGCCGTTCACCAGGCTGACGAGACTGTCACGGGCCAGCGCGGCATCGATGAACTTCGTGTTCTCCGCGTGCCTGCCGTTGAGCCAGGCCTGGGTGATCTCCTGGTAGGGCCGACCGCTGGCGGCCGGGGTGGCGATCAGCGGCGCGTCGTCGTAGCGCTGCATGCCGTTGACCGCGATGGAGCGCGCGCCGCGGATGTCGAGCGCGCCGCGCGCGTCGATGGCGATGTCGCCATAGACGGCCGCGTCGGGCGTGTTCGGCAGGCCGTTGGCGCCCAGGCGCGGGGCCGAGAGCTCCAGCGTGCCGCGTGCGCGGCCGTCGTTCTGGCCCGGCTGCGTGCCCACGGCCGCGGCCGTGCCGTGGCGCAGGTCGATGTGCGCGCCATCGGCCAGCGTGAGCACGCCCTCGCGCGTGCTCAGGTCGACGATCGCGCGGTTGGGCGAATCGATGATCTTGCCGTAGCTGTCCACGCGCAGCAGCGTCCCGTGCGCATCGAGCACGGCCGTGCCCGTCAACGTGAGTGCGTTCTTCGCCGCCAGGTGGATCTGGCCCACGCGCGCGCCGCTGGCGTCCACGGTGCCGGTGACCGTGAGGCTGCCGTTGTCCACCGACACGTTGATCTCGCCGGCCTTGAGGCCGTCGCCGATCGTGAGGTCGCCCTGCTTGAGCTGGAAGGTTCGGGCGCCGAACACGCCGCCCTCGTTGAGGCGCTGGTTGAGCGACGCGAACTGGCTGTCGAGCGTGCCGGCATCGCCCAGGCGCTGGGCGCGGATCTCCACGCCGCCCGCGAGGTAGGGCACCCGCGTGCCGCCCGCGTCGTAGTGGCCACTGCCGGTGCCGCGGAGCGTGCCCTGCAGGTCGACCACGCCGGCCTGCGCGCCCAGCGCCACGACCTTGAGCGTGCCGGCGCGGTTGTTCCGCGCCGACAGGTCGATCACCGAGCCCTCGGCCTGGCGCACGTTGCCGGCCAGGCTCTCCAGCGTGAGGTCGCCGCCCCAGCTGTACTTGCTCACGTCGTTGAAATCGATCTTGCGCCCGGCCAGGTCGAGCTGCGCGCGCGCGGTCAGCGTGAGGTCGTTCTGGGCCGTGATCACCAGCTTGCCCGTGGGCAGCGCCAGCGTGCTGTCGATCAGCACGTCGCGGCCCGCGAGGCGCAGTTCCGCACCGAGTGCGGCGTCGGCGGCCGACGCGATGGCTGGCGCGGTGCGGATCACGCGCAGGTCGCCGCCGGCGGTGATGCGCTGGATGGAACCGGCCTCGCCGGTCACCAGCGGCGCGTCGATCGTGAGGTTGCCGCCGCTGTAGGCGTAGCCCTTGGCCGCGTCGTAGGCGCCCTGTGCCTGGTAGACCGAGAGGCTGCCCTTGTGGTTGGACGTGATGCGATCGCTGGCCGTGAGCCGCACGTCGGCGAAGCCCAGCGCCAGCCGCGCGTCGTCGCTGGTGCCCGTGGGCTGCGTGCCGGGGCCGTAGCCGAATTCGATGCGCGCGGCCTCGATGGCCAGCGTGCCGCTGCCGGTGCCCGCACCGCCCGCGACCACCGCCGCCGGCGCGTCGGGCGCGCCCTTCCAAATCAGGTGCTGGGTGCGGAGGGTGGCCACGTCGCTCGCGTCGCCCGCGCCGTAGATGGCGGGCGTGCCCAGCACCAGCCGCGCCAGCGAGGACTTCCCGGTGGCCGGGTCGATGGTGTCGAGCGAGGCGCTGCCGAAGAAGCGCATGCCGCCGCTCGCGTTGAGCTCCAGCGTCTCGAGCGCCGGCGCGCCGTATTGCGTGTCGCCGCGCAGCAGCCGGTTCAGCACACCCTGGTTCAGCGCCAGGCCCGAGGGCAGCACCTGGCGCGCGGCCGCATCGGCCAGCACCGCGCTGTCGCCGACGTTGATGCCCTGCACCGCCAGCGTGAGGTTGCGCGTGCCGTAGCGCACGGTGTCGTCGAGCACGAAGCGGTCGGGCGTGGACAGCGCGATGGTGCCTTCGGAATACAGCTCGGTCACGCCCACGCAAGGCGAGACGGTGCAGGCGCCGACCTGCAGGCTGCGGTTGCCGTAGGTGTCGACGCTGGCGGGCACCGGCAGCATGGTGAGCACGCCGTTGGACACCGCCACCAGGCTGCCGGCCGAGCCCGCGTAGACGAAGCCGTCCGCCGAGTCGTAGGCGGCACGGCCCTTGCCGAGCGTGTGGATGCCCGCGCCCTGCTCGATCACGAGGTGGCTGGGGATCAAGGCGTTGGCGGCATCGGCCAGCAGGAACACTTCGGGTGCCGACAACAGCGCGCCCTGGCGCAGCGTGAGCTCGCTGGCGCCGCTGTTGAACATCACGATGCGGCCACCCGGGCCGTAGGTCACGTACTGGAGGCCGCCGAGCATGAGCCTCGATGCGCCCATGCGGTTGAGCGCATCGGCGCTCAACGTCACGCCTGTGAAGCCCGGCGTGGCGGCCGCCCCGGTGCCCGCGATCTCGATCTGGCCGCCGCCCGATCCCGCGATGGCGGCCACCGTGCCGCCGTAGCCGCCCTGGGCCGCGTCGAAGCGGCCGATGCCGTCGAACCGGAGCACGTCCTTGCCGGCGCCCGGCGTGAAGTTCAGCAGCAGCGTGCGCGCGTCCGCGGGCGCCATCGCGCGCGGCACGCCCTGGCGCGCGGCGTCGCTCAGGATGAACTGGTTGAACGTGGTCTCGTCGTACTGCGAGTAGCTGCGCAGCACCGCGGCCGGCGTGAGGATGGCCTGGCGGAACAGCGTGTCGCCGATGGCGGTGCGCGCCACGCTCAGCTGCGCGGCGGCCGACCACGAGCCGTTGCGCATCGCGCTGCTGGCCATGGCCGAACCCTGGCGCGCGGCGCTGCCGTTGAGCTCGACCCGGAAGGCGCCGGGCAGCAAGGCATAGGTCGAGGGCATCAGCGTGTAGGTGCCCGCGGGCAGGCCCGGCACGCCGGCGCCCAGTGTGATCCGCTGGCCAACCAGCGGATCGACCGCACCGCGCTCGTTCGCGACCGGCGCTTGCGGCGCCTGCACGCCGGGAACGATCGCATAGACCGGGTTCGTCGCCAGGCCCGGCAGGCTGAAGCTGCCGTCGGCCGCGTTGCGCACCAGCGGGTGGTAGCGCGCATCGGTCGAGCCGCCGCGGCCACCGATGAAGCCGGTGCCCGTGAGTTCACCACCGCCCGACAGGTCCAGCACCGCGCCGGCCTGCACGTTGGCACTTGCGCCGCCGAGCGTGAGGCCGGCCACCAGCGTCTGGCCGCGCGTGTCGGTGCCGCCCACACCGGTCAGTTCGACCTTCTTGCCGTCGTAGAGGTAGTTGAGGCCGTCGACCGTGCCGCCATAGGGCATCAGCAGGCCGTTGCCGCTGACCGAGGTCAGGCTGCCCGGCAGGAAATCGACGCGCGTCGTGTTCTGGTCGCCGATCAGCAGGTTGCCCAGCGGCACGCGCAGCACGCCGCCCTGCTCGATCACCGCGGCGCCCAGCACCAGCCGGCCGAACACCGCGTAGGGCACCGCCGGTGCGGCCTGGCCGTTGCCTTCGATGCGCAGCACCCGATCGGGCGCATAGCTGCCGTTCTGCTGCCGGCCGGCATAGATCGAGGCCGAGACGCCGGTGGCCGGGTAGATCTGCGCGGCCCGCAATGTGAGGTCGCCCGGGGTCGAGAGGCCCGTGACCGGCGCGCCGTTCGCGGACGGCGGCTTGTCCGTGAGGAAGCGCAGGTCGCCCTCGCTGACCAGCGTGAGATGGTCGAAGCCCAGCCGCTCGATCAGGGGCCCGGTCGGCGGCGTCGGGTCGCCGGCTGCCGGGCTCAGCGGGACGCGGCCGTGGATGCTGCTCATCGCGTACTGGGAACGCACGTCGATCAGGCCGGCGCGCACCTCCAGCTGGGCCTTGGAGGGCAGCCAGCCGCCGGTGTCGACGACGCCGATGCGCCCGCGGGTCACATCCTGAGAGCTGCTCTGCGTGATGCCCGCCAGCCGCACATAAGGTGCTTCGAGCGTGATGCGCGCATCGCTGCGCGCGCCGGCCGCCAGCACCAGCGCGCCGTAGATCGACAGGCTCTGGCCCAGCCGCAGGCTGGCGTTGTCCTCGAGGCTGATGCTGCCGGCGGTGAACAGCGCCAGCGTGTCGAAGCCGCCCCGCGCGAGGGTGTCCACGCCCAGGCGGCCGTGGCCATAGACCAGAGCCGCATCGGCCGCGCCCGGCGCCAGCACGGCCGGCAGGTCCGACGGGCCCTGCAGCCCGCCGATGACCAGTTCGCGATGACCGCGCACCGCGTTCTCGGCCAGCGTGTAGTCCGGCGTGCCGGCGCTGGTGCGCAGCTCGGGCGATTCCAGCGCGACCTGCAGCGTGCCGCCGGCCGCGCCCGCGCCGCCGGAATGGGCGCGCAGTTCGCCATTCAGGTAGAGGCCGTTGTTGGTGGCCAGCGCGATGCGCCCGCCACGGCTCGCGACCGCGACCGGGCCGGCATCGCCCATGTCGAGCACCGCGGCAGTGCCGGAGGCGTCGAGCAGCGCGCCCTCGCGCACCACGATGAAGCCGTTGGCCGCCGTGGCCGAGCCGTCGCTCTCCTTGATCTCGCCGCCGACCACGATGCTGCCGCCGTCGCGCACGATGCCGTAGCGCCGGCCCTGCGCATCGAGCGCGGTGGCGGGCGTGGCCGACACGTCGATCACCGCCTGTTCGCCGATCCAGATCGAGCGGCTGTGCGCCACGTCCACCGCGCGCTCCTGCTCGAGCCGCGTGAGGTCGAGGCTCTTGAGCGCGATGCTGCCGCCATGGGCCTGCAGCGTGCCCTGCAAGGTGAGCTGGCCCACGCTCAGCACCTGGATCGACTGGCCCGGATCGACCACGATCCGCGCGCCCTGCCCGATCAGCGCCGACACATTCGGCAACTCGGCCGCCAGCGTCTGCACCGTGCCCGCCTGCAGGCTCAGGCTCGCACCCGCGCGCTGCTTGAGCACGCCCTTGGCCGCGTCCTCGGTGTAGAGCGGCGGCGTCCAGGCCTGCAGCGCTGCGCCGGTGTCGGTGCCGGTCGCGAACTCCTTCGCCGCCGGCGTGACCCGCAGCACCGGCATCGTCACCTCGACCTGCGTGCCCTCGGCCACCGTGAGGCCGCCGTCGCCGATGAGGTCGTAGCGACCGAAGCCCTTGTCGAAGAAGTTGCCGGCCAGCACCAGCGTGCCGGGTTCGGCCGCGCCTGCAGCGTCGCCACCGATGCGGATGCGGCCCGTCTCCAGGCTCAGCGTGCCGCCGCCCGTGGTGCCGCCGCCGCGCAGCGCGCCCTCGATCGCCAGCACGCCGTCGGTGCTGCCGCCACCGGCGTTGGCCTGCAGCCGGATGTCGCCGCCCTTGCCGCCCTGCTGCGCCTTGCCGTCGGCCAGCAGTGCCGCGCCCGAGGACACGTCGATCGCGCTGCCTTCGGCCAGCCGCACGTCGCCGCTGCTGCGGATCGACACGCTGCCGCCGTCGCGCCAGGCCATCGCATGCGTGTCGGTCGGGTCGCGCCACAGGTTGCTCCACAGGCCGCGCGTGTCCAGCGTCACGCCCTGGGCCACCGCCACGCCCGCGCGCAGGCCCGCGGCGGCGCCCAGGCTGGTGGTGTCGTCGATGTAGTTGGTGCTGGCCTGCGTGAGCGTGTTGCCTAGGCGGATGCGGCCGCCGTGCGCCGTGAGGTTTGCGTTCACGGCCACCTGCGGGCCGTAGAGCGTGAGGTCGCCGCCATTGCCCAGCGTCAGTTCCGCCTCCACCGCGATCGAGCCCGTGGCCGCGATGCGCACCGCGCCCAACGCGAAGCCGTTGAGCAGCGTGGTGTCGAGGTAGAGCGTGCCCTGGCGCGCGGCCGGCAGCGCGGCCGTGAGGTCGAGCCCGGCGGCGATGCGCTCTGCGGTGTCGCCCAGCACCACGTCCTTCGCGCCCGCGGCATCGAGCCGTCGGTGCATCAGGCCGGTGCGCTTGTCGTAGAGCGCCGCATAGCTGCCGACCACCAGCTGCGCGCCGCGCGCCACCGCCTTCTGCGACTGGTTGTAGCCGTCGAGTGCGGCGTTCGGCGCCTGCGTCTGGCGCGGGCCCTGGTAGGTGTCGCCGACGATGCCGCCTTCGAGCACCGCGCTGCGCGTGCCCACCACCAGCAGGCCGGCGTCGCGGCCCACGGTGTAGCCGTTCTCCAGGCGCTGGCGCGCCGCGATCAGCGGGCTGTGGAAATACTCGGTGGCCTTGTCGCCCCAACGCTCGTGCGTGTCCTCGAAGCCCTTGTAGAGCCCGGTGTAGCGCAGGTCGCCCGGTGCCTTGTTCAATTCATACAGGCGGCCGTCGGCCCCCTTGAGCCAGCTCTGGTTGAGCTTGCCGGTCTGCACATCCAGCGTGCCGCCCGACAGGTTGATGGCCGAGCCGGCCTGCGTGACCACCTCGGCGCCGCCGAAGTTCACCACCCCGCCCTGGGCCATCCATTCGCCCACCGTGTGGCCCTGCGTGCCCAGGTAGCCGCCGACTTCCAGCAGGCCGCCGGCCGTGTACCAGCGGTCGCTCTCGTAGCCGTTGGCGCCCTTGGGCACGAAGACCAGGCTGCGCCGGTCGATCCACACGTCGTTGCTGTTGAGCGCCTTGCCGTCGCGGTTGACCGGTGCGTCGCGCTGCTCGTTGCCCTGCACGTTGATCTTGACGTTGTTGCTCTCCATCGTGAGCCGCACGCCCACCGCGCCCGCGACGTCGATCACCGCGCCGTCGCGCACCAGGCTGCGCCCGGCCGCGTTGACCACCACCTGGCCGCCGGTGGCCAGCGTGAGCGAGTCGCGCGCGAAGTCCACCGTGCCGCCGCTGGTGATCTCCACGCGCGAGAGGTCGCGCCGGTCGTTGCCGGCATCGATGATGTTGCCGCCGCCGTCCACCACCGGCGTCACCAGGCCCGCGCGCTGGCTGTCGAGGGCCGAGGCACCGCTGGTGTCGAGCAGGATGGCGGTGGTGCTGCCCGCGCCCAGGGTCACGGCGCCGGTGCTGCCGAGCGCGTTGAGGTGCACCGTGCCGCGCGTGTTGACCGTGGTGCTCGACACCACCACGCCGTCCTGGCGCACTTCGCGCCCGGTCAACGTGACGTCGCCCGTGGTCGCCGCGATCAGCCCGGTGTTGACCACCTTGCCGGCCGTCGTGCCGGCGTTCAGCGTCACGAGCGCCTCGTTGCCGCGCGTGGTCGAAGCCTGGTTGCCGTCGGTGCCCACGCCCTTGCGGATCGTGAAGCCATCGCCCGCGGCCAGCAGCGCCTGGCCGCCGGGCGTGGTGATGGCGCCCGCGTTGCGCACCTCGCTGCCCATCAGCAGCACATAGCCGCCGCCCTGCGTGGCCGTCTTCGGCGCCGGGGTCGTGATGCGCGCGCCGGCCTGCACGTCGACCTGGCCCAGCGCGTCCTTGAAGTTGGGCGTGTTGCCCGCCGCATAGATGCCGTTGGCCCTGAAGCCCGCGTCGTCGAGGTGGGCCGCCGCCGCCACCAGGTTGCGCGTGTCGACCTGGCTCGTGCCGCTGAACACGATGCCGTTGCGGTTGGCGATCAGCACCGTGCCGTCGGCCTTGATCTGCCCCTGGATCTGCGAGGGCCGCGCGTTCGGGTCGTTGACGCGGTTGAGCACGGCCCAGTCGGCCTGCTGCTTGAATTCGACCGTGGTGTTCTTGCCGACGTTGAAGGTCTCCCAGTTGAGGATCGCCTTGTCGGCGGTCTGCTGGATCGCGACCGTGGTTCGGCCGTCGGCCGTGCCCTGCGTGGGCGCGTTGGCGTTCAACCAGCCGGCCGTGAGGCTGTTCGTGTCGACCTTGAGGCCGCCCTCGACCATGCCGTCGGGCACGCCGCCACCGGCCGCGAGCGCCGCCGCGCGGGCCGCGGCCTGGGCCGCCTGCTGCGCCGCGATGCCGCGCGCCGCGAGGTTGAGGTTGTCGATCGAGCGCGCCAGCTGCGCATTGGCCTGCTGCTGCTGCGCCAGCGGATTGGTGAGCATCGACACCGGCTGGCCGTTGGGCAGCCGGCCGGTCGCGGCCGCGGTGTTCTGCGCCACGTTCTTCTGCGCCATCCACGCCGGGCTGAAGGCCCGTTGCGCCTGCGCCGCATGCATCGCGCCGCCGGCGGCGAGCATCACCGTGAGCGCACGCACCAGCGGCTTCATCCGCCGCACGCGCCGATCGCTGCGTGCAGGAACAGGGGTGGCGGGCTTCATCGGGGCAGGATGACGGGACAACATGACAGATTTCTTTCGAGGGCGAACGAATGGACGAAGGTCGTGGCCCTCACGCCGCGCATGCGGCGAGGGCCTCGTCCTTAGACGGATGCCGCGCTGGAAAGCTGTACGAATCTGCGCATGATTCGTGCATGTCATGGAACCGACATGAAGAAGCCAGTCCTTGGGCCTCGCTCCTACATGTCTTCGATGTGCCGATGGATGCGGGCGATCAGTGCATCGAAATCCGGTTGGCCCTGGTAATACAGCGCTTCCGTCTTGCGATACTCCCGAGCGAACAGCGCGCGCTGCGCCGGGTCGGCCAGAACGAAAGCCGGATTTCTGGCAATCACCTGTTCATCGCCGCGGCGAAAGCGCTGCGACTTGCGCTCCTGGTATGCCGGCTTCCGCATGAAGGACTGCACCTCTTCCAGGCCGAGCAGGCAATAGACGTCGTAGTAGTGCCGCAGGAAGTTGCCGGGAAATGCCTGCGCCTCGCCCAGGCGGCGGAACTTGGTGGAGATCGTCTGCAGCTTCTCGACGAAGGTGTGCGTCGGCGCGTAGCAGCGTACGGCGACGGCCCGGTTGTCGAACACGTCGACCCCGCGGTCACGGGCGAGGTCCAGGGCCCATGAGGAAATGGTGACCGGCCGATTGGGTGCCGTGTCGTCGAAACCCAACTCCAGCAGCACGCCGTCCTTGACGCCGGCCAGCACGGCGGCACGCGGCGTGTAGCTCAGCCGGATGCCGGCGCTGCGCATCTTGTCGTCATCGAACTGCGTGTCGCGTCCGACGCTGTCGATGCCCGGAATGCAGATGCGGGCCGCAAGATCGTCGTAGTACGCACGGCGCGAAGCGACATGCGCCGGCTTGTCCTGGTTGCAGCCCGTCTTCACCGCCATGCCCCTGGGCGGCTCGATGCGGATGTCGATGTCCTCGGAGAAGCGATGGATGAGGTCGAAGCCCTTGGAAAGGGACGTGCCGCCCTTCAGCTCGAACGCAAAGCCCTGCGCCTGCAAGCCCCACAGGCAATGCATGATCCAGTAGTCCTTCTCGACCAGCATGGGATCGAGGCCGCGTTCGTCGGCCACCAGCGCCAGCAGCTGATCGAAATCCCGCCGTGCATGCAGGAAGTCAGGCATCCATCCACTCGCGCAGGCGCTTGCGTGTCGCCACGCTGCCAAAGCTGTCGGTGGCACGCCGCAGCCGGTCCGCGTCGAACGAGGGCAGCTTGCCGCGTGCCTGCCGCAAGACCGCCTCGCGATCCTCCGCGAGCCCATCCAGATTGTTCAGCAGGTCGACGTAGAGGAATTCGGGCGTCAGCTTCTTGGGAAAACGCGGCTTGACGCGGAAGTCGAACTGCCGGTTGCCAAGACGGAAGACGCCATGGCGCTTGCGGTTGTAGACCAACGTGCGGTTGTAGAGCTGCGTGGTGCCCAGGCCCACGGCGTTGTAGGCCGAAGGAGAAAACACCAGAAAATCCTTGTCACGAAGGAAGCCGCCCACGACTTCCTCATCTGCCGGCGGCAAGGGGCCGTAACTGGACTGCTTGGGCGCAAGGTACAGCCCCTGGGCCAGCTTCTTCAGCTTCCCGACGGCCACCAGTTCACGCAGATGCCGGTCGACCGCGGTGGACAGGCGCGCCAGGTCCTCCCGGCGATACACGCGACCCGCTTGCAGCTGGCCTGCCAGGCGTTCGACGGCGTTTTGCGGAGATTCGACGGAAACCGGCATGGTTGAATTTTCATTGACGTTTCATGCATTTTATCGTTTTTCGGTGGCATGCCGTGCCGACATAAGATCAAGCGAGCCCCCGCCCGCCCATGAC
>NZ_LZZW01000004.1 GCF_014170375.1 Variovorax sp. UMC13 | reverse complement strand
GGGGAGGGGGCGGTGGCGAGGATGCGATTCAGGTCACCTTCAATCCTTCGAGCCTTTCGGGCAGCTACGTGCTCAACGACCCGAACTCATCGGGCCCGGGGGTGGTCCTCGTCAAGGCGAGGCTCAGCAGCACGCCCGCTGGCACCCTCTATCCGGTGATCGCCGACCCCAAGTCATTCCTCACCAACGTGCCGGGCGTGCAGATCGCGACGCGCGATCCCGATGGCGCGTACTCGATGCTTCTGCTGCCTCGGCTGCCGGCCAGCGCTGGCGTGGTCGAAGGCGAGCTGACCCTGCATCTCTGCAAGGACAGCGCCTGTGCGTCCGAGTACAAGCTGGCTGGCGCGACGCTGCCCTATCGATACGTCTACGACGAGGCGCTGTCCGTCACCCTCAACGTGAACGGCGTGCCGGCCACAGGGATCAACAACATCAAGGCGGCGACTTCTGGAAAAACCTTCCAGACGAACGTGGCGTCTGGTGACGTGCTCGAGCTCAACTCGAGCATCCCGGTGACATGGAGCGCCTACCCCATGGGGAGCACGAACGCCACGATCAACCCCATCTCCTCGACATCGAAGAACTGGAAGGCCAGCGTCACCAACAACACATACACCGGCTACGTGTCCATCAAGGCCACGCCGATCGACACGCGGCAATACGAGGCCAGCTTCATCATCGAAGTGCAGTAGGAGCGGCGGGACCGACCAGCGAACGAACACCCGTTTGCGGTGGGCTGGCCGTCGGGATGAGCGACAGCCAGGCCCGCATCGGTGCCGATCGCCTAGAAGTTGTAGGTCGCGGTCGCCACGATCCTGCGCAGCTCCGCGTAGCGGCAGCTGCCGGCGCTGCAGGCGTTGAGGTAGGTCTTGTTCGTGAGGTTGCGCAGGTTCAGCGCCAGGCTCCAGTGCTGCAGCTCGTAGCCCACGAGCGCATCGAACACGGTGGACGAGGGCAGCTTCGCGGCCGCCGATTCCTGGTAGCCGCGGTTCGAGCCCATGAAGCGCGCGCCCAGGCCGAGCCTGAAGCCGGACTCGAAGCGGTAGTCGGTCCAGGCCGAGAGCTGGTTGCGCGACACCGCCTGCATCTGCTTGCCGATCTCGCTGGGCGTGCTGCTGGCCGTGACGATGGCCTTGGGCGTGTAGGTGTAGGCGGCGATCACGTTCATGCGCTTGACCGGCTGGAAGGCCGCTTCGAGCTCGAGCCCGCGCACCAGGATCTCGCCGGTCTGCTTGGGCAGGAAGTCCGGCGTGTAGGTGATGTAGTTCTTGCGCCGCAGGTCGAAGATCGCGGCGCTGTACTTGCTCTTGCCGTCCACCGGCTGGTAGCGCACGCCGACCTCGTACTGGCGCCCGGTCTCGGGCTTGAGCGGCGTGTTGGTCTCGGGGTCGATGGTCGCGGTCGGCGAGAAGGACTCGGAGTAGCTGAGGTACGGCGCCCAGCCGCTCGGATGCAGGTAGACCAGGCCCGCGCGGCGGGTGAACTTGTGGTCGGAGATGCGGGTGCGCGAGCCGTCGGTGTGGCTGTCGAGCGTGGCGGTGGCGCTGTCGTAGCGGCCGCCCAGCGTCGCCACCCAGTCGCCCCACTTGACCTGGTCCTGCAGGTAGGCGCCGGTCTGCACCAGGCGGGTCCGGGCGTCGAACCACGGGTCGCCGGGCACCACGTCGTGGGTGTAGACCGGGTCGTAACCGTCGATGCCCGAGACCGTGCCGGCGTTGTAGGTGCGCTGGTCGTTGCGCGAGCGCTGGTGGTTCCAGGCCGAACAGCACGGTGTGCTGCCAGTCGCCCAGCCGGAGCCTGGCCTGCGCCTGGTTGTCGATGGTCAGGAGCCGCGCGCTTTCGTGGCTGCCGAAGGGGAAGCGGTTGAGCACGCGGAAGTTGGCCGGGTCCGCCGGGTCGTCGGGGTTCACGACCGCGAAGTCGGCCTGGTTGTAGACCTGCCGGTAGTCGACCTTGATCGAACCGTAGCGAACGTTCTGGCGCAGCGTCCAGGTGTCGTTCACGCGGTGGTCGAGCAGGTAGCCCACCATCCACTGGTCCTGGTTGAAGTGGTCGAAGCCGGGCTCGCCCACATAGGTCTTGGGCGAGAAGCGGCCGTTGGGATTGGGCAGCAGCGTGCCGACCTCGGGGAAGCTGCCGTAGGAGCTGCCGTCCCGGATGCGCAGGTAGTGCGAGAGGAGCGTGAGCGAGGTGTCGCCCGAGGGCTTCCAGGTCAGCGAAGGCGCGAGGAAGACGCGGTCGTTGGGCAGGCCGCTGCCTTCCAGCTTGGCGTCGCGCACCAGGCCGGTGAAGCGGTACAGCAGCTTGCCCTCGGCGTCGACCGGGCCCGAGAAGTCGCCCGCGACCTGGCGCCGCGAGTGGTCGCCCAGCTGGACCTGCAGTTCGCGCAGCGGCTCCTCGGTCGGCCGCTTGCTGACCACGTTGATCATGCCGCCCGGGCCGGTCTGGCCATAGAGCACCGACGAAGGACCGCGCAGCACCTCGATGCGCTCGGTGCCGTAGTTCTCGGTCTGCCAGATGGCCCAGCCGTTGTTGTTGCGCAGCTGCAGGCCGTCGAGGTAGTAGCCGGGCGTCTGGGCGTCGAAGCCGCGGATGATGGTCCAGTCGAAGCGCGAATCGGCGCCCCAGGGCGACACGTTGATGCCGGGCGTGTAGGCCAGCGCGTCCTTGAGGCGCAGGGCGCCGGTGGCCTCGATGAAGTCCGAGGTCACGACCGAGATCGACTGCGGCATCTCGATCAGCGGCGTGTCGGTCTTGGTGCCCGTAGCGCTGCGTTGCGCCACATAGCCGATCACCGGGCTGGCCGCGGTCTCGCGCGCCGTCGTGGCCGTGACGGTGATCGCGCCCAGTGTGGTGCCCGAGGAGGCGGCCTGGCGCTCGACCGTCACGATGTTGCCCTCGAAGCGGCCGAACAGGCCGCTGCCGGCCAGCAGGCGTTCGAGCGCCTGGCGCGGGCTCAGCTGGCCGGACACGGCGGGCGCGGTCCGGCCCGCCACCACGTCCTGCTGGACCGCGAGCTGGAGCCGCGTCTGGCGCGCCCAGTCGTTGAGCGCCGAGGCCAGCGGCTGGGCGCCGATGCGGATCTGCATCGGCGTGCCGGCGGTGCCGCTTTGTGCGCTGGTCGAGGCGGTGCCGAAGACCAGCGCGAGGGCCAGGGCAAGCGGCGCGGGCCGCGTCAGAAGGCGATTCATGTCGATGTGCTCCAGATAGAAAAAACGGTTGCTACCTGGGAAGACGCAGCAGGGCCCGGCCACCCTGTATCCATTGCGAAATAAATCTCATTTGTTTTCGTATGGGCCGTGTTCGGGCGTTCGGTCCCGTCGACTCGAACGCTGAATACGGGCAACCGGACGCAGAGGACGCAGAGGACGCAGAGGTTTCGCAGAGGGCGAGAAAGAAAACAAAACTCTTTTGGGGATGTTCTTTTTTTGCGCTCTTTGCGAAACCTCTGCGCCCTCTGCGTCCAGAAGTCCGCCCCCCGGAACCGTACCGGCCCGTTCTTCAGCGCGCGAGCAGCACTTGGGTGTCGGGCCCGTCCTGCTGCAGGCGCACCGGCAGCACGCGCGGCAGCGCGAGCCGGAGCGTGGTGCGGTTCAGCGGGTCGAAGGTGCCGGTGAGCCGCAGCGCCGCCACCTGCGGGTCGCGCACCACCAGGCCGGTGCGGCCGTAGCGCGCCAGTTCTTCGAGCGCTTGGCCCAGCGGCATGTCGACGAAGCTCAGGCGCTGCTCGCGCCAGGGTGCGATGCCGGCGGCGGGCACGGCGCCCACCGGGCCGAGCGAGCCCTGGGCATCGCTCGCGACCTGCTGGCCCGGGGTCAGCAACACGATGGGGCTGCCATCACCGACGGGGCCGTCTGCACGCGCCACCCGGACCTTGCCTTGCTCGACCGCCACCGTGACGCCGTCGTGCCCCGGTTGCCCGGGCGTGTGCCGCACCGAGAAGCGCGTGCCGACCACGGTCACGCGCAGCGGGCCGGCCAGCACCTCGAAGGGGCGGGCCGCATCGGCCTGCACCGAGAACACCGCCTGGCCCTCGTGCAGCCGGACTTCGCGTCGCTGGCGGTAGAGGAGCACCTCGACGCGGGTGGCCGTGTCCAGCCGCAGCCGGCTGCCGTCGGGCAGGGGGATGTCCTTCTGCTGCCCGCGCGCGGTGGCGAAGGCCTGGCGCCATTGGGGCTGCGCCAGCAGCTGCTGCCACGCGACGTAGCCCGCACCGCTCAGCACGGCCGCCGCGCCCGCGACCGCGAAGGCCGGCTGCAGAAAGCGCCGCCGCGAGCGTGGAGAGGACAGCCGTGGCGCGCGTTCGAGCGCGGCCTTGTCGCGGGCCAGTTGGGCGCGCATGCGGGCCCGCAGGTCGTCGGGCATGGCGTCGAGGGTTTGCCAGGGCGTGGCGCAGCGCGCGTAGGCCTCGCCGTGCCGGGGGCTCGCGGCCAGCCAGGCCCGGAAGGCGCGCTCGTCCGCCAGGGCCCAGGCGGCATCCTGGCGGCGCACGAACCACCCGAGCGCATCCCGGCGCAGGCGCGCGGCTTCGTCGGATGCAGGGGCGGGGGCTGTCATGCGGGGTCTCTTGCTGTTGTAGACGCACGGGCGGCGCCGCACCCTGTAGGCGCGGGCCCCGATCGTCGGATTCTTTTCATGGCGTGGGGCGCCGCTTGCGCGCGCGCGACGGGTGCCGGCCGCTGGCCGTGCCGTCGAAATCTTCCAGCGCGGCCCAGCAGGCCTCCAGCGCGATCTGCACCTGCATCTCCACCGTCTTGGTGGCGATGCCCATGCGCGCGGCGGTCTCGGCATGCGAGAGGCCGTCGAACTTGACGCAGAGGAAGGCCTCGCGGCAGCGCGGCGGCAGGGTGTCGATCACGGCGGCGATGGCTTCGAAGCGCTGGCGCGCGGCCAACGCGGCCTCGGGTTCCTGGGCCTCGGGGCCGGCCTGTTCGTCGGGCTCGATCAGTGCGTTGTGCGGGCCGGGCTCGCCGCGCGCCTCGCTGCGGCGATGGTCGTCGGTGACCAGGTTGCGCGCGGTCTGGTAGAGCAGCGCGCGGGGGTCGCGCACCGCCACGCCCTTGCGCTCGGCCGCGTACACGCGCGCGAAACTCTCCTGCGCCAGATCGGCCGCGGTCTCGCGGTCCCGCACCTTGCGGGCGAGAAAGTTCAGCAGTTCGCGGTAGTAACGCTCGAACACGGGCAGTCCACAGCCTGACAGGGCGGGTCGAAGTCCTGGGGGCAGGTGGGCTTCGCTTGGCGTGGCTGACCTGGGGGGCGATTCAAAAGAAGGCGGCGCGATTATCTCCGAGCCGCGCTCTCGGGCCTCAGCCCGACTCGGTCGCGCGCCCCGAGGCCAGCCAGGCGTCGAGCCCGCCCGCCAGCGGCCGGGCCCGCCGGGCGCCGCGCGTCTGCAGCAGGCGCGCCGCCATCGCGGCCGAGACCTCGTTGGGACAGTTGCAGTACAGCACGATCTCGTGGTGGGCCGAGAAGTCGGGCAGGCCGCGCTGGGCCTTCATGTCCTGCAGGTGCAGCACGATCGCACCCGGGATCCGGCGCGGCTCGAGTTCGGCGCCGGCCGGCGAGCGCACGTCGATCACCAGCGGCGGCACCGCGGAGGCCATCAGCGCATGCAGTTCGTCGACGCTCACGCGCGGGATGTCGATGCTCAGCAGCATCGCGCGCCGGCGCCAGTAGCGCAGGCCCAGTCCGGCCGCCACCGCGATGGCCAGCACCACCAGCGCGGCCGCGCCGGCCTCGGCCATGGCGTCGAGCACGGCCTGGATCTGGCTGCTGAACACCCAGCCCGGCACCAGGAAGGCGGCCGACCAGATGGCCGCGGCCAATGTGTCGAACCCGAGGAAGCGCGCGGTCGACATCTGCAGCGCGCCGGCCATTGGCGGCGCCACCACCGACACGCCCGGCACGAACTTGGCCGCGATCAGCGAGGTGCCGCCCCAGCGCGTGATCAGCGATTCGCTCTGCCGCACGCAGGTGTCGGGCGACAGCGAAACCTTGCACAGCAGCCGCATGATCCGGTGGCCAAAGCGGCGCCCGGCATAGAACCAGGCCGCGTCGCCCAGCAGGTTGCCGGCCAGCGCGACCGCCACCGTGGCCCACAGCGGGATCTGCCCCATGGCCGCCAGCCCGCCGGCCACCACAAGCACCGCCGAGGCCGGCACCGGCACCCCGAGCCGGGCGGCGAGCGTGGCCAGGAAGACCACCGTGATGCCATGCGCGGTGGCCAGGGACAGGAGTTCTTGCATGCGGGCAATCTAACCGTTCCGTGCGTCGGCTGCCTGACGCCGATCTGGTAGCGTGGGCGCATGGCCGTTTTCGATTCAGATGTCCTCCATTGGACCGTCCACTGCGACGGCAGTGCCGTCCCCAACCCCGGCCGCATGGGCCTGGGCGCGGTGCTGGTCGCGCCCGACGGCACGCGCCAGGCGCTTTCGCGCGCCACGCACTCGGTCGGCTGCAACAACGAGGCCGAGCTGCGGGCGCTGACCGATGCGCTGCTGGCCGCCCGGGCGCAGGGGGCGAGGGCGGTGCAGGTCTACAGCGACAACAGCATCCTGGTCGAGCAACTGGGTGGGCGCGCCGTCAAGCCGATCGAACGGCTCGCCGATCTGTTCGATGCCGCGCGCGTGCTGCTCGCGTCCTTCGACCGCGTGGCGCTGCATTGGATTCCACGCCACCGAAACGTCGAGGCCGATGCGCTGGCCCGCGCGGCGCTGGGCATGGCGCCCAAGGCCAGCGGCAAGGCCGGCCGGCGCAAGAAGGCCCGCGCCTGAGTCACTGCGCGCTCAGGCGGGATCGTGCCGGTGCAGCCAGGTCTCCGACAGCGTCTGCTCCCCACTCTTGAGGAAGAGCCGCACGTCCACCGGCTCCTTGCCGTCGGCCGTGAAGTCGAACTGCGCGCGCCAGTGGCCGGGCACGCCGTTGGGCACGGCCTCGGCGAACAGGTAGGAGAACTTGCCGCGCGAGGCGGTCAGCACCAGTTCGGGCTTGGTGCCCGTCGGCAGCGAGGCCAGCGGGCCGCCGAGGAACTCGACCATGAACTTGCGCACGCCCGCCGGCCGCGGCTGCCCGGGCTGGCCGCCGCGGCCGGTGCGCGTGGCCACGCAGCGCGCCAGCGGCGAGGGGTAGGGCTCCACGTCGGTCCAGTGCAGCCGGTAGCGCAGCGCGATCTTCGAGCCCGCGGTGGCCGGGGCCTTGGGCACCCAGAAGGCGACCGTGTTGTCGTGGATCTCGTCGTCGGTCGGGATCTCGATCAGTTGCACCGCGCCTTCGCCCCAGTCGCCCAGCGGTTCGACCCAGAGGCTGGGCCGCTTCTCGTAGTGCACGCCGTCGAGGTAGTGCTCGAAGGCGCGGTCGCGCTGCAGCAGGCCGAAGCCGCGCGGCCGGGTGTCGACGAAGGCCGAGGCGGTGGTCTGCTCCGGGTTGTTGAGCGGGCGCCAGATGCGTTCGCCGCCGCCGCTCCACATCGCCAAGCCGTCCGAATCGTGCACCTCGGGCCGCCAGTCGATGGCGCTGGGATGCGTTTCGGAGAACCAGTACATCGAGGTCAGCGGCGCGATGCCCAGGCGCGCCACGTTGCGCCGCAGGAAGAGCCGGCATTCGATGTCCATGCGCACGGCCTTCGTGCGCTCCATCACGAAGCGGTAGGCGCCGGTGAGGCTGGGCCCCTCGAGCAGCGCATGCACCGTGACGCTGCTGCTGCCCGGCGCCGACGGCTCGAAGTAGAAACGCGTGAAGTCGGGAAATTCCTCGGGCCGGTCGGCTTCGGCCACGTCGATTGCGATGCCGCGCGCCGACAGGCCGTACTGGTAGAGCTCGCCGATGGCGCGGAAGTAGGAGGCGCCGAGGAAGGCGACCCAGTCGTTCTTCTTCCAGTCCAGCTGCTTCGGGTCGCCCAGCCGGCTTTCCTGGAAGCGGAAGCCCGCAAAGCCCGCGCCCGGCGGCAGCTTGCGCGCCGGGCTGTCGGCGGGCATGTCGAAGTAGCCGGGGTCGTAGAGGATCTCGCGCGCGAAGCTGTCGCCCGCGGCCGTTTCCAGCAGGTGCATGCGCACCGGGTTCGGGAAGAAGCGCCCTAGATGGAAGAAGGTGACGGGGAAGTTGCCGGGGCCGTCGCGGAACAGCGCGCTGTCGGGGTCGAAGCGGATCTTGCCGTGCGCTTCGTAGTCGATGCGGTCGAGCACGCCGGCCGGCAGCGGCGTGGCCGCGACGAAGGGCTGCGCGGCCATCGATTCGGCCAGGGCCGCGAGGCGTTCGAAGGAGAAGGGCTGGGGCTGGCCGAGCTTGAGCCCGGTGGCGGCCAGCGCGTCGGCGGGAAGTCCGAGGGAGGCCAGGGCCAGCGAAGTGCCCCCGGCCGCGAGGAAGTGTCGTCGATCGAGCATGTGCGGGCATGGTGCCCAAGGCGGTGGCCCGCCCGTGTAGGCGCAGGGCTTTGAGGGCAACCGTTGCAACCGATGCAACTTGTTGCAGGCACCCCGCGTGCTCAGCCGGCCATCAGCTTCTGCACCAGCTCCGCCGTGGTGGCCGCCGCGTACTTGCGCATGAGCCGCGCCCGATGCAGCTCGACCGTGCGGTGGCTGATGCCCAGCACGCGGCCGATCTCCTTGGAGGTCAGGCCCTGCATCACCTGCGCCGCCACCTCGCGTTCGCGCGGCGTGAGTTCGGCCTTGGCGCTGCGGCGCGAGCCCAGGTCCTCGAAGGTCCAGATGCCGGCCTCGTGCGGCGCGGCGCGGTTGAGCGCATGGCCGGTCACGTGGCACCAGAAGGTCTCGCCCGCGAAGGCGCCGTGCAGGTCGCCGAGCCGCCGCATCATGCGGTTGTCGGCATAGCGGCCCACGTGGTTGAGGATCGGCACCATGCGTTTGCCGATGCGCTCGAATTCGGCCACGCTCGGGTAGAGCACCTGGAAGGACTGCCCCACCAGCGCCTCGCGCGCGGCGCCGAACATCTCGCACAAGCGCTGGTTGCAGTCGACCATGGTGCGGTTGCGCGACAGCACCATCCCCACCGGCGCGTGCTCGAAGGCCAGCCGGTAGTCGATGGCGCCGAGGCCGGGGGCGGCCGGGTGCGTGCGGGTCTGCTCAGGTGTCTCCATTACGAAATACTACGTATGCGGGTACGTAGTATCGTCGGAGGCTCTTTCTTCATTCCCTTCTTTCACTCAGCTCGCGAGGATCACGACCCATGGTGAACAAGATCTATGCCTCCGCCAAGGAGGCGCTGGCCGGCGTCGTCGCCGACGACCAGATGCTCGCCGTCGGCGGCTTCGGCCTCTGCGGCATCCCTGAAGCGCTCATCGATGCGCTCAAGGACAGCAACGTGCAGAACCTGACGGTGGTCTCGAACAACGCGGGCGTCGACGGCTTCGGCCTCGGCAAGCTGCTCGAGACCCGGCAGATCAAGAAGATGATCGCCAGCTACGTGGGCGAGAACAAGGAGTTCGAGCGCCAGTTCCTGGCCAAGGAACTCGATCTCGAATTCACGCCCCAGGGCACGCTGGCCGAGAAGCTGCGCGCCGGCGGCGCGGGCATCCCGGCCTTCTTCACCAAGACCGGTGTGGGCACGCAGGTGGCCGAGGGCAAGGAGCTGCGCGAGTTCGACGGCGAGACCTACGTGATGGAGCGCTCGCTGGTGCCCGACGTGGCGCTGGTCAAGGCCGACGTGGCCGACAAGTCGGGCAACCTGCGCTTCCGCCTCACGGCGCGCAACTTCAATCCGGCCGCCGCGATGGCCGGCAAGGTCTGCATCGTCGAGGTCGAGAAGATCGTCGAAGTGGGCGAACTGGCACCCGACGACATCCACCTGCCGGGCATCTATGTGCACCGCATCGTGCTCAACGCCAATCCCGAGAAGCGCATCGAGAAGCGCACCGTGAGCGCGGCCGCACCGGTCGATGCCGCCGCCGCCAAGATCGAGGCCCAGGCCGTGATCGCGCAGGCCGCCGCGGGCAGCGAAGTGCCCGTGCCCACCGTCCCCGTCAGCAAGAAAGAAGGAGCCTGAGATGCCCTGGACCCAAGACCAGATGGCCGCGCGCGCGGCCCAGGAACTCGAAGACGGCTTCTACGTGAACCTCGGCATCGGCATCCCGACGCTGGTGGCCAACCACACGGGCACCAAGGAAGTCTGGCTGCAGAGCGAGAACGGCATGCTGGGCATCGGCGCCTTCCCGACCGAGGACAACGTCGACGCCGACCTGATCAATGCCGGCAAGCAGACCGTGACCACCATTCCGGGCTCGGCCATCTTCGGCAGCCATGAGAGCTTCGCGATGATCCGCGGCGGCAAGATCAACCTGTCGATCCTGGGCGCGATGCAGGTCAGCGCCAAGGGCGACCTGGCCAACTGGATGATCCCGGGCAAGATGGTCAAGGGCATGGGCGGCGCCATGGACCTGGTGGCCGGCGTCAAGCGCGTGATCGTGCTGATGGAGCACGTCGCGAAGAAGAAGGACGGCACCGAGGACCTGAAGATCCTCGAGCAGTGCACGCTGCCCTTGACCGGCGTGGGCGTGGTCGACCGCATCATCACCGACCTGGCCGTGCTCGACGTCACGCCCGAAGGTCTCAAGGTCATCGAACTCGCCGACGGCGTGAGCTTCGAGTCGCTGCAGGCCAAGACCGGCGTTCAGCTGATCCGCTGATGGCGCCCCGGAACCGCCGCGTGGCGGTTCCTCCCGCCGCTCAGGGCGCGGCCTGCGGCGCCACGGTGGAGGCCGGCAGCGCTGCCGGCGCCGGTGCTGCCACCGCCTGCGGATTCGGCGGCACCTGGTAGCTCCAGGTCTCGCTCAGCGGCTTGTCGCCCTGCATCAGCGCGGCGCGCATCTCCACCGGCAGCGCCGGATTCTTCACCTTCACCCGCAGCACCACGCGCACGCCCTTGATGGCGGGGTTGCGCTGCACGGTGTTCTCCAGCAGTTCGGCGTTGTCGCCCACGCTCACCAGCGCGCTGACCGGCGTATCCGGCGGCAGCTTGGCCAGCACCGGGCCCTCGAAGTCGATCAGGAAGGCGCTGCTGCCGTCGAGCGCGCGGATCAGGTTGGCCTGCAGCTGCTCGCCGTCGGTGTGGAAGGTCTGGCGCACCCAGGCGTTGTCCTGGCCGTGCAGCGCGGGCTCGTCGGTGGTCCAGTGCATGCGGTAGGCGAACTGCAGCGCCTGGCCTTTGCGCGTGGGCTCGTCGGGGGTCCAGAAGGCCACGATGTTGTCGTTGGTCTCGTCGGGCGTGGGGATCTCCATCAGCGTGACCTTGCCCTTGCCCCAGTTGCCCTGCGGCTCGATCCAGGCACTCGGGCGCAGGTCGTAGCGGTCCTTGAGGTCCTCATAGCGCCAGAACTCGTGGCCGCGCTGCAGCAGGCCGAAGCCCTTGGGGTTCTCGACCGTGAAGCTGCTGATCGCGAGGTTCTTGGGGTTGTTGAGCGGGCGCCACAGCCATTCGCCGCTGCCGGTCTGGATGGCCAGCCCGTTGGAGTCGTGGATGGCCGGGCGGAAGTTGCGCTTGAGCTCCGACTGCTGGTTGGGCCCGTAGAGGAACATGCTGGTGAGCGGCGCTACGCCCAGCGTCTTGATGTCGCCGCGCACGAAGACGTTGGCCTGCACGTCGACCACCGCATCCTTGCCGCCGGGGGTCAGGATGAACTGGTAGGCGCCGGTGGCGCGCGGCGAGTCGAGCAGCGCGTAGATCACGATCTGCTTGTCCGTGCCCGTGGGGCGCTGCACCCAGAACTCGCGGAAATCGGGGAACTCCTCGCCGCCGGGCGGCGCGGTGTCGATCGACAGCCCGCGTGCCGACAGGCCGTAGACCTGGCCCTTGCCGATCACGCGGAAGTAGCTCGCGCCCAGGAAGCTCATGATCTCGTCGTTCTTGCCTTCCTTGTTGATCGGGTAGAGCACGCGGAAGCCCGCATAGCCCAGCGTGCTGGTCGCGCCCTTGTCGAAGCTCAGGTTGCCGAAGTCGAAGCGCTCGGGGTCGTACCGGATCTCCTGCACCGTGTCGCCGTTGATCTCGTTGATGCGCACGGCGGCATTGAAGTGCATGCCCTGGTGATAGAAGTTCAGCCGGAAGGGCGTGGGCTGGTCGCTCCACTCGAAGCGGTCGGCGCGCGGCTGCATCTTCTGGTAGTCGGCGAACTGCATGCCGCTGAAGACCGGTGGCAGGTTGTTCACCGGCGCCGCGTAGGGCTTCTCCATCAGCGCGCGCGCCTTGGCGGTCACGTCGTCGAGCGAGAAGGCCTGGGCCTGGCCGGCGCACAGCAGCGAGGCGAGGGCGCTGGCGCACAACAGGGGAATCGACGGCTTCTTCTTTCGGTGGGCGTTGGGCTTGGAGGTCATGAAGTGGTGTCTGCGATGCAGGTGGAAGGCAGGGGGAATGACGGTGGGGACACGGCGCGCCGCACACCCGGTGCGGGCGCGGTGCGATGAACTCGCGGTGATTCCCGACAAGGATCCGCGGGAGGCTCATCCACACTCGGGGGCGTGGCGTTCATGCGTCGCTCGCCATGGCGGCGACGCGTGAAAGGCCCGACTGTGTAGGAAGAATTGCGCGGGCGATGAGCATGAAATGCGAAGGCTTCGGCAACGAGGCGTGATCGTCTCGCCAACATGCGCTTAGCTTAGCATCGCCGATTGCGCGAGCCTGTCGGCCAAGACCGGCTTTGCGGCTCACCCCCTGAAAGGTACTGAAATTGAAGATGTCGTTTCTGCTGGCCGTCGCGGCCGGCCTGGCCAGTCCGCTGGCCTTCGCCCAGCACGATCCCGCAGCGCTGAACAACAAGAGTGCCTTCATTGCCGACATCGTGGGAAGGATGAACCTCGATGAGAAGATCGGCCAGCTGCGCCTGATCAGCATCGGCCCCGAGATGCCCATTGCCCAGCTCGCCGACGAGATCACGGCCGGCCGCGTGGGCGGCACCTTCAATTCGGTGAACCGCCCGCACAACCGGCTGCTGCAGGACGCGGCCATGAAGGGCCGGCTCAAGATCCCGATGTTCTTCGCCTACGACGTGATCCACGGCCACCGCACCACCTTCCCGATCGGCCTGGGCCTGGCCTCGAGCTGGGACATGGCGGCCGTGAGCCTGATGGCGCGCAC
Source organism: Variovorax sp. UMC13 (assembly GCF_014170375.1). Taxonomy (GTDB): domain Bacteria; phylum Pseudomonadota; class Gammaproteobacteria; order Burkholderiales; family Burkholderiaceae_C; genus Variovorax. Next base: position 72,270 of record NZ_LZZW01000004.1, on the reverse strand, counting down.
CGCGGCCAAGGAAGCGGCCGGCGACTCGGTCGACATGACCTTCGCGCCCATGGTCGACATCGCACGCGATCCGCGCTGGGGCCGCACCTCCGAGGGCTTCGGCGAAGACCCGTACCTGGTGTCGGAGATCGCACGCGCTTCGGTCAAGGGCTTCCAGGGCTCGCTGCCGGTGCCGGCCGACCGCATCATGACCAGCGTCAAGCACTTCGCGCTCTACGGCGCGGTCGAGGGCGGGCGCGACTACAACACGGTCGACATGAGCCCGATGCGCATGTACCAGGACTACCTGCCGCCGTACCGCGCCGCCATCGACGCGGGCGCCGGCGGCGTGATGGTCGCGCTCAACTCCATCAACGGCGTGCCGGCAACCTCCAACACCTGGCTGATGCAGGACCTGCTGCGCAAGGACTGGGGCTTCAAGGGCGTGACCGTGAGCGACCACGGCGCGATCGTCGAACTCATGCGCCACGGCGTGGCCAAGGACGAGCGCGAGGCCGCCAAGCTGGCGATCAAGAACGGCATCGACCTGAGCATGGCCGACTCGGTCTACCTGAAGGAGCTGCCGGGCCTGGTGCAATCGGGCGAGGTCACGACGGCCGAGATCGACAGCGCGGTGCGCGAGGTGCTGGGCGCCAAGTACGACATGGGCCTGTTCCACAACCCCTACCTGCGCATCGGCGCGGCCAAGGACGATCCGGCGGACCTTGATGCCGAAAGCCGGCTGCACCGGCCGGCCGCGCGTGAGGTGGCGCGCAAGTCGATGGTGCTGCTCGAGAACCGCAACAACACCTTGCCGCTCGCCAAGTCGAAGACCATCGCGCTGGTCGGCCCGCTGGCCGATGCGCCGATCGACATGCTGGGCAGCTGGTCGGCCGCGGGCAATTCGAAGAACGCGGTCACGCTGCGCACCGGCCTGAACGCGGCCATCGGCGCGCAGGGGCGCGTGGTCTATGCGCGCGGCGCCAACATCACCAACGACGAGGCGATCGTCAAGTACCTGAACTTCCTCAACTGGGACACGCCCGAGGTGGTGCAGGACAAGCGCAGCCCGGCCGCGATGATCGAGGAGGCCGTGGCCGCCGCGCGGCAGAGCGACGTGGTCGTCGCCGCGGTGGGCGAGGCGCGCGGCATGTCGCACGAATCGTCGAGCCGCACCAGCCTCGACCTGCCGCAGAGCCAGCGCGACCTGATCACCGCGCTCAAGGCCACCGGCAAGCCGCTGGTGCTGGTGCTGATGAACGGCCGCCCGCTGGCGCTGCAGCGCGAGCAGCAGGAAGCCGACGCGATCCTCGAGACCTGGTACACCGGCACCGAGGGCGGCCATGCGATCGCCGAGGTGCTGTTCGGCGACTACAACCCCTCGGGCAAGCTGCCCATCTCCTTCCCGCGCTCGGTCGGCCAGATCCCGACCTACTACAACCATGCGCGCCTGGGCCGGCCTTTCACCGTAGGCAAGCCGGGCAACTACACCTCGCAGTACTTCGAGGAAACCAACGGCCCGCTGTACCCCTTCGGCTACGGCCTGAGCTACACCGACTTCGCGCTGTCGGACGTGGTGCTCTCGGGCCCGACCATGGCCCGCAACGGCAAGATCGAGGCCGCGATCAACGTGAAGAACACCGGCCAGCGCGCGGGCGAGACCGTGGTGCAGCTCTACATCCAGGACGTGGCCGCCTCGGTGGTGCGTCCGGTCAAGGAGCTCAAGGATTTCCGCAAGCTCATGCTGCAGCCGGGCGAGCAGCAGACCGTGCGCTTCAGCATCGACGAGTCGAAGCTGCGCTTCTTCAACGCGCAGCTGCAGAACGTGGCCGAGCCGGGCGCGTTCAACGTGCAGATCGGCCTGGATTCCGAGACGGTGAAGCAGCAGAGCTTCGAACTTCGATAGATTTCCGCCCACGGAGGCACGACGATGACGGCAAGGCAGGCACTCGAGGCGATCTGGCGGCAGGCGCTGCTGCCTGAGGACGCGTTGGCATTCGCGCAGTTGACCGGCGCCGACCCGGTGCTGCCATCTTCCTTCGCGGTGGGCGCCGCGGCGCAGGCCACCATCGCCGCGGCCGCGCTCGCGGCCTGCGAGCTGGGCCACCAGCGCGGCGTGCCGCGCCAGCAGGTGGCGGTCGACATGGCGCATGCGGCCCTCGAGTGCACCGGCTGGTTCAGCCTCGACGGCCGCGTGCCCGATCTGTGGGACGCCTTCTCCGGGCTCTACCGCTGCGCCGACGGCCATGTGCGCATCCACGCCAACTTCAAGCACCACCGCGAGGGCGCGCTGCAACTGCTCGGGCTCGACGCGGCGACGGCCACGCGCGCCGATGCCGAGCAGGCGCTGATGGCCTGGCGCGCCATCGACTTCGAGACCGCCGCGGCCGAACGCGGCCTGGTCGCGACCGCGCTGCGCCGCTTCGCCGACTGGGATGCCACGCCCCAGGGCCAGGCGATCGCGGCGCAGCCGCTGTTCACCCTCGAGCGCATCGGCGACGCCGCGCCCCTCGGCCTGCCGCCGCTGCGCGCGGACCAGCGTCCGCTCGCCGGCCTGCGGGTGCTCGACCTCACGCGCATCCTGGCCGGCCCGGTCGGCGGCCGAGCGCTGGCCGCCCATGGCGCCGACGTGCTGCTGCTCAACTCGCCGAGCCTGCCCAACATCGAGGCCATCGCCGAGACCAGCCGCGGCAAGCTGTCGGCCCATGTCGATCTGCGGACCGATGCCGGCCGCGCCACCTTGCGCGGGCTGGCGGCCGAAGCCCATGTGTTCTCGCAGGGCTACCGGCCCGGCGGCCTGGCGGCGCTGGGTTTCGGTCCGGCCGAACTGGCGGCGCTGCGGCCCGGCATCGTCTACGTCTCGCTCACCGCCTACGGCACCCAGGGTCCGTGGGCCGGCCGGCGCGGTTTCGATTCGCTGGTGCAGACCGCGATGGGCTTCAACCACGCCGAGGGCGAGGCGGCCGGCGACGGCAAGCCGCGCCCGCTGCCGATGCAGATCCTCGACGAGGCCACGGGCTACCTGATGGCCTTCGGCGCCGCCACGGCCCTGCGCCGCCAGCAGCGCGAAGGCGGCAGCTGGCATGTGCAGGTCTCGCTGGCGCAGACCGGCCAGTGGCTGCGCGGCCTGGGCCGGATCGAGGGCGGACTGGCCGCGGCCAGGCCCGACATCGCGCCGCTGCTCGAGACTTCGGCCTCGGGCTTCGGCGCCCTGCGTTCGGTGTGCCACAGCGCCGTGCTGGCCCGCACGCCGGCCGATTGGCCGCGGCCCTCGATGCCGCCCGGCAGCCATGCCGCGGCCTGGCCCTGAACGACGCGGGCCATGGCGGGAGGAGGGCGGCGGGTCACTAGAATCGAAGCCGCATCGTTCAGCAACAAGGAATCAGCGTGAAGCTGTGGTGGGTCGGAACTCTCGTGTGGGTCGTGCCGACCCTGGTACAGGCCCAGCCGAGCTGGTTCACCGTGGTCGGCAACCCGTCCGACCCGGTGGTCGACACGGTCCAGGTCGATCCCCTGGCGGCGCGCAGCGACAGCGATGTCCGGCTCATGAGCGTGCGCGTGAGCCGTGCCGGCCCGCGCAAGAACTGGGAGGGCCTGCCCTACCGGTCCTATGTGGCCGAAGTGGCCTTCGATTGCCGGGCCGGGCGCGCCGAGTACCGGCGCGTGAGCTTCCACGCCCAGCCGCTGTGGCAGGGCCCGGTGCTCAAGGACGTCGACTACCAGGCGGCGCCCAAGCCCATGAACTTCCTCGGCATCTCGCCCAATCCCACCACCCGCATCGTGCGCGCAGCCTGCCGCGCGGCAGACTGAGCCGCCAGCCGCTCAGCGGCCCCGCAGCAAGGCGTCGCGGAGCGCGCCTGCGGCATTGATGCTCTTGGCCAGGCTCATGGCATTGGTCGTTGTGTCGATCAGCGTGCGCGTCTGGATCATCTGGTTGTCCAGCGTGTTCTGGACCACGGTGGCGGCCGCCGGCAGGCTGGCCGGCGCCGCCGCCACACCGGCGGCGGCCCCCGCCACGCTGGTCGCCGCCACCACGCTGTTGTTCGGGCCGACCTGGACCAGGTTGGTGCTGTTCATCTGCCGCTCGAGGGCCGCGGCCTGGACGGCCGTGATGCGTGCCACGTCCGGTATGTTGAAGGTGGTCGCGGCCAGCAGCACGCCGTTGACCGTGATCGCGCGGCTGATGCCGAAGGACACCATCAGCCCGCCGCCCAGGTCGAAGCCGCCGCGCATCGATTCCAGGGTTGCGTCGCCGACGGTCATCCAGGTCGCGCGGGGCGCGGCGGGGGTCTTGTTGCCGGGCTGTGCGCCGGCCGTGGCCGCGGCCAGGGCCAGCAGCAGGACCAGCGCCAGGCGGAGGGGGGTGTGTGCGGTGTTCATCAGAACTGTCCCGGCCCGTTGCGGGGCATCTGGTTGACGAAGGCGTCGCGCAGCACGCCCGTGGCCAGGGGCGCCACGGGGGCGGCGCGCCAGTCGGTCGCGAGGTTGAAGCGCGCGGTGTCCATCCGGTTGTGGACCACGAACAGCAGCTTCTGCTTCCACTGCGTCTCGAAGGTGGCGCGCGGCATGGCGCGCGTGCCGTTGGCCGGGTCGCCGATCAGTACGCGCTCGCTGTCCAGCCCCTTCACGACCACGAAGTGGTGGTAGCCGTTCTCCGTGATCAGGGCGATGGCCGGCACGCGCGCCTCGTTCAGCTTGTCCAGCGGCTGCTGGAAGCCGTCGGCCTCGAAGCCCCGCGTGTGCAGGAAGCGCTTCATGTCGAGCAGCGAGAAGCCTTCGCGCCGGATCTTCTCCTGGTCGCCGGCCGCGTACATCTGTTCGAACACCTCCTGTTCGGAGGTCGGCCGGCCGTAGTGGTGCGTGAGCAAGGTCGCGACCGCGGCCGAGCCGCAGCTGAAGTCGTATTGCTGCAGCAAGGTGCCGGCCTGCTTGATCTGCTGCAGGCTGCGCACCGGAACCGCATAGCTGGCGCCGCCCATCTCGGGCAGCGACACCGCGCGGTTCTGGGCCAGGCCGGTACCCGCGCCGGCCAGGCAGAGCAGGGCGGCGGGGCACAGAAGGCGCAGGGGCGACATGGGGCTCTCCAGGCGGCGCGAGAGGCCGCTATTGCATCTTCACGTTGACGATCACGGCGTTCTGGATCAACACGTTGGCGCCCGAGTTCTGCACCACCAGCGGCAAGCCGGCCATGCCCGAGAACGCGCCCGTGGAGATGGTGTTGGCACCGGTCGTGACCTGGCTCGCGACGTTGCCGGCGGTGACGCCGTCCAGCCGCATGTCGTTCTGCGTGAGTTCGTGGCCGCCCCGGATGGTGGCCAGGGCCGAGGCTTCCACCGGTGCCGCGAACGCAGCGCCGGCGGGTGCGGGCGCAGGCGCGCGCTGGCCGGTCTGGGCCGCGAGCTGGAAGGGCAGCAGGGCCGGCAGCAGCGCGATCGCCGCCGTGGCCAGGCCGCGTCGCAGGGAGGGGGTTCGCATGATGGCTCCTCGAGAGGAAAGACACGGTCCATGGCAGCGCGCTGTCGGCGCGCCGCCATGGACCCGGCAGCGACTCAGCGCACGCTCAGGTTGGCCTGGACGTTGACGCTCTGCTGCACCAGGCTGCTGATCCCGCTCTGCTGGTTGGCGATCATGATGCCGGCGGCCGACTGCCCGACCGAGGTCATGGTGTTGGACATGTTGAAGGTCCCCGCGCTGACGGTGTTGGTCCCGCCGGCGCCACCGGTGCCGCCCTGGCCGACACCACCGGTGCCGCCCATCGCGGTGTTGGTGCCGCCGCTGCCCGCGCCGCCTGCGCCGCCCGTGCCGCTGCCACCCGCACCGCCGTTGCCGGCCGTGTTGTTGCCGTTGCTGGCGCTGCCGTTGGTGGCACTGCCGTTGGTGGCCGCGCCGCCGGCGCCGCCGGTGCCGTTGCCGGCCGTGCGCGCCCCGGTGTTGGCGGTCATCGGCGAGCCGCCGGTCCCGCCCGCACCACCCGCTGCGCCCGTGCCGGTGCCCGTGCCGCCCGCGCCGCCGGTGCCGGTGTTGCCGCTGGTGCCGCCGTCGCCGCTGGCGATCATGCCGCCACCGTTGGCGCTGCCGCTGGCGCCGGTCAGGCCGCCGTTGCCGCCGCTGCCGCTGCCGCCACCGCCGCCGCCGCCACCGGCGCCGTTGGCCGTGGCCGAGCCGCTGGAGTTGCTGCCCGAGGCACTGCCGCCCGAGCCCCTGCCGCCGTCACCCGCCGACGAACTGCCGTTGGTGGCACTGCCGTGGCTGATGGCGCCGTTGGAGGCGCTGCCGCCGGTTGCGCCCACGGCGCCCGTGCCCACGGCACCGTTGCCGCCCACACCCGCGCCGTCGGCCGTGCCGCCCGCGCCCTTGCCGCCATGGCCGCCGTAGCCCGTGCCGCCGGCCGAGGAGCCGGTGTTGTAGGCGTAGTTGCCGATGCCATGCACCGTGTTGCCGGTGACCACGCCGCTGAGCGTGCTGCTGGCCGTGGCGGTGGTGACGTTGAAGGCGTTGGAGAAGGTGCCGGTGGAGCCGTTGTTGAGCGCCACCGAGCGTTCGGCGGCCGCGCGTGCGGCGCCGGAATTGCGGTTGGTGCTCTGGTCGCGGCTGTCGCTGGTCCGCAGGTTGGTGCTGGAGTCGGTCTTGGTGGTGGTGGTGGTCTTGGTGTTGGTGTAGGTCTTCGTGTCGGTGTCGGTTTTGGTACTCGTGTTCGTACTGTTGTCCTGCCAGGCGCGTGCATCGTCCGCCGCGTTGGCCCCGGTGCCCGACTGGGTGATGTCCGCCAGCACGGCCGTGGACGCGAAGCCCAGGCCGAGCGCAATGGCCGAAGCCAGAAGTGTCTTGTTCATGAAGTCTCCAGAAAGTTGGTTGAAGTTCGAGCCAAGAGTTGTGCTGACGCGCAACGGTTCGCTCAATGCAAATTCAATGCCAATACTTTTGGCTGCAGGTAGCGAAGAAATTCCGGCTGTTTTACAGCTTCGAACATCCTCGAATCGGCGGCTTTCGTCACATGGATGTGACACTGGATTTCTCTCCTGAAAAATGAAGCCCATGAAAATCAATCACTTGGCGCGTGCAATCTGTCGGATATTCTGTCTCGGCGTCGATGCTATGGCGTTCGCAATAGGCCGAATTGCCGAGGAAAACGCGCCAATTCGAATATGTGCAATTGATTCTTTCATGGCGTCAAAAACGTACCGAAAGTAGTAAGGAACAAAAGTTAACAATTATTTCGGGCGGAAATCAATGCGCGAGGAACGCGTCTCGATAGCATGCGTTGCAACGAAAGTTCCAAAAAGAAATGAGGGGCCGGCATGCGACAACCAAGAGCCTTTAAGAACCTGGTCCTCTGCATGAGTGCCGCGACCGCCTGGGGGGCCGTCGAGGCCCAGCAGGCCGCGCCCTCGGCACCGCCCGTGCCGCGCCGGGCGCCCGCGGCGTTGACCGAACTGCAGCGCCAGGTGGCCGAGCAAGCCCGCGAGATCGAGGCGCTCAAGCAGTCGATGGCGCAGCAGGCTTCGCGCTACGACGAACTGGAGCGTTCGCTGGCGGAGAACAGGAACGCCTCCGACCGGGCCACCGCCGCGGCCACCGCGGCCACGGCGGCAGTGGACACCCGGCCGATCGCCGCCGCGCCGCCGCGTTCCATCCAGGTGGGCCAGGCGCCGAGCCAGGACACGCGCCTCAACGTGGCGCCGCTGTTCGAGCAGCCGGGCATCCTCACGCCCAAGGGCACGATGGTGCTCGAGCCCTCGCTGCAGTATGCCTACTCGTCCAGCAACCAGGTGGCGCTGGTCGGCTACACCATCATCCCCTCGCTGCTGATCGGGCTGGTCGACGTCCGGCAGGTCAAGCAGAACACCCTCACCAGCGCGCTGACCGGCCGCTTCGGCATCACCAACCGCTTCGAGATCGAAGCCCGTGTGCCCTATGTCTACCGCTCGAACTCCACGGTGAGCCGGGAGATCTTCACCGGCTCGGCCATCGACAACGTGTTCGAGACCAGCGGCCGGCACCTGGGCGATGCCGAAGTCACGGCGCGCTACCAGCTCAACGAGGGCGACGCGTCGACGCCCTACATGATCGGCACGCTGCGCTTCAAGTCGCGCACCGGCAAGGACCCCTTCGAGGTGGTGACCGACTGCGTCACGCGCTGCGTGGGCAACACCACCGGCACCGGCCTGCCGCTGGACCTGCCCACGGGCTCGGGCTTCTACACCCTGCAGCCCGGGCTCACCTGGCTGTTCCCCTCGGACCCGGTGGTGTTCTTCGGCAGCTTCAGCTACGCCTACAACTTCAAGCGCAGCAACGTGAGCCGCGAAGTGCTCGGCGGCCAGCGCGAGTTCCTGGGCGACTTCCGGGCCGGCGACATCATCGGCATGAACTTCGGCATGGGCCTGGCGCTCAACGACAAGTCCTCGTTCAGCATCGGCGTCGACCTGAATTCGGTGGGCCGCGTCAAGCAGAACGGCGTGCCGGTGCCGGGCTCGGTGCGCACGCAGCTGGCCACGCTGATGCTGGGCTACTCCTACCGCTACGACCCGAAGCGGACGGTGAACATTTCGGTCGGGGCCGGTCTGACACGCGACACCCCCGACCTCACGCTCACCGCACGCATTCCCTTCTCCTTCTAGTGCGGCCATGGTCGCGCGACGACTCCTCTGCGTGGCGCCGGGTGGTCGGCCGCAGGCCCTGCTCGAGACGCAGCTGCGGGCCGAGGCCTGGGAGGTGCACTGGGCGGCCGACCTGGTCTCGGCGCGGCGCCTGCAGCAGCGGCTGGACATCGGCATCGGCCTGCTGCTGCTCGAGCAGGTCGATGCCGCGCTCGTCGAGGAGATCGCCACCCTGGTCGCGCCGGGCACCGACGGCGCGCAATGGATCGCGGTCTTTCCGCCACGCGCGCTCGAGCTGCCATCCTTCCAGCAACTGGTGCTCGAGGCCTTCTTCGACTACCACACGGAGCCGTTGGACCCCAGTTGCCTGCTGCAGATCCTGGCGCGCGCCTACCGCCATGCCTGCCTGCGCGAAGCCTGCCGGCGCCCGGTCGCCGCGGGCGCGCCCGACGGGCTCGGCATGGTGGGCGAGAGCGAGACCATGGCGCGCCTGCGCCGGCAGATCCAGAAGGTGGCCGCGACCGAAGCGCCGGTGCTGATCGGCGGCGAGAGCGGCAGCGGCAAGGAGCTGGCCGCGCAGGCCATCCACCGCGGTTCGGCGCGTTTCGGCGGCCCCTTCGTGGCGGTGAACTGCGGCGCCATCGTGCCGGCGCTCGCGCAGTCGGAACTGTTCGGGCACGAGCGCGGTTCCTTCACCGGCGCCATGGCCGAGCGGCGCGGCCTGATCGCCTCGGCGCAGGGCGGCACGCTGTTCCTCGACGAGATCGGCGACCTGCCGATCGAGTTGCAGACCAACCTGCTGCGCTTCCTGCAGGAGAAGACCATCCAGCGGGTCGGCGGCACGCGCAGCCTGGCGGTCGACGTGCGCGTGGTCGCGGCCTCGCACGTCGACCTGGCCGAGGCCGTGGCCAGCGGCAAGTTCCGCGAGGACCTCTATTACCGGCTGCACGTGCTGTCGATCACCGTGCCGCCGCTGCGCGAACGCAAGGAGGACGTGCCGATCCTGGCCCAGCATTTCTACCGGCGCTGCATGGCCGAGCTGAGCCGCACGCGCGTCGACGGCTTCAGCCGGCAGGCGGTCGCCGCCATGCGCGCGCACGACTGGCCGGGCAATGTGCGCGAGCTGTTCAACCGCGTGCAGCGCGCGCTGGTCATGACCGACAGCCGCCTGGTCTCGCCGGCCGACCTGGAGCTCGCCGGCGACGAGCGCGAGACCGCTGTCTGCCTCGATGCGGCCCGCACCCTGGCCGAAAGAGATGCCATCCGCCTCACGCTCGACCGCGTGGGCCGCAACGTGACCCATGCGGCGCGCGAACTGGGTGTCTCACGGATGACGCTCTACCGCCTGATGGAGAAGCATCACATCGGTCTCAGCCGGGTGCTTTGAGCTGCAGCACGGCGCGCTGGGTCTCGACCGTCTCGCGCAGGAAGTTCCACACCGCCTGCATCCGCGCCAGGTGCTTGGTCTCGGCCGGCATCGACATCCAGAAGGTGCGCGTGAAATGCGCCAGCGCCGGCAGCACCGGCTTGAGCGACGCGTCGCGCTCGGCGACGAAGGCCGGCAGCACCGCGATGCCGTGGCCCGCCGTGGTCGCTGCATGCTGCGCCAGGATGCTGGTGCTGCGCAGCGCGAAGGCATCGGGCTTGTGCAGCTCGTCGAGGTACTGCAGCTCCTTGCTGAACAGCAGGTCGTCGACATAGCCGATGAAGCTGTGGCCCTGCAGGTCTTCGCGCGTCCGGATCGGGCCGTGCTGCGCCAGATAGGCCTTCGCGGCGTAGAGCCGCAGCGTGTAGTCGGTGAGCTTGCTCACCACCACCGGGCCGCGCGCCGGGCGCTCGAGCGAGATCACGATGTCGGCCTCGCGCCGCGACAGGTGCACCACCCGCGGCATGGCCAGCAGGTCGATCACCAGCCGCGGATGCTGGCGCGCGAAGCCCGCGAGCTGCGGCGCCAGCACCACGGTGCCGAAGCCCTCGGTGACGCCGACCCGCACCACCCCCGACAGCCCCTCGTGCGAGGCCGGCGCCGCGCGTTCGACGGTGCGGAACGCGCCCTCCATCGCCTCGACCTGCGGCTGCAGCCGGCGGCCGGCCTCGGTGAGCCGGTGGCCGCCGGCCTCGCGCGAGAACAGCGGCGAGCCGACCTGCTTCTCCAGCGCCTGGATGCGCCGCGCGACGGTGGTGTGGTCGACCGCCAGCCGGCGGGCCGCGCTCTGCAGCGTGCCCGAGCGCGCGAGTTCGAGAAAGAAGCGCAGGTTGTCCCAGTCCATGCGTTGCGATTATGCAGATGGCGAGTGCATATTTGTCTATTGCCATTGCAAAAGTGCAAAGCTAGGATGGCCGGCTGCAACCTACGCATTCACCCGGAGACAACACCATGGACGCCACCACCACCCCGACCACCCAGGTCGCCACCGTCAAGCTGCTGATCGGCGGCAAGCTGGTCGAATCCAAGACCACCGAATGGCGCGACATCGTCAACCCCGCGACGCAGCAGGTGCTGGCGCGCGTGCCCTTCGCCACGCCCGACGAACTCGATGCCGCCGTGGCCTCGGCCAAGGAAGCTTTCAAGACCTGGCGCAAGACGCCCATCGGCGCGCGCGCCCGCATCTTCCTCAAGCTGCAGCAGCTGATCCGTGAAAACATGGGCGAGCTGGCCGCGATCCTCACGGCCGAACAGGGCAAGACCCTGCCCGACGCCGAGGGCGACGTGTTCCGCGGCCTCGAAGTGGTGGAGCACGCCTCGAACATCGGCAACCTGCAGCTGGGCGAGCTGGCCAACAACGTGGCCAACGGTGTCGACACCTACACGCTGCTGCAGCCGCTGGGCGTGTGCGCGGGCATCACGCCCTTCAACTTCCCCGCGATGATCCCGCTGTGGATGTTCCCGATGGCGATCGTCACCGGCAACACCTTCGTGCTCAAGCCCTCCGAGCAGGACCCGATGGTCACGATGCGCCTGTGCGAACTCGCGCTCGAAGCCGGCATTCCGCCCGGCGTGCTCAACGTCATCCATGGCGGCGAGGCCATCGTCAACGGCATCTGCGACCACACCGACATCAAGGCGATCAGCTTCGTCGGCTCGACCAAGGTCGGCACGCACGTCTACAACCGCGCCACGCTCAACGGCAAGCGCGCCCAATGCATGATGGGCGCGAAGAACCACGCCATCGTGATGCCCGACGCCAACAAGGAGCAGACGCTCAACGCCCTGGCCGGTGCCAGCTTCGGCGCCGCGGGCCAGCGCTGCATGGCGGTGTCGGTGGCGGTGCTGGTGGGCGAGGCGCGCAACTGGGTGCCCGAACTCATCGCCAAGGCCAAGACGCTGAAGATCGGCGCCGGCACCGAGAAGGGCGTGGACGTGGGCCCGCTGGTGTCCTGCGCCGCCTTCGACCGCGTCAACAGCCTGATCGAACGGGGCGAGGCCGACGGCGCCCAGCTGGTGCTCGACGGCCGCAAGCCCACCGTGCCCGGCTACGAGAAGGGCAACTTCGTCGGCCCGACCATCTTCACCGGCGTGAAGCCCGGCATGACCATCTATGACCAGGAAGTCTTCGGCCCGGTGCTGTGCATCGCCGATGCCGAAACCATCGACGAGGCCATCGCGCTGATCAACAGCAACCCCAACGGCAACGGCACCGCGATCTTCACCCAGTCGGGTGCGGCGGCACGCAAGTTCCAGGAGGACATCGACGTGGGCCAGGTCGGCATCAACGTGCCGATCCCGGTGCCGGTCCCGATGTTCTCCTTCACCGGTTCGCGCGCCTCCAAGCTCGGCGACCTGGGCCCTTACGGCAAGCAGGTCATCATGTTCTACACGCAGACCAAGACCGTGACCGCGCGCTGGTTCGACGACAGCACCGTGAGCCAGGGCGTCAACACGACGATCAGCCTCAAGTGAGGGGCGCGCTTCGCGCTGCGGTGGCCGCGTCGGCCGTGCTGCTGTGCGCCGCGGGCGCGCAGGCGGCCGATGACGCGAACCCGCAGGACTGCCGGCCCGACGGCAACCAGCTGCAGATGAACGCCTGCGCGGTGCGCGACTACCGCGCCGCCGACGTGGCGCTCAACATCCGCTACGGCGAGGTGATGAAGTCGCTGTCGCCGCAGGTGCGCACCGCGCTGCGCAACGAGCAGCGGGCCTGGCTCAAGGGCCGCGACCCGGGGTGCAAGACCGCCTCGAAGGGCAGCGAAGGCGGCTCGATCTGGCCGCTCGAGTTCTACACCTGCCTCGAACAGTCGACCCGCGAACGCACCGCTGCACTCGATCTCTGGAAGGGTCGTCAACAATGAATTTCGAACTGTCCGAAGAACAGAACGCCTTTGCCCAGACCGCGCGCGCATTCGCCGCGGCCGAATTCGCACCCCACGCCGCGCGCTGGGATGCCGAGTCCTTCTTCCCGAAAGACGCCATCGCCAAGGCTGGCGAGCTGGGCTTCTGCGGCCTCTACGCGCCCGAGCGCGTGGGCGGGCTCGCGCTGCCGCGGCTCGACGCCACGCTGGTGTTCGAGGAGATGGCCGCGGTCGACCCCTCGACCACGGCCTTCATCACCATCCACAACATGGCGACCTGGATGCTCGGCACCTGGGGCACCGAGGCCGTGTGCAAGACCTGGGGCGAAGACCTGACCAGCGGCCGCAAGCTGGCCTCGTACTGCCTGACCGAACCGGGCGCGGGTTCGGACGCGGGCTCGCTCAAGACGCGCGCCGAGCTGCAGGGCGGCGACTACGTCATCAACGGCGGCAAGGCCTTCATCTCGGGCGCGGGCGCGACCGACGTGCTGGTGCTGATGGCGCGCACCGGCGGCGGTGGCGCGGGCGGCATCTCGGCCTTCGCGGTGCCGGCCGACGCGCCAGGCGTGAGCTACGGCAAGAAGGAGCACAAGATGGGCTGGAACAGCCAGCCCACGCGCACCATCAGCTTCGACAACGTGCGCGTGCCGGCCGACCACCTGCTGGGCGCCGAAGGCGAGGGCTTCCGCATCGCGATGAAGGGGCTCGACGGCGGCCGCATCAACATCGCGACCTGCTCGGTCGGCGCGGCCCAGGGCGCGCTGAACGCGGCGCGCGGCTACCTGCACGACCGCCAGCAGTTCGGCAAGCCGCTCGCGAGCTTCCAGGCGCTGCAGTTCAAGCTGGCCGACATGGCGACCGAACTGGTCGCGGCGCGCCAGATGGTGCGCATGGCCGCGAGCAAGCTCGATGCCGCGCACCCCGACGCCAGCACCTACTGCGCGATGGCCAAGCGCTTCGCGACCGATGCGGGCTTCAACGTCTGCAACGAGGCGCTGCAGCTGCATGGCGGCTACGGCTACCTGGCCGAATTTCCATTGGAGCGCCTGGTGCGCGACACGCGCGTGCACCAGATCCTCGAAGGCACCAACGAGATCATGCGGGTCATCGTGGCGCGCAAGCTGCTCGAAGGCGATGCCGACATCCGGTAAGAATCACCGCTTGTCTTCCCTCTCAAAGAAATCCCAATGACCGAACCAGTTGTTCTCTTCAAGGAAATCCCGACCGCCAACGGCCAGCGCTTCGGCATCGCCACGCTCAACGCACCCGCCTCGCTGAATGCGCTGTCGGTCGACATGGTGCGCCTGCTCACGCCGCAGCTGCGTGCCTGGGCCGCCGACACCGGGATCGTCGGCGTGCTGATGGACGCGGCGGGCGAGAAGGCCTTCTGCGCGGGCGGCGATCTGCGCCAGCTCTACCAGACGCTGCTGGACTGCAAGGCCGAGCGCAACGAATACGCCGAGCGTTTCTTCGGCGAGGAATACGAGCTCGACCACCTGATCCACACCTTCCCCAAGCCCCTGGTCTGCTGGGGCCACGGCATCGTGATGGGTGGCGGCGTGGGCCTGATGGCAGGCTGCACGCACCGCGTGGTGACCGACGGCAGCCGCGTCGCGATGCCCGAGGTCAACATCGGCCTGTACCCCGACGTGGGCGGCAGCTGGTTCCTGCGCCGCGCGCCGGGCCGCACCGGCCTGTTCCTCGCGTTCACGGCCGCGCAGGTCAATGCGTCCGACGCCATCTTCGCCGGCCTGGCCGACGTGCTGGTGCCGCATGCAGCCAAGACACAGGTGCTCGAAGCCATCACCACCGCGGCCTGGAAGGGCACGCCCGAGGCGGACCGCGCGCTGATGTCGAAGCTGCTGGCGCAGGCGGGCGAGGGCGCCACGGTGCCCGCCTCGAAGCTGCGCGAGCACTACGACCTGATCAACGCCACGCTGGCCGGCGAGGACCTGCTCGACATCGACCAGCGCCTGCGCGCGCTGCAGAGCGACGACCCGTGGCTGCAGACCGCCGTGAAGACCTACGCCAAGGGCGCGCCGAGCTCGGTCGCGCTGTCGTGGGCGCTGTGGCAGCGCGTGCCGCGCATGTCGCTGGCCGAGGTGTTCCGGCTCGAGTACTGGGCCTCGCTGGGCTTCTGCGCCCACGCCGATTTCGCCGAAGGCATCCGCGCGGTGCTGGTCGACAAGGACCGCAACCCGAAGTGGAACCCCGCCACGCTGGCCGAGATCACGCCGGCCTTCGTCGAGGACCACCTGCGCGTGCGCGGCGAGATGGCGCCGGAGCTGGTCGGGCTGACCTGAGCCAATCGGACCGCCGGACGCAGAAGGCGCAGAGCTTTCGCAGAGGACGCAGAAGGGAAAAAATTCTGAAGGATTCTTTTGCGCCTTCTGCGCAACCTTCGCGTCCTCTGCGTCCGGTACCCGTCCCCGCATCCGCATTCAAACAACCTGGAGACAAGCAATGAAGATCGCATTCATCGGCCTCGGCAACATGGGCGGCCCGATGGCCCTGAACCTGCACAAGGCCGGCCACACGCTCAGCGCCTTCGACCTGTCGAAGGACGCGTGCGCCAAGTTCGCGGCCGACGGCCTGCCGATCGCCGCCTCGGCGGCCGCTACGCTGGAAGGCGCCGAGGTCGTGGTCAGCATGCTGCCCGCCAGCGCCCATGTCGAAGGGCTCTACCTGGGCAGCAATGGCCAGCCCGGCATCCTCGAGCAGATCGCGCCCGGCACGCTGGTGATCGACAGCAGCACCATCGCGGCCGCCACGTCGCGCAAGGTGGCCGAAGCCGCGGCGAAGCGGGGCGTGGCCGTGATCGATGCGCCGGTGTCGGGCGGCACGGGCGGTGCCATCGCGGGCACGCTGACCTTCATGGTCGGCGGCAGCGAGGCCGACCTCGAACGCGCGCGGCCGGTGCTGGAGAAGATGGGCGCCAACATCTTCCACGCGGGCGCGGCCGGTGCGGGCCAGACCGCGAAGATCTGCAACAACATGCTGCTGGGCATCCTCATGATCGGCACCTCGGAAGCCATCGCGCTCGGCGTGGCGAACGGGCTCGACCCCAAGGTGCTGTCGGAAATCATGCGCCGCAGTTCGGGCGGCAACTGGGCGCTCGAGAAATACAACCCGCTGCCGGGCGTGATGGACACCGCGCCCGCGTCGAAGAACTACGCGGGCGGTTTCGGCACCGACCTGATGCTCAAGGACCTGGGCTTGGCGCAGGAGAACGCGGCCGCGGTGCGCGCCTCCACGCCGCTGGGCGGCCTGGCGCGCAACCTCTACGCGGCGCACAGCCTGGCCGGCCACGGCGCGCTCGATTTCTCGAGCGTGATCAAGCTGGTCCAGACCAAGACCTGACCCGCCGCCGCGGCGGGTTCGGGCCGGCGTGCTTACTTGGGCGTGCCGCCCTGCATCGACGGACGCTTGTTCGGGCGGCGCGTGTCGCGCGTCTCGGCCCGCTTCTCGCCGGCGACGGCGGCACGGTCGGTGCCGATGGCGCCGCCTTCGGGCGTGCGCGGTGCATCGCCGGCCGGACCCTTCACCTGGCCCTGCGGACGGTTGTTCTTGCGCGCTTCGCCCGCCATCTCGGACTTGCCGGTGGCATAGCCCGGGGTGTTCGGCGGCACGGGCGCGCCCGGCGGGTTGGATTGGGCGTGGGCGGCGAAGGCGAAGAGGCCGATGGCTGCGGCGCTGACGATCTTGTTCATGAAAAAGCTCCTGAAGAAAAGGAAAAGCAAAAGGACGGGACCTCGGCCCCATGGGTCTGCCCTGTAGATACGCAAGCGGCGCACCTTCGGATGACCGGCAGACGGCCCGTCGCAGCGTGGGACGCGGCCCACAGCGCTTCGCGCGCCCGCTTCAGGCCAGCGCCGTGTCCAGCAGCATCATCACCACGAAGCCCAGCATCAGTCCGCCGGTGGCATAGGCCTCGTGGCCCTTGCGGTGCGATTCGGGAATGATCTCGTGGCTGATCACGAACAGCATCGCGCCGGCGGCCAGCGCCAGGCCCCAGGGCAGCAGGCTCGCCGAGATGCCGATGACGGCGGCGCCGAACACGGCCGCGATCGGTTCGACCAGGCCCGACAGCACGCCCAGCCCGGCCGACAGCCAGCGGCCGTAGCCGACGCTGCGCAAGGCCAGCGCGACCACCATGCCCTCGGGCACGTCCTGGATCGAGATGCCGGTGGCGAGCGCGGTCGCGCCCACCGGGTCGGAGCCCGCAAAGGCCACGCCGATGGCCAGGCCTTCGGGCAGGTTGTGCAGCGAGATCGCGAGCACGAACAGCCACACGCGCTTGAGCGCACGCGCCTGCGGACCTTCGAGGCCCTTGACGAAATGCTCGTGCGGCACGAGCCGGTCGATGGCCAGCAGCAGCGCGGCACCGAGCAGGATGCCCATGCCCACGATGCCACCGGCGCCCCAGCCGCCCGCGCCCTGGGCCTTGGCGGCCGCCAGCGCGGGGATCACCAGCGAGAAGGAACTGGCGGCCAGCATCACGCCGGCGCCGAAGCCCAGCATGCTGTCGTAGGTGCGTTGAGAGAATTGCTGCGACAGCAGCACGGGCACGGTGCCCAGTGCGGTCGCGAAGGCGGCAAACAGCCCGCCGAGGATGGCGCCGCGCATGCGCGGGTCGCTGCCGTCGATGGCCTGCGCGGCCTGCCAGGCCAGCGCCGCGGCGCCGGCCAGCACGATGGCGAAGCCGATCCTTCGTCGCCACGGGTGGTGGTGCGGCGGTGCAGGCAGGCCCGCATCGGAGGGGGCAACGGGCAGCGAGGGCAGGTCCATGGTCGACTCCTGGGACAGGTGCGCAATGCGATGGCGGCGGATGCGCGCGATGCGCATCCGCCGCCCACGGCTCAGGCAAAGGCGGAGCTCAGGTTGAGCGTGCCGTTGACGCCGCTCGGGAAGAAGCCGCCCTTGTCGGCCGCGGCCGGCGTCAGGTAGACGATGTTGAGCACGTCGCCCGGGCTGCGGCTGTAGGCGATGCCGTTGTCGTCGAGCGGCACGATGTTCGACATGCCGGCCGTGCCGCTGATGCCCTGGTCGACGTCGGTGGATGCATCGAGCGAATCGCGCGCGTTTGAGATCGCGTCGGCACCGGTGCGCAGCGAAGGCGTCTCGATGCCCTTCGCGTACAGCACCGTGCGCACCAGCCCCGCGTGGTAGGCCTCGGCCGCAAGGATGCCGGCGGCGGCCTCGAGGTAGGTCTTGTTGGCGATCAGCGGGGCCGCGCCCTTGTACGCGGTCACGCCCACGTCCTCGAAGATGAAGGCGCCGAACAGGAAGGCCTCGTCGCTCGCGTAGGGGTCGAAGGCCTCGCCCGCCTTGATCAGCCCGGCCGCGCGCGCCGCCGAGGAGAAGGCGCCGTTCATGTCGGCGCTCACGTCGATGTCGGGCTGCGCCACCGCGGCGCTGCCCAGCACGCTGCGCAGGAAGCGCACATGGTCGGCCTCGTCCTTGGCGATCTCGCGGGCGTACTGCGCCACCACCGGGTCCTTGAACGGCACCGCATGGCCGCCGCGCACCGCGCCGCGCTTGCCGCTGCCGCCCAGCTGGCTCTCGGGCAGGCCGGTGCCGAACACCGCGTACTGGTAGAACTGGGCCTCGAGGTATTCGAGGTTCAGCGCGAAGTTGAGGATGTCGATATCGCTCGGCCCGCCGCCGTTCGGCGTGGCCTGGCCGATCGCGTTGCCGCCGCCACCGCCGCAGGCCGCGAGGATCGCGCCGCCCGCCATGCCTACCGCGAAGCCACCGCCCTTGCGGAAGAAGCGTCGCCGGTCGGCAAGCTTCTCGGTGCGTTTCTGCAAGAGGTCCAGAGTCACAGGAATTCCAAGCATCACATCTCCTGAGCGGCACGCTTCGCTTCCGACGCAGTCACCGCAACAACGTTGACCACCGCAGTGCGACATGCACTGCGGAGCGGGTGGGGCGATCGACGGGAAGCCGTTCGCCCTGCAGGGGATACGGCGGGCGATGCGGCAACGGATGCAGCCACTGGTAAGCAGGCGTTGCCGCGCACCGAGGGTTTACGCGCGAGTCCCCAATGAAAAGCGAGGCGAAAAAATATTTGCGGATCGCTGCATCCAAAGCGGCGTCTGGTGGGTAGTACCTGCAGCAGCAAGCAAAACCCGCTGCCCACCCGCAACTTCCAAGGAGCTTCCCATGCGTCAACTGACTTCCTTCCGTCCCGTCGCCGTGACCGCGCTCGTGGCTTCCGCCGCCGTCCTGGCCGCCTGCGGCTCGATGAGCAACAAGGGCGCCATGTCCACGTTCTCGCAGACCAGCCTGCCGCCGAGCATCCAGGTGCCCGCCGGCAACAAGGTGGCGTGGGAAACCGTGGGCGTGGGCGACATCACCTACGAATGCCGCGACAAGGCCAACATGCCCGGCCAGACCGAATGGGTCTTCGTCGGCCCCAATGCGGTGCTCAACGACCGCGCGGGCAAGCAGGTCGGCAAGTACTACGGCCCGCCGGCCACCTGGGAAGCGAACGACGGCTCCAAGCTCACCGCCACGCAGCTCGCGGTCGCGCCCTCGGGCCCGACCAGCCTGCCGTTCCAGCTGGTCAAGGCCAACCCCGCGATGGGCTCGGGCGCGATGAACGGCGTGACCTACATCCAGCGCGTCGCGCTGACCGGCGGTGTGGCACCGGCGGCCACGCCCTGCACGCCGATGAACAAGGGCCAGAAGACGACCGTCAAGTACCAGGCCGACTACATCTTCTGGAAGGCCGCCTGATCGGCCAGCGCGGCAAGGGCTTTCGGGCCTGAGGGCGGTGGGCTCGACTAATATCCGGGCTCCTTCGACCTTCCTCCCAAGCCCTTGCCCGCTCCCGACGATTTCGACTACGAAGCCGCGCTCGTCGCCTGTGCCGGGGGCGAGCAGGCCGCGCTCGCACGGATCTATGCGCGCGAGAGCCGCTATCTGCTGGGCGTGGCGCTGCGCATCGTGCGGCAGCGCCAGGTCGCCGAGGACGTGCTGCACGACGCCTTCGTCGCGATCTGGCAGCGCGCCGGCACCTTCGATGCGGCACGCGGCGCGGGCCGCGGCTGGATCTACAGCGTGGTGCGCAACGCCGCGCTGAGCTGGGTTCGCAACAACGCGCGCGACGTGCCGGTCGATGAAGAGACCGCGACGGCGCTCGAGGACGGAATGGCGGTGGACCACCATGCGACGACACGCGATGCGGCCGAGACCCGCGTCGAGCTCGGCCGTCTCGATGGCTGCCTCGACCAACTGGAACCCGGACGGCGCGAGTGCATCGTGCTGGCCTATGTCGACGGCTGCTCGCACGGCGAGATCGCCGAGCGCACGAAGACGCCGCTGGGCACGGTCAAGGCCTGGATCCAGCGCGGCATGCGCGCGCTGCGCGAGTGCATGACATGAACCCGAACAACCCTTTTGACGCCGCCAACGACGACGACGCCCTGCAGGCGCTGGCGGGCGAGTACGTGCTGGGCACGCTCTCGGCCGCGCGCCGCCGCGAGGTCGAGTCGCGCATGGCGAGCGATCGCGCGCTGCGCGACGCGGTCGATGCGTGGGAACAGCGGCTGCATCCCCTGACCGCGCTGGCCGAACCGGTCGAGCCTTCGCCCTCGCTGTGGCGGCGCATCGAGGCCAGCGTGCGGCCCTCGGCTGCGTCCGTCTCGGCGAACACGCGCCGCGCCGTCTCGGGCGTGCAGGGCTGGTGGAACAACCTGAACCTCTGGCGCGGCCTCGCGGGCTCCGGCTTCGCGGCCGCGGCCGTGATGGCGGCCGTGCTGGTGCTGCGCGTGCAGGCCCCCGCGGTGCCGCAGTACATGGTGGTGCTGGTCGCGCCGCAGGACAAGGCACCGGGCTGGGTGG
Organism: Variovorax sp. UMC13; assembly: GCF_014170375.1. Taxonomy (GTDB): domain Bacteria; phylum Pseudomonadota; class Gammaproteobacteria; order Burkholderiales; family Burkholderiaceae_C; genus Variovorax. Next base: position 51,556 of record NZ_LZZW01000004.1, on the reverse strand, counting down.
TGCAGACCGGCGGCCGCCAGCAGGAGCAGCTGAGCCTGATCCCGCTGGGCACGGTGGCGGTGCCGAGCGACAAGTCGCTGCAGTTCTGGACCAAGGCCGACGCTTGGCGCGGCCCGGTGTCGCTGGGCCTGGTCACGCCGGGCCAGCCGCTGCGCGTGCCGCTGGACAAGCTGCCGCCGCTGGAGGCCAACCAGCTGTTCGAACTCACGCTGGAGCCGGCCAACGGCTCGCCGCTGGACCGCCCGACCGGGCCGATCCAGTTCATCGGGCGCGCGGTCAAGGTGTTGTAGGGGCGGCGCCCCTTAGCTCAGCAGCGTCATGCCGGCGCTGCGCACTGCGGCGCGGTCGAAGCTCACGGTCGACGAGCAGCCTTCTTTCAACGCAACTTGTGCAATCACCCGATCTGCAAAGCCTGCGCCTTGCGCCTTGGTGTTTCGCGCTGTGAGCAACTGCCGAGTTGCTTCGTGTACTGCTTCCCGGTTCTGCAGATGGAAGGTTGGTGTGTTCAGCAGGTCATCGACCATCTCGCCGATTTCCGTTGGTGTCGCGGCGTAGATTCGCTCGAGCACCCAGCACAGCTCGACGAGAACGACCAGGCTGATGAAGCCCGGTACGCGCTCGTCAAGTTGGGTTTCGATGAAGCGCGTGGCAATGGCCGATTGCTTGGGGTCATCTTGCGCCAGATAGCGCACGAGCACGTTGGTATCGAGGCCGATCATGCGGCAGTCTTAGCGCGGTGGTTTGCGATGGCCCGACGAAGAGCCTTCGGCAATGGCCTTGTTCATCGCTTCGATGCTGACAGGCTTGGCAACGCGCCCAGCGAACCGTCCCTTGAGCGTCGAGACGTGCGTATCGAGTGCAACGACCTTGAAGCCGTCGCCTTGTGCGATGAAGTCCACTTTGGCACCCGGCTGCAAACCGAGCGCCTTGCGAACGGACAGGGGCATCGTGAACTGTCCCTTGCTGGTCATGGTGGCAATGGCCATCTTCTCTCCTTACAAAAGGTAAGGAATTATAGGAAAACGCTCAGCGCTGCGGCATGTCCTTCACCGAATACCCCAGGCTCACCGTCGCATCCGCCGGAATCGCCGGCATGCCGGCGTTCCAGGCCTCCCAGTCGGCGCGCATCTGCGCCAGCCGCTCGGGTTCGCGCCGCGCCTGGTTGGCGCGCTCGCGTTCGTCGGCCGGGATGTTGAACAGGTACTCGTTGCCGTCCACGCGCAGGTACTTCCAGTCGCCATGGCGCAGCGCCTGCTGGCCGCGGTGGTTCATGCGCCAGTGCAGCGGGCGGTCGAAGCTGTGGGCCGCGTCGCGCAGCACCGGCATCAGCGACACGCCGTCGAGCGCGTAGCCGGGCGCGGGCGCCACGCCCGCGGCATCGAGCATGGTGGCCGACCAGTCCATGGTCATGCACAGCTGCCGGCTCTCGCCGCCGGGTGCGATCACCGCGGGCCAGTGCGCGATCCAGGGCACGCGGATGCCGCCCTCGGTGAGGTCCATCTTGCCGCCCACCAGCGGCCAGCTGTCGGAGAAGCGTTCGCCGCCGTTGTCGCTGGTGAAGACCACCAGCGTGTTCTCGGCCAGGCCGTGCTTCTCGAGCGCGGCCATCAGCTGGCCGATGCCCTCGTCCATGTGATGGACCATGCGGCGGTAGACGTGGATGTTGCCGCCCGCGAGGTCGAACAGGTTGTCCTTCACCGCGGGCGCCTTGTCGGCGTCGTCACGCGTCTCCCAGGGCCAGTGCGGCGCGGTGTAGTGCAGGCTCAGGAAGAAGGGGGCGTCCTGCTGCGCCATGCGCTCGACATAGTCGACCGCGCGCTGCGACAGCAGGTCGGTGAGGTAGCCCTCGTGCTGCGCGTCCTCCTCGCCGGCCCAGAGGTCGTGGCGGCCCGAGGAATCGCAGTGCGTGAAGTAGTCGACCCCGCCCGACAGCGGACCGAAGAACTCCTCGTAACCCGAGCGCAGCGGCCCGAAGTGCGGCGGGTAGCCGAGGTGCCACTTGCCGATCAGCGCGGTGCGGTAGCCGCTGTCCCGCAGCAGCGAGGGCAGGGTGGGGTGCTCGGGCGGCAGCCCCAGCGCGCTGCTGCCGCGGCTGTCGCTGCGGATCGGCTCCTCGGCCGCGCCGCGCAGCCGGTACTGGTAGCGCGCGGTGATCATCGCGAAGCGCGTGGGCGAGCACACGGGCGAGTTCGCGTAGCCCTGCGTGAGCTTCAGGCCCTTCGCCGCCAGGCCGTCGAGCACCGGCGACACCGGGCCGAACACCGCGTCGCGCCCGCCGTAGCAGCCGAGGTCGGCGTAGCCGAGATCGTCGGCGACGATGAAGACGATATTGGGTTTCTTCATGGACGGACCCGAGCAGTAAATCCGAAAATCCCTTTCGAGGAACACCGCGGAACCGGCTTTGCCGGGCCGCTGGTGTTGCCCCCTGGAAGGGGGTTGGCGAAGCGACACGAAGTGCGCGAAGACTGGGGGTGAGCTGTCCTCATGGCTGGTAGCCGGACTTCTGCACCACGGGCGCCCACTGCGCGCGGTAGGCCTTGAGCATGGCGGTGGTCTGCGCCTGCGTGCTGACTACCGGGGTCATCAGCGAGTCCTTGAAGCGGCGCGTGGTGTCCGGGTCTTGCATCACTTCATGGATCAGCCGCGCCAGCTTCTCGACCTTGTCGCGGGGCATGGTGGCGGGCGCGAAGAAGGTGTTCCAGCCGGTGGCGGCGAGGTCCAGGCCGGCCTCCTTGAAGGTCGGGATCGTGGGCGCGAAGGGCGAACGCTGCGCGCCCGACAGCGCCAGGATGCGCAGCTTGCCGGCCTCGTGCTGCGGCAGCACCACGTCGGAGGTGTCGATGGCCACCGGCACCTGGCCGCCCAGCAGGTCGTTGAGCAGCGGCGCCGAGCCGCGGTAGCCGATCACCTGCGTCTGCACCTTGGCCTTCTCGCCCACCATCAGCGCGAAGAAGTGCGGCAGGCTGCCGGTCGCGGGCACGCCGACGTTGGCCTGGTTGGGGTTGGCGCGCATCCAGGCCAGCAGGTGGCTCAGCTCGCGCACCGGCAGGGTGGGCGACACGGCCAGCGCGAAGTCGTAGTCGTTGACGTGCGAGACCGGCACGAAGTCGCGCTCGGCGTCGTAGCCGTTGTCCTTGAAGACCAGCGGCGCCACCACCATCACCGCGGGGTTGGCCAGCATCAGCACGTTCTGGTTGGCAGGCGTGGTCTTGACTTGCTGCGCGGCCAGCCGGCCGCCGGCGCCGGGCTTGTTGTCGACCACCACCGGCACGCCCAGCTTGGCAGCCAGCTTGTCGCCGACGATGCGCGCCACGCGGTCGGTCGCGCCGCCGGGGGCGTAGCCGACCACGATGCGCAGCGGGCTGTCGAGCTGGGCCTGGGCCTGCACGCTGTTCATGCCGATCGCGAACAGGCCGGCAACGGCCGCGAGGCCGGCCATGCGGCGCGTGAGGCGCCGGGCGGAAGAGAAGGGCGTGGTCATGGGGAGATCTCCGTGGTGTGGGGGCGGGGCCGCGGTGGACGCAAGGCCGACGCTGGCGATTCTGGCGACGCTACAGTCGATGGATCAAATCAACCATCGTCGGGACTAACCCGTACGAACCGCGACCGTTCCATGACCCCGCCACCGCTGGAGGCCCTGCTCCTGTACCGCCTGTCGCGCCTGATGGCCGTGACCGGCCGCATGGTCACGCGGCTGTGCGAAGGCCGCTTCGGCATCACGCGGCGCGAGTGGCGCATGCTGGTCACGCTGGCCGGTTCGGGCGCGCTGAGCTCGTCGCAGCTGGCCGAGCAGGCGCAGCTCGACCGCGCGCGCACCTCGAAGGCGGTCGGCTCGCTGGTGGCCAAGGCGCTGGTCTCGCGCGAGGCGCTGGCCAGCGACCGCCGACAGGTGATCCTGTGCCTGACCGAGCGCGGCCGCGCGCTCTACGACGAACTCTTTCCGCTGGTGAGCGCGATCAACGTCGAGCTCGCGGCGGCGCTGGCGCCGGCCGAGGCCGAGCGCTTCGACGCCGCGCTGCAGCGCCTGCAGGCACAGGCCGAGCGCATGGCCGAGGCGGCGGTGCTGCCGAAGGCGGATCGCGGAAGGCGTGGCGGCGGCCTGGGCTGAGGACTGCGATCGCCGCTTAGAATGCGAACGATTCTTATTGTCGGGTCGCTGCCCGGCGCCTTCGCACCGTGTCCGCCACCTCGCATCCCTCCACCCCGGCCTCCATCGACGCGATCTACCGTGCCCACCATGGCTGGCTGCTCGGCTGGTTCCGGCGGCGCCTGGGCGGCGCTTCGTGCGCGGCCGACCTGGCGCACGACACCTTCGTGCGGCTGATGCTGTCGCGCGATGCGCTCTCACTGGCCGAGCCGCGCGCCTTTCTGCGCACGCTGGCGCACGGCGTGGTGGTGAACCACTGGCGCCGCCAGGACATCGAGCGCGCCTGGCGCGAGGCGCTGGCCGTGCTGCCCGAGCCGATGGCGCCTTCGCCGGAAGAGCGGCTGATGGCGCTCGAGACGCTGTGCCGCATCGACGCCATGCTGGACCGGCTCAACCCCAAGGCGCGCGCCGCCTTCCTGCTGTCGCAGCTCGACGGGCTGACCTACGCCGAGATCGGCACGCAGCTGAAGGTGTCGGAGCGCATGATGAAGAAGTACATGGCGCAGGCGATGCTGCAGTGCCTGCTGCTGGCCGAGCAGCCATGAGCGCGTCGCCACCGTCGTCCTCGCCGGGCGCCCCGGCCTTCGAGGACCTGCAGCAGGCGGCCGATTGGTTCGCCGTGCTGCAGGCCGGCAGCCCCAGCGAAGCCCAGCGCCAGCAGTGGCAGCGCTGGCTCGACACCGGCCCGCGCCAGCGCGCCGCCTGGCAGCGTGTGGAGGCGGTGGCGGGCGAGTTCGCCGGCCTGGCCGGGCTGCCGGCGCGGCGGGCGCTCGACGCGCGCGGCGCGGCCGCCAGCGCGCGCCGCCGCACCGCGCTGCGCGCGCTGGCCGTCGCACCGGTCGCGGGCCTCGCGGCCTGGCTGGGCGCGGGACAACTGCCGTGGCGCGGCTGGGTCGCGGCCCATCGCACCCAGACCGGCGAGCGGCGCGAGATCGTGCTGGCCGACGGCAGCCGGCTCTGGCTCAACACCGCCACCGCGCTCGACGTCGATTTCTCGGCCGGTCTGCGCCGCATCGTGCTGCACCGGGGCGAGGTGCTGCTGACCAGCGGCCACGACGCGGCCCATGCCTCGCGGCCGCTGGTGGTCGACGTGCCGCAGGGCCGGCTCACCGCGCTCGACACGCGCTTCTCGGTGCGGCACGAGGAGGGCGGCGAGGCAGTGCGGCTCGCGGTGTTCGAGGGCGCGGTCGAGGCGCGGCCGGCCGATGTCGGCGCGCCGCGCACGCTGGCCGCGGGCCAGCAGGCACGGGTCTTCGCCGACCGCGTCGAGGCGCCCGTGCCGGTCGCGCCCGAGGAAGACGCCTGGATCCGCGGCATGCTGGTCGCCGACGGCATGCGCCTGGCGGATTTCATCGCCGAGCTGGGCCGCTACCGCCCGGGCTACCTGGGCTGCGCGCCCGAAGTGGCCGAGCTGCGCCTCGTCGGCGCCTATCCGCTGGCCGACACCGAGCGCATCCTGGCCGCGCTGCAGGCGACCCTGCCGGTGAAGGTGCACCGGCCGCTGCCGTGGTGGACCGTGGTCGGGGCCGGGCCGGCGAAGCGCTGACGAAGAAAAAATAATCGCGCCTGAGGTTCCCTTTTGGCGCCGCCGATGGGCATCACAGGAGACAACCCTCCCGTCTTGCCTGAAAGCCGCCCGCCATGCCTGCGTTCCAGAAACGATCGACCGCCTTCCCGAGTTCCTTCCTCGCCCCGCGCGTGCTCGCGCGCTCCCTGCAGGCCGCGCTGGCCGCGTTCCCGGTGGCGGCCGCGCTGCACGCCGCCCCCGTGCTGGCGCAGGCTCCCGCGGCCGAAGCGCGCGACTACGCCATCGCGCCCGGCCCGCTGGGCACGGTGCTGAGCCAGTTCGCGGGCCGGGCCGGCATCCTGCTGTCGACCGACGCCGCGGTCACGGCCGGCCTTTCGAGTGCCGGCGTGCGCGGCCGCTTCACGGTCGCCGAGGGCCTGTCGGCCGCGCTGGCCGGCAGCGGCCTGCAGGCCACGCGCAGCGGCAATGTCTACGGCGTGGCCCGCCTGCCGGCGGCGCCCGCGCCCGCGCCCGAGGCGCGCGCGAACGGCGAGGCGTCCTCGCTGCCCACCGTGCTGGTCACGGCCCGGGCCGGCGAAGAGACCGCCAAGAGCCCGGTCGCGGGCTTCGTCGCGCGCCTGGCCACGGGCGGCACCAAGACCGACACGCCGCTGCTCGAGACCCCGCAATCGGTCTCGGTCGTCACCCGCGACCAGATGGATGCGCAGGGCGCGACCACGCTGGTCGAAAGCCTGCGCTACACGCCCGGCATCGTCGCGCAGTACGGCAACACCGACCTGCGCTACGACTGGCTCACGCTGCGCGGTTTCACGCCGCCGGCGCGCTACCTCGACAACCTGCGCCTGCCTTTCGGCGCGCGCGGCTATTCGCAGCCGCGCATCGAGCCCTGGGGCCTGGAGCGCGTCGAAGTGGTCAAGGGCCCGTCGTCGGTGCTCTACGGCCAGGCCACGCCGGGCGGGCTGGTGAACATGGTGAGCAAGCGCCCCACGACCGAGACCGTGCGCGAGGTCGAGCTCCAGGCCGGCAGCCACAGCCGCCGGCAGCTGGCCTTCGACCTCGGCGGTGCGCTCGATGCCGATGGCGTCTGGCGCTACCGCCTGGTCGGCGTGCACCGCGAGGCCGACACCGCCTACGACTTCGTCTCGGAGCGCAAGACCTACTTCGCGCCCTCGCTGACCTACCGCCCCTCGGAGGCCACGCGCATCACGCTGCTCGCGCACTGGCAGTCGCTCGATTCGCCCGGCGGCGGCGGCGCGCCCTCGCTGCCCGCGGCCGGCACGCTCGACACCAGCCGCTATGCCGCGCTGCCGCGCGGCGCCTTCGTGGGCGAGCCCGGCTTCGACCGCTACGACAACCGCCAGCGCTTCATCGGCTGGGAGGCCGAACACAAGCTCGACGGCACCTTCACCGTGCGGCAGAACCTGCGCTACGGCAAGGTCGACGCCACGACACAGCGCGTGCAGGCCTTCTGCCTGGCGGCTTGCAACCCGGCGTCGCTGCAGCGCTACGCCTGGGCCTTTCCCGAGCAGGCCGACATGCTGACCGTCGACACGCAGCTGCAGGCCGACTTCCGCACCGGCACGCTGCGCCACACGCTGCTGGCCGGCGTCGACTTCTCCAACGAGAAGGCGGCCTTCGACGAAACCAACCTGCGCGTGCTGGCCACGCCCTTCAACGCCTACCGGCCGGTGTACGGCCTCGACAGCGGCATCGTGCCCGCGGTCGGCACGCACATCGACCAGAAGCGCCGCCAGGCCGGCTTCTACCTGCAGGACCAGATGCACTGGGAGCGCTGGAGCGTGGTGCTGGGCGGCCGCTACGACAAGGCCCACACCGCCACCCGCACGCTCACGCCCGCCAACGGCCGCGTCACGAACGTCACGCAAAGCGACGGCGAATTCACCGGCCGCGCCGCGCTGATGTACAGCTTCGACAACGGCGTGGTGCCCTACCTGAGCCACTCGACCTCTTTCCAGCCCGCGGCCGGCACCGATCGCCTGGGCAATGTGTTCGAGCCCACCAAGGGCAAGCAGACCGAGGTCGGCCTGAAGTACCAGCCCGTGGGCTCGAAGGCGCTGTTCACCGCCGCCGCCTACGAGCTGACGCAGGCCAACGTGCTCACGCCCGATCCGCTGAGCCGCTCCTTCAGCGAGCAGACCGGCGAGGTGCGCGTGCGCGGGCTGGAACTGGAAGGGCGCGGCCCGATCGCGCGCGGCCTGGACCTGATCGCTTCCTACGCCTACACCGACAGCCGGGTCACGCGCGCCAATCCCAACGCCGCGGGCGTGAGCACGCTGGGCAAGCGCTTCGCCTATGTGCCCGAGCGCCAGGCCGCGGCCTGGCTCGACTACAGCTTCCAGTCGGAGGCGCTGGCCGGCCTGGCCTTCGGCGTGGGCGTGCGCCACACCAGCGCGACCTTCGGCGACAACGCCAACGTCTACCGCGTGCCGGGCGTGACCCTGTACGACGCGGCACTGCGCTGGGACCTGGGTCGGGTGCGGCCCTCGCTCAAGGGCGTGCGGCTGGCGCTCAACATCGCCAACCTCGCGGACAAGGAATACGTCGCCACCTGCCTCGCGGCCGCGGGCTGCTACTACGGCGAAGGCCGCAGCGTCTACCTGACGGCCGGCTACAGCTGGTAGGCGCAGCCGCCGCTCAGCCGGCGGCCGGGCGCGGCGCGTTGACCGGCTCGAACACCGCGGTGTTGTCGTGGAGCCAGCGTTCCGACAGCCCGCTGTGCTGCTGCGAGGGATGGAAGTCCGCGCGGAAGTAGGCGCGCCAGGCCGGCAGGTTGCTGCGCAGCAGGCCCTCGCGCCCCAGCAGGATGCGCGCCGCGCTGCGCCAGGTCGACCACTTCCACAACTGGCCTTCATGGCGCAGATTGGCCACGGTCTGGCGCGCGAGGTCGGCAAGGAACAGGGTCGTCACGCGCCGGAACCAGCGCGTGCGCCAGGCCTGCGAACCCTCCGCCGCGCGGTAGAGGTCGAAGGCCGTGTTCTTGTGCTCGGACTCCTCCGCGCTGTGCCACAGCCACATCGTCTTCAGGCGTGCTTCGGCGCCGTCGAGCACCTGCGGATGGGCCAGCAGCCAGTCGGCGAACATCGCGGTGAAGTGCTCGGTCGCGGCCGTGATCGCCAGCGCATGGCGCGGGTCGGCGCCTTCCAGCACCTTCATGCGCGCCATGGCGCGCGGCGTCCAGCGGTCGACCAGGCCCTGGCGTTCGAGCTGCTCGTTGAACAGCGCGTGGATGCGGCGGTGCGTGGCCTCCTGGCCGATGAAGCCCTTGACCTCGGCCTTGTGCCGCGCCTGCAGCTCGGGCGGCAAGGTGTCGACCGTGGCGCGCACCGCGTCGATGAAGAACTGCTCGCCGTAGGGAAAGCTCATCGAGAGCGCGTTGAAGAAGGCGGTGGAGAAGGCATCGCCGCCGCACCAGTCGCGCGCGAAGGGCGGTTGCAGATCGATCAGCAGGCGGCGGACGACGAGCTCGGTCATGGCGGAACGGAGTGTGAGGCTGAAGAAAGGCGTTGGTACGAATGCGTACCGCCATCCTGGACTTCGAATCTGGTACTGTCAAGTACCAACCCTTTCGACAATCGGGCCGCATGACGTCCACCGACACCGCTTTCTCCGAAAGCCCCGAGCTGCAGCACGCGCACCACTACCGCCTGCTCGAAGGCATGGCGAAGGCGGTGGCGGCCAAGGGCTATGCCGACACGACCATCGCCGACATCGTGCGCGAGGCCGCGGTGTCGCGGCGCAGCTTCTACGAGCACTTCGCGACCAAGGCCGATTGCCTGATCGCGCTCTACGAATCCGCGAGCGAGCAGGCGCTGGGGGTGCTGAGCGCGGCAGTCGACCCGCTGCAGCCCTGGCAGACGCAGGTCGAGCATGCCGTCACGGCCTACCTCGACTTCCTCGCGCAGGACCCGGTGCTGCTCAAGACGCTGTTCGTCGAGATCCTGGGCCTGGGCCTGACCGGCCTCGCGGTGCGCCGCAAGGTCAACGCGCAGATCGCGAGCTTCGTGGCGCTGGCCACGGGCTCGGACGGCGGCGCGCGCCTGTCGCCCGAGCTCGCGCTGGCGGTGGTGGGCGGCATCAACGAGCTGATCCTCGAAGCGGTGGAGCAGGACCGCTCGAGCGACCTGCGCGCGCTGGTCGCGCCCGCCACGCGCCTGGTCCGCGCCGTGGCCGAGCCGCGCTGATCAGCGTACCGTGCCGATCGCGGTGATGCGGTCGGCCGCCGGCGGCACGAGCGCCGGGTGGGCCTGCAGGTAGGCTTCGAAGGCGTCGATGTCCAGGTCGCCGCCCAGCACGTCCGTGCCCTGGTTGAACACCGTGAAGTTGTCGCCGCCGCTGGCCAGGAAGCTGTTCATGGTCACGCGGTAGGCCTTGCCATCCGCCAGCGGCACGCCGTCGAGCGTCATGCCCTCGATGCGCGCGCCGGCCGGGCGCGACAGGTCGTAGCGGTAGCGGAAGCCGCGCGAGGGCAGCAGCACGCGCGGCGTGGCCAGGGTGTTGGTGCCGCTGGCGAACTGCTGTTCGAGCAGGGCGCGGATCTGCGCGCCGGTCAGGGTCTTCACCACCAGGTTGTTGCCGAAGGGCTGCACGCTGAACAGCTGGCCGTAGCGCACGTCGCCGTTCGCGCCGGGCACCAGGTCCGCGCGCACGCCGCCCGGGTTCATGAACGCGATCTGCGCGCCGCCCTTGGCCGCGGGCGCGGTGGCGGCCAGCTGCGAATCGGCGATCAGGTTGCCCAGCACGCTCTCGCGCGAGGGCGTGGGCGCGCGGCTGGCCGGGGCGGTGAGCCGGCCCACCACGCGCTGCACCAGCGGCGCCGCGACCGCGCGGTAGCGTGCGATCAGGGCATCGATTTCGGCGTTCTTCTGGAAGCGCGGGTATTGGTCGCTGATCGCCACCGTGTCCGCGCCGCGCGTGAAGGCCTCGCCCTGCACGATCAGGTTGTCGGCCGACCTGGCCGTGACCTTGCGCGTCGCCGTGTCCACCACCAGGTCGATCTCGGTGAGCAGCGTGCCGTACTGGCCCGCGCTGGTCAGCAGGAAAGGCCTGGCCGGATTGATCTGGCCGTAGTCGCAGACATAGGCGCTGTGGGTGTGGCCCGAGATCACGACGTCGACGCGCGGGTCGAGCCGGTCGAGGATCGGCCGCACGTTGCCGCTGAGCCCGGCGCAGCTTTTGTCGTTGTAGCCCACGGTGGTGGTGCCGCCCTCGTGCATCACCACCACGATCACGTCGGCGCCCTGCGCGCGCAGGCCCGGGATCAGCGCATTGGCGGTGTCGGCCTCGTCCTGGAAGGCGAGCCCCGCCACCCCCGCGGGCGTGACCGCCGTCGGCGTGGCCTTGAGCGTCAGGCCGATGAAGCCCACCGTGACTTGGGCCTCGCCCTGCGTGAAGGTCTTGAGCCCCGTGGCCGGGAACAGCGTCGTGCCATCACGCTTGACCGTGTTGGCCGCGAGCAAGCCGAAGTTGGCGCCCGGGAAGGCCGCGTTCACCTGGCAGGGCACGAGCGTCGTGTATTTCGCGCAGCCACCGTGCTGCATGCGCAGCAGCTCGGCCTGGCCCTTGTCGAACTCGTGGTTGCCGACCGCGTTGAAGTCGATGCCCATCGCGTTCACGGCCTCGATGGTCGGCTCGTCGAGGAACAGCGCCGACACCAGCGGCGAGGCGCCGATCATGTCGCCGGCCGAGACCACCGCGTGGTGCGGGTTCTTCGCCTTGAGCGCCGCGATGGCCGTGGCCATGTAGGCCGCGCCGCCCGCGGGCACGGCCACCGTGCCGCCGGTGGAGTAGGGGGCGGCGATGGCCAGCCTCGGCGGTTCCAGGTTGCCGTGCAGGTCGTTGAAGGCGATGAGCTTGACCGTCAGCGAAGGGCGGGCGCCTTCCTCTCCGGGCACGGTGCTGCAGGCGGCCAGCGCCATCATCAGCAGCATGCCGACGGGCCAGGGCTTTCGCCAGCGCAGGCGCATCTCCGGGCTCCAAGGTAGGGGGAGAAGGATTGTCGGGCCGCCGCGTGACCGCGGGATGACGCGCACGGTCACAGCCGGCTGCTACCCGCTGCGGCCGTCGCCTTCGAATAATGCGGCGACGGCCCGCATGTCCATGCCGGGGCGCATTCCATACCTCATCCGAAGGAGACAAACCGATGGCTCGCAAGATCCTCATGCTCTGCGGCGACTACGCCGAAGACTACGAAACCATGGTCCCTTTCCAGGCCCTGCTGGCCGTGGGCCACACGGTGCACGCGGTGGCGCCCGACAAGAAGGCCGGCGACTGGGTGCACACCGCCATCCACGACTTCGAGGGCGCCCAGACCTACAGCGAGAAGCCGGGCCACCGCTTCACGCTGAACGCCAACTTCGCCGACGTGAAGCCCGAGGCCTACGACGCGCTGGTCGTCCCCGGCGGCCGCGCGCCCGAGTACCTGCGCATGCACAGCCGCGTGGTCGAGATCGCCAAGCATTTCCTGGCGACCGACAAGCCGGTGGCGTCGGTGTGCCACGGCGCGCAGCTGCTCGCGGCCACCGGCCTGCTCAAGGGCCGCAAGGTGTCGGCCTACCCGGCGTGCCAGGTCGAGGTGGAACTGGCCGGTGCGGAGTACGTGGGCATTCCGGTCGACCAGGCCGTGACCGACCGCAACCTGGTCACGGCGCCCGCCTGGCCCGCGCACCCGGCGTGGCTCGCGCAGTTCCTGGTCGTGCTGGGCACGCGCATCGAACACTGAGGGCCCGCGTGGGTGGCGCTACAGTGCGAGCGTCGCCCACCATTCCCACCCAGGAGGCCGCATGTGCGAAGTCTTCATCAGTGCCGACCCGCAGAGCTACGACGCGCGCACGCGCTCGGTGCGGCTGCATGGCGTGGTCACCAGCATCCGGCTCGAGAACCTGTTCTGGCAGGTGCTCGAGGAAATCGCGCAGCGCGACGGCATGGTCGTGGTGCAGCTCATCGAGCGGCTCTACGACGAGCTGGTGGCGGCGCGCGGCGAGGTCGGCAACTTCGCGTCCTTCCTGCGCGTGAGCGCCCTGCGCTACGAGGCGATGGTGGCGCAGGGGCGCATTCCGGCGGACACCTCGGTGGCGATCCACTCGCTCGACGCCAGGGCCGTGCTGCATGAACTGCCGCAGGGCTGGGGGCCGGCCTCGGCGGAGAACCGCGTGCGCACGCTGCCCGTCACGGCGCGGCGGCACGCCTAGAAAGACGGGGCGCCGCGGCGAGACGCGCGGCCGATGCCCATCGCCCCCCAATGCATGGGGTGCTGCGAGGGCCCGCGCACGATCTGGTTGAAAATCCCCCCTGTCTTCCACCGCCTTCGCCCCGTCGAGGCGATGGGCCGGCCCTCGACCCATGGTCCAGGCTCGGCCCATCGCGTCACCCTCCATGTCCTCACCCCCCATCGAACGCATCCTCATCGTCGACGACGACGGCGACATCCGGCAGCTGCTCTCGGACTACCTGTCCGACGCGGGCTACAAGGTCGCGACGGCGTCGAACGGGGTGGAGATGCACCGGCAGCTGGGCCAGCAGTCGGTCTCGCTGGTGGTGCTCGACGTGATGATGCCGGGCGAGGACGGGCTCTCGCTGTGCCGCGACCTGCATGCCAAGGGCGGCCCGCCGGTCATCCTGCTGACCGCGCGCGGCGCCTTGCTCGACCGGATCATCGGGCTCGAGATGGGGGCCGACGACTACCTGCCCAAGCCCTTCGATCCGCGCGAGCTGCTGGCGCGGATCAAGGTGGTGCTGCGGCGCCTGCACAGCTTTCCGCCCTCGCGCGAGGCCGAGGAGGCCGCGGTGGTGCGCTTCGCGGGCTGGACGCTCGACACCCGCACGCACCAGCTGCTGTCGCCGCAGCGCGTGGCGGTGTCGCTGGGCGGCTCCGACTACCGGGTGCTGCGGCTGCTGCTGCAGAACGCGCACCGCACCTTGAGCCGTGACTTCCTGATCGAGCATGTGTTCGGCAAGGAGCGCGCGCCCTTCGACCGCGCGATCGACGTCTGCATCAGCCGGCTGCGCGTGAGCCTGCAGGACGACGCGCGCAAGCCGATGATGATCCGCACGGTGCGCCATGCGGGCTACGTGATGGCGGTCGACGTGGTGGAGGAGCGCTGAGGTGGACGGCCCCGCCACCGCCCCGGAAAGCCGCTGGCGGCGCTGGCTGCCCTGGCCCGGCTCGCTGTGGGGCCGGCTGGCGCTGATCCTGGTGCTCGGCATGCTGGCGGCGCAGGCGCTGACCAGCTCGGTCTGGTTCGACATGCGCTACCGCCATGCGATGGAGATGCCGATCCGGCTGGTCTCGATCCAACTGGCCGACGCGATGCGCATCCTGCGCGGGCTGCCGGCCGAGACGGTGCCGCAGACGCTGGCCTGGCTGGGCTCCGAGCGCTTCCGGCTCACGCTGCAGCCGGGCCCGATGCCGAGCGTGGACAAGGCCGACAACACGCTCGACGCGGTGCAGGACATCCTGAGCCAGTCGCTCAGCGACCGGCTGGGCGGCGATGCCGATGCCCGGCTGCTGTCGGCCGAACTCACCGACGACGCGGGCCAGTCGGCCGACCTCTGGGCGCTGCTCAATGCGCGCGAGCCGGTCGGGCATTTCCGCATCGCGCTGGAGATGCCCGGGCTGCACGGCCAGTGGATCGAGGTCACGGCCTCGGAGTCGCAGGGCGGCATCGAGGCCAAGCCCTTCAGCATGGTGGCCGACTACGTGCTGCGCATCTACGTGCTGCGCATCATGGTGTTCGTGGCGATCGCGCTGGTGGCGGTGCGGCTCGCGCTGCGGCCGCTGCGCCGGCTGGCCGAGGCGGCCGATGCGCTGGGGCGCGACCTGCACAGCCCGCCATTGACCGAGAGCGGCCCGCGCGAGGTGCGACAGGCGGCGCGCACCTTCAACCTGATGCAGCGGCGGCTGATCCAGGACATCGGCGAGCGCACCCGCTTCCTGGCCGCGGTCTCGCACGACCTGCGCTCGCCCATCACGCGGATGCGGCTGCGCGCCGAGTTCCTGCCGCCCGGTGAGATGCAGGACAAGTTCCGCAAGGACCTGGGCGACATGGAGTTGCTGATCTCGGCCACGCTCGACTACATCCGCGGGGCGGAGCACAACGAGCCCCGGCAGTCGGTGGACATCGACAGCCTGCTGGGCGGCCTGCGCGCCGACTTCGAGGAGACCGGCGCGCGGGTCACGCTCGAAGGCCATGCACGCGCGCCGCTGCCGGCCTACGTCACCAGCCTGCGGCGCTGCGTGCAGAACATCCTCGAGAACGCGATCCGGTACGGCGGCGAGGCCCACATCCGCATCGAGGACTCGGCGCAGGCCCTGCGCATCCGCATCGCCGACGCGGGCCCGGGCATTCCCGAGGCCTCGCTGGAAGAGGTGTTCGAGCCCTTCCTGCGACTCGACGCCTCGCGCAACGCGGCCTCGGGTGGTTCGGGGCTGGGGCTGTCGATCGCGCGCTCGATCGCGCAGGCGCACGACGGCTCGATCACGCTGCGCAACCGGCCCGAGGGCGGGCTGGAAGCGCTGCTCACGCTGCCGCGGCGCGCGAAGACCTGAGCGCGCGGCCCGCGCTCAGCAGGCGTGGAAGCGCGCCAGGTCGAAGACGGAGTTGGGCGCGTTGCGGGTCACCACGGCCGGCACGGGCAGCGGCGCTTTCTGCAGCGGCGCCTCGATGGGCGGAAAGCCCCAGGGGCTCTGCGTGCTCGCGAGCTTCTGCAGCGACTCGGATTGCAGGAAGTCGACCACGCTCTGCCGCAGGCCGTCCCACAGCGCGTGGGTGACGCACTGGGGGTCGACCTGCGCGCGCCGCACCGGTCCGGGCGGGCGCGCGTCGAGCATGCCGTCGATCGCGAACACGATGTCGGCCACCGAGATGGCGTCGGCCGCGCGGCTCAGGCCGTAGCCGCCGCCGGGGCCGCGCGTGGCCTCGACCAGGCTGTGGCGCCGAAGGTCGGCCGCGATGGGCTCGAGCAGCGAGAGCGACACGCGATGGCGCCGGCTCAGCACCTTGAGCGAGATGGGCCAGTGGCGTTGATGGAGGGCGAAATCGATCATGACCGCGACAGCCAGCCGTCCGCGGGTGCTAATGCGCATGGTGGGCAGTTCCAGTAAGCGTTGGCAGAGAAAAGGGGTTCATCCGTGGACGAAGGTGGGCCACACGGGCAGCGCGAGGTCGAGCGCCACCACGAAGGCCAGGTAGCTGCCGAAGGCCAGCGCCGCGGCCAGGCCGGCAAAGGTGCGCGGGCGCACGTCCTTGCCCGCGAGCCAGACGGTGAAACCCGTGATGTAGATGCCGCCCAGCAGCCCGATGGTGGGCAGGCCGGTGGCCGACCAGGCGCCCAGCGCCGCGGCGAACATGCCGCTGATCAGCAGGATGCCGAGCAGTGCCCTGGCGCGCAGCCGCCAGAGCGACAGCGAGCGCAGCACGATCAGGTTGCCGGTGAGCGCGATCAGCAGGCCCACCCCCAGCGGCAGCCAGGCGCCGGCCCAGTGGATCGCGGGCGCCTCGCTGTTGAACACATTGGCGCCGCAGGCGAAGGAGATACCGAAGGCGCTGAAGGCCGCGCCCGACAGGAACTCGGCCGGCCGGTCGAGGCGCAGCCCGCTGCCGGCCCGTTCGCGCACGTCGGTGTCGTGAAGGGTGTGCGCGGTCATCGGTGGGCGGAGTGGGTGAGGGCGGTGGGCATCGGCAGGTCTTGAATCTATCGCCGGGGACCGGTGCGAAGCCGCATGTCTTGCAATGCCATATGTCGGTGCCGCGGCTCAACACATGGCAATACAAATGGCCGCCGGCGCGCCCGAAAGGCCCCCCTAAGCTTTGGCCAGCCCGGTACTTCGGCCTGCACGTCAGCGCCGCGGAGGCGGGCTTCGCCGACGCCATTGGCTTTTTTTCTGCGCGTCGACCTGTTCCATCCAGAGCGTTCTCCAACGCCATTCCGCTGAACATGAAAATCACGAGAGACATCCACGACCTGATCGGAGGGCTGCTGATGGTGGCGGCCGGCCTGTTCTTCGCCCTCTACGGCAGCCGCTACAACTTCGGCACCTCGGCCCGCATGGGCGCCGGCTACTTCCCGGTGGTGCTGGGCTGGACGCTGGCGGTGCTGGGCCTGCTGGTCGCGCTGCCGGCCTGGTGGCGCAAGGGCACCGGCGTCACGGTGCAATGGGGCAACCTGGCCTGGACCATCGCCAGCCTGCTGGTGTTCGCCTGGGCGCTGCAACGCCTGGGCGTGGTGGTCGCGTCCTTCCTCGCGGCGCTGCTGGCGCTGGTGCCCTCGGCCATGACGCTGCGCACGCGAATGATCGTCTGCGCCGTGGTGGCCCTGCTCACCACGCTGATCTTCCCCCTGGCGCTGCAGATGATCCTTCCCATCTGGCCCTGGAGCAACTGAACCCGACGCCCCCGACATACCCATGGATCTCCTCAGCAATCTCTGGCTCGGCCTCCAGGTCGCGGCCGAACCCATCACGCTGGCCTACTGCTTCTTCGGCGTGCTGCTCGGCACCGTCGTCGGCGTGCTGCCCGGCATCGGCGCCTTGGCCGCGATCTCGCTGCTGCTGCCGCTCACCTACCACATGCCGCCCACCGCGGCGATCATCATGCTGGCCGGCGTCTACTACGGCGCGCAGTACGGCGGCTCGACCGCTTCCATCCTGCTCAACCTGCCGGGCACGCCGTCATCGGCCGTGACCTGCCTCGACGGCTACCCGATGGCCAAGAAGGGCAAGGCCGGCGTCGCGCTGTTCGTGACCACCATCGCCTCGCTGGCCGGCGCCATGTCGGGCCTGGTGCTGCTGGTGCTGTTCTCGCCGGCCATCGCCAGCATCGGCCTGAAGTTCGGCC
The DNA here is from genome assembly GCF_014170375.1 of Variovorax sp. UMC13. Lineage (GTDB taxonomy): Bacteria > Pseudomonadota > Gammaproteobacteria > Burkholderiales > Burkholderiaceae_C > Variovorax. Next base: position 34,029 of record NZ_LZZW01000004.1, on the reverse strand, counting down.
CGGCCGAGTTCTTCTCGATGATGGTGCTGGGCCTGGTGGCCGCCTCGTCGATGACCGCCGGCTCGGCCGCCAAGGGCCTGTGCATGGTGGTGTTCGGCCTGCTGCTGGGCATGGTCGGCACCGACGTGAACTCGGGCGTGGCGCGCTTCAGCTTCGACGTGCCCGAGCTCATGGACGGCATCAACCTGATCGCGCTGGCCATGGGCCTGTTCGGCGTGGCGGAGGTGGTGCGCTGCATCAACTCGGCCGACACCAACCAGAAGCCCGAGAAGGTCACGCTCAAGTCGATGGTGCCCACGAAGGACGAGTTCAAGGCCACGGTCAAGCCGATGATGCGCGGCTCGGCGCTGGGCTCGGCCCTGGGCGCGCTGCCGGGCGTGGGACCGTCGATCGCGGCCTTCATGTCCTATGCGATCGAGAAGAAGGTGGCCAAGGACCCGAGCCGCTTCGGCCAGGGCGCGATCGAGGGCATCACCGCCCCCGAGTCGGCCAACAACGCGGCCGCGCAGACCGCCTTCGTGCCTTCGCTGTCGCTGGGCATCCCGGGCGACGCGGTAATGGCCGTGATGATGGGCGCGCTGATCATCCACGGCATCCAGCCCGGACCCAACCTGATCAGCGAGCAGCCCGACCTGTTCTGGGGCCTGGTCGTGAGCTTCGGCATCGGCAACCTGATGCTGGTGATCCTGAACCTGCCCACCATCGGGCTGTGGGTCGCGCTGCTGCGCATTCCCTTCGCCTGGATGTACCCGGCCATCATCGTGTTCGTGGCGTTGGGGGTGTACAGCGTCAACAACAACGCCTTCGACATCTACTCGGTGGCCGCGCTGGGCATCATGGGCTACGTGCTGATGGTGCTGCGCTTCGAGCCCGCGCCGCTGCTGCTGGGCTACATCCTGGGCCCGATGCTGGAAGAGCATCTGCGGCGCGCGATGCTGCTGTCGCGCGGCGATGCGATGGTCTTCCTCGAGCGCCCGATCAGCGCCTCGCTGCTGGCCTGCACGGCCGCGATGCTGGGCTGGGCGATCTGGTCGACGGTGCGCAAGTCGATCAAGGCCAAGCGCGCGCTCGACGACGCGGAGCGCCTGGCGACGACCTGATCCCAACGGACCGTCCTTGCGCGGCCCTCAGTCCCGTCCCGGGGCTGGGGGCCGCGCGCCTTCGCGCGCGTAGGCCTCGATCAGCGCCGGGAAGGCCTCCATCGCCGGCAGCTGGCCGAAGCTGTGGACCGCGGGCGTGGTGGCCCAGGGCAGCTTCTCGTCGGTCCAGGTCTCCACGAAGGGCACGAACCAGCGGTGCTCGTCGAGCATGGTCGGGCGCAGGTTGACGAAGGCGTCCATGCCTTCGGTGCGGGTGAACATCCAGCTCTTGCAATGCGGGCAGCAGTAGTGGTGCGAGGCACCGTGCAGGCCGCCCAGCACCGGCTCGCCGGCCGTGACCTCGAAGCCCGGCGTGGGGATCGCGATCGACAGCGAGAAGGCGCTTGCGCTCATGCGCTGGCAGCCCGTGCAGTGGCAGGCCATGGCCAGCAGCGGCGGCGCGCTGATGCGCAGCCGCACCTGGCCGCAGCGGCAGCCGCCTTGCCAGGGGAGTTGCCAGCCGTCGGCGGGAGGTGTGTCGGGGGTGGGTGAGGTCATGGAATGTCTTGTTCGATGGTCTGGCCAGGGGCGGCGAGGCTCGAGAAAGCGCCGTCGATGGCCCGGCCCTGCGCATGCGCCGGCTCGAAGCGTACCTCGCCGCCATGGGCCTGCGCGATGGCGCGCAGCAGCACGCGGCGCCGGGCCTGGGCCGGCGTCGTCGTCGTCGTCGTCGTCGTCGTCGGTACCTCGCCCTGCGCGCCGTTCGCATGGACGGCGATGCGAAAGCGCGTGCCGGCCACTTCGCTGACCACGATCACCAGCGCCGGCGGCCCCGCGACGCACAGGTCCTCCAGCGCCAGCGCGAGGAACTGCGCCATGCGCGCCGGATCGCCCACGCAGTCGCCTTCGCCCAGCCGGTCGTGCTCGACCGCCACGCCCGGCACGATCAGCCGGCAGGCGTCGAGCGTCTCGCGCACCACCGTGTGCAGGGTGAAGGGCACCGGCGAGACCGCCACCAGGCGCCCCGCCGCGAGGCGGTACACGTCCTCCAACTCCATGGCCGAGGCCTGGGCGCGCTGCGCCGCGTTGTCCATGTGCGTGAGCACGGCCGACACCGGCTGCTCGGCCGCGCTCTCGCGCCGGCTCAGCAGTTCGACGCCCAGCTGGATGGCCGACAGCGCATTGCGCAGGTCGTGCATGGCCAGGCCGAGCATGCCGTCGACCGTGGGTGCGGTCGAAGCTTCAACGCCGGCCGCCGGCGCCCGCGCGGGCGCGTGGGATCCCACGCCCCAGTGCGAGAGCGCCCAGGACGCAGCCGCGGCCAGGGCGGGCGAAGCCGGCCCGCGCAGCCCCGGCGCGGGAGACAGGTCGGCGGCGGCGGGTCGCGTCGAAACGGGCATCGGGAACTCCACGCAGGGCGTCGGTGATGGGAAGGGATGGGCCCTCAAGGGGCGCGCGTCGGCCGTCCGCCATGCGTGGCGTCTCGACGAAGCCATGCTGGCGTCGGCATCGCGGGCTGCGTGTAAGAGTTTGTCACTCCGCGTGTAGGAGAGCTCGGCGCCGGTGTGGGGCCGGCGCGCTTGACATCCCGCCGCACGCCCTGATGTGATGAAGCCGTGCCGCTCGCCGCCTTCCACCCCGCCGTCGCCCGCTGGTTCCAGCGAAGCTTCCCCGCGCCCACCCCGGCCCAGGCCGCCGCCTGGCCGGCGATCCGCGCGCGGCGCGACACGCTGGTGGCCGCGCCCACGGGCTCGGGCAAGACGCTGACCGCCTTCCTGGCCGCGCTCGACGCGCTGGTGGTGCGCGGCCTCGAAGAAGAAGGCGGTCTGCCCGACGAGACCGCCGTGCTCTACGTCTCGCCGCTCAAGGCACTGTCCAACGACGTGCGGCTCAATCTCGAGGCGCCGCTGGCCGGCATCCGGGCCGAACTGGCGGCGCTGGGCCTGCCCGACGTGGCCATCCGCACGGCCGTGCGCACCGGCGACACGCCGCAGCGCGAACGCCAGCAGAGCCTGCGCAAGCCGCCGCACATCCTCGTGACCACGCCTGAATCGCTCTACGTGCTGCTGGGCTCGGTCTCGGGCCGCCGGATGCTCCAGACGGTGCGCAGCGTGATCGTCGACGAGATCCATGCGGTCGCGGCGAACAAGCGCGGCAGCCACCTGGCGCTGTCGCTGGAGCGCTTGCAGGCCTTATGCGACACGAGGCCGGTGCGCATCGGCCTGTCGGCCACGCAGAAGCCCATCGACGAAGTGGCGCGCTTCCTGGTCGGCGCGGGCGCGCTGCGGGCCGATGGTTCGGCCGATTGCACCGTGGTCGACATCGGCTATGCCAAGCAACGCGACCTGGCGCTGGAGCTGCCGCCCACGCCGCTCGATGCGGTGATGTCGAACGAACAATGGACGCAGGTCTATGCGCGCGTGGCCGAACTGGTCTGGCTGCACAAGACCACGCTGGTCTTCGTCAACACCCGCCGCATGACCGAGCGCGCGGCGCGGCACCTGGGCGAGATCCTGGGCAAGGACGCGGTGGCCGCGCACCATGGCAGCCTGTCGAAGGAGACGCGGCTAGCCGCCGAGCAGCGCCTGAAGCGCGGCGAACTCCGCGTGCTGGTCGCCACCGCCTCGCTCGAGCTGGGCCTGGACATCGGCGACGTCGACCTGGTCTGCCAGCTGGGCTCGCCGCGTTCGATCGCGAGCTTCCTGCAGCGCGCCGGGCGCTCGGGCCACGCGGTGGGCGGCGTGCCCAAGGCGCGGCTCTTCGCCCAGTCGCGCGACGAGCTGGTCGAATGCGCGGCCCTGCTCGACTGCATCCGCCGTGGCGAACTCGATGCCCTGCGCGTGCTGCCCGCGCCGCTCGACGTGCTGGCCCAGCAGATCGTCGCCGAGACCGCCTGCCGCGAATGGCACGAGGACGAACTCTTCGCGCTGGTGCGGCGCGCCTGGCCCTATGAGCAGCTGACGCACGCGCGCTTCATGGAGGTGGTGCGCATGGTGTCCGAGGGCTTTACCACCCGCCAGGGCCAGCGCGCGGGCTATGTGCACCGCGACGCGGTGAACCACCTGCTGCGCGAACGCAAGGGCGCGCGCATGACCGCGCTGACCTCGGGCGGCACCATTCCCGAGACCGGCGACTACACCGTGATGCTGGAGCCGCAGGCCGACAAGATCGGCACGGTCAACGAGGACTTCGCGGTCGAGAGCCTGGCCGGTGACGTGTTCCAGCTGGGCAACACCAGCTACCGCATCCTCAAGATCGAGCCCGGCCGGGTGCGCGTGGAAGACGCGCACGGCGCCGCGCCCAACATTCCCTTCTGGCTGGGCGAGGCGCCGGGGCGCAGCGACGCGCTGTCCTTCGGCGTGTCGCGGCTGCGCGAGGCGGTGGCAAAGGCGCTGTCGGACGGCGGCCGCGAGGGCGCGATGAAGCTGCTCACGCAGAGCATGGGCCTGGACGAAGAGGCCGCGCGCCAGATCGTCGAGCACCTCGCGCATGCCGCGGCCGTGCTGGGCACGCTGCCCACGCAGCACACGCTGGTCATGGAACGCTTCTTCGACGCCTCGGGCGGCATGCAGCTGGTGATCCATTCGCCCTTCGGCAGCCGGCTCAACCGGGCCTGGGGCCTGGCGCTGCGCAAGCGCTTCTGCCGCACCTTCAACTTCGAGCTGCAGGCCGCGGCCACCGAGGACGCGATCGTGCTCTCGCTGGCCACCCAGCACAGCTTCCCGCTCGAGGAGGTGGCGCGCTACCTGCATTCCAACTCGGCACTCGACGTGCTGGTGCAGGCGCTGCTCGACGCGCCGCTGTTCGGCGTGCGCTGGCGCTGGAACGCGACCACTGCGCTCGCGCTGCCGCGCTTCTCCGGCGGCCGCAAGGTCGCGCCGCAGCTGCAGCGCATGCGTTCCGAGGACCTGCTGGCGGCCGTGTTCCCCGACCAGGTGGCCTGCGCCGAGAACCTGGTGGGCGAGCGCGAGGTGCCCGCGCATCCGCTGGTCGCGCAGACGCTGGACGACTGCCTGCACGACGCGATGGACGCCGAAGGCTGGCTCGCGCTGCTGCGCCGCCTGGAGTCGGGCGAGGTGCGCCTGCTGGCGCGCGAGCTGCCGGCCCCGTCGCCGCTCGCGCTGGAGGTGCTCAACGCGCGGCCCTACGCCTTCATCGACGATGCGCCGCTGGAGGAGCGCCGCACGCTGGCGGTGCAGAACCGGCGCTACACCGAGCCCGAGAGCGCCGACGACGTGGGCCAGCTCGATGCCGAGGCCATCGCCAGCGTGCGCGAGGAGGCCTGGCCGCAGCCGCGCGGCAGCGACGAGATGCACGAGGCGCTGGGCATGCTGGGCGCGGTCGGCGACGACGAGGTCGCATCGCAACCCGAGTGGAAGCCATGGCTGGCGGCGTTGGCCAAGGCGGGCCGCGCGACGCGCCTGCGCGTCGAGGGCCAGGGCCGCACGGCACGCGGCCTCTGGGTCGCGGCCGAACGCCTGCCTTTGCTGCAGGCGATCCTGCCCGCGGCGCCGATGCAACCGACCATCGAAGCGCCCGCCGATGCCGAGCGGCCCGAGGACCGCGAAGCCGCGCTGCGCGAGCTGCTGCGCTCGCGGCTGGGAGGTCTCGGCCCGGTCACGGTCGCGCAACTCGCGCAGCCGCTGTGCCTGCCGCTGGAACAGGTCGAAGCCGCCTTGCTTGCGCTGCAGACCGAGGGCAGCGTGCTGCAGGGGCGTTTCACGCCGGGCACGCCGGCCGTCGAATGGTGCGAGCGCCATCTGCTCGCGCGCATCCACCGCTACACACTCAAGCGCCTGCGCCGCGAGATCGAGCCGGTGGAGCCGCGCGACTTCGCGCGCTTCCTGTTCGACTGGCAGCACCTGGGCGCGGCCTCGCGCATGTGCGGGCCGGAGGCGCTGTCGGGCGTGCTGTCGCAACTCGAAGGCTATGAGGCGCCCGCGCCGATCTGGGAGGCCGAGCTGCTGCCCGCGCGCGTGGCCGACTATGCCGGCGCCTGGCTCGACGACCTGTGCACCGCGGGCCGCGTGCTGTGGACGCGGCTGCGGCCTTCATCGAGCGAAGGGCGCAAGGGCGCGGGCAGCCTGTCGCTGCGCGCCACGCCGGTGGTGCTGCTGCCGCGCCGCAGCGCCGCGCTCTGGACCGGCCTCGCGCCGGCACCGGTCGACGACGAGACGCTGGGCTCGCGTGCCGCGCGCGTGGCCGCGCAACTGCAGCAGCACGGCGCCTGCTTCTTCGACGAGATCGCGGGCGGCACGCGGCTGCTGCCGGTCGAGATCGAGGAGGCGCTGACCGAGCTGGTGGCCAAGGGCCGGGTGCGCTGCGACAGCTATGCGGGCCTGCGCGCCTTGCTGGTGCCGGCCTCGAAGCGCGCTTCGGCCGACGCGCGGCGGCGGCGCCGCGTGCCGCTGTTCGGCATCGAGGATGCGGGGCGCTGGACGCTGGTGCGGCCGCCTTCGACGAGCGCGTCAGCGAATCCCGGTTCGGCCGAAGCCCACGAGCAGGTGGTGCATGTGCTGCTGCGCCGCTACGGTGTCATTTGCTGGCGCCTGCTCGAACGCGAGGCCGCATGGCTGCCGCCCTGGCGCGAACTGGTGCGCGTGTGCCGGAGGCTGGAAGCACGCGGCGAGATCCGCGGCGGCCGCTTCATCGCGGGCGTGACCGGCGAGCAGTTCGCGCTGCCCGAAGCGGTGGCCGCGATGCGCCAAGTGCGGCGCACGCCGGGCGACGGCGCCTTCATCGTGCTGGCGGCCAGCGACCCGGCCAATCTGCTGGGCACGATCGTGCACGGCGCCAAGGTGCCGCGCGTGGCGGGCTCGCGGGTGCTGTGGCGCGACGGCCTGCCGATCGCGACCAGCATCGCGGCCGAGGTCGCCTTGCTGGTGGCGCTCGACGCGGCCGAGGCGCAGGCCGCGCAGCGTGCGCTGACGCTGGGCCTGCCGCCGGATCAGACCATCAGCGTGGGCGTGTAGCTCTGCAACGCCTTGGGCGTCTTGGGCGTGGGATCGCAGGCGGCCATCGCAAACGCAGCCGCGCAGGCGAGCAGGGTCAGGGCGATGTTTTTCATGAGGACTCCTCCGGATCGTTGGGGCTGCTGCGCGCTCCGCTCAGTGCGCGTCCTTCTTCGGCTTGGCCGTTTTGGCGGCCTTCTCGAAGTCTTCCTTGCCGGGCGCACCCGGCGCCCCGGGCTTGCGCATGTGTTCACCACTGCCATGCGCGATGCGCTCCTGCTTGGCATGGATGTTGGCGTACAGGCCTTTTTTCTTCGCGGGCATGGCGGCTCCTTGCTTGAGGGTGCGCCGATGCTGGCGCGGCCGCCGGCCCGCGCATGCGCGAGCGCGCCGCGTGTCGGCGTAGGAGAGGCCGCGCCCGACGCTTCAGCCCGGCGCGATCCGCGGGCTGCGCGCGTAGAACAGCACGGCGATCAGGACCAGCACCGTGGCGCAGCCGAAGATGCCCGCGTAGGTGCCGGGCGCGCTGGCGCCGTGGCGCTGGCCCGCGTCGGCGATCAGGCCGAAGGCCCAGGAGGTCACGGCCGAGCCCAGGAAGACGAAGGTGTTCAGCACGCCCAGCCCGCGCCCGCGCAGGGCCTGCGGCACCATCGAGCGGCCATGCGTCATGACCAGCGGGTGCAGCATGCCGATGGTGGCCAGCACCGTCAGCAGCGCCACGCTCGACCAGAGCCCGCCGGCCGGCCAGGCCGACAGCAGCGCGCCGCCGCCCAGCGACAGCAGCGACCAGTACAGCACCGTCTTGCGCACCGAATGGCGCCACACCAGCTTGGGCAGCAGCAGCGCGGTGGCGAAGGCGCCCAGGCTCACGAAGGTCAGCGCCAGGCCGCGCGGGCCGGCCGCGAGTCCGTAGACCTCGGCCAGGTAGGGGCCGCCCCAGGCATTGCGAAAGGCGGTGCCGGCGGCCATCGCCACGCACAGCGGGATCAGCGTCCAGAGCGCGGGCACCTTGAGCAGCCGCGCGCTGCCCAGCAGCAGGTTCATCGGCGTCTCGGCGCGCGCATCGGCATGGCCCGTGTCGCGCACATGGCGCCAGGTGCCGATGCAGGCGGCCAGCATGCACAGCGCGGCCACGGCCAGCGCGGGCCGCCAGCCGAACTGGTGCGCGGCCCAGCCCAGCGGCGCGGTCGCGCACAGCGCACCCAGCATGGCGATGGCGCTCGCGCGGCCGACCGCGGTGGTGTAGCGCGCGGCGGGCAATTGCTCGGAGGCGAAGTGCATCAGCCCCATGAACACCGGTGCGCAGGCCAGGCCCAGGCCGGCCTGCGCCACCATCGCGGTCGCGCCGTTGGGCGCCACCACGAACAGCACCGAGGCGAGCACGCCCACCGCCATCAGCAGCCGCGTGGGCGCGCCCACGCCGTAGCGGTCGAAGGCGATGCCGATCGGGATCTGCGCCACCGCGAAGGCCAGGAAGAAGCAGGAGGACAGCGCGCCGAAGCCCGCGGGCGAGAGGCCCAGGTCGTGCTGCAGTTCGGGCGCGATCACGGCCAGGCAGGTGCGGAAGAACTGGCTGAGCGCGAAGGCGAAGGTCAGGGCGCGCAGGCCGCGCGTGGGGTCGGCGGACGCGGTGGGATCGGAAGAAGGCATGGCGGACAGTGATGCGGCGCGGGGCCGCCGGAAGCCTTCGAGCATAAGCGCAGGGCCGCCGCGACATCCCGTTGCGCGGCGCCCCCGCGGCGGCGCGAGAATCACGGCCATGAACCGCCTCTCCCTCGCCATCCTTCCCCTCGCCATCGCGCTGAGCTTGTCCTCCGGCGCGTCGGCCGACACCCTGCTCAAGAAGCCGCAGCTCGATGCGCTGGTGGCCACGCCCGCGCTGCGCAAGGCGCCGGACTTCCCGCGCTTCCTCGCGCAGGCCGCCAAGGCCGACCCCAGCCTCAAGCGCGCCGCCGCGGCCTATGCGGCCAAGCGCCCGCTCGCCGGCGACGACCTGGCCAATGTGGGCCGCGTGCTGGGCCTCTACAACCGGCTGCACCACCACGACGCGGTGATCGCCACCATCGGCGAGATGGTCGCGATGCCCACGGTGCGCGCGGCCGACGTGCCGCCGCACGAGAGCCCGGCGATCCAGGCCATCGGCCGCAAGATCGAGGCGATGGCGCGCGACTTCGGCCTGCAGTACCGCAACGTCGACAACCGCATCTTCGAGGTCAAGCTGCCCGGCAGCGGCAGCGAGGAATTCGGCATCCTCACGCATGCCGACGTGGTGCCGGCCAACGCGGCCGAATGGGTGCTCGACGACGGCACGAAGCTCGACCCCTTCAAGCTCACCCGCGTGGGCGACTACCTCTACGGCCGCGGCACCATCGACGACAAGGGCTCGATCGCGGCCGTGCTCTATGCGATGAAGGCGGTCAAGGACAGCGGCCTGCCGCTGGCGCGCACCATCCGGCTGATGGTCGAGACCACTGAGGAAACCGGCGGCGACGCGATGAAGTACTACCGCGAGAAGACCGCGCTGCCGGCCTACAACATCGTGCTCGACAGCAAGTACCCGGCGGTGGTGGCCGAGAAGGGGTCGGGCGCGCTCAAGGTCTCGTTCAAGGGCGGGCCCGCCGATGCTTCGGCGACCGCCATCACGGCGATGACCGGCGCGCCCTCGGCCAATGCGATCCCGCAGACCGCCACTGCGAAACTGCAGGGCGGCGATCTCGCGGCCGTGGCGGCGAAGCTCGAGGCGGCCAAGGCGGCCTTCGTGCAGAAGTACGAGGGGCAGGGCGGCAAGTTCGCCATCGACCTGAGCCACGCCGCCGACGGCCTGACGATCAAGGTCACGGGCGTGTCGGCCCACGGCTCGCGCCCGGAAGAGGGCGTGAACCCGGTGCCGCGGCTCGCGCTGTTCCTGCAGGAGGCCGGCGTGCCGCTGGCCGACAACGGCTACGCACGCGCCGCGAAGTACATCGCCGCGCTCTACGGCACCGGCTATCTGGGCGAGCAGATGGGCGTGGGCTACCAGGACGACTTCATGGGCCCGCTCACGCTGTCGCCGACGCTGATCCGCGGCGGTGCCGACGGCAAGGTCGACGTCACGGTCAACGTGCGCATGCCGCGCGGCCGCACGCCCGATGAACTCAAGCAACAGATCACCGACAAGATCGGCGCCTGGTCCGCGAGCGCGGCGATCCCGGCCGAGGTGGCCTACGACCAGGGCAACTGGATGGCGCGCGACCCGAGCGGCGCCTGGCTGTCGACCCTGCTCAACATCTTCGGCGACACCACCGGGCTCGAAGCCAAGCCCGTGCCCACGGCCGGCAGCACCACGGCCAAGCTGATGCCCAACGCGATCAACTTCGGTCCGGCCATGCCCGGCAAGAAGTACACGGCGCACAACGCCAAGGAGTTCAAGGAAGTGGTCGACCTCGACGCCGACATGCAGATGTTCACCGAGATGTTGGTGCGCATCGGCAACCTGCCGCGCATGCAGTAGCGGGGTCAGCGCGGTGCGAGGCGCAGCCCCTGCACCGCCAGCAGGACGAAGGCGCCGACCACGCCGTAGAGGTGCGCCACGGCGATGATCCGCCCGCCGATCTGGCGTTCCTCGGCGGGCGCGGGGCCGGCGACCAGTTGCCAGGCCATCCAGCCCAGCACCGTGGCCAGGCCCAGCAGCGCGATGCGGTCGCCCCTGAAAGCCGGCGGCGCCAGGCCCAGCACGAACAGGCCGTAGAGCACGCCGGACAGGCCGACGTAGTGCGTCACCTGGGGAGAGAAGAGCAGCAGCATCAACGCGACGCACGCCCCCAGCAGCAGCCCGTCGCACACGAGCTGCCGCGCGCCGAAGCGCGTGGGCGCGATCCAGGCGCACAGCAGCAGGCCGCAGGCGTTGAGCAGCGCGTGGGCCCAACCCAGGTGCACGAGGTGCGCGCTGAACAGGCGCCAGAGTTCGCCGTGCAGCACGGCGTAGCGCTCGTAGCGCAGCAGCAGCTTCGGCGCATCGCCTGCCGCTTGCAGCGCCACCAGCAGCAGCGCCGCAAGGGCCGCAGGCGCCATGGCGCGGCCCGGCGTGACCTCAGGCATTCGGCTCGGGACGCCGCCAGAGCCAGGCCAGCACGCAGGCCATCGAGCCGATGCCCACGGCCGCAAGCCAGGGTTTGTGCGCGGTCAGCAGGATCACGACCGCGCAGAAGGCCATCGCCGCGGTGGCGCTCCACTTGGCGCGGCGGCTCACGGTGCGGCCGTTTTCCCAGTTGCGCAGGATCGGGCCGAAGAGCCGGTGGTCGAGCAGCCAGCGGTGCAGCCGTGGCGAACTGCGCGCGGCGGCCCAGGCGGCCATCAGCACGAAGACGGTGGTCGGCATGCCGGGCACGATCACGCCGATCACGGCCAGCACCAGGCACAGGGCGGCAAAGGCCAGCAGCAGCCAGCGGGCGAGCAGCGGCAGCGGGGGGCGCTGCGGTGGCGGCAGCGGGGTTGGGGAAGAGTTGTTCTGTTCGACGGACATCACGGTCGATTGTGTTCCTTGTGGGGCGTGCATCGGCTCAGCGCAGCACGCGCAAGGCGATGGGCCCGTTGCGGTTGCCGATCAGGTGGAGGACGTGGGCCAATGCCTCCTCGCGGCCGGACTCGGCCTGCGCCTCGCCGCGGAAGCGCAGCTGGCCGGCGGCCCATGCGCCCTGGCCGCGGAGTTGCAGCGGGCCTTGCAGCGTGGCGAGCGTGAAGCGCAACGGGGCCTTGGCTTCACCGGGCGTCGCATCGCCGTCGATGTCGAAGCGGTAGCTGCCCAGCGGGCGCAGCGCCGAGATGCGCGACGAGACCGATGCCGCGGTGAGCGATAGCCGGCCCTCCAGTTGCATCTGGCCGTGCCGCCGCCGCAGCTGCAGCGCCTGCGTCGACACCCGCAGCCGGCCGTCGAAGCCCAGCGTGTTCCAGGGCGTGCCCAGCCCTTGCACCACCTCGACCGGGCCGTGCCAGTCGAGCGCACCGAGCCGCAGGTCGAGACCGTCCGGGCCGATCGCGATGCGGGCCTGCGCGGGCCGGTCGAGGCAGCAGGCCTGGTCGATCGACAGCCGCAGGGCCGGGACCACCGACAGCGACGGCCGCAGCCGCCAGTGCGTGCGGCCGGGCAGGGCGCGCAGCTCGTGGCTGCCCGGGCCGGCCGCGAGGCTCAGCACGGCCGAGCCGTTCCAGAGCGTGCCGCGCACGTCGGCGATGCGGATGCGTTCGCCCGTGGCGCGTTCCACGGCGGGCGTCAGCCAATGCGCGGGCAGTTGCCACCCCAGCATCGCGAGTGCGCCGCACAGCGCACCGGCCGTGGCCCAGGGCCACAGGCGGCGCGCCGCGTGCGATGCGGCCGGCAAGGTCAAGCCGCGGCGTCCAGCGCGAACTGCGCCTCGAGCAGGTCGCCGAAGCGGTCGTAGGCGGCCAGCGCACCGGCGATCACCTGCTCGTGCACCGCCGCCAGCGCGGGCGCATCCAGCGCTTCGACAAAGCGCTTCCACACGCGCGCCCGGCCCTCGGGATAGGCCGCGAGGTTGCGCGCGCCGAATTCGGCCGTGAGCCCGAGCTTGTCGCCCACTTCCTTGAACAGGAAGGCGGCGCCCAGCGTCGAGCCTTCCGACACATAGAGCCAGCCCAGGGCTTCGGGCATGGTCACGCCTTCGGTGGCGATGGCCGCGGTGGGCACCGGCGCCTCGAGGTCGCGCAGGTCGGCCAGCGAAGCCTCGGCACGGCCGCGTTCGGCCAGGTCGGGCACGGCGGCCTGGACCTGCGCGTCGGCGAACAGATGCTCGACGTCGCGCTGGAACACGTACTGCGCGGCCACGAAGCGTGCGTACTGCGCGCGGCTCGCGAAGGGGTCGGCCGTGGCCATGAGCGCATGCATGCGTTCGTGCTGGGGGGCGGTCTCGTGCTTGAGGCGCTGCGACAGGGCGGAAGAAGAAGTGGTGGTCATGTCGTGGAGGTCGTGGTCGTGGGGAAGAAAAGGATCAGCCGCGCCGCGCGAAACGGCGGGCCAGGCCGAGCGCGGCCAGCGGCAGCAGCAGCCAGGGGCTCAGCGGGCCGCCGCCGTCGCTGCGGTTGTTGTTGCGCTCCCAGGTGCCGGTGCCCGAGCCGTCGGAGGTCGCGGGCGGCGCCACGGTCACGGCCCTGACCGTGATCGACACCGTCTGCACCACGGCCGGCCCGCCCGAAGCGCTTTCGCAGCGCAGCGTGAAGGTGTTGACGCCGGTCTTGCTCAGCGCGCCCGACAGCGGGATCTGGCTGCCCTGGGTCTGCTGCGCGCCGCTCCAGGTATTGCCGTTGCTGCCGCTGGCGGTGCAGCTGGCGGCGTTCTGCGTGGCCCAGCTCAGGGTCGGGCGGTCGCCGACCAGCGCGCTCGAGGCTGAGGCGGTCAGCGGCGTGGTGAAGCTCACGCTGGGCAGCGGCACGTCGATGGAGAACACGGTGCCATTGCCGCTGGTGTCGGGCGAGGCGGGGTCGATGGCTTCGCCCGGGCCGCCGCTGGCGGTGGCGCCGTAGAGCTTCTGCACGCCGTCGACCGTCGCGCCCAGGCTCAGGCCCACGGGCCGTGCGCCTTCGGTGGCGATGTCGAAGCGGTGCAGCACCTCGTAGGCGTCGTCCGAGCGGTCGGCCTTGCTGCCGATGACGATGCGGAACAGCGTGCCCGCGCCCGAGGGCGTGGGCAGGCCGGTTGCGGGCCGGTACAGGCTGGAGCCGTCGCGCGCGGTGGTGCCGTAGATGTTGCCGTCGGCGGCGAGCACCAGCGGGCCGTTGGGCGTGGAACCGTCGGCCTGGGCGGTGCCGTCCTTCGCGAGCATGTCGGCGTCGCGGAAGCGGTGCAGCACGGTGAAGCTGGCGGGATCGTCCTTCTTCACGCGCCACAGCGTACCGCCGTAGCGCAGGTCGTTGACGCCGCCGGCGGTCGGGGCGTTGGCGTAGCTGGTGCCGTAGAGCCATTCGCCGGCCTCGACCAGCGTGCTGTAGCGGTCGCCCACCGAGGTCGGGGCGCCGTCGCGGTTGCGCAGGAAGGTGTGCAGCACCTTCACCGGGTCGGCCGAGGCGAGCTGGCCGTTGTTGGCCGCGCCTTCGTCGAGCGCGGCCTTGTCGATCTTCACCAGCGTGCCGAAGGCGCGGCCGGCGTTGTCGCTGGCCTGGGTGCTGTCGAACACGCCCGTGGCGCCGACGCTGGTCAGCACATAGAGAGCCTGGTCGGTCCTGCTCCAGACGCTGGCCACGGGGGCGCCGCCCTTCTCGTGGAGCTGCAGGCGGCCCACGACGGTGAAGAACTGGCAGAAGTCGAAGGCCTTGGCATAGCTGCCGTCGGGGTTCAGGCGCCACAGACCGGCCGCGAGAACGCCGCTGGCGTTGCAGGTGCCCGGTGCGTCGCCGCCGCCGAAGTAGACGCGCTGGTCGTCGTCGATCGCCAGCTGGCCGCGCGGGCGCACCGGGGGCGTCGGCAGCGTGCTCGCCACGTTGGCCTGCAGGCTGAACATCGCGGCGGTCGAGCCGAAGGGGTTGGCGCTGGTGTCGTTGTTGACGTTGGACGAGCCCGCGCCGCCGTAGATCTTGCCCTGTGCGTCCTGCACCAGCGTGGTCGTCGACTTGGAGATGTCGCCCAGCAGCCGGGCCTGGTAGCCCGTGCCCTTGAGGGCGTCGAGCCGGTAGCTCACGCCCTGGCCGAGCACGAAGGTCAGCGGCGTGCCGCCGTTGAAGGTGTGGCCCTGCAGCTGGCCGCTGCCGTCCCTGGCCAGCACCGGCGGCACCATGGGCATGCCGCCCAGCTGGGCCGCGTCGGCGGTGCCGGTGAAGCGGTGCAACACGGTGGGCTTGAAGGCCGTGCCGGTGGTCTGGGCGAAGGCGGGCAGGCTGGCGAAGGCCAGCGCGGCGAGCAGCAGCGGCCGCGATACGGAGGAGAGGGTAGACGAAATCTTCATGTCAGTTCTTCTGTGCGGTGGAAGTCGATGGGGCGGTGTGCGGGGCCCTGCGCTTGCGGCGCAGCGATGCGGCACGGCCCAGCGCCGCGAGCGCCAGCAGCCAGACCGGCGAGGCCGCGCCGCCGCCACCGTTGCCGAAGCTCACGGTGTTGCCGTCGACGGCCGTGGCGTCGGTGCCCACGTAGACCGTGGTGCTGGCCGAGACCTGCGCGCCGAAGGCGCTGCCCGCGACGTTGCAGGTCAGCGTGTAGCGGTAGGTGCCGGGCTTGGGCGTGACCGAGACGGCGCCGAAGTCCGCCACCGCGCCGCGCCAGTCGTTGGCCGAGGAGGCCGCGGTGCACTGCGTGGCGTTGCTGCTGATCCAGGTCATCGTGCTGGTCTCGCCGGCCTTGAGCTGGGTCGGGCTCGCCACCAGGCTCACGCTGGCGTCGGGCGAGCCGTCCGAATTGACCGCCACCTGGAACACGGTGCCGAACTCGGTGGGCACGGCCTTGCCCTGGCTGTCGGTGTAGCTGCCGCCCATCGAGGTGACGCCGTAGAGCCGGCCATCGGCACCGGCGCGCACGCCCAGCGGGATGCGCCCGTCGTTGCCCGAGAAGCTGTGCACCGTCTCGAAGCCGCCGTTGGCCACATGGCCGCCACCTTCGACCGCGATGGCCGAGGGCTTGATGCGGTAGAGCGTGCCGCAGCGCACCTCGGCGTTCACCGTGTTGCGGTTGCTGCAGGTGTGGGGGCCGCCCGCCAGCGTGGTGCCGTAGATCGCCCCGTCGGCGGCAAGCGCCAGCGGGCCGCGCGGGGTGGCGCCGTCGTCCTCGGTGAAGGTGTGCAGGACCTGCAGGCCGCCGCTGCCGTTGCGCGCAATGCGCCAGACCGCGCCGTAGGGACGAGGGCCGTCGTGGTACGGATAGGCGCCGGGGTACGAGAAGGCGTTCGGGGCGGCGGTCCACGAGCGGAAGCCGCACAGCGGGCTGTTGCGCGTCACCGATGGCAGCGCCGTGAGCGTGTTGAGGTTGTGGACGTAGGTGTAGCAGTCGGCCACCGAGGTGGTGCCGTAGAGATAGCCGTCGCCCCCGTCGACCAGCGACGACAGTCCGTTCTGCTCGCCCGAGCTCAGGCTGCGCAGCGTGGCCGGTCCCGTCATGCCGATGCTCACCCGCTGCTCGCTGGGGTACAGGCGGTAGCCTTCGTGCGTCACGTTGTCGCCCACGTTGATCTCGCCCTCGGCCAGCGTGAAGGTGTGCAGCACCGTCGGGCCCGCGCCGGCGGCGTTCGGATCGATGCGGTAGAGCGTGCCGGTGGGCGTGTCGGGCGCATTCGGTGTGCCGGGGGCCAGCGGCAGGCCGCGGCGGTAGGCGGTCACGCCGTAGAGGAAGCCGTCGCCGCCCAGCACGATGTCGTTGGCCACCTGCTTCATGCCGTGGGGGCCCACGGTGAATTCATGCACGGTGCTCAGCACGCCCGTGCCCAGGTTGATCCGGAAAATCCGGCCCTGGCCCTGCGGACCCTTGTCGACGCCGTAGAGGTTGTCCTTGGCGTCGATCACCAATGCGCCGTTGGGCGAGTAGAGCTTGCCGCGCGACGACTCCACCACCGAGGGGTAGGCGCCGTCGAAATCGGTGCGCACGATCAGGCCCTGGCCGACCGTGGCCGAGTAGGTGTAGTTGCTCTTCTCGTCGGTACCGGCGTACTGCTCGCCGTAGAGGCTGGTCATGACGGCGTAGAGCGCGCCGCTGCTCGAGCGCACCGGCGTGCTGTTGATGCGGCCCTGCAGGTCGGTGTCGACGTCGAAGGCCAGCCGCTCGTAGAACGAGACGCCCGCGCGCATGCTGTAGAGCCCGACCGCGGTGTAGAGCGTCTGCCGGTTGCCGGTCCAGCCGGCGCCCAGGAAGCCGCCGTAGAGGTAGCCCGTGGTGGTCCCGGGCTTGACCGCGAACAGGGGCGCAGAGGTGGGGTAGCGCGCGCCGGGCCAGCCCACGGTGCCGTCGGACGAGGTCACGTCCTCGCCCGAGGGACGCATCGAGGCCAGCGAGGTGACGCGCACGCCGGAGACGTGCGTCTGGGCTTGCGTGTCGGGCAATGCGGTGACGGCCAGCGTGGCCAGGAGCGCGAGCGAGAGGCCGAAGCGCGCCGGGTGCGACGCGGCGGAAAGCGGATGTGGAGAGTGCATGCGGAGATGGGGAGAAGGAGGAGGGATCGGTGCGCGCGGCACCCGCTTAGAACTTGAGCGACAGCGTGACCATCGCGGTGCGGCCCGGGCCGACGAAGTAGCCGCCGCCCTGCATCTCGGCGTAGTTCTTGTCCATCAGGTTGTTGATGGCCAGCCGCAGCGTGGTGTGGCGGTTGAGCTCGTAGCTGGCCCAGAGGTCGTAGAGGTGCCAGGCCTTCTGGTTGTAGGCATCGCCCTGCACGGTCCAGACGCTGGTGGTGGCGGTGGGCGACTGGAAGCGCATGCGGCCGCCCAGCGTGAGCTTGTCGTCGAGAAGCCGCACGCCGGCCGAGATGCTGAGGTTCTTGCGCGGCGGCAGCGTGTACCAGATGTTGGCGTCGCCCGGCGTGCCCAGGGTGTTCGACGGGAAACCCATCATGCTGCCCAGCGGGAAGGGGTCGTAGCCGCCCTTGCCGGTCTTGACCATCATGTGGGTGTAGCTCAGCGAACCGAACACGCGGCCGGTGTCGTAGTCGGCCTGCAGCTCGAGGCCCTTGCTGCGAAACGGGTCGTCGAGGTTGACGTAGGCATAGGGCCCGAGCAGGCCGCCGCCCGCGGTGTCGTTGGGCGCCATGATGCGGCCCAGCGTGACGTAGTTCTTGACCTTGCTGTCGAACCAGGCGGCCTTGACGCGCAGCGCATCGCGCCCGGTCAGCAGGCCTTTGAACACGGCGTTCACGCCCAGCTCCTGGTTGCGCGAGTACTCGGCGCGCAGGTCGGGGTTGGGGTAGTAGGGGAACAGGCTGCCCACGTGCTGGCCCCATTGCAGCGATTCGGTGATGGCCGGCGGCCGCATGCCGCGGCCGATGTTGGCGAAGAACTGCAGCTGCTCGATGGGCTTGACGGCCACCGACAGCCGCGGCGCGATCGAGCCGCCGTGGCGGTCGGTCTGGAAGCGGGTGTAGAGCGCGGTGGTGGAGGGCCGCACGCCCGCCGGGTTGCTGATCGAGCCGATGCGCATGCGCCCGTCGCCCTGCAGGCCGTACCAGTCGTAGCGCAGGCCGCCGGTCACCTCGAGCCAGCTGTCGTGCAGCAGCGTGGCTTCGCCGAACAGGCTGGCCACGGTGCGCTTGCCCTCGGGCGTGGAGCCGGTGTAGAGCGCGGTCGTGCCCGCGTCGGCGCCGATCGACAGCGCCTGCGCCTGCGGACTGGTCCAGTCGTGGAAGAACTCGCCGCCGGTCTTGAGCACCGCGTCGGTGGTCTTCGCGAGCGCCAGGCGCGCGGTGTTCTCCAGCGTGCCGCCGACGGTGCTGGTCTGGTAGCGCAGCTGGTAGGCGTTGTCGTCGAGCTGGCCGCCGGCATGGCGGAAGGCTTCGTTGCGCGTGCGGGTGTAGTAGAGGCTGGTCTTGAGGTCGATCAGTTTGGAATCGGCCGGGTTCCAGCTGTAGTTGGCCAGCAGCGTGTCGGTGCGCACATGGTTCGTGAGGCCGCCGGCCGAGGCCGACTGCGCCTTCTCGCCGAACTTCGCGTCGAGGCCGATGTAGCTCAGCTTGAGCTGGTGGCCCGGCGCGAAGCGCCAGGTGCCCTTGAGCAGCGCCGAGGTCTGGTCCTGGTCGGTGAGCTGGCTGATGCCGTGCACCACCGCGTCGAGGCCTTCGCGCACCGAGCCGCGCTGGCCCTTCTCGAACGCGCCGACCTTCTTGCGGCTCAGCACCATCACGCCGTCGAAGTTCTCGCCGGCCTTGAGGCCCAGCGCGGCGCTGCCCGCGAAGTCGTAGGCGTTGCTGCCGGTGGTGGTGTTCACGCGGCCGCCCAGCGTCTGGCCGTCCTGCAGCAGGTCGGCGACCTCCAGCGTGCGGAAGTTGACCAGGCCCGCGATCATGCCCGCGCCGCCCACGGTCGAGGTCGGGCCCTTGGCGATGTCGGCGCCGCCCAGCAGTTCGGGGTCGAGGTAGACCGAGCCGTTGGAACCGTGGCCGCTCTGCTGGTAGTTCTGGCGCGTGCCGTCGATCATCACGTTGACGCGGCCGAAGTCCTGCAGCCCGCGGATGTTCACGCTGATGCCCGGGTCCATGCGCGACTGCGAGGTGTAGACGCCCGGCACGTCGGTCAGCAGGTCGGCGGTGTTGCGCGGCGGCAGCCGGTCGATCTCCTCGCGCGTGATCACCGCCACCGAGCCGGGCG
Organism: Variovorax sp. UMC13; assembly: GCF_014170375.1. Taxonomy (GTDB): domain Bacteria; phylum Pseudomonadota; class Gammaproteobacteria; order Burkholderiales; family Burkholderiaceae_C; genus Variovorax. The sequence continues at coordinate 14,738 of NZ_LZZW01000004.1, read as the reverse complement.
TGTCGTAGACCTCCTGGCGCCGGTCGCGCGCGGCGGTCACGGTGGTGGTCGGCAGCGTGACCTCGGCGGCCGGCGGTGGCGCGGCGTTGGCGGCATGCGGCGCGGCCGAGCCCACCAGCGGCTCGCGGGTCTGCAGCACGTAGTGGCCCGGTGCCTGCAGCCGCGCGACGTAGCCGCTGCCGTCGAGCAGGCGCGTGAGGCCGCTCTCCACCGAGAAGCTGCCCTCCAGCCCGCGGCTGCGCAGGCCGTCGACCTGCTGCGGCGTGAAGGACAGCGTGATGCCGGCCTGGCGCGCGAAGCGGTTGAGCGCGTCGTCGAGCGGGCCCGCGACGATGCGGTAGGGCCGGGCGCTGGCATCGGTGGCCGACGGCGTCTGTGCCAGGGTGGTCGCAGGCAGCAGCGCCAGGCACAGCGCGCCGTGCAGGCAGACCGCCAGCGTGGAAGGCCGGAAGCGGGCGGGCAGATGTGGGAGTGGCATGGAGTGCAGAAAAAAGCGATGTGTCCTGTCCATGCCGGACGGGACGGCGAAACCCGACAGAAAAAATGAAAAGATTTTTTTCAGCGCATCGAGACCTGCACCCAGAAGCGGGTGCGGTAGTCGATGCGCACCGGCAGCACGCTGGGCAGGACCGCCAGCAGCCGTTCGGTGTCGTCGAGGCGGTAGACGCCCGACAGCCGCAGCTCGGCCGCGCGCGGGTCGCAGCCCAGGTGGCCGCTGCGGTAGCGGCCGAGCTCGGCCAGGAAGTCGGCCAGCCGCATGTCGCGGATGACCAGCGCGCCGTCGGTCCAGCCCGTGGGGTCGAGGCCGCCGGTGTCGGCGGGCACGGCCTCGGTGCGGCTCAGCCGGTAGACCGTGCCGGCGCGCGCGACCACGCGCTCGGCGTCCGCGGCGGCCTGCGCCGGCTGCATCGCGACCGCGCCTTCCTCGACCGACAGCAGGCTCGCGCCGGCGTCGAGCCGCACCACGAACTGCGTGCCCAGCGCCTCGAGCAGGCCGTCGCGCGTCTGCACGCGCAGCGGGCGCTTGGGCGCCGACCCGGCATCCGCGCCCGAGACCAGCGCGATCTCGCCACGCGTGAGCAGCAGCAGGCGCTGCGTGCCGTCGAAGCGCAGCTGCACCGCGCTGTCGGTGTTGAGCGCGAGCACGCTGCCGTCGGCGAGCGTGAAGCGGCGCCGCTCGCCCTTGGCCGTGCTGTAGTCGGCCGTGAGGCGTTGCCAGGGCGCGAGCTCGCCGGTCAGCCAGGCGACCGGGCCCACGATGGCCGCACCGACCGACAGCTTGGCCAGCAGGCGCCGCCGGCTCAGGCGCTGGGCACCGGCCTGCAGCGCTTCGAAAGATGCGCCGCCCGCACCCTGGGGCAGGGCGCCGAAGTCGGCGCGCAGGGCCTGGCCGACTTCCTGCGCGCGCTGCCAGGCGCGTTCGTGCTCGGGGTCGGCGTTGCGCCATTGCGCGAACGCGCGCTGCGTGCGCGCATCGGCAGGGCCCGATTGCAACCGGACCATCCAGCCGAAGGCCTGGCGCACCGCCGAGGGCGCCGCAGAGACGGGTGGCGGCATGTCAATCGGCCAGCACGAGGTGGCAGTGGTAGAGCGCCTCGGCCACATAGCGCTCGATCGAGCGCACCGTCACGCCCATGCGCTGCGCGATCTCGGCGTAGGGTAGTTCCTCGATCTGCGCGAGCAGGAAGGCGGTGCGCACCTTGGGCTTGAGCCCGTCGAGCAGGCGGTCGATGCGCGCCAGCGCCTCGACGATCAGCAGCTGCGCCTCGGGCGAGGGCGCGAGGCGCTCGGGCTGCAGCGCCAGCGCCTCCTTGTAGGCGCGCTCGATCTCCTGCCGGCGCCAGCTGTCGATCACCAGCCCCTTGGCGATGGTCGTGAGGAAGGCCCGCGGTTCGGCGATGCGCGTGCGATGGCGCGAGGCCAGCACCCGAACGAAAGTGTCATGCGCGATGTCCGCCGCATCGGCCGCGTTCGCCAGCTTTTTGCGCAGCCACATCTGCAGCCAGCCGTGGTGCGCGAGGTAGAGCGATTCGACGGCGGGGGCAAAGGAGGCAGGCGGCGGCAGGGCGGACACAGGGAAGAAGCTCCGTTCGGGCGAGCTGCTTCACTGTCGGAACGTACCGGATGCAACAACTCAAATGAGAATTGTTCGCATTGTATTCCGACTTGTCATAACGCCGGACTTGGCCCTTGCCGTGGCGGGGCCGGCAGGGGCCTGCCCGGCCCGGATGGCTCAGCGGGCCGCCTGTTCCGCCGCCTCGGTGCCCCATCGGACACGCAGCTGGCCGATGCCTTCCAGCTGGACCTCGACGGCGTCCCGCGCCTGCGCCAGCACCAGCGGCAGGCAGGAGCCGGTGAGGATCAGTTGGCCGCGCCGCAGCCCGATGTGGCGGCGGGCATTGTGGTTGGCCAACCAGACCAGCAGGCGCGTGAGCTCGCCAGCCGGGTTCTGGCTGGCGGACGCGAGGGCCGGGCCCGAGTCCAGCCGCAGCCGAGCCTGCGGCCTTTGCCATGCCGCCACGGGACGGGCCGCCACGCCCGTGGGCAGGTAGACCGCCGCGCCGTGGCTGGCCAGGTCCGCGAGAGTCGACAGACGGCCCACGCGGTCGCGGTCGCAAAAGCGCGACTCGACGATCTCGACCGCCACGCAGACACAGTCGATGGCGTCCAGCACCTCGTCCAGCAGATAGGGTTGCGCGCGGGGCGGCAGGTCGTGCCGCAGCAGCACGGCCGCTTCGACCTCCACGCCGCGCAGGCGCCAGCGGTCGGAATCCAGTTTCGCGGGGCCGGCCTGGAGGCCCGCCTGCGGCAGCGGGGCGCAGGTGGGTTCCGCGTCGGGGCCTGGCGCGCCCACCTTCCAGCCGCCCACCGGGCCCAGCTGTTGCAGGACCAGGTCCTGGATGGCATAGGCCTGTTCCAGCGTGGTGGGGCGGCAGGACGCCGGAAGTTCTTCCAGCGCCTGCCCGGTGTGGCGGGCGTTCAGCAGCAGGCGCGCGGCCTCGTGCAGAGAGGCCAGGGTGTCCATCACCATTTCAGCAGGGCGCGGCCGAGCGCGACCGCGACGGTGGCCTGGGTGGGTTCCACCACGGGAATGCCGAGGTGGCGCTGCAGCTCTTCGCGCATGCCGGCCATGCCGGCGCAACCCAGGACGACGGTGTCGGCGCGGTGCTGGTCGCGCAGCTGAAGGCCCACGGCCACCAGCCGCTCCATGGTCTTCGTGCGGTCGACCAGCTCCTGGACGCCCATGCCGATCGACAGGTCGGCCGCCAGCCGGTCGGTGACGCCCATCGCGCCGAAATAGCGTAGGTGGCGCGGGATGGACGCGGGCAGGATGGAGATCACGCCGAAGCGGTGGCCCAGGCTGAGCGCGGTGAGCACGCCGGTCTCGGCGATGCCCAGCACCGGCACGCGGGTGATCTCGCGCAGCGAATGGAGCCCCGGGTCGCTGAAGCAGGCGACCACGAAGGCCGAAGCCTGGGCTGCCAGCGACTGCGCCTGGCGGCACAGCGGGTCGACCAGCTGGTCGATGTCGCGCTGGTTCTGGACGCCGGGCGGCCCTTCGGCCAGCGTGGTGCAGTGGATCTCCGGGCCACCCGGCATGCGCAGCGGCGCCATGGCAGCATCGATGCCATCGGTGACGACCTGGCTGGAATTGGGATTCAGGACAAAGATCTTGGGGGTCATGGCAAAGGCTCTTTTTCTTTGGGGCGTGCTGTCCAGGCGTCCAGCGTGTACTTGGTGGACTGGAAGCGGGACTTCATGTCCAGATACCAGTCCGTGCCATGGATGCGGCCGATGGGGTCGAGCGCATCGATGTCGATGTGCCCCCTGTCGGTCAGGATGTCGTCGCGGCAGTGCAGGTGCACGATCTCGCCGATGACGACATGGCGCTGCGGCCCGATGGCCAGCGTGGTGTGAAGACGGCATTCGAACTGCACCGGCGACCTGGCGATGCGCGGCGCGGCGACCTGCAGGCTGGGCACGGTGTCCAGCCCGGCGTGCACATGCTCGGGCTGGTCGGAGGGAAAGGACACGCCGCAGACGCTCATGGCCTCGGCCAGCGCCTTGTCGACCAGGTTGACGACGAATTCCCGCGTCGCCAGGATGTTGCGCGTCGTGTCCTTCAGGCCGTCGGCCGCGTTCGCGTCGCCCTCGAGGCCCAGGGCCACGATGGGCGGCTCGGAGCCCATGACGTTGAAGAAGCTGAAGGGGGCGGTGTTCACCACGCCCTCGGCGCTGCGCGTGCTGACCAGGGCGATGGGCCGGGGCAGCACCGTGTTCACCAGCAGCCTGTAGATCTGACGTTCCGTCAGTGCGTCCGCGCGCCAGTCCATGGGCGCTTACGCCGCCAGGCGCCGGTCCAGCGTCAGCAGGGCCTGGCAGAGCACGCGCGTGCCGTCCAGCAGTTGCTCGGGCGTGATGGACTCTTCGGGGCAATGGCTGCGGCCGTTCAGGCAGGGGATGAAGACCATGCCCACCGGGCCGGTCTTGGCCAGGTAGACCGCGTCGTGGCCCGCGCCGCTGGGCATGCGCCGGCTGGCGTAACCCAGTGCGGCGGCCGCATCGTCGATGGCCTGCATCACGCCTTCGTCGCAGTCGGTCGGTGCCGCCTGGCTGACGCGGCTGTGGCGCAGTTCCAGGCCCAGGGCCTTCAGTTCCGGTTCGATGGCGGCAAGCAGGCCTTCGCTGAACACCTCAAGGATCGCCTGCCGGTCGCTGCGCACTTCCAGCATCATCTCCACGCTGCCGGGCACCGCGTTCGAGGCGTTGGGCGTGAGGCTCAGGTGGCCGATGGTCGCGACCAGGTAGTCGGGGCCGCCCAGGAAGGTGCGGGCCTTGCGGTCCACGGCACCGATGATCTTCGCCGCGCCGACCAGCGCATCGCGCCGGATGTCCATCGGCGTGGTGCCGGCATGGTCGGGGCGGCCGATGACCGTGACGCGATGGCGGCAGATGCCGACGATGTGGGTGACCACGCCGATCGGCAGGCCCTGGCTTTCGAGCACCGGGCCCTGCTCGATGTGCAACTCGACCATGGCGGCGGTGCTGCCGGGCGCACGCAGCGCGCGGCCCAGTTCCTCGGGGCGGCCGCCGATGCGGGCGATGCCCTGCGCCAAGGTTTCGCCCTGCGCGTTCCTTTCCTGCAGCATGGCGGTCGACAGCAGGCCGGCCATGGCCCGGCTGCCCACGCAGGACACGCCGTAGTCGCTGGGCTCTTCCGAGAGGAAGTCGACCACCTCGAAGGGATGGTCGAGCATCACGCCCTGTTCGTTCAGCGCATGGGCGATCTCGATGCCCGCCAGCACGCCGATGATGCCGTCGTAGCGGCCGCCGCTCGCCACGGTGTCGCAATGCGAGCCGGTCACCAGCGGCCGGGCCGCCGGGCTGCGGCCTTCACGCCGCCCCACCAGGTTGCCGCCGGCGTCCAGCGTCACGGCCAGGCCCGCGGCCTCGAACTGCTGGCGCAGCCAGGCACGGCTGTCCATGAACAGTTCGGAGAACGCGCGGCGCGTCCACGGCTGCCCGGGGAGCGTCATGGCGGACAGGTCCTCCACGCGCTGCCACAGCCGGGCCTTGTCCAAGAGCGGCTCGGCCATCTTCATGACGCCTGGCCTGCCTTGTGCGGACGGATGAACTGGCCGCTGCCGGCCGTGTTGCGCACCTGCCGGCCGTCCCAGGCCTGCTGGCCGCGCAGGTAGGTGGCTTCGATGCGGACCTGGAATTCACGGTCTTCGAAGGAGCTCCATTTGACGGCCGACAGGCTGGTGGAGGGATTGAATCGGTAGGTTTCGGGCTTGACGACGACGATGTCGGCGTCGGCGCCCACGTTCAGCGTGCCCTTGCGGTGTTCCAGCAGGAAGTGCTTGGCCGGGCCGTGGCACAGCTGCTTGACGACCATGCTGGGCGAGATGCCGTGCTCGGCGCAACCGGTCCAGAAGGCCGGCAGCAGCGTCTCGAGGCCGGGGCCGCCGGACGAGTTCTTGAACACGTTCTCGTGCTGCTTGCGCTCCAGGCCCCAGCTCACGTGGTCGGAGGACACGAAGGTGCACTCGTCGTTGGCGATGTGCGTCCAGAGCAGGTCCATCTCGGCCTTGGGGCGGATCGGCGGGTAGTGCTTGGTCTTGGCGCCGAAGCGGCGGGTGTGCTCTTCGTGGTTGAGCATCAGGTACTGCACGCAGGTCTCGATCGAGGCATGGTGGCCGGCCTGGCGGTACATGTTGCAGATCTCGAAGCCTCGGGACAGCGACACGTGCACGGCATGGGCGCGCGCGCCGGTCAGGGCGCCGAGTTCATAGATCGTGGCGGTGGCCAGGTTCTCGATCAGCGGCGTGTGGGCGCGCAGGAAGGCGTCCCAGCCGGTGTCGCCGGCTTCGACCATGCGGGTGATGTTCTTGCGCGTCAGTTCCTGGTCCTGGTTGTGCACGCCGCAGGCCAGGCCCGAGGGGGCGATCAGGCGGAAGGCTTCCATCAGCACGTCTTCCTCCACGCGCGGGAAGCGGCCGGGGCTGGCCTCGAAGGTGGAGAACTTGAAGCCGCAGACGCCGCCCTCGATCAGGCCGGCGGCCGCTTCCAGGCCGTGCTTGTCGTTGAGCGTGCCGTAGCAGGCCACGTCCACATGGCAGTCGCGCTCGATCTCGGCGACCTTGTTCTCCAGCTGGGGGCGCGAGGCCACGGGTTCGGGGTCGTCGTAGGGCATCTCGACCATGGTGGTCACGCCGCCGGCGGCGGCCGCGCGAGAGGCCCAGCCCAGGCCTTCCTGGTTGGCCTGGCTGCCGGAGTGCACCTGGCCGTCCAGCACGCCGGGAATGACCCACATGCCGCGCGCGTCGACGCTGTCGCGCGCCTGCGGGGCCGCGCCCACGCCGCGGGCGGCCACGCGACCGCCGGACACGGCCACCCAGCCGTTGTCGATCACGCCGTCGCATTCGACGATGTTGCCGCGTACTACCAAATCAAAATCACTCATCTCGTTCCTTGTGATCGAAGCGCCTGTTGCACCGCAACGCTGGCCGGTTCCTGGGGTTGGGAGGTCGCCCAGGGCGGGCCTGGGCGGGAAGGGGAGACAGGGATTGGAGCAAGAACAATCCAAAATGTCCTATGCTTATTTATGAACCGTTCATAACATCAAATTAAGCATGCTCCTCAATCTCCGACAGATCGAAGTCTTCCGCGCGATCATGATCACGAGCTCCATCAGCAAGGCCGCCCAGCTGCTGAACGTCTCCCAGCCGGCCATCAGTCGGCTGCTGTCGTACACCGAATCGCGGATCGGTCTGGTGCTGTTCGAGCGCATCAAGGGGCGGCTGTACCCGACCCCCGAGGCCCGGCGCCTGTTCCAGGAGGTCGAGCAGGTCCACCAGAGCGTCCAGCGGGTCAACGAGGTGGCCAACGACCTGATCGAAAAACGCCAGGGCAGCCTGCACATGGCGGTCAGCCCGAGCCTGGGCCAGACGCTGATCCCCATGGCCGTGACCAAGTTTCGCCGCGCCTTTCCGGAGGTGAAGGTCTATGTGCGGACCCTGATCTCCACTGAGCTGGTGCAGGCCCTGCTGACGCAGCAGGTCGAGGTGGGCGTGGCCATCGTGCCGCTGACGCATCCGAGCCTGCACGCCGAGGCGATCTACGAGAACCACCTGGTGGCCGTGCTGCCGGCCACCCATCCGCTGGCCGACAAGGAGGAGCTGCACACCAGCGACCTGGAGGGGCTGGACCTGATCGGCTACGGCGTGGAGACGCCCTACGGGCAGATGGTCCAGCAGTTGTTCGGCAACCGTCCCGGGCTGCCGCGCCTGGTGGTCGAGGTGCGGCTGACCCACATCGCCTGCGCGATGGTGCAGGCCGGTGCGGGAATCGCCGTGGTGGATGAACTGGCCGTGATGGGCCGCGTGTGGCCCGACGTGGTGGTCCGGCCCATCAAGCCGCGCACGAAGATGTCGCTGCACATGCTCCATTCCAACGTGGCGCCGGTGTCCCAGACGGCCAAGGAATTCATGCAGATCCTGAAGACGACCGAGTACCGGGGCATGCGCACGACCTTCTAGTGGTAATTGCTAGGCTTAATTTGATGTTATGCAAAGGAAATAAAAAAGCATACGACGTCAAGTTTCTAAGCCTCCAGAATCCGCTGCTCGATATCCCAGCCCACTAGGAAGCTCATGCACAGTTTTTCGATCTCTGTTCGTTCGCCGCGGGTGCCTCCCGCCGGTGCCCTGGTACGTTCCGCGCGCGCCGTTACAGGCTTGGTTCTGGCGGGCGTCTTGGCGACCCTGGCCCTGTCGGCACCCGCCGCGGCCCAGGCGCAGGCCAAGCGTTTCAAGGTCGCGGCCGACATCGGCCTGGTGCCCTTTTTCATGAAGAACAGCAACGGCCAGATCGATGGCTTCTCCAACGACCTGGCGACCGAGCTGGCCAAGCGCATGGGGTACGACGGGCTGGAGGTGGTGGACACACCGTTCTCGGCAATCTTCGCCGGCCTGTTCTCGTCGCGCTACGACATGGTGGCCGGCCCGATCAACATCACGCCCGAGCGCGCGCAGCAGATGCTGTTCACCGAGCCCTACATGGCCGGCGGCCTGAGTTTCCTGACCAAGAAGGGCGTGGCCGTTCGTTCGCTGGAAGAACTCAAGGGCAAGACGATCGCCGTGAACAACGGCAGCTTCTCCGACAAGTGGCTGCAGGACAACCAGGCGAAATACGGCTACGAGATCCAGCGCTTCAACAAGAACACCGATGCCGTCCAGGCCGTGGTGATCGGTCGCGCCTTCGCCAACCTGTCCGAGACGCCGCTGGCGCGCTACATCGCCACGCAGACGCCCGCGCTGGTCTCCGCCTACGACTACACCACCGACAGCAACTACGGCTTCGTGTTCCGCAAGGACGACGTCGCCCTGCGTAACAAGGTCGAAGAGGCCATCGAGTGCATGAAGGCCGACGGCGCGCTGTCGAGGCTCCACGTCAAGTGGTTCGGCGCGGAGCCGGCCGCGGGCTCCTCCATGACCAAGGCCTACCCCGGCTATGGCACGCCGGGCACCCCGGGCTACGACGCCACCGAACACCAGCCGAACTGCGCCAAACCCTGAGCCGGTTCCGCGCCAGCCGTTTGCCGCCCCGTGGGTGGCAGGCGGCTCTTTTTTGCCCAAAAGCCCCACATCAGGCCCGCACGCGGGCGCAACAAGGTAATGCCATGAGCGACATCGTCCACATCAAGGAGCTGCGCAAATCGTTTGGAGACACGGAGATCCTCAAGGGAATCAACCTGAATGTCAGAGCCGGTGAGGTGGTCGTCATGATCGGCGGCTCCGGTTCGGGCAAGAGCACCTGCCTGCGATGCATCAACCGGCTGGAGACGCCCACCAGCGGCTCCATCGTGGTGGCCGGCACGGAGATCACGCATCCCCGCACGGACTTGAACAAGGTGCGCCAGAACATCGGCATGGTGTTCCAGGGCATCCATCTCTACCCGCACATGTCGGCGCTGGAGAACGTCACGCTGGCGCTGCGCAAGGTCAAGAAGATGCCCAAGGCGCAGGCTGACGCGCTGGGCCGCCAGCACCTCGAACAGGTCGGCCTGGCCGAGCGCATGGACCATCACCCGAGCCAGTTGTCGGGTGGCCAGCAGCAGCGCGTGGGCATCGCCCGCGCCCTGGCGCTGGAGCCCAAGGTCATGCTGTTCGACGAGCCCACCTCCGGCCTGGACCCGGAACTGGTCGGCGAAGTGCTGAACGTGATGATGCGCACCCGCGACGCCGGCATGACCATGGTCATCGTCACGCACGAGATGCAGTTCGCGCGCGAAGTCGGCGACCGCGTGGTGTTCATGGACAAGGGCGTGATCCTGGACCAGGGCACGCCGGACGAGATCCTCGTCAAGCCCCGCCACAAACGGATTCAGGATTTCCTGAGCCGGCTGAACTGAGCCCGCCATGGAAAAGATCTTCTACTACTTCTTCAACTGGCCGCTGATCAGCCCGCACCTGCCGTCGATCCTGCAGGGCTTCTGGGTGACGCTGCAGATGGCGGTGCTGACGGTGATCTGCGGCACGCTGCTGGGTCTGGTGCTGGCGGTGATCCGCAGCTACGGCGTGCGGCCCGTCAACCTGCTGATGGTGCTGTTCGTCGACATCTTCCGTGCGATCCCGCAGCTGGTGATCATCGTGCTGGCCTTCTTCGCGCTGCCGGCCTTCGGCATCGTGATCGACCCCTTGCCGGCCACGGTGCTGGCGCTGAGCCTGGTGCTGGCCGCCTTCGCCGAGGAGATCTTCTGGGCCGGCATCGCCGCCGTGCCGACCGGGCAGTGGGAAGCAGGGCGCTCGTCGGGCATGAATTTCACCCAGACGCTCTTCTCGATCATCCTGCCGCAGGCGGTCCGGATCGCCATTCCGCCCCTGACCAACCGCGCCATCGGCATCACCAAGGGCACCACCCTCGGGTCGGTCATCGCGGTGCCCGAGCTGCTGAACGTGTCCAGCAACGTCCAGTCGACTATCGCCAACCCCACGGCGCTGACGGCGGGGGCGATCCTGTTCTGCCTGATCTTCTTTCCCTTCGTGCACTTCACGCGCTCGCTGGAAAAGCGGTTTGCGATCAAGAAATAGTCCGCCACTTCCATGAACCTGATCGAAACCTTCTTCAACCTGGACGTGCTCGAGGCCAGCTGGCCGATGCTGCTCCAGGGCCTGTGGCTGACCATCAAGCTGGCCGCCGTGATCGTGCCGGTATCGGCGCTGCTGGGCCTGCTGATCGCCTGCGTGTACTACCAGGGCCACCGGGTCGTCAACCGGCTGATCCTGTTGTACGTGGACTTCTTCCGCGCCTTCCCGCCGCTGGTGCTGCTGATCTTCATCTACTACGGACTGCCCTTCCTGAACCTGCCGCTCGACGAGTTCTCTGCCACCGTGCTGGCGCTGGTGCTCAACAGCAGCGGCTATTTCGCGGAGATCTTCCGCGCCGGCCTGCAGTCGGTGGGCATCGGCCAGAACGAAGCGGCCCGCTCCACCGGCCTGAACGCCCGGCAGGCGATGGCCTTCGTGATCGTGCCGCAAGGCGTGCGCAACGTGATCCCCGACCTGGCCAGCAACACGCTGGAAGCCGTCAAGCAGACCTCGATCGCTTCCGCCGTGGCCTTGCCCGAGCTGTTGCGCGCGGCGCAGATCGCGCAGGGGCAGACCTACAGCCAGACGCCGTTGATCGCGGCCGCCCTGATGTATTTCATCCTTCTCTGGCCCCTGGTGCGCGCGATCTCCCGCATGCAGAAGCCAGTGGTGATTCCCCGTTGATCGAGGACACCCCATGATGCGAGCAGAAGGTGTCTTTTCGATTTGCCCCACGCCGTTCACGCAGGCCGGCGAACTGGACCTGCCCAGCCTGACCCGGCTGGTGGACTTCCAGCTGTCGGCGGGCATTCATGGCCTGGCGATCCTCGGCGTCATGGGTGAGCTGCACAAGCTGACCTCCTTCGAGCGCCGTCGGGTCATCGAAACCGTGGTGGCCCATGCCGTGGGCACCGTGCCCGTCTGGGTCGGTGTGCGTGCCTTCGGCACGGCCAGCGCGGTGGAGCAGGCCCGCACGGCCGAAGACCTGGGCGCCGATGCCGTGTTCGTCGCGCCGCTGGCTGGTGTGGACGACAACATGATGGTCAGCTACTACCGGCAGGTCGCCGCGGCGATCCGCATTCCGGTGGTCATCCACGATTTTCCCGAACTCTTCGGCAGCAAGGTCAGTCCGCCGCTGGTGTTGCGCCTGCACAAGGAAGCAGGCGTTCATATCCTGAACAGCGAAGACCCGCCGGTCGGCCCCAAGATCAGCGGTGTGCGCGCCCTTGCGGGCGACGCGGTCAGGATCCTCAGCGGCCTGGGCGGCACGCACTTCATGGAAGAACTCGAGCGCGGCGCCGATGGCATCGTGACCGGTTTCTCCTTCCCCGAGATCCTGCTGCGCGTGCACGCGCTGTTCCGGCAGGGCGAGCGCGCTCAGGCCACGGCCGTGTTCGACCATTACTGCTCGCTGATCCGCTACGAATTCCAGCCGCAGATCGCGCTGGCGCTGCGCAAGTACTCCTACATGCGGCGCGGCATCATCACCAGCGACACCATGCGCACCCCGTCCACCCTCATCGACGAGGTCAGCCGACGGGAGTTCGAAGCCGTGGTCCGGCGCGTGGGCCTGAACCCCGACGCACCCGGCCTGCAGCCCGTCATCAGCGAGCGCCCCTGCTAGGGCCGCGAGAAGGAAATTGCCATGTTGATTCTGAGAGCCAAACACGCACTGATCGATCCCCGCCTCAAACAGGAAGGCGTGCAGGACAACGTTGCCGTGGTCATCGACCAGGGCCGTGTGCTGGAGATCGTGCCGGACACGCCGGCCAGCCTGGCGCGCTTTCCCGATGCGCAGGTGCTGGGCAACGGGCGGCAACTGCTGATGCCGGGCCTGGTCGACGCGCACAGCCACGGCCGCGGCCTGTCGCCCATCCAGAAGGGCGTGCGCAACGACTTCCTGGAGAACGCGCTGTTCGACTGGTCGGCCATGATCGTGCTGCCGCCCGAACTGACAGCCGCCATGTGTGCCTACCGTCACCTGCGCAGCGGTTGCACCACGCTGCACCACAACGGCTTCGACGACGACGTGTCCGGCCCCCAGGCCGCGCACACCGCCATCGACCACTACCTGCGCACCGGCCTGCGCCTCGCGTTCTCGCCCGGCCTGCGCAACGAATCCAAGCTGGCGCTGGACGAGTTCGCCTTCTTCGAGACGCTGCCCGCGGACCTCCAGGACTGGGCCCGGCCGCGCGTGTTCTACGACAAGCAAGCGCTGGAAGACAACTACTTCGGCCTGTTCGACGACTTGCACAGCCGCTACGACGACGAGGACACGCGCATCCTCCTGTCGCCCTCGTGGGCCCATGGCGCCAGTGCGTCCTTCCTGCAGCGCAGCCGTGCCGAGTCCGACCGCCGCGGTGGCGTCAAGATCCACATCCACACCTTGCAGACGCCGGTGCAGAAAGCCTATGGCTTCCGGCAGCATGGCGTGTCGACCGTGCGGTGGCTCGACGATCTGGGCTTTCTCAACGAGAACGTGGTGTTCGGCCATGCCATCCACATCACCGAGGCCGACATCGCGCTGATGGCGAAGCGCGGCGTCGCCATGACGCACCACCCCAGCTGCAACTTCATCATGCGCAACGGCCTGGCGCCGCTGCCGCAGCTGCTCGACGCGGGCGTGCTGGTGGCCATGGGCATGGACGACAAGACCATCAACGACGACGAAGACGCGATCATGGAAAGCCGCATGGTCCACAAGATGCACCGCTGCGCGACCTACGACCTGACGCAGCCCGCCATGGATGCCTACACCGCGCTGGAGCTGTCCACCATCAACGGCGCGCGGGTCTGCGGTTTCGGCGACAGCCTCGGCACCTTGAAGCCCGGCATGAAGGCCGACGCCATCCTGGTCGACCTCGACAACATCTGCGACGACCCGTGGCTGGACTCACGCGCCGACATCGTCGAAGCCTTTCTTCAGCGCGGCCTGGGACGGGACGTGTCCAGTGTGGTGGTGGGTGGCAAGGTGGTGGTGAAGGAGCGCCGGTTCCAGCAGCTGGACGTCGACGCCCTGTTCCGGGAAGTGCGCGACTTCTGCGCGCGCGGCATTTCCGACGCGCAGCGCGAGCGCGTGGCCCAGCTGCAGCGTCTCAAACCCTATGTGCATGCCTGGTACGCGGGCTGGCACGACACCATGCTGGAGACGCCTTTCTATCGGTTCAACAGCCGAAGCTGAGCGTTGCCGTTGCCTAGCGCTCGCCCTTGCGATAAGGCTTCATCAGCGCCTGCGGATAGCTGGCCTTGCGCGCCACCAGCACCAGCGCCAGGATCGACAGCAGGTAGGGCAGCATCAGGTAAATCTGGTAGGGCAGCGCGGCGTCGCCCGACTGCTGCAGCCGGAGCTGCAGCGCGTCGAAGAAGGCGAACAGCAGCGCGCCCAGCAGCGCCTTGCCGGGCCGCCAGGAGGCGAACACCACCAGCGCCACGCAGATCCAGCCGCGGCCGTTGACCATGTTGAAGAAGAAGGCGTTGAAGGCCGACAGCGTGAGGAAGGCGCCCGCCACGCCCATCAGCGCCGAGCCCGCCACGATGGCGCCGGTGCGCGTGGCCGCCACCGACACGCCCTGGCCCTCGGCCGCCTGCGGGTTCTCTCCCACCATGCGCACCGCCAGGCCGACCGGCGTGCGCAGCAGCACCCAGGCGACCACCGGCACCGCCAGCAGCGCGAACAGCGTCAGCGCGGTCTGGGCGTTGAGGATCGGGATCGGCAGCCAGTCCATCGGCGCGAAGGGCGTGACCGTGGGTGGCGTGCTCACCTTGGGAAAGCTGACGCGGTAGCCGAAGTAGCTGAGCGCCGTGGCCAGCAGCGTGATGCCCAGCCCCGAGACGTGCTGCGACAGCGCCAGCCCGACCGTGAGAAAGGCATGCAGCAGCCCGAACACCGCGCCGGTGAACGCGGCCACGCCGACGCCGACCCACAGCGGCGCGCCGAGGTACACCGCGAGCCAGCCGGTGAAGGCGCCCGCGACCATGATCCCTTCGATGCCGAGGTTGAGCACGCCCGCGCGCTCGCACAGCAGCACGCCCAGCGTGCCGAGGATCAGCGGCGTGGCGATGCGCAGCGTGGCCACCCAGAAGGAGGCGTTGGAGAGGATGTCGAAGAGGTCGCTCATGGGATGTTTCTCCCGCCCCTTCCGGGGG
>NZ_LZZW01000003.1 GCF_014170375.1 Variovorax sp. UMC13 | reverse complement strand
CTGCAGCAGTGGCTGCTCAATCCCAACGGCGACATCGACGGCCTGCTCCTGGCCGACGGCACGCAGGTCGCCTTTCCCCCGCACCTGTCGGCCGCCGTGCAGCGGATGCTCAAGCCCGGTGACCGGGTGCAGGTCAGCGGCTGGCGCGCACCGGAAGCGCCGGTGCTGCGCGCCGCGAGCCTGAGCGCCAACGGCCACACCGTGGCCGACCAGCCGCCGGCCCTCGCCGACCTGCCGCCGCCCCCGCCTCGTGAACGCGGCGCGCTGGCCGCGATGAGCGCGAGCGGGCGCGTGGCGCGCCTGCTCTACACCGACCGCGGCGACGTCCACGGCGTGCTGCTGGACAACGGCGGCATCGTGCGCTTCCCGCCGCATGCCGGCGCCGCGCTGGCACCGACGCTGCAGCCCGGCAGCACGGTCAGCGCCAAGGGCTGGGGCAGCCGCGGCCCGCTGGGCAGCGCGCTGGAAGCGACCGCGATCGGCGGCAGCGCCGACAGCATGCGCGAGCTGTTCGCCGGCCCCGGCGCCGAGCCGCCACGCGGTCCGCGCGCGCATCGCGAACGCGGCCCGCGGGCGCGGCCGGCGCCGCCCGTGGCCGAGCGGCCGATGCCCGTGCCGCCGGTGCCGGCGTCCTGATCGACGCGACCCTCCCACTTCTTCCCTCCCCACATTCCGAGAAAACCCGCCATGCCACATCCTTCCCATGACATCGACGTCTGGTCCGTCGAAGGCCAGTTCCAGCACCTGATCTACAGCCCCAAGGGCGCGATCGAGGGCCTGATGATCGACACCGACGGCGTGCCGACGCAGTTCGCCACCGATGCGCACGACACCGCCGCCACGGCGCTGTTCGGCAGCCTGCGCCCCGGCCAGGCGCTGGTGGTCGAAGGCACCGAAGCGCCCCCTTCGCCCAAGGGCGAGGCGGCCCACACGGTGTACCGCTTCGAACGGCTGGCCCGCATCGACGGCCAGGCCCCCGAGGCAGCCGACGCCAAGGCCGGCACGCACGGCAAGGTCGTGCGCTTCAACCACGCCAAACACGGCGAGGCCAACGGCGTGGTGCTGGACAACGGCGACTTCGTCCACACCCGGCCCGAGGGCCTGCGCGCGCTGGGCCTGCAGCTCGGCGATGCGGTGCGGGCCGAAGGGCCGGCCCGGCCGCTCGCGACCGGCGCGGGCCGGGTGATCGAGGCGCACCGCGTCAACGGCCGTCCGGTCGGACCGGCGCACTGAGCGGCGCACCGGCCATGGCCGCGCGGACCTCCCTGCTGGCGCTCGGCTGGCTGGCCTTCTTCATGGCCGACGTGCGCGACGGCCTGGGGCCCTTTCTCGCGACCTACCTGCAGCAGGCCCGGGTCCAGCAGGAGCTCATCGGCTACACCATGACCGCGGGCGGCCTGGCGGCCGTGGCCATGACGCCCTTTGCCGGCGCCTGGGTCGACCGCTCGCATGCCAAGCGCGCGATGACCGTGGCCGCCGCGCTGGCGGTGATGGCCGCCAGCGCGGCCGCCTTCTCCACCCTGTCGGGGCCGGTGCTGATCGCTTCGCAGCTTGTGACCGGCGTGGCCGGCGCGGTGCTGGCCGCCACCATGGCGGCGCTCACGCTGGGCCTGGCGAAGGCCGCGGGCTTTCGACGGCAGATCGGCCGCAACGAGGCCGCGAGCCATGCGGGCAACATGCTGTCGGCCATCGCCGCCGGCCTCGCGGCAGCGCTCCTGGGCGCGCCGTGGCTGCTCGCGGTGATGGGCGCGATGACGGTGGGCGCGCTGCTGTCGGTGTGGGCGATACGCGCCGAAGACATCGATCACGAAGCGGCACGCGGCAGCGAAACGTCCGGCGCACCGGCCATGGCGAGCCCGGATCACGCACCGCTGCGCACCCTCTTGCGCAACCGGCCGCTGCTGTTCTTCGGCCTGGCCTGCGCCTTCTTCCACCTGGGCAATGCGGCGATGCTGCCGCTGCTCAACCAACGCCTGGCCGCGACCGTGGCCGACTCGGCACCGCTGCTGTGGACCGGCATCGCGATCGTGGTGGCGCAGCTCACCATGATCCCGGTGGCGCTCTGGGTGGCGCGCAGCCGGCGCTTCGACGTCGCCTGGTTCGTCTACGGCGCCATCCTCGTGCTGCCGCTGCGCGGCGCGCTGGCCTATGCCTTCACCAGCGAGTGGAACAACATCCCGGTGCAACTGCTCGACGGCGTGGCCGCGGGCGCACTGGGCGTGGCCACGCCGCTGCTGGTCCAGCGCTTCACCCAGGGCAGCGGCCGCTTCAACACCTCGCTCGGCTTCGTCATGACGCTGCAGGGCGTGGGCGCGGCGCTGAGCCCGGCGCTGGCGAACACGGTGGTCGGCGCGGGCCAGCACTTCGCGCTGGCCTTCGCGGTGCTGGCGGCCGCTGCGCTGCTGGCCCTGCCCTTCTTCTGGCAGGCGCAACGCTGTGCCGCGCGAGGGGCCGAGGAAGCGCAGACCGTGCCCGGTGGCGCGCCCGGCCTCAGCCGACGATCGCGCGCTTGACGTCTTCCTGCAGGCTGCGCAGGTGCGCGCACATCGCGGCGCGCGCGCGGTCCGGGTCGCGGGCGCGCAGCGCGAGGATGATCTCGCCGTGCTCGTCGTGGTTCTCGCGCTGGCGGTGCAGCGGGCTGTGCAGCCGGAACAGGCGCGCGTTCACGCGCAGTTCCTCGACCAGCCGCGGCAGCACCACGTTGCCGCTGGCGGACGAGATGAGCTGGTGGAAGCGGTCGTCGAAATGCCAGTGCTCGGTCTCGTCGTGCTCGCCGGCGTCGAAGGACTTGAGGTCGGCCTCGAGCGCGTCGATCTGCGCGTCGCTGATCTTGTCGACCGCCAGCACGATGGCCTCGCCCTCGATGATCTCGCGCGCGCGCATGCAGTCGAAGTATTCCTTGGTGCCCAGCGCGCGCACCGCGTAGGAGCGCGCATCGCGGCGCACCAGCAGGCCCTCGCCGGCCAGCCGCACCAGCGCCTCGCGCATGGGCGTGCGCGAGATGCGCAGGTCTTCCGCCAGCCGAGCCTCCTGCAGCGGGCTGCCGGCCGAGATCTTGCGGTCCAGGATCAGGGTGCGCAGGCTCATGTAGGCCTGCTCGGCCAGGCTGGCGGAGCGCACCTCGAGCGGTGCGATGGTGATGGTGGCGGGCTGGGCCGGGCTGGGAAGACTTGGCATGCGAGGGAAGAGAGTTTCCACAGACGGGGCGAAAAGCTTAGCAGGCCGGCCGCTGCGGCGTGAATGGTCTCACAGCCACTTGTCGAGCGGGCTGCCGGCGTTGGGCGCGCGCGGCCGCAGGCAGGGCTGGAAGCGGCCCGAGCCGGGCTCGGCCGAGAAGACGCCGTCTTCCCACACCACACGCCCGCGCGACACCGTGATGCCGGGCCAGGCACGCAGCCGCATGCCCTCGTAGGGCGTGTAGTCGGCCGCGTGGTGCAGCATGGCGTTGGCGATCACCTTCTCCTGCCCGGCCTCGAACTGGTCCCAGACCACGAGGTCGGCGTCGCCGCCCACCGCGATGGTGCCCTTCTTCGGGTACAGGCCGTACATGCGTGCCGGGTTGGTGGCCGTGAGCTCGACGAAGCGGTGTACGTCGATGCGTCCGGCCAGCACGCCTTCGCTCATCAGCAGCGGCATGCGCGTCTCGACGCCCGGGATGCCGTTGGGGATGCGGTCGAAGGAGGCGTCGTCGCCGGCCACGCGCTTGCCGTCGGGGCCGTGGATGTTGAAGGGCGAATGGTCCGACGAGAAGATCGTGAACAGCCCGCTCGACAGCGCGTTCCAGATGAACTGCTGGTTGGCCTTGTCGCGCGGCGGCGGGCTGCAGATGCAGCGCGCGCCGTGCATCGGATCGTCGGGGTCGATGCCCAGGTCTTCCGCGCTCAGGAACAGGTACTGCGGGCAGGTCTCGGCAAAGATCGGCAGGCCGCGCCCGCGCGCCCAGTGGATCTGCTCGACGGCCTCGCGGCCCGACACGTGCACGATCAGGATCGGCGTGTCGATCAGTTCGGCCAGCGCGATCGCGCGGTGCGTGGCCTCGCGCTCCACCGCCATCGGCCGCGAGCTCGCGTGGTAGCGCGGCGCGGTCAGCCCGGCCTCGAGCAGCTGCTCGGTGAGCCAGGCGATGCAGTCGCTGTTCTCGGCATGGACCATGGTCATCGCGCCCTGCCGGCGCGCCACCGCGAGCACCTCGATGATCTGGCGGTCGTCCAGCTTCAGGTCCTCGTAGGTCATGTAGATCTTGAACGAGGTGTAGCCCTTCTCGATCATCGCCGGCAGCTCGCGCTGCGTGACGTCCTGGGTGGGGTCGGACACGATCAGGTGGAAGGCGTAGTCGATCACCGCCTTGTCGTCGGCGCGGCGGTGGTAGTCGTCGACCGCGTCCTGGATGCTGCCGCCCTTCTGCTGCGCGGCGAAGGGCAGCACGGTGGTGGTGCCGCCGCAGGCCGCCGAGCGGGTGCCGCTGAAGAAGTCGTCGGAGAAGCGCGAGCCGTCGCTGGTGGGCTGGTCGAAGTGGCAGTGGCCGTCGACGCCGCCGGGCGTCACGAGCCGGCCGGCCGCGTCGATCTCGCGCGCGGCGCTGCCTTCGAGCTGTTGCGCGATCGCGCTGATGCGCCCGTCGCGCACGCCGATGTCGGCGGTGTAGCGGTCGCCGACCGTGGCGATGTCGGCGTTGCGCAGGATCAGGTCGTAGTGCGGCATGGGCGGCCTCCGGTCAGCGCTGCTCGAGCACCACGTCGGCGGGGGTCGCCACGGGTTCGCTCGCGTTGCCGTAGGCACGGCCGTAGTGGCGCTCGATGCGGCGCTGGATGAAGTCCCACACCGTGGTCATGAGCAGGTAGTAGATCGCGGCCACCACGAACAGCTCGAGCACCATGAACTTCTCCTGGATCAGCACCTGGGTGCGGCGCAACAGCTCCTCCATCGAGATCACCGAGGTGATCGAGGTGGTCTTGAGCAGGCCGTTGATGCTGTTGCCCAGCGTCGGGATGATCAGCCGCAGGGCCTGCGGCATCACGATGTAGCGCATGCTCTGGGCGCTGCTGAAGCCGACGGCGCGCGCGGCATTGGTCTGCCCCGCCGACACCCCCTGGATGCCGCCGCGCACCACCTCGGCCAGGTAGGCCGCCTCGTTGAGGATCAGGCCCAGCAGCGCCGACTCGAGCACCGACAGCTTCACGCCCAGCTGCGGCAGCCCGGTGTAGATGATGATCAGCTGGACCAGCAGCGGCGTGCCGCGGAAGACCCAGATGTAGAAGTGCGCCGGCGCCGCGAGCCAGCGGTGGCGGGACAGCCGGGCCAGGGCCAGCGCGCAGCCCACGACCAGTCCACCCGCGATGGACGCCAGCGTCAGCCACAGCGTCGTGAGCGCACCCTCGAGGATGTACGGGTTGAAGAGATAGTCGATGAAGCCCGACCAGTTCCAGCCTTGTCCCATGGAATTTCCTTGATTGCGAAGTCAGTGAGGAGCGCGGCGCGCGCTCAGCTTGCCGGGCCCTTGACGACCACGGCACCGTCGATCGCCTTGACGCCGTACTGGTCGAACAGCTTGGCGAAGGAGCCGTCGGCCTTCATGTCGTTGAGCACCTTGGCCACCGCCAGCGACAGCTCCTTGTTCTTCGCCGCCAGCGCGACCGGCGTGGGGAACAGGCCGTGCAGCACGCGGTCGAAGTCGCCGCGCTTCTGGTACTCGGCGCCGGTGGAGTCGATCGACAGCGCGACCTCGACCTGGCCCGCGCGCAGCGACTGGAAGGCCATCGCGAAGTTCTCGAAGGTGCGGATGGTCATGCCCTTCATGCCCTTGTCGGTCAGCTGCTTGTCGAGTTCACGCGCCTTGCGTTCCTCGAAGCCGCCGATCTCCACGCCGATGCTCTTGCCCGAGAGGTCCTCGGGCTTGCTGATCTTCAGCGGGTTGCCCTTGGCGGTGCTGATGCTGATGGCCTGGTCTTCGTAGGGCAGCATCTGCATCAGCTTGGCGCGCTCGTCGGTGTAGAAGATGCCGGTGTTGATCACGTCCCAGCGGCCGGCCTGCAGGCCCGGGATCATGGCCGAGAACTCGATGCGCACGTACTCGGGCGTGAGGCACAGGCGCTTGGCGATCGCCTCGCCCAGCTCGACCCGCATGCCCTTGAGCGCGCCGGTCTGGTCGACGAACTGCATCGGCGGCAGCGTCGGGTTGACCGACATGATCAGCGTGCCCTTCTTCACCAGCGCGGCGTCGGACACCGGCGAGGTGCAGGCCTGGGCATTGGCGATCCCCGTCCCGAGAATGGAAAGAGCAGCGGCCGTGGCGAAAGCGGAGAGCAGTTTCATGGTGATGTCCTGGTGAAGGTGGAACGAGGCGAGGGGTGGGGAAAGGCGGCGCTCAGCGCGCGATGGAATCGAGCAGGCCGAGACGGTCGAGCGCCAGGCGCAGGTCGGCGGCGTCGGCCGCGGGCAGCGGCAGCCGCGGCGCGCGCGGCTGGCCCACGGGCAGGCCCATCATCGACAGGCCGTCCTTCGAGGCCGCGACATAGCGGTGGCCGCCGACCCAGCGCACGATCGGCAGCATTTCCTTGTAGAGCGCCAGCGCGGCGGGCATGTCCCGCTCGTCGGCCACGAGCTCGAACAGGCGGGCCGACATCTTCGGGATCAGGTTGGAGCAGACCGCGACCCAGCCCTGCGCGCCGAGCCAGAAGGACTCGTAGCCCAGGATGCCCGCGAACACCGTCATGCGGTCGCCGCAGAGCTCGATGATGTCGCGCACCCGCGTGACCTCCAGCGTGGACTCCTTGATGTAGAGGCAGTTGTCGATGTGCGAGAGGCGCGCGACCAGCTCGGGCCTGAGGTCGACGTTGGCCGTGGCCGGGTTGTTGTAGACCATGATCGGCACGTTGATCGCCTCGCCCACCTTGCGGTAGTGGGCGAACAGCTCGTCGTCGGTGGGCGAGCTGTAGAAGGGCGGAATGATCATCACGCCGTCGGCGCCCATGCTTTCGGCCTCGCGGCTCAGCCGCACGCACTCGTCGGTCCACTCCGCGCCGGTGCCGATCAGGACGGGCACGCGTTTTGCTGCAGTCTGCACACAGGTCTCGATCACCAGTTGCCGCTCTTCGGGCGTCAGCGAGAGGAACTCACCGGTGCTGCCCAGGGGGATCAGCCCGTGGATGCCCTCCTCGATCTGCCAGTTCACCAGCTTCTTGAGCGCCGGCACGTCCACGTGCTTTCCGTCGGCGGTCATCGGGGTGATCAGCACCGTATAGGTGCCACGGAACGCTGTCATGGGTCGGTCCTCGGTAAAAAATCGGGTGACGAAGTATTTGTATACGGCTAGTATACGTATACGTTCAATCGCATCAAGCGGTTTTTTGCTTCGAACCTGTCCATGAGCGCACGCCTCACCCATTCCTCCATCGCCGCCGCCGGCCGGCCGATCCGCTTCTGGTACGACGGCCAGCCCGTCGACGGCCTCGAGGGCGAGACCGTGGCGGCCGCGCTCGCGGCCAGCCACCTCCGCCAGTTGCGCCACACGCGCGACGGCGAGCGCCGCGGCCTCTACTGCGGCATGGGCGCCTGCTTCGACTGCCTGGTCACGGTCGACGGCGTGGCCAGCCAGCGCGCCTGCCTGACCAAGGTGGCGGACGGCCAGCAGGTCCGCTCGGCCATGCCCGCCGGCACGCCGGACGATCCGCTGCAGCCGCTGGCCCCGGCCGCCGCCGAGCGGCCGGCCGAACGCGAGGTCGACGTGCTGGTGGTGGGCGCCGGGCCGGCCGGCCTGTCGGCCGCGCTGGCCGCGCGCCAGGCCGGCGCCGAGGTGCTGGTGCTCGACGAGCGGCTGCAGTCGGGCGGCCAGTTCTACAAGCCGCTGGCGCCCTCGCAGCAGGCGCCCCGCCCCGCCGACCGCCAGTTCGCCGACGGCCTGGCGCTCGAACGTGAAGTGCGGGCCGCCGGCGTGACGGTGGCGCAGGGCGCGCAGGTCTGGGCCGCGTTCTCCGCGCATGGAGTGAGCGCCCTGATCGACGGCCGGGCCACCAACATCCGCTGCCGCCAGCTGGTGATCGCGCCCGGCGCCTACGAGCGGCCGGTGCCCTTCCCCGGCTGGACCCTGCCCGGCGTGATGACCACCGGCGCGGCCCAGACGCTGGCGCGCGCCTACCGCGTGGCGCCGGGCCGGCGCGTGGTGGTCGCGGGCAATGGCCCGCTCAACCTGCAGCTGGCGGCCGAGCTGCTGGCCGGCGGTGCGCAGGTGCTCGCGGTGCTCGAATCGGCGGCTCGCCCATCCACGCGCGACTGGCGGCAGCTGCTGACCACCGCGCGCACCGCGCCCGACCTGGTGCGCCAGGGCTGGGCCTACCTGCGGCAGTTGCGCGCGCACAAGGTGCCGGTGCTGTGGCGCCATGCGGTGGTGGCGGCCGAAGGCGACGGCGAACTGCAGGCGGTGCAGGTTGTGGCGCTCGACGCGCAGGGCCGGCCCACCGACGCGCCGCCAATCCGCTTCGAAGCCGACACGCTGTGCCTGGGCTACGGCTTCATTCCCTCGACCGAACTGGCGCGCATGCTGGGCTGCGCGCACCACGTGGTCGATCGCCACCTGGGCTACCTCGCGACCGTGACCGCCGAGAACGGCGCCACCAGCCTGCCCGACGTGTTCGTGGTCGGCGACGGCGCCGACATGGGCGGCTCGCGCGTGGCGCTGGCCCGCGGCACGCTGGCCGGCCGGGCCGCGGCGCGCAAGCTCGGCCTGTCGTCGCCCCCCGCGGTCGCGCCCGCGAAGACCCGCGCGCGGCTGCGCCAGGCCGAATGCTTCCAGCAGGCGCTCTGGTCGCTCTACGACGCGCCTCCCGTGGCGCTGGCCGCGGTCAGCGACGACACGCTGCTGTGCCGCTGCGAGGAGATCACTTTCGGCTCGGTGCGCGAGCAGATCCGCGCGGGCCGCGACACGCTGGCCGCCCTCAAGCGCAACACCCGGCTGGGCATGGGCCGCTGCCAGGGCCGCTACTGCGCGGTCACGGCGGCGCGGCTGGTCAGCGAGATGACGGGCCGGCCGCTCGAGGTCGAGCAGTACTTCGCGCCGCGCCCGCCGGCCAAGCCGGTGCCGGCCGGCGCGCTGGGCTTCGAGAAGCCCGAATGGGGCGGCCACAAGCCGGCGATCACGCCCAACCTCGCGCGTCCGGTGGAACATGCGCCCTTCGACACCTTGCGCACCGACGTGCTGGTGATCGGCGCCGGCGTGCTGGGCTCCTGCCTCGGCCACTACCTGTCGAAGGCCGGCCAAGACGTGACGGTGGTGGACCGCGACGACCTCAACCTCCAGGCCTCGGGCGCCAACGCGGGCAGCCTGCATGTGCAGCTGCTGTCCTTCGATTTCGGCGCCAAGGCGCAGGAAGGCGGCGGCCCGGCCGCGGCCACGCTGCCGCTGGGCCCGATGTCGGTGCGGCTGTGGCAGGAGATCGAGGCCGAGAGCGGCGAGGACCTGGAGATCAAGATCACCGGCGGCCTGATGGTGGCCGATTCCGAAGCCGGCATGCGCTTCATCGAGGCCAAGGCCGCGCTGGAACGCAGCCACGGCATCGACGCGCAGGTGATCGACGCCGCCACGCTGCGCCGGCTGTCGCCGGCCCTGTCGCCGCAGCTGCTGGGCGCCGAACTGTGCCCGATGGAAGGCAAGATCAATCCGCTGCGCGCGACCTACGCCGTGGCCGCGCTCGCGCGGCAGCAGGGCGCGCGCTTCCTGCGCGGCTGCGACGTGCAGGACATCGAGCGCCGCCCCGGCGACGGCGCCGGCTTCGTGGTCCACACCTCGCGCGGCGTGATCCACGCGGGCCGGGTGGTCAACGCCAGCGGCGCCTGGTCGAGCAAGGTGGGCGACATGCTCGGCGTGCCGATCCCGGTCAAGGGC
This sequence comes from Variovorax sp. UMC13, assembly GCF_014170375.1. Classification (GTDB taxonomy): domain Bacteria; phylum Pseudomonadota; class Gammaproteobacteria; order Burkholderiales; family Burkholderiaceae_C; genus Variovorax. Next base: position 439,125 of record NZ_LZZW01000003.1, on the reverse strand, counting down.
GCGCCGCTGCAGATGATCGTGACCGAGCCCGCGCCGCCGCTGGTCAACCACCTGGTGGCGCACGCCGACCGGCACCTGAGCCTCAAGCAGGCGGCCACCGGCGGCCTGATCATCGGCGGCGGCTGGACCGCGGCCTTCCACGAAGGCATGCGGCTCAACCGCGCCGAGCGTTCGAGCATCGAGGGCGGCCTGTGGGTCGCGCGCCAGGTGCTGCCGGCGGTGAGCGGCCTGCACATGGTGCGCTGCTGGGCCGGCATGAACGTCAACATCGACGGCGCGCCGATCCTGGGCGACGTGCCCGGCGTGCCCGGCTTCTACAACGCTGTCACCTCCAACGGCTACACGCTGGCGCCGATCGCCGCGCGCCTGGTCACCGACCTGATCGTGCATGGCCGCACCGACATCGACATCACGCCTTTCCGCATCGACCGCTTTCTCTGACGGAGCCCCATGACCGAATCCTCGCCCGCGCGCGACCTGCTGCGCCAATTCATCGACACGCACTTCGAAGACCAGGTCCGGACCCTGGCGCGCCTGGTGCAATGCCCCTCCGACAACCCGCCCGGCGACTGCGCGCCGCATGCCGAGCTCTCGGCCCGCCTGCTCGAGGACATGGACCTGGTGGTGGAGCGCCATGCGGTACCGCCCGCCTTCGCGCAGCAGCACGGCATGCGCAGCGTGACCAACCTGATCGTGCGCGAGCGCTTCGGCGAGGGCCCGGTGATCGCGCTCAACGCGCATGGCGACGTGGTGCCGCCGGGCTCGGGCTGGAGCCGCTCGCCCTACAGTGGCGAGGTGCGCGAGGGCTGGCTCTACGGGCGCGGCGCCGCGGTCTCGAAGTCGGACTTCACGACCTATGCCTTCGCGCTGCGCGCCCTGAAGGAGCTGCGCGCCGCCGGCACGCCGCTGGCCGGCACGGTCGAGCTGCACTTCACCTACGACGAGGAGACCGGCGGCATGACCGGCCCCGGTTGGATTCTTTCGCAGGGCCTGAGCCGGCCCGACTACGTGATCTCGGCCGCCTTCTCGCACCATGTGGTGGTGGCGCACAACGGCTGCCTGCACCTCGAAGTGACGCTGCGCGGCACCTCCGCGCATGCGGCGCGGCCCGACACCGGCGCCGACGCGATCGAGGCCGCCGCCACCCTGCTGCCCGCGCTCTACCGCCACCGCGACCAGCTCGTGCACCGGCCTTCCCGGACGCCGGGCATCACGCATCCGACGATGGTCGTCGGCCTGATCGAAGGCGGCATCAACACCAACGTGGTGGCCGACATGCTGAGCCTGCGCATCGACCGCCGCATCGTGCCGGAGGAGGTGCCCGAGGCGGTCGAGGCCGAGCTGCGCCAGGTCGTCGAGGAGGCCTGCGCCGCGCTGCCGGGCATCACAGTCGAGATCCGCCAGATCCTGCTGGCCCGCCCCTTCGCGCCCGCGCCCGGCGCGGCCGAATTCGCCGAACTCATGTGCCGCGAAGCCAGCGCGGTCATGGGCAAGCCGGTGACGCCCATCGGCGTGCCGCTCTACACCGACGCGCGGCTCTACAGCGAAGCCGGCATCCCGACCGTGATGTATGGCGCCGGCCCCGAATCGCTGCTCGAAGCCAACGGCCACCGCGCCGACGAACGCGTGCCGCTCGACGAACTGCGCAAGGCGACCGTGGTGGTCGCCAACACGCTCCTGCAACTCCTGACCTCGCCCGCAAAGGACCACCCATGATCGACATCCAGCAAGTGAGCAAGTGGTACGGCGCCTTCCAGGTGCTGACCGATTGCACGACCCAGGTCCGCAAGGGCGAGGTGGTGGTGGTCTGCGGCCCCTCGGGTTCGGGCAAGTCCACGCTGATCAAGTGCGTGAACGCGCTCGAGCCCTTCCAGCAGGGCCGGATCACGGTCGACGGCGTGGCGGTGGGCGACCCCAAGATCGACATCAACCGGCTGCGCTCGCGCGTGGGCATGGTGTTCCAGCACTTCGAGCTCTTCCCTCACCTCTCGATCGAGCAGAACCTGTCGATCGCGCAGGTCAAGGTGCTCAAGCGCTCGTCGAGCGAGGCGCGCACGCGCTCCATGGCGCTGCTCGAGCGCGTGGGCATGCAGGCCCATTCGCACAAGTTCCCCTCGCAGCTCTCGGGCGGCCAGCAGCAGCGCGTGGCCATCGCGCGCGCGCTGGCGATGGACCCGATCGCGATGCTGTTCGACGAACCCACCTCGGCGCTCGACCCCGAGATGGTCAACGAGGTGCTCGACGTGATGGTGCAGCTGGCGCGCGAAGGCATGACCATGATGTGCGTCACGCACGAGATGGGCTTCGCGCGCAAGGTGGCGCACCGCGTGATCTTCATGGACCGCGGCAGCATCGTCGAGGACTGTGCCAAGGAGGAGTTCTTCGGCAACGTCGAGGCGCGCTCCGACCGCGCCCAGCAGTTCCTCTCGAAGATCCTGCAGCACTGAACCTGGCTGCTAACCCTCCAGCCCGTGCCGCTGGTGCCACTCCGCCAGCGACTCGGAGGGAAAGCGCGCGAAGTGCCTGTGGCCCCGCCCCTTGGGCACATCCTCCCAGTTGGCGGCAAAGTCCAGCGCCGCCTCCACCACCTCGGGCGGCTTGGGCAAGGGCGTGTCGATGGCCGAGGCCTGCGGATGGATCAGCTCGGGCCAGCGCGGGTCCCACAGCCACAGCGCGCTGCCGCACTTGAGGCAGAAGCGGCGCTCGGCCTTGGAGCGGGTGGCGCGCTTGCCCTCCTCCCGCATCACGGCGTGGTAGGTGCCCAGGTGCTTCGCACCCTTGACCTTCAGCGTGCGGGCGTCGCCGCCCAGGTTGATCGCGTAGCCACCGCCGCCGGCCGTCTTGCGGCAGATCGAGCAATGGCAGTGCATGAATGGCACCGGGCTGTCGGCTTCGAGCGAGAAGCGGACGGCACGGCAGTGGCAGGAGCCTTCGAGGTGCATGGGTTTCCTCTCAAGAACGGATCGGACGATCCGCTTCGCCCCACTCTACACAGCGCGCCTCAGCACCTGCCCGGCCCGCGCACCGGTCGAGGCGCCCGCGCGCCAGGTCGGCACGCCGTTGACGATCACCGCCTCGATGCCCTCGGCCGCCTGCTCGGGCTCGGCGTAGGTGGCGGTGTCGCGCACGGTGGCCGCGTCGAAGACCACGATGTCGGCCTGCTGCCCCACGGCCAATGTGCCGCGACCCTGCAGGCCGAAGTTGCGCGCCGTGAGCCCGGTCATCTTCCAGACCGCGGTCTCGAGCGGGAACAGGCCGAGGTCGCGGCTGTAGCGGCCCAGCACGCGCGGGAAGGTGCCCCACAGCCGCGGGTGCGGGCTCGGGCCGGTGGGCAGGCCATCGGAGCCGATCATGGTGTCGTCGAAGGCCAGCACGCGCTGCACGTCGTGCTCGTCCATCAGGAAGGTGATCGCGCTGCCGGGCTGCAGGCGGCGCGCGGCCTCTTCACGCGCCACGCCCCAGTCGCGCGCGATGTCGTCGAGGTCGCGGCCCGCGCACTCGGGGTGCGGCGTGCTGGAGGCGATCAGCACCCGGCCGTCGAGCATGCCGCGGTCGGTGCGGATCATGGTGGAGCCGGCGTCGTAGGGGTAGCAGTCGAGCGCCACGCACTGGTGCTGCATGGCCTCGCGGATGCGCGGCAGCGTCTGCGCGGTGCGCCCGAAGTTGGCGCGCCCCTGCACCTTGTGGTGCGAGATCACCACCGGCACGCCCAGCGCCTGGCCGATGGCGAAGGTTTCCTCGAGCGCGTCCATCACCTGGTTCGATTCATCGCGCATGTGGGTCGCGAAGCGCGCGCCATGCGCAGCCAGGTCGCGGCCGACGGCGATGATCTCCTCGGCCGAGGCATGGGCCGCGGGCGGGTAGAAGGTGCCGGCCGACAGGCCCAGCGCACCGGCCTCGAGGGCTTCGCGCAGCAGGTCGCGCATGGCCTCGATCTCCTGCACGTCGGCGCCGCGCTGCAGGTCGCGCATGGCCCAGACGCGCAGGTTGGTGTGGCCCACGAAGGCCGCGACGTTGAGCGCGGCCGGGCGGTCGCGCAGCGCCTGCAGGTAGTCACCGAAGCGCGCGAAACGCGCGCCGTCGGCATCGTCCATCAGGCCCATGGGCATCGGCAGCACATCGCCCGTGCGCAGCGGCGCGGCGCTCATGCCGCAGTTGCCGGTGATCACCGTGGTCACGCCCTGCGAGACCTTGAAGCGCATCTCCGGCTGCAGCAGCAGCGCCTGGTCGTCGTGCGTGTGGGCATCGATGAAGCCCGGTGCGACGATGCGGCCGGTGGCGTCGATCCGTTGCGCGGCCCGGGCCTGCGACAGGTCGCCGATGGCGGCGATGCGCCCGTCGCGCACGCCGAGGTCGGCACGGAAACGCGGCGCGCGCGTGCCGTCGATCACGGTGCCGCCGCACAGCAGCAGGTCGAAGGAATCGTTCTCGGTGGGGTTCATCTCGGTTCCGGTGTTCAGCGCCGGCGGCGCACCACGGCCAGCATCAGCAGGCCCGACAGCACATAGAGCGCCAGCACGAAGTAGATGGCCGGCACCGGGTTGCCGGCGCGGGCGTTGATCATGCCGATGACCGGCGGGCTCACCGCGCCGCCCAGGATCGCGAGGCTGTTGATGAAGGCGATGCCGGTGGCGGCCACGGGCCGGGCCAGGTACTCGGTGACGACCGTGATGAACAGCGGCGTGGCGGCCGCGAGGCCGATCACCGCGATGCACAGGCCCAGCATCGACAGCGCCAGGTGGTTCTGCGACTGGATGGTGATCCAGAGCCCGAAGGCCGCGAGGAAGCTCGAGGCCGCATAGTGCCACCGCCGCTCGCCACGGCGGTCGGAGCTGCGGCCGATGAGGACCATGCCGACCACGCCCAGCACCTGCGGCACGGCCGCATAGAGGCCGATCTGCACCAGGTCGGTCACGCCCCAGCCCTTGATCAGCGTGGGCATCCAGAACACCAGCGCGTAGTTGGCGCCGATGAGCAGGAAATCGACCAGCGCCAACGCGTAGACGCGCGGGTCCTTCAGCAGCGCGCGCATGCTGCCGTGGCCGGCCGATGCCACCGCGGGGTCGGCCGCGAGCTGCCGGCGCAGCAGCGCCTTCTCTTCGGCCGACAGCCAGGGCGCCTGCTCGGGGCTGTCGTGCAGGCAGAACCAGACCACCACGCCCAGCACCGAGGCCGGCAGGCCCTGCAGCAGGAACAGCCACTGCCAGCCCGTCCAGCCGTGGAAGCCGTCGAAGTGCTTCATGATGAAGCCCGACATCGGGCCGGCGAGCACGCCCGCGGCCACGGCCGCCGCCATGAAGATCGCCACCACCTGGCCGCGCCGCGCCGAGGGGTACCACTGCGTGAGGTAGTAGACGACGCCGGGCAGGAAGCCGGCCTCGAACACGCCCAGCAGGAAACGCAGGGTGTAGAACTGCGTGGGCGTCTGCACGAACATCATGCCGGCCGCGACCAGCCCCCAGCAGAACATGATGCGCAGCAGCGTGGCACGCGCACCGATGCGCTTGAGCAGCATGCTGCTGGGCACCTCGAACAGGAAGTAGCCGATGAAGAAGATGCCGGCACCCAGGCCGTAGACCTCGTCGCCGAAGGGCAGCGTCTGCTTCATCTGCAGCTGCGCGTAGCCCAGGTTCACGCGGTCGATGTAGGCCACCATGTAGCAGACCATCAACAGCGGAAGCATGCGCCAGTCGAGACGCCGGAACAGGCGCCGCGACGCGTCGGGGTCGGCCGCGTCGGGCAGCGGCGGGGACAGGGTCTGGAGCGGGTGGGTGGTGTTCATGCGGGGTGCGGTGAAGCGGCGTGAGGGGTGGCGAAATTGTCGGTGCCGCCCTTCGCCGCCGCAATTTCGCGACCGCCGAAAGATGGCGCGAATCGGCGCGATGCGCGCGCCATCTTGCGCCATCCAGGCCCTGCTACGCTCCCGTGCATGAACGCGTATTTCCCCGGCAACCTCAAGCTGCTGTGCAGCCACTACCGCTCGATCGCCGACGTCTGCCGGCGGCTCGAGATCAACCGCGCGCAGTTCAACAAGTACTTGAGCGGCCAGTCGGTGCCGACGGCCCACAACCTCAAGCGCATCTGCGACTTCTTCGGCGTCGACGAGCTCGAGATCGCGCAGCCCGCGCCCGCCTTCGCGCAGCTGATCGGCGTGCGCCGCGACGGGGGCGCCGCGGCGCAGCCGAAGTCGCCGCCGCTCGCGCACCTCGAGCACCTGCGCGCGCAGTCCTCCGAATCGCGGCTGGCGCGCCATGTGGGCTACTACTTCGAGTACTACCACTCGATGTCCTCGCCCGGCCACATCCTGCGTTCGCTGGTCCACCTGCGCGCGGACGCCGGCCATTTCGGCTACGAACGCACCGAGCGCCTGCAGCGGGCCGACGCACCCGCCGACCATGTGCGCTGCCGCTACATCGGCACCGCCTTCGACCTGCAGGGCAAGCTGTTCCTGGTCGACTACGAATCGCTGACCTCCAACGAGATCTCGCAGACCGTGCTCACGCCCAGCTTCAAGAACCGCGTGACGCGGCTCAACGGGCTCAAGCTGGGCGTGGCCTCGAACGACCAGCGCGCGCCCTGCTGCAGCCGCGTGGTGTGGGACTACCTGGGCACCGAGATCCGGCGCGTGAGCTGCTACCGGCAACTGGGCCTGTTCGGGGCGGACGATCCGGCCATCGGCGCAGACATCCGCGAACAGCTGCAGGCGGTCAAGCTCGAGCAGGGCCTGTTCCAGCTGCGCTGACCGGCGCGCGCATCAGTTCGCGACGGCGGCGGCGGCAGGTCGCGGCGAAAGCGCCAGGGTCGCGGAATTGCCCGGGCCAGGGCCGGCTTCGAGAATTTGCCCATGACTTCTTCCTGCGCCCCGGGCACCGCTGCGGCGGGCCCCACCGACCTCTCGCTTGCCGAGCCCCTACACCGCCCCGCCATCGGCATCCTCACGGGCTCGGGCCCCGAGGCCGGCATCGACCTCTGGACCAAGCTGCTGCAGGAGAACCGGCGTCGCCTGGGCCCGGCCTTCCGCGGCGACATCGATGCGCCCACCGTCCACGTCGTCTCCGACCCGGCGCTGGGCCTGTCGATGGAACTCGAGCGCACCGAGGCACAGGTCTGGGCTGCGCTGAAGGCCGACGCACAGGCGCTCGACGGCCGGGCCGCCGTCTACGCGATCGCCTGCAACACGCTCAACCTGTTCGCCGACCGGCTGCATGGGCTGGCGTTGCGCGCGCAGCTGCTGTCCTTCACCGAGGTCGTGGGCGCGCACCTGGCGCGCATCGGTGCGCAGCGCGTGTGCCTGCTGGGCGCGCGGCCGGTGGCCGAACTGGGCGAGTGGTCGCCCTACCGCACGCTGCGCGCGCGCTTCGACTTCGAGCCGCTGGGCGCCGAGGCCACCGAAGCGCTGCACCAGCTCATCTACGACATCAAGTGGCGCGGTGCCGCGCACCCGGGCCTGCGTGAACGCTTCGCCGCGCTGCTCGCGGGCATCGAGGCCCCGATCGTGCTGCTGGCCTGCACCGAACTGCCGCTGGTGGCCGAGCTGCCGGGCGACGGGCGGCTGGTCGACGTGACCCAGTTGGTGGCCGAGGCCCTGCTCGAGCGCACGGGCGTGACGGCCGCGTCGTCGCCATGAGCACCGCGCCAAGCCTCGGCGTGCTCTACACCGGCGGCACCATCGGCATGCAGCCGCGCGCGGGCACGCTGGCACCGTCGGCCGCTCTGGCCGACAGCCTGCACGCGACCCTGCGGGCCCTGCATGGCGAGACCTTGCAGTGGCAGATCGCCACGCTCGCGCCGCCCATCGACAGTGCCGACGCCACCCCCGCCACCTGGCATGCGATGGCCGATGCGATCCTGGCGCTGGCCGACGCCGGTTGCGACGGCGTGCTGGTGCTGCACGGCACCGACACCCTGGCCCACAGCGCCGCGGCGATGGCCTTCCTGCTGCAGGGGCTGCCGATCCCGGTCGTGTTCACCGGCAGCATGCTTCCGGCCAATGACCCCGACAGCGATGCCTGGCCCAACCTGCGCGGTGCCATCGCCGCCCTGCGCGAGCCCGGCGCCGCGGGGGTGCGGCTGCATTTCGCGGGCCGTACCCTGAGCGCGGTGCGCTGCAGCAAGCGGCGCAGCGACGGCTTCGATGCCTTCGCCGAGCGCGCCCCCGGCCCGCCAACGGATCGCGTGGCAGCGCCCTGGCCGCTGCGCCAGCGCTGGCAGCCGCAGCGCGTGGCGCTGCTCACGCTGCATCCCGGCTTTGCGCCCGAACTGCTCGACGCACTGCCGCAGGCAGGCATCGCCGGCTGCGTGCTGGCCTGCTACGGCAGTGGCACCGCACCCACCGGCGATGCCGCCTTCATGGCCGCACTGGCACGCGCGCAACGCGCCGGCGTGCTGCTGCTGGCCGTGAGCCAGTGCCCCAAGGGCCGGGTGCGCATGGACAGCTACGAAGCGAGCCGGCGCCTGCGCGACGCCGGTGTGATCGATGGTGGCGGCATGACGGCCGAGGCGGCGCTCGGCAAGCTGCATGCGCTGCTGGCGGCGGGCCTGGACGACGTCGCCTGCGAACACTGGCTGCGACAGGATCTCTGCGGCGAGATGTGAACGCGGCCTGGGGTTGCGGCGCGGGATGTGGCATTCCGCATCGACCGGGCCTTCCGGAAAAGGCGGCCCTGCCGCAACGCCAGTTCCATCATCACGGGCCACCTCGGACGGCTCACGGCAGCAGGCGGTGCAAGGCCCGCGCGATGCGCTGGACGCCGAGCTCCATCCTCGCGGGCTCCAGGGAGGCGTAACCCAGCACGAGCGCGGCAGGCCGGCCGGGCATCGCCGCATGGGGCGTCGGCAGGTAGAAGCGCCCCAGGGGATAGGTCTGGACGCCCTCCAGCAGCGCCAGCCTCGCCAGTTCCTCCTCGCGCGCGGCGGGCAGGTGGTCGAAGGCCACGACCAGATGCAGGCCGCTCGAGGCACCATGCACGCTCACCTCGCCGGGCAGGTGGCGGCCCAGGGCGGCCAGCAGCGCACTCCGCCTGGCCTTCTGGGCCCGGCGCAATCGCCTGAGGTGGCGGTCGTAGGCCCCGCTTTCCAGCAGCCTGGCCAGGGTGCGCTGCGGTGCGCTCGGGGCATGGCGGTCGGCCATGCGCTTGGCCGTCGCAAAGGCGGCCACCAGCCGATGGGGCAGCACCATGTAGCCCAGGCGAAGCTGGGGCGACAGGGTCTTGGAGAAGGTCCCGACGTAGATCACCAGGCCGCGGTCGTCGAGCGCCTGCAACGCGGCTTCGGGCCGTGCCGCGTGGCGGTACTCGCTGTCGTAATCGTCCTCGACGATCCAGGCGCCTTTCGCGGCGGCCCAGTCGAGCAAGGCATTGCGCCGGCTGATGGTCATGAGTCCGCCCATGGGAAACTGATGGGTCGGCGTCACGTAGACCAGGCGCGCCTGTGGCACACGCGCCAGGTCGTCCGGCATGAGCCCCTGCGGATCGACCGCGACGCCCTGCAGGCTCGCCCCGGCGCACTCGAACACGTGATGCGCCATGCGGTAGCCGGGGTTCTCGACGGCCACGGTGTCGCCCGGTTCAACCAGCAGCCGCGCGCAGAGGTCCAGCGCCTGTTGCGACCCGTTGACGACCAGCAGCTGATCGGTCTCGCAGAACACGCCGCGCGCATGGGCCAGATGCACCCGCAGCGCCGCGCGCAGCTCCTCATGCCCTTGCGGATCTTCGTACGCCAGCATCGGCGCCCTTTCCCGCTCGACCTGCCGCGCGGCCTTGGCCCAGGCCAGGGTCGGGAAGTCGCGCCCCGACAGGGGGCCGTAGACGAAATCCACGGTGTCGGGCGTCGGCACGGACCGCGCCGGCAGGGCCAGGGCCTCCACCCGGCGGCCGATGGACGACAGCCCGGGCTCGACGCATGGCCGCTGGGCACGGCCCTTCGCGCCCTTCGGCCTTGCGGCCACGGATGCCGCGGCGCCCGCGGCCACGCGGGTCCCGGCGCCTTGCCGCATCTCGACGAAGCCCTCGGCCGCCAGCTGCTCGTAGACGCCCGACACGGTGGAGCGCGACAACCCGCGTTCCGCCGCACAGGCCCGCGAGGACGGGAGCGCGGTGCCGGCGGCGTAGGTCCCGTCCAGCACGCCGGACTTGATCTCGTCGTAGAGGGCGCGGCCACGGCCGCCCTGGCGCAGAAGCATGCTCGGGTCCTTCACTGGTCCTGTGGAATAAGCGAGAAGTGGCCCGAATAATCATGCCACCTCTCGCCATACTGGAGGGCACCCCACTTGCACGGAATGCGACGCAAAGACCATGTACCAACCTCCGCACTTCACCGAACGGAACGTCGAGGAACAACGCCGGATCATGGCCGAGCACCCCCTCGGCATGCTCGTGACCCACACTGCCCAGGGGCTGGATGCCGACCACCTGCCCTTCGAGCTGGATGCGGCCCGGGGTCCGCACGGCACGCTGATGGGCCACGTGGCGCGCGCCAATCCCGTGTGGCAGGCCGCTGCCGGGCAGGACGTCATGGTGGTGTTCCGCGCGGCCCAGGGCTACATCTCGCCCAGCTGGTATCCCAGCAAGCACGAGACGCACCGGCTCGTGCCGACCTGGAACTACGAAGTCGTGCATGCGCATGGAAAGCTGCGCGTGGTCGATGAACAGCGCTTCGTGCGCGGCATCGTCGCGCGCCTGACCCGACACCACGAAGCCACGGAGGCGACCCCCTGGAAGATGGGCGACGCGCCCGCGGATTTCATCGATCAGCTGCTCGCCGCGATCGTGGGGATCGAGATCGAGATCACCCGCCTGGAATGCAAGCGGAAACTCAGCCAGAACCGGGAAGCGCGGGACCTGGACGGCGCCATCCGCTCGCTCGGCGAGCGCGGCGCGGGGGAACTGGCCGCCGCGATGCAACAGGCGCGGCCCTGAGGCCGGGCGGCGGCCGCGGCCTCACTGCGGCGTCACGCCGGCCTGCTGCACCACCGTCTTCCAGCGCGCCGTCTCCGACTTCAGGTAGGCGCCATAGGCCTCCGCGCTGCCGCCGTAGGGTTCGGCGCCCGTGGCGCGAAGCCGGGCGACGAAGTCCTTCTGCTTCAGCACCGCATTGACCGCCGCGTTGAGCCGGCTCACCACCGCGGGCGGCGTCCCGGCCGCCACCACGATGCCGTTCCAGGCCGTGATCTCGAAGCCGGGCAATCCGGCCGCCTCGCTCACCGTCGGCACCTCGGGCATCAGCGGCGAGCGCTGCAGGGAGGCGATGGCCAGCGGCACGAGGCGCTTGTCGTGGATGAAGGGCAGCAGCGTGTTCTGCGTGGTGGTGAACATCTGCGTGTTGCCCGATACCAGGTCGACCAGCGCCGGCGCCGTGCCCTTGTAGGGCACGTGTTCCATCCTGATGTCGAGCTGCGTGGTCAGCAGCGCGGCCGCCAGGTGGTCGATGGTGCCGGCGCCCGAGGACGCATAGTTCAACTTGCCCGGGCTGGCCTTCGTCAGCGCCACGAACTCGGCGAAGGTCTTGGCCGGCACCGTGGTGCTGACGGCCACGACCAGCGGCACGCCCGCGGTGCGCACCACCGGGACGAAGTCCTTGAGCGGGTCGAACTTCGCCGAGCTGTAGAGCATCGCGCCGAGCACCAGCGAAGAGGTGTTGTAGAGGATGGTGTAGCCGTCCGCCGGGGCCGACAGCACCGTGGTGGAGGCCAGGTTGCTGCCGGCACCCGGCTTGTTGTCCACCACGATGGGCTGGCCGAGCTGCTCGGCCATGCCCTGCGCGAACATCCGCGCATTGACGTCGGTCGGCCCGCCCGCGGGGAAGCCGATCACCATGCGGATGGGCCGGTTCGGATAGGGGTCGGCCGCGTGGGCTGCGGGCGCCAGCGGCAGCATGGCTGTCGCCATGCAGAGCGCCGCAGCGCCAGTCAAGGATCGGATCACGCGCATGGTTTTGTCTCCTGGTTATGGGGTGGGGTCGCGAGCTCTGCCAGGACCTCCTGGGTGTGCTGGCCCAGCGTCGGCGCGGGACGCACGGGATCGGCGGGCGTTGCCGACCATCGCCCCAGCGGGGCCATGTCGTGGATCGGTCCTTCGCTCGGGTGCTCGAGCGTGCGGAAGAAGCCGACGGCGCGCAGGTGCGGGTCGTCCATCAGCGACGCCAGCGTGTGCAGCGGCATCACCGGAATGTCCGCCTTCGCGAGCGCCTCGAGCCAGTAGGCCGTACCGCGCAGGCGCAGCGCGGCGCTGACCTCGGCATAGAGCTCGCCGATGTGGCGCGTGCGCGCGGCGATCGATGCCAGCCGCGCATCGGCGTCGAAGCGCCCGGGCTCGCCGATCAGCGTGAAGAAGGCGCGCCAGTGGCGGTCGGTGTAGAGCAGCGCGCACACGAAGCCATCGCTCGTCGGGTAGGCCTGGCGCGACGGTGCGAGCAGCCGCGGATAGCCCGGCGGCGCGATCGGTGGCTGGTAGGTCAGGCCGGACATGTGCTCGCTCAGCACGTAGGGCACCATGGTCTCGAACATCGGGACCTCCACCGACTGCCCCTGCCCCGTGCGCAGGCGGTGCACCAGCGCCCCCAGGATCGCGGTGGCGGCCGCCTGGCCCACCACCCGGTCGACGATGGCCAGCGGCACATAGCGCGGCACGCCGTCGCCCACCTGCGCGATCAGGCTGGGGATGGCGCACACGGCCTGGATCATGTCGTCGTAGGCCGCGCGATCGGCATAGGGGCCGTCGCTCCCATAGCCGACGAGCGACAGGTGGATCAGGTCGGGCTTGGCGGCGCGCAGCAGGTCGGCATCGAGCCGCAGCCGCGCCAGCGCCGCCGGCCGCACGTTGCTCACGAAGACGTCCGCGGTCCTGATCAGGTCGAGCAGCACGCCGCGCCCTTCGGCCTGCTTGAGGTCCAGCACCACGCTGCGCTTGTTGCGGTTGGTGTGCAGGAAGCCCGCGCTCATTCCCGGGTTCTTCATCGGCCCCAGGTGCCGCACGGTGTCGCCCTCGGGCGATTCGATCTTGATCACGTCGGCGCCCATGTCGCCCAGGATCTGCGTGGCGAAGGGGCCCATCAGCACGTTGGTGAGGTCCACCACGCGCACGCCCTGCAACGGTCCGGCCATGGCTCAGGCGCCCCCGGCCGCGACGGCGCGCACGAATTCGGACACGGGCCGGCCGGCATCGAGCACGGCCCGCCCGATCAGCGGATGCCAGTGGTCTTCGGAGCCGTGCGCGACACGCCACTCGTGGAGCCGCCGCGTGTAGAGCTGCAGGTCGTATTCCGCGGTCACGCCGATGGCACCATGCACGGCATGCGCGATCGATGCCACAGGACCCACGGCCTCGCTGGTGCGGGCCTTGGCGATGGCCGCCTGCAGCAGCGTCGGCCTCGATGGCCCCCGCCAGGCGCATTCGGCGGCCATGCGGGCGGCCGCGCACTGCTCGGCCATCACGCCCAGCTGATGCTGGATGGCCTGGAACTTGCCGATCGACTTGCCGAACTGCACGCGGTCGTTGCCGAAGGCCAGCGTCATGTCGAACACCCGGCCCATCGCGCCGGCCAGCAAGGCGGCGTGCAGCGCCGCGCCGAACGAGGCCAGCGCATCGCCCCGGCGCGCGAAGTGCCGCGGTGCGGCGGACGCCGGCCACCGCAGGCTGGCCGTCTGGCTGTAGGTGCCGGCCGTGGCCGTCCTGGCCGCGCCTTCGCATGCCAGCAGCAGCAGGCGCTCGCCATCGTCGGCCAGCACATGGTCGGCGATCAGGCCATACGGCACCGCCGGGCAGGCCAGCCCGCCGTCGGGCGTGTTCCGCACCGCGGGTGCCAGGGTCAGGAGGTCCGCGGGCACGGCTTCCGCGGGCAGCAGCGCATGCGCCAGCATGGCCTGGCCCACGGGCAAGGCCACGGCATGGCGCCCGAGCAGCGCCAGCACGGGAAAGAGTTCGGCCATCGGCAGCGCGGCACCGCCGTCCTCCTCGCGCGCCAGCAGGCGCAGGAAGCCGGCATCGGCGATCAGGCGCCATGGCGCATCGTGCGGGCCGCCGGCTTCGATGGCACGCACCGACGCGGGCGTCGCGTGGTCACGCAGGATGGCTTCCAGGGCTTCGGCAAACATCGTGGGATCGTCCTTCGTCGTTTCAGCGCAGGCCGAGGCCGCGCGCAATCATTCCGCGCAGGATCTCGCGCGTGCCGCCACGCAGCGAGAAGGTCGGCGCGATCTGGCTGAGATAGGCGGCCGCCCGCAGCAGGTCGGCATCGACGTCGGCCGCCGGGTCCGCGCCCAGCGCTGCTTCGATGGCCGCGGGAATCTGCTGCTCGAACTCGGTCCCGATGTCCTTGACCAGGGCCGCCTCGACGATCGGGCTCTCGCCCGCGGCGAGCTTGGCGGTGACGGCGATCGAGAGTTGGCGCAAGGTGGCCAGATGCGCCGCGAACCGGCCGACGGTCGCGAGCTGCGCGGCGTTCGTCGCCTGCCCGGCCTCCTGCGCCGAGAGCCAACGGATCCAGCGGTCGAGCAGCACGATGCTCGAATACAGGCGCTCCGGCCCGCTGCGTTCGAACGCGAGCTCGGCCGTGACCTGCTCCCAACCCGCCCCTTCGCGGCCGATGAGTGCGTCGTCGGCGAGCCGGACGTCGTCGAAGAACACCTCGGAGAAATGCGCGTCGCCCGACAGGTCGCGGATGGGCCGCACGGTCACGCCCGGCAGCTTCAGGTCGATGATGAATTGGGACAGGCCGCGCTGGCGGTCCTCGGCGCTGCCCGCGCTGCGCACCAGCGCGATCATGTAATCGCAATGGTCGGCGTTGGTCGTCCAGATCTTGCGGCCCTGCAGCCGCCAGCCACCGCCCCCGTTGCCAGCATCCGCTTCGATGCGCGTCGCACGGGTGCCGACGCTGGCCAGGTCCGAGCCGGCATTCGGCTCGCTCATGCCGATGCAGAACAAGGCCTCCGCCGCACAGATTTTCGGCAAGTAGAAACGGCGCTGGGCCTCGGTGCCGTAGCGCAGGATCAGCGGACCGCTCTGCCGGTCGGCGATCCAGTGGGCCGAAACCGGCGCACCGCAGGCCAGCAGTTCCTCCACCAGCACAAAGCGGGAGAAGGCATCCATGGCCGCGCCGCCGTACTCGGCCGGCAGTGTCACGCCGACCCAGCCGCGCGCGGCCAGCCGGCGGCTGAATGCCGCGTCGTAGCCCATCCACGAGCGTGCACGAAGGTCCGCGGAGGCCGGCGGGAGTTCGCTCGCGAGGAAGGCGCGCACCTCGTCGCGGAAGCGCTCGGCATGCGCCGGCAGCAGCGCGGGCGCCAGGTTGTCGAGCAGCCCCGTCATGCGATGGACTGCAGCGGGCAGGGAGCGGTGTGGACGGACGGCATCGGATGGCACAAGCGGTAGGAAGGAGCCGCGGAGAATAGAAGCGGATGCCTCGTCGCGTCCAATATAAGTTTGCGTTTTCCCGATACCGAAAAGCGATGAGGACCGCGGGTGCGTCTATCGATACGGATGACCGGGTACTTTCCCGAAGAAGACATTCGATACAGGTATCGATACCATCGGATTCGATATCGCAATTACACGACCCATACGCGGCGGCGATGTCTTTCGCCGGCATCGCGCCGGGTACCGCCAACGCGCTGCAGCGGACGCCGATGCCAGGCTTCGTCCCGCCTTTCGGGCCGCAGGCCGGTCAGGGGACACTGCGCGTCCACATATCCTTGCGCCGACCTCTTCCTCACCCCATGGACCTTCGCCGCATCCGTCACTTCGTCGTCCTGGCCGAGACGCTCAATTTCCGCCGCGCGGCAGAGAAGCTGCACATGGCGCAGCCGCCGCTCTCGGTGTCGATCCAGAAACTCGAAGCCGAGCTGGGCGCGCGCCTGTTCGTGCGCTCGCCCAGCGGCGTCACGCTCACGCCCAGCGGCCTGGCCGCGCTGCCCGAGGCCAGGCGCATGCTCTTCCACGGCACGCAGTTGTCGGACGCGGCCAGGAGCGCCTCCGAGGGCACGGGCGGCAGCCTGCAGGTGGGCTTCGTCGGCTCCGCGAGCTACGGCATGCTGCAGCGCCTGCTGCCCCTCTTTCGCGCGGAGTATCCGGGCGTCGAACTGGGCCTGCGCGAACTCACCTCCACCCGCATCCTCGAGGGCATCGACGGCGGCGAACTCGACGTGGGCCTGGTCCGCACGCCGCTGCTGCTGGGCACCAGCGCCAGCCTGCTGCCCCTGGAACGCGACGCGTTCATCGTCGCGCTGCCGCGCGCCAACGCCCTGGCCGCGCAGGCCGAACTGAGCCTGGCGTCGCTGGCCCGGGAACCCTTCGTCATGTATGCCAGCGGGCAGGCGCTGGGCCTGCGTGCAGCCGCGATGCTGGTCTGCCAGGGCGCCGGCTTCGTGCCCCGGATCACGCAGGAAGCCGTGCAGATCCAGACGGTGCTGTCGCTGGTCGAGAGCGGGCTGGGCGTGGCCCTGGTGCCGTCGATCATGCAGCGCTTCCAGAGCAAGAACATTGCCTACCGGCGCATCGCCGACCTGCCGGCCTCGGCCCAGACGGGCCTCGCGCTGGTCTACCACCCCGCGATGGAGAGCGCCGCCGCCAGGCACTTCCGGCAGGTGGCGGCGCGGGTGTTCGAGCACGACGGGCGGTGAAGACACCCGGCCCGGACAATCCCGCAAATCCACCGCTCCTTCCCACCGGCATCCGGGCCCGAATGCGACCCGCGCTCATCGAGGCCCTTCCGTCTTGACCACGCCACGCACATTCAGTGCCGCCAGCCCACCGGCAGGGCGATGAGCGCCCAGGCCCGCGTGTGGAGGCCCCATGCCAACCAGAGCAGGTCGGGGTCCACGAAGACCCAGAAGCTTGCGTTGCGCCGGCCGCGCCGGGACCGCGTCCGGGAGAGGGCGTCTCAAATGTTCTTCGCCGGCCGCTCGTGCGGACCTGCAATCTGCCTAGAATCTGTTGACACTTTTTCTATCCGTGCCAATTTGGCTATCACAGAAGCAGAACGCGCAGGTACATATGAAGAGGGAACACGCAGCCATCCTTTCGGCACTCGACGCGGCCGGGGGAAAGATCATCGAGCGCTGGATCGATGAAACGGAGGTCAAGGAGGCCGGCGCCCGGCGGGCGATGGATGCGGAGGCGAACGGGATCGTGGAGGCCCTGCGCCAGGCGCTCGCGGCGCAGGCCGACCCCGCGTCCTTCCGCGGCCCCGAATGGAGCGACCTGCGGCATGTGCTGGAGTCGCTGTCGGGCTCGCGCGCGGCCCGGGGCCAATCGGCCGCCGACACCAGCCTGTTCATCCTCGCGCTGAAGAAGCCCCTGTTCACGGCGCTGCAGCAGGACCTGGGCGCCGACCCCGCCAGCCTGATCGAGGCCATCTGGGCCACGACCACGCTGGTTGACCAGATCGCGCAGTACACGGTGTCCACCTTCCAGCAGGCGCGCGAAGACATCATCAAGCGCCAGCAGGAGGAACTGCTCGAACTCTCGACGCCCGTGATCAAGCTGTGGGAAGGCGTGCTCGCGGTCCCGATGATCGGTGTGCTCGACAGCAACCGCACCCAGATCGTGATGGAGACGCTGCTGCAGAAGATCGCCGAGACCGAATCGGGCCTGGCCATCATCGACATCACCGGCGTGCCGACCGTCGACACCCTGGTCGCGCAGCATCTGCTGAAGACCGTCAGCGCCATCCGCCTGATGGGCGCCGACTGCATCATCAGCGGCATCCGCCCCCAGATCGCGCAGACCATCGTCCACCTCGGCATCGACCTGCAGGGCATCACGACCAAGGCGACGCTGGCGGATGCCCTGTCGATGGCGCTGCAGAAGAACGGCTGGCGCATCACGCGCGAAGGTTGACCCGGGATGGAACGCATTCCAATTCTGCGCATGGGCAGCGTGCTGCTGGTGACCATCCAGGTCGACATGCAGGACCAGACGGCCATGATGCTGCAGGAAGACCTGGCCGAGAAGATCGCCAAGACCGGCGCGAGCGGCGTGCTGATCGACATCTCGGCGCTGGAGATCGTCGACTCCTTCGTCGGCCGCATGCTGGCCAGCATTTCGGGCATCGCGCGCATCCTCTCGGCGACCACGGTGGTCGTCGGCATGCAGCCGGCGGTGGCCATCACGCTGGTCGAACTCGGCCTGTCGCTCGAGGGCGTGCGCACCGCGCTGAACGTGGAGCGCGGCGTCCAGCTTCTCGAGCGCTCGCGCCGGGAGGCCTCTCTTGGCCGCTGAGTCTTCCGGTCGGTGCCGCGTGGCACCGTCTGCGTCGCACGTGTCGGTCGCAACGCGGGAGCACCGGCGACGGTGGAGACGGGCGACGCGCCGTCTTTCGCCTTCGGGTCGGTCTGCGTCCCCATCCAGGGCGAGACGGTGTGCGGCGATGCCTGGTCGGTGGCGCTCGATGGCCGCCGGGCGACCGTGATGCTGGCCGATGGCCTGGGCCACGGTCCGCAGGCGGCGCAGGCGTCGCAGGCCGCCCTCGATGTCTTCTCGGACGATGCCGCGGGCGAGCTGCGCGGCATGGTCGAGCGCACGCACGTCCGCCTGCAGTCGACACGCGGTGCCGCGGTCTGCGCGCTGCGGGTCGATGCAGAGGCGCAGACGGTCCAGTGCGCGGGCGCCGGCAACGTGGCCGTGCGCGTCGTATCGGGCGTGTTCGATCGCTCGATGGCCACGCAGCACGGCACCGCCGGCGTGCAGATCCGCAAACCGGACCAGAGCACGCTGGCCCTGCCCCTGCATGGGGTGACGATCGTGCACAGCGACGGCCTCGCGAGCCGCTGGGACACCGCGCCGATCCTCCCCGTGCTGGAGCGGGACCCGACCCTCGCCGCGGCCATCCTGTTTCGCGATTTCTCGCGCGGCCGCGACGACGCCACCGTGGTGGTGCTGCGAGAGGCGGCGATAGCATGAGCCCCCACCAGACTTCGCCGGCCGTGGACACGCCGTCGGCGCACGGCGAGGCCGCCGCGCTGCTCGCGGCCGCCCGCGAGGAGATCGACGCGCTGCGGTCCGAGCTGGAAGAAACCAACCGCGGCGTGGTCGCCCTCTATGCGGAACTCGATGCCCAGGCCGAGGAGCTCAAGCGCGCGAACGAACTCAAGAGCCGCTTCCTGGCCTACATGAGCCATGAGTTCCGCACGCCGGTGAACGCGATCCGCAGCATCGCCCGCCTGCTGAGCGATCGCGTGGACGGGCCCCTGACCGACGAGCAGTCGAAGCAGGTCGATTTCATCCAGTCGACCGCGACCGAGTTCGCCGAGATGGTCGACGACCTGCTCGACCTCGCCAAGATCGAGGCCGGGCGCGTGGAGATCTCGCCGGCCTGGTTCGAGATGGTCGACATCTTTGCCGCGCTGCGCGGCATGTTCAAGTCGGTGCTGACCAACCCGGAGGTGAACCTGGTGTTCGAGGAGCCGGTCGGCCTGCCCAGGCTCTACACCGACGACCGCAAGCTCTCGCAGATCCTGCGCAACTTCATCGCCAACGCCCTGAAGTTCACCAGCCGCGGCGAGATCCGGGTGTCGGCACGCCGGCAGGACGACCACACGGTCCGCTTCTCGGTGCTCGACACAGGCATCGGCATCGAACAGAAATACCACGCGGCCGTCTTCGACGACTACTCGCAGGTCGACTCCCCGGTCCAGAAACGCCTGCGTGGCACCGGCCTCGGCCTCTCGCTGTGCAAGCAGCTCGCGGGCATCCTGGGCGGGCACGTCGAGCTGGAGAGCGAACTGGGCAAGGGCTCGTCCTTCTCGGTGATCCTGCCGCTGCACGTGGCAGGCGCCCCCGCGCCGGAGGTCCCATGACGGACGGCGCGGTCATCAACACCACCATCGACCGGTCGCTGCACACGGTGCTGGTGGTCGACGACAACCCGGCCACCCGCTATTCGACGGCGCGCATCATCCGCGCCGCCGGTTTCCGCACCGAGGAAGCCGCCACCGGCGCCGAGGCCGTGGCGATGGCACCGCGCGGCACCTCGGCCGTGATCCTCGACGTGCACCTGCCGGACATCGACGGCTTCGAGGTCTGCCGCCTGCTGCGCGCCGATGCTGCGACCGCCCTGCTTCCGGTCATCCACCTGTCCGCCACCTATGTGCAGAACGCCGACAAGGTCGCGGGCCTGAACGCGGGCGCCGACGCCTACCTGGTCCACCCGGTCGAGCCGGCGGTGCTCACGGCGACGCTGCAGGCCCTGATCCGCGCGCGCATGGCGGAAGACAGCCTGCGCCGCAGCGACACGCGCTTCCGCGCGGTCTTCAGCCAGGCCATGAGCGGCATCGTGCTGATCCACGCCAACGGCCACTTCGCCGACGTCAATCCGGCGATGGTGGCCATGCTGTGCCGGCCGTCGGACGAATTGCTCGAGCGGCCGATCAGCAGCCTGGCGCCGCCCGAATGGGCGGACTTCGTCAGGGAACGCACGGTCGACGCCCTGGCGGCCGGCGCGCCATGGCAAGGCGAATTCCCGCTGGTGCGGCCCGACGGCAGCTGGGTCTACCTGCAATGGAGCATCTCGGCGCATGTCGAGACCGGCTTGCGCATCGGCATCGCGGTCGACGTCTCGGAACGGCAGGAGCTCGACCGCCGTCGGCAGGAAGTGCTGGAGCGCGAGCAGGCCGCGCGGACGACGGCCGAACGCCACAGCCGGACGAAGGACGATTTCGTCGCCGTGCTGTCGCACGAACTGCGCACGCCGCTCAACGCGATCTCGGGCTGGGTGCACATCCTGAAGAAGCGCGGCGCGGCGCCGGAGATGATGCGCGCGCTGCAGGCCATCGATCGCAGCGTGCATGCGCAGGCACGCATCATCTCGGACATCCTCGACGTCTCGCGGATCAGCTCCGGCAAGCTGCGGCTCGACCCGCAGTGGTGCGACGCCGCGGCGGTCGTGAGCGAGTCCATCGAGGGGCTGCGCGATTCGCTGGTGCGCAAGCAGCTTCGCCTCGAACTCGACCTGCTGCCCACCGGCCAAGCCCACTGGCTGGACCCGACCCGCCTGCAGCAGATCGTCTGGAACCTGATGACCAACGCCATCAAGTTCTCCAAGGAGGGTGGCGTCATCCGGGTGACGCTGCAGCGCGAGCGCGATGTGCTCACGCTGTCGGTGCAGGACTTCGGACGCGGCATCCGCCCCGATTTCCTCGGCCACCTGTTCGATCGCTTCAGCCAGAGCGACTCGCCGGACAACCGCATCCATGGCGGGCTCGGGCTGGGGCTGTCGATCGTCAGGCACCTGGCACAGATGCACGGTGGCGACGCGATGGCGCAGAGCCCGGGCGTGGACCAGGGGGCGACCTTGACGGTCACCCTGCGTGCCACCGACGCGCATCCCGCGCTGCCCGCGCACCCGGTGGCCACGACCGCCGCCGCGCTGCCGGGCGACCATCCGCTGGCAGGCGTCGACGTGCTGATCGTCGAGGACAACACCGAAGCCAGCGAGATGCTGGAGATGATGCTGGCCGACGCCGGCGCCCAGGTGCGCGTGGCCGTGGATTTCGATTCGGCCCTCGAAGCCGCGAGGCAGCGCTGGCCCTTCGTGCTGGTGAGCGACATCGGGCTGCCGGGCCGCGACGGCTACGAGTTGATGCGCACGCTGCGCGAGCTGACCAGTGCATTCGACCGGCCCCGCATCCTGGCCGTGGCCCTGACCGCCTTCTCCCGCCCGCAGGACCGCGAGCGTGCGCTCGAGGCCGGCTTCGACCTGCACCTGGGCAAGCCGGTCCAGCCCCATGTGCTGCTGGCCGGGATCGACAGGCTCCGCGGCGCGCCTTCGGGCTTCGGCACCCTCGACTGACCGAGTGCCCGCCGCGGGCCCGGGGTCACTCCCGCGCGAAGAAGGCTTCGACCAGCCGCACCCAGTAGGTCGACCCCACCGGCAGCAGCTCGTCGTTGAAGTCGTAGTTCGGGTTGTGCAGCTCGCACGGCCCCATGCCGTGGTAGGTGTCCTCGCGGTGGCCGCCGCCGCCATTGCCGACGAACAGGTAGCAGCCCGGCACCTTCTCCAGGTAGAAGGAGAAGTCCTCGGCGCCGCCGTGCTGGGGCGTGTTCGGGTCGACCTTGTCGGCGCCGAAGGTGTCCTTGGCGACCTGCATCGCGAAGTCGGTCTGCGCGTCCCAGTTGACCAGCGGCGGATAGGCGCGGTGGAACTTGAGCTCGCCCGTGCCGCCGTGCACCTGCGGCAGCAGTTCGGCCATGCGGCGCATGTTGCTCTCGATCTCGTCGAGCACCGTGGTGCTGAAGGTGCGCACGGTGCCGCGGATCACGGCTTCACCGGGCAGCACGTTGTAGGCATCGCCGGCATGGATCTGCGTCACGCTCACCACCGCCACGTCGATCGGGTTCTTGTGGCGCGAGATCAGCGTCTGCAGCGCGCCGACCATCTCGGCCGCGATCACGATGGTGTCGACCGCCTTGTGCGGCTGGGCCGCATGGCCGCCGGTGCCGCGCACGATGATGTCGAAGCGGTTGCTCGAAGCCATGGCCGCGCCCTTGCGGAACGCGAAGTGGCCCGTCGTGAAGCCGGGCATGTTGTGGAGGCCGTAGATCTCCTCGCAGGGGAATCTGTCGAACAGGCCGTCGTCCATCATGGCCTTGGCGCCGGCGTTGCCGCCCTCCTCCGCGGGCTGGAAGATGAAGTTGACCGTGCCCTCGAAATCGCGGTGCGTCGACAGGTAGTGCGCCGCGCCCAGCAGCATCGCGGTGTGGCCGTCGTGGCCGCAGCCGTGCATGCGGCCCGGGTTCTTCGAGGCGTGCTTGAACAGGTTGTGCTCGGGCATGGGCAGCGCGTCCATGTCGGCGCGCAGGCCGATGGCGCGCTCGCCCGGGCCGCGGCTGCCGTGCAGCACGCCGACCACGCCGGTCTGGCCCAGGCCGCGGTGCACCTCGATGCCCCAGGCCGCGAGGCGCTCGGCCACCAGGTCTGAGGTGCGCGTCTCCTTGAAGGCGAGCTCGGGGTGCGCATGGATGTCTCGGCGCAGCGCGGTGAATTCCGCGTGGCGTTCTTCGATGTCGGCAATCACGGTCATTTGACTTGGTCCTTCACGTAGTCGGCAATTTCTCGGGAGACGGCGGTGAGCGCATCTTGCAGCGCATCGAAGTCCGCACTGCGCTCGCGGGTCTTTTCGTCCAGGTACAGGCCGCGGTGGATCTCCACCTGCAGGCTGTGGCGGCGCTCGGCCGGCCGGCCCAGGCGGGCGATCAGCGCCACGCCCTTGAACGGGTCGTTGATGGCCACGCTGAAGCCGCGCTTCTTCAGCGCCTGTGCCACCAGCGCGGTGAACTCGGGCGCGGCCGTGGTGCCGTCACGATCGCCCAGCACGAAGTCGGCCAGCGGATGGTCGCTCTGGATCTGCAGGCCCTCGTACGAATCGGCGGGCATCGAGTGAAGGTTCAGGTGCCACACGGCACCGAAGCGCGCGTAGGCGGCCTCGATCTGTTCCTGCATGGCGGCGTGGTACGGCGCGTGGTAAGTCGCGATGCGGCGCTGCACCTCGGCCACCGGCAGCTTGCGCGCGTAGATCGGCGACCTGCCGTTCTTCTCGGCGTCGCGCCAGATCAGGCCGATGCCCAGGCGCGTCTTCTCGCTGGGCTGCAGCGGCGTGGGCCAGGGCCCGGACAGCAGTTCGGCATCGATGTCCTCGATGTCGCGGTTGGGGTCGATGTAGGCGCGCGGGAACTCGGCCGCGAGCAGGGTCGCGCCGACCGAAGGCAGCGCCTGCCACAGCACGTGCACGTCGGTGTCTTCGCCGCCGCGCAGGACGTCGAAGGGCACGGCGTAGCCGAAGTCGTCGGGGTACTGCGTGCCGCTGTGCGGCGAGTCGCAGACCAGCGGCACGGGCTCGCCTTCGGGCAGGCGCAGCGTGAAAGGAGGGAACGGCGTCGGAACGCTCGGAAGGACGGTGGTGGTCATGAGGGTATGTCGTTGAGGTGGCAGGCGCTGGTGTGGCCGGTCTGCAGCGTGCGCAGCAGCGGCGCCTCGACCTTGCAGCGCGGCATCGCGTGCGGGCAGCGCGGGTGGAAGGCGCAGCCGGGCGGCGGCGCCAGGGGGGACGGCAGTTCGCCCTTGATGGGCTGGTAGGCGCGGCGCGTGGTCTCGAGCGTGGGCAGCTCCGACAGCAGCGCCTGTGTGTACGGGTGGTTGGGCGCGCTGAAGATGGTCTCGGTGGGCGCGACCTCGACGATGCGGCCCAGGTACATGATCACCACGCGGTCCGACACATGGCCCACCACGCCGAGGTTGTGGCTGATGAACAGGTAGGTCAGGTCGAACTCGCGACGCAGCGCGAGGAACAGGTTGAGCACCTGGGCCTGGATCGACACGTCGAGCGCGGCCACCGCCTCGTCGCAGACGATCAGCCGCGGCTTGAGGGCCAGCGCGCGCGCGATGCCGATGCGCTGGCGCTGCCCGCCCGAGAACTGGTGCGGGTAGCGCTGCGCGTAGTCGGGGTCGAGCCCGACCTGGCGCATCAGCGCGCCCACGTACTCGGCCTTCTGCGAGGCCTTGACCAGGCCGTGCACCACCGGCGCCTCGCCCACGATGTCGAGCACCCGCATGCGCGGGTTGAGCGAGGCCATGGGGTTCTGAAAGATCATCTGCACGCCCAGACCCCAGGCGCGGCGCTCGGCGGCGTTCATCTGCGCGATCGGCTTGCCCTGGTAGCTGACCGTGCCTTCGGTCGGTGGGTTGATGCCCGCGATCACGCGGCCCAGGGTCGACTTGCCGCAGCCGGATTCACCGACCACGCCGATCACCTCGCCGGGCCGGATCTCCAGGTCGACGTCGGCCACCGCATGCACCACCGAGGCGCGGTTCTGGGCACCCATGAGGTTGGCGATGCGCGCGGCCAGGTCGATGTCCTGCGTGAAGCGCTTGGAGATGCCCTGCAGTTGCAGCAGCGGCGTGCCGGTCGTCACGGGGATGGGTTGTTCGAGAACGGTGTCCATGCGGGTTCTTCAGGCCATCTCGGGGGTCAGCATGTGCCAGCAGCGCACCGTCTTGCCCGCGGGCGCGGGCTCGGGTTGCGGCACGGCCAGGCAGGTGTCGGTCGCATGGCCGCAGCGCGGCCGGAAGGCGCAACCCTGCGGCAGGTGCAGCAGCGAAGGCGTCATGCCCGGGATCTGCCGCAGCAGCGTGCCGTGCGTGGCGCGCGTGGGAATCGAATCGATCAGGCCGCGCGTGTAGGGGTGCGAGGGCGCGCGGATCACGTCGGCCGTGGCGCCGCTCTCCACGATGCGCCCCGCATACATCACGGCAATTCGGTCGGCCAGGCTCGAGACCACCGCCAGGTCGTGCGTGATCCAGATCATCGCGGTGCCGGTCTCGCGGCACAGCTTCTGCACCTCGTAGAGGATCTGTGCCTGGATGGTCACGTCGAGCGCCGTGGTCGGCTCGTCGGCAATGATCAGCTTGGGCCGGTTGAGCAGCGCGATGGCAATGGCCACGCGCTGGCGCATGCCACCCGAGAGCTGGTGCGGATAGGTCTGCAGCCGCTCCTCCGGCGAAGGAATGCCGACCATCGCGAGCGCATCGCGCGCGCGGGCGAGCGCGGCCTTGGCACTGACCTTCTCGTGCGCATGGATGGCCTCGACCATCTGCGTGTCGACGCGCAGCACCGGGTTGAGCGTCATCATCGGGTCCTGGAAGATCATCGCGATCTCCTTGCCGCGCAGCTTCTGCAGTCGCGCTTCCGATGCGCCCACCAGTTCCTCCCCCAGGTAGCGGATGTGGCCGCCCGCGATGCGCCCGGGCGCATCGATCAGGC
This sequence comes from Variovorax sp. UMC13, assembly GCF_014170375.1. Lineage (GTDB taxonomy): Bacteria > Pseudomonadota > Gammaproteobacteria > Burkholderiales > Burkholderiaceae_C > Variovorax. Next base: position 413,378 of record NZ_LZZW01000003.1, on the reverse strand, counting down.
CGATCACCGAGAAGCCGGTGATGCTCTTGCCCGAGCCCGACTCGCCCACCAGCCCGAGGATCTCACCGGCGTTCACACGCAGGTCGACGCCGTCGACCGCCTTGACCACGCCGCCGTGGGTGAAGAAATGGGTCTGCAGGCCCTGCACCTCGAGCACGGGCTGCGAAGAAGATGGTGCGGTCATCGGCGAGCACCCTCGCAGCGGTTGAACGAGGAGCCGAGGACGCGATCTGCGCAGCGAGGTCGTGGGGCACCGCGGAACCGGCTTTGCCGGGCCGCGGGTGCCGCCCCCTCGAAGGGGGTGGGCGAAGCGACACGCAGTGCGCGAAGACTGGGGGTGAGCTTCATTTGGCGTTGTGCGGGTTCAGGATATCGCGCAGGTGGTCGCCCACCAGATTGATGCCCACGATCGACAGCGCCAGCGCGATACCCGGGAAGAAGGAGATCCAGTAGTTGCCCGAGAGCAAAAACTCGAAGCCGTTGGCGATCAGCATGCCCAGCGAGGGTTCGGTCACCGGCACGCCCACGCCCAGGAAGGACAGCGTCGACTCGAGCGCGATGGCGTGCGCCAGGTCGATGGTCGCGATCACGATCAGCGGCGGCATGCAGTTGGGCAGCATGTGGCGCAGCAGCACCCGCGGCCAGCCCAGCGACATGCACTGCGCGGCCTCGATGTATTCCTTGGCGCGCTCGACCAGCGCCGCGCCGCGCGCGGCCCGTGCGAAGTAGGCCCACTGCACGATGACCAGCGCGATGATCACCTTGTCCACGCCCTTGCCCAGGATGGCCAGCAGGATCAGCGCCACCAGGATGGCCGGGAAGGACAGCTGGATGTCGACGATGCGCATCAGCAGCGCGTCGATCCAGCCGCCGAAGTAGGCCGCGGCCAGGCCGACCACGCTGCCGATGGCCAGCGCCGCCGCCACCGAGATGCCGCCCACCATCAGGCTGGTGCGCAGGCCGTAGAAGATGGCCGAGAGCAGGTCGCGCGCCTGGCCGTCGGTGCCCAGCCAGTAGGTCATGGTGCCGGCCGCGTCCTTGCTGCCGGGCGGCAGCTTGGAATCGAAGATGTCGAGCTTGCCGATGTCGTAGGGGTTCTGCGGCGAGATCCAGGGCGCGAGCAGCGCCACGCCGACCGCCAGCGTGAGCAGCACCAGGCCGAACACCGCCAGCTTGTTGGCCAGGAACTCGCGCCGGAAGCGCTGCCAGGGCGTCTCGGGCGGTGGCAGCAGCACCGGTCCTTCGGCGATCAGCGCGGGCAGCGCCTCGGGGGCGGCCACCGCGGCCTGGAGGGTGGTGTCGTTCATGCCTTGGCTCCCTGCAGCCGCACGCGCGGGTCGAGCACCGAATAGAGGATGTCCACCGCGAGATTGAGCATCACGAGGAAGAACACGATGAGGATCAGGTAGGCCACGACCACCGGGCGGTCGAGCGTGATGATCGAGTCGAGCAGCAGCTTGCCCATGCCGGGCCAGGCGAAGATGGTCTCGGTGACCACCGCGAAAGCCACCACCTGGCCGAACTCGAGGCCGCCCACGGTGACGATCGGGATCATGATGTTCTTGAGCAGGTGCACGCGCAGGATGCGGCTCCAGCCCAGGCCCTTGGCGCGCGCGAACTTGATGTAGTCCATGGGCAGCGCCTCGCGCGTGGCGGCCCGCGTCACCCGGATGATCAGCGCGCCCTTGGCCAGCGCGATGGTCACGGCCGGCAGCACCAGCCGCGACCAGCCGTCGAGCGTGAGCACGCTGAGGTCGAGCGGCCCCAGGTGCACCGTGGCGCCGCGCCCGCTGGCCGGCAGCCAGCCCAGGTACACGGCAAACACCATGATCAGCATCAGGCCGACCCAGAAGTTGGGCAGCGAGAAGCCCAGCACCGAGCCGGTCATGATGCCGCGCGTGCTCAGCGCATGCGGCCGCAGCCCGGCCCAGATGCCCAGCGGCACGCCGACCAGCATCGCGAGCCCCATCGACACCACCGCCAGCTCCAGCGTGGCGGGCATGCGCTCGAGGATCAGGCCCATGGCCGACTGGCCGGTGAGGAAGCTCTTGCCGAAGTCGAGCTGCACCGCATGCTGCATGAACAGCGCGTACTGCTGCCACAGCGGCTTGTCGAGGCCGAAGGCGGCGCGGATCTCGTCGCGCTCGAGGTCGGTGGCCTCGGCGCTGGCCATCATCGAGACCGGGTCGCCGACCACGTAAAGGCCGACGAAGACCAGGCCCGACATCACGGCCATGACGAGCACGGCCTGCAGCAGGCGGCGGATGATGAAGGCGGACATCGCGTCAGGAAAGGATCGTGGGGGCCGGCCCCTTCCAGAAGAGACCGGCCGTCATCGTGGAACAAAGATCGATCGGGCGCGGGCTCTGCGGCCCGTCGCCCCTGCGGCAGCGTCGGATGCCTGCGGGCTTACTTCGAAGGCACCGCGTACTGGATCATGGTCTGCTGGTCGGCGCGGCCCTTGAAGCTCACGTCCTTCTTCATCGCCCACACCGAGTGCTCGAAGTGGATCGGCAGCATCGCGAAATCGGCCATCGCGATCTCGCTGGCCTTGGCCAGCGTGGCCGCGCGCGCCTTGTCGTCCATCTGGTTGGCCGACTCGGCCACCAGCTTGTCCATCTCGGGGTTCGAGTAGCGGCTGCGGTTGGTGGTGCCCAGGCCCTTGTCCTTGTCGGGCGTGACCAGCAGCGAGTTCAGCGTGTTCGACATCTCGCCGGTCGCGGTGCCCCAGCCGGCCAGGTAGGCGCTGTAGGTGTAGCTGTCGCGGTTCTTGAAGAACACGGCCGGCGCGTTGGCGTCGATCGAGGTCTTGACGCCGATGCGCGTCCACATCGCGGCCAGCGTCTGCGCGACCTTGCTGTCGTTGATGTAGCGGCCGTTGGGCGTGCCCAGCACCAGCGTGAAGCCGTCGGGATAGCCGGCCTCCTTGAGCAGCGCCTTGGCCTTCTCGGGGTTGGGCTTGGCGGCCGTCGTGAGGTTCTTGCTGGCGCCGAACATCGGGTACGGCAGCAACTGCGCCGCGGGCGAGGCCACGCCGCCCATGGTGCGCGACACCAGCGCCGAGCGGTCGATGGCCAGCGAGAGCGCTTCGCGCACGCGCTTGTCGAGCAGCGGGTTCTTGCCGTTGGTGCCGGTGATGCCGGGCGTGGTCTCGCCGTTCTGGTCGAGCGCCACGTAGATGATGCGGTTCGAGGCCTTGGTCTCGACGCGCAGCTTGGCGTCCTTCTTGAGGCGCTCGAGGTCGTCGGTCGGCGGGTCTTCCACCAGGTCCACGTCACCCGCGAGCAGCGCCGCGGTGCGCGCGGCCGGATTGCTGATCGGGCGGTAGATCACCTTGTCCCAGGCCGGCGCCTTGCCCCAGTAGTTGGGGTTGCGCTCGAAGATGATCTCCGAGCCGCGCTTCCACGAGACGAACTTGTAGGGGCCGGTGCCGACCAGGCCGTTGCCGGCGTTGAGCTCGGTGGTGGTCTTGCCCTCGGGCGCGGCCCCGGCCGCGGCCTTGGCCGACATGATCGGCAGGCCCACCATGTTGATGGCGAGCAGTGGGTACGGCTCGGTGGTGGTGATGCGCACCGTCAGCGGATCGGGCGCCTCGATCTTCTCGACCTTCTGCAGGTAGACCTTGAAGGAGGACGGGCTGTTGGGCACCTTGGGCACGCGGTCCATGGTGAACAGCACGTCGGCCGAGGTCATGGGCGAGCCGTCGGAGAACTTGACGTTGGGCCGCAGCTTGAAGGTCCAGACCTTGCCCTCGGCGGTCCAGGACTGGGCCAGGCAGGGTTCGGGCGCGAGGTCGGCGTCGACGCACACCAGCGGGTCGAACAGCGTCTGCGAGAGCTGGATGTTCGGCGTGAGCGCGTGGTACTGCGGGTCCATCGACGTGGGCTCGGTCTTGAGCGCGACCACCAGGTCGCGCGCGAAGACGGTGCCCGAGAAAGCCGAGCCGGCCACCACGAGGGTGGCGAGCAGCTTGAAGGCGATCGGACGGCGGTACGGGTTTCCAGGCATGGGCGGAGTTCTCCAGCGGGTTCGGAAAAAGGATGTCGATGAGGCGTGGAGCAGGGCTTGCAAGAACTGCACCACGTCGCATCGGACGTGTCTTCCAGAATAGGGTTCGCGGCCGCCGCCGCGTCCCCGTGATAACCCGCTCGCCGCCTCCGGGCGGCCGCTTTAGATGGGCCGGGTCAGGTAGACCGCTTCGCGGCCCACGATCGGCAGCCGCGTGGGCATGAAGATCGTGCAGTCGTCGCAGGGCGAACGGATTTCCTCGGTGCCGTTCATCGCGATCAGCTCGCCCTCGGCGAAGGTCTCGAAGCCGATCAGCGGCCGGGTGAAGGCGAAGCTGGCGTCCTTCACCATGTGAGTCTGCAGCAGCTCGAAGCGGCGCTGCGGGCCGGGCGCGGGCGCGGCCGGGTCCTTGTCGATCAGGCCGAAGTGCGCGAGGAAGCCCAGCGTCACGGCCGTGGCCAGGTCGGCGGCCGACTGCTTGAAATGTTGGCCGCATTCGACCACCATCGCGGCACCCTTCCCTTCCGCCTCGCCGTGGTGGCCGTACTGGATCAGCGGCGTGCCCGAGCCCAGGCCATTGGGCATCACCAGGTGCACCGGCGGCAGGCCGACGGACAGGGCGACCTCGGCGTTGCGCTCGTAGGCCGGGTAGACCCAGAAGGGCACCACGTCCTGGCTGGTGGAATGGATGTCGAGGATGTAGTCGGCCGCGTCGATCACCGGGCGCAGCTCGCGCGCGCGGCGCAGCTCGGGGCTGTCCTCGCTGCCGTCGAGCAGTTCGGCCGACCAGATGCGGTTGAGGTTGTGGACGATCTGGCGGTTGTCGTAGGGCTTGGCTTCGTCGAAGGCGTTGTAGGCCTCGATGTGCGAGAAGCTCACCGTGAGCGTGCCGATCTTGGGCCGCACGCCGGTGTCGAGCAGGTGGGTCGCGGCCACCATGCCGCAGATTTCGTTGCCGTGCGTCAGCGCATTGATCAGCACGTGCGGGCCGGGCTTGCCCGATTCGAAGCGGTGGACGTAGTCGACGCCGGTGTTGCCTTCGCGGTAGGCCGACAGGTCACGGGGCAGGACTTCGAGCGCGGGTTCAGGAGATGTCATGAAGATGAAAGGAAGTGGTTCGTGCGGGGGGTCGCCAGTTTGCTACACATCGCAACAGCGCGTCGGCCGTGCCCCGCTTGCCGCAGCGCAACACGGCCCCTTCTCCGACACGCGCCGCGCCCGGCCCCGATTCCAATCGGGTGTGGCCTGCGTCCCGCGGGCTCGTCTTTTCGGAGGAACCCATGAGCCAATTCGCAACCATCCGCGGCCACGTCACCTACTCGCCCGGCGACGGCGTGCCGCTGGTCATCCCCGAAGGCACGGTGGTCGAAGTGGTGCTGGCGCCGGACAGCGCCACGCTGAGCTGGGAGGCCGAGAAAGGCGTGGTCGGCCTGACGGCCATCCCGCTGATCCAGTACGAGGAGTATCTCGAGGCCGGGAAGATCGTGCCGAAGGACGCATAGTTCGGGATCGGGTACCGGACGCAGAGGACGCGAAGGTTTCGCGAAGGACGCAAAAAAGAAATACCAAAATTGGTTTCTGCTCGCGCCGCGTTTTTGCAGAGCCATACGACTCTCGAGCGCACAACGCTGCCGAGAAGGCGCGAGGCAAAGTCCAAGATCATTTCCTTGGTCTTCGCTTTCGCGTCCTTCGCGAAACCTTCGCGCGCTTCGCGTACGGCTTTCCGCGTTCCCTCAGTGCCCACCGCCCAGGTAGGCAGCCTTCACCGCCGGATCGCTGCGCAGCTTGTCGGCCGGGCCGTGCAGCGAGATGCGGCCGTTCTCCAGCACGTAGCCGTAGTCGGCCACGCCCAGCGCGGCGGCGGCGAACTGCTCGACCAGCAGCATCGTCACCCCCTCGCTCTTGAGCCGCTCGATGATGCGGAACACCTCCGCCACGAGGATGGGCGCCAGGCCCATCGAGGGCTCGTCGAGCAGCACCACCTCGGGGTTCAGCATCACGGCGCGCGCCATCGCCAGCATCTGCTGCTCGCCGCCCGACAGCGTGCCGGCCAGCTGCATGCGACGCTCCTTGAGCCGCGGGAACAGTTCCAGCGCGCGTTCCAGGTCACCCGCCACGTCGCCGCGCGGCCGGCTGCCGGTGAGCCGCGGGAACGCGCCCAGCGTGAGGTTGTCGGTCACGGTCATGGTCGCGAACACGCGCCGGCCTTCGGGCGAATGGGCCAGGCCGAGCTTGGCGATGTGGTAGCTCTCGAGCCCGTCGATGCGCTTGCCGTTGAGCGTGATCTCGCCCGCAGTGGGCACGATCATTCCCGAGACCGCGCGCATGGTGGTGGTCTTGCCGGCGCCGTTGGAGCCGATCAAGGTCACGACCTTGCCCTTGGGCACCTCGATCGAGATGCCGTGCAGCACCTGCACCTTGCCGTAGCCGGCCGAAAGATTGTGGATGGTCAGCATGGACGGTTCCTCAGGCGGGGTTCGGAGCGGCGTCGGCCTGGCCGCCGAGATAGGCCTCGATGACCTTCTCGTCGGCCTGCACCTCGGCCGGCACGCCCTCGGCGATCTTCTGGCCGAAGTCGAGCACCGAGACCGTGTCGCACATGCTCATCACCACGTCCATGTGGTGCTCGATCAGGATCACGGTGATGCCATGGTCGCGGATCTTGCGGATGATCGCGATCAGCTCCTTGATGTCGGGCGCGGTCAGGCCGGCCGCGGGCTCGTCGAGCAGCAGCAGCTGCGGGTCCAGCGCCAGTGCACGCGCGATCTCGAGCAGGCGCTGCTTGCCGTACGGCAGGTTGCGCGCTTCCTCCACCGCGAACTCCGCCAGGCCGACGAAGCCCAGCAGCGACAGCGCCCGGCTGGCCGCGGCGTCACGCTCGCGCCGGTAGCGCGGCGTGTGCAGCGCCACATCGGCCAGGTTGCTGTCGAAGGTGTGGTGCAGTCCCACCTGCACGTTCTGCAGCGCGGTCATCTCGCCGAACAGCTGCACGTTCTGGAAGGTGCGCGCGATGCCCGACAGCGCGATGTCGGCCGAGGTGCGCCCGACCAGCGAACGGCCCGCGAAGGTCAATGCGCCCGCGGTCGGCACGTAGATGCCGGTGAGCACGTTCATCATCGTGCTCTTGCCCGAACCGTTGGGCCCGATCAGGCCGTGGATGCTGCCGCGGCGGATGCTCAGGTCGACGTTGTTCAGCGCCTTGAGGCCGCCGAACTGCATCAGCACGCCGGCGGCGTTGAGCACCTCTTCGCCGGTCTTGCCCGCCGCCGAAACCGACACCGCATCGGCCGCGCCGGCGCCGCCGGCCGTGACCTCGACCACCGGCGCGGGCCGGCGCATGTTGAAGGCCTTGCGCACGAAGCCGACGATGCCGTCCTGCAGGTAGTACACGACGAACAGCATGATCACGCCGAAGATCGAGAGCCGCCAATCGGTCATGGTCTGCAACCAGAAGGCCAGGCCGGCCAGCGCGATGCTGCCCACCACGGGAATCGCCATCTGCACCGGCGTGGCGCGCTGGCGCTGCACAGCGACCACCGCCGTGATCAACACCAGCACCGCCAGCGCCACCGACACGTAGCGGAACAGCACCACGTCGTCGAGCAGCTTGGGCAGCAGCACGATGATGGCCGCGCCCAGCATCGAGCCGATGCGGCTCTTGCGGCCGCCCATGATCACGGCCAGCAGGAACAGCACCGTGAGCTCGAAGTTGTAGGAGTTGGGCGAGATGTACTGCTCGGAGTACGCATAGAGGCAGCCCGCCAGCCCGGCGAAGCCCGCGCTGATCACGAAGGCGTAGACCTTGTAGCGGTAGACCGACACGCCCATGCAGTCCGAGGCCACCGGGCTGCCGCGCAGCGCCTCGAAGGCGCGGCCCAGGTGGGAGCGCAGGATGCGGTGCACCACGATCAGCGCCAGCACCATCAGCACCACCACCACCCAGTAGAACTCGCGCTCGTCGAGCTTGTGGCCGAACAGCGAGGGCTTCTCGAGCTTGATGCCCATCGGCCCCTCGGTCAGGAAGCTCATCTCGTTGATCAGGATCTGGATGATGGTGCCGAAGGCCAGCGTGACCATCGCCAGGTAGGGCCCCGACACGCGCAGCGCCGGCAGCGCCAGCAGCGCGCCGAAGCCGGCCGTGAGCAGGATCGCGGCCGGCACCGTGACCCAGAAGGGCGCGGCCAGCTTGAACACCAGCACGCCCGCGGTGTACGCCCCCAGCCCGAACAGGCCGGCGTGGCCCAGCGACACCTGGCCGGTGTAGCCGACCACGATGTCGAGCCCGAACAGCACGATCGCGTAGATCATGATGGTCTCGAGCAGGTGGATGTAGTACGGGTTGTCGAAGGCGATGGGGAACAGCAGCAGCGCGACGACGCCCGCGACGGCCAGCAGCAGGTGGCGGGGCTGGAGTTTCTCGGTGTGGACAGCCATCTCGTTCAGACCTTCTTGATGGCGGTCTTGCCGAACAGGCCCTGCGGGCGCACCGCCAGCACGATCAGCAGCAGCACCAGGCCGGGCACGTCCTTGTAACCGGTGCTCAGGTAGAAGCCGGTGGTGGTCTCGGCCACGCCCAGGATGATGCCGCCCACCACGATGCCCATGCCGCTGGTCAGGCCGCCGATGATCGCGACCGCGAAGGCCTTCAGGCCCAGCACCGCGCCCATGGTGGCGCCGGTGAGCGTGAGCGGCGCGATCAGCACGCCGGCGAAGGCGGCCGTCATCGAAGACAGCGCATAGGAGAAGGTGATCACCAGGCCGGTGTTGATGCCCATCAGCTTGGCGGCGTCGCGGTCGTTGAAGGTCGCGACCACGGCCTTGCCGTAGATGGTCTTGCGGTTGAAGAACTCGACCGCCAGCATCATCAGCAGCGCGCCCACCACCACCAGGATCTCCATCGGCAGCACGTTGGCGTTGAGGAACTTGAGCGGCGACTCGGGCAGCGGCGAGGGGAACTTGAGGTCGTCTCGGCCCCAGACGTTCTCGGCCACGTTCTTGAAAATGATGCCCAGCGCGATGGTCGACATGATCCAGCCGAACTCCGACTTGATCTTGATCGCCGGCCGCACGCCGATGCGTTCGACCACGATGCCCTGGAAGGCGCCGAACAGGCAGACGATCGGGATCATCAACCAGTAGTTCACGCCCAGCCCCACCAGCGTGAGGCCGACCAGCGCGCCCAGCATCAGGGCATCGCCCTGGCCGAAGTTCAGCGTGTCGGAGGTGGCGAAGGTCAGCTGGTAGCCGAACGCGATGACGGCATAGATCATGCCCAGCGCGATGCCGCTGAAGATCAGTTGGGTCAGGATTTGCATGCGGAAGCTCTCGCGAGACGCGGCGGAACGCCGACGATCAGGAAAGACGCCGCCGCGGGCAGGACCCGGGGCGGCGCCGGACGGCGCCAAGGCGCCAGGGACTTACTTGATCAGCGCGGCGTTGGCGGCCGGGTCCTTGAGCTGCACCTTGGCGGCGTTCTTCTGGTCTTCCGCATTCGCGTAGACCACGCGGCCGCCCTTGACCTCGCCGAACACCGGGATGTTCGCGGTGATCGCGTCATGGTCGGTCTTGGAGAAGGGCTTGTCGTAGGTCGTGACCACGCCTTCGACCGGCGTCTTCAGGTCCTCGAGCGCGGCCTTGATCTTCGGGCCGTCGGTGCTGCCGGCCTGCTTGATGGCCGCGGCCAGCAGGTAGATCGAGTCGTAGCCCTGCGCCGCCGACACCGGCGAGTCCATGCGGTTGTTCTTGGGCTTGAAGGTCTTCACGAAGTTGTCGATGAAGGCCTTGCGCTTGGGCGTGGTCGGCTCCTGGATGAAGGTCTGCGGCATGCGCGCGCCATCGCCGCCCGGGCCGGCGTTGTCGATGAAGTTGGCCATGGCCAGCGTCCAGCTGCCCACGATCGGCACCTTCCAGCCCAGCTTGGTCATGCCGTTGGCGATCTGCGCCAGTTCGGGCCCGATGCCGTAGGTCAGCACGGCTTCGGCGCCGGCTTCCTTGGCCTTGAGCAGCTGGGCCGTCATGTCGACGTCCTTGATGTTGAACTTCTCGACCGCCACGGCCGTGATGCCCTTGCTCTTGAGCGCCTTCTCCAGGTCCTCGCGGCCCAGCTGGCCGTAGTTGGTGGAGTCGGCCAGGATCGCGACCTTCTTGTAGCCGCGGCGCGTGATGGCCTCCTCCACGATCATCGGCGCCTGGATGCTGTCGTGCGCCGCGTTGCGGAACACGTAGTTCTCGGGCTCCTTCTCGAACTGCTTGGTGATGATCGAGCCGGTCGCCACGTTGTTGAGCACCGGGATCTTGGCTTCCTGGAAGAAGCGCTGCGAGGCCAGCGCCACGCCGGTGTTGATGTAGCCGACTGCGGCCACCACCTTTTCCTTGTTGATGAACTCCTGGGCGATCTGCACGCCGCGTTCGTTCTTGGCCTCGTCGTCGCGCTCGACCAACTGCAGCTGCCGGCCCAGCACGCCGCCGGCCTTGTTGATCTCCTCGGTCGCCAGGCGCACGCCGTCGCGCATGCTGACGCCCATCGACGACGAACCGCCGGTGAAGGGCCCGTCGACACCGATCTTGATCGGGTCGGCGGCAAAGGCGGCGGTCGAGAGGGCAATGGCACTGGCCAGGGCCAGGTGCTTGAAGCGGAACTGCATGTATGTCTCCAATGTTGTCGAAGTACTACGGGACTCAGGTCTCGCGCCGCGCTCGAACGGTCGAGCGGGACTTCAACGAACATAGCCAGAACGTCACCTGTTGCAGAGAGTGACAACCCTAGCGGGCAGCCGCACCGCGCTGGTGCGAGCCGCCCTCCCCCGGGCTCAGTCGGCGCTGGGGGCTGCGGGCGGGCGCCCGCCCTTGCCGGCCCCGCGCGCGGCCTTCTTGGCCTGGCGGTCGGCGTCGAGCTGCTGGCCCTCGGCCAGCCAGACCGCGAACTCCTCGGGCGTTTCCAGCGTGATCCGGCCCAGGCTGCCGTCGCGGAAGGCGTGCATCACGATCTCGGCCGCCTTCTGCACGTTGACCCGCCCCTTGCCCAGCAGCGCGCCGCGCTTGCGGCCGATGGCCTCGAGCAGGTCTTCGTCGGACAGCGCCGCCACCGCGGCGGCATCGAGATCGAGCTTGAAGCGCGCCGCCACCGTGCCTGCATAGCGGCGCTTGACGTAGTCGAGCAGCTCCAGCGCCACCTCCTCCTCGTCGAAGGCATTGCGCCCGACCGCGCCGCTGGCCGCCAGGTTGTAGCCGCTCTTGGCCACGATGATGCGCGGCCACAGCATGCCGGGCGTGTCCCAGAGGTAGAAGTCGTCGGCCAGCGTGATGCGCTGCTCGAGCTTGGTGATGCCGGCCTCGTCGCCGGTCTTGGCCTTGCGGCCGCCGGCCAGCGTGTTGATCAGCGTGGACTTGCCCACGTTCGGGATGCCGCAGATCAGCACCCGCATCGGCTTGGCCATGCCGCCGCGGTTGGGCGACAGCGCATGGCAGGCCTCGACCAGCGCGCGCGCCGGCGTGGCCTGGCTCGCGTCCAGGCCGATGGCACGGGTCTCGGGCAGCGCGTTGTAGTGCGCCAGCCAGAGCGCGGTGCGCTCCGGGTCGGCCAGATCCTGCTTGTTGAGCACCTTGAGCCCCGGCTTGTGGCCGGTGAGCTCGGCCAGCATCGGGTTCGCACTCGAGGCCGGCAGCCGGGCGTCGAGCAGCTCGATCACCACGTCGATGTCCTTGATGCGTTCGCCGATGGCCTTGCGGGTCAGGTGCATGTGGCCGGGAAACCACTGAATGGCCATGGCGCGCTTTTCCTTGTGTCTGCTGATGTGCGGGAGGGCCCGCATTGTCCGCGAAGACGGGGCGCCCCTTCGAAGTGCCCCTTCCGCCCGTCAGCGCGCGGGGGACTCGAGCGGCACCAGGATCGTGTCGCCGGTGGCCACCAGCCGGAGTTCGCCATCCTCGCCCTGCCCGAAAAGCTCGGCCGTGGTGAAGACCTGGCGCCGGCCGGCCTTGACCACCCGTGCGCGCACCACGAAGCGCCGGCCCACGCCGGGCGCGATGCAGTTGACCGAGAAATGCGAGGCCGTGACCTGCCCCGCCACCGTGGCGGCGGCGAAGCCGCAGGCCGTGTCGAGCAGCGCGCCGATCAGGCCCGCATGCAGGAAACCCGCGTACTGCCCCATGTCCTCGGGGCGCCAGTCCATCCGCAATTCGGCTTCACCGGCCTCGGCGCGGACCACCTCGAAGCCGGCCCAGCGGTTGAAGGTGGCGGTGGAACTCAGAGCCTGGAGGGTGTCGCGCATGGTGTCTTTCGGGGGTGTCCGGGCACTGTACGAAGGGGTGCGCCCGGCGCGCGTCGCACCGGTGACGCGGACACGGCGCACAGTTGCATGCGCGACAGCGGCCACGACAAGGCGCGACCGGCTGGTCAACTGCCTCGGTGCACCCCTATGATGGAACGCAGCACGAGCCCACGACGTTTTCGTCCCACCTTGTCTTTCGGAGTGACCATGAAACCTGTTTCTTCCTTGCTCCAGCGCCGCGCCGACGGCCTCTACCACACCGAGCCCGATGCCACCGTCTTCGACGCCCTCCATGTGCTGGCCCGCCACGAGGTCGGCGCGCTGGTCGTGATGCAGGGCGACAAGCTGGTCGGCGTGTTCTCCGAACGCGACTACACCCGCAAGGTCGCGCTGCTCGGCAAGAACTCCAAGGAAGTGCGCGTGGCCGAGATCATGACGGCCAACGTGTTCACCGTGACGCCGCAGACGCCCACCCACGACTGCATGGCGCTGATGAGCCAGAAGCGCATCCGCCACCTGCCGGTGGTCGACGGCGAGAAGGTGGTCGGCATGCTGTCGATCCGCGACCTGATGGACGACATCATCGCGGACCACGAGCAGACCATCGAGCAGCTGACAAGCTACATCCAGAGCTGAGCCGCGGGTCGCGCCCGGTCGATGGCCGGCGGCTTCGGTGGCCCGGCTCCGCGCGCAGGCGCTAGAGTGCGCGCTCGGCCGCCTTGCCGCAACTCCGGGCCCATGGACACCTTCGACCGCCAACTTCGCTACTTCCTGCGCATCGCGCAGCTGGGCTCGCTGTCGCGCGCCGCCGACGAACTCGACCAGACCCAGTCGGGCCTGAGCCGACAGCTGGCCGCGCTCGAGGCCCATGTGGGCAAGCCGCTGTTCACCCGCACCGGCCGGGGCGTGGAACTCACGGCCGCGGGGCGGCAGTTGCAGGAACAGACCGCCGGCGCCTTCGACACCATCGACCGCACGCTCGACACGCTGCGCGTGCGCGAGGGCATCACGCAGGGCACGGTGCGGCTCGCGGTGGTGCACACGCTGAGCTACTACTTCATGAGCGACGTGGTGTCGCGCTTCGTGAGCCAGCACGAGAGCGTCAACCTGTCGCTGATGGGCCGTAGTTCGCCCGACGTGGTGGACCTGGTCGAGAGCGGCAAGGCCGATGCCGGCTTCGTCTACGACGCGGCTGTCGCCTCCGCGAGCCTGGTGTGCCGGCCGCTGTTCGACGATGACATGTGCCTGATCGTGCAGGAGGCCAGCCCGGTCGAGGGACCGGTCGACCTCACGGCGCAGAGCCCGAAACTCGTCGGCTTCCCTTCGCACTACATGCTGCGGCGCATGGTCCACAGCGCGGGCATCACGCCCCACTTCACGGCCGAGGCGGAGACGGTGGACGCCATCCTCAAGCTGGTGTCCTCGGGCGTGGGCGCCTGCATCCTGCCCGGCCGGATCCCCGACAAGCTGCTGGTCGACTACCGGCTGCGCAAGGTGGCGATCGCGCGGCCGGTGCTGCGCCGGCGCGTGGTGGTGATCACCAAGGCCGACAAGACCCTTCCGCCCATCGTCGAGCGGCTCATCGACACGGCCATGGACATCGCCGCCACGCTCTGAGCCGCCGCGCCCGCATAGGAGCTATGCAGGCTGCTTCATGGCTCGAACGCGGGCCGATCCAGATACTTTCCGACGCTGGACGGCAGGGGTGATCGGCCCCTGCTGTCGCCAGCAGAAGAACCTGGTGACCCCCATGAGAGACACGCTGCGAAGCAAGGAATATTTCGACGAGCGCGCCACGCGCGAGATGGCGCTGCACATGCCACAGGCGCCCCGCGACATGAAGGAGACGCTGGCCGCGGCCTGCCGCATCCTGGCCATGACCGGGCAGGAGGCAGGCCTCGCGGGCCAGATCAGCGCGCGCTCCGAGCGACCCGACGCCTACTGGACCCTGCGCTTCGGCCTGGGTTTCGACGAGGCCACGCCCGACGACTTCATCGAGGTCGACCAGGACCTGAACACGCTCACGGGCCAGGGCATGCCCAACCCCGCGACCCGCTTCCACCTCTGGATCTACCGCGCCCGGCAGGACGTGAACGCCATCGTCCACACCCACTCGCCCTGGGCCTCGGCGCTGGCGGCCGCGCGCCAGCCGCTGGTGATCGCACAGATGGACATGACGCCGCTGCACGACGACTGCGCCTTCCTCGCCGACTGGCCTGGCGTGCCGATCGCCGACCAGGAAGGCGTGATCATCTCCGAGGCGCTGGGCGCGAAGCGCGCCATCGTGCTCGCGCACCACGGCTACCTGACGGCCGGCTGCTCGACCGAGGAAGCCACCTACCTGTCGGTCTACCTCGAGCGCGCCGCGCGCATGCAGCTGCGCGCGCAGGCCGCGTTCGGGCCGCTGACACCGGTCGACGACGCACTGGCGCGCGAAGCGCACGACTACCTGCTCAAGCCCTCGATCGTGAACGGCACCTTCGACTACTGGTGCCGCCAGACGCGCCGGCTCGAGGCGCAGCAGCGCTGATCCGGAAGCCACCACCATGAACACACAAGCTCCCGCCACCGGCCGCAGCCACATCACCGCGGGCCTGGCCAGCATGATGGGCACCACCATCGAGTGGTACGACTTCTTCCTCTACGGCACCGCCGCCGCGCTGATCTTCAACAAGATCTTCTTCCCCGCCTTCGACCCTGTCGTGGGCACCATGGCCGCCTTCGCCACCTACTCGGTGGGCTTCTTCGCGCGCCCGCTGGGCGGCATCGTCTTCGGCCACTTCGGCGACAAGGTGGGCCGCAAGTCGATGCTGCTCATCACGCTGCTGCTGATGGGCGTGCCCACCATCCTGATCGGGCTGATCCCCTCCTACGACCAGATCGGCTACTGGGCCGCGGTGCTGCTGGTGGCGATGCGCTTCCTGCAGGGCATCGCGGTGGGCGGCGAATGGGGCGGCGCGGTGCTGATGGCCGTCGAGCACGCACCGGCCGGCCAGAAAGGCTTCTTCGGCAGCCTGCCGCAGGTCGGCGTGGCGCCGGGCCTGATCCTGTCCTCGCTCGCGATGGGCGCGGTCGCCAAGCTGCCCGAGGCCGACATGCTGTCCTGGGGCTGGCGCATCCCCTTCCTGGCCAGCGTGCTGCTGCTGGCCGTCGGCTGGTTCATCCGCGTGAAGGTGGCCGAGTCGCCCGACTTCAAGGGCATGGAGGACACGGGCCGGAAGGTGAAGCTCCCCGTGGCCGAGGTGCTGAAGAAGTACCCGCGCGAGACCCTGACCGTGATCGGGGCGCGGCTGGCCGAGGTCACGTGGTTCTACACCACCGTCACCTTCGCGCTGGCCTATGCGACCGGCACCCTGGGCATCGCGCGCAGCGTGATGCTCGACGCCACCATCTGGGGCGCCACCGCGGCCCTGGTGTCGATGCCCCTCGCGGGCTGGCTGGGCGACAGGATCGGCCACAAGTGGGTCTTCATGCTGGGCACCCTCGGCATCGTGGCCTGTGCGCCGCTGTTCTTCCACTTCCTGCACCTGCGCGAGACCTTCTGGGTCAACGCCGCGCTGGTGGTGTCCATCGGCCTGGTCTATGCGCTGCTCTACGGCCCCGAAGGCAGCCTGTTCTCGGGCCAGTTCCCGCCGGAGGTCCGCTACACCGGCATCTCGCTGGCGGTGCAGGTCTCGGGCGCGATCGGCGGCGGCCTGGCGCCCATCGTCGCGATCTGGCTCCTGAGCAAGGGCAATGGCGATCCGCGCTACGTGGTCTGGTACCTGAGCCTGCTGGGCGCGGTCGCCTGCTTCAGTGCCTGGAAGATGCATGGGGATGCGAAGTTCAACACCCTGCCGGTGGTGCCGCGCGCACCGAAAGCGAGCCACCCATGAGCCCCACGATCGACTGCTACTTCTGGATGAACTCGGACTGGGCCTACCTCGGCGCCGATCGCCTCGAGGCCCTGGCCGCGCGCCAGGGTGTCGCGGTGCGCTACCTGCCGATCGACCTGCCCGCGGTGTACGCGCGCACCGGGGGCGTGCTGCTGGGCCAGCGGTCGCCCGAGCGCCAGGCCTACCGCGTGGCGGAACTCCGGCGCTGGTGCCGGCGGCTCGGCCTCCACGTGAACCCCGCGCCCCGCTTCATGTGCCCCGATGCGGGGCTGGCCTCGCGCATCGTGATCGCGGCCGACCAGGGCGGAGCGCCGGTGGCCCGCCTCTACAAGGCGGTCCTGGAGGCCGAATGGTGCGACGAGGAAGACATCTCCGACCCTTCGACGCTGCGGCGCATCCTGCTCGCGCAGGGCCTGCCTGCGGACGCCTTGCTGCGCCAGGCCGACAGCGCGAAGACGAGGACAAGCTACCAGCGCTACACCGACGAGGCGGTGCGCGCCGGGGTGTTCGGCTCGCCCTCGTATCTGTGGAACGGTGAACTCTTCTGGGGGCAGGACCGGCTCGACTTCCTGGAAGAGGCGGTGCAGGCGGATGGCCTGCGCGAGGCCGGGCCACCTGCGACCTGAGCCACGCTCCGCCTCACTTCAGAACGCCGAACCCGAAGCCGAAGGTGGTGCCCTTCTTCGCCGACGCGGGCGCGCGCTCCGGCTCGCGCGGGCCCGCCTCTAGGTCCTCGATCAGCCCCTGCAGGGCCAGCAGACCGTTCGCCATGGCCTTGGCATAGCCTTTGGACGGCCGCGCGGCACGCGAGAGCGGCGCCCATTCGACACCCTGCTCCAGCAGCACCCAGAAGAAGGCGCCGGGCTTCGGCTCCTCGACCGTCACGGCAAGAGCACGCAGGCCGCCTGGCACCTCAACGCTCCGGCAATCCGAGATAGGCGCGCACGTCCTTGCTCATCACACCGGCCGCGGCGACCGCCGAACGCAGTTTCGCCTCCGTCACCCCGAGACTTCGTGTCCAGTAGCGAAGCTCGTGCTCCTCGTTGAGGTTGACCCGGGCGGCATCTGCCGGTCCTCGAATGCTCTTGTCGTCTGCCATGGTGTCGTTCTCCGTTGGGAGCGCAGACATTGCGACCGGCGACGCCCGTGGCGAGCCAGCGAAACATGGCAAGGCACGTCGGACAACGCCCGGCTGCCGGCCCTCACCGTCCCCGCCGGCTTTTCCCGTTCGATCGTAGGACGGTGGCGACTGTGCGCGGCGGTACATCCGGGCGATTGCAGAATCCTCGCATGATCGAGCCCACCCAACTGCCCGACCCGGAACTGAGCCGCCTTGCGACGGAGTGGCGCAGCCGGGCGCTGCACGGCGATCCCGGGGCGCGCGGCATCGCCCACGAACTCGAGAGCGAACTGCGCCGGCGCAACGGCGCCCGGTTTCCGGCTTTCGACACCCTCGACATGCGCTCGCTGGAGAGCCGGCAGAAGCGGCCGCTGCAGTGGCGGTTCTGGCGGCGTTCCGAAGGCGACGCCGCCCGATGAGCCAAGCCCGGGCCTCGCGAACGAGGCGTGGGCCCGACCTTTCCGCGGCGGAAGCGCAGTGCCCCTTGCCGGCTAGATCGACTGTGCCGCCTTCGCCTGCTGGTACGCCGCATGCAGGCGCGCGAACACCGGTCCCGGCGCGCCGTTGCCGATCGGGCGGCCGTCGAGCGCGGTGACCGGCAGCACTTCCTTGCTGGCCGAACTCAGCAGCAGTTCGTCGGCCTCGCGCACCTCGGCTTCGGAGATCGGCCGCAGGTCGAACACGATGCCCTCGGCCTCGCACAGTTCGCGGATCAGCTCGTAGCGGATGCCCTCGAGCACATGCACGCTCTTGGGTGCGCCATGCACCACGCCGTCCTTCACCACCCACACGTTGGACGACGAGGCCTCGGTCAGCAGGCCGTCGCGCAGCAGCACGGTCTCGACCGCTTCAGCGTCGACCGAGATCTGCCGCGCCAGCACGTTGCCCAGCAGCGAGGTGCTCTTGATGTCGGCCCGCTCCCAGCGGAAGTCGCGCGCCGTGACGCAGGCCACGCCGGCCTTCAGCACGGCGGCGCTCGGCGCCTTCATCGCGCTGGACATCATGAAGACCGTGGGCACGATGCCGGCCGGCATCGCATGGTCGCGCGGCGCCACGCCGCGGGTGACCTGGATGTAGACCATCTGGTCGTCGGCCGCATGCGCCGCGATCAGGTGGCGGCAGCGCGCCAGCCATTCGTCGGTCGTCAGCGGCTGCGGGATGCGAACACTCGCCAGGCTGCGCTCGAGGCGCGCCATGTGCTGCGCGAAACGGAACAGCTTGCGGCCGTAGACCGGCACCACCTCGTAGATGCCGTCGCCGAAGATGAAGCCACGGTCGAGCACGGAAACCTTCGCCTCGGCGACGGGCGAATACTCGCCATTGAGATAGCACAGGGTGTCGGGAAGAACGGACATGCGGAGCGAGCAGCGAAGAGGAAGTGAAAGGGTCGCGGCCATTGTCGCCGCTGTGCCGACGGCCTGCCAGAGCAGCGCGCACCCCGAGGCGGCCCTCTCGCCTACGCGGCCCCTCGCGGCACGCGGCGACACTCGATGCATCCCTTGCACCGAAGAAAGAAAGCGTCCCGATCGATGGTTCCTGACGAAGCACACACTTGGCAGTTCTTCCGCGCCGGCGGCGTGGACCAGGTCCTGATCCGCAACGGCACCGACATCGCGCGCATCGGCCAGCTCGACCAGAAGCTCTGGGTCGCGCTGGCCTGCCCCGCCAGCGGCATCGAGATCGACCCGCGCACGCTGGCCCTGATCGACACCGACAGCGACGGCCGCATCCGCCCGCCCGAGCTGATCGCGGCCTGCGAATGGGCCTGCAGGCACCTCAAGGACCCGGACGTGTTGATGCAGGGCGGCGACACGCTCGCGCTCGATGCCATCGCCGATGCCGAGGGCGAAGCGGTGCCGCTGGCCGAAGAGGCCCGGCGCATCCTGCAGTTGCGCGGCAAGGAAGGCGCCGACCGGATCGCTCTGGCCGACGTGACAGATCGCAGCGAACTGCTGGCCGCGATGCGCTTCAACGGCGACGGCGTGGTGCCGCCCGAGAGCACCGACGACGAGGCGCTGCAGACCCTGCTGCGCCGCATCATGAAGACCCACGGCGCCGCGCGTGACCGCAAGGGCCTGGACGGCGTGGACCGCAAACGTGCCGAGACCTTCTTCGCCGAGGCAAAGGCGCTGCACGACTGGCAGTCGGGCGAGGGCAAGGACGGCGCCGACGGCACCGCGATGCTCGCCGCCGCGCAGGCCGTGGGCGCACTGCGCGAGAAGGTCGACGACTTCTTCGCGCGCTGCCGCGTCGCGGCCTACGACCCGCGCGCAGTGCCGGCCCTCAACCCCTCGCTCGAGGACTATGAGACGCTGGCTGCCCAGCCCGATCTGCGAACGCAATCGGACGGCATCGCTCGGCTGCCACTGGCACCGATCGCAGCCGGCCGCACGCTGCCGCTGCTGCGCGGCGTGAACCCGGCCTGGGCCGAGGCGCTGCGCACGCTGCAGCGCGATGCCCTGCCGCTGCTGGCGGCGGATGCGGACGCCGCCGAGCGGCAGGAAATCGGCGAAGCGGACTGGCGCGCGCTGCAGGAACGGCTCGCGTCCTGCCAGCGCTGGCTCGCGGCGCGTCCCGCCACGCAGCTCGGCGGGTTGAGTGCCACCGAACTGGCCGACAGCCTGGCGCTGCAGGGGCCGCTGATGCAGCTGATCGAGGACGACGAACGCGTCGAGCCGCACAACGCACGCATCGCCGAGCTCGAGAAGCTGCTGCGCTTCCAGCGTGACCTGCTCACGCTGGTCAACAACTTCGTGGCCTTCAAGGACTTCTACCGCCGCGAAGGCGCGATCTTCCAGGCCGGGCGGCTCTACCTCGACGGCCGCAGCTGCGACCTCAGCGTGGCCGTGGCCGACGCGGCCAAGCATGCGCCGCTGGCCGGTCTGGCCAAGGCCTGCCTGGCCTATTGCGTGTGCACGCGCAAGGGCGAGAAGATGACCGTGGTGTCGGCCTTCACCGCCGGCGACACCGACTTCCTGTTCGTCGGCCGCAACGGCGTGTTCTACGACCGCCAGGGGCGCGACTGGGACGCCACCATCACCAAGGTGATCGAGAACCCGACCAGCGTGGCACAGGCCTTCTTCTCGCCCTACAAGAAGTTCCTGCGCATGATCGAGGAGCAGGTGGCCAAGCGCGCGGCGGCCAGCGACACGGTGGCGCAAGGCTCGCTCGGTTCGCTGGCCTCCACGATCACCACGGCCGACAAGAGCCTGGCGGCGGGCGCGAAGCCGCCCGAACCGGTCAAGTTGCCGGGCCGCGTCGACGTGGGCACGGTGGCGGCCATCGGCGTGGCGCTGGGCAGCATCAGCGCGGTGCTGGTCGCGGTGTTCAGCAAGTTCGTCGACCTGGGTCAGTGGATCCCGATCGCGGTGCTGGGCCTGGTGCTCGCCATCTCGGGCCCGAGCATGCTGATCGCCTGGCTCAAGCTGCGCCAGCGCAGCCTGGGCCCGATCCTGGACGCCAGCGGGTGGGCGATCAATGGCCGCATGCACGTCAACGTACGGCTGGGCGGCTCGCTGTCGCAGACCGCGCACCTGCCGGCGCATGCCAGCCGCGTGCTGCGCGATCCGTACGCCGAACGGCATCGGATGACCGGCGCGGTGGCGACCTTGGTGGCGGTCTGCGCGCTGCTGGTGCTGGCCTGGCGCATGGACTGGCTCGACGGCCGGTTGCCGCCGGCCCTGCAGCGCAACCCGGCCGCGGTGTCGGCGCCCGCGCCGCCGGGCGCCTGACGGGTCGGCCTCAGCGGGCCGTGGCCCGCGTCGCCTTCTCGATCTCGAGCGTGCCCTGGGCCGCGCCGCTCTGCGGAACCTGTTCGCCCTCGCGCGCCGTGACTTCCGCCAGCCGCGCCGCGAGTTGCTCGGGCGCATCGGCGCCCGGCGCGACGAACACACCCTGCGTGAGGGTGATGTGGGCCGCCTCAAAGCCGCCCGCACCCGCGCACAGCACGGTGCGGTTGGGCGCGTCCTGCGCGGCCAGCACCAGCATCGCGGGTACCACGGCCTCGGGCTGCAGCGCGTCGAGCACGGCCTGCGGCATCAGGTCCTCCGTCATGCGGGTGGCCGCGGTGGGGGCCAGGCAGTTGACGCGGATGTCGCTCTTGGCACCTTCGATGCTCAGGGTCTGCATCAGCCCGACCAGCGCCATCTTGGCCGCGCCGTAGTTGCTCTGGCCGAAATTGCCGTAGAGGCCCGAGGACGAGGTGGTCATCACGATGCGGCCGTACTTCTGCGCCGTCATGTGTGGCCAGACGGCCTTGGTGCAGTGGACCGCGCCCATCAGGTGCACGTCGACCACCAGCCTGAAGTCGGCCAGTTCCATCTTGGCGAAGCTCTTGTCGCGCAGGATACCGGCGTTGTTGACCAGCACGTCGACCCGTCCCCAGGCATCGATCGCCTGCTGGGCCATGGCCTGCACGGCCTCGTAGTCGGTGACCGAGGCGCCATTGGCGAGGGCCTCGCCACCCGCGGCGACGATCTCGTCGACCACGGCCTGTGCCGCGCTCACCGAACCGCCGGAGCCGTCGCGTGCGCCGCCCAGGTCGTTGACCAGCACCTTGGCGCCGCGCGCCGCCAATGCCAATGCATGCTGGCGCCCCAGGCCACCGCCCGCGCCGGTGACGATGGCGACGCGGCCCTTGAAGTCGATCGAACTGTTCATCTCTTTGCCTGCTTCATGAATTCTTCGGAGCCAAGGTTGTACCTCAAGCCCGAAGCCCTGGGCAGCACGGACGGGACAGCGTCTCAGCGCACGGCGGCGCAGTAGGCCACCAGCTGGTCGATCTCGGCGGACTTGTCGAAGAAGGCATCGGCGCCGAGCCGGCGCGAACGTTCGCGCATGTCGGCCGTGGCGTAGTTGCTCAACACCACCACTTTCTGGTGCGACGCGCGGCCGCGGCAGGCATCGACCACGCCGAAGCCGTTGCCCTCTTCCAGGAACAAATCGACGATCGCCACATCCCACCCGTCGCGGTGGCTGCGCAGCCAGCTCACGGCCTCCTTCTCGGTGCTCGCGTGCGCCACCACCGTGGTATCGGCAATGTCCTCCAGAAAACCCACGAGGTTCTCGCGGATCACTGGGTTGTCTTCGACCAGATAGGTCTTGAAGGGCATGAGGGAATAGGTCACTGGAATGCTGCGGCTCAGAAGAATCTCTGAGACCCATGATCGCGCCGCATCGGCTGCAGGCGGTGAGCCATGCAGGCCAATGCGGGTAGTCCGATGCCTACGGGGTCCGTGCGCCGCCGGCGCGGGCCGGGTCGGCGTTCAGGCCGTGACCGTGCTGCGCGCGCGCTCGCCCAGGCCCAGTCGCGCCGGCGACACATACTGCTGCCGATAGACCTCGAAGGGCATGGTGTCGGCCGCCTCGATGTCCTTCTGCGCGCCGATCGAGTCGGCGCTCTCCTGCGCGAAGCGCGCCTGGTCCTCGGGCGCGAAAGGCTGGGTGAGCAGCGCCTGGCGCGTGGCCTCGGACTGCGCCCGCACGAAGGAGGTGAAGGAGTTGCCGTGCTCGGCCGCCATGGCCGCGAGCACGCGCGCCGAAGGCAGGCTGTGGGGATCGCGCAGGCCGTTGAGGGCCGCGTGCACCGCATCGGCATAGGCCGAGCCCCCGTGGGCCGCATCGAGGGCCGCGGCGATGGGCGCGCACTGCGCGACCAGCTCGGCCCCCCATTCGGTCAGCGCCACCTCCTGGCCGCCGCGCAGCAGCTGCAGGCCGGGCTCGCGACCGCGGGCGGCCGTCAGGTGCTGGTTGTGCGCCAGTTCGGTGATCTCTTGCGGCGTGTCGTCGGGGCTGTCAGACAGCAGGCAGTGCAGCAGGAACACGTCGAGGAAGCGGATGGTCTGGGCCGTGATGCCGACCGGCACGAAGGGGTCGAGGTCCATCAGCCGCACTTCGACGTATTCGACGCCGCGCTCGCGCAGCGCATGCAGCGGGCGCTCGCCCGGGTAGATCACGCGCTTGGGACGGATCGTGCCGTAGAACTCGTTCTCGATCTGCAGCAGCGTGGTGCCCAGCTGGTTGTAGTCGCCGCCGGGGTTCTGGATGCCGATGGTTTCGTAGGCCGGCCAGGGCCGCGTGAGCGCGTCCTGTAGCGAGGCACCGTAGCCCTCGAGGCTGTTGTAGCTGACCTTCAACGACGCCTGCGCCTCGCTCTGGTAGCCGAGCCGGCCCATGCGCAGCGAGGTGCCGAAGGGCATGTGCATGCTGCCGTCGCCCAGCGGCCTGAGTTCGTGCGGACGGTTGGCGACGAAGGTCGAACACAGCGCGGGCGAGGCGCCGAACAGGTACAGCAGCAGGAAGGCGTGGCGGCGGAAGTTGCGGATCAGCCCGAAGTACTGCTCGCTCGACACCTCGGGCAGCGACCAGTTGTAGTGGATGCCCGAGATGGTCTGCATGCGCCGGCCGTAGCGGTGGCTCAGGCCCATGCGGTAGACGCTCTTGGCACGCCCGACGTTCGAGCTGCCGTAGCGCCCGATGGGAATGGTCTCGTCGGTCGGCAGGCCGCAGGGCATGCTCGACACCCACATGCGCTCGTCGCCCAGCTCGTTGAGCACGCGGTAGGTGAACTGGTGCACCTGCGTGAGTTCCTCCAGCGCGGCCTCGACGCCGGCGTGCACGCCGGTGATCAGCTCCAGCTGCGATTCGCTGAAGTCGGTGGTGATGTGCGGATGCGTGAGCGCCGACCCCAACGCGGAGGGGTGCGGCGTGAGCGCCAGCTGTCCATCCGCGCGCGCGCGCAGGCTTTCCTTCTCGATGCCGCGCCGCATGCCCTTGAGCCGCGCGGGCGAGAGCGCGTCCAGTCGCTCCTGCAATTTGCTCATGTTCTTATCACTCATCCGTCTTTGGTGGGGCTGGAAGGTAGCACTTCTCGGTACAGGCTGCTCGCACGGGGAATCCGCCGGGCATTCGGCCGTGGCAACCCGCGATCCCGCTTTTTTTGCTAGGCCAGCACGCGTAGCAGGAAAGCGTTGAGGTCGGCGATCTCTTCCATGCAGACCGAGTGCGCCATCGGATAGTCGTGCCATTCCACCGCATAGCCCAGATCCTTGAGCGCCTCGCGCGTCTCGGCGGCCCGCGGCAGCACGACCACGCCGTCCTGCGTGCCGTGCGCCAGGAACACCGGCGTGTGCTGGTTGGCCGGCGCGCGTTCGGCCGCCAGCGTCGAGGCCAGCGGCAGGTAGCCCGAGAGGCCGACGATGCCGGCCAGGCGCTCGCCGTGGCGCAGGCCGGTCATGAGCGCCATCGCGCAGCCCTGCGAGAAGCCGGCCAGCACGATCCGGCTGGCGGGGATGCCGCGCGCCTTCTCGTGGGCGATCAGCGCCTCGATGCTGTCGCGCGAACGGCGCAGGCCGGGCTCGTCCTCGCGGCGCACCAGGTCGGGCTGGAAGATGTCGTACCAGGCGGGCATCGGATAGCCGCCATTGACCGTCACCGGCATCACCGGCGCGTTGGGGAACACGAAGCGCACCGGGCCGACGGCCGACAGGTCGAGCTCGCGCGCGATCGGCACGAAGTCGTTGCCGTCGGCGCCCAGCCCGTGCATCACGATGACGGTGGCGGTGGGTTCGGGGGCGGTTTCGATTTCGATGGGCGCGAGCGACATGACGGGTTCGGAATGAGTGACAGGCCGACACGATAGCGCACGCAGGCGGCCTACCCTGTGCGCACACCCCACGAACCCCGAAAGCCGCCATGTCCGATGCCCCCACCTCCCTGCCTCCGGCCGCCGACGCCGAGCCCTTCGTCAAGCCCAAGTTCGGCGGCCTGCTGACGGTCTGCGGCGATTGCCAGCGGCGCAGCAGCGGCCCGACCCGCCACACGGCCAAGGAATTGCGCAGCGAACTCAGAAAGGCCGTGGGCCACGCGCCGGTGCGCTGGCGCGTGGTCGAGTGCAGCTGCCTGGGCCTGTGCCCGAAGAAGGCCACCGCCGTGGCCGCCTGCGCCAACGGCGCACCGCCGCTGCTCGCCGCGGTGCGCAAGCGGCGCGACGTGGCGGCCGTGGCGCAGCGGTTGCGCGACGGCACGCGCTGAGCCCGTGCCCACCCGGGTGGGCCGTTAAATCCTTGGTTCTAACACCGAGCGACTGTGCCGCGCTCTGTGCGTTCCTTCACGAAAAAAACCGTCTACAAAAAGTCACAAGTTGCTCTTGAATGTCACACGGACGAAACGCCAGCGCACATTGAAGGCTGTGTGTCGAGCGGCCGCTTCCCGGGGCCCTGGCACACGTCGAGGCGCCTTCGCCGCGCAGCCCGCGGCAGGCCGGTTTCACGTCCACTTCAGGAGTCACACATGACTGTTTCTTTCCAACCGCGATTTCAATCGCTCGTGGGCGTTGCGGCGGTGGCCGCGGCGCTGGCCCTGCTCGGTGGCTGCTCTTCCAGCGGCCGCATGGGTTTCGATGCTGGCGGCGCGTCCGGCTCCGCCCAGCCCGGTGGTGCCGGCAGCGGCGGCGGTGACAGCGCCAATGCCGGCGGCGGCGGTGCGGGCAATGGCGGCGGCGGCAACAACAATGGCGGCGGGGGTGGCGGCAATGGCGGCGGCAACCCCGTCGCGTCTTCGGCCACCGGCCAGGTGATCGGCGGCGTCGGCCAGACCGTGACCGGCGCGGGCACCGTGGTCTCGAGCCTCGGCCAGACCACGCCGGCCGCCGGCGTGCTGGCCAATGCCGGCAACACGGTCGGCAGCGCCGGCACCGCGGTGAGCGGCGGCCTGGGCCAGCTGGGCACCGGCAAGGACGCGCTGGGCAACACGCTGGGCGGCCTGCCGCTGGTGGTGGACAACACCGGCAAGACGGTGTCCAGCGCCGGTGAACTGGTCAGCAGCATCGGCAAGACCACGCCGCTGCAGCCAGTGACGAACGCGGCCGGCGGCCTGGTCGACAAGGTCGGCGACGGCGTCAGCGGCCTGGCGACCCCGCTGGCCGGCGTCACCAACAACGGCGCGGTGCGCAAGGTCACCGGCGGCGCGACGCAGGCGGTCGACCGCATCGACGACAAGCTGGTCACGCTGACCCAGAAGGTCGGCGACGGCACCGGCCTGGGCCTGCCCGTGGCCGGCCTGGCCAACCAGGTGGGCATGGGCGTGCAGCAGGCCGGCGCGGGCACCCCGCTGGCCGCCGTCACGCAACCGCTGGGCGGCACGGTGGGCTCGGTCGGCGGCCTGGTGACGGCGGGCAACGGTGCGGGCACCGGCCTGGGTGGCCTGGCTGCGGGCGTGGGCCTGGGCGGCGGCGTGGCGCTGGCCAGCAACGGCAGCGGGATTTCCGCGGGTGCCGGCGTGGGCGCCGGGCTGGGCGTGAGCGCGCCCCTCAATGCCGTCGCCCCGCTCACGACCCCGGTGTTGCAGGCGGCAGCCCCCCTGACGGCGCCGGTGCTGCAGGCCACGGCGCCCTTGACCGCGCCCGTGCTGGCGGCGGTCGCGCCTTTGACCGGCGCGGTCACGGCACCGCTGACCGGCGGCAGCACGCAGGCATCCGCCGGCAGCACCGTCGGCGGCGTGGTCCAGAACGTCGTGGGCGGCGTGACCGGCGTCGTCGGCGGCCTGGGCCTGAAGAAGAACTGAAGCCGATGCGGATGCGCCCTCCTCCTGTCGCAAGGACCGGCCTGGCCGGCCTAGCGCTCGCGCTGGCCGGCGCGGCACCGCTGCTCCATGCGCAGACGCCCTCGGCCGGCAACCCCCTGAGCCAGCTGCCGGCGCCGGCGCCCATCCCGCAACCGGCGGCCGTCGCGCCGCAGGTGGAACTGCGCGCGCCGGCCGGGCCGAGCGGCAGCGCGCTCGACCGGGCGCTCACCCCCACGCGCTTCGACATCGAGGGCGTCGACGCGCTGGCCTTCGCCGACGTGGCGCGCCGCTTCACGGCGCTGGTGGGGCGCCCGACGACGGTGGGCCAGCTGGTCGCGATCGCGAACGAACTCAGCACCCTCTACAAGGACAGCGGCCTGCCGCTGTCCTTCGTCTACGTGCCCGACCAGCGTTTCGAGGGTGGCGTGGTCCGCATCGTCGCGGTCGAGGGCTACATCGCCAGCGTGCGCATCGAGGGCGATGCCGGCCCGGCCACGCCCAAGTTGCGCGCCATGGCCGAGCGCCTGACCCAGGAGCGGCCGCTGCGCCTCGCGACCTTCGAGCGCGTCACGCAGCTGCTGGCCCGGCTGCCGGGGCTGCGCGTGAGCGCCGAGGCCTCGATGCCCGGCAGCACCGACGGCGCCACCGCGCTGGTGCTGAAGGTCCAGCGCGAACCCTACAACGTCTCGGTGGGCGCCGACCTGCGCCAGCCGACCTCGCGCGCCGTGTTGAGCGGCGTGTGGAACGACCCGCTGCTGCCCGGCAGCCAGATCAACGCCTCGACCCTGCTGGGCGACCTGCGGCGCGAGAAGCTGCTCACGCTGGGCTACAGCCAGCTGGTGGGCACCGACGGCCTGACGCTCAAGGCCCAGGCCACGGCCTACAACGGCTACCCCGACAAGCGGGCCCAGGAAGGCGCGCCGCTCGAACGCTACAACACCAACCGCCGCGTCGAGCTGTCGGCCAGCTATCCGCTGATGCTCAGTGCGCGCAGCAGCCTCACGCTCAACGGCGGCTTCTACGGCGTCGACAACACCGACGACTACCGCGTGCCCGCTACCGGCCTCCGGCTGGTCGACCAGGCCCGCGTGCGCGCCCTGTTCGCCCAGCTGGCCTATGCCGACGCGCAGCCCGATCGCAGCCGCAGCGCCAGCCTGCTGCTGGCCCGCGGCATCGACGGCTTGGGCGCCTCGACCGAACTGCGCAGCAACGTGCCCGGCCTGTCGGGCCCGGGCACCAGCAAGCTCGACTTCACCCGGCTCACGCTCGATGCGAGCCAGCGCGACCGCTTTGCCAACCGCTGGGGCACCGCCTTCGGCCTGGGCGCCCAGTACAGCCCGGATTCGCTGGCGGCCTCGGAACGCATCGCCTTCGGCGGCGCGCGCTTCGGCCGCGGCTATGCGGCGGGCGACGGCGGAGGCGATTCGGGCTGGGGCCTGTCGGCCGAACTCAACCGCGCCTTCCCACTCGACATGGTCTGGCTGCGGCAGGTCGAGCCCTACCTGCTGCTCGAGGCCGCGCACGTGTCGACGAAGCTCGGCCAGCCCGTGCCCCGGAGCCTGCGCTCGGTGGCGCTCGGCGTGCGGCTCACCGATGCAAAGCACTACAACCTCGACCTCGCGGTCGCCAAGCCCACGGGCGACCCGGCCGTGGACAACCCCGAACGCAAGCTGCGCCTGAGCGTGCAGCTCAGCTACCAGCTCGCGGCGCCCTGAGGCGGCGCGGCCGGTTCAGGCCGCGTCGGAAGGCCGCAGGTCAAGTGCGGCCGAGGCCTGCGCGATGCACTCTGCGAAGAGCTGCGCGGCCGGCGTCTGCGCCCGGCCACGCCGCTGCAGCACGCACACCCGCAGCATGGGCATCGCATCCTCGACCTCGATGCGTCGGATGCCGTGCCGCGCAAAGGCCAGCTGCGCGAGCGGCTCGACGAACAGACCCACCAGGTCCATGTGGCCGACCAGCGCCAGCGCCACGGTCACCGACTGCCCCTGGATCACGCGCGCCGGCGCGTCGAGGCCGTGCGGCGCGAACAGCGGCAGCACCGACGTGCGGCCCATGTCGCCATCACCCGGCAGCACCCACTCGGCGTCGTGCAGTTCCTTGAGGGTGCGCGCATGGCGCAAGGGGTGGCGCTGCCGCGCCCCGACCACCAGCCGTACCGCGAACAGCTCGAAGCTCTCGAACTGCGGGTCGAGCGTGCCGGGCACCACATGCGCCACCGCGAAGTCGAGCCGCCCGTCGCGCAGGCCGTCGAGCATCGAGGGCAGCACCGCTTCGCTGAAGCGCACCTCCACGGCCGGCAGCTTCTCATGGAAGGTCTTGAAGGCGGCCGGCAGCACGGTCAGCGCGAAGGAGGTGCTGACCGCGACCGACACGGTGCCGGTCGCGCCGTCGCGGATCTGCGCGATCTCGTCGCGCGCGCGCCGCATGTCCTCGAGCAGCAGCCGCGCACGCGGCGCGAAGGCCTCGCCGAACTGCGTGAGCCGCACGCCCTTCACGCTGCGCTCGACCAGCGGCGCGCCGACCTCGCGCTCGAGCTCGCGCACGATCTTGGTCACGGCAGGCTGCGACAGGCCCAGCACGCGCGCCGCCCCGCGGATGCTCATCTGCTCGACCACGGCCACGAAGGCGTGAAGCTGGTTGGGTTTCAAGGGTGTGCCGTCCTCATGACAACGAAAAGTTATCGTTCGACCCCGATTATTGTCTTTTCACGAGCGCCATCGCTCTCTAGCATCCGCGCCAAACAACACCCGGAGTCACATGCCTTCCTCGCCCGCCCACACCCGGCCCGGCCGTCGCAAGACGATCGTCGCGACCACCATCGGCAACGCCCTCGAGTTCTTCGACTTCACGGTCTACGGCTTCCTGGCCCTGACCATCGGCAAGCTCTTCTTCCCGACCTTCAATTCCTACGGCCAGCTGCTGCTGACGGTGGCGAGCTTCGGCGTCGGCTTCATCATGCGGCCGCTGGGCGGCATCGTGATCGGCGCCTATGCCGACCGCGCCGGGCGCAAGAAGGCCATGACGCTGACCATCTTCCTGATGGCGCTGGGCTGCCTGCTGATCGCCGCCGCGCCCACCTACGCCCAGATCGGCGTGGCCGCACCGCTGCTGATCGTGCTGGCCCGGCTGATCCAGGGCTTCTCGGCCGGCGGTGAAGTCGGCGCCTCCACCACCTTGCTGGTCGAGCACGCCACGCCGCAGAACCGCGGCTACATGGCGAGCTGGCAGTTCGCGAGCCAGGGCCTGGGCATCCTGCTGGGCGCGGTGGTGGTGGGCCTGCTGTCGTACACGCTCACGCCGCAGGCGATGGAAAGCTGGGGCTGGCGCGTGCCCTTCGTGATCGGCCTGGCGATCGCGCCGGTCGGCATGTACATCCGCCGCCACCTCGAGGAATCGCTGGAGGTCGCGCCCCCGCCGCCGGCCGGCACCAAGCGCGAAAGCAGCATCAGCGAGGTCTGCCGCCTGCACGGCCGCACCGTGCTCAACGCCATCCTGACCATGGTCGGCGGCACCGCGGCCGCCTACGTCGTGAGCTTCTACATGCCGACCTATGCGATCCGCGAGCTCGGCATGGCGCCGCCGGTGGCGCTGTTCGGCGCGGCCATCACCGGGCTGCTGTCCTTCGCCCTGGCGCCGCTGGTGGGCCTGTGGGCCGACAAGGTCGGGCGCAAGCCGCTGATCCTCTGGAGCCGCATCGCGCTGGCCATCATGATCTATCCGGGCTTCTACTGGCTCAACGCCTCGCCCACGCCGGCCGTGCTGTTCACCGTGGTCGGGCTGCTGAGCATCACGCTGGTGATCCAGAGCGTGCCCGGCATCACGATGCTGCCCGAGATGTTCCCCAAGCACGTGCGCGCCAGCGGCATGTCGCTGGTCTACAGCGTGGGCGTGGCGCTGTTCGGCGGCTTCTCGCCCTTCATCAGCACCTGGCTGCTCAACGCCACCGGCAACAAGCTCGCGCCGGCCTGGTACTTGCTCGCCATGACGCTGGTCTCGCTGATCGGCCTGTACAGCCTCAAGGACCACACCGGCCAGGACATCGACAAGGTCGCGCGCCCCGCGGCCGCCTGATCGCCTCTTCCGCGCTTCTTCGCACAAGGACACACCCCATGCACAGCACCCAAGCCACCCGTCATTTCTCCGGCACCTATGTCGAGGCGCGCCGCAAGTTCCTCGAGGCCGCGGCCGAGCGCCAGGCGGCGATCGAATCCTTCCCGCTCGAGGGCCACACCGGCGCCCTGGGCGAAACGCTGTCCACCGACACCGCCTACATCGGCGCGCCCAATGCCGAGAAGCTGCTGCTGGTGAGCTCCGGCACGCACGGCCCCGAGGGCTTCTGCGGCTCGGGCTGCCAGGTCGCGATGCTGCACGACACCGACCTGCTGGGCCGGTTGGAACGCGCCGGCGTGGCGCTGCTGCTGGTGCATGCGGTGAACCCGCACGGCTTCTCGCACCTGCACCGCACCAACGAGGACAACATCGACCTCAACCGCAACCACATCGACTTCACGCAGCCGCTGCCGGTGAACGCGGCCTACGCCGAGGTCGAGCCGCTGATCCTGCCGACGCAATGGCCGCCGACCGCCGCCGACGAAGCCGCCGTCGCGGCCTACATCGAGAAGCACGGCATGCGCGCCTACCGCGCGGCCGTGACCACCGGCCAGTACACCTCGCCGGACGGCGTGTTCTATGGCGGCACCGGCCCCTCCTGGAGCAACCGCACGATGCGCGCGATCCTGCGCAAGCACGGCGCCGCCGCCAGGCACATCGCCTGGATCGACGTGCACACCGGCCTGGGCCCCTACGGCCACGGCGAGAAGATCTACCCGGGCCGCCCGGCCGGCCTGCCACGGGCGCTGGCCTGGTGGGGCGCGGACGTGTTTGCACCCTTTGACGGCACCTCGGCCTCGGCCGACGTGACCGGCCCGGTGGTCTCGATCGTCTACGACGAATGCCCGCAGGCCGACACCGCCCTGATGGGCCTGGAGTTCGGCACCCTGCCCGACCTGGAAGTGCTCGACCGGCTGCGCGCCGACACCTGGCTGCGCCGCCATCCCGAGGCGCCCGCAACGCAGCAGCGCGCCATCCGGCGCGACGTGCGCGACGCCTTCTACTGCGACAACGACGAGTGGAAGGGCATGGTGCTGGGCCAGGCCCGCGCGGTCATGCTGCAGAGCCTGCAAGGCCTGCAGAAGGCCTGAGGTTCAGCGGCGCGCGGCCTGCCGGCACTGCTGCCGGTTGGCCTCGAAGCGCGGCGCCAGCCCGGGCTCGCATTCGCTGCCGTTGGGCATCAGCCTGCAGAGCCCGACGATCACGAAGTCGGACACCGCGTCGGTGCACATCCGGTAGCCGGCCAGCGCCGGACTGGCGTGCGACTTGAAGCCCCAGTCCTCGGAGAACGCGACGATGCGGCCCATGGCCGCCTCGAAGTAGTCGCGGTCGCGCTCGGCCACCGCGGCCGCCATCTTCGGCAATTCCTCGTCGAGAAAACCCGTCGCGGCCGCCGGGTACTGCGCGGGATCCGACTGGGCCGCGGCGCCGGCACAGGCCAGCGCGGTCGAGAGGGCCAGCATCAGCCGCGCAAGGGGTCGGATCAGGGGCATATCGGCTCGTGTCATGGCGTTGATTCTCGCCTGCCGAACAAGGGGAAATCGGCGCCGCACGAGGCCATGCCGCGCGCGCGGCTACGCTGTAGCCTTTGACCTGCAGCGAGACCCATGTTCACCGGCATCATCCAAGGCACCGCCACCCTCACGCACATCCTCGATCACGAGGGCATGCGCACCTTCACGCTGGCCTTTCCGCCCGGCTTCTGCACCGACCTGGCCATCGGCGCCAGCGTCTCGGTCGATGGGGTCTGCCTCACGGTGACCGAGTTGCTGTCGGCCGACACGGCCTCCTTCGACGTGATCCTCCAGAGCCTCAACGTGACAACACTGAGCGCCTATGCGGTCGGTGCCGTCGTCAACGTCGAGCGGGCCGCGAAGGACGGCGCCGAGATCGGCGGGCACCCGCTGTCGGGCCACATCGATTTCTCCGCCACCATCGAAGCGGTGCGCAGCTCCGACACCAACCGCGTGATGCGTGTCGCCATCCCGAGCGACTTCCGCAAGTACGTCTTTGCCAAGGGCTACATCGCGATCAACGGCGCGAGTCTGACGGTCTCCGAGGTGAACCGCGCCGAGGGCTGGTTCGAGGTCTGGCTGATCCCCGAGACGCGCCGCATGACGGTGTTCGAGCAGAAGCAGGCCGGCGACCGCCTCAACATCGAGATCGAGCGCGGCACGCAGGTGGTGGTCGACACGGTGCGCGAAGCGGTGCAGGAAAGCCTGGGCAAGCTGCAGCCGCTGCTCGAGGCCATCCTGAAGGAAAAGGGCCTGGTGCTCGAGGACCTGCTCGAGCTGCCGAAGCAGGTCCGTTGAGGGCGGCGGCGGCGCGGCCGCCTACACTCGCCCCATGGCTTCCAAACCCTCCCGTCAACCGCGCATGGTCGAACGCGGCATCCTCTGCCTGCTGATCGGCGTGGCCGTGATCGTCGCTCCCTATTTTCTTCCGCCCTCCGGCACGCGCGACATGATCGCCGGGGCCGTCGTGGTCGGCTGGTTCGCCGTCGTGCTGGGCGCGGCGCTCACCGTGGTCGCGCTGGTGCAGCGCGCCAAGGGCCGCGGCGGCTAGCCGCGCTTCAAGACCTTCTTCGCCACCTCGACCACCGCCAGCACCAGCGCGCCGACGACGATGCCGACGCCCGCGTTGGCGAGCATGCCGCCGACCGTGCCCAGCGTGTCGTTGGCGGCGGCCCAGGCCTCGACCGCATGGCCCAGCGCCGGCACGCCGTGCACCAGGATGCCGCCCCCGACCAGGAACATGGCGGCCGTGCCGGCCACCGACAGCGCGCGCATGAGCCAGGGCGCGAAGGCCAGGATGCCGCGGCCCAGCGCCTGCGAGGCCGCGCCCGCGCGCTGGCTCAGGTAGAGGCCGGCGTCGTCGAGCTTGACGATGCCCGCGACCAGGCCGTAGACGCCGACGGTCATCAGCAGCGCGATGCCGACCAGCACGCTGAGCTGGGTGCCGAAGGGCTGGCCCGCCACGGTGCCCAGCGTGATCACGATGATCTCGGCCGACAGGATGAAGTCGGTGCGGATCGCGCCCTTGACCTTGGCCTTCTCGGCCGCCGCCACGTCGACCGCGGGATCGGCCGTGCCCTGCGCGGGGCTTGCGGCCTCGTCGGCATGGTCGTCCTTGTGCAGGAACTTGTGGGCCAGCTTCTCGACGCCCTCGAAGCACAGGAAGGCGCCGCCGACCATCAGCAGCGGCGTGATGGCCCAGGGCAGGAAGCTGCCGATGAGCAGCGCGGCCGGCACCAGGATCGCCTTGTTGACGAAGGAGCCCTTGCACACCGCCCACACCACGGGCAGTTCGCGGTCGGCCTTGACGCCGGCCACCTGCTGCGCGTTGAGCGCCAGGTCGTCGCCCAGCACGCCGGCCGTCTTCTTGGCCGCCACCTTGGTCAGGATGGACACGTCGTCGAGCACCGTGGCGATGTCGTCGAGCAAAAGGAAGAGACTGGCGGCCATGGAGGAGGGTCGGAGCGGATGAAGCGCCGGAGCTTAGCCTGCCGCCGCGACGGGCCCGCGAAAAGACGTCGGCGGCCTACGCGCTGTCGCGCCCGTCCGGCAAGCCGGGGGCGGACGGGGGATGCGTCAGGCGACCGAGCGCTTGAGCCGGATCTCTTCGATCTTCACCGTGCCGATCGCGGTGGTCTTGGCGGTCTTCATCTCGCGCTTGAAGCCGGCCAGTTCGTGGAAGCGCATCGCGCGCTCGTTGCGCAGCGGCACCCAGATGGTGACGACCGTGCAGCCTTCTTCCTCCAGGCCTTCGCGGGCGGCGTCCCACAGCGCGACGCCGACGCCCTTGTCCCAATGGGCGGGCAGCACGTAGACGGCCCAGATCTCGCCGGTGGTCGAGGGGGTCTTGGGGTCGCGCGAGCGGTCGTAGCCGACGAAACCGACGACCTCGTCGCCCAGCACCGCGACCTGCACCTGGGGCTCGGCGAACTCGATGGCTTCGCGCCACTTGGCTTCGCGGGTGGCCGGGGCCAGCGCGTGCAGTTCCTCTTCGGGCAGGATGTCCTTGTAGGCGGCCCTGGCGGCGGCGGCATGGACTTCGGCGATGGCTTTGGCATCGCGCATCGTGGCGGGGCGGACTTCGTAGTGGGACATGAAATGCAGAGTTCTTCGATGGAACCGCCTATTGTCGCCGCGCCGCTAAACTCCCCGCCATATCAACCATTCTTCTGCGGAGAGTCCACCATGGCCAAAGGTCAGCAACGCGCCAACAAAGAGGCCAAGAAGCCCAAGAAAGACACCTCGCCGCCCAAGCCCATCTCGGCCGCTGGCGAGCCGATCCGGACCATCACCACCGCGGTGATCCCGCGCGGCAAGCTCAAGAACAAGTGACGTCTTCCGACGCCGCACCGCCGCCCGCGCCGGCCCAGCCGCGCAACCCGCTGCACGGCCTCACGCTCGAGGCCATCGTGCGGGCGCTGCAGGCGGAGTACGGCTGGCCCGGGCTCAACGAGCGCATCCCGCTGCGCTGCTTCGAGAGCGACCCGAGCGTCTCGTCCAGCCTCAAGTTCCTGCGCAAGACGCCCTGGGCGCGCGAGAAGGTCGAGAGCCTGTACCTGTTCATGCTGCGCGACCAGCGCCGGCAGCAGCAGCAAGGCGCGGCGCCGCGCTGAATTCCATGAAAGTGCGCATCGCGCCGGGCGGCTTCGAATTCGAGGCCGCGCCCGAGCAAACCCTGCTGCGCGCCGCCGATGCCGCCGGCATCGAACTGCCCAGTTCCTGCCGCAACGGCACCTGCCGCACCTGCATCTGCCTGCTGCGCGACGGCCAGGTGCGCCACACCATCGACTGGCCCGGCCTGAGCGCCGAGGAAAAGACCGAAGGCTGGATCCTGCCCTGCGTGGCGCAGCCGCTGTCGGACGTGACGCTCGAGGTGCCGCAGGCCTTCTCGGTGTTCGGCGACGCCTGACCGCCTGCGCGCTTCAGGACGCGTCAATGCCCGCGCGCAGGGCCGCCGCCAGGATCGCCTGGCGCAGGCCGTCGTTGCGCGCGAGCGGCCCGCCGATGCGCGTGCCCGCCAGCACGCCCTTGACGCGGTCGCCGAAGAGCACGACCGAGCGGTCGCGGTCGCGCTGGCGCGACATCCACACCAGCCCATCGACATCGGCGAACCGATGGTGCAGCGCCTGGGCCCAGGCCGCCGTCGCCGGGTAGTCGCGCGAGGGGCTGGCGATCAGCTCTTCCTTCGGCACCTTGATGCGGTGCAGCCCCTCGCTGGTGAGGTCGACCAGCCGCAGCGCACGCTGGGGCTGCAGCTGGCCGTGGCCGCGCTGGGCGAAGGCGTCGAGGTCCACGTACTTGTCGGGCGCATCGAAGGGCACGTCGTGGAACACCGTCTCGAAGATGGCGCAGTCCAGGGTCGCGCCACCATACAGGTACGGGACGAGCTTGCCCTTGGCGTCGCGGATCGGCGCGAAGCGCGTCGGCTTGCGCGGCACGCCGGCCGCATCGGCGCCCGGGTTGAAGCTCTCGGGCGCGAAGGCGGTGTCATGGATGACGTGGATCGTGTCACCCGCGGGCCAGTCTTCGAACAGGGGGTCCAGCGGCGCGGTCGGGACGCGGCAGCTCAAGCCGCGCTCCCCTCGGCGTCGCGCCGCGCGGCGGCGACCACGGCCTGCGGGTTGGTGCCCAGCAGGTCGACCGGCCGCGCGCTGCCGGGCAGGCCGCCGTTGTTCGAGGTGAACCACAGCGCCAGCTTCCAGCCGCCCTTGTGCGCGCCGAAGGCTTCGAGCACCTCGTGCACCGCCTTGATGGGCTTGTGGGCCTCGAACTGGAAGGCCGGATAGACATCGCGCTCGCGCGCCGTCTTGTCCGGATGCGGCACCGTGAACACCTGCCGGCGCTTGCGCCAGTTGTCGGCCAGCGCGGAGCGGTTGCCGGCCTGGGAGCCGTTGGCATCCGCCAGCTGCTCGGCCGTGAAGTGGCCGAACTCGTTGAGCACGCGCGCGTGGCGGGTGGCGAGCCGCCGGGCCATGTCCAGCTCGACCGCGCTGGGCACCAGCATGCGCTCGGCCATGAAGTCGACCACCTCCGCCATCTGCCGCTCGCGCACCGTCGTCATCTTCTCGACCAGCAGCCGGTCGAGCATCGACAGCGAGGCCAGCAACATGCTGGAGCTGGCGGCGTCCTTGACCTCGAGCAGGAAGGTCCGGCCCGGCGTGCGCCGGCCCGAGGCGTCGCGGTAGGGTTCCACGGAGAGCAGATCGCCCTGCAGCGTGGCGGATGCGGCTTTGGCCATGTTGTGGGCTCCTTTGATCTGATTGATGAGATTTTACGCCTTCAGGTCAATCAGATCAAACTCACCTCCTCGTGCCACCGGTCCAGGTCAGCGCGGCGGCGCGGACACCATCCGATCCCGCTTCGCCAGCGAGGGGAACAGCCGGAACCAGGCCAGCGCCACCACCATCGTGCCGGCCCCGCCCAGCACCACCGAGCCCACCGGCCCGAGCAGCGCGGCCGTGGCGCCCGATTCGAATTCGCCCAGCTGGTTGCTCGCGCCGATGAAGATCGAGCTCACGGCGCCGACCCGGCCGCGCATGTCGTCGGGAGTCTCGAGCTGCACCAGGGTCTGGCGGATCACCACGTTGACCATGTCGGCGCCGCCCGAGATCGCCAGCGCGATCAGCGAGACGGTGAAGCTGCGCGAAAGGCCGAACACCACCATGCAGAGCCCGAAGGCGCCGACCGCGAACAGCAGCGTGCGGCCGATGTGGCGCTCGATCGGCCGGCGCGTGAGCACGATCGAGGTGAGCAACGCGCCGACCGCCGGCGCGCTGCGCAGCAGGCCCATGCCCCAGGGCCCGGTGTGCAGGATGTCCTTCGCATAGATCGGCAGCAGCGCCACCGCCCCGCCCAGCAGCACCGCGAACAGGTCGAGCGAGATCGCGCCCAGCACCGGCTTGCGACGCCAGATGAAATCGACGCCCGCAAACACCGTGGCCAGCGTGACCGGCTCGCGCACCCGCACCGGCTGCACATAGCCCAGCCGCGCCACCAGCACGCAGCCGATCGCGAACAGCAGCACGCTGACGCCGTAGACCACGCCGGTGCCGGCCGCGAACAGCAGGCCGCCCAACGCCGGGCCGCCGATGACCGCGCCCTGCATGCCGGCCGAGCTGAAGGCCATGGCGCGCGGCAGCATCAGCGGCGGCACCAGCATCGGCGTGAGCGCCTGCTGGGCCGGCATCTGGAAGGCGCGCACCGCGCCCAGCACCACCGACAGCCCCAGCAGCAGCGCACGCGAATCGTGCTGCAGCAGATGCGCGCCCAGCAGCGTGGCGCCGACCGCCCCCTGCAGCGCCAGGCAGGCCGCCACGATGCGGCCCCGGTGGTGGCGGTCGACCACATGGCCCGCATAGAGCGCGAGCACCAGCGCGGGCACGAACTGGTAAAGCCCGACCAGGCCCAGGTCCCAGGCGCTGCCGGTCAGGTCGTACATGTGCCAGCCGATGGCCACCAGCAGCATCTGGCTCGCGGCCGTGCCGAACAGCCGTGCCACCCACAGCCGCATGAAGGGGCGCTCGCGCGTGAGGTCGGAAAAGGTCGGGGCGAACGGGGGATCGGAGGCGGGAGCGGCGGCGGACATTCGTTCGAGAATAGCCCAGCCCATGAAACCTTCGCTGCCGCTCAACCTGCCGCCCGAGCCCACGCTCGTTCACGAGGACCCGCACCTGCTGGTGCTCGACAAGCCCTCGGGCCTGCTGTGCGTGCCCGGCCGGGGCGAGGACAAGCAGGACTGCCTGAGCGCGCGCGCCCAGGCGCGCTGGCCCGAGGCGCTGGTGGCGCACCGGCTCGACATGGCGACCAGCGGCCTGGTGCTGATGGCGCGCAGCCCGGCGGTGCAGCGCGCGCTGGGCGATGCCTTTGCCGAACAGGCGGTCTGGAAGCGCTACGAGGCCGTCGTCGACGGCGTGCTGGCCGAGGACCCGCACTGGTCGGTGATCGACGCGCCCTTGATGGCCGACTGGCCGCGGCGCCCGCTGCAGAAGATCGACCCCGCAGGCAAGCCCAGCGTCACGCGCTGGAGGGTGCTGGAAGCGCTGCCTGCGCTGGGCGCGAGCCGGCTGCTGCTCGAGCCCCGCACCGGTCGCACGCACCAGCTGCGCGTGCACCTGGCGTCGATCGGCCATCCGATCCTGGGCGATGCGCTGTATGCCGACGCGGCGGTGCAGGCTCGCGCCTCAAGGCTGATGCTGCATGCCAGCGTGCTGCAGTTCCGCCATCCGGTCGATGGGCAGGCGCTGCGCTTCGAAAGCCCGGCGCCGTTCTGACGGCCCCCCTGGCTCAGGTGCCTTTGACCACCAGCACCGGCACGCGCGAATCCTGCAGCACGCGCTGCGTCACGCTGCCCAGCAGCAGCTTCTCGATGCCGGTGCGGCCGTGCGAGCCCATCACGATCAGGTCGACGCCCAGGGCATTGGCGGTGTCGACGATGCCTTCGTGCACCACATGGCCGTCGATCACGCGCTGGTCGCTGTGCAGGCCTTCGGCCGCCAGCGCCGCCACGCCGCGGGCCAGCGCCGCATTGGCGCTGGAGGTGGCCGCGGCCAGGTACTCGTTCTGGCCCAGCGCGTAGTCGGCGCCGACGCCGATGAAGGGGTAGTTGTCGATCACATGGATCAAGGTGATGCGACTGCCGAAGGCGAGCGCCAGTCCGCTGGCCTTGCTGACCGCGTACATCGATGTTTCGGAACCGTCGATCGGAACCAGGATGTGGTTAAACATGGCATGCCCTCGCTGCGTTCTTGGCTCGCGCGGAGCCGGGGTTGCAATTTAACCCGAGTGCGGCACTCGGGCTTGTAGGACGGGCGCGGCGACAGGCCGCGCCCCCCGCGCGTTCTGCCCGCGTCGCGCTCAATCGCCCTGGAAGGCGCCCGCGCGGCAGGTCACGACCAGCGTGTCGCGGTGGCCGCCCTCGCCTTCGGCCAGCGGCTGGATCGGCGTCGATTCGTGGATCACGCGCGCGTCGTCGAGCAGCAGCAGGGTCCAGGGCTCGGTCATGGTGAAGCGCTCGCCGCGCCGGCCATCGGCCTCGAACACGCGGGTCTCGCCGCCCTTGATGCCCTCGCGCCCGACCAGCATCACGGCCACCAGGTCGACCCCGTCGCGGTGCGCGCCCTCGGGCGTGGGCCGGCCGATGCCGTCGGCGGTGTCGATGCGGAACTGGTGCGCCTCGACGAACCAGCGCTGCGCGCCGCGCAGGTCGCTCGCGGCATCGGCGATGCGCATCATCAGCCGCTGCCAGGTCGGGCTCTCGACGGTCTCGGCCACCATGGGCGCGAACCAGCGCTGCATGCCGCCATGCAGCGCGTTGTACTCGACCGGCTGCCAGTGGGCGCGGTGCGGCACCGAGGCCAGCGACGGGCCCTCCACCTCGAAACAGGCGTGGCGCCGCTGCCGGTAGCGGCCGCCGTCCTTGAGGTACTCGTCGGGCGGCAGCGCATTCCAGTCGGCCTGCAGTGCATCGAGCGCCGACAACGGCAGGCCCAGCCATTCGGCCACGCCTTCGGGGCTCAGCACCCCGTAGCCCTGCGTGCGCAGGGCGGTGGCGAGTTCGGCGGGTGGGGTGGCGAGGGGTTGGAAGCTGGTCGCGCTCACGCTTCGACCTTCACGCCCTTCCAGAAGGCGACACGGTCCTTGATCTCTTCGGCTTCGGGCTTGGGGTCGGCGTAGTACCAGGCGGCGTCGGCATGCAGCTCGCCATTGACCAGCAGCGAGAAGTAGCTCGCCGAGCCCTTCCAGGGGCAGGTGGTCTTGTGGTTGCTGAAGGTCACGTAGTCGCGATTGAGCGCGCTCATCGGGAAATAGTGGTTGCCTTCGACGAGCACGGTGTCGTCGCTCTCGGCGATGGTGACGCCGTTCCAGGTTGCTTTCATGGTCTTGGTCTCTATGGGAGGGGTTGCGGGCGCGGGGCGTTGCGCTGCCGTATGGGGCGGTTGGTATTGTGACGCTGTGGCGACGGGGGTTTGCTTGTTCGACGGATCAACCCTTTGCGGGGGTCTGGGGCCGGGTCTCGCCCCGGCGGGCGACTCACTTTTCTTTGCTTCGCCAAAGAAAAGTAAGCAAAAGAAAGGCGACCCCACCGTCTGCGACCCTTCCGCTTCGCTCCAGGGCACCTTGCGGTGCTCACGTTTCGCGGGGTCTCGCTCGAACTCGCTTCGCTCAAACATGAGCGAGCCCTGATCCGCGAAACGCTCCGCTCCTCAGCACATCCAGAGGGGCTTGAAGACCGCTCGGGCCTTTGCTTCGCTCGGCCTCCAACACGCTGCAGGCGCGTGGCGCCTGCAGCGCTGGGGTTTGTTGTTCTTGTATTTCGTCGGGCCGAGCGAAGCGATGGCCCGTTCGTCTCCCCAATCCCTTCTGGCTGCGCCGAGGAGCGCAGCGGTTCGCGGATCAGGGCTCGCGATTGTCTGAGCGAAGCGAGTTCGAGCGAGACCCCGCGAACCGCGAGCACCGCAGGTTGCCCGCAGCGAAGCGGAGGGTCGCAGACAGCAGGGTCGCCTTTTCTTTGCTTACTTTCTTTTGGCGAAGCAAAAGAAAGTGAGTCGCCCGCCGGGGCGAGTCCCGGCCCCCGTCCCCAGCAGAGACAACTAAGCAGCCAACCAATGCACGCTGAACAACCTCTCCGGATCCGTCCAAACCGCCACCGGCCGAAACCCCGCCCGCACAGCCAGAGCACGCAACCCCTCCACCGTGAACTTGTGCGAATGCTCGGTATGCAAGGTCTCCCCTTCCGCAAACTCGAAGGTCTCACCGTTCAACACCACGCTCTGCGCACAGCGGCTGACGAGATGCATCTCGATCCGCTGCAAGGGCGCGTTGTAGAAGGCCGCATGACCGAAGGCCTCGAGGTCGAAGTCGGCCCCCAGCTCGGCATTGGCGCGCCGCAGCAGGTTCAGGTTGAAGGCGGCCGTCACGCCTTGCGCATCGTTGTACGCCGCGTGCAGCAGCGCCGGGTCCTTGACCAGGTCCACGCCCAGCAGCAAGCCGCCGCCACGCAGCAGGCGGGCCGCCAATTGCAGGAAGCTCAAGGCCTCGTCCGGCGTGAAGTTGCCCAGGGTCGAGCCCGGGAAGAAGCCCACGCGCCGCCCGGCCCCTTCGCCCGGTGCGGGCAGCACCAGCGGCATCGTGTAGTCGGCCGC
The DNA here is from genome assembly GCF_014170375.1 of Variovorax sp. UMC13. Classification (GTDB taxonomy): domain Bacteria; phylum Pseudomonadota; class Gammaproteobacteria; order Burkholderiales; family Burkholderiaceae_C; genus Variovorax. The sequence continues at coordinate 371,279 of NZ_LZZW01000003.1, read as the reverse complement.
CACCGGCTGCACCACGAGCTGCGGATAGTCGGCGCGCAGGCGTTCGGCCGCGGCCTTGAGGTGCTCGCCCGAGATGTCGATGGGCAAGTAGCGCCGCGGCGTTTCCAGTGCATCGAGCAGCAGGCGCACCTTGGTCAGCGAACCGGCGCCGAACTCGATGATCTCGGCGTTCGGGCCGATCTGCTGCGCGATCTCCGCGGCGCAGTCGGTCAGGATGCCCAGCTCGGTGCGCGTCGGGTAGTACTCGGGCAGCTCGCAGATGCGGTCGAACAGCGCCGAGCCCTCGACGTCGTAGAAGAACTTGGGTGACACGCTGCGCGCGCGGCGTGACAGGCCGGCCTGCATCTCGCGGCCGAACTCGGACAAGGGCACCGGGGTGGAAGGCGTGGCGCCGCGCGAGACGTCCGCGGGCAGGGAGGCGGGATTGCGCATCAGAGATCCTTTGCGAGCCGCAGGCCCGAGAACTGCCAGCGCGCGGCCGGCGGGAAGAAATTGCGGTAGCTGGGCCGCGTGTGGCCGGCCGGCGTCGCGACGCTGCCGCCGCGCAGCACCAGCTGGCCGACCATGAACTTGCCGTTGTATTCGGCCGCCACGCCGGGCAGCGGCCGGAAGCCGGGATACGGGTCGTAGGAGGAACGGGTCCACTGCCAGACATGGCCGGTCATCTCGCCCATGCCGGCGTCGGCGCAGGCGGCCTCCCACTCGAACTCGGTCGGCAGGCGCGCGCCGGCCCATTCGGCGTACGCGGCGGCTTCATAGAAACTCAGCTGCGCCACCGGCGCCTCGTGCGCCAGCGGCCGCACGCCGTGCAGGCCGAAGAGCTGCCAGCCCACGGCCGCGGGCGCGCCGCCGGCCAGGCCCAGCCGCGGATCGTCGGGCGCAAGCCAATAGGCCGGCGCGCGCCAGCCCTGCGACTGCACCGCGGCCCAGCCGTCGGACAGCCACAGCTCGGGCCGCTGGTAGCCGCCGTCGGCGATGAACTGCGCATAGTCGCCGCAGTTCACCAGCCGGTCGGCGATGGCATAGGGACGCAGCAGCACGCGGTGACGCGGCGTCTCGTTGTCGAAGGCGAAGCCCTGGCCCTCGTGCCCGATCTCGAGGTGGCCGCCGGACTGGGCGCGCCAGTGCATCTCGGGCGCCACCGTGGCCAGGCGCAGGGCCGGGCCGCCCGCGGCGCGGTAGGCCGGCAACAACGGGTTGCAGGACAGCGCATGCAGGATGTCGGTGAGCAGCAGTTCCTGGTGCTGCTGCTCGTGGTGCAGCCCCAATGTGAGCACCGCCGCCACCTCGTCCCAGGCCGCCGCGTCGACCGTGTCGAGCAGCCGCTCGACGCCGGCATCGACATGGGCCCGGTAGGCATGCACCTCGTCGACCGAGGGCCGCGTGAGCAGGCCGCGCTGCGGGCGCGGATGGCGCGGGCCCAGGGCCTCGTAGTAGGAATTGAACAGGTACTGGAAGCGCGGGTCGAAGGGCCGGTAGCCGCTCGCATGGGGCTGCAGCAGCACGGTCTCGAAGAACCAGGTGGTGTGGGCCAGGTGCCACTTGGTCGGACTGGCGTCGGGCATCGATTGGATGCACTGGTCCTCCGCCGACAACGGTGCCGCGAGTTCGAGGCTGGCAGCGCGCACCGCGCGAAAGGTGTCACGCAAGGCGTCGGGGGCCTGCGTGCTCGGCCGGGAAAGCTTCATGGGGAGGACTCCAGGGATCGCATCGGGCGTTGTAGTCGATGACGGTGACATGCGTCCGTAGGACAAGCCCGCGCGCGTGCGACCCGACGTAACAGCAGCTTTCCGTTGCCCATAATGCCTGCATGAATTCCACCGCCCCTGCCCGCCGCCCCCATGTCCTCATCGTCGGCTGCGGTTTCGGCGGTCTAGAGGCCGCCCGCCGGTTGCAGCGCGAGGCGGTCGACGTGACCGTCATCGAGAAAACCAACCACCACCTGTTCCAGCCGCTGCTCTACCAGGTGGCCACCGCCGGCCTGGCCGCGCCCTCGATCGCGGCGCCCACCCGGCTGCTGTTCCGCGGCCAGGCCTCCATCACCACGCTGCTGGGCGAGGTGACCGACATCCTGCCGGCCGAGCGCGCCGTGCAGCTGCGCGACGGCCAGCGCATCGGCTACGACCACCTGATCGTCGCGGCCGGCGCCACCCACAGCTACTTCGGCAACGACCACTGGGCCCGCTTCGCGCCGGGCCTCAAGACCCTGGCCGACGCCTTCGAGATCCGGCGCCATGTGCTGATGTCCTTCGAGGCGGCCGAGAAGGAAAGCGACCCGGTGCGCCAGCGCGCGCTGCTGACCTTCGCCGTGATCGGCGCCGGCCCGACCGGCGTCGAGATGGCCGGCACGCTGGCCGAGATCGCGCGCCACACGCTGGCCGGCGAGTTCCGCCGCATCGATCCGGCCAGCGCCGAGGTGCTGCTGATCGAGGGCGGCCCGCGGGTGCTGCAGGCCATGCCCGAGGGCCTGAGCCAGAAAGCCAGGGAACAGCTCGAGCGGCTGGGCGTGAAGGTGCGGTTGAACGCACGGGTCACCTCGATCGACGCCACCGGACTGGACATCGCGGTGGGGGCCGAAGGCAGCACAGAACGCATCGACACCCACTGCGTGGTCTGGGCCGCGGGCGTGGCGGCTTCGCCACTGGGCCGGTTGCTGGCGACCGCGGTCGGCGCCGAGGTCGATCGCGCGGGCCGCATCCGCGTCGAGCCCGACCTGAGCCTGGCCGGCCATCCCGAGATCAGCGTGGTGGGCGACCTGGCGGCCGCCCTGAGCCATGCGCCCGGCAAGGACCCGAAGCCCGTGCCCGGCGTCTCGCCCGGCGCCAAGCAGATGGGCCGCACCGCCGCGGCCAACGTGCTGCACCGGCTGGCCGGCGAGCCGACCGAGGCCTTCCGCTACCGCGACTACGGCAACCTCGCGACCATCGGCCGCAACTCGGCCGTGGTCGACCTCGGCACGCCCTTCGGCCCGCTGCGCTTCAGCGGCAAGCTCGCCTGGCTGTTCTGGCTGTTCGCCCACGTCTACTTCCTGATCGGTTTCCGCAACCGCCTGGTCGTGCTGATGGACTGGGCCAGCGCCTACTGGAGCTTCCAGCGCTATGCGCGCGTGGTGGCCGACGTGGACGTGGCGGGCAAGGGCGAGTCTTAGCGCCCCTTGCGCTTCAGAGCGTGGCGTTGCCGTCGCGCGCGGCCTGCCGCGCCTGCGCACGCACCGCATCGCGTGTGATGGCGCCCTGCCCCAGGCTCAGCACGCCGGCCGAGGCCGCGTCGCCATAGAGGTTGCCGGCGCGGCTCGCGGCCAGCGCACCGGCGCGCACCGCGCCGCGGTCGGCCTGGTTCACCGCCACGGCCGGGGTCTGCGCCACCGAGGCTTCGCCGAACACCGGCGCGCGGGCCGCGGCACGCGCATCGACGGCGACGTCGGCACGCGAACGGACCGCATCGATGCGCTGCACGCCCTGTTAGCTTTCGGCCTGCACGCCGGTGGCGACGCCCAGCAGGGAGAGAACGATGGCGCCGAGAACTTGGGTGGTCTTCATGATGGATTTCCTTGGGTTGAAACGGGTGCGGCGGAGATCACTGCTGAAGGAAATTCAGCAGGTCGTTGTTGAGCCGGTCCTTGTGGGTGTCGGTCAGGCCGTGCGGCGCGCCTTCGTAGACGATCAGCTTGGCGTTCTTGATCAGCCGGGCCGAGGCGCGGCCGGCGGCGTCGATGGGCACGATCTGGTCGTCGTCGCCGTGGATCACCAGGGTGGGCACGTCGAAGCGCTTCAGGTCTTCGGTGAAGTCGGTGGCCGAGAAGGCCGCGATCGAGTCGTAGGTGTTCTTGTGGCCGCCCTCCATGCCCTGCGCCCGGAAGGACTGGATCGCGCCCTGCGAAGGCTTGGCGCCCGGCCGGTTGAAGCCGAAGAAGGGGCCCGAGGCGATGTCCAGGTACAGCTGCGAGCGGTCTGACAGCGAGGCCTTGCGCAGGCCGTCGAAGACCTCGATCGGCAGGCCGCCCGGGTTGGCCGCGGTCTTCAGCATCAGCGGCGGCACCGAGCTCACGAGCACCGCCTTCTTCACCTTGGCCGTGCCGTGGCGGCCGATGTAGCGCGCCACCTCGCCGCCGCCGGTGGAAAAGCCCACCAGCGTGACGTCCTTGAGCTGGAGCCCGTCGATCACGGCGGCCAGGTCGTCCGCGTAGTGGTCCATGTCGTTGCCGTCCCAGGGCTGGCTCGAGCGGCCATGGCCGCGGCGGTCGTGCGCCACCACGCGGTAGCCCTTGGAGGCCAGGAACAGCATCTGCGCTTCCCAGCTGTCCGAGTCCAGCGGCCAGCCGTGGCTGAAGGTCACGACCGGGCCGTTGCGCGGACCCCAGTCCTTGTAGTAGAGCTGGACGCCGTCCTTCGTGGTGATGTAGTTCGCGCTCTGCACGACGCCCGCCACGGGGCGTGCCGGCGTCGGCTCGGCCGCCAGCGCGGCGCCGCATGCGAGGGCCACGGCGGCGAGAGCGGCAAGACGGGGGATGGTTTTCATGGCTTTTTCCTTTGACGGGGATGTGTTGAAGCGACAAAGGCAACTTTAGGCGCCTGGAAAAACGATTGGTGATAAAAAGTCCTGATAATTTGACTTGGAGTATTCATGGTCGATCGACTCGAGGCGCTGCTCGCGCACTTCAGCGTGAGGGCGAAGGTCTTCCAGCGCGGCGCGCTGTGCGGCATCAACGAACTCTCGGACCGGGGCGGCTGCGGCCACCTGCACCTGGTGCGCAGCGGCGAGGTGGGCGTGAGCCATGGTGGCGCGGAGGTGCTGCGGATCACGCAGCCCAGCCTGCTGCTCTACCCGCAGCCGATGGCGCACCGCTTCCTCACCGACCCCAAGCACGGGGCCGATTTCGTCTGCGCGCAACTGGATTTCGAGGGCGGTGCCCACAACCCGATCTGCGCCGCGCTGCCGCCCTTCGTCTGCGTGCCGCTGGCCGAGATCGGCGGCGCGCAGCAGGTGCTGACGCTGCTGTTCGAGGAAGCCTTCGCGCAGCACTGCGGCCGGCAGGCGCTGCTCGACCGCCTGTTCGAGGTGGTGCTGATCCAGGTGCTGCGCCACCTGATGGAAAAAGGCCAGACCCGCGCCGGCATGCTGTCCGGGCTGTCGCACGCGCGGCTGCGCAACGCGATCGTGGCGATGCACGAGGGCGCCGAGCGCGACTGGACGCTCGACACGCTGGCCGAGCGCGCCGGCATGTCGCGCAGCGTGTTCGCCACCCAGTTCCGGGACACGGTGGGCTGCACCCCCGGCGCCTACCTGCAGCGCTGGCGCGTGGGGCTGGCGCAGCAGGCGCTGCGCCAGGGGCGATCGCTCAAGCTGATCGCCGGCGAGGTCGGCTACGGCAGCGAGGCCGCGCTGTCACGCGCCTTCAAGGCGCAGTGCGGGCTGTCGCCGCGCGAGTGGAAGCAGGCGCAGCAAGCCTAGGGCGATCAGGTCGCCGCGGCCGGCTCCTTCTCCTGCAGCAGCCGCCACATGACCTTGCCCGCGCCGCTCTTGGGCAGCGCGTCGACGAATTCCACCCGGCGCGGGATCTTGTAGACCGCCATGTTCTCGCGGCACCAGTCGATGATCTGCTGCTCGGTCGTGTCCTTGTGGGTGGCGCGCAGCACCACCACGGCCTTGACCGACTCGCCGCGGTAGGCGTCCTTCATCGCGATCACGCAGGCTTCCTGGATCGCCGGATGCTTGAACATCAGCAACTCGACCTCGGCCGGCCAGACCTTGAAGCCGCTGGCGTTGATCATGCGCTTGAGCCGGTCGGTGATGAAGAAGTAGCCGTCTTCGTCGACCCGGCCCATGTCGCCGGTGCGGAAGTAGCGCTTGCCCTCGAACTCGATGAAGGCGGCCGCCGTGGCGTCGGGCCGCTTCCAGTAGCCCTGGAACACTTCGGGGCCGCAGGTGATGATCTCGCCGGACTCGCCGACCGGCAGCTCCTTGAAGGTGTCGGGGTCGACCACGCGCGAGTCGCTGCTCATGAAGGGAATGCCCAGGCACTGCTGCTTGGGGTGGTCGGCCGGCTGCGCGTGCGAGGGCGCCGCGGTCTCGGTCAGGCCGTAGCCTTCATGGTAGTGGAGGCCGTACTGCTCGAACAGCCGCTGGGCCACGGCCTGCGGCATGGCCGCGCCGCCGCCGCCGATGTAGACCATGCTGCGCAGGTCGAAACTCGCGAAGTTGGGGCTGGCCATGAGGTCGATCACCATGGTCGGGATGTTGGTCCAGCTGGTGATCTTGCGCAGCGAGATCAGCCGGCCCGCGACCTCGCGGTCCCAGCGCGGCATGATGACCAGCGTGCCGCCCGAGAAGATCGTGGTGTGCATCATGCTCACCACGCCGGTGATGTGGAACATCGGGACCACCGCCAGCACCACCGCCTCCGCCGACACCGAGCCCCAGAGCTGGCTGGCGACCGCGTTGTGCATCAGGCTCGAATGGTGGTGCACGCAGCCCTTGGGCAGGCCGGTGGTGCCGCTGGTGTAGGGCAGCAGTGCCATGTCGTTGGCGCCGACCACGTGCTCCGGCACCGGATGGCCCGCGTCCAGCGCGTCCTGCCAATGCATGGCGCTGCCGCCGGCCAGCGCCGGCAGCGGGTGGCGCGCCAGCAGCCAGTCGCGCCAGGCCTGCGCGGGCGCCTCTTCGCCGCTCACCTCGGCATCGAAGGCGTCGGTGAACTGGGTGACGATCAGGTGCGCCAGGCGTTGCGCGGGCTCGAGCGCGTCGCTGGCCTTGGCCAGTTCGGGCGCCAGGTCGCCGGTGGTGATCGCCACCTTGGCGTCGGGGTCGACGATGTAGTGCTTGAGCTCCTCGGCCCGGTTCATCGGGTTGACCGGCACCACCACCGCATTGGCGCGCAGGATCGCGAAATGCGCGATCACGAGTTGCGGGCAGTTCTGCATGTCGAGCACCACGCGGTCGCCGCGGCGCACGCCCAGAGCGTGCAGCGTGCCGGCCAGGCGCTCGGCCTGGTCCACCAGTTGGCGGTAGCTCAGTTCGCGGCCGAAGAAGACCAGCGCCGCCTTGTCCGGGTACCGCGCGGCCGAAACGGCGAGGTTGTGCCACAGCGAGGTGGCGGGCACGGTGATGGCATGGGGCAGGCGCTGTGGCCAGAACTTGTGATGTGGACGGTCCATGAAGTCTCCCTTTTGAGCCCGACAGCCTACGACGCGAAGTCGGGCCCATGCATCGGGGAAGCCCCGAAGCGCGTCACCTGCGCGACGCCGAAAAAACCGACGATGGGCTGCGCGCCGACAGACGGCCGGGCGCGGGGGCTCTAAAAGGGGTCTCCATCCACCACCCCGAGGAGCTCCCATGGCAGCAGACAAGAAGGCAAGCGTTCACTGGGAAGGCGCCGGCAAGACCGGCCAGGGCCAGGTCAGCACCGAGACCGGCGCCCTCAAGGACTACCCCTACGGCTTCGCGAGCCGCTTCGGCGACGACCGCAAGGGCACCAACCCCGAGGAGATCGTGGGCGCGGCGCATGCGGCCTGCTTCACCATGGCCTTCGCCTTCGCGCTCGAGGCCGAGGGCCTGGCCGCGACGACCATCGACACCCGCGCGGCGGTGCGGCTGGCGAAGGACGGCGCGGGCTTCAAGATCGACCGCATCGCGCTGGAACTCGACGCGGCCGTGCCCGGCCTCGACGAGGCGAAGTTCCAGGCCATCGCGGCCGCGGCCAAGGCCGGCTGCCCGCTGTCGAAGGCGCTGACCGGCGTGCCCGAGGTCACGCTGAAGGCGGTGCTCAAGGGCTGATCCAGGCGGAGGGGTCCGGCTCGGTGCCGGTGAGGCACTCGCCGAAGACCCGGATGCCCGCCACCCCCTGCGCCTTGGCGGCATACATGGCGCTGTCGGCATGGCGCAGCAGCAGGTCGGGGTCGCGCCCGGCCTGCGGGTAGAGCGCGATGCCGATCGAGGCCGCCACCGACAGCGCATGGCCCTCGATCCGCAACGGCTCGGCCAGCGCCGACAGGATACGCTCGGCCAGGCGCCGCGCCGGCGCTTCCTCGCGCACGCGGTGCTGCAGCACCGCGAACTCGTCGCCGCCGAGCCGGGCCAGCACCTCGCCCGCCCCGCTCACCCGCCGCATCCGCTCGGCCACCGCGATCAGCACCTGGTCGCCCACGGCATGGCCGAAGCGGTCGTTGATCGGCTTGAACTGGTCGATGTCGATGTAGTGCACGGCGAAGGGCTCGCCGCCCTGCGCGGCCGCGGTGCTCGCGGTGCGCAGGTGCTCGAGGAACACCTCGCGGTTGACCAGCGCGGTGAGGCCGTCGTGGCGCGCCAGGTGGCGGATGCGCTCCTCGCTGCGCCGCCGCTCGGTGATGTCGGTGTAGGTCCGGACCACGCCGCCGCCCTCGATCGGCACGCTGAAGATCTCGATCACGCTGCCGTCGGGGCGCTGCCGCTCGTAGCGCTGGACCGTGTCGAGGATGCCGCCGGACCGGATGAAGTCCATCACGTCCGCGGGCGTGCTGGAGAACTCGCCCTTGGCCATCTGGTGGTCCAGCACCTGCTGGAAGCTGGGGCGCGAGGCCATCAGCGCCTCGGGCAGGTCGAGCAGCTGCATGGCGCGCCGGTTGCACACCTCGACCACCCGCTCGGCACTGACCATCATGATGCCTTGCTCCATGCGCTCGAGCGTGGCCTCGAGCACTGCCGATTTCTGGCGCAGCAGCGCCTCGCTTTCGCGCGCGCGCCGCTCGGCCACCCGCAACTGCTGCTGCTGGCGCTTGAGCGTCGTGATGTCCACGTGCGCATAGAAGCCCTTGCCGTCGGGGCTGCGCTGCGCGATCACCCGGCTCCAGCGTGCGCCGGGCAGCGGCAGCTCGAAGGGGGCGCCGGCAAAGCGCATGTTCTCCTCGAGGATCGCCATCCCTTCCTCGAACAGCGCCCGCTCGTCGCCGCGGTTCTCGGCCCAGGCCTGGCGGTAGGCTTCGGCGAAGCGCAGCCCGTGCGCCGCGCGCCGGTGCGGCAGCCCGTACATCGCGACGAAGGGTTCGTTGACCCACAGGATGCGGTCGTCGCTGCCGGTCACCATGACGCCGTCGGCCACGTGGTCGAACAGCACCGTGCCGTCGATCTCGGGGGCGCCCGACAGGCCGCCGAAGGCCGAGATCACGTCGCCATCGCGTTCGGCCGTCTCCTGCTCCTTCCAGAGCCGTATCCGCCCCACGCCCGGCAGGGGCAGCGATGCGACGCACAGGGAGCGGCCCTCGTGCTCGAAGACGAAGGGCCGCTGCTGCGCATGGTGGCGTGCCAGGCCCTCGGCGATGTAGCGCTCGATGGCCGGCATCTCGCGCTTGTCGAGCCGCCCTTCGTAGAAGCGGCGCAGGTTGGCGGCATAGGGCTCGCCGACCTGGACATGGCCCGCGTGCTGGGGAAAGAAGCGCAGGAAGCTGCGGTTCCAGAGCAGGACGGCGTCGTCCTCGTCGAACAGGCAGAGCGCGACGCCCAGCCCGTCGAGCGCAGCAGCCACCGGCCTCAGCAGATTGGCGGCGGCATCCGGGCCGACGCCCGCCGGCAACTCTTGAGCGCTCATCGAAAGGTCTCCACGCGGTGTTCTGGCTGGGTGCAATTTTTGTTTTGCGTGGATTCTGCCTGCGAAGCCGGCGCCCCCCGGCGCGCGGCCGCCCGGACGGCCGTGCGCACAGCGCTTGCATACCAGCAGGCACGGAACCTGCTGATGCCTGTGCCATGTCCATCTCCGCCTCCGAAATCAGTGCCCGCATCGTCGAAGCGGTGATGGCGGGCAAGCTCGCCCCCGGCTCGCGCCTGGGCGAGCAGCAGCTCGCCATGCTTTTCGACTGCAGCCGCACCATCGTGCGCGAGGCGCTCACGCGCCTGGCGGCCCGCGGCATCGTGACCGTGTCCTCGCGCCGCGGCTGGTTCGTCATCGAGCCCTCCGAGGACGAGGCGCGCGAGGCCTTCGAGGCCCGCCGCGTGATCGAGGTCGGCCTGATCCGCAGCGCCGGCCGCATCGAGAAACCCGCGCTGCGCCGGCTCAAGCTGCACCTGCAGCGCGAGCAGGCCGCCGTGCAGGGCACCGACGTGGGCACGCGCAGCTTCCTGCTGGGCGACTTCCACGTCTGCCTGGCCGAGTGCCTGGGCAACAGCCTGCTGGCCGACACGCTGCGCGACTTCACCGCGCGCACCACGCTGATCGCGATGCTCTACCAATCGACGCACGATGCCGCGCAATCGTGCGGCGACCATGTGCGCATCGTCGATGCACTGGCACGGGGCGACGCGGCCCAGGCCGAGGCATTGATGGCCGAACACATCGGCACGGTGCAGTCGGCCCTGCGCCTGCAGGCCCGCAGCGACCCGCTGGCGCACCTGCGCGATGCATTGGCACCGGTTCAGGGCGGCGACCTGAACGACAAGAACAAGGCACACGTCTTGCATACAAGCCCCCGCAAGACGAAGGCCCCGCGCAAGGCGACGCCCTCTTCCCCCTCTCCCGACGATTCATCGACCTACCTAGGAGCCCTGCTGTGAAGTCCTTCCTTTCCGCCACCCTCTCGACGCGCCGCGTCGCCGTGCTCGCGCTGGCCTCGGCCACGCTGTTGGCCGCCGGTGCCGCCCAAGCCCAGGCCGCGCTGGACAACATCCTCAAGTCGAAGACGCTCAAGGTCGCGGTGCCCACCGACTACCCGCCCTACGGCTCGGTCGACCGCACCATGACGCCCATCGGCCTCGACGTCGAGATGGCGCAGCTCATCGCGTCCAAGCTGGGCGTGAAGGTCGAGCTGGTGCCCGTGACCAGCGCCAACCGCATCCCCTACCTGCAGACGAAGAAGGCCGACCTGGTGATCTCCACGCTGGGCAAGAACCCCGAGCGCGAGAAGGTGATCGATTTCTCCTCCGCCTATGCGCCCTTCTTCCAGGCCGTGTACGCGGCCAAGAGCATGAAGCTCGCGAGCTTCGCCGACATGGCCGGCAAGACCGTGGCCGTGACGCGCGGCGCGATGGAGGACCAGGAGCTCAACAAGGTGGCGCCGCCCAACGTCGACTACCGCCGCTTCGAGGACAACAACGCGACCATCGCCGCCTTCGTGGCCGGCCAGACCCAGACCATCGCCACCAGCGCCGCGGTGGCGGGCGACATGCTGGCCAAGAACCCCAAGGTCAGCGCCGAGTTCAAGCTGCTGCTCAAGGACAGCCCCTGCTTCGTGGGCATCGCCAAGAACGAGACCGCGTTGAAGACCAGGGTCAACGAGATCATCGCGGCCGCGAAGAAGGACGGCACGCTGGACGCCATGTCGAAAAAATGGCTCGGCAAAGCCGCCGGCGACCTTCCTGCATAGGCCCACCCCCGACGCGGCTCACTCCGTGTAGCCGCCTCCCCCTCCAGGGGGCGACACCAGCGGCCCGGCGAAGCCGGTTCCGCGGTGTCCCACGACTGAAGAACAAGTGCGATCGCTGTTCATGTGCCTGGCACCAAGGAGCCTTTGATATGGAATTCGACTTCGGCGCCGTCCTCGTCGACTGGCGGCTGCTGGCCAAGGGCATCGGCTGGACCGTGGGCCTGACGGCCATCGCCACGCTGATCGGCATGGTGGTGGGCGTGGCCTGCGCCTGGGCGCGGTCCAGCGGGCCGGCCTGGCTGCGCTGGGGGGTGGGCACCTATGTGGAGCTGATCCGCAACACGCCCTTCATCGTGCAGCTGTTCTTCATCTTCTTCGGCCTGCCGGCCGCGGGGGTGAAGCTCACGCCGGAGACGGCCGCGGTCATCGCGATGGTGGCCAACCTCGGCGCCTACGCGACCGAGATCATCCGCGCCGGCATCGAGGCCACGCCGCGCGGCCAGATCGAGGCCGCCGTGAGCCTGGCGCTCAACAAGGTGCAGGTGTTCACCCGCGTGGTGCTGCCGCCCGCGCTGAAGAAGGTCTGGCCCGCGATGGTGAGCCAGATCATCATCGTGATGCTGGGCTCGGCCGTGTGCAGCCAGATCTCGGTCGAGGACCTGAGCTACGCCGCCAACCTGATCCAGAGCCGCAACTTCCGCGCCTTCGAGGCCTTCATCATCGCCACCGTGCTGTACCTGGCGCTGTCGGTCGGCCTGCGCCGCCTGCTCAACTGGGCCGGCCCGCGCTGGTTCTTCGGCCGCTGAAAGCGGGGGAAAGACCATGAACGACTTCTCCCTCTGGGACATCCTGCGCAACCTGCTGATGGCGCTGCGCTGGACCGTCGCGCTGTCGGTGATCGCCTTCGTGGGCGGCGGCGTGGTGGGCGCGCTGCTGCTGTTCCTGCGGCTGCGCGCGGGCAAGGCGCTCGACCGCGCGATCGGCACCTATGTGCAGCTGTTCCAGGGCACGCCGCTGCTGATGCAGCTGTTCCTGGCCTACTTCGGCATCGCGCTGATGGGCATCGAGGTCTCGGCCTGGACCGCGGCCTCGGTGGCGCTCACGCTCTACACCAGCGCCTACCTCACCGAGATCTGGCGCGGCTGCGTGGCCTCGATCCCCAAGGGCCAGTGGGAGGCCTCGGGCAGCCTGGCGCTCGGCTTCGGCGAGCAGATGCGCCACGTGATCCTGCCGCAGGCCCTGAAGATCGCGACCGCGCCCACGGTCGGCTTCCTGGTCCAGGTGGTCAAGGGCACGGCGCTGGCCTCGGTGATCGGTTTTGTCGAACTGACCAAGGCCGGCAGCATGATTTCCAACGCCACCTTCCAGCCCTTCGTGGTGTTCAGCTGCGTGGCCCTGATGTACTTCGCCCTCTGTTTCCCGATCAGCCTCTATGCGCGGCACCTCGAAAGGAAGATCCATGTCCATCGTCGCTGAAGCCCCGGCGCATGCCGCCCATGTGGCGGCCGGCGCGCCCATCGTGCAGATCACGGCGCTGCGCAAGTCCTACGGCACGAACGAAGTGCTCAAGGGCATCGACCTCACGGTCAAGCGCGGCGAGGTGATCGCGATCATCGGCAAGAGCGGCTCGGGCAAGAGCACGCTGCTGCGTTGCATCAACGGGCTCGAGGTGTTCCAGCAGGGCTCGCTGAGCGTCGACGGCAAGCCGCTGCTGCACGAGAGCGCAATGGCGATGCGCGAGCTGCGCCAGCGCGTGGGCATGATCTTCCAGGGCTTCAACCTGTTCCCGCACCTCACGGTGGGAAAGAACGTGATGCTCGCGCCCACGCTGGTGAAGAAGCGCAGCACGCTCGAGACCGCTTCGCAGGCCCGCAAGCTGCTCACGCGCGTGGGCCTGGCCGAGAAGTTCGACGCCATGCCCGACCAGCTCTCGGGCGGCCAGCAGCAGCGCGTGGCCATCGCCCGCGCGCTGGCGATGGAGCCGGCGGTGCTGCTGTGCGACGAGATCACCTCGGCCCTCGACCCCGAACTGGTGGGCGAAGTGCTGCGCGTGGTCGAGTCGCTGGCCGACGAGGGCATGACCTTGCTGATGGTCACGCACGAGATGAGTTTCGCGCGCAAGGTCGGCGACCGCGTGATCTTCATGCACCAGGGCCGGGTGCACGAGATGGGGCCGCCGGCCGAGCTGTTCGCCAATCCGCAGACGCCGGAACTCCAGCAGTTCCTGTCCTCGCTGCACGACTGACGGTCATCGCTCAGCCCGCCTCGGGCTGGTACTGGCAGACCGCCTTGGCCGCCTCGAGCGCCGCGATCTCGTCCGCTTCAAAGCCGAACTCGGCCAGCACCTCGCGCGTCTGCTCGCCGATGCGCGGCGCGGCCGAGCGCGCGAAGGGCGCCTCGCCGTCGAAGTGGATCGGCAGCCCCAGCGAGCGCGTGTGGCCGCCTTCCGCATGGTCGACCTCGACCACCATGCCGATGGCGCGCGACTGCGCATGCTCGAGCGCCTGCCCCACGTCGTGCACCGGGCCGACCGGCACGCCGGCCTGGTCGAAGCGCTCGATCCAGTAGGCCGCCGGATGCGCGGCCAGCGCCTCGGTGATCAGCGCCTCGAGCGCACGCTGCGCACCCAGGCGGTCGCGGCCAGTGCGAAAGCGCGCCTCCTGCAGCCATTCGGGATGGCCCAGCACCTCGGTGATGCGCTGCCAGTTGGCCTGGTTGCCGCCGCCCAGCGCGATCGCGCCTTCGCCGCAGCGGAAGGTCTGGTAGGGCGCGATCAGCGGATGCGCGGTGCCCATGGGCTTGGCCACCGAGCCGTCGGAGAAGTAGGCGGCCGCGAACCAGTACATCTGCTGCAACGAGGCCTGCAGCAGCGAGGTCTCGACCTTGGCGCCCTGCCCCGTGCGCAGGCGCTGGATGTAGGCCGCCAGGCAGCCCATCGCGGCCAGGATGCCGGCGTTGATGTCGGCCACCGAATTGCCGGGCTTGGCCAGTTCGCCATCGATCGAGCCGGTCACGCTGATCAGTCCGGAGAAGGCCTGCAGCACCAGGTCGAAGCCACCCTTGTCGCTCAGCGGGCCGTTGGGGCCATAGCCGGTGATCGAGCAATACACCAGCTGCGGGTTGATGGCGCGCAGCTGTTCGTAGCCCAGGCCCAGCGCATCGAGCTTTCCGCGCCGGTAGTTCTCGGTCACGATGTCGCAGCGGCCGACCAGGCGCCGGATCACTTCCTGCCCGGCGGGCTGGCGGATGTCGACCGCCACCGAGCGCTTGCCGCGGTTGAGCATCAGGAAGCTGGGCGCCAGGCCCGGATCGCCGGGCCGCGCATAGCCGCGCGAGTCGTCGCCGGCGGGAAACTTCTCGATCTTGATCACCTCGGCACCCATGTCGGCGAGCATCAGGCCGCAGATCGGGCCGGCCATGATCTGCGAGAGTTCGAGCACGCGCACGCCGGCCAGCGGCAGGTCCTTGGGGGTGGTGGTCATGCGCTGCTCAGTGGCCCGCGAAGACGGGCTTGCGGTTCTCGGCGAAGGCCGCCAGCGCCTCCTGGATGTCGCGCGTGCCCAGGCTCGCGCCGTAGGCGGCCGAGGCCGTGGCCTCGTCGTACTGGCCGCGCGCCACCTCGTTGAGCGTCTTCTTCATCGACACCAGCGGCACCGGTCCCTGCGCCAGCAGGTCGTCGGTCCACTGCATGAGTTCGGCATCGAGCTGCGCCGGTTCGACCAGCGCATCGAGGTAGCCGATGCGCAGCATCTCCTCGTCCTGTATCGGCCGCGAGGTGAGGAACAGCCGTTTGGCCGCGCCCAGGCCCAGCCGCGACACCCAGCGGCGGATGCCGTGCGGGTAGTAGTGCAGGCCCAGCCGCGCGGCCGGCATGAACATGCGCATGCCGCGCACGCCGAGGCGGAAGTCGCAGGCCAGCACCAGGTCGGTCGAGCCGCCATAGACCGGCGCATGCAGCCGCGCGATGGTGATGGCGCGCGCGTTCTCGATCTCGTCGGTGAGCATCTCGAAGGTGTTCTCGTGGGCGCTGGCCGCGCCGCCCAGGCGCGTGAGGTCGAAGCCCGAGCTGAAGCTCTTGCCGCTGCTGGCGAACACGATCACGCGCACGCTGGCATCGGCATTCAGTTGTTGCAGATAGCCGCGCAGCACGCCGACGTCGTCGGGCTCGATGCGGTTGTGGGTGGCCGGGCGACGCAAGGTGATGGTGGCGATCGGCCCGTCGATCGACAGCAAGGGCGCCGCGGCGGGGGCTTCGGTGGTGGCTTCGGGTGAGAGGCTCATGACAGTGGGAAGGTGAAGAAGAGGAAGTGGAGGAAGGAAAGCTCAGTCGAAGCGCAGGTTCTGGTCGCGGATCACGCGGCCCCATTTCCTGAAGTCGACGCCGACCAGTTCGGTGGCCGCTTCGGGTGTGCCCGGCGCCACGTCGTTGCCCTGCGAGATGAACTTGTCGCGCAAGGCCGGCGTCTGCAGCGCGCTGTTGAGCGCCGCATTGATCTTTCGGGTGATCTCCGCCGGCATGCCCTTCGGGCCGGCCAGCACGAACCAGCCCTGCGCGTCGTAACCCGCCACGCCTTGCTCGCCGATCGGCTTGACGCCCGGGAAGGCCGGCACCGGCCGCGCCGAGGTCACGGCGATGGCCCGGACCCGGCCCGACTGCACCAGCGGCACGGCCGGCGCGATGGTGGCGAAGGACACCTTCACCGAGCCCGCCATGAGGTCGTTCAATGCCGGTGCCGCGCCCTTGTACGGCACGTGCAGCAGCGAGGTCTGCGTGTTGGCCGACAGCAGTTCGGCCGCCATCTGGTGGATCGAGCCCAGGCCCGAGGTGCTGTAGCTCACCGCGCCGGGCTGGGCCCGCGCCAGCGCCAGCAGCTCCTGCAGGTTGTTCGCCGGGACCGAGGGGTGGACCAGCACCACCAGCGGCGCCTTGGACACCACGCCCAGGTAGCTGAAGCTGGCCGTCGGGTCGTAGCTCACCTTGCGCGCATGCGGAATGATGCTCAGCGGCGCGCCGTCGACCAGGCCGATCGTGTAGCCGTCCGGTGCCGCCGTGGCCACCGTCTCGGCCGCGATGGCGCCGCCCGCGCCGGGCTTGTAGTCGACGACCACCGGCTGGCCCAGCGACTTCTCCATCAACGGCGCCAGGTCGCGCGCCACGGCATCGGCCGCGCCGCCCGGCGTGTAGCCCAGCACCAGCCGGATCGGCCGCGTGGGCGACCAGGGTTCCTGGGCATGGGAGGATGCGCCCAGCCCGACCAAAATGAGGAAGGCCCCCAGAACACCCCGTAAACCGCCGGCTCTGCGCATGAAATGTCTCCGTTGAAATATTTATAAGAGTTATAAATATACTTTCAGTCAATCTCAGTATGCAACCCAGTCAAAACCCTGAGGTGGGCACGACGCTCGCCGAATCCATCCGTCTCACCATCATTCGGGACCTGTCGAGCGGCGCCATGCGGCCCGGGCAGCCGATCGACGAGCGGGCGCTGAGCGAGCGCTTCAACGTCTCGCGCACCCCCATCCGCGAGGCGATCCTGCAGCTGGCCGCTCAGGGCTTCGTGGTGGTGGGCCCGCGCACCGGCGCCTCGGTGCCCAAGCTCTCGATCCACATGCTGCGCGAGCTGCTGGAACTGCTGGGCGAGATGGAGGCCACCGCCGCCAAGTTCGCGGCCAAGCGCATGCGCCCGGCCGAGAAGCAGGAGCTCGCGGCCAGCCTGGCGCAGTGCGGCACCGCGGCGCAGGCCGACGACCCCGCGGCCTACCAGCTGGCCAACGACCGCTTCCATGAACTGATCTATGCGGCGGCGCGCAACGAAGCGCTGGTGGCCCAGATCCGTAACCTGCGCACCCGCAGCGCCGGCTACACCGCCGACCGCTTCGAATCGCCGGGCCGGATGCGGCTGTCGGTGCTGGAGCACACGCGCATCGCCGAGGCCCTGCAGCGCAGCGACCCGGCCGAGGCCCAGGCCGCGATGCTCGACCACATCTCGATCGGCGGGCGCGACTTCGCCGAATTCGTGAGCGGCCTGCCCGAGGCGCTGCTCAAAGATTGAGGCGCGGGCCGGTTTCGGGGAACGCGGCGAAGCGTGGCAAGCTCACACCACCATGCCTTCACGCCACCGCACGCTCCCCCTGCCCGATCCGCATCCACGCCGCCAGCTGCTGCGCCTGCTCGGCGCCGCGGCGGCCGGCGCACCCCTGGCCGCGCTGGCCGGCTTCAACTTCTTCACCAGCGAATACACCATCGGCCGCGACGAGCTGCAGGCGCAGATCGCCAAGCGCTTCCCGGTACGCCAGCGCTATGCCGAGCTGTTCTCGGTGAGCCTGCGAGATCCGCAGCTCACGCTCGACCCCGCCACCAACCGCGCCAGCATCACGGCGAACATGACCATCGGCAGCCCGCTGCTGCAGCCCTCGAGCGTCGAGGGGATCGTGTCGGTCAGCAGCGCCTTGAAATACGACGTGGCCGCGCTCGCGCTGCGGCTGCACGAACCGCGCGCCGAGCGCATCGAGCTGCAGGGCCTGGACGGCCGCGACGCCGAGCGGCTGCAGAAGATCGGCGGGCTGGTGGCGCAGGAGCTGCTGCGCGACTACCCGCTGCGCACCTTCAAGCCCGAGGAGCTGACCGTGGGCCGCAAGACCTACCAGATCGGCGACATCACGGTGCAACGAGACGACATCAAGGTAGCCTTGCTATGACCCCCCCGAAGCGCCTGCGGCCCCTCCCCCCAGGGGGCGCACCGAGCGGCCTGGCGGCGCCAGTTCCGCGGGTGCCCTGGCCTCGGGTCGTATCGGTTTCATGCGCTGCGGGCGCCTACACCCTGGAGATCTGAAATGCCACGTGCACGCCCCTTGATCGCCACCGCGCTGCTGGCGCTCGCGACCTTCGCCGCCCAGGCCTTCGACATCCAGGCCCACCGCGGCGGCCGCGGGCTCTGGCCCGAGAACACGCTGCATGCCTTCGACCAGGCCGTGACCATGGGCGTGAGCACGCTCGAGCTGGACATCGGGCTCACGGCCGACGGCGTGGTCGTGGTCTCGCACGACATGGCGCTCAACCCGGCGCACACGCGCGATGCCAAGGGCCAGTGGCTGCCCGCGGCCGGGCCGCTGATCCATTCGCTCACGCTGGCGCAGCTGCAGGCCTACGACGTGGGCCGGCTGCAGCCCGGCAGCAAGTACGCCGAGCAGTTCGCCAGCCAGACCGCCCATGACGGCGAGCGCATCCCGACGCTGGCCTCGGTGTTCGCGCTGGTGCAGGCGCGCCGCGCGCATGCGGTGCGCTTCAACATCGAGACCAAGATCGACCCCACGCAGCCCGACAGCAGCGCCGCGCCCGAGGCGATGGTGCGCGCGCTGCTGGCCGAGATCGACAAGGCCGGCATGGCCGATCGGGTGACCCTGCAGAGCTTCGACTGGCGCACGCTCGCGCTGGTGGGGACACTCGCGCCGTCGATGCCGCGGGCCTACCTCACGACCGCGCGCACCCTGAAGGACCCGCGCTGGACCGCCGGCCTGAACGCGGCCGATTTCGGCTCGACGCCCAAGCTGGTCAAGGCCGCGGCCGGCGACGGTACGGCGCCGGTGCTGTGGTCGCCCGCCGGCAACGACGTGACGCCCGCGGCCGTCAAGGAGGCGCAGGCGCTGGGCCTGAAGGTCGTGCCCTGGACCATCAACAAAGCCGCCGACATCCAGGCCCTGCTGGACATGGGCGTCGACGGTCTGATCAGCGACTACCCGGACCGGCTGCGCACGGCGGTGCGGGCGCAGGGGCTGCCCATGCCGCTGCCGACGGGGCCCGTGAACTGATCGGCTAGACGTGCCGCGTGGCCGAGGTGCCACGCTCGCCCTGCAGGGCCTGCGCGTCGGCGCGCTCGTGCAGCGACTCGATGATGTGGCACTGCGCATCGCTGCCGTCGCAGCTGTCGCGCAGCGCGAGCAGGTCTTTCTCCAAGGTGCGCAGTTCGTCCAGCCGTTCGCGCACATGGCCCAGGTGGGCATCGAGCGCGACGCAGGCCGCGTCGCAATCGGCCTTGCTGCGCAGGTCCAGGCCCAGCAGGGTACGCACCTCGTCGAGCGACATGTCCATCGCGCGGCACAGCCTGACGAAGCGCAAGGCGTGCACGTCGGCATCGCTGTAGAAACGGTAGCTGTTGTCGGCCCGGCCGGGCGGCGCGATCAGGCCCTGCTTCTCGTAGTAGCGGATGTTGGCGGCGCTCACGCCGCTGGCCGCGGCTGCCTCGCCGATGCGGTAACCCTGGGTGGCGTGCGGCTTTGGAAGGGACATGGCTTGACCTTGGAGTGACTTCAACCTTTCCAATCGTGGCACATCTTCGAGAACAACCAGGAACCGACGACCGATGTCCTCACAACGCTCCTCCTCCGCCCTGCCGCCGGTGACGCCGCTGGTCCAGCCCGACGCGGCCTCGGGCTGCGCCAGCGACGGCTGCTGCGGCGCGCCGATCAGCCTGCGCGACAAGCCGCACGCGGCCCACAAGGGACACGAAGGCCACGCGCACGATCACGACCATGAACACGCCGAGGCCGGCGACGGCCACGATCACGGCCCCCTGCCCGGCTGGCCGCGCATCGCCGCCGCGCTGGTGGTGGCGCTGGCGGCCGAGCTGAGCCACCTGCTGCTGCCCGAGACCACCGCCTGGCGCATCGCCGGCATGGCGTTGGCGGCCGTGGCGATCGCGCTGGCCGGCACCGGCATCTACCGCAGCGGCATGAAGTCGCTGCTGCGCGGCAAGCTGGGCATCGACGCGCTGATGGCGGTCGCCGTGACCGGCGCCTTCCTGATCGGCCAGTGGCCCGAGGCCGCGATGGTGATGGCGCTTTACGCATTGGCCGAGCTGATCGAGCACAAGGCGGCCGACCGCGCGCGCAACGCCATCGGCGGCCTGATGGCGCTGGCCCCCGACGAGGCCGAGGTGCGCGAGGCCGACGGCAGCTGGCGCCGCGTGGCCGCGCGCGAGGTCACGCTCGACGCGGTGGTGCGCATCCGCCCGGGCGAGCGCGTGCCGCTCGACGGCGTGGTCACGGCCGGCGCCAGCGCCATCGACCAGGCCAGCGTCACCGGCGAGAGCATCCCGGTCGACAAGGCCGTGGGCGACACGGTCTTCGCCGCCACCGTCAACCAGAGCGGCGAGCTGCAGGTGCGCGTGACCGCCATCGCGGGCCAGACCACGCTCGACCGCATCATCGAATCGGTGGAGCAGGCGCAGGCCGCGCGTGCACCGACCCAGCGCTTCGTCGAACGCTTCGCCGCGGTCTACACCCCCACCGTGTTCGTGCTCGCCATCGCGGTGGCCGTGCTGCCGCCGCTGCTGCTCGACTGGCTGTGGCTCGACGCGATCTACAAGGCCCTGGTGCTGCTGGTCATCGCCTGCCCCTGCGCGCTGGTGATCTCGACGCCGGTCACGGTGGTGAGCGGCCTCACGGCGGCCGCGCGGCGCGGCATCCTGATCAAGGGCGGCACCCACCTCGAGGCCGCGCGCAAGCTGCGCGCCGTGGCGCTGGACAAGACCGGCACGCTGACCGAAGGCAAGCCCAAGCTGGTCGACTGGCAAGCCTGGGGCGCGGCCGATAAGGCGCTGGTGCGCGAGGCCGCGGCCAGCCTGGCGGGCCGCTCCGACCATCCGGTGTCGAAGGCATTGGCCGCAGGGCTCGACGGCGCGCATGCGCAAGTCGATGACTTCCGCGCGCTGGTCGGCCGCGGCACCGAGGGCCGCATCGGCGACCGCGCGCTGGTGCTGGGCAACCACCGGCTGATCGAGGAGCGCGGCCTGTGCAGCCCCGAACTCGAGGCCGCGCTCGCGGTGCACGAGCAGCAGGGTCGCACCGTCACGCTGCTGGCCGACGCGCGCGCCGTGCTCGGCATCTTCGCGGTGGCCGACACGGTCAAGCCCGGCTCGCGCGAGGCGGTGGCCGCGCTGCTCGCGCTGGGCGTCACGCCCGTGATGCTCACCGGCGACAACGAGACCACCGCGCAGGCCGTGGCCCGCGAGGCCGGCATTGCCGACGCCCGCGGCAGCCTGCTGCCCGAGGACAAGCTGGGCGCGGTGCGCGCGATGCAGCAGCGCTACGGCGCGACCGGCATGACCGGCGACGGCATCAACGACGCGCCCGCGCTGGCCCAGGCCGACATCGGCTTCGCGATGGGCGCCGCCGGCACCGACATCGCGATGGAGACCGCCGACGTGGTGATCATGAACGACGACCTGGGCCGCATCGCCGAGACCATCCGGCTGTCGCGCCGCACGCACGCGGTGCTGTGGCAGAACATCGCGCTGGCGCTGGGCATCAAGGCCGTGTTCTTCGCGCTGGCGGTGTTCGGCAGCGCGACCATGTGGATGGCGGTGTTCGCCGACATGGGGGCGAGCCTGCTGGTGGTGGGGAATGGCTTGAGGTTGCTGCGCGCCCGACTTTAGAATCGGGTGCCATGCGCATCCTCGTGCTCCTTCTTGCCATCGTCCTGCTGCCCCTGCGCGGCTGGATGGGCGACGCCATGATGCTGGCGCCGGTGCAGCCGGTGGCCGCGGCGCAGGCGATGCACGAGATGTCGCATGAGATGTCCGGCGAAGCGCACGCGATGCACATGGCACATGCCTCCGTCGATGCGGGCCACGCCATGGATCAAGGCGATGCCCCCACGGCCCATGCCGGCCACGCCACCTGCGACACCTGCCAGTTCTGCCATTCCGTCGCCGTGACGGCCTGGCCCGAAGTTCCCCTGCCGGCCGAGGCGCCACGCCACGCGCCGGCCGCCGAGCCCGTGCTGTTCGCCAGCGCCGATGCCGGCCAGGGCTTCAAGCCGCCCATTTCCTGATCTCCCTGCCCGCAGTCCGTCCGCCGTGCCCCTTTTGGGGGGTCCAGGCGGCCGCTTCCTCGCTCGTGGAGATCCACCGTGTTCCTTTTTCTTCATCGCCCTTCGAGGGCTGCGCCGCGCATTGCTGAGCGCGGCTCGACGCCCCCTTCCCTTGTTCCCCGTGCCCTGACGCTGGCCGCCGCGCTCGCATTGACCGGCTGTGCCAGCCTCGCGCCCGACGGCGGCGAGCGCGACGTGCAGTCGCTGGTCGGTGGCAACGCCATCCTCGGCGACGCCACGCCACGCGCCGCGCCCGACGCGGCCAGCCGCCAGGCCGTCGACGCGCTGCTCGCCCAGCCGCTCGACGCCCAGGCCGCGGTGCGCATCGCGCTGGCCAACGGCCCGCGCATGCAGGAGGCCTTCGCCATCCTGCAGCTCAGCGATGCCGACCGCGTGCAGGCTGCGTCGCTGCCCAACCCCCTGTTCGCCTTCGGCCGGCTGCGCGAGGGCCGCGAGCTCGAGATCGAGCGCGCGATCGGCTTCAACGTGCTGGGCCTGCTCACGCTGCCCTGGCAGGCGCGCTGGGCCGGCCAGCGCCACGAGGTCGCCAAGCTGCAGGCCGCGCAGAGCGTGCTGCAGCTGGCGGCCGACACGCGCCGCGCCTGGGTGCGCGCGGTGGCCGCGCAGCAGGCCGTGGTCTACCTGCGCGACGCGAAGTCGGCCACCGAGGCCGGCGCCGAACTGGCCGAGCGCATGGCCAGGGTCGGCAA
The DNA here is from genome assembly GCF_014170375.1 of Variovorax sp. UMC13. Lineage (GTDB taxonomy): Bacteria > Pseudomonadota > Gammaproteobacteria > Burkholderiales > Burkholderiaceae_C > Variovorax. The sequence goes on along the minus strand of NZ_LZZW01000003.1, from coordinate 348,372 downwards.
CTGGAGCGCGCTGCAGCGCACGCGCGAGCAGTTGCTGCATGCCGATGCCGCGGCCCAGCTGGCGCGTGCCGAGCAGGCCGCGCTGTCCGCGCGCGAGCAGCTCACGCGCCTGCTGGGCTTGAGCGCGGCGCAGGCCAACTACCGGCTGCCCGATCGCCTGCCGCCCCTGCCCGTGTCGATGCCCGCGCTCGCCGATGTGCAGGCCAGCGCGCTGCGCGACCGGCTCGACGTGCGCGCCGCCCAGGCCCAGACCGCGGCCACCGCGGATTCGCTGGGCCTCACGCATGCGACCCGCTTCGTCGATGCGCTGGGAATCGGCGGCGTGCGCAACACCACCTTCGAGAACGACGCCGACGGCAGCCGCCGCACGCAGCAAGGTTTCGAACTCTCGCTGCCGATCCCGCTGTTCGACTGGGGCCAGGCCCGCAGCGCGCGGGCCGAGGCGCTCTACCGCCAGTCGGCGGCCCGCGTGCGTGCCACCGGCCTGCTGGCCGCCAGCGAGGCGCGCGAAGCCTACGGCGGCTGGCGCAGCGCCTGGGACATCGCGCAGCGCTACCAGACCGAGGTGCTGCCGCTGCGCCAGCAGGTCAACGAGCAGATGGTGCTGCGCTACAACGGCATGCTGGCCAGCGTGTGGGAGCTGCTGGCCGAGACCCGCGCCAGCATGCTGGCCGTCAATGCCGCGATGGACGCCCAGCGCGACTTCTGGCTGGCCGACACCGACCTGCAGTTCGCGCTCACCGGCAGCTCGCCGGCCGGCGTGAACGCGCTGCAGTCACCGGGCGACAGCGCCGCCCTCCCTTCCACCGCAGGAGCCCACTGATGGACCGCCGCCACTTCTTCACCGGCGCCGCCACCGCCATCGCCGCGGCCGGCGTGGGCCGTGCCGCGCTGGCCGCGCTGCCCGAGGCACACACGCAGGCCTCGACCGCCACCGCCGCGCCGCTGCTGCCACCCGACGGCCGCCCCTACGACCCGGTGGTCACGCTCAACGGCTGGACGCTGCCCTGGCGCATGAACGCCGGGGTCAAGGAATTCCACCTGGTGGCCGAGCCCGTGGTGCGCGAGATGGCGCCGGGCTTCAAGGTCAACATGTGGGGCTACAACGGCCAGTCGCCGGGCCCGACCCTTGAGGTGGTCGAGGGCGACCGCGTGCGCATCTTCGTGACCAACCGCCTGCCCGAGCACACCACCGTGCACTGGCACGGCCAGCGCCTGCCCAACGGCATGGACGGCATCGGCGGCATCACGCAGCCGCACATCCCGCCGGGCAAGACCTTCGTCTACGAGTTCACCGCGCGCCGGCCCGGCACCTTCATGTACCACCCGCATGCCGACGAGATGGTGCAGATGGCGATGGGGATGATGGGCTTCTGGGTCACGCACCCGAAGGCGCGGCATCCGCTGATCGCACCGGTGCAGCGCGACTTCTGCTTCCTGCTGGGCAGCTTCGACGTCGAGCCCGGCGCGGCCACGCCCAAGGTCAACACCATGACCGACTTCAACATCTGGAGCTTCAACAGCCGCGTGTTCCCGGCCATCGACACGCTCAACGTGCGCCAGGGCGACCGGGTGCGCATCCGCGTGGGCAACCTCACGATGACCAACCACCCGGTGCACATCCACGGCCACGAGTTCGAGGTCACGGGCACCGACGGCGGCCCGGTGCCCAAGAGCGCGCGCTGGCCCGAGGTGTCGGTCGACGTGGCGGTGGGCCAGATGCGGCAGATGGAATTCATCGCCGACGAGGAAGGCGACTGGGCCCTGCACTGCCACAAGAGCCACCACACGATGGGACCGATGGGCCACGAGGTGCCGACCATGATCGGCGTCGATCACAGGGGCGTGGCCGAGAAGATCCGCAAGCTGGTGCCCGACTACATGGTGATGGGCGACAAGGGCATGGCCGACATGGGCAGCATGGAGATGCCCATTCCCGACAACACGGTGCCGATGATGACCGGCAGCGGCCCCTTCGGCGCGGCCGAGATGGGCGGCATGTTCACCCTGCTCAAGGTGCGGCGCGACCAGAAGCCCGGCGACTACAGCGACCCGGGCTGGTTCAGGCACCCGGCCGGCACCGTGGCCCGCGAGGTGCCGAACGGCGACGCGCCGCCACCGACGCAGGCCGCCCCGGCGGCAGGCACGCCCGACGCCAGCGTGCGCAAGCCCTCGGGCCATGGCGCACACGACCACTGAACCCCTTCACGACATTCCCATCACCATGCACAAGACACTCGCATCCCTCGCCGCCGGCCTCGTGCTCGTGGCGGCCACCGGCGCCACCATGGCGCACGAGAACCACGCTGCCAGGCCCCAGGGCGCGGCCACGCTCGCGCCCGAGCAGAAGCCCTGGGGCATCGCCGGCGAGGCCCGCGCCGTGACCCGCACCATCGACATCGCGATGGCCGACGACATGACGTTCACGCCCTCCGTGATCGAGGTGCGCGAAGGCGAGACGGTCCGGCTCCGGTTGAAGAACCGCGGCCAGGCACTGCACGAGCTCGTGCTCGGCACCCAGGCCGAGATCGAGGCCCATGCCGCCATGATGCGGAAATTCCCGGACATGGAGCACGACGATCCCTGGATGGTGCACGTGCCCGCGGGCAAGACCGGCGCCATGGTCTGGACCTTCAACCGCGCCGGCGATTTCGACTTCGCCTGCCTGGTCGACGACCACTACGAACTGGGCATGGCCGGCCGCATCCGCGTGCGGGCCGCCGCCGCCAAACCCTGATCTGAACACGAACGAAAGGAAGAACGATGCAACGACGCACATTGCTGAAACGCGCGGGCCCGCTGCTGGCGCTGGCCTCCGGCACCCTGCCGCTGGCCGCCCTGGCGGCCGCGCCCATGGTCGAGATCTGGAAGGACCCGAACTGCGGCTGCTGCCAGGACTGGGTGCTGCACCTGAACAAGAACGGCCTGGCCACGCGCGTGCACGACGAAGGCAACAATGCCGCCCGCGCGCGCCTGGGCATCCCGGCCAAGCTGGGCTCCTGCCACACCGGCCTGGTCGGCGGCTACGCCATCGAAGGCCATGTGCCGGCGCGCGAGGTGTTGCGGCTGCTCAAGGAAAAGCCCAAGGCCGTCGGCCTCGCGGTGCCCGGCATGCCCATCGGCTCACCCGGCATGGACGGGGCGGCCTATGGCAACCAGCGCGACGCCTACGACGTGCTGCTGGTGCTGGCCGACGGCAGCACCCGTGTCTACCAGAGCTACCGTTGAAACCACTCAAGGAAGAACAGATGAAGAAGCCATGGAACGCGGCGCTGGCCGCGATGCTGACCGCCGTGACGGTCAACGTCTTCGCGCAGGGCGCCCTGCCTGCCGTCGAGGGCGAGGTGCGCAAGGTCGACCCGCTGGCGCAGAAGATCACGCTGCGGCACCAGGAGATCCCGAACATCGAGATGAGCCCGATGACCATGGTCTTCCGCGTGCGCGACCCCGCGCTGCTGGCGCAGCTCAAGGAAGGCGACAAGGTGCGCTTCACCGCCGACAAGGTCGACGGCGCGCTCACCGTGCTGTCGATCGAGCCGCTGCGCTGAGCGCAAGCCTTCTCAGCCGAAGCGCTTCGGATCGAAGGGCGCGAGCGAGGTCTCGGGCGCAACGCCCGCGAGCAGCTGCGCCACCCATCGGCCGGTGCGCGCCGAGCCGCCCAGGCCCACATGGCCGTGGCCGAAGGCCAGCACCACATCCTGGCTGGCCGCCGAAGGGCCGATGCAGGGCAGGCCGTCGGGCATGCTGGGGCGGCGGCCCAGCCAGTGCTTGACCTTCGCGGCGTCGCCCTCGGGCAAGGCCGGGAACATCGAGCGCAGATGGCGCAGCAGGATGTCCGCGCGGCGCCAGTTGGGCGCGGCATCGAGCCCGCCGATCTCGACCTGGCCCGCGGCGCGCAGGCCGCCGTCCATCCAGTGCGCGATCAGCTTGCCGTCGGCCACCATCACCGGCGTGCGCGGCCCCACGGTCGCGCCTTCGATCACCACGTGGTAGCCGCGCTCGGTGTCCAGCGGCACCGGCGAGCCCGCGGCCGCGGCCAGCGGGCGCGAGTAGGCGCCCGCGCAGACCACGGCCGCATCGCAGGCGATGTCGCCGCCTTCGGTGTGCACCGCGCGCAGGCGACCGCCTTCGATGCGGAAGCCCGTGGCGCGCGAGACCACGCGGCGCGCGCCCTGGGCCGCGGCATGCCGCGCCAGCGCGGCCACGTAGGCGCCCGGGTCGCGGCAATGGCCGGCCTCGGGCACGAAGATGCCCAGCGTGTAGCGCGCGTCCAGGTCCGGCTCGCGGCGATGCAGTTCCTCGGCCGGCCACTCCTCCCAGTGCACGCCGACCCGCGCGCGCACGCGCCAGCCCAGCGCATCGCCCTCGAACTCGGCCCGCGAGCGGTAGGCATGCAGCAGGCCGCGCTGCTCGACCAACTGCGGCACGCCGGCCTCGGCCGCGAGCCGCGCATGCAGCGCGGGTGCATCCGCGAGCAGGCTGCGCAATGCCTCGGCCGTGCGCTGCACGCGCGCCTCGGTCCAGCCCGAGGCCAGGTAGCGCAGCAGCCAGGGCAGCGCGCGCGGCAGGTAGCGCCAGCGCAAAGCCAGCGGCCCCAGCGGGTCGGCCAGCCAGCCCGGCACCTTGCGCCAGGCGCCCGGCAAGGCCGGCGGCACCACCGAATGCGAGGACAACCAGCCCGCATTGCCATAGCTCGCGCCATGCGGGCTGCCGGGCGCCTCGGGCTCGACCACGGTCACGCGCAACCCCGCGCGCCGGGCCTCGATGGCGGTGGCACTGCCCACCGCGCCCGCGCCGATCACCACCACGTGGCGCCTTGCGTCGCCCTGCGGAGCGACACCATTTGCTTCAACTGTCATGGGCCTATCGTAGAGGCTCAGTCCCATAATCGGCCGCCATGTCCGCACCCTCCTCCTTTCTCCCTCCCTCCGCCGGTTCGATCACCGACGTCGCCGGCATCGAAGTCGGCCATTTCAGCGACCCGCGCCGGCCCACCGGCTGCACCATCATCCTCACGCGCGAGGGCGCGGTCGGCGGCGTCGACGTGCGCGGCGCCGCGCCCGGCACGCGCGAGACCGACCTGCTCTCGCCCGGCAACCTGGTGCAGCAGGTGCACGGCGTGATGCTGGCCGGCGGCAGCGCCTGGGGCCTGGCCGCCACCGACGGCGCGATGCGCTGGCTCGAGGAACGCGGCGTCGGCATGGACGTGCGCTTCGGCACGCTGCCCATCATCCCCTCGGCCGTGCTGTTCGACCTGCCGGTGGGCGATGCGCGCATCCGTCCCGATGCCGCCGCGGGCTATGCGGCCTGCGAGGCCGCGTCGACGCAGCCGCCGGCCGAAGGCAACGTGGGTGCAGGCTCGGGCGCGCTGGTCGGCAAGCTGTTCGGCGTCGACCGCGCGATGAAGGGCGGCATCGGCTGCGCCTCGGTCACCGTCGGCGGCGTCACCGTGGGTGCGCTGATCGCCTGCAACGCGCTGGGCGACGTGATCGACCCCGACACCGCGCAGGTGGTGGCCGGTGCGCGCACCGTCGATGGCCGCGCGCTGCTCGACATCCGGCGCGCGCTGATGCGCGGCGAGGCACCCCGGCCGCTCCTGGCCGGCACCAACACCACCATCGGCGTGATCGCCACCGATGCGGTGCTGACCAAGGTGCAGGCCAACCGGCTGGCCATGGTCTCGCACGACGGCCTGGCGCGCAGCATCAACCCGGTCCACACCATGAGCGACGGCGACACCCTGTTCGCGCTCGCCACCTGTCGCGTGCCGCTCGAGGGCGATGCGCCCGGCATGACGGTGCTCAGCGCGATGGCGGCCGAAGTGGTGGCGCGCGCCACGCTGCGCGCGGTGCAGGCCGCGCGCTCACTCGACGTCGGTGGCCAGCACTTCCCCTGCGCGGCCGAACTGGCGGGCGCGGCGCCTGCCTCCCGCTGATGGCAAGGCCTGCCATGTCGATGCCCAAACCCCTCAAGCTCTTCCTGCTCTCGATCCGCGACCTGATCGCCTCGGCCGGGCCGGTGGTGTTCCTGGTGATCGGGCTGCTGGTGGCCGCCTACTGGTGGCTGCAGCCGCAGCCGCCCCAGCGCGTGACGCTGGCCACCGGACCCGCCGGCAGCGCCTATGCGGAGTTCGGCAAGCGCTATGCGCAGGCCCTGGCCACCAGCGGCATCCAGGTCGAGCTGCGGCCCAGCGACGGCTCCTCCGACAACCTGCAGATGCTGCGCAACGGCGATGTGGACGTGGCCTTCGTGCGCGGCGGCAGCGCCGACGTGGTGGCCGACGAGGAGGCCGGCCTGCGCTCGCTGGGCAGCCTGTTCTACGAGCCGCTGTGGGTCTTCTACCGCAGCGACACGGCGCGGCGCATCGACCGCAAGACCGGCACGCTGAGCTCGCTGGCCCAGTTGCAGGGCCTGCGCGTCAACGTCGACAAGCTGGGCAGCGGCGTGCCCGAGATCATGGACAAGATGTTCCGCGCCAACCACCTCGACCCGGCGCAGATGCAGCTCTCGCACCTGGAGCAGAAGTCGGCCAGCGAGGCGCTGCAGGCCGGCCTGCTCGACGTGATCGTGCTGGCCTCGGCGCCGCAATCGCCGCAGGTGCAGCACCTGCTGCGCACGCCCGGCATCGCGCTGCTGGACTTCGGCCAGAGCGACGCCTACTCGCGCCGCTTCGCCTTCCTCTCGGCCGTGTCGCTGCCACGCGGCGTGGTGGACCTGGCCAAGGACCTGCCGCCGTCCGACGTGTCGATGCTGGCCGCCACCACCTCGCTGCTGTCGCGCGAGCAGACGCACCCTGCGCTGCAGCAGCTGTTCGCCCAGAGCGCGCAGACGCTGCACGGCGAGGCCGGATGGTTCAACCGCGCGCGCGACTTCCCCAACACCCGCACCAGCGAACTGCCGGTGAGCCCCGAGGGCGACCGCGCGATCAACGGCACGCCGCCCTTCTGGCAACGCTACCTGCCCTTCTGGGCCAGCAACCTGGTCGAACGCATGTGGCTGGTGCTCGGCGGCCTGGTGGTGCTGATGCTGCCGCTGTCGCGCGTGGTGCCGCCGCTCTACCAGTTCCGCGTGCGCTCGCGCGTGTTCCGCTGGTATGCGCGGCTGCGCGAAGTCGAGACCCGGCTCGAAGGCGGCACCGATGCGCAGGACAAGCTGCTCAAGGAACTAGACGACCTCGACAACCGGGTCAACAAGGTGGCGGTGCCGTTGTCGTATGCCGACGAGCTCTACGCCCTGCGGCGCAACATCGCGACCGTGCGCCGGCGCGTCGAGACCATGCGTTCGCCGGCCGCGAAGCCGGTCAGTACTTGATCGTCACGCCAGCCTTGACCGCGGCGCTCTCCTTGCGTCCGTCGGACTGCACGCCCGCGGAGAAGGACACGTCGCCGCCCGTGCTGGCGCCCACCGAGTAGGTGGGCCGCTCGCCCGCGGTGTTCATGCCGCCGTAAGCGGTGCTGCCATCGGGCTTCTGCACGCCGACGGTGGCACCGTTGGTGACCACGGTGTTCTCGGTCGACACCACGTTGGGCGTGACGTAGACGATGCGCTGGTCGTTGCTGTCGATGGGGACCTTCACCTCGTCGGCGCCGGCGACGCTTCCGAGTGCGCAGGCACCCAGGGCAAGGCAAAGAGAGAAGGATCTGTTCATGACACCATGCTGGCCGCGAGGCAAAAGCCCATGGTGTCAGTTTCGCGGCGACTGCGGCGTAGGACGATGCCCGCCATCCGGCGCCCGCGGACTCAGGCGCTGCGCAGCGCGCGGCGCGAGGCCGGGTCGCCGACCGCGGCCTCGAGCGGCCCGAGGCGGCGCATCTTGTCGTAGAGCGTCTTGCGCGGCACGCCCAGCCGCTCGGCCGCCGCGGTGGCGCTGCCGCCGCAGGCCTGCAAGGCTTCCTGGATCAGGTAGCGCTCGAAATGCACCATCTGCTCGTCGAGCGAGCGCGGGCCCTGTGCCTCGCTGCTGAAGCCGGGCCCGCCGTCCCACAGCCCGAGCACGAAGCGGTCGGCCATGTTGCACAGCTCGCGCACGTTGCCGGGCCAGGCGTGCGTCATCAGGGCCTGCAGATGGCGAGGCGACACGTTCGGCAGCTCGCGTTCGTAGCGCAGCGCGGCCTGCATCGCGAAATGGGTGAACAGCAGCGGGATGTCCTCACGCCGTTCGCGCAGGGGCGGCAGCGTCAGCACCACCACGCTCAGGCGGTAGTAGAGGTCGGCCCGGAACTTCTGCTCGCCCGCGGCCTCGAGCAGGTCGGCCTTGGTCGCGGCGATCACGCGCGAATCCATGGGCAGCAGTTCGTTCGAGCCCAGGCGCTCGAACTTGCGCTCCTGCAGCATGCGCAGCATCTTGACCTGCAGGCTCATCGGCATGGTCTCGATCTCGTCGAGGAACAGCGTGCCCGCGCGCGCATGCTCGACCTTGCCGATGCGCCGTTTCGAGGCGCCGGTGAAGGCGCCGGCCTCGTGGCCGAACATCTCGCTCTCGAACAGGGCCTCGGGCATGCCGCCGCAGTTGATGGCGGCGAAGTGCCCGCCGCGGCGCCGTCCGTAGTCGTGCAGGCAGCGCGCGACCAGCTCCTTGCCGGTGCCGGTCTCGCCCAGGATCAGCACGTCGGCATCGGTGCCCGCCAGGTCGAGCACCATGCGGCGCAGGCGCTGCATCGCCGACGAACGCCCGATCAGCTTGGCCTCGATCGCCTCGTAGCCTTCGAGCTTGCGGCGCAGCCGCTCCACCTCCAGGCTCAGCGCCCGCTTCTCGAGCGCGCGCTCCACCACCTCGGTGAGCTGCTCCGGCGAGAAGGGCTTCTCGATGAAGTCGTAGGCGCCCAGGCGCATCGCCTGCACCGCCATCGTGATGTCGCCGTGCCCGGTCACCAGGATCACCGGCAGCGTCGGGTCGACCTCCAGCGCATGGGCCAGCAGGGCCAGCCCGTCGGCGCCCGGCAGCTTGACGTCGGTGACCAGCACGCCCGCGAAGCCCGGCACCACGTGCGGGCGCACCTGCTCGGCTGAGACGAAGCCCGACACGCGCAGCCCGGCGAGTTCCAGCGCCTGCGTGCTGCCCAGGCGCACCGCGGGATCGTCTTCGACAAACATCACTTCGAGTTGTTCAGGCATGAGAAGGGGTTTCCGCGCGCTGTCCGCTGCGCAAGATGACGATGAAGACCGCGCCGCCGAGCTCGCTCTGGCCGGCGCGCAGCAGGCCGCCGAAGTCGCGCACAATGCCGGCCGAGATGGCCAGGCCCAGGCCCAGGCCGACGCCCTGTTCCTTGGTGGTGAAGAAAGGCTCGAACAGCCTCGGCATGACCTCGGGCGCGATGCCCGTGCCGTTGTCGTGCACCTCCAGCCGCGCGCCTTCCGGGCCGCTGCGTGCCACGATGCGCACCCGGCGCAAGATCGCCGGGGCGCCGCCGGTCGCGGTCAGCGTCGCGTCGAAGGCATTGGTCAGCAGGTTGACCACCACCTGCTCGAGCCGGTTGCCCTCGCACAGCGCCAGCAGGCCCGGCTCGATGGCCTGCTCGATCCGGATCTGGTCGTGGCGGATGCGTTGGTTCAGCAGGAACAGCGCGTCGGCGATCACGTCGCCCAGGATCACCGGCTGCAGCGCCACCGCCGAACGGCGCGCGAACTTCTTGAGCTGCGCCGTGATCTGGCCCATGCGATCGGTGAGCTGGCAGATGGTGCGCAGGTTGAAGTCGACCTGCGCGCCCTGCCCGCGCGCCAGGTACACCATCGCGTTGGCCGACAGCGTGCGCAGCGCGGCCAGCGGCTGGTTGAGCTCGTGCGTGATGCCGGCGGACATCTGGCCCAGCACGGCCATCTTGCCGGTCTGCACCAGGTCGTCGAGCGTGGTCTTCAGGATCTCCTCGGCCCGCTCGCGTTCGGCGATCTCGCTCTGCAGGTGGTGGTTGGCCGCACTGAGCGCCTCGGTGCGCAGCCCCACCATGTGCTCGAGTTCGTCGTAGGCCTGCTGCAGCGCCTCGCGCGCCGCCAGCCGCTGGTGGACGATGCGCCGGCGCTGCTGGAAGAACAGCACCAGCAGGGTGAGGAAGACCAGCGCGAACATGGTTGCGAGTGCGCTGGTGCGGGCGAGCGCATGGGCGGGCTTCATGTCCGACAGCATGATCAGCTTCCAGTCGGTGCCGTCCACCGGCCGGCTGTCGAGCAGGTAGTCGGGGCCGAAGGGCTCGCCGCCGGTCTGGCGCCGGGCTTCGTTCGCGCTCAGCTGCACCACCGTGCTGTCGCCGCCCGAGAGCCGCTTCTTCTCGCGCATCTCGATCGGCGTCAGCTCGCCGGCCTCGGCGTACTGGCGCGTCTTCGCGAGCTCCATCAGCGTTTCGCTGGACAGCGGACGCAGCGCGCGGAATTTCCAGGCCGCGTCGGACGACAGGAAGACGACGCCGTTGCCATCGACCGCCAGCACCTTCTCGGTGGAGTGCGACCAGGCCTCGTCGAGCTTGTCGAGGCTGACCTTGACGGTGGCCACGCCCAGCATGTCGCCCTCGCCCGGAATGCCGAAGGAGAAGTAGTAGCCGGGCTCGCGGCTCACCGTTCCGATGCCGTAGAAGCGCCCGTGCTGCCCGCGCAGCGCATCCTGGAAATAGGGCCGGTAGGAGAAGTTGATGTCGACGAAGCTGCCGCGCTGGTTCCAGTTGCTGGCGGCCAGCGTGAGGCCCTGCGCGTCCATCACGTAGATGGCCGAGGCCAGTGCGTGCGCATTGACGGTCTCGAGGTAGACGTTGGCGTCGAACTGCAGGTTCCTGTCGGCGGGCTTGCGCAGCAGGTCCAGCACGTCCGGGCTCAGCGACAGCACCTGCGGCAGGTACTCGTAGCGGTTGAGCTCGCTGCGCAGGCTGGCCGAGTAGATGTCGAGCCGGTGCGTCGTGCCCTGCTGCAGCGAATGAATGCCTGCGCGCTCGCCGAGCGTGTGAGCCAGCATGCCCCCCGAGGCGATCAGGCCGAGCCAGGCACCGATGGCGATCCAGCGGCGCACTGCATGCCAGCGCTCGGACGCGCCGGGAGGCTCGGCCTGGAGGCCCGCCAGCACGCCGTCGGGCGCGCCCGCGAAGCCGGGCCGGCGGGGCGTGGAGAGGTTCAGCACGGCACGGCCGACGGACAGGAGCAGTGACACGGGAGCAGCGTGGAGCGAGGACCCGCGCGACGGCGGCGACGGGGCTCGATCCTAGTCACCGTGCCGGCGTGCTGCGCCACGGACTTACCCTCGCCATCGCGCGCGGACCCTGGCATGCCCGCCTCAGTCCGCGTACACGCCCGCGGCCTTGATCACCGGCCCGAAGCGCGCGACTTCCGCCTGCACGAACTTCTTGTGCTCCGCCGGCTCCACGCGCTTGTCCGTCACCACCACCGCGCCCAGGCCCTCTTCCTTCTTGATGAAGTCCGGGTCCTTCAGTGCCACCTTGACCGCGTCGTTGAGCTTCTTCAGCACCGCCGGCGGCGTGCCTTTGGGCGCGTACAGCCCGTGCCAGATCGTGACCTGGAAGTTCTTCATGCCCGACTCGTCCAGCGTCGGGATGTCCTTCAGGGCCGGCGTCGTCAGCCGCTTGAGCGTGGTCACCGCGTACGGCTTGACCTTCTTCGCCTCGATCTGGCTCGTGGTGTTGGTGGTCTGGTCGCACAGCAGGTCGATCTGGCCGCCCAGCAGGTCGGCGATGGCCGGCGCCGTGCCCTTGTACGGCACGGTGGTCATTTCCGCCTTGAGCTCGCTCTGGAACAACAGGCCGCACAGGTGCGAGGCCGAGCCGATGCCCGCGTTGCCCAGGTTCACCTTGCCCGGGTTCTTGCCGATCCACTCGCGCAGTTCCTTGAAGTTGTTGGCTTCCAGCTGCGGCTTGCCGATCACGGTCATGGGCACGTCGTTGATCAGGCCCAGGTACTCGAAGTCGGTCTCGTAGTTGTAGGGCAGCTTGCGATACAGCACCGGGGTGGTGGCCATGCCCACGTGGGTGAGCAGCAGCGTGTAGCCGTCGGCCTTGGCGCGCGCGACCTTGGCGTTGCCGATGGTACTGCCGGCGCCGGCTGCGTTGTCGATCACGATGCTCACGCCGTCCAGCGGCTTGCGCATGGCCTCGGCCAGGTCGCGTGCCACGCGGTCGGTCGGGCCGCCGGCTGCGAAGGGCACCACGATCGTGATGACCTTGCCGTCGGGAAAGCTCTGGGCCGAGGCGCCCATGGACAGGACAGCGGCCGCCAGGACGGCCAGGGATTTCTTCGTCGTCGTCGATGATTTCAAGTGCGAACTCCAGGAAAGAAAAAATGCAGACGCCAGGCCGCGCGCGGCCCGGCATTCGATCGCTCAGGCGATCACATGAAGCTGGCGAGCAGCCGCTTCGTGATGTCGAACAGCAGGTTGACCGGCGAGGGCCCGAAGGACAGCCAGGTGCCCGTCAAGGCCTGCTGGCCCACGCCCGCCTTCGTCCAGTCGCAGACACCGCCGGGGAACGCGGCCTGCATGCGGCCCCACTGCACCGGGCTGAAGATCACGCGGTAGTCCGAGGGGTTCAGCGGCTTGAGCTGGCACTTCGCGATGTCGTCGGTCAGCGGGCCGCCGGCCGCCATGCGCGGCGTCGTGCCCGCGGGGTAGAAGGTGTTGCAGGCGCCGGTGCCGAAGGCGGTCTGCTCCTCCACGTACTTCAGGCCGTTGCTCCAGCAGGCGTCCTTGAGCTCGGCCGGCCGGTTGGCCGCCACCTTCTGCGCCTTGCTGCGGCCGGAGCTGTCGGCACGCACCGCCGACAACCAGGTGTTCATCTGGTCGAAGGCTTCGGCTTCGCTGCCCCCCTTGGTCCACATCACATGGTTGTCGATGTGGCCGTTGGCACGGCGCAGGCGCTCGCGCATCGAGAAGGAATGGATCTTGGTGTGGATGTCGCCGCCCACCGTGCCGTCGTTGTAGTCGCGCAGGTCGATGATCGCGGTCGATGCGAGGCCGCCGCCGCCGTTCACGATCCGTCCCGACTGATAGGCACGGTTGAGCGCCTCGACGTCGCCCACGGTGCGGGTGGCGGTGCGCTTCATGTCCCGGTCGACGCCGCCCACGCGCTCGTTGAGGTCCAGGAACTTGTCGATCGAAAGCTTGCCTTCGTTGAGCGCATTCAGGCCGTACTGGATGCCGACGTTGTCGATCGGCCGCAGCGCGAAGCCTTCGGCCTCGGTCTTGCCGTAGACGTTGGCCGTGTGATCGAAGACCGTGGCACGCGCACCCGTCGGGTTGGTCAACGGGTTGTAGCGCTGCTCCACGGGCACGCCGGCCGGGAAGGACACGGTCGGGTCGAGCCGGCCCGCGCTGCCGCTCATGTTGGCGATGTTGCCGATCTGCAGGTAGCCCGAGATGGCCTGCTTTTCCGCCACGGTGTAGGCCAGCGCCGAGGTCGCCGGGTCGTTGAAGTAGTTGTTGAGCACGCGCGAGTCGTGCAGCTTGAAGATGGTCGACGAGGTCACGTCGGCGAACACCTGGCTCACCACCACGCCGTCGAACAGACCGGGATAGTTGTCGCTGGTCTGGTGGCTCTGGTAGGAGCCGCCCGAACCGCCCACGCCGATGGTGTACTTGGGCACGCCGAAGTTCTCGATGAAGCGCTCCTTCACCATCGCGATGGTCTCCGAGGAGAGCTGGTCGTTGCAGTTGGTGCCGAAGACGTTGAGCGTCGAGGTGGTCACGGCGAAGCCGCGGCTCTGGTAGACCGGGTTGATCAGCGTGCCGAAGTCGTTGCCCTGCTGGAACCAGCCGCCCTGGCAGCCGCCGCCCAGCGGATAGAGCAGCTGGCCGTTCCAGCCGGCAGGCGGCGTGGTCGGCGACGGCGCGGGCTCGTTGAGCACGTCGTGCAGGATGGCCGACTGGTAGAGGCCGCGGTTGATGGTGCCGCTCTCGAGCCGCACCACGTAGGGCACGCTCTTGCCGTTGACCGTGAGGTAGGTCATGTTGGCCGGATAGGCCGTGATCGACGCGGGCTCGAAGCGCGTGTTGCCGCCGCTGCTGTTGCGGTAGTAGTAGTCGACCCGCGTCTCGACCGAGCACTTGCCGTCGTCCAGCGACTTGAGCGGCTGGCCGCCCATGCGGGTGAAGGTGGCGTAGCCGCACACGAAGGGTTCCTCATGCGGACCCGAGATCACCGGGCCGGTGACCGGATAGGCCGTGAGCGCCAGCGTGGTGCTGTAGTCGCCGTAGCGTGTGACCAGCTGGTTCTCGCCGAGCTTGAGCCCCGTGACCTTGCCCAGCAGGCGGCCGTCGGCGGGGTTGCGGGCGAAGGCCGCCGTCACGTCGCGGCCGTCGACCGTCACCGACAGCGTGCTCATCGGCTTGTCGCCCAGCAGCTGGAGCTCGACCAGTGCATCGTCGCCGGTCACGAGCTTGGGCGATGACGACAGCACGCTGACCTTGACCGTCGCATCCGCCGGCGTGCCGGGGTTGGGACTGCCGGGGTCCGGCACGGGCGTGACCGGGTTGCCGCCGGTCGGCGGGTTGGTACCGCCGCCGTCGTTGCTGCTGCCGCCGCAGGCCGACAGGATCAGCGCGGCCAGCAAGGCGCTGACGCGCGCCGAGTTCCGGCCGAAGCGGGGGGTGTTCTTTTCGAATCTCATGCTCAAGGTCTCCGTCTTTTTTGTGAAGGGAAAAGGCTTTGCCCATGCGGCGGCGCGACACGGTCGAACCGGGTCGTCGCGCCGGGCGTGCGGCGTCAGTGCGGGGGCGGGAAGAAAGGCGCGCCAGGCGCCGGCCTCGCCCGTGAAGGCGGTGCCGGGGGTGCGCGGGTCGTGCAGTGCTGCGGGCTCATCGGTGTCTCCATCCTCGGGTGTTGTGCCAGTTCAATAGCAACCGACGTGCCACGCCGCGCACGCGATGCAAGTGATTGAATTCAAAGGATGTTCTTCCGCAGCATCGTGGTTTTCCCGCGCCGCGGCGGATGAAAAACCGGCCACGCGGCAAGCGCCCTGTCCGGGAATCCGCACGCCCGCCGCCGCCATGACAGCGCCGGCGACCGCGGGCGCTTCAGGCGAAAAAAAACCGCCCGAAGGCGGTTTTCCGAGGCGGTGGTGTCAGCACCGGGGCGCTCTCACCACTTGTCGTCGCGCGCCGGCGCCGCCGCCGGTGCATCGCTGCGCGTGGCGGCCGGGCGTGCGGGCTTCGGCTTGGTCGCAGGTGCCGCGGCGGTGTCGGCCGCCGCCACACGCGCCGTCACCATCCCGCGCAGTTGCAGCGCGCCGGGCTGCAGGCCGTCGAGCGGCATCTGCACGCGTTCGAGCCGGCCCTGGGCCATGGTCGGCGTCACGCGTTCGATCACCACCTCGCAGCAGTCGGATTCGACCCGGCCCAGCGACTGGTTGGTCTGCGGGTCGAACATCTCCTTGCCCATGTAGGCCAGCTGGTAGCGCCCGCCTTCGCGCACCGCCTGGCCGCCCTGGCTCAGCACCACGGCGTTGCCGTCGCGCGAGATCACGGTCACCGGGTAGGTGCGCGAGACGATGCCCGAGACGATGCGGTTGGCGATCTCGTTCTGCATGCCTTCGCTGACCTGCGCGCCGTCGATGCCCGAGCCCAGCGTGGTGGCCGCGACCTTGGGCGCTTCGCCGCGCAGCGACTCCGACAGCATGACCTGCCGCGTCGACACGTTGACCAGCTTCTGCGAGACACCCCAGCCGCCCGAGTAGCTCACCAGTTCGCGGTCGCTGGTCTGCAGCTGGCGCGCGTGGCGGTTGTAGGCGAAGGAAGTGATCTTGCCGACCCAGATCACGTCGGCGCTCATGGCCTGGCCCAGCTTGCCGAACTCGGCGCGCGGTGCCTGGCCCGAACTGATCATGTCGAGCTCCTGCGCGACCTCGCCGCCCATGTCGCGGTCGAGCACGGTGAAGCGCCCGGTGTTGGTCAGCGCGGTGAGGATCTGCTGGCGCAGGTCCTCGGCCACCTTCTCGGCCGGCACGCTGCGCCCGCCCATGGGGAAGGACGCGGTGTCGTAGCGCAGCGGCGCGATCACGATCTTGAGCTTCTTGCTGTCGGCCGCGGGCGGCGTGTACTTGGCGACCGAGGCCTCGATGTCGGCCTGGTAGAAGCCGCGGCTGTCGGGGCCGTCGAGCGCGTTGACCTTGAAGCCGGTGATCGCGCCACCCGCGCTCTGCACCACCTGCTCGGCGAAGGCCGTGCCGCGCAGGGCCTCGGCGTTGCGGCCGCGCGCCAGCGTCAGCGTGACCTTGATCTGCTCGCTGCCCAGGTCCATGGTCGTGCCGTTGACCATCTTGAGCGCCAGGCGCATCGCTTCGTCGACCGCCTCGGCCGCGCTGGCACCCGTGCCCTGCGCGTTGACCGTCACGGTGCCGACCTTGCCGGCGTCGGGCAGCGCGGCCACGGGCGAAGCCGATGGCGGGGGCGCCACCGGCGCGACCGGCGTCGCGACCACCGCAGGCACTGGCTTGTTCTTGCCGGTGTACTTGTCGATCATGGTCTGGGCCTGGTCGCAGGCCGAGACCGAGAAGGCCAGCGACAGCGCCAGCGTCAGTCGGACGGTGCCCATGGCCTCAGAACGCGCCCAGCGCCTTGGTCGCGTCGGTCGGCACGGGGATGTCGTGGCTCTTGGCGTAGGCCGTCGAGTAGCTCAGCGTGTCGTAGACGTTCTTCGCGTTGCTCGGGAAGTTGGTCACCACGTAGGCGCCGGCGTTGAGCTTGGTCATGGCCAGCATCGGCGAAGCCTTGAGCGTGTTGCTGAAGGCCAGCACATGCGGGCGCAGGCCGACGTACTTGACCACGCCCAGGCCCAGCGAGGCCATGCCCGACTGGTACAGCGCCTGCGACTGCGCATCCATCTTCAGGTTGCTGTCGTTGAGGCGGGCGCTGATCTCCTTGGACGAATCGCTCTGGATCTTGTCGGCGTCCGACAGGTTGCCCTTGGTCGCGCCGTCACCCAGCGCATCGGCGGTGGACTTCAGCTTGGCCGCCGATTCCTTGAGGCCCACGGCCTCGGCCATCTTCGACTGCGCGACCAGCACCTCCTTGTTGGCCGACACGTAGGCGCGCACCAGCGAGTCCTGCTCGGCGCCCTGGTCGCCGCCGCCCGAAGCGGCGCCACCGGTGATGCTGCCGATCGAGGGCATCGAGAACTGCGCGAAGGCGCAAGGGGCGATGAAGGCGGCGGCGAGTGCGATGGCGGTCAGTTTCTTGGACATGTTGTGGTGTTCTTTGGAGTGAAAGAAAAAGGAAAAGAAGAAAGGTGTGCGCTGGTCAGCGCAGGCCGAGGTTGGTGACCTGGCTCACGAGTTCGCGCGCCGCGCTGTCGGCGGCCTTCTTGAGCGCGTTGCCGCGGGCTTCGGCTTCGGTCGGGCCGACGCCGGCGTACTGCACCGGGCCGACGGTCGAGATGTTCTCGGGGATGCCGCTGGTGAGGTCGAGAATCTTGCCGGTCACGGTCACGGCCACGCGCTGCAGGCCGCTGGACGGATCGGTGTCGGTCAGGCCCACGTCGAGCGTGCCGAAGGCCAGGTACGGTACCTGGGCCGCCTGCAGGCCGCGCACCACATCGCGCAGCGTCGCGGGGTCGAGGTCGTTGCCGGTCTTGTAGTCGTTCTCGACGTTCTTGATCTTCATGAGGCCGTTGGTGTAGGGCTCGACGAAGCCGGCCTCGAGCACCTTGAAACCGGCTGAGGCGAAGATGCCGGTGAACACCGAATTCAGGTTGGCGCTCGGGAAGATGCGCCAGGTCGATTCGCTCGCGCGGCGCGTGGTGCTGCCGCCGGTCTCGATGGTGTCGGTGCGCTTGGCTTCGAACGCGGTCTCGCGGCTGCGCGATGCGTTGGTGCCGATCTGGCCGCCACGGATCGATTCGCCCTCGGCGCCGCGGCGCTTGTCGGAACCCTGCGCATCGACCTTCACGCCGCGGTCCACGCGCTGGTAGACGCGGTCGTCGAAGGTTTTCTCGGAATCGACCTGGCGCGACACGAACAGGAAGGTCAGCTTGGAGCGGTCGCCCTTGGCCGTGGCCGTGGTGGCCGATCCGGCCTTGACCGCGTTGCGCAGCTTGGCCACGTTGATCGAGGTGCGCACCGTGACGGTGTAGACGCGCTTGTCGGTCTGGTCCTGCTCGTCGAGGACGGTCGCGTCGAGGATGAACTTGTCGAGGTTGGCGCCCACGCGGTCGCGGATCGCGTCGAAGTTGGCCGACTCGGACTCGCCGGCTTCGGCGTAGTAGAACTCGACCGCCTTGACCTGCGCCTCGCGCATCGCGCGCTCCTTGACCTCGGGGCTGGCCTTGCTGCCGAACACCGAGCCCTCGTAGGTCACCGAGGCCTTGCCGCGGGCGGTCGCGACCTGCGCGTGCGCGGCCAGGCCCATGAAGAACAGGCCGAAGGCGAGCAGCATCAGGACGACGCTGCGCATCGGATGGCGCGCGATCGGCGCGGCGAGTGGCAAGGCTATTTGCATGACTGGATGACCTCTTTGGTGGCGGTGATTTGCTTGTCGATGTCCGGGGCGGCGGCCGCATCCTTGAGCCACGGATCATTGCCCCCGGCGAGCACGCCGGAGAGCTTGGTGAACAGGCCGCGCAGGCTGTCGCTGTAGGCGGGGAAGTCGTCCACGCTGCGCTGCGAAGAAGGCACGGTCTTGACCTCGCCGTTCTTGAATTCCGAGTTCATGTAGACGCGGTTGGCCAGCGGCTGCTGCACCTTGACCGCGACCTTCGAGGCGTAGATGTAGCTGGTGCCGGCCGCGACCTTGGCGTGCTCGAAGCGGCCGAAGCGCGTGAGGTCGACCGCGATCGCGTAGTCGGGCTCGGGCAGCTTGAGCTCGTAGACCGAGCCGTCGGCCACGCGCATCGACATCACCTTGCCGATCGCATAGCCCTTGGCATAGGGCAGGATCGGCACGCCGGTGCGGCTGGAGATGGCTTCGGCCAGCATGTCGGCGACCCAGGTCTCGGCCACGCCGGGCTGGCTCGCGAGTTCGGCCGGCAGCAGCTTGCGCACTTCATCGCTGACGCTGGCCTGCGAGACCTGCAGGAAACGCGGCACCTGGGCCGGCAGGCTGGCGCGCGCGAGCGCTTCGGAGAAGCGGTTCAGGATGCCGGGCGTGGTGCCCGCGCCGAGGTAGAGCGTGCGCACGCGCTCGGCGATCTCGTCCTCGGTGGGCGCATGGTCGAGCAGGTCGACATAGGCCACGCTGAACGGGTAGGCGCGCAGCACGGTCATGGTCTTGAAGTCGAAGAACATGGCCTGCGCGCGCAGCTGGATGAAGACCTTCGACAAACCGCCGAAGCGCTCGGTCGACACCGTCTCGCCGTTGAGCATCAGCGCGACCGCGATGGCCTGGTCGCGGCCCTTGAGCTCCATCAGGTTGGCCGTGTCGAGCTCGAAGGCGGTGGGCGGCTGGGCCGCTACCACCTGCCGGATCAGGCCGTTGATGCCGCCCGCGCCCAGCGATTTGTCGAGGCGCTGCGAATGCGGGAAACGGGCCGTGATGCTGGCCGCATCACCCGAGTAGGCGAAGCCGGCGAGCGAGACGCTCAGCGCGAGTGCCTGGCCGACGAGGCCTCCCCAAAACAGAAAGAGAAAAGCCACCCATCTGGAATGCCGAACCATCCGTCCCCCTCGTTATGTAAAGTTCGGCGAGTCTATGTGAGTAAGTGTTATTTGCCCTGTCAGACAAAGGCCTTTTCAATGAAAAAAGCCAGCGAGGCGCTGGCTTTTTGGTATGCATTCGAAAGGCTTACTTGAGGGCCTTGTAGCGCATGCGCTTGGGCTTCGCGCCCTCTTCGCCGAGGCGCTTCTTCTTGTCGGCTTCGTACTCCTGGTAGTTGCCGTTGAAGAAGGTCCACTGGCTGTCGCCTTCGGCCGCGAGGATGTGCGTGGCGATGCGGTCGAGGAACCAGCGGTCATGGCTGATGACCATCACGGTGCCGGCGAATTCGAGCAGCGCGTCTTCGAGCGCGCGCAGGGTTTCCACGTCCAGGTCGTTCGACGGTTCGTCCAGCAGCAGCACGTTGCCGCCGGCGATCAGGGTCTTGGCCAGGTGCAGGCGGCCGCGTTCACCACCCGACAAGGTGCCGACCTTCTTCTGCTGGTCCGCGCCGTTGAAGTTGAAGCGGCCCGCGTACGCGCGGCTGGCCATCTGGAACTTGCCGACGTTGATGATGTCGAGGCCGTTCGAAATGTCTTCCCACACGGTCTTGCTGTTGGCCAGCTCGTCGCGATGCTGGTCGACGAAGGCCATCTTCACGGTCTGGCCGATCACGACCTCGCCCGAATCCGGTTGTTCCTTGCCCGCGAGCAGCTTGAACAGCGTCGACTTGCCGGCGCCGTTGGGACCGATGATGCCGACGATCGCGCCCGGTGGCACGGTGAAGCTCAGGTTGTCGATCAGCATCCGGTCGCCGAAGGACTTGCTGACGTTGTGGAACTCGAACACCTGCTGGCCCAGCCGCTCCGCCACAGGGATGAAGATCTCCTGCGTTTCGTTGCGCTTCTGGTATTCCATGTCGCTCAGCTCTTCGAAGCGAGCCAGACGCGACTTGCTCTTGGCCTGGCGCGCCTTCGGGTTCTGGCGCGACCATTCCAGTTCCTTCTTCAGGGCCTTGGCATGGGCTTCTTCGCTCTTCTGCTCCTGCGCCAGGCGTTCGCCCTTCTGCTCGAGCCAGGTGCTGTAGTTGCCCTTCCATGGGATGCCGCGTCCGCGGTCCATTTCCAGGATCCACTCGGCCGCGTTGTCGAGGAAGTAGCGGTCATGGGTGATGGCCACCACGGTGCCCGTGAAGCGCTGCAGGAACACTTCGAGCCACTCCACCGATTCGGCGTCCAGGTGGTTGGTGGGTTCGTCGAGCAGCAGCATGTCGGGCTTGGACAGCAGCAGGCGGCACAGCGCCACGCGCCGCTTTTCGCCGCCCGACAGCAGGCCGATCTTCGCGTCCCACGGCGGCAGGCGCAGCGCGTCGGCGGCGATTTCCAGCTGGTGTTCGGAATCGGTGCCGGCCGTGGCGATGATGGCTTCGAGCTGGGCCTGCTCGGCGGCCAGCGCGTCGAAATCGGCGTCTTCGGCGCCATAGGCGATGTACACCTCTTCGAGGCGCGCCTTGGCCGCGAACACCGCGCCCATGGACTCTTCGACCGATTCGCGCACCGTGTGCTCGGCGTCGAGCTTGGGCTCCTGCTCCAGATAGCCGATCGTCATCCCCTGCATCGGCAGCGCCTCGCCCTCGAACTCCTTGTCCACACCCGCCATGATCTTGAGCAGCGTGGACTTGCCCGAGCCGTTCAGGCCGAGCACGCCGATCTTGGCGCCGGGGAAGAAGGAGAGCGAAATGTCTTTCAAGAGCTGCCGCTTGGGCGGCACGGTCTTGCTGACGCGGTTCATCGAATAGACGTATTGAGCCATATCTCTTGCAGGTTGGAACAGTTGGAACAAGGGCCGCGCCAAGCGCTGCGGGCGGTCAGCGAGGGGCGGCGAACCTTCTATTATCCCCAATGACGTGGGTGGCCCCGTCGGCGCCGCCCCGTTCCGGCACGGGGCCCGAGGTTTTAGCGGCGCCCGCCCGCGCGCCGCAAGGCCTTGCGCACGACATTTGGAGGCACAGCGCCTACTCATGCGACAATGGGCCTTCGTTGCCGGGTCCAGTTGCCCGCAACAGCGGCTCTTCTGCCGGGGACAAGAAGGCTTTGCGCACACCCATGCGACTGGCTCTCGGCTCCCACCCTTGACACATCAGCCTTGACTGACCGGGTCGCCCCAACAAAGGGCACCGCGGTGGGCCGATGCCACTGCGCCATGCAAGGCGCTATTGCTTCCAAATGACTTTTGAAGATCTGAAGTTGGCCCCGGCCATCCTGAAGGCCGTGCTCGAACACGGCTACGACACGCCCACGCCCATCCAGGCCCAGGCGATCCCCGTGGTGCTCGAGGGGCACGACCTGCTCGGCGGCGCCCAGACCGGCACCGGCAAGACCGCGGCCTTCACGCTGCCCATGCTGCACAAGCTCACCATGAGCCGCAGCGCCACCAACAAGTTCGGCGGCACCGGCATCCGTGCCCTGGTGCTGACCCCCACGCGTGAACTCGCGGCCCAGGTCGAAGAGTCGGTGCGCACCTACGGCAAGTACCTGCAGCTCGACTCGACCGTGATCTTCGGCGGCGTCGGCATGAACCCGCAGATCAGCAAGCTCAAGAAGGGCGTCGACATCCTCGTGGCCACGCCCGGCCGCCTGCTCGACCTGCAGCAGCAGGGCATGCTCGACCTGTCGCAGGTGCAGATCCTGATCCTCGACGAAGCCGACCGCATGCTCGACATGGGCTTCATCCACGACGTGAAGAAGATCCTCGCGCTGGTGCCCAAGGACAAGCAGAGCCTGCTGTTCTCGGCCACCTTCAGCGACGAGATCCGCGACCTGGCCGCCCAGCTGCTCAAGAACCCGCAGAGCGTGCAGGTCACGCCGCGCAACACCACCGTGCAGCGCATCACCCAGGTGATCCACCCGGTGGGCCGCGGCAAGAAGAAGGCCCTGCTCGCCCACATCATCAACGAGCACAACTGGAGCCAGGTGCTGGTGTTCACCCGCACCAAGTTCGGCGCCAACAACGTGGCCGAATTCCTGACCAAGAACGGCATCGAGGCGATGGCGCTGCACGGCAACAAGAGCCAGAGCGCACGCACCCAGGCCCTGGCCGGCTTCAAGACCGGTGCCATCCGCGCGCTGGTGGCGACCGACATCGCGGCCCGCGGCATCGACATCGACGAGCTGCCGCACGTCGTGAACTACGAGATCCCCAACGTCAGCGAAGACTACGTGCACCGCATCGGCCGCACCGGCCGCGCGGGCAACAGCGGCGAGGCCGTGAGCCTGGTCTGCCTGGACGAGGAAGGCTTCATGCAGGAGATCGAGCGCTTCACCAAGCAGCAGATCCCGGTGAAGGTCGTCGACGGCTTCGGCCCTGAAGAAGGCGAACGCGCCGAACCGATCGCCATGGGTCGCCAGACGATCTGGGGCGGTGCCGGTCGTCCGCCGAGCCGTGAAGTGATGCAGGCGGCCGCCAAGGCCGCACGCACCGAGATGCTGCAACGCGTGCGCGACAACAAGGCCGGCCAAGGCGGCGGCAACGGCGGCGGCGGTGGCGGTCAACGCCGCGGCGGCGGCGCGGCACCCCAGGGTGCGCGCAGCGGCGGCGGCGGCGGCGGCCAGGGTCCCGCACGGGGCCAGGCACCGCGTCCGCAAGGCGGTCCGGGTCGCGGCCCGCAGGGTCCGGCGCGCGCGCCGCACCATGCACCGCAAGGCCTGCCGCATGACGAGCGCCAACCGCGCCATCACGGCAACAGCCACAGCCCGACGCAGGCCAACCAGGTCGCGCACCTGCGCGCCGAATCGGTCGGCGGCGGCGACGGCCAGCCCGATCCGCTGCGCACCAGCGTCGACAGCATGGGTGGCGGCCGCGGCCGTCGCGGCGGCGGCGGTGGTGGTGGCGGCTACGGCGGCAACCGCTCGGGCGGCGGCGGCGGTGGTGGCCGTTCCGGCGGCGGCGGTGGTTACGGCGGTGGCGGTGGTGGTCGCTCCGGCGGCGGCGGTGGCCGTTCCTTCGGCCGCTGAGCCGGCTGCTGCCCTCGATGGCAGCACCCCACTCTCCTCAAGGGCGCTTCGGCGCCCTTTTGCTTGGCCGGTCGGACCGCGCACCGAGCACCGCTTCGATGTCGCTGCGCGCGCTGTCGATCAGCGCCAGCACCGCGCGCTCGGCCTGGTCCGGGTCGCGCGCGCGCACCGCATCGAGCACCGCGCGGTGCCGCGGCAGCGACAGCGCGGGCCCGTTGTGCAGGGTGCTGGAGATCTCGAAGCTGGTGCGCAGCAGCGCGTTCAGCGCCTTGCTCATCTGCGCCAGCATCAGGTTGCCCGCCGCGCGCAGCAGGCCGTGGTGGAAGCGCAGGTCGTGCGTGGTGTAGTCGGCGCCGTGCGCCGCCACCGCCTGCGCCATGCCGGCATAGGCATCCTCCAGTTCCGCGAGGTCCTGCGCGGTCGCGCGCGCGGCCGCCAGGCGCACCGCGGCCGGCTCGACCATGCGCCGCAGGTCCTGCAGGTCGCGCAGGAACTGGGGCGTGAGGCCGACCTTGGCCTTCCAGGTGATGACGTCGGGATCGAACCAGTTCCAGTCCTGCTGCGGCAGCACCCGGCTGCCGACCTTGGGTCCGGTCACGACCATGCCCTTGGCGGCGAGCGCCTTGATGGCCTCGCGCACCACCGTGCGGCTCACGCCCAGTTCCTGGCCCAGCACCGGCTCGGGCGGGATCACGCCGCCTTCCGGGTAGCGGCCCGAGACGATCGCCTCGCCCAGCAGGTCGACCGTCTGGCCGTGCGCGTTCTTGGCCATCGCCTGTGCCGACCTTCTCAGGCCGGGACCGGCGTGAGCAGCGGCTCGCCCGCGAAGTGCGCGCGCAGGTTGTCGAAGGTGAGCTGCGCCATCGCCTCGCGCGTCTGCCTGGTGCCGCTGCCGATGTGCGGCGTGAGCACCACGTTGTCCATGGCCAGCAATTCGGCCGGCACGTGGGGCTCGTCGGCGAAGACGTCGAGCGCGGCGCCGGCGATGGTGCCGGCCTGCAGCGCCGCGATCAGCGCCGGCTGGTCGACCACGCTGCCGCGCGCCACGTTCACCAGGTAGCCCTGCGGGCCCAGCGCTTGCAGCACCTTGGCGTCGATCAGGCCGCGCGTGGCCGCGCCGCCGGGCGTGATGACGACCAGGAAATCGACCGCGGCGGCCAGCGCCGCGGCATCGGGGTGGTAGGTGTAGGGAAGGTTCGCGCGCGGCGAGCGCGCGGTGTAGGCCACGTCCATGCGGAAGGCCAGCGCGCGCTGCGCGATCGCCTGGCCGATGCGGCCCATGCCGACCACGCCCAGGCGACTGCCCGCGACCTTGCGCGCCACCGGGATCGGGCCCTTGAGCCATTCGCCGCCGCGCACGAAGCGATCGGCCTGCGGGATGCGCCGCGCCGCCGAGATCAGCAGCCCCAGCGCAAGGTCGGCCACGTCGTCGTTGAGCACGCCGGGCGTGTGGGTCACGGGAATGCCGCGCGCCCGGGCCGCCGCCACGTCGACGCCGTCGTAGCCGACGCCGAACACCGTGATCATCTCCAGCGCCGGCAACTGCGCGATCAGCTCGGCCGGCACCTTCGACTCCCCGGTCGCGACCACCGCGCGGATGCGCGGCGCCGCCGCCGCGAAGGCGGCCGGGTCGTTCAGGTGCAGGCGGTCGTGCACGGTGGCCGCGCCGCGCAGCGCGTCCATCAGGAAGGGCATCACCGGCGCGACGACCAGCACCTCCGGGCGTTCGACGCTCATGCGCGGATCCCCACCTTCTGCACCAGCTCCTTGAAGTACAGGTGGTCGCGCTCCATCGATTGGCCGAACTCGGCCGCGTCGAGGTAGGAGAAGCCCAGGTTGAGCTTCTCGAGCGCCTCGCGCATGGCCGGTTCCTCGGCGGTCTTGCGCGCCGCGGCACGCAGCACGTCGACCACCGCCGTCGGCGTGGCCTTGGGCACGGCCAGGCCGCGCCAGGTGCCGATCGACAGGTCGATCTTGCGTTCCTTCAGGGTCGGCACCTTGTCGAAGGCCTTCAGGCGCTGGTCGGCCATCACGGCCAGGATCTTGAGCTTGCCGGCCTGCACGTGCACCGCCACCTCGCCCGGGCTCACGGCCACCGCATCGATGTGGCCGCCGAGCAGCGCCACCACGCCGGGCGCCGCGCCCTGGTAGGGCACATGGTTGAACTTGACGCCGGCCTTGTCCTCCAGGCCCGCGGCCGCGAGGTGCCAGATCGAGCCGTTGCCCGAGTTGCCGACCCGCATCTCGCCGGGCTTGGCCTTGGACGCCGCGAGGAACTCCTCGATGGTGTTCCAGGGCGCATCGGCCTTGACCGTGATGGCCGACGGGTCGGCGTTGAGCCGTGCGATGGGCCGGAAGTCGGCATAGGTGAACTTCGACAGGTTCAGGTGCGGCAGGATCACCAGCTCGGCGATCACCACCGACACCTTGTAGCCGTCGGGCTTGCTGTTGAGCACCTCGCCCATGCCCACCACGCCGCTGGCGCCGGGCTTGTTGTTGACGATGAAGGGCTGCGGGAAATGCTTCCTCGCGATCTCGGCGAAACCGCGCGCCAGTGCGTCGGTGCCGCCGCCCGCGGAGGCCGGCACCACCAGCTCGACCGGCTTGCTGGGGTAGTCGTCGGCGAAGGCGGCGAAAGGCAGGGGCAGCAGCATCGCGCCGAGGCCCTGGAGAAGGTGGCGGCGCTGCGCCGAGAGGGTGTCTTGCATGGCTCTGTCTCCAGTATTGGGGCACGAACACCCGGCTCTGCCCGGGCTCGCCGGCTTATCATATGATGATTGAAAATGCCGTTTCCGCAGGAGAAACCCTGGGATGCGGACGCCATGACGATGAAGCTGGAGACACGCCACGATGCATTGGGTCGCAGTTGATTGGGGCACGAGTTCGCTGCGCGGCGCGCTGCTGGATGCCGATGGAAAGGTGCTCGAAGAACAGAGCCACGCACGCGGCATCCTGAGCGTGCCGGCCGGCGGCTTCGGGGCCGTCTTCGACGAACTGTTCGGCGCCTGGATGGCGCCCGCGGGCACGCGCTGCCTGATCTCCGGCATGGCCGGCAGCAAGCAGGGCTGGGTCGAAGCCCCCTACTGCGCCTGCCCGGCCGGCCTCGCCGAGATCGCGGCCAAGGTGATCGAGGTCCAGTCCGGCCGCGTCGCGATGGTGCCCGGCCTCAGCGACGAACACGACGGCGTGCCCGACGTGATGCGCGGCGAAGAGGTGCAACTCTTCGGCGCCATGGCGCTGACCGGCCTGCGCGACGGCCTCTTCGTGCTGCCCGGCACGCACAACAAATGGGTGCGCGTGGCCGAGGGCCGCGTGGCCGGCTTCCGCACCTTCATGACCGGCGAGTTCTACGCGCTGCTCGGCACCCATTCGATCCTGGCGCGCACCCTCGACACCTCGGCGCCGCTCGACGAGGCCGCCTTCCTGCAGGGCGTGACGCAGTCGGCCAACAACGAAGGCCTGCTGCACAACGCCTTCGGCGCGCGCACGCTGGCGCTGTTCGATCGCATGTCGGCGGCCGACCTGGCGAGCTACCTCTCGGGCCTGCTGATCGGCGAAGAGCTGCGCACGCAGTCGCTGCGCGCCGCGGGCGAGGTCGTGCTGATCGGCTCGCCCGCCCTCACCCAGCGCTATGCGCTGGCCCTCCATGCCAGCGGCGTGGCCAGCCGGACCCTGGGCGCCGAAGCGACCTGGGCCGGGCTGCATGCCGTGGCCACCACCCTCGCACCATGAGCACCGCTGCCCTCGACACCTTCCACGCCGCCGTGCGCCGACTCCCGCTGGTCGCGATCCTGCGCGGCCTCACGCCGGCCGAAGCGCCCGCCGTCGGCGATGCACTGACCGACGCCGGCTTCGAGCTGCTCGAAGTGCCTTTCAATTCGCCGCAGCCGCTGGAGAGCATCGCGCTGCTGCGCCAGCGCTTCCCCGCTGCGCTGGTCGGTGCCGGCACGGTGCTCACGGCACAGCAGGTGCGCGAGGTGCATGCGGCCGGCGGCGCGCTGATCGTCGCGCCCAACTTCAATGCCGAGGTGGTGGCCGAGGCGGCCCGGCTCGGCATGGTGAGCCTGCCCGGCGTGGCCACGCCCACCGAGGCCTTCGGCGCGCTCGCCGCCGGTGCCACCGGGCTCAAGCTGTTCCCGGCCGAGGCGGCCTCGCCCGCGGTGGTCAAGGCCTGGCTCGCGGTGCTGCCCAAGGGCACGCCGCTGATGCCGGTGGGCGGCATCACGCCGGCCAACATGGACGCTTGGCGCGCGGCCGGCGCCACCGGCTTCGGCATCGGCTCCGCGCTCTACAAGCCCGGCAAGAGCGCCGCCGCGGTGCGCGAGGATGCGCTGCAGTTCGCCGCCGCCTGGAACCACGCCCTGCGCGCCTGAAAGCCCGTCCCATGCCGAACGCCGACGCCCAGTACGCCAGCCCTCAGGTCCAGGGCCTGCGCGAAGACCTCGCGCTCGCCCTGCGCGCCGCCGCGCACCACGGCCTGTCCGAAGGCGTGTGCAACCACTTCAGCGTGACGCTGCCCGGCACCGTCGACCGCTACCTGATCAACCCGCGCGGCCTGCACTGGAGCGAGGTGCGGGCCGACGACATCGTGCTGATCGACCTGCACGGCGAGGTGCTGGCCGGACGCCACCGCGTCGAGCCGACCGCGCTGTTCATCCACGGCGCGGTGCACCGCCTCACGGGCCATGCGGTGGTGCTGCATTGCCACATGCCCTACGCCACCGCGCTCACGCTCACCAGCGACCGCGCGCTCGACCCCACACTGAGCCAGAACGCGATGCGCTACATGGGCCGGATCGCGATCGACGCGCAGTACAACGGCCTGGCGCTCGACGATGCCGAGGGCGAGCGCATCGCGCGCAGCATGGCCGACGGCAGGGATGTGGCCTTCCTCGCCAACCATGGCGTGATCGTCGCGGGCGCCACCATCGCCCATGCCTACGACGACCTCTACTACCTGGAGCGCGCCTGCCTGCACCAGGTGCTCGCGCAATCGACCGGCCGGCCGCTGGCACCGGTCGACCCCGCGCTGGCCGCGCGCGTGGCGGCCCAGGTGCAGGGCGAGCGCGAACAGTCCGACATGTTCTTCGAGGCGCTGCGCCGGCTGCTGCCCTGAAGTCGCGCGTGCCGCAAGCCCGGCCCGCTCGTCGCTCCCTCAGGCCGGAACGCCGTTCGGCGCGGGCTTCTCTCGCTGCGACGAATGCCAGCCCAGGTGACGGATCTCCGCGAACTCGATGGCCTTGAACAGCAGCACGCCCATGAGGCAGAGCAAGGCCAACGCCACGAAGACGGTCGAGGTGTCGAAGCTGCCCTGCGCCACCAGGATCACATGCCCGAGCCCGGATTCCCCGGCCACGAACTCCCCGACGATGGTGCCCACCAGCGCGAAAGACACCCCCACCTTCATGCCCGCGAAGATGCTCGGCATCGCGTTCGGGAAGCGGATCTTCCAGAGCATCTTGGCGCGCGAGGCATGGTTCACCCGCGCCATGTCGAGCATGTCGGGGTCGGTCGAGCGCAAGCCGAGCACGGTGTCGATGAGGATCGGGAAGATCGCGATCAGCATCGCGATCGCCACCTTGGGCATGGCGCCGGTGCCCATCCAGATCACGAAGAGCGGCGCCAGCGCGACCTTGGGCACCGCGTTGAGCGCCACGAGCAGCGAGTAGAGCGTCCGGTCCAGGAACTTGGAATAGACGATGCCGATGGCCGCCGCGACCCCCAGCAGCAGCGCGAGCGCGAAGCCGTAGACCGTGGTCCGCAGCGTGTCCAGGCTCTCCATCAGCAGATAGCCGGGTTGCGCGAAGAACTGACCGGCGATCTTCGACGGCGCCGGCAGCAGGAAGTCGCGGATGCCCAGCAGGCGCACGCAGGCCTCCCAGATCACCAGCAGCACCACGAGCGAAAGCAGGGCCTGGCGGCTGCGCTGCGTGCGTACCCAGAGTTGTTTCATGGTGCTCAGCCCTTGTAGATGCCGATTTCTCGGAAGGTGTCGCGGATGCGTGCGACATAGGCGGCGAACGCCGCGGTCTCGCGCACCTCAAGGCCGCGCGGCCGCTCCAGTTCGATGGGCACGACGTCGGCGATGCGCCCGGGCCCGCGCGCCATCATCACGACGCGGCTGCCCAGGAAGACGGCTTCGGTGATCGAGTGTGTGATGAAGACCACCGTCTTGCGGGTCTCGAGCCAGGTGCGCTGCAGCTCGGCATTGAGCTCGTCGCGCGTGAAGGGGTCGAGCGCGCCGAAGGGTTCGTCC
This sequence comes from Variovorax sp. UMC13, assembly GCF_014170375.1. Lineage (GTDB taxonomy): Bacteria > Pseudomonadota > Gammaproteobacteria > Burkholderiales > Burkholderiaceae_C > Variovorax. Next base: position 318,557 of record NZ_LZZW01000003.1, on the reverse strand, counting down.
ATCAGAAGCAACTGCGGGTCGAGCAGCATCGCGCGGCAGATCGAGACCCGCTGCCGCATGCCGCCCGACAGCTCGCGCGGAAAGCGGTCCAGATACGCCGACAGGCCGAAGAGGCCCAGCAGCTCGCGCGCACGCGGCTCGAGCTCGCGCCGGTCGCGGTCATGGAACTCCGCCGCCACCAGCACGTTGTCGAGGATGTTGCGCCATTCGAGCAGCAGGTCGCGCTGGAACACCACGCCCATGTCGTCCGGTGGCGCATCGATGGGCCGCCCATGCAGCGCCAGCCTGCCGCTGGTGATCGGCTCCAGGCCCGCCATGCAACGCATCAGCGTGCTCTTGCCGCAGCCGCTGGGCCCGACGATGCAGACGAACTCGCCTTCCTCGATGTGCAGGTCGATGTCCTGCAGCGCGTGGATGGGTTTGCGCTCGGAGGCATAGACCTTGTTGAGGCGCTCGATCTCGAGAAAGCTGGACACGGAGGGGTTCCTCGCGAGGGGGAGGTCAGACGGCAAGCAGCGCATTGGTGTAGTAGTCCGAGGGCTTGTGGCCGGGCTTGATCTGGCCGGTCTGTTCCATCGACCGGATGGCGGCGGTCCAGTCGGCGTCGTTCTGCACTCCGAAGGGCTGGTTCCTGGCGGAGGGGCTTTCGAAGAAACTGCGGTAGGCAGTGATCTGGCCGCGCAGCACCTCGGGGTCAAGCCGCGCATTGGGCCGCTGGGCGACGACGGCCCCGACCGCCTCCTCGATGTGGCCGTCGTAGATGTACTGCCATGTGCGCACCTGCACCTGAACGAACCTGGCGATGGCATCGCGCTTGGCCGCGAGCGCCTTCGGCGTCGCCGCCAGGCCGTAGCTCGGGAAACTGATGCCGCTGTCGCCCAGCAGCAGCGCCGAGGACTTGCGGGTCTTCAGCACCATCGGCTGGCCGAACGGCGCCTGCGACATGAAGCCGTCGCTGTTGCCCGAAGCGTAGGTCGAGATCATCGCGCTGGGCGCCACCATGACCAAGCCGATGCTGCTCTTGCTCATGCCGTTGGCCTTCAGGAAAGGCTCGATGAACGGCGCCCAAGGGCTGGTGGTGAAACAGACGATCTTCCTGCCCGCGAGGTCCCGGGGAGTCTTCACGCCGAGCGTCTCGTCGACCATCACCGCGAGGTCGCCGGTCCGTGCGAAGCCGGCGATCGACACGAGGTCCAGGCCGTTCTCCTTGGCCACCGCCATCGTGCCCAGCGCCACCTGGCCGATGTCGACCTGGTCGGCGGCCAGCAGCTGCAGCGTCGAGATGGTGCCGGTGCCGTCCTGCACCTCCACGTCCAGGCCCTGGGCCTTGAACAGGCCCTTCTGCTGTGCCAGGTGCATGGCGGCATGCAGGCCCCAGGGCGAGAAATCGAGTCGAACGCGCAGCTTCTCGGCGCCTTGCGCGCGCGCCGGGAGGCTGCCCAGCGACAGCGCGGGCGCGGCGAGCATGGCCGCCAGTCCTTGGCTCAGGGTCCGTCGTTTCATTGTTTTCTCCGGTTGCGGTGGATCGTGGAAATGTCTTCAGGCCGTCCGCTCAGACGGGCAACATGGCGCGCAAGGCCTGGGTGGCGGCCAGATCCGCCTTGCCCGTGGCCGGGTCGACGACAGCGGCGTGGTGCTGTCGCACGAAGGCCGCGCTGAGCTTGTGATTCCAGACGTCGTGCTCGAGTTCGGGCAGCGGGCGCAGCAGCGGGTCGCCGAAACCGCCGCCGCCCGGCTGGATGTGCGTCACCTGGTCGCCGCGAGCAATTCGCATGCCGACCTTGCTCGGCAGCGCCTCGACCGTGTCGCCATGCGCCAGCGTATTGGACGCGGCCCTGGCGGGGCCGCCGCCGTTCAGGCCATAGGGCTGGAACTTCATGCGGTCGGCGCGCAGCTGCAGCAGCACGTCGTCGGCCAGCACGCGGTAGCTGCGGCGGATGCCCAGGCCGCCACGGTAGCGGCCCGCACCGCAGGAGTCGGGCTCCATCTCGTAGGCCTCGACACGCACGGGATGCTGCGCCTCGAGCGTCTCGACCGGCGTGTTCGAGAGGTTCTGCGAGGCGTTCGTGATGGCCTCGACGCCATCGGCATGCGGCCGCGCGCCCCAGGCACCGCAGATCATGTCGACGATGATGTACGGCTTGCCTGTGTCGTCCTGGCCCGAGAGGCAGACCACGGTATTGCCGCCTTCTCCCGCGGCCGGGATCCGGTCGGGCACCACCTGCGCCAGCGCGCCGAGCATGGTGTCGAAGACGCGGTAGCCGGTGAGCGCGCGCGCCGCCACGGCCGCCGGCTCCACCGGGTTGAGCACCGAGCCTTCGGGCACGTGGATGCTCACGCAGCGGAACACGCCGGCATTGTTCGGCACGTCGCCCTTGAGCGCGCAGCGCACGCTCAGATAGGTGCAGGAGTTGGTGTACGAGCGGGTGGAGTTGATGGCCGCGCGCACCTGCGGCGAGGATCCGGTGTAGTCCACGCTGACATGGTCCTCGTGCACCGTGAGCGCCACTCGGATCGGGATCGGCTCGGGCGACAGGCCGTCGTCGTCGATGAAGTCCTCGAAGGTGAAGGTGCCCTTGGGCCAGGTGCGGATCTCGGCGCGCGTGAGCCGTTCCGCGTAGTCGAGCAGTTCGGCGAAGTAGGTGCGCGCGGCTTCGCGCCCGTAGCGGTCGAGCAGGCCGGTGAGCTCGCGCACGCCCACCTGAGAGGCGGCGTACTGCGCGCGCAGGTCGCCCAGCACGCGGTCGGGCAGCCGGACGTTCTGAGCGATCACGCGTTCCATCGTGTCGTTGACCACGCCGGCCTCGTACAGCTTCACGACCGGGATGCGCAGGCCTTCCTGGTAGATCTCCGTCGAGTCGCTGGCATTCGAGCCGGGCACGCGGCCGCCGACGTCGGTGTGGTGGCAGATCACCACGCAGAAGCCTTCGAGTTCGCCTTGGTAGAAGAAGGGCACGAACATGAAGATGTCCGGCAGGTGCATGCCGCCCTGGTAGGGGTCGTTGACGATCACGGCATCGCCGGGTGCGAGGCTGTCGCCGTAGCGCGCCTTCACTGCCGCCATGGCCTCGGGGATGGCGCCCAGGTGCAGCGCGATGGTCTTGGCCTGCGCGATCATCTGGCCGTCGCGGTCGCAGATCGCGGCCGAGTAGTCCATGACGTCCTTGACGATCTCCGAACGCGCGGTGCGCAGCACGGTGTAGGCGACTTCGTCGACGATGGCGTCCATCGCGTTCTTGATCACGGCGAAGGTAATCGGGTCGATGGGCGTGGTCATGCGGCTTGCTCCTGGAGGTCGATAATGATGTTGCCCACGGCGTCGGCATGGGCGCTGCAGTGCGGCGGCACGACGATGGTGGTGTCGTAGGACTCGATCACGAGCGGCCCCTGTTCAGGCGCCTGTGTCAGTTGGGCGCGCGGCACGACGCGGGTGGCCACGGGCGCCTCGTTGGCGGCGAAGCTCACGGAGCGCGTGCCGGCCTCGCCCTGCAGCGCGGTGCCGTCCACCTGGCAGGTCGCGAAATCGAGCCGGTGCTTGCTGCGGCCGCGCGCGGACACGCGCAGGTTGACCAGCTCGAGCGGCTCGTCGCTGCTGTAGCCGAAGGTCTGGTGATACATCGCCTGGAAATCGCGCACCAGCTGTTCGATGGCCTCGAGGCCGAAATGCGCGGAGGCCAGCGCCACGGTGAGCTCGGAGCTCTGCCCCACGTAGCGCAGGTCGGCGGCGAGCACGATGGTCGCGTCCTCCGGCTGATAGCCCTCGGACGCCAGCACCGAGTAGCCCTTGTCGCCGAGCGCGGCCGCGATGCCGCCCAGCTCGGCCGGCGCGCAACCGGCGAGCGGCTTCAGCACCGCCTTGACGAAGTTGTGCTCGGCGTCCGCCGACAGCATGCCGGCGGAGCAGAAGACCCCGGCCATGATCGGCGCGATCACCCGGCGGATGCCGAGCAGCCGCGCCACCGACACCGCGTGCAGCGGCCCGCCGCCGCCGAAGGCGATTATCGACATGTCGCGCGGATCGCGGCCGCGTTCCACCGTCACGGCGCGGATTGCGCGCGCCATGTTCACGTTCGCGACCTGCCGGATGCCATGCGCGGCGGCCAGCAGGTCCAGCCCCAGCGGTCCGCCGACGTGGCGCTCGATCGCCGCCTTCGACAGTTCGGGCGACACGCGCAGGCTGCCGCCGGCGAGCGCGCGCGGATTGAGGTAACCCAGCACCATGTTGGCGTCGGTCACGGTCGGGCGGTCGTTGCCGTTGCCGTAGCAGGCGGGGCCGGGCGTCGCACCCGCCGACTCGGGGCCGACGCAGAGCAGGCCGCCGGCATCGATCCACGCGATGGAGCCGCCACCGGCGCCCACCTCGGCGATGTCGATCGCCGGCACCTTGAGCACATAGCCGCCGCCCTTGACGAAGCGGCTGGGGGCGCTGATGCCGTCGCGGAACTCGTACTCGTTGGTCAGCGAGGGCTGGCCGCCCGCGATGATCGAGGCCTTGGCGGTCGTGCCGCCCATGTCGAAGACGATCAGGTCGGCGTCACCGCCCAGGTGGCCGATCTCGACCGCGCCCGCCACCCCGCCCGCCGGGCCCGAGGCGACCGCAAAGACCGGCTTGTCGGTGGCAGAGGCAATGCCCATCATCCCGCCGTTGGAGGCCATGACCTGCAGCGAGGCCTTCACACCCATGCGTTCGAGGTCTTGCCGCAGGCGCGCCAGATAGGTGCGCATGGCCGGCAGGATGTAGGCATTGACCACCGTGGTGCTGGTGCGCTCGTACTCCTTGATCTCCGGCAGCACCTCGCACGACACGCTCAGCAGCAGCGACGGGAAATTCGCCTGCAGCAGCGCCTTGGCAGCGAGCTCGTGGACCGGGTTGATGTAGCTGTTGAGGAAGCAGACCGCCATCGAACCGACGCCTTCGTCTACCAGTGCGCGGGCCTCGTCCAGCAGCTGAGCCTCGTCGAGCGGCGTGACGATGCGGCCCTGCGCATCGATGCGCTCGCGGATGCCACGGCGCCAGCGGCGCGGCGAAAGCGGCGCGGGCTTGGACCAGCTGAGGTCGAACATCGTGGGCGTGCGGATGCGACCGATCTCGAGCACGTCGCGAAAGCCCTCGGTGGTCAGCACGCCCGTGCGCGCGCCGACCTTCTGCAAGATGGTGTTCGAGGCCGTGGTCGTGCCATGCACGATCTCGGTGATGTCGCCGGGCGATACGCCGGCCTGCTCGATCAGCGACCCGAGACCCTGCACGATCGCGCGCCCGAGGTCGTCGGGCGTGGTCGAGGTCTTGTTCACGTAGAGCCGTCCGTTGGGCATCGCCAGGACGATGTCCGTGAAGGTGCCTCCGATGTCACAGCCGACCCGAACGCCTTTGGAAGCGTGCTTTTTCAAGTTCATCCGCCACTCCGATTCCTGTGCCTTGCGGCTGGTTGATAATCCTGCGACCAGGACGGATAACTAACTAACCATCCAGTACAACAACGAGCGAAATATAGGAGACGCAATGGACCTCTGTCAACGTGTTCGTGCATCGGGTTTTCTCGGGGGCTGGCCATGGGATCTGTAAACTCCGGGCGCCGGGCCGCCCGTCCGGTGCCACCCTCCGAGTCCATGACAGCCCCCCCTCCCGCCGCCGCCAAAAAACGTCCACGCAACGCGCAGGCAAGCCGCGAGCGCATCATCAAGTTCGCGAGCAAGGAGTTCGCGGCGCGTGGCTACGACGGCGCACGCATCGATGCCATCGTTGCGCGATGCAAGATCAGCAAGAACCTGATCTACCACTACTTCGAAGGCAAGGAAGCCCTGTTCATCGAGGTGATGGAGCAGGCCTACGGTGCCATGCGCGAGCGGCAGAACGAGCTCGCGCTCACGGGTGACGACCCGGTGGCCGACATGCGCGAACTGGTCATGAAGACCACGCAGCATTTCATCGACCAGCCCGACTTCCTGCAGCTGCTGTCGACCGAGAACCTGCACAAGGCTGCGCACATCCGCAAGTCCAAGCTGATCCCGGCGATGTTCAATCCGCTGCGCACCGCCCTGGCCGAGGTGCTGAAGAAGGGCAAGGCCCAGGGCGTGTTCCGCGAGGATGCCGACTGGGTCGATCTCTACGTGTCGATCTCCGGCCTTGGTTCGTACTTCATCACCAACCGCTACACGCTGTCCTATGTGCTGGACGTGGACCTCGGCGCGCCCGAACGCGTGAAAGGCCGGCTGGCGCATGTGGCCGACATGGTGATCAGCTACCTGTGCGACAAGGGAAGCAGCAACGGCGTCCGGCCGGCGCCCTGAGCCGCGGCGTGCGCGGACCGGCAGGCCTCGCCGACGCCGGGCCGTGCCTTACCATGCGCACTCGCCCGCGCGATTCGCCGGGCGCACGCTCTCCCGCAGACCATGCTTGCAGCCCCCACCGGGACGCAAGCGCCATCGGTCTGCGCCCTCCCGAGGAAAAGAACCCACCCATGACCAGCCCCCTCTACAGCGCCAGCATTCCCGTCCTCCAGCAGATGCTGGGCGCCCTCTCCGACGTGCTCGCCAAGGCCGAAGCCCACGTCACGGACAAGAAGATCGAGCCCGCCGCCCTGCTGCAGGCACGCCTGTTCCCCGACATGTTCCCGCTCGTGCGCCAGGTGCAGATCGCCGCGGACTTCGCCAAGGGCATCGGCTCGCGCCTCGCGGGTGCGCCCGTGCCCTCGTGGCCCGACACCGAGACCAGCTTCGCCGACCTGCAGGCGCTGATCGCCAAGGCGAAGGACCATCTGGCGAGCTTCACGCCCGAACAGTTCGCAGCCAGCGAATCGCTGGAGATCGTGCTGCGCCCCGGCACGCCCAAGGAGAAGAAGCTCTCGGCCAGTGCCTACCTGCTGCACTACGGCCTGCCGCAGTTCTTCTTCCATGTGACGACCACCTATGCGATCCTGCGCCACAACGGCGTCGAGGTCGGCAAGCGCGACTACATGGGCGCGTACTGAGCCTTGCCGCTCACAGCGCGAGGTGCAAGGCCTCGCCTGAAGACGCCGCCGGCACCGCGCAGCAGATCAGCGCCGCGCCCTCCGCCACCGCGAAGGATGGCGGCGTGGCGTAGCTGACCGCGCCCTGCAGCACGCGCGTGCTGCAGGTGCCGCAGCTGCCGCCGCGGCAACCGAAGGCCGGCGCCAGGCCGCGCGCCTCGGCCGCTTCCAGCAAGGACCCGTCGCCCGGCTTCCATCGCGCCTCTTTGCCCGAGGTGGCGAAGACCAGGCGCACCGGCTGCGTGGCCGCGGGCGCCGATGCCTGGACGGCACGGGCGTCCGCCTTGCGCTGCAGCGAGGCCGGCCCGAAGGCTTCGGCATGGATGCGCGCATCCGCCACCCCGAGGCCGCGCAGGCCGTCGTAGACCGACTGCATGAACGCCGGTGGGCCGCACACATAGAAGTCGTGGTCGCCGAAGGGCAGCGTGGCCTGGAGCAGTGCCATGTCGATGCGGCCTTCGGCATCGAAGTCCAGGCCCGCCTTCGCGCCCTGCGGCGCGCTCAGCACGCGGACCCAGTGCACGCCGCCCTTGCCGGCCTGCACGAGCGCGGCGATCTCCGCATCGAAGGCACGCTCGCCCACGGTACGCGCCGACTGGAACAGCCAGGTCGGCCGCAAGGTGCGCGTGCGTGCGCCCTCGTGCACCACGTGGCGCAGCATCGCGAGCATCGGCGTGATGCCGACACCCGCGGCCAGCAGCACGGCCGGCCTGCGCTGCGCCGCGTCGAGCGTGAAGCGGCCCGCGGGCGCGCGCACTTCGAGCAGGTCGCCTTCCTTCAGCGCATGCAGGTGCTGCGACACAGGGCCCTCGCGCTTGACGCTGATGCGGTACGCGCCATCGGAGGGCGCGGTCGAGAGCGTGTAGCTGCGCTGCACCGGGGCCTCGGCTTCCGGCAGCACGACGCGCACCGGCAGGTGCTGCCCGGCCTGGTGCGGAACGATCGCGATGCCATCCATCGGTTCGAGATGGAGCGATCGGATCGTCGCGCTCTCGTCCACCGTGCGCGCCACGCGAAACGGCCGCCAGCGTTCGGCCAGTGCCGCGGCCTCGAGGCGCTGCGCGGCCTGCGCCCAGTCGCCGGTCATCGCGAGATGGGGCGACCAGCCGTCGGCTTCGAAGGTCCAGCGCAGCGGCAGCCCCTCGGGCCGGTGCACGACGCGCCGCGGCCGGAAGCGCCACAGGCGCTCGGCCCCTTCGAAGGCCGCGATCTCGGGCGAGTCGAGCACCACCTCGGCGTCGCCGGTCATCTGCAGCATGTCGCCCGTGGCCGAATCGACGAACAGCAGGCCGGCCTTCGGATTGAGCAGCAGGTTGCCCAGCGTCATGAAGAACAGGTTGCCGTTGAAGTCCGGGATGGTGAGCACGCCGTCGTCGCCGATGCGCACGAAGCCGGGCTTGCCGCCGCGATGCGACACGTCGACCTGCCGCGTGCCGTCGTCGCGGTCCACGTACGAGGCCACGTAGAAGGTGTCGGCGGCCGTGATCAGCTGCCGTGCGCGCGCATCGAGGGCATCGAGATGCACGGCCGGTGGCCGGGCCGGCTCCTGCGGATCGCGCACCAGCGAGAAGCGGCGATTCTGGATGTAGCGCGGGCAGTTGCCGAAGCTCTGCGTGACGGCCAGGTCGAAGCCCTCCGCGCCATCGCGCCGCACCGTGCCGTTGAGCCGGTTGCGCCGGCGCGTCAGCAGGTCGACGCCCACCATGCCCACCGCGTGGCCATCGGCTATGCCCGTCTCGGCCGGATCGGCCGCCTCGCGCCGCGAGCGCACCCGCAGCGTGCCGGTGTCGGGCGCCTGCAGGAAACCGGGCTCGCCGGCCCGCATCGTGGCCCAGGCATCGCCCGCGGGGTCGACCGCGCCGATCGCGATGAAGGGCAGCAGTGGATAGAACTCGCGATGCTGGTCGAGCAGGAAGTTCCGCACATAGAGCCGGCCCGGCCGGTCCATGTGTTCGACCACGCCGATGCTCTGCTGGATCGCGAGTTCGCCCGCATGCCAGGGCGAAGCGGGAATCTGCGTGGACGGGGTCGACATGGGCTGGTGCTCCGCGTTCGCTGTGGTGAAGGCTCAGGCCCCGAGCCCCACCGGGGTGCGGCGGAAATCGACGAAGCCCGGCAGCGCCTCGATGCGCGCGAGCCAGCCCCGGACCTGCGGGTAGTCCGAGAGGTCGACGTTGCCCTCGGGTGCGCGGGCGATGTAGCTGTAGAGCGCGACGTCGGCAATGGTCGGCTGCTCGGCGGCGATGAAGGCCTGCGAGGACAGCTGGGCCTCGATCAGCGCCAGCACGCCGTGCGCACGCTGGATCACTTCCTCGGGGCGGAAGTTCGCGCCGAAGACCGTGATGAGCCGCGCCGCGGCCGGACCGTAGGCGATCTGCCCCGCGGCCACGCTGAGCCACTTCTGGATGCGGGCCTCGACGAGGGGCGAGGTGGGCAGCCATTCGGTCTTGCCGAGCTTGCGTGCGAGATAGACCATGATCGCGTTCGAGTCGGTCACGATGGTGCCGGCGTCGTCGAGCGCGGGCACCTGGCCGAAGGGATTGATGCGCAGGTAGTCCGGCGCCTTGTGCGCGCCCTTGGCAAGGTCGACCTCGACCAGTTCGTGCGGCACGCCGATCAGCGACAGGAACAGGCGGGCACGGTGCGAGTGGCCGGACAGCGGGTGGTGGTAGAGCTTCATGGTGGATTTCCTGGTTTCGAGAAAGAACAGACCGGCAAGCACCGGGGCTGGGACCAATGATCATTTTTTCGGGCGCTCTCTAGAATCCCCGTCTGCGGCAAGTCACTCTTCTCGATTCACGAACAACCACGCGCTGCCACAGAGGAACCCGGGTATGGATCGCATACAGGCCATGTCGGCCTTCCTGGCCGTCGTCGATACCGGCGGCTTCGCCTCGGCCGCGCGCAAGCTCAACGTCTCGCCCTCGGTGGTGACGCGCGCCGTCACCGAACTCGAGGAACGCCTGGGCACGCGCCTGCTCACGCGCACCACGCGCTTCGTGCGGCTCACCGAAGCCGGCGGCGGCTATGCAGACGGCTGCCGGCGCCTGCTGGCGGATCTCGAGGACGTCGAGAGTTCGGCCGCGGGCACGCACGCCGCACCGCGCGGGCAATTGACCATCACCTCGCCGGTGAACTTCGGCCGCATGCACGTCGCGCCCGTCGTGCGCCACTACCTCGCGCAATACCCCGAGGTCGACATGCAGTGCTGGTTTCTCGATCGGGTGGTCAACCTGGTCGACGAGGGTGTCGACGTGGCGGTGCGCATCGGCGCCCTGCCCGATTCGTCGCTGCAGGCCACGCGGGTCGGCCGCGTGCGGCAGGTGCACTGCGCCTCGCCCGAGTACCTGGCGCGCCACGGCGTGCCGCAGCGGCCCGAGGACCTGGCCGCGCACGTGATCGTGGCCGCCACCGGCGTGTCGCCCACGCTGGAGTGGCGCTTCCTCGATGGCGACAAGCCGGTGCAGGTGCGCTTCCAGCCGCGCCTGTCGACCAACACCAACGAGTCCGCCGCCGACGCCGCCACCGCGGGCTTCGGTATCACGCGGCTGCCGATCTATCACATCGCGCGGGCGCTGCAGGAGGGCACGCTGAAGCTGGTGCTCGAGGATTTCGAGCGCCCCGCGCTGCCCATCCATGTGGTGCACCGCGAAGGCCGGCATGCCACGCGCAAGGTGCGCGCCTTCATCGACATGGCGGTGGAAACGCTGCGCCAGAACCCGAACCTGCAGTGAGGCCGCGGCGGAGAAAAGTGCATTGCCGATTCCGCAGCACTGCAGCGCGAGGCCCGGTGCTAGCCTTCCAGGCATCGTCACCCATCGATCCACAGGAGCCCCGCCATGGACACGCGCCCACCCCTTCCGCCCTTCACGCACGAGACCGCCGTGCAGAAGGTCCGCCTGGCCGAAGACGGCTGGAACACCCGTGACGCCGCACGCGTCAGCCTGGCCTACACGGAAGACACCGTGTGGCGCAACCGCACCGACTTCCCCGTGGGCCGCGAGGCCGCGCGCGCGTTCCTCGAACAGAAGTGGGCGCGGGAACTCGACTACCGGCTGATCAAGGAGCTCTGGGCCTTTGCCGGCAACCGCATCGCGGTGCGCTACGCCTACGAATCGCATGACGCCTCGGGCCAGTGGTTCCGCAGTTTCGGCAACGAGAACTGGGAGTTCGCGCCCAACGGCCTGATGAAGCGCCGCTTCGCCTGCATCAACGACCTGGCCATCGACGAATCCCAGCGCCTGTTCCACTGGCCGCTGGGCCGCCGGCCCGACGACCATCCAGGGCTGAGCGAACTCGGGCTCTGATGGCGATCGGGACGTTGTCGCGCGCTCAGCCCGCGTAAGCCGGCGTGGCGCTCGACAGGCTGGCCTTGACGCCGCGGCTCACGTCGTCGGCCAGCACCTCGAACAATCCGGCCTCCACGCCTTCGAGCGTGACGCGTGCCACGTCGGCCGGTGCGCTCTTGGGCGCGTCGATGCCGTCGGTCATGTCGGTGTCCATGTAGCCCACGTGCAGGCTGGTCACCTGCGTGCCCTGCTCGCGCAGCTCGTTGCGCAGGCCGTTGCTCAGCGACCAGGCCGCCGCCTTGCTGGTGCTGTAGGTGGCCACGCTCGGGAAGGTGGCCCAGGCCAGCGCCGACAGCACGTTGACGATGGCGCCGCCGCCGTTGGCCTTGAGCACCGGCGCGAAGGCCGCGGCCAGCGCCCAGACGCCGAAGAAGTTGGTCTCGAACTCGGCGCGCGCTTTCTCGACCGAATTGGGCGACAGCAGGTCGGAGCCCAGCGAGATGCCCGCGTTGTTGATCAGCAGCGTCACGTCGCCGCAGTCGCGCGCCGCGGCCGCGACCTGCGCCGCGTCGGTGACGTCGAGCGCGATCGGCACCACGCCCGGGAGCGTGATGCTGGCCGGGTTGCGGGCGGCCGCATAGACCTTGCGTGCGCCGGCGGCCAGCGCGGCCTGTGCGAAGGCCAGGCCCAGGCCGCGGTTGGCGCCGGTGATGAAGACGACGGAATCTTGGAGCTTCATGGATTGCTTTCGGGGTGAGGAAGAAAGGAGGGATGAGGAACCGCGCTCACGCGCCTTGCAGCCGCTGCATCAAGGCGCGCGGCGTGCGCGGCCAGCCCACGCGGCCGAACCAGGCGCCGCCGGCGATGGCCGCGGCCGTGATCACGCCGTAGACCACCAGCGCCACGCCCTGCGCGACGAAGACTTGCGTCAGCTCGCCGCTCCAGCGCAGCGCCAGCCAGCCGCCCAGGCCCGCGACCGCGAGCCGCGCGAGGTTGCCGATCACCGGCCAGTAGAGCCGGCCCGCGCCTTGCGACGCGAAGTACAGCACCAGGCCGACGCCGAAGAAGCCGTAGAACGGCCCCACCGCGCGCAGGTAGTGCGTGCCGGCCTCGAGCATGGCCGGGTCGTTGCCGAACAGCAGCAGCCAGGGGCGCGGGAACAGCGCCGCGGCCAGGCCGATGGTCTCGGTCAGCGCGAAGGCCATGCCCACGCCGATCCAGCTGGCGTGCAGCGCGCGCTCGCGCTGGCCGGCGCCGATGCAGGTGCCGACCATGGCCAGCAGCGGCGCGCCCAATCCGAAGACCAGCGGCACCAGCAGGTACTCGAGCCGCGAAGCGGTGCCGTAGCCCGCGATGGCGCCCGGCCCGAACTGGCCGGCCAAGGCAGTCGCGACGCCGATCGACAGGTTGACGCAGACCGTCGCGATGGCCGAGATCAGGCCCACGCGCAGGATGTCGCGGAACAGCGGCCAGCGCAGCTGCAGGCCGGCGAACGAGAGCTTGAGCAGGCTGCGCTTTGAGCGCATGTAGAGCAGCAGTGCCGCGGTGCCCAGCAGGTAGTACAGCAGCAGCGCCATGGCGCCGCCCGCGATGCCCATGGCCGGCACCGGGCCCCAGCCGAAGATCAGCAGCGGCGACAGCGGGATCAGCACCACCACGCCGGCCACCGTCACGTTGGCGGGCACCGCCATGTTGCCGGTGCCGCGGATCACGGCCGCCAGCGAGTTGAAGAGCCAGACCAGCACCGCGCCCGCGAACACCCAGTGCGAGTAGGTGACGGCCGCTTCCAGCGAGGCGCCACTGCCGCCCATCTCCGCATAGAGCCAGCGGCCGCCGAACAGCAGCACCACGCTGAAGAGCACGCCGAAGCACAGCGCCACCGCGATCGCGTGCAGCACCAGCGCGCGCGCATCGTCCATGCGCTTGGCGCCCAAGGCGCGCGCGATGGCCGAGGCGATGCCGCCGCCCACCGCGCCGGCCGAGGTCATCTGCATCAGCATCACGATCGGGAACACCAGCGCCATGCCGGCCAGCGCGTCGGTGCCGAGCTTGCCGACGAAGTAGGTCTCGATCAGGCCGACCGAGGCCTGCGCCACCATCACCACCACGTTGGGCGCGGCCAGGCGCAGCAGGGTGGGCACGATGGGCGCCTCGAGCAGCAGGCGGGTGCGGGGGTCGAGGTCCGAGGTGGTGGTCATCGCAGTTCCTGGTGCGGGTGTTCAGGCACGCGCGCCGGCCGTGACCGCCGCGCCGGCCTTGGCCGCGGGGCGGCGGATCAGCATCACGATCACCGCGGCCACCAGGCAGGCGGCTCCGGCGGCGTAGAGCGCCGGCGTGTAGGTCAGCAGCAGCGTGCGCGCGAAGCCCGCGCCGTAGGCGGCGGTGGCGGCGCCCAGCTGGTGCGCGGCGAAGATCCAGCCGAACACCAGGCCCACCTTGGCCGGGCCGAAGGCCGCGCCCGCGAGCTTGACGGTCGGCGGCACGGTGGCGATCCAGTCGAGGCCGTAGAACATCGCGAAGATGCCCAGGCCGTAGATGGTGAATTCCGAATGCGGCAGCCAGAACAGCGAGAGCCCGCGCAGGCCGTAGTACCAGAAGAGCAGCTTGCGGTTGTCGTAGCGGTCCGACAGCCAGCCCGAGAGGATGGTGCCGACGAAGTCGAAGGCGCCCATCATCGCGAGCACCGAGGCGGCGGGCACGGCCGCCATGCCGTAGTCGCCGCACAGCGAGATGAAGTGGGTCTGCACCAGGCCGTTGGTGCTCAGGCCGCAGATGAAGAAGGTGCCGGCCAGGATCCAGAAGGTGCGGTTGGTCGAGACTTCCTTGAGCACGCGGAAGGGCGTGGCGAAATTCATCATCGGCGCGGCAACGGCGGGTGCCGCGGGCTGCGTGCCGGGCGTTTCACCATAGGGCAGCAGGCCGATGTCCGAAGGCCGGTTGCGCATCAGGCACAGCGCGAGCACGCCGATCAGGATGCTGCCGATCACGATCGGCACGATGGCCGAACGCCAGCCCCAGTGCTCGATCATCCAGGCCGCGAAGGGCAGGAAGGCCAGCTGGCCAGTGGCCGAGCTGGCGGTGAGCATGCCGATCACCAGGCCGCGGCGCGCCACGAACCAGCGGTTGGCCACCACCGCGCCGAGCACCAGCGCGGTCATGCCGGTGCCCAGGCCCAGCAGCAGGCTCCAGAGCACGAACAGCTGCCACAGCTGCGAGGCCATGGTGACCAGCGCCATGCCCAGGCCGACCAGCGTGAGGCCGGTGCAGATCACCGCGCGCAGGCCGTAGCGCTCCATCAGCACCGCGGCGAAGGGGCCCATCAGGCCGAACAGCGCGAAGCGCAGCGCCAGCGCCGACGAGATCTGCTCGGTGCTCCAGCCGAACTCCTTGGTCAGCGGCTGCAGCATCGCGCCCGGCAGGCCCAGGGCCGCCGACATGGTCAGCATGGTCAGGAAGGTGATGGCGGCGACGATCCATCCGTAGTGGATGCCGCGGCGCTGCAGCCATGCGGAAACTTGGGTGGCGAACATGGGACCTCGGCTGTTGGAATGGAATGTGAGGAGGCGAGAGACGCGTGCCTGCGTGGGCTGGCACACGCGAAGAAAAGTGTGGGAGGTCCTGGGTGGGATGGCGATCAGTCGTCGACGGCCGAGCCGTCGTCGGCGCCGAGCAGCGCCATCGCTTCGTCGATCAGCTGGTGCAGCGCGATCACGCGCTCCACGCCCAGCAGCGTGTTCATCTTCTGCTGGGCCGTCTTCCAGTACTGCTGCGCTTCGCGGCGCTTGGCCTCGCCCGACTCGGTGACCTGCACCAGCTGGCTGCGCGCGTCGGCACCCGCGCTCTGCACGATCCAGCCCGCGGCGATCAGCGGCTGCAGGTTGCGGCTCAGCGTCGAGGCCGTCATCTGGAGTTCGGCCGCCAGGTCGACCGGACGCGAGGGGCCCAGCCGCGCCAGGTTCGACAGCAGCGAGTACTGCGTGGTCTTGAGGCCGCTCTGCGCGACCTCGGCGTCATAGCGCTGCGACAGCCGGCGCGACAGTTGCCGGACCTTGAAGTTGGTGCAGCCGCTCGGCTTGATGGTGGTGCTCATGGGATATTATTGTAGGTGCAACTGTTGCATATGCAACTTACCCTCCATCCCAAAGCCCACAAGGGGAACATAGGCATGACATCACCCGCCCACCAGCTCGAAGCCTGGATCGAAGAAGAACGCCGCATCACCGAGCGCCTCGATGCCGGGCCCGGCCCCGGGGTCGCGGCCCTCGAACAGATCGAGGGCAAGAGCGGCCTCCAGATCATGCAGGCCATGATCGACGGCGAGATTCCCTACGCCGCCATCGCCAAGACGCTCGACTTCACCGTGCTCTCGGTGCAGGCCGGCGTGTCGGTGTTCCAGGGCACGCCGATGGCGCGGCACCTGAACCCGCTGGGCACCGTCCACGGCGGCTGGGTCGCGACGCTGCTCGATTCGGCGCTGGGCTGCGCGGTGCACACCATGCTGCCGGCGGGCCGCAGCTACACCACGGCCGAGCTGGGCGTGAACTACGTGAAGGCGGTCACGCCCAAGGTGCAGCGCGTGCGCGCCGAAGGCCGGGTGATCCACTGCGGCCGCCAGCTGGCCACCGCCGAGGCACGGCTACTCGGGCCCGACGGCACGCTGTACGCGCACGCCACCACCACCTGCCTGGTGTTCGAACTGAAGAGAGCCTAAGGCCCTCGGCGCCTTACTCCACGGCTTCCTGCGGATCTCTTTCCGCGGCGCCTTCGGGGCGCACCCGCGTCGCGGCGAGCGGACCGTCGTCGCGCCTGGTCGAGAGGTTGTATTTCCTCAGCTTGTCGGCCAGCGTGGTCTTGGGCACCTTCAGCGAGCGGGCGCTCAGGGACGCGTTGCCGCTGTGCTTGACCAGCACGCTCTCGATGATCGCTTTTTCGAAGTTCTCGACCATGTCGACCAGGCCGGGATCGTTGTCCAGGTCGGGGTCCGCGTCGGGCTCGCGCCGGGTGATGACGCCGCACGGCACGTTGAGCACCAGGCATTCGGCGATGTTCTTGAGCTCCCGCACATTGCCGGGCCAGTCGTGTGCCAGCAGCTGGTTCTGCTGCGCCTGGCTGATCTCGGGCAGCGGTCGCGCATAGCGGCTCGAGGCCAGCAGCAGGAAGTGGTTGAGCAGGACCGGGATGTCCTCCCGCCGCTCGCGCAAGGGTGCCATCTTGACCGAGGCGATGTTCAGCCGGTAGTACAGGTCGGCCCTGAACGTCCCTTCCTGCGCGGCCTGCAGCAGGTTGATCTTGGTCGCCGCGATGATGCGGACGTCCACATGCAGCTGCTCGTTGGAGCCGATGCGCTCGATCTTGCGGTCCTGGATCACCCGCAGCAGCTTCATCTGCATCGAGATGGACATCGACTCCAGCTCGTCCAGGAACAGGGTGCCGCCGTTCGCGAACTCGATCTTGCCGATGCGTTTTTCCAGCGCGCCCGGCATGGCGCCCGGCTCGTGCCCGAAGAGCTCGCCATCGAGAAGCTGGTCGGACATGGCGCCGCAGTTGATGGCGACGAAGGGCCCCTGGCGGCGGTCGGACTGGGTGTGCAGTGCCTGCGCGACCACTTCCTTGCCGGTGCCCGTTTCACCGGAGATCAGCACGTCGATGGGCGAGGCGGCCAGCTCCGCCGTCAGTGTGCGCACGTTCTTGATGTGTTCGGAGGCGCCGACCAGTTGCCGCTCGAAACCGTGCAGGTCCGCCAGGCTCCGCCGCAGCTTCAACACTTCCAGCGTAAGCCGCCGCTTCTCGAGGGCGCGTCGGGTCACGTCCAGCAGCGTCTCCCTGGAAAAGGGCTTGGTGATGAAATCGTAGGCGCCGTTTCGCATGGCTTCCACGGCCAGCCGGACGTCGCCGTGCCCGGTGATCATCACCACCGGCAGTTCGGCATCGAGCTGGCGGCAGAACTTGATCAGCGCCAGGCCGTCGTCGCCGGGCAGCTTCATGTCGGTGATGACCACGCCGGGAAAGCCGGGCTGCAGCAAGGGGCGGGCCTCCTCCACGCTCGCCACCGCGCGGGAGGGGATGCCGTCGAGGTCCAGCGCCTGCGTGCAGCCCAGGCGCATGTCGGGCTCGTCTTCCACCAGCAGGACCATCAGGTTGCTGCCGGCACATTCATCACGGTTCATACGACGGTATCCTCAAACGAAAGCAGGTGCCGCGACCCTGCGTGGAGACGATTTCGATCGTGCCGCCGAACTCGGTCAGGATGTCGCGCGAAATGACCAGGCCCAGGCCGAGGCCCGCGCCACTTTCCTTGGTGGTGAAAAAAGGTTCGAACAAGCGGGCGCGCGTGGCTTCGTCCATGCCCGCGCCGTTGTCCGAAACACTGATGCGGGTCATGCGGGCATCGCATGGCCCATCGCCGCCCTGCTCGGCCTCGACCGTGATGACCCGCGGCGAATCCTGCGCTTCGAGCGCATCCAGCGAATTGCTCAGCAGGTTGATCAGCACCTGCTCGAGCCGGTTCTGTTCGCAGCGAACGAAGAACTGGCCCTTCGCGACCGGGTTGCGGATCTCGACCTGGAGCGCGCGGATCCTGCTGCTCAGGAGAAAGAGCGCGTCGCCCAGCGATTTGCTCAGGTCGACCTTCTGGAAGACAGGCTCGGACTTGCGGGCGAAGTTCTTCAGCGGCTGGATGATCCCGCCCATCTGGTCGACCAGGCGGCCGAGGATCTTCAGGTTCTGGATCGCGCTGTCGGATTTTCCGCGCAGCAGGAATTCCTCGGCATTGCCGGCAATGGTGCGCATCGCGCCCAGCGGCTGGGTGAGCTCGTGGGTGATGCCGGCCGAGAGCTGCCCCAGCACCGCCATCTTGCCCGCCTGCACCAGCTCGCTCTGCGCGGCCCGCAAGGACTGCTCGGCCACGTTGCGCTCGTGCACCTCGCGGCGCAACTGGTCGTTGATGGTGCTGAGGTCGTGCGTACGCTCCGCGACCTTGATCTCGAGGGCCACGTTCGACTGCTCCAGCATCCGCCGCACCAGCCGGCGCTGCTTGGCGATGCGCCGCCACTGGACCGCGGCCAGCGCCAGCAGCAGCAGCAAGGTGGCGGCGCCGCCGCCGGTGAGCGCGGCCATCCTCGCGGTGCGGTGCACCTGCTTCAGGTCGAGCACGATGCTGACGCGCCAGTCCATGCCGTCGAGCGGACGGATCAGCGTCATCTTCTGGCCGTCGGTCCGGACGTCGCCATCGGCGCCGATGTTCAGGAAATCCTGGACCGGCAGGATCTCCAGGTCGGAATAGGCCCGGGTGAGCTGCAGGTTCACGCGCTGCTCCACGGACAGCGGCGAGAGCGCGCGGTAGCGCCATTCGGGCCGCGACGCGAGGATCACCACCTGGTTGGCGTCCGCGATCAACGCGGGCGAACCGACCAGGTCCCAGAGCTGGTCGACCGGGTGCAGCCCGATCTTGATCACCGCCACGCCCACCACCACCGCGCCGTCCCGCACCGGGTACGAGACGAAGTAGCCGGCGCCGCCGCCGTCGATGCCGATGGAGAAATGCTTGCCCACACGGCCGGCGAGCGAATCGAGGAAATACGGCCGGAAGGAGACGTCGGTGCCCAGCAGGCTGTCGTCCTGCGCGGAGGTGTTGCTCGAAGCCACCACCACGCCCCGCACGTTGAGGGTGAAGGCCGCCAGCCCGCCCACATGGGCATTGAGGCGCCGGAGATAGTCGTTCACCGCGCGGGTGGTGCGCAGCGTGCCGGGCGTGCGCAGGATCTCCAGCACGTCCGGATGCAACTGGATGGTGGCCGGAATGTTTTCGAGCGGCTTGGCAACGCCCTCCACCGCCGATGCAAAAAGATCGAGCCGGTGGTTGGCTTCGGTCATGAGCTGTCGAATACCGCTTTCTTTTCCCCGCTGATAGGAAAACATCGCGGCGGCGGCGATCAGCACCAGCGCCACGACGCCGATGGCGGCCTTGAGAATATTGGCAATTGCCGGACCCCGCACCATGGGGGCGCTATTCCGACGGCTGGTCGTTGGGATGTGCGTACAGATCCCGCAATTCCGGCGAAGCCGGCCAGGCCAGATTCAGCCCGCGCGGTGGAATGGGTTTTTGAAACCACTTCTGGTGCACCTTCAATATGTCTCCGCTTGTCATCATTTTTATCAGGGCACCGTCGACGATCTTCTTGAGCTGATGGTCTTTCAATCGCATCATGCATCCGTACACTTCGGATGACATCGGCGTGCCCACCACATCCCAATCCTGCGGATTCGCCACTTTTGCGCGCTCGCCGTACAACAGGGCGTCGTCCATCATGAAGGCATCGGCCCTGCCGCTCGTCACCAATTCGAAGGATTCGCCGTGGTCCTTGCCCACCAGGATGCGAAAGCCCTTGGCCGAACGTTCATTGTAGGTTCTCAGCAGCCGCTCGGAGGTCGTTGCCGAAGTCACGGCCACGCGTTTACCCGCCAGATCGGGGAAATCATGGATGCCCGAGGCCCGGTGTGTAAGAAGACGTGTCCCGATCTGGAAAAAAGAGGTGGAAAAAGCGACCTGGCGGGCGCGCTCGCGATTGTGGGTGGTCGATGCGCATTCGATATCCACGCTGCCGTTCTGCACCAGCGCCATGCGGTTCTGCGGCGTCACCGGCACCAATTTGATCGTCAATCCCGGGAGCCCAAGATTCGATTTGAGCGTGTCGACGATCTTCAACATGAGGTCATGTGAAAAACCGACCGCATTGCGCTTTTCGTCGTAATAGGAAAATGGAATGGACGATTCGCGGTGGCCCAGGCGAACGGTGCCGGTGTCCGCAATGCGCTTCAGCGTGTCGATGTCCTGGGAATGCGCTGCACACGTGCTGCCGAGCGCCAAAATGGCAATCAACCGACAAATCACTGACCACCCACGACATGCCATGAGTTGTCTAAAGATCAACGTCTCTTGCGCCTTTGCAGGATTTCGATTCACCACGGCGATCTATGAATTTGAATTGCAGGCCCGTGCAGGCATGTCGACATGATCGAGGCTTTTGCACGACCTGGGTCATTGGCCGGTGCTGCCGGGCACCCGTGCGCCCGGCAGCACCGGCCATGGCTCAACGCAGGGCCAGGCCCGGGTTCACGGTGTAGCGGATATGCGCCGGCGCGCCGGCCGTCACGTCACCCGCCTTGACGCCCCGGAAGGCGTTTTCCGCATCGGCGCCCGCCTTGGCCGCAGCCGTGATCTTGCTCACCACGTCGGCATAGGCCGTCGCGTCGGCCGCCGTCAGCTGCAGTTCGATCAGGCCATCGGAGGCGATGCTGTTTACCGAGTTGCCGCCGGTCACGTTGGTGATGGTGTAGCTGCCATGCGGCAGGTTGGCCTGCTGCAGGAAGATCACCGCGCGCCCCGCGGCGTGAAGGGCGCTGGTGCGACCGTAGTTGCCGCTGCTGTGGCCCCCCGGCCCCTGGAACTCGACCGCGACGGTGCCCGTCTGCTGGGCGTGGGCGGACAGGCCGGCCAGTGTCAACGCGGCCAGGCAGGCCGCCTTCTTCAGAAATTGCGTGTTCATGTGGGTGTTCCTTAGCGCACTTCGCGGGTGCGGTTGCCGATGGGACCGACGGAGGGCTGCACGATGGTGCCGTCCGCGGCGTGGTAGCCGGACTGGATCAGGGTGGCGGTGAGCACACGACGCATGCGCTGCACCTCGAGCTCGGGCGCGCCGCGCGTGCCCCACTCCCAGAAGGCATGACCGCCCGCACCCGCGGCATTGGAGGCCAGGGTGAAGTTGTAGGTCGGCACGCCGGTGTTGGCCGGCACGTTGTCGTTCAGGCTGCCCGACGAGGTGTTGACCGTGGTGCGGGTGTCCGTCCCGGTGGTCAGGCCCGACTGGATGCCGGCATGGATCGCCGGGGTGTTGGGCTGCGTCAGGACGAAGGCGGGACGCAGTCCGTACCAGACCTGCTCCATGGACAGGGCTTGCGCGCTGCCCTCGGTACGGCTGTAACGGGCGTTCTCCGCCATCAGGCCGGCCTGGAACTGCGGCACGATGGAAGCGCGCACCTCGTTGAGGGTTTCCGTGATCGGCGAGCGCATGTCGACTTCCAGCGAGCAGCTAGGCACGACGCTGCTGCCGGCCGCCGGCGCCTCGCAGGATGCGCGGCCGACCGTGTAGGTCGTCCGGGGTGCATCCTTGCGAAGTTCGGAGGGGGTCTTCACCTCGGCGATCTTCGCGATGGCGGCGGCCATGGCTTCCGGCGCGCTCGGGTCGCCGCTGCCGGCCGTGGCCGGCGCCTTGAACTTCATCTCGAAGCGGTAGCTGCCCAGGAAGTTGACGGTGCCGCCGCCTTCCAGGCCCATGCTGGAGACGAAGTTCAGCGGGTTCGATCCGGTGCCCAGGTCCTGCTCGAAGCCGAAGAGCTGCTTCATGCCGGCCAGGTTGCCCTTGCCTTCCTCGCCCGCCGTGCCGCAGATCCAGACGTCGTAGACCGGCCGAATCTTGAACTTCTTCATCGCCGCGGCGAGCACGAAGGCATTGGAGGTGCTGGACATCATGTCGCCGTAGCCCGGCACATACACCCGCACGCCGCCGCCGTCCTTCGCGGCGGCTTCGTTGGCGAAGACCTTGCTGGCGATGCCGTAGTTCGTGTCCTCGATGACCCGGCCGGTCCCATCGAAGCGCAGCACGTCGTTGATCGCGGCGAGCTGGGCCGGCGTTTCGACCACCGGCTGGCTGAAAGGCTGCAGGCGGATCTTGTTGAAGGGATCGCCGGCCGGCGGCAGGCTTTCCGGATTCACCACGTCGATGTGGCCTTCGACCAGCACCTTCGGGAATTGACCGTTGTAATGCTTCGCGGCGGCCGAACTGGAATAGGAGCCCTTGATTTCGACGCAGGCGTTATAGACCGGCAGGCCGTCCACCACATTAACGTCGGTGCCGTACATGATGCCGTCGGCACGGGTCTTGATTTCGGTGGGAGAAAATCCCCACTCGTTCGTCATGCGCTGGTGAATTTCGGCGGCCATACGGAGTTCGGAGCGCGACGGCGAGGCGATTTTCACCAGTTCGAGGAATTGATTCCAGCGCGATTTCGCGGCGGTGGCCGAACTCTGGTCCGCCAGCAAGGCCTTGATTTGCGCATCGCCATCGATCTTGGCCGCAGCCGCGACGACTTCCGGCGGAATGACGAATTTATTGGGATCGGTCGGGGTCGATGGATCCGGGGAAGGCGTGGGGTTTTCGCTCACTGGAGGCGTGGTCGCGACCTGCGTGTCGTTGCTGCCGCCGCACGCGGCAAGGAACAATGCGGCGGTCATTACCGAAAGACGCCAATTACTTATATCGATCATTTCTACTCCTGGAACTACGGATTGATGCAAATCAGCTTGCGCCGGCATTTGCACACGGGGTCGCTCACGAGAATCGGGGCATGCGTACTGGAGCATGGTCTGTGCCAGCTTGTTTACCTCGTAAACCCGAGTTTCGATCTGAAAACCCGCAAATCCGCCGCTTGAAGCGCGCTGGATCGTTCAGACGCGTACGGATATTCGTACAACGCTCAATTACGTCGAACGGAAATCCGTCCGGGATATCTTCAGCGCCAGGATGAGGTGCATTAATTGGCAGATATTTGCCGAATTGCGCCATGTTGGCCCGGCATTTGGCCATTTGCGCTTCCTTGGTGCGGGGGGCTGCCGGGCCGCGTCGACGGCAAAGAAGAAGGTTCAGCGCGCGCTGATGCGCGCCGCCCCGCCAGGCCCGGTCCTCAGGGCCGCCGGCCCTCTTCCTTCGCCCGCGCGAGGATGAAGTCGATGAAGGTCGAGGCCGCGCGCGTGTGGTGGCGGTTGGGCATGTAGAGCATGAACATGCGGGTGCCGAAGATGCTCAGCTGCAGCGCGTCGAGCGCCGTCACCACCTCGCCGCTCGCGATGTCCGGCTGCACCACGTAGTCGGGCACCAGCCCGATGCCCAGGCCGGCCAGGATGGCCTGGCGCAGGAACACGAAGTTCTCCGAGATCAGCGTGGGCTCGAGCAGCAGTTCCTCGCGCTCGCCCTCGGCATAGGCCGACACGCGCAGCTGCTTGCCGACCACCGAGGCCGTGATCACCGGCGCGCCGGCAAGGTCCGCGAGCTGCGTCGGCAGCGCGTGCGCCGCCGCATAGGCGCGCGAGGCGCAGGCCACGTAGCGCACCACGCCCAGCTCGCGCGCCACCAGCGCGGCCGGCGGCTCGGGCATCACGCGGATCGCGAAGTCGACCTCGTCGCGCAGCAGGTCGTCGACCCGGTTCTCGAACATCACGTTGAGCACGATGCCCGGGTAGCGCCGCTTGAAGTCCAGCAGCCAGTCGGACATCACCAGCTGGCCGTAGCCGCTGGGCACGCTCAGGCGCACCTGGCCGCGCAGTTCGTCGCCCAGCGAAGACACCGACTCGCGCGCGGCCAGCAGCTCGTTCTGGATCCGGCGCCCGTGCGCATAGAGCCGCAGGCCGATCTCGGTCGGCTCGGCACGCCGGGTGGTGCGGCGCACCAGTTGCGCACCCACCGAGCGCTCGAGCTGCGCCAGGTGGTAGCTCACGTTGGCCCGGCTCATGCGCAGCCGCCGCGCGGCCTCGCTGAGGTTGCCCGCGTCCAGGATCTCCACCAGCAGCGCGAGCGCGCTCAAGTCCATCTCCGTTGCCATGCTTGCGCTGCCCTCGCCGGTTGATTGTCAAAAATTCTTTGACAGCATGTCAATCAGCCATCCCATTGTCAAGACGCCCTGGGCCCCGAAGAATGCGGCACCGGCTCCTTTCCCAGGCCGTGCCTCGGCACGCGCCGCCCGCACGAGACAACGACGATGACCGACGCCCTTCCCTCCTCTCCCTCCCCCGTGAACTACCGCATCGCCGACGGCGTCCTGGTCGTGACCGTCGACAACCCGCCGGTCAATGCGCTGAGCGCGGCCGTGCGCCGCGGCCTGCTGGCCGCCATCGAAGCGGCCGAGGCCGATGCCTCGGTGCGCGCCCTGCTGCTGGTGGGCCGGGGCCGCGGCTTCATCGCCGGCGCGGACATCCGCGAGTTCGGCCAGGCGCCGCAGCCGCCCGCGCTGCCCGAGGTCTGCCGCCGGCTCGAAGGCTGCGCCAAGCCCGTGATCGCCGCGCTGCACGGCGCCGCGCTGGGCGGCGGGCTCGAGGTCGCGCTGTCGGCGCACTACCGCATCGCCTTGCCCGACGCCAGGCTCGGCCTGCCCGAGGTGCTGCTGGGCCTGCTGCCCGGCGCAGGCGGCACCCAGCGCACGCCGCGCCTGATCGGCGCCAAGGCCGCGCTCGACCTCATGCTCAGCGGCCGCCACGTCGGCGCGAAGGAAGCGCTGGCGCTGGGCCTGGCCGACCAGCTCAGCGAGGCCGGCGATGCCACGCAAGCCGGCCTCGGCTACGCGCGCGAACTGCTCGCCCGCGGCGCCTTGCCCCGTCCCACGCGCGATGCGAGCGGCCTGCAGGACCGCGCCGCGAGCCAGGCCGCGATCGATGCCGCGCGTGCCGAAACCGCGAAGAAGGCGCGCGGCCTGTTCTCGCCGCTGAAGATCGTCGACGCGGTGCAGGCCGCGCTCGACCAGCCCTTCGACGACGGCCTGGCGCTCGAACGGGCGGCCTTCACCGAATGCCTGGCCAGCCCGCAGCGGGCCGCGCTGATCCACGCCTTCTTCGCCGAGCGCGAAGTGGCCAAGGCGCCCGAGACCCGCAGCGCCAAGCCGCGCCCGCTCGCCCACGTGGGCATCGTGGGCGGCGGCACCATGGGCGCGGGCATCGCGGTGTCGGTGCTCGACGCGGGCCTGCCCGTGACCATGGTCGAGCGCGACGAGGCCGCGCTGGCGCGGGGCCGCGCCAACGTCGAGAAGGTCTACGACGGCCTGGTCGCCAAGGGCCGCCTGAGCGCCGAGGCCAAGGCCGCGGTGATGGCGCGCTTCGACGGCAGCACGCGCTACGACGCGCTGGCCGAGGTCGACCTGGTGATCGAGGCCGTGTTCGAGGACATGGACGTCAAGCTCGCGGTCTTCGCCGAACTCGACCGCGTGTGCAAGCCCGGCGCGCTGCTCGCGACCAACACCTCCTACCTCGACATTGACCGCATCGCCGCCGCCACATCGCGCCCGGCCGACGTGATCGGCCTGCACTTCTTCTCGCCGGCCAACATCATGAAGCTGCTGGAGATCGTGGTGTCCGCCACCACCGGCGCCGAGGCCGTCGCCACCGCCTTCGCGCTCGCCAGGCAGCTGAAGAAGGTGCCGGTGCGCGCCGGCGTGTGCGACGGCTTCATCGGCAACCGCGTGCTCGCGGTGTACCGCGCCGCGGCCGACCACATGATGGAAGACGGCGCCTCGCCCTACCAGATCGACCAGGCCCTGCGCGACTTCGGCTACCCCATGGGCCCGTTCCAGGTGGCCGACCTCGCGGGCGGCGACATCGGCTGGGCCACGCGCAAGCGCCGCGCCGCCACGCGCGACCCGAAGGCGCGCTACGTGCAGATCGCCGACCGCCTCTGCGAGCGCGGCTGGTTTGGCCAGAAGACCGGCCGCGGCTTCTACCGCTACCCCGAAGGCGCACGCACCGGCCAGCCCGACCCCGAGGTGCTGGCCATCGTGGAGGCCGAGCGCGCCCGCGCCGGCGTCACGCCGCGCCCCTTCAGCGATGCCGAGATCGTGCGCCGCTACATGGCGGCGATGGTCAACGAGGGCGCCAACGTCGTGCACGAAGGCATCGCGCTGCGCCCGCTCGACGTGGACGTGGCCTTCCTCTCGGGCTACGGCTTCCCGCGCTACCGCGGCGGCCCGATGCACTACGCCGACACGGTCGGCCTGGCCACGGTGCTGGCCGACATCGAGGCCTTCGCCAAGGAAGACCCGATCTTCTGGCAGCCCTCGCCGCTGCTGGTCGAGCTGGTGGCGCGCGGCGCCGACTTCGCGAGCCTGAACAAGACCGAATAACCCACCCCTTCATTTCCGGAGACCACACCATGCGCGAAGCCGTCATCGTTTCAACCGCCCGCACCCCGCTCACCAAGGCGCACCGCGGCGAATTCAACATCACGCCCGGCCCCACGCTGGCCGCCTTCGCGGTGCGCGCCGCGGTCGAGCGCGCGGGCATCGACCCCGCGCTGATCGAGGACGCGGTGCTCGGCTGCGGCTACCCCGAAGGCCGCACCGGCCGCAACATCGCGCGCCAGAGCGTGATCCGCGCCGGCCTGCCGATCGGCATCGCGGGCACCACGGTCAACCGCTTCTGCGCCTCGGGCCTGCAGGCCATCGCGATCGCCGCGGGCCGCATCGTGGTCGACGGCGCGCCGGCCATGATCGCGGGCGGCGTCGAGAGCATCTCGGGCATCCGCTCGCGCGAGGACGGCGAAACCGGCATCGACCCCTGGATCCAGCAGCACAAGCCGGACCTCTACCTGTCGATGATCGAGACCGCCGACATCGTGGCCTCGCGCTACGGCATCAGCCGCGAAGCGCAGGACATCTTCTCCGCCGAGAGCCAGCGCCGCACCGAGGAGGCCCAGCTGGCCGGCCGCTACCGCGACGAGATCGTGTCGGTCACGACCACCATGGCCGTCACCGACAAGGCCACGGGCGCGGTGACGCAGCGCGAAGTCACGGTCGATGCCGACAACTGCAACCGCCGCGGCACCACCTACGAGGCGCTGGCCAAGCTCGCGCCCGTCAACGGGCCCGACAAGTTCATCACCGCCGGCAACTCCTCGCAGCTGTCCGACGGCGCCTCGGCCTGCGTGCTGGTCGAGGCCAAGGAGGCCGAGCGCCTGGGCCTGAAGGCCCTGGGTGCCTTCCGCGGCATGGCCGTGGCCGGCTGCGAGCCCGACGAGATGGGCATCGGCCCGGTGTTCGCGGTGCCCAAGCTGCTGCAGCGCCATGGCCTGAAGGTCAGCGACATCGGCCTGTGGGAACTCAACGAGGCCTTCGCCTCGCAGTCGATCTACTGCCGTGACAGGCTCGGCCTGCCGGACGAACTGCTCAACGTCAACGGCGGCAGCATCTCCATCGGCCACCCCTTCGGCATGACCGGCGCGCGGCTCGCGGGCCATGTGCTGATCGAAGGCAAGCGCCGCGGCGCGAAGTACGCGGTGGTCACCATGTGCATCGCCGGCGGCATGGGCGCCGCGGGCCTGTTCGAGATCTTCTGAACGACTGCCTTCATGGACCTGAATTTCACCCCTGAAGAAGAAGCCTTCCGCCGCGAGGTGCAGGCCTTTCTCGCGGCCAAGGTGCCGGCCCGCCTGTCGGACCTGGTGCGCAGCGGCAAGCGGCCGGCCAAGGCCGACATGGTCGAGTGGCACGCGATCCTCAACGCGCAGGGCTGGCTGGGCAACCACTGGCCCAAGGAGCACGGCGGCCCGGGCTGGACCGCGATCGAGAAGTTC
Source organism: Variovorax sp. UMC13 (assembly GCF_014170375.1). GTDB lineage: Bacteria > Pseudomonadota > Gammaproteobacteria > Burkholderiales > Burkholderiaceae_C > Variovorax. Next base: position 290,876 of record NZ_LZZW01000003.1, on the reverse strand, counting down.
ATCTTCGAGAACGAGTGCGCGCTCTACGGCACGCCGCGCGTGGTGCCCTTCGGCGTCAACATGCTCGCGCCAGTGCTCATCAAGTACGGCAACGAGGCGCAGAAGCGCCACTGGCTGCCGCGCATCCTCGACGGCAGCGACTGGTGGTGCCAGGGCTATTCGGAGCCGGGCGCCGGCTCGGACCTGGCCTCGGTCAAGACCACCGCGGTGCGCGAGGGCGAGCACTACGTGGTCAACGGCCAGAAGACCTGGACCACGCTGGGCCAGCACGCCAACATGATCTTCTGCCTGGTGCGCACCTCGAAGGAAGGCAGCAAGCAGGCGGGCATCAGCTTCCTGCTGGTCGACATGGCCTCGCCCGGCGTCGAAGTGCGACCCATCATCACGCTCGACGGCGAGCACGAGGTCAACGAGGTGTTCTTCACCGACGTGCGCGTGCCGGCGGAGAACCTGGTGGGCGAGGAAAACAAGGGCTGGACCTACGCCAAGTACCTGCTGACCTACGAGCGCACCAACATCGCGGGCGTGGGCTTCTCGGTGGCGCTGCTGGAGCGCCTGCGCCGCACCGCCGCCACGCAGCGCCGCAACGGCCGCCCGCTGGCGCAGGACCCGCTGTTCGCCGCGCGCCTGGCGCGCGCCGAGATCGACCTGGAGAACATGAAGACCACCAACCTGCGCGTGCTCGCGGCCGTGGCCGGCGGCGGCGTGCCCGGGGCCGAGAGCTCGATGCTCAAGATCCGCGGCACCGAGCTGCGGCAGGAGCTGTCGTCGCTGATGCGCCGCGCGATGGGCCCCTATGCGCAGCCCTACATCGAGGCCGCGCTGCACGAGGGCTATGGCGAGGCGCCCGTGGGCCCGGCCGACGCGGCCGGCGCCGCGGCGCTGTACTTCAACAACCGCAAGCTGTCGATCTTCGGCGGCTCCAACGAAATCCAGAAGAACATCATCTCCAAGATGATCCTGGGACTGTGAGCGCGACACCATGAACTTCGAACACACCGAAGAACGCCGCATGCTGGCGGAAACGCTGGACCGCTTCGTGGCCGAGCAGTACGGCTTCGCCACCCGCGACCACATCGCGCAGTCGACGCGCGGCTTCAGCACCGAGCTCTGGCAGCGCTTCGCCGAACTCGGCGCGCTGGGCGCGCTGTTCGGCGAGGCCGAGGGCGGCTTCGGCGGCGACGGCTTCGACATCGCCGTGGTCTTCGAGAGCCTGGGCCGCGGGCTGGTGGTCGAACCCTTCCTGGGCGCGCTGGTGGTGGGCAGTGCGATCGCGCGGGCCGGCGGCACGGCGCACAGGCCGCTGCTGGACGCGGTGATCGAAGGCCGCACCGTGGCCGCGCTGGCGCACGACGAGCCCGCATCGCACTACGAACTCGCGAACGTGGCCACCACCGCGCGCCGCAGCGGCGAGGGCTGGCGCCTCGACGGCGCCAAGGCCGTGGTGCTGCAGGGCGAGCAGGCCGAACTGTTCCTGGTGAGCGCGCGCACGGCCGGCGAACAGGCCGACGAGGCCGGCCTCTCGCTGTTCCTGGTGCCGCGCGACACCGCGGGCCTGTCGCTGCGCGGCTACCCGCGCGTGGACGGCGGCCGGGCTGCGGAGCTCACGTTCGACAAGGTGGTGCTGGGCGCCGAGGCGCTGCTGGGCACCGAAGGCGAAGGCTTCGCGCTGCTCGAGCACGCGGTCGGCCGCGGCCTGCTCGCGCTGTGCGCCGAATCGCTGGGCGCGATGGACGCGGCGCGCCAGGCCACGCTCGAGTACCTGCGCACGCGCAAGCAGTTCGGCGTGCCCATCGGCAGCTTCCAGGCGTTGCAGCACCGCATGGCGCAGCTGCTGCTGGAGATCGAGCAGGCCCGCTCGGCCGTGATCAACGCCGCGGCCGCGCTCGACGACGCCGACCGCACGACGCGCGAACGCGCGCTGTCGGCCGCCAAGTTCACCATCGGCCGCGTCGGCACGCTGGTGGCCGAGGAGAGCATCCAGATGCACGGCGGCATCGGCATGACCTGGGAGCTGCCGCTGGCCCACTACGCCAAGCGGCTGGTCATGATCGACCACCAGCTGGGCGACGAGGACCACCACCTGGCGCGCTACATCGCGCTCGGGGCGCAGGCGGCCTGACAGACTGTGGCCGCCGCCGCTGGATGCATCCGGCGGCGCGGGGCCAGGCCGCGGCGCGGCGCGCTCACGCCGCCCGCGATGCGCAGCCCGGTCTGCTGCGCGCAGTGGTCCAGCGACTGGCGCAGCACCGTGTCGACGGTGCGCAGCGAGATGCCGAAATGCGCCGCCACCTCGCTGCGGCTGCAGGCATCGACGCGGATCGCCACCAGCACCGCGCGGTGGCGCCGCGGCAGCTGCTGGAAGGCCTGGTCGATGGCCGCGATCTCCGAGCGCATCTCCGTGAGCTGGGCCGGCCCGGGCGACAGGTCGGCGAGCTCGGAGGCCTCGCTCTCGTCCACGTACTGCCACAGGCTGCGCGTGCGCAGGCGGTCCATCGCGAGGTTGGAAGCCGCGCGATAGACGTAGGCCTCGGGCCGGTCCAGCGCATCGGCCACAGCCTCGCCCAGGCCGAGCCAGAGCTCGTGCAGGCACTCGGCCGCGAACTCGGGGCAGCGCAGCTGCCGCGTCAGGCGCCGGCGCAGCGTGGCGTAGTGGCGCACCAGCACCTCGCGCAGCGGCAGGCCCGGCAGGGCCGGGACGGCGGCGTCGCCGCGCTCCGCCATGGGTTCCACCGTGAGGCCGTGCATCACCGGTCCTGCTGCACGCTGCGGCGCTCGGCCTCGGTCAGGCGCTGCCAGCCGGCGGCGTCCATGTCGGCGCCCAGGCCGACGATCTGCACCATCTTCGAACGGTCGTAGGCCGCGCGGTTCGCGGGCCGGGGCGCGGGTGGGCCCGAGGCGGGCGCGCCCTGGGCGCCCGGCGCCGCGGGTTCGCCGCCGAAGCCCAGCACCCGCACCGTGAACACCGAGGGCAGGGTCTGGCGGGCCGCCGCGCGCTCGCGCTGCAGCACCTCCTGCGCCGCGGCCGCCGCCTGCGATGCCGCCGCGCTGGCGTTGGTCAGCGCGCCGATGTTGACCGCCGCGATCACCGGCAGGCCCTTGATCTCGCCCTTGACCTGGATGTTGTCGGCGTTGAGCACCTGCAGCGCCGCGATGTTGAGGTTGCCCGCCACCCGCAGGCCGGCGTCGCCCGCATTGACCGTGCCCAGCGGCGCGACCAGGTCGACGTCGCCGTCGCCCACGGTGCCGATGCCGCTGCCGCTCATGTCGGAACGCTCGCGCACCGTGGTGTTGCCGTCGACGTCGGTGCCGATGTCCGGGCCGGACGGCACGCGCACGGTCTTCGAGCCCCGGCCCGCGTCGATGTCGCCCACCGTCGACCAGATGATCTGGTCGCTGCCCTGCTGCGTCGCCTCGGGCACGAAGGACAGGATGCGCGAGCGGTTGACCGTCACGTCCTCCCTGGCGAAGACGTTGATGTGGCCCGAGGCCAGCGTGACCAGGCCGTAGCCGTCGGGCACGGTCGCGCCCAGCGCCGCCACCTGCAGGCCGCCGCCTGGCGTGAGCACGTCGATGTCGCCGCCGGCCATGGTGCGCAGCATCAGCTTGTTGGCCGCCACGTCGCCCTTCCACCGGTCGCCCGGGAACAGCGTGGCGATCGCCGCGTAGCCGCGGTTGTAGCCGCCGTTGCGCGGCAGGCCGCCGGTGCCCGGCTCGTTCTGGTCGCGGCCGGCCTCGCGCAGCTCGAGCAGGTAGACCTGGCGCAGGAACTGCTCGCGGGCCAGCGGCTGCAGGGTCTGGAAACGCGCCCAGGCGGCCAGCGGGTCCAGCGTCTCGCCGGTCATGTCCTTCATGTACGAGACCAGGCCGCGGCGCACCGTCTTCTCCTGGCCGTTCGCGCGGCGCTCGACCTGGTCGGTCAGGTAGATCGGCAGCATGCGGCCGTCGGCCGCGCGGGCCTTGAGGTGCTCGGGCATGGCCGCGACCTGCGCCGGATCGAGGTAGGCGCTGGCGAAGGCCTCGTAGCCGGCGGCGTGGTTCATGCCGGCCATCACGGTGATCGCCGCGCCCTGGTCGGGCAGGCCCTTGACCCGGGTGTCGGGCAAGGGGCGGTTGGCGCCGTCGAAGAGCTGGTTGCCGACGCTGCGGATCTGCACGTCGTCGGCATACACGTCGCGCCCGGCCGTCAGCAGCAGCGTGCCCGCGCCCTGCATCACGACGCCGCTGCCGCCGCGCGGGCGCAGCGGCGTCATCGCGAGGATGTCGTTGCCGGCCTCCAGCAGGGTCACGTCGTCGGCGTGGTTGTTGCGCCCGCTCATGCGCAGGCCGCGGATGTCGGTGCCGGCGCGGGTCCAGGTCTGCTCGCTGGCCATCATGTCCAGGCCCAGCACCGAGCCCTGCGAGGCGTAGACGCGGCTGGGCTCGCGGTCGCCGGCCAGCGGCAGCACCTCCGGGTTCTTGAGCTCGCTGTAGCGGCCGCCGGGGAAGGCGCCGATGTCGACGCTGGGCCCCTGCACGTTGCGCAGCAGCGCATCGAGGTTGACCTGGCGGAAGTTGCCCAGCGGCGCAAAGGCCGACGGCATCATCTCCGGCGTCGCGTACGACATGATGATCTCGGCGTAGGGCTCGTTGTTGTAGGTCGCGTTGTAGCGGGTGTTGCCGGCGAGGGCGCGGAGCAGGCTGTAGTTCCGGTTGTTGAAGAACACGTCCTTCTGCGCCAGCAGCCGCACGTCGTTGGTGCTGCCGGGCATGACGAACATCGGCCCCTGGATCTCCAGCGAGCCGTTCATCGCAGTGGCCTGCGTGATCGCCGGGAAGCGGTTGGAGCCCTTGCCGACCAGCCCGTCCTGGGTGGTGGTGGCGCCCTGCAGCGCCACGTCCCTGAAGGCGAACTCCGCCTGGTTGACCAGCGTCAGGTCGCCGCCGGTGGACGACAGCCGCAGCGCGCTGCGGCCGGTGTAGCCGCTCATGTAGGCCTGGTAGTCGTTCTGGTTGCCGGACGCGTTGTAGCCGTCGCCGTAGCGCACCAGCAGGGGGTCGATGACCGCCTGCAAGAGCAGGTGGCCGGCCGTGCGCAGGCTGAGCGTGGCGTCGCCCAGCGAGAGCACCGGCGCCAGCGCGAAGTCGCCGACCACGTCCTGCGTGGTGCTGCCGCTGCTGCGCCGGACCTGGATACCGTGGCCGGTCGCGGTCTCGTTGGCGCGGAGCTCGGCCGCGCCGCGTGCCACGTAGTACTGGCCGCCGCGGATCGCGCCGCCGGCATCGACCGTCATCAGGCCGCCGTTGCGCATTTCCTGCGCCATCGCCGCGCCCGGGCGCAGGCCGCCGCGCAGCCGCAGGTTGGTTGTCAGCATCACGCCGAGGTCGCGCAGGTCACCGCCCGCGCTGACCTTAACGTTGCCCCCACCCAGCGCGCCCACGCCCTGGCGGAACTCGCCGTAGTTGACCCACCAGCTCGACTGGGCGGGGCCCTCGACGATCGGGCCGTAGCTGCCGTCCGGCCGGGTGCCAGAGCGGATCGAGTACTCGCCGAAGTAGCCGTCCTGGTTCACCATGCCCTGGCGGTTGAGCCATTCGGTGTAGCGCTGGCCCGAGGCCTGCGCGCCGATGTCGCCCTGCGCGGCCAGGTCGAGGTGGCCGCCGGCCACGCCGTAGGTGGCGTCGGCGCGCGCGGTCGTGAAGTCGGCCCAGGTCGTCATGTCCTTGCGGCCGGCGGTGTAGGCCACCGAATCCTTGTGCGCCAGCGTGAAGTCGCGGCCGGCGCGGACCGTGAGGTCGCCGGTGCCGGTGCGCAGCAGCTTGCCGGCGCCGTTGTCGAGCGCCGGGTCGGTGCTGGTGTTGGCCGTGCCGATGACGACCGAGCCCGTGCCCGCTGCCAGCCCGGCCAGCGGCCGGAGCGCGAGCCGGTCGGCCGAGGCGAGGTCGGCGCCGGCGACCAGGCGCAGGTCCCAGGAGGCGGCGTCCTGCAGCACGCCGTCGCGCCCGGCCTGGTCGAAGCCGTCGCTCAGGTGGCCGTTCAACAGCAGGTTGCCGCCGGCGCGCAGCGTCAGGCTGCCTTCGCGGCTGGCGGCGAAATCGCGGAACAGGTTCCAGTCGCCGTTCATCACCAGGTCGCCGGCGCTGGCGATCTCGATGCCGGCGGCGATGGCGATGTCGCCGCGGCCCAGGCGCGCGGCCAGCGCCGGCGCCAGGGCGGCGAAGCGCGCGGCGTCGGCGACCGCATCGGCCTTCACCGCGTCGACGCTGCGGCCGTCGTAGTCGGCCACGTCGTAGCCGCGCACGCCTTCGAGCACCGCCGAGCGCGCGCCCTGGATCGCGGTGCGCAGCGCCGTGACCTGCAGGTCACGGTGGTCGGCGCTCTGCCGCGCGCGCAGGCGCACCTTGCCGCCGTCCGCGCCCACCACGTCGATCAGGCCGCCCTGCAGGTCCAGCGATCCGCCGGCGGCGTCGAGCGTGACCCGGCCGCTGCCCAGTTCGCCGGTGGCGCCGGCCCGCAGCTGCGCGCCGGCCTGCATGGCGACGCCGTTGCCGCCGGTGATGCGCACCGCGCCGCCGTAGGCCGCGCGCGCATCGATGCTGCCGCTGATGTCGACGCGGCCCTGGTCGGCCGTCAGCACGAAGTCCTCCACCGTGGTGAGGCCGCCCAGCGCGACGTCGCCCTGGCGGATGCGGAACTGGCGCGAGCGGTTGAAGCCCGCGTCGTTGAGCCGCTGGCTGAAGCCCGCGAAGTCCGGCAGCGCGGCGATGTCCAGCGCGAAGGCGCCGGCCTTGCCGCCGGCGCCGGCCTGCGCGGCGATGGCGCCGTCGAGCACCACCGTGCCGCCGCCCGAGGCGGCCAGGCTCAGCGTGCCGGCGCTGCCGCCGTCCCGGTGCGCGGCCAGGTTGAGGCGGCTGCCGGCGGCCAGGCGCACGTCACCGCCCAGGGCCGAGAGGCTGATGCGGCCCGCGTCGGCGAAGTCGGCGACGTCGAAGAAGTTCTTGGCGAAGCCGCCCACGTCGAGCCGCGCGCCGTCGGCCACCACCACGCTGCCGCCGGTGGCGCCGAGTTCGATGCTGCCGCCCAGCGCCAGCGCCTGGCTGGCGAACAGCAGGTTGCGCCCGCTCAGCGACAGGCGCGAGCCCAGGCTGTCCTGCGGCGCCGCCGCCGCCGTGCCGGACGAAGCCGACGCCAGCACCTGCAGGTCGCCGGTGGTGGCGATCGACTGCACCGCGCCGCCGCGGCCGGTCAGCAGCGGCGTGCGCAGCGTCAGCGCGCTCGCGCCCGACAGGCTGCCCTTGCCTTCGCCGACGATCTGCTCGCGCGCGGCCAGCTCGATGCGGCCGAAGCCGGCGAAGGCCTTGTCGCCGCCGCCCAGCACCAGCGTGCGGGTGTCGAGGACGAAGGCGCCACCGGCCTGCGCGGGATCGACGGCGGCCGCGCCGCCGCTGTTGGCCAGGGTCACGGTGTCGCCCTGGATCCTCAGGTCGCCCGGCGCGCGGCTGGCGAAGGTCGCGCCGTCGAAGGTCAGCGCGACCAGGCCGGCGGCGCCGAGGTCGAGCGAGCGGTAGAAGTCGAAGCTCGAGTAGCTGCGCAGCGTGAGGGCCTTGGCGTTCGACAGCTGCGCCAGCGTGGCCGTGTCCAGCAGCATGCCTTCGCTGCCGCCGCCGAAGCTGATGCGGCCGGCCGCCACCGACAGCCGCTCGGCCGAGAGCCGCGCCGAGCCCGCCAGCTCGGTCGTGCGGGTCGCGTCGATCAGCAGCGAGGCGCCGCCCTGCAGCACCGCGCCTTCGCCGATGCGCACCCGCCCGCCGGTGGTGGTGTCCACCCCTTCGCGCAGCACGGTGGTGGCGTCGCCGTTCGACAGGCGGACCAGCGCGCCGTGGTCGCGCGCCGGGCTGGTCAGCACGTCGTCCTTGGTGTCCTTGGCGTCGATCACGCCATCGTTGTTGTCGTCGAGGTTGCCGTCGGGGTCGGTGTAGACCGCCGCCACGCGCGGCTTGACGACCAGCTTCCCGCCGCCGGGCGAGACCGTGCCGACGGCGCGCAGCACGCTGCCGCTGTCGATGCCGACCTGCTCGCTGGCCGCCAGGATGATCTCCGGCCCGCTCAGCGCCGAGCCGGCGCCGTTGCGCACCACGATGTCGGTGGCCGTCACCTCGAGCCCGAGGCCCTGCGGGTTGCCGATGCGCTTGCCGCCCACCAGCAGGCTGCCGGCGCCGAAGTTCGACAGGCTCGCCGCGTCGATGACCAGGTAGCCGTCGGCGCGCAGGTCGGCCGCATCCAGGCCGCGGCCGACGATGGCGATCTTCTGGCCGGCAATGTCGACCAGGCCGCCGCGTCCGCCCGTGTCGGGCGCGGACTTCAGGCTGCCGTCCAGCACCAGGCTGGCGGTGGCGTCGAACACCACCGCGCCGCCGTCGCGCGCCAGCCGGGGCGTGACGATGTCGCGTCCGGTCAGGCGGTACTGCGTGAGCCTGAAGGCCTCGGACGAGAAGAAGGCGTTCGATGCGGCCTCGTTGTACTCGGTGTACTGGCGCAGCGTCGCGCCCGACATCACGCGCCAGCCGGTGGCGGGCGCGTCGCTCACCGGGCCCAGCGCGTCGCCGGCCCGGCCCTGCACCACATGGCTGCCGTCGGGCTGGGTCGAGGCCCGGGCCGCCGTGCCCAGCCAGGCGCGGCCGTTGTCCTGCACCGCGAAGGCGCCGGGCAGCAGCGCGTAGCGGGCCGGCAGCAGCGTGTACCAGCCGGCCGCGAGGCCCGGGCTGCCGGCCAGCCAGACGCGCCGGCCCGCCGGCGCACCGGCCACCGGCGCCGCGCTGCCGTAGCCCGGCAGCACGGCGTACATGCCGGGCACGTTGAGCACGTCGTGCGAGCCGCCCGGGCCCGGCACGAATTCGGCCGCGAACAGGTCGCCGCCGCCGCTGATGTCGAGCACCGCGCCCGCCGCCAGGCCGACCTCCGGCGCCTTGAGCGTGATGCGCTTCTCGGGCGGCGCGACCAGCGCGCCCTCGGACGGCGTCACCGTGTTCGGCGCCTTGCGCGGGTCCTGCCAGTGCTCGTTGTTGATCAGGCTGCCGTAGGGCACGTTCAGGCCCGCGCCCGAGACCGAGCTCAGGCTGCCCGCGCCCAGCGTCAGGCGCTGGCCGGCGACCAGCTCGATCTGGCCGAAGGGTGCGCGCAGCACGCCGTTCTGTTCGATCACCGGCGCTTCGAGGCGCAGCGTGCCGCCGGCCGACAGGGGCGCGGGGCCGGCCTCGCCGAAGCGCTCGACGGTGATCGAGTCGCCGGCGCGCAGGATGCCGGTCATGCCGGTCGACGGATAGACCTGGCCGGCGCGCACGACCAGGTCGCCGTCGACGCCGAGCGTGATGTCGGTGTTGAGCGCGCCCGAGAACTGCGCCGGGAATTCGCCGATGAAGCGCAGGTCCTGGCCCTCGATCACCGTGCGCGCGAAGCCGCCGATGCGCATGCCCGCGCCGGGCGCGTTGCTGCCCTGGATGTCGATCAGCTGGCCCTTGAGCGTGAGCTGGCCGCCCGACTGCGCGGTGTTGGCGGCCGGGGTCGCGCCGCCGCCGATGCCGCCGAGCATCAGGTGCGGCGCGCTGAGGCTGGCGCTGCTGCCGTTCAGGCCGCTCAGCGTGCCGCCGATGGTGATCGAACGGCCCGCCTGCAACTGCACGTTGTTCAGCGAGACCTTGCCGTTGAGCGAGAGGTCGGCGAAGCCGCCGTCGGCCAGCGACTTCTGCGAGACATGCGAACTGGCCGAGACCTGCACGTCGCCGATCTGGATCCTCTGCGTCGCCGTGGCGTTCGAGAAGAAGTGGGTGTTGAGCAGCTGGACCACGCGGGCGTCCAGCACCGGGTTGGCTTCCCACGGCTTCTGCACGGTCACGCCGCCACCGCCGCTCCCCCCATCGTCGATCAGCATGCCGCTGGCCTGCACCGGCGACAGGTTGGTCAGGGCCGTGCGCATGGCGGCCGTGAGCCGCAGCGGCGCGGTGCCGTACTCGTCGAAGATGTCCAGGTCGAGTGTCGTGTAGAGGCCGTTGCGGATCACGCCGGCCTTGTCGCGGTAGTAGAGGCGCGTGGGCACGGTGATGCCGCCCGCCGGCTTCACGCCGCTGTCGGTCAGGGTCAGCGCGCCGCCGCTGGCGGAGGCCCCGCCCGCATGGCCGGCCAGGCGGCCGTCGAGCGCGAGCGCGCCCTGCACGCGGATGCTGCCGCCGTCGCTGTCCAGCCGCAGCAGCGGCGTGCCGGCGGCCTCGCCACCGAAGCGGCCGGCCGCGGGGCTGTCGACCTGGCCGCTGCTGCCCGAGACGTCGACCAGCGAGCCGGCCTGCAGCGCCACGCTGGCCAGGTCCGTCATGCCGCCGACCAGCTCGATGCGCCCGCCGTCCAGCACCCGGCCGCTCAGCCGGCCCTTGGCATCGGGGGCGATCAGCGCGGCGCCGCGCGCCAGCAGTTGCGCGTCGGCCTCGAGCGTGACCTGCCCCGCCTCGACCGTGATCGCGCCGGCCGGCGCGCTGAGCGTGCCCTGCACCGTGACGGCGCCGCCTTCGGCCTTGAGCTGGATGCGGCCGCCGGTGTCGACACCGACCGATGCACCGGCGCCGATCGTGATCCGGCTCGAGGTGTTGCTCAGGCTCAGCTCCGAGGGCTTGCGTGCGAAGCGCTGCGCTGCCGGCAGCCGCACGGCCGGCGCGGCATCGGCCAGGCGGGCGCCGCTGGCCAGCAGGCGGTGGTCGAAGCCGCCGGTGTCGAGGCTGAACGGCACCAGGCTGAGCACGGCGCCGTCGGCCACGCCGATGTCGGCCCGGCCCGCGATGCTCACCACGCCGAAGCCGCGTTCGGTGTAGAGCGTTTCCGGCAGCCAGAGGCGGGCCGGGTCGTTGCGCTCGCCGCCGAGCTGCACCACCGCGCCGGTGCTGATCGCGAGCCGGCCGGCGGAGCCCGCCGCCAGCGCGCGCATGTCGAGCGCGCCCAGGTCGGTGCGCCCGTCCACGCCGTCGAGCGTGATCAGGCCGGCCTGGCCGACCCGCAGCGTCGGCAGGCCGCGGGCGCCGGTGTCGACCCGTCCGCCGCCCGAGACGTCGAGCACGGCGCGGCTGTCGACCTCGAAGTCCTTGGCCGACAGCAGGATGCTGCCCCCGTCCATGGCCCAGCGCGCGGGCTGTACGCCGTCGAGCCAGGTGTTGATCCACTGGCCGCCGGTGTCGAAGCGGCCCTGCGCGCCGATGCGCAGCGTGCCCATCGCCGCCAGCGCGCTGATGTTGCCGCCGGGCGCGCGCAACGTGCCGTCGATGGTGACGGTGTTGGTCGAGTTCTCGAACTCGTTGATCATCAGGCTGGCACCCGGCGCCATGTCGAGCACCGCGCCTTCGGCGAGCGTGAAGTCGCGCCGCATGTGGAAGGTGATCGAGCCCATGCGCGACTGGCTCAGCGTGTCGTCCAGGATGTAGCTCAGCTTGCCCGGCTCCTCGTTGCGGCCCGGGCGCGGCGCGGCGATGAAGTCGGCGCCCAGCACCGAGGTGGAACGGAAGTCGGCCGCGAGCCGGTGCGGGTCATGGCTGACGACCAGGTCGCCCAGCGACCAGGGCCGGTCCTCGACGCTGCCGCCGCCGAACTCGAGCCGGCCGCCGCCGTTCTTCGAGGGCTGCTTCTGCTGGCGTTCGCCGACCACCACGCCGCCCGCATAGTCGCCTTCGAGCACGAAGCCTTTGCCGGCGAAGAGCACGACCGAGCCGGCATTGCGGCCTTCGGTGTAGCCCGCTTCGATCGCGTTGCGCCCGATCAGCGGGGAGACGAAGGCCTCCGACACGCCCCAGCGCTGGTGCACCTGGGTGTAGCGGCCGGCGATACCGGTGTAGTCGCGGTCGGAGAAGGCCTTGTCCATGGCATAGACGCGGCCGTCCGCGCCCATCAGCTTGGTCGCGGTGTTCAGGCCGTCGCTGTAGCGCACCGATCCACCCGAGACGTCGAACAGCGAGCCGGGGCGCGAGATGAACTCGCCGCCGGCGCGCACGGTGATCCGGCCCGCATCGGTCGAGAGCTCCTTCATGTCGGTAATGCCGACCCCGACCCAGCCGGTGACGTCACCGATCGGCGTGCCTGCCCAGGCGCCCGGCACCATCACGCCGGCGCTGTTCTTGACCCATTCGACGCCGGCCATCGGGCCGTCGGTGAACACGCCCGAGGCCCGGCGGTCGACCATGACCTTCTTGCCGCGCACCCAGGAATCGAGCAGCAGCGGCGAATCGCGCAGTTCGTTGATGCGCAGCTCGGCCTCGACGAAGTTGCGCGACATGTCCACGGCCGCGCCCTGGATGCCGGCCACGCTGACGTAGGCGCCGGCGTCCAGGTAGACGCGGCTGCCGTCGCCGAAGCTGCCGGGGCGGTAGCCCGGCAGCTGCGTGTAGAGCGGGTTGACCGCCGACTCGATCTCGATCGTGCCCGAGGGCGCGAGCACGCCGGCGCGCGGCCGCAGGTCGATCAGCTGGCCGTAGAGCGCGATGCGGCCCGGCTGGTAGCGGGTCGCCAGCGCGGTGGTCTCGATCAGGCTGGTGTCGCTGGCGTCGGGCATGACCCGGGTCACGCTGCCTTCGCCCAGCGTCAGCGTCCCGGCCAGCCAGTTGATCAGGATGTCGTGGTTGTCGCTGTTCTGGTAGGCGTGCGTGCCCTGGCCCCAGGCGCGCAGCAGGATGGAGCCATTGCGGTTGTTGAGCGCGGTGCTCGCCGTCAGTACGCCGTTCTGGTGGATGTCCTGCGCCTGCAGCGTGATGTTGCCGCGCTCGGACTGCACGATGCCGCTGTTGCTCACGTCGTAGCCGATGGCGGCGGTGCGGGCCGCCATGCCCGGCAGCACCGCGTCGCGCAGGCCCTGCACGAATTCGCGGTTCCACTGCACCGGATTGCTGGACAGCGCGTTCTCCATGTGCGTCCAGGCGAAGGCCCAGCCCGGCACGGCCGAGACCGCGACCTCCAGGCCGCGCACGCCGTTCTTGTCGCCCAGCTTGGAGGTGTTGATGTGCACGTTCTCGCCGGCCGCCAGGATCACCTGGCCGTCGGGTGCGGACACCGTGCCCGCGTTGTGGACCTTGGGCGCGAACAGCATGATCTTGCCGCCCGCCTCGACGGCCAGTTGCGCGCCGGCCTGCACCTGCACCGCGCCGGGCGCCGCGCCCGGATCGAAGCGCGCCACGCCGCCCAGCGTGTCGGGCGCGCCATCGACGCCCTTGACGAAGCCCAGGTTGATGTCCGGACGCTCGGCCGTGAAGAGGCCGAACTGCGGGATCGCGAACGCATCGGCCTGGCCCTGGTAGGCATCGTCGAAGTACTGCGACTTGTTGATGCCGAGCTTGAACTGCTTGTCGCTCAGCGCCAGCGAACTCGCCACCAGCGAACGCGTGTTGACCTGCGCGCTGCCGTTGAAGACGATGCCGTTGCGGTTGACGATGTAGACCGACCCGTCGGCCTGGATCTGGCCCGCGATCTGGCTCGGCTTGCCACTGGGGTCGTTGATGCGGTTGAGCGCGATCCAGCCGTTGGTGCCGTCGGCCTTCGCGCCGCCCTTCTGGTCGAACTTCACCGTGGTGTTCCGGCCCACGTTGAAGCTCTCCCAGTTGAGGATCGCCTTCTCGTCGGTCTGCTCGATGCCCACCACCGTGCGCCCGCCCGCGGCGCTCTGCACCGGCGCCTTGGCGTTGAGCCAGCCGGCCGTGAGGCTGTTCGTGTCGACCTTGAGGCCGCCGTCGACCAGGCCATCGGGCACCGTGGCCGTTCCGTTCAACGCTGCCAGCCGTGCCGCTTCCTGGGCCGCCTGCTGCGCCGCGATGCCGCGTGCCGCGAGGTTGAGGTTGTCGAGCGAGCGCTGCATCTGCGCGTTGTCGCGCTGCTGCGTGGGGTTCGTGAGGCTCGACACCGGCTGGCCGTTGGGCAGCCGGCCCGTGGCCTGTGCCGTGCCCTGGATCACGTTCTTCTGCGCCAGCCAGGCCGCGCCCAGCGCGCGCTGCGCGTGGGCATCGGCGAGCACGCCGCCCGTGGCCAGCACGACGGCGATCGCCCGCGCGATCGGCGCCAGCCTGCGTTGCGATCGATGCGGTGCGCGCAACGTGCGCGGGGTCGTGGGGGCCTGGGGTTCGCGTCTGCTCATCGGGTGTCCAGTCGAAGGTGGGGATCGGTCTCACGGCGCCATGCAGGCTCCGATACCGAAAGGACGAACGACGCCCCCGGTCGACTGCAAAAATAATTCCGACCGAAGAGACGAAGGCTGCCGCGCGCTTGCGGCGCCGCCCTCAGCTCAGGACGACCAGACCACCCACCAGCGTCCGCGCCTGCAGCCCGAAGCCGTGGCGCAGCTGGAGCAGCGCCTCGTCCAGCGAGGCGGTGAAGAAGCTGCCGGTCACGGGCCTGTCACGCAGCTGCGTGTTCATCAGCACGATGCGGCCCGGGCGGTAGCGGTTGATCTCGGCGATGACTTCGTGCAGCGGCGTCTCGTTGAAGACCAGCTCGCCCTTCTGCCAGGCGGTGGCGTCCGCCGCATCGATGTCGACCGCGTTCCCCATGGCATCGGCCGTGTACACGGCCTGCTGCCGCGCGCGCAGCCGGCGTTCGGCCGCGGGATGCGCGATGCGCACCTGGCCCTCGATGCAGGTCACGCAGACGCGGCCGTCGAGGTGGCGCACCTCGAAGCGGCCGCCCTCGGCCACGCTGCGGCCCGCGCCGGCCACCACGCCGAAGGGCTGCGCGCTGGCCCGCAGGTCGATCGCCGCCTCGCCGGCCAGCAGGTCGATGCCGGTGCCACGCAGGCGCACGCTGGTGCGGGTGTTGAGCATCAGCCCGACCCGCCCTTCGAGCGTCACCGTGCGCTGCTCCCCGGTGGCGGTGCGCAGGTCGGCGCCCCATTCGCCGGCGGCGGGCCACAGCTCGGCCGGCGGATGCACCAGCGCGACGCCGACCAGGCCGGCCAGCGCGCCCGCGCCGGCCATGCCCAGGAAGGCCCGCCGGCCCGGCGTGCCGCGGGTGCGCACCGGCCGGGCCGCGCGCAACTGGGCGTGCCGTTGCGCCAGGCCGGCGTCGGCACGCAGCGCTTCGCGCGACAGGGGCGCGAGCGCGGCCCACTGCTGCTTGGCCCCGTCGAAGGCGGCCTGGTGCGCGGGCGCGGCACGCAGCCAGCGCCGCAGGCCGTCGAGGTCGTGCACCCGCGCCCGGCCCGAATGCAACAGCCGCAGCCAGACCCAGGCCTGCGCCTGCAGGCGCTCGGTGGCGCCCGCATCGAGGGCGTCGGATGGCAAGGCGGTGCTCATGCGTTCGCCCGCCGGCCGCGCGCGGCGCGGCGCGCCGGGGTGTCGCGAGAGGGTGCAAGCAGGGCCATATCCAGGAAGGACGAATGGCGCACGCCGAAACTGCAAACTTTTTCGATCATGGATTTTCCATGGGCCTCGCCCGGCGCGGACCGGCCCCTTGCTGCAGGCCCTGGTGCAGGGTCTCGTGCGCGCTCTTCAACTCGTAGGCCACGGTGCGCATCGAGATCCCCAGCGCCTGCGCGACCTCCTTGTGCGGCAGGCCGTCCAGGTGCACCAGCAGGAAGACCTGGCGGCGGCGCTCGGGCAGCCGCTCGAGCAACGCGAGCATCGCCTGGAGATCGGAGCGCGCCTCGGCGGTCTGCGCCGGGCCGGGCGCCGGGTCGATGAAGGCCTCGATCTCCTCCACCGAGGCCGAGCGGCTCTGCCGGCGCTGGATGTCGACCGCGATGTTGACCGCGACGCGGATCAGGTAGCCCGTCGGGCTGCGGATCGGCGCGGCCTCGTCCGGCTGGCCCTGCAGCCGCAGCCAGGTGTCCTGCAGCGCGTCGCCCGCCAGGTCCTCGCTGCCCAGCAGCCGGGCCACGCGCAGCTTGAGCCGCGCGTAGTGCCGGCTCAGGTAATCGGACAGGGCGGGATGGGCGTTGTCGGTCATGGCCCGGCGAGCCCGTCGGTGCAGCGCGGGCCGCCGTGCGCGCGGTGCGGTTCGATGAGCAGGGTCACGGGCTGCGGGAAGTCCGGCGGCGGCGCCTGTGCCATGCGCACCCGCTGCAGCACCTCCAGCAGCGCCGCATCGCGCAGCGCATCGCCGGAAGGCCCCAGCAGCCGGGGCCGCTGCACCTGCCCCGCGCCGTCGACCTGGAAACGCAGCAGCGCGCGGTAGGCGCCGGGCGCAGTGCGCGCGTCCTCGCAGAAGCCGGACCACACGCCCGCTTGCAGCAGGCCCGCGTAGTCGCCCAGCGACAGGCCCGACGGCCGCAGCGCCAGCGCCGCCATCGGCGCGGCCACCAGCACCATGGCCTGCACGCCGCCCGAATCGACGGTCTCGACCCCCAGCCCGGTGCCTGCCAGCAGCAGCGCGAGCGCGGCCTCCGCCGAATAGCGGCCGTGCAATGCACTCGAGGTCCTGCCGGCCACCATCTCGCTGCGAAAGACCGAGGGGCGACGGACCGTGGTCGCATAGACCCGCAGGGCCGAGGCCAGCGGCTGGCTGGCCAGGTCGAAGTCGAACAGGCCCTCGGCGGTGTCGGCCGACGCGACGCCATGGGCGCCCGCCACGCAGCACACGGCCACCAGCGCGCGCGCCCAGGCCGGCGTCACGGCGTGCCGGCGCATGCGGCCGGCCACCCTCTTCCGCCAGCGGCGCGCGCGCCCGCCTGCCGGCAGGGGGGCTGCAGCAGCGGCGGGAAGAAGGAAGTGAATGAACGCGACAAAGCGGCGGGAGGTGAATCCAAACCTGCAATGCTCGCCGTGCCGAATGACCGTTTCTTGACAGGCCGCCGGCCACCGGCTTTCTGTATCGCAGTGTCTCTGCGCGCCCCGGGGCTACACGGGCATGCAAATCGGCCCGATCCGAACACACCCCGGATACATCGCGCGGGCCCACTGTCTCCATCGCAAACGCCCTGGAGAGAACCGATGTCCACGCCCCTCGACCCCCAACGCCGCCACTTCTTCGGCGCGGCCGCCGCCACCCTCGCCGCCGCGCAACTGGGCCTCGCGGCCAGTGCCCACGCACAGGCCACTGAAGCCGTCCCGGCCGCGGGCCGAAGCGGTGGCCACACGGCCTTCGCGTCGATCCGGCAGATCGATGCCGGCCTGCTGAACATCGGCTACGCCGAGCTCGGCCCGGCCGACGGGCCGGTGGCCCTCCTGCTGCATGGCTGGCCCTACGACATCCACAGCTTCGTCGACGCCGCGCCGCTGCTCGCGGCCGCGGGCTACCGCGTGATCGTGCCGCACCTGCGCGGCCACGGCAGCACGCGCTTTCTTTCTGACAGCACGCTGCGCAACGCGCAGCAGTCGGCCGTGGCGCTCGACATCCTGGCGCTGATGGACGCGCTGAAGATCGAACGTGCGAGCATCGCCGGCTTCGACTGGGGCGCACGCACGGCCTGCATCATGGCCGTGCTGTGGCCCGAGCGCTGCCGCTCGCTGGTCTCGGTGAGCGGCTACCTCATGACCAACCTCGAAGCCGGCAAGCGCCCCTTGCCGCCCAAGGCCGAGTTCGACTGGTGGTACCAGTACTACTTCACCACCGCGCGCGGCGCGGCCGGCTACACGCAGTACCGGCGCGAGTTCGCGAAGCTGATCTGGGAGAGCGCATCGCCGAAGTGGCGCTTCGATGCCGCGACCTTCGAGCGCAGCGCCGCATCGCTCGACAACCCCGACCACGTGGCCATCGTGCTGCACAACTATCGCTGGCGCCTGAGCCTGGCGCCGGGCGAACCGCGCTACGACGCCATCGAGCAGCGGCTGTCGACGGCGCCCGCGATCGGCGTGCCCACGATCACGCTGGAAGGCGATGCCAACGGCGCGCCCTTCCTCGATCCCTCGGCCTACCGCAGCAAGTTCACGGGCAAGTACGCGCACCGCACGCTCACCGGCGGCATCGGCCACAACCTGCCGCAGGAAGCACCGCAGGCCTTCGCGCAGGCGGTGATCGACGCCGACCGCCTCTGATCCAGACCACTACGCCAGGTCGACCTGCAGCGCAAGGGCCGAACGCTGGCGTAGGGTTAAAGCAGGCCGCCCGGTGCAGGCGGATGCTAGACTTTCATTCGCTTACTCACTCACGCGGCACCCGCAGGTGCTCGCGACACTCTCCGGCGCTGCCGGTACGTGGCTGCAGGGTTGCGCATCCGCATGCACGTGCGCGTGCGCACACCGGACGTCGAATCGCGTTGTTCTTCGCGCGCGTCCCCTGTCAGTCTTTTCTTTTGTACGTGACCCTTCGAGCATGCGCTCGACCATGACCTGCCCGAGTGCAGGAGGACCGGGGTCGCCACAACGCCATGCCGCACCGCGGCCATGCGTCGCGTCGCGGCGTGTGCGGCGAAAGAAGGAGACGCTTTCTTGTTCCAACTGTCCACCACCACCGTCATCCTGCTGATGCTGGCCTTCTACGGCCTCACCTTCCTGATGTCCTTGCGCATCGGCAAGAAGAAGGAAAGCGTCGACGGCTACATGGTGTCGAACAACGCGATCGGCTTCGGCATGTCGGCCGCCAGCATGACCGCCACCTGGATCTGGGCCGCCTCCTTCTATGCGGCCGCGAGCTCGGGCTACAAGTACGGGCTGTCGGGCGCGCTGCACTACGGCTTCTGGGGCGCCTTGATGATCCTGTTCATCTACCCCTTCGGCAAGCGCTTCCGCCAGCTCGCGCCCAAGGCCCACACGCTGGGCGAGATCATGCATGCGCGCCACGGCCGCTCGAGCCAGATGATCCTGGCCGGCTCCAACATCCTGGGCAGCGGCATCAGCCTGATGGTGAACTTCACCGCGGCCGGCGCACTGGTTGACGTGCTGTCGCCGCTGAGCTTCATCCACGGCGTGCTGATCGCGGGCGTGGGCGTGCTCTCGTACACGCTGTGGTCGGGCTTCCGCTCCTCGGTGCTGACCGACTTCGGCCAGCTGATGGCGATGAGCCTCGCGGCCGTGATCATCATCCCGATGATCTTCTTCGAGCTCGGCGGGCCGGGGCTGTTCGCCGAAGGCCTGCCGCGGCTCACGGCCGAGCAGGGCGACTTCTTCTCCAGGACCGCCGCGCTGGAACAGGGCGCGCCCTTCTTCGTGGCCGTGCTGGCCTATGCGATCGGCAACCAGACCATCGCGCAGCGCCTGTTCGCGGTGCGCGAGGACCTGATCAAGCCGACCTTCATCACCGCCACCATCGGCTATGCCTCGATCGTGATCGGCCTGGGCATGCTGGGCTTCCTGGCGCTTCTGGCCGGCGTGCAGCCGCTCGAGGGCGACCTCAACAACCTGATCCCGCAGATGGCCGCGACCTACCTGCCCCCCTTCGCCATCGGCCTGTTCTTCATCATGGTGATCGGCTCGCTGTCGTCGACCGCGGACTCCGACCTCTCGGCGCTGTCGGCCATCGTGATGACCGACGTCTACGGCAAGAACCTCGCGCGCGGCAAGCCCGACCCTACGCTGATGCTGTGGATCGGCCGCCTCACGATGATTGTCGCGACCGCGGTCGGCGTGATCTTCGCGAGCATGAAGCTCGACATCCTGACCATGCTGATCTTCGTCGGCGCGCTGTGGGGCGCCATCGTGTTCCCGGTGATCGCGAGCCTGTTCTGGGACCGCGTGACCAACAAGGCCTTCACCGGCGCGGTGATCGCGGCCTTCGCGATGTTCCTGGTCGCGCGCTTCGAGCTGCTGCCGATGCAGGGCGCGATCGGCACGCTGTTCGAGCTCTGCGCGGCCATCGGCGGCGGCGTGGTGATCGGCCTGATGAGCTTCGGCTTCTTCGGCCGCACCACCGGTTGCGTGCTGGGCCTGCTCACGGCCGTGGTCTTCGCACCCTTCGCCGTCGGCTTCCTGCGCGACTACCCGGTGCTGCTGAGCTCGCTCACCGCCTACGGCGTGAGCACGCTGGTCTGCGTCGGCCTGAGCCTGAGCGTCAGGAAGCGCTTCGACTTCGATTCGATCGGCGAGCGCGTGGTCGCCTTCCAGACCCACTGAGCGCCCGCATACCCATCCTCAAGGAGAGCATCCATGTCCACTCTTGCCCTGACCGCCTACGTGCTGGTATGGCCCGTGATCGCCACCCTCGTGCTGGTCGTGCTGTGCGTCGCGCTGTACCGCGACATGCGCGCCGCCAGACGCGAAGGTACCGAACTGGTCTGAGCCCCGCGCTCAGGCCGCGAGCGCGAGGATTTCGCGCACGTCGGCCGGCGTGGTGATCTGGCGCGCGTTCCCGCGCGTGAAGATCTCGTGCATGCTGATCTTCGCGATCTCGTCGAAGCGGCTTTCGTCCACCCCCACCGCGCGCAGGTTGGCCGGCAGGCCCAGCGACGCGACCAGGCGCGCGAAGGCCTCGCTGGCCGACAGCGCAGGCTGGCCCAGCGCCTGCGCGAGCAGCCGCTGGCGGTCGGCGGTGGCGCTCTCGCTCCAGCGCAGCACGGCCGGCATCAGCACCGGCGTGCAGTGGTAGTGCGGCACGCCGCAGGTGCCGCCCAGCACATGGCCGATCGCATGGCTCGGCCCCATCATCACGCCGCCCTGCGCGCCGCGGCTCGACAGGCCGTAGGAGCACAGCCAGGAGGCGATCTGGCATTCGGCGCGCAGCGCGAGGTCGTGCGGCGCGGCCTGCCACTTCGGCAGCACCGCCGCCATGCGCGCGATGCCCGACAGCACCACCGCATCGGCCAGCGGCGTGGGCGTGACCGACAGCAGCGCCTCGATCGCATGGTCGAGCGCGCGCGTGGCCGAGCCCAGCCACAGCGTCTCGGGCGTGTGCAGCGTGAGCGCCGGGTCGAGCACGATCGCGCGCGGCATCATGTGGATGTGGAAGAAGGTCTGCTTGTGCTTGCGGCGCTCGTCGGTCACCAGGCAGCCCGCGTTGAACTCGCCGCCGTTGAGCGTGCTGGGCACCGCGACCATGCGCACCGTGGGCCCATCGAACACCGGCCGCACCGGCTTGCCGTCGTCGCCCAGCTTGACCTCGAAGCGGTCGAGCGCCTCCAGGTGCTCGTCGGTCATGCCGTGGCGCAGGCACAGCGTGACCATCTTCGCGCCGTCGATCACCGAGCCGCCGCCCACCGCCACGATCAGGTCGGCACCGGCCTCCTGCGCCGCCAGCGCGGCGCGCGAAACGCCACTGCGCGTGGTGTGCTGCGGCATGCCGTCGTAGGTGCCCGCATGGCGCTCGCCGAGCGCGGCCTCGATCTCGCGGATCGCCTCGGTGCGCGTGTTGAGCGTGCGGCTGGCCATGATGAACACGCGCTGCGCGCCGGCCTGGGCGGCTTCGACGGCGACGGCCGCGGCGGCCGGCTGGCCGAAGCGCACGCGCTCGATGGCGGGAAAGCTGTGGATGCCGGTGGGCGTGAGGGTGGGCATGAAGGTCTCCTGTGTGGGAAGGCTCAGCAAGGGCCAAATGTTTTGCAATGCAGTCTAGAATTCTGCAATCGAGTCCTTTGAAGAGACAAGAGGGACCATGCGGGGTCGGAGTACCTCCATGGCAGATTAAAAAACCGCTGTGCAGCACCACACCATGAACAAGAGATCGGCCCCCTCCCCCGTCGACGCCGGCGAAGACCCCGACGACGAAGCCACCGGCAGCGCCCACGGCAAGGAAGACCGCCATTTCGTGACCGCGCTGGCGCGCGGGCTCGAGGTGCTGCGCTGCTTCAAGTCGGGCGAGGAGCGGCTGGGCAACCAGGACCTGTCGGAGCGCTGCAAGCTGCCCAAGTCCACCGTCACGCGGCTGACCTACACGCTGACCAAGCTGGGCTACCTGCACCACGTCGAGGAGTCGGGCCGCTACCGGCTGGGCATGGCCACGCTCACGCTGGGCGGCACCACGCTGGCGCGGCTCGACGTCAAGGAGGTCAGCCGCCCGCTGATGGAGGACCTGGCCAACGCCACCGGCAGCCAGATCTCGCTGGGCATCCGCGACGGCATGTCGATGCTCTACATCGAGGTCTGCCGCGGGCAGTCGATCGTGACGCTGCGGCTGGACATCGGCTCGCGCATCCCGCTCGCGACCACGGCCATGGGCCGGGCCTACCTGGCCGGCGTGACGCCCGGCGAGCGCCAGGGCCTGGAGGAACGCATCGAGGCCCTGGACCCGACCTCCTGGCCGCGCATCGCCCAGGGCATCCGCCAGGGCGTGTCGGACCTGGCCGAGCACGGCTGCTGCAGCTCCTTCGGCGAATGGCAGAAGGAGATCCACGGCATCGCGGTGCCGCTGCAGCTGGGCCAGGGCCTGCCGGTGATGGTGATCAACGCGGCCGGCCCGGCGCAGCTGCTGTCGCGCGAGAGCTTCATGCAGGAGATCCGCCCGCGCGTGATCGAGACGGTGCGCCGCATCGAGCAGCAGCTCGGCGCGCGGCGCTGAGGCCGGGCGCGGCCTGCTTATTTGTCGCGCACGAAGCCGATCTCGTCGAGCAGCGTCTTCTCGCGCTTGACCGAGGCGGCGGCGAACTGCTGGTACTGCGCCGAGCTCATGTACGAAGGCTCCATGTAGTACTGGGCCAGCGCGTTGCGGAAGCCCGGCAGCTCCATGGCTTGTTTGAACGCATCGTGCAGCTTCTGCACCACCGCCGGCGGCGTGTTCTTCGGCACCGCCAGGCCCCAGGCGGCCGAGGGCGGCGGGAAGTCGATGCCGACATCCTTGAGCGTGGGCACGTCGGGAAACTTGGCCATGCGCTTCTCGTTGAAGGTCACCAGCAAGCGCAGCCGCCCGGCCTCGACCGCCTGGCCCCAGCCCGAGGTGTCGGCCGCGGCCATCACATGCTCGCCCATCACCGCGTTCAGGGCCTCGGCCGTCCCTTTGTAGGGCACGTGGTTGAACTTCACGTTCTTGATGCGCGCGATCTGCTCCATCGTGATGTGCTGCGCGAGGTAGGCACCCGAGGTCGCATAGGTCAGCTGGCCGGGGTTGGCCTTGGCATAGGCCAGCAGGTCGTCCCAGGTCTTGAAGGGCGAGTTGGGCGGCACCACCACGCCGTAGACGAACTGCGTGAGGCCGATCACATACGTGATGTCGGTGGCCGGATTCCAGTTCATGGTCCCGGTGTAGGGCAGCCGGAACAGGTTGCCCGGGATCACGCCCACCGTGTAGCCGTCCGCCGGCGCCGACTGCAGCAGCTGCGCGGGCATGAGGCCGGCCGCGCCGGGCTTGTTCTCGATCACCACCGGCTGCTTGAGGATGCGGCCCACGTCCTCGGCCAGCACGCGCATCGGCGTGTCGGTCGAGCCGCCGGGCGGGAAGCCCAGCATGACCTTGATCGGGCGCGCGGGGAAGGCCTCCTGCGCGATGGCCGTCGAGGCCCCGCCCAGCAGGCCCACGGCGGCGGCGGCCAGGCCGCCCGCGAGGAACTGTCGTGTCTTCATGGTCTTGTCTCCGTCCTTGTTCTTGCGCGCGCGGTCATTGCCGCGCGCGGCTCAGCCCCAGCGTGTCGAGGATGGCCTTCTCGCGCTTCATCGACTCGACGGCGAAGTGCTGGAAGTCCTTGGAACTCCGGTAGTCGGGCTCCATGTCGTAGCGCGCCAGCACCTCGAGGAAGGCCGGCGAGGCCATCGCCTCCTTGAAGGCGTCGTGCAGCCGCGCGACGATGCGCGGGTCGGTGCCCTTGGGCGCGACCAGGCCCCAGGGGGAGGTCTGGACGATGTCGATGCCCAGCTCGCGGAGCGTGGGCACGTTGGGGTAGCGCGCCATGCGCTTGGCGCCCCAGACCGCGATCAGCCGCAGCTTGCCGCTGTCCACCTGCGGCACGAAGGCCGAGGTCTCGGCGGCCGAGTCGACCTGGCCCGCGAGCAGCCCCTGCAGCGATTCGGCCGAGCCCTTGTAGGGCACGTGGTTGAGCTGGATGCCCGCGATGCGCGACACCTGCTCCATCGTCAGGTGGTTGGTGGTCGCCACGCCCGGCGTGCTGTAGGTGACTTCGCCGGGCCGGGCCTTGGCCTGGGCGATGAAGTCGGCCATGGTCTTGATCGAGGACGAGGACTGCACCACCGTGCCGAAGGCATAGCCGGTGATGCCGATGACGTAGCTCAGGTCGGTGGCCGGGTCCCACTTGAGGTCGGTGGTGTAGGGGATGCGGTAGACGCCGGCCGGCGCGATGGCCAGCGTGTAGCCGTCGTTGGGCGAGGACTGCAGCACCTGCGTCGGGATCACGCCGGCCGCGCCGGGCTTGTTCTCGATCACCACCGGCTGCTTGAGGATCTTGCCCACGCGCTCGGCCAGCACGCGCATCGGCGCATCGGTCGAGCCGCCGGGCGCGAAGCCGATCATCACGCGGATCGGCCGCACCGGGTAGTTGGTGACACTGTCCTGCGCCTGCGCCAGGGGCGCAAGGGCGGCCAGCGCGCAGGCCGCACCGAGCGTGCGCATGAAAAGTCGGGTGTTCATTCTTGTCTCCTGTCTCTCTTGGGATGGGGTCGTCGGCGCGCTCAGGCCGCGGCGGCCTGCGCGCGCACGATCTCTTCCTCGACCTCGCGCAGCCGGTCCTTGCCGAAGAAGATCTCGTCGCCGACGAAGAAGGTCGGCGAACCGAAGGCGCCGCGTTCGTAGGCGCGCTGCGTGTTGGCCATCAGTTCGGCCTTGACCTCGGCGTCCTGCGTGCCCTCGTGGATCGCCAGGCCGTCGAGCCCGGCCGCGTCCAGCGTGCGCACGATGACCTCGCGGTCGGCCATGTCCAGCCCCTGCTCCCACATGGCGGTGTAGACCGTCTCCACATAGGACTCGAAGCAGCCCAGCTTCTGCGCCGCCACCGCGCCGCGCATGGTCTGCAGCGTGTTGACCGGCCAGAAGGGATTGGGCTGGTAGCGCAAGAGCCCGTGCCTGGCGACGAAGCGGCGCACCTCGAGCTTGTCGTAGGCGCGCTTGTTCGCGATGTCGGCAAAGGCCTCGGCCGGCGAGCGGTTGTTGCTGAGCTTGAACAGCCCGCCGAGCAGCAGCGGCACGTAGGTGAACACGGCACCGGTGCGGGCCTCGATCTCGGGGATCACGCGGTGGCACATGTAGGCATTCGGGCTGCCGAAATCGAACATGAAGTGAACGGGAACGGGGGTGCGCACGGTGGTCTCCTTGTCTTGTGGTCTGAAAGGCGCTTGTTTGCTCAGCCGCCCTTGCCGCGCTGCAGGAACGCGGCGAAGGCGGCCTTCGCCTCGGGCGAATCGAGCAGCTGCGCGAAGTGCGCGTTCTCCTGCGCGATGCGCGCCTCGTAGCCCGCGAGTTCCTCGCCGCGCATCAGCGCCTTGGTGGCGCGCAGCGACGGCGCCGAGGTCGCGGCCAGCTGCGCCGCCACCTTCAAGGCCTGCGGCAGCACCTCGGCCGGCGGCAGCACCGCATTGACGAGGCCCAGCGCCTGCGCCTCGGCCGCGGTGCAGGGCTCGCCCAGCATCAGCAGCGCCGCCGCGCGCTGGTGGCCGAGCTTGGCCGGCAGCAGCAGCGTCGAGGCGAACTCCGGGCACAGGCCCAGCTTGGCGAAGGGAAACACCAGCTTCGCGGCGCTGCCCGCATAGACCAGGTCGCAGTGCAGCAGCATGGTCGCGCCGATGCCCACGGCCGGCCCGTTGACCGCCGCGACCACGGGCTTTCCCATGCGCAGCAGCGCCTTCATGAAGCGTGCCGAGGGGCGCTCGCCCGCGCTGGGCGCGGCGGCTGCGAAGTCGCCGATGTCGTTGCCAGCGCAGAAGGCGTCCTCGTTGCCGTGGATCACCACCACGCGCACCGCGTCGTCGACGTCGGCCTGCTGCAGCGCCTCGGCCAGTGCGAGGTACATCGCGCCGGTCATGGCGTTCTTGCGTGCCGGGCGGTCGAAGCCCAGGCGCAGCACGCCGGCCTCGAGCGCGCGCGAGATGTCGTTCGTCGTTTGGCTCATCACCAGGCCTCCATCCAGGGACGCAGTTCGGTCTCGTGCGTCCACGCGTTGCGCGGCTGCATGTGGATCTGCCAGTAGGCGTCGGCGATCGCCTCGGGGCTCAGGATGCCGCCCTGCTCCTTGAGCGCGTAGCGCTCGGGGAAGGTGGTGCGGATGAACTCGGTGTCGATCGCGCCGTCGATCACCGGGTGCGCCACGTGGATGCCCTTGGGCCAGAGTTCGCGGCCCATGCTCTGGGCCAGCGCGCGCAGGCCCTGCTTGGCGGTCGAGAAGGCCGCATAGCCGTCGCGCCCGCGCAGGCTGGCCGTAGCGCCCGTGAAGATGATCGTGCCGCGGCCGCGGGGCAGCATCACCTTGGCGGTCTCGCGGCCCATGAGGAAGCCGCCGAAGCAGGCCATCTCCCAGACCTTGAAGTACACGCGCGCCGTGGTCTCGGTGATGCTGAAGCGCACGTTGGCGCCGATGTTGAACACCGCCACCTCGATCGGCGCGATGTCGCGCTCGATCTGCTCGACCAGCGCCACCATCTCCTCTTCCTTGCGCGCATCGCTGCCGAAGCCGTGCGCCTCGCCGCCCTCGGCCTTGATCTCGTCGACCAGCGGCGCGAGCTTCTCGGCCTGCCGGCGCGTCACGCAGGCGATGTAGCCCTCGCGCGCGAAACGCTTGGCGATGGCGCTGCCGGTGGCATCGCCCGCGCCGATCACCAGGATCGCTTTCTTGTCTGTCCTCTTGTCCGTCATGTCCAGCTCCTTCGTTGTGCTGATGTGGATCGGCCTTTGCGGTCTGCGCGGCCTACTCGATCGCCTTGCCCATGTCCTCCACGACCTTCTTGGCGTCGCCGAAGACCATCATGGTCTTGTCCATGTAGAAGAGTTCGTTGTCCAGGCCCGCATAGCCCGCGGCCATGCTGCGCTTGTTCACGATCACCGTCTTGGCCTTGTAGGCCTCCAGGATCGGCATGCCGTAGATCGCGCTGCCCTTGGTGTGCGCCGCAGGGTTCACCACGTCGTTCGCCCCCAGGATGATCGCCACGTCCGCCTGCCCGAACTCGCCGTTGATGTCCTCCATCTCGAACACCTGGTCGTAGGGCACCTCCGCCTCGGCCAGGAGCACGTTCATGTGCCCCGGCATGCGCCCGGCTACCGGGTGGATCGCGTACTTCACCGTGATGCCCTTGTCGGTGAGCTTCTGCGCGAGTTCCTTGACCGCATGCTGGGCCCGTGCCACCGCCAGGCCGTAGCCGGGCACGATCACCACCGTCTCGGCGTTGCTGAGCACGAAGGCCGCATCGTCCGCGCTGCCGCTCTTGACCGGGCGCTGCTCCTTGGCCCCGCCGCCGGCCGTGACCGCCTCGCCGCCGAAGCCGCCCAGGATCACGTTGAAGAAGCTGCGGTTCATGGCCTTGCACATGATGTAGCTCAGGATCGCGCCCGAGCTGCCCACCAGGCTGCCCGCGATGATCAGCATCGCGTTGTTCAGGCTGAAGCCGATGCCCGCGGCCGCCCAGCCCGAGTAGCTGTTGAGCATCGACACCACCACCGGCATGTCCGCGCCGCCGATCGGGATGATGATCAGCACGCCCATCACGAAGGCCAGCGCGAGCATTGCGAAGAAGGCGCTCCAGCTCTCGGTGAAGACGAACACCAGGCCCAGCGCGACGGTCGCGAGGCCCAGCACCAGGTTGAGCATGTGCTGGCCCTGGAACTGCACCGGCGCGCCCTGGAACAGGCGGAACTTGTACTTGCCCGAGAGCTTGCCGAAGGCGATGACCGAGCCGCTGAAGGTGATGGCGCCGATGGCCGCACCCAGGAACAGCTCCAGGCGGTTGCCCGTGGGGATGGGCGTGCCCTGTACCGCGATGCCGAAGGCCCAAGGCTCGGCCACGGCCCCGACCGCGATGAACACGGCCGCCAGGCCGATCATGCTGTGCATGAAGGCCACCAGCTCGGGCATCTTGGTCATCTCGACCTTGTTGGCCATGTAGGCGCCCAGGCCACCGCCCACGACCAGCGCCACCAGCACGTAGGCGATGCCGGTGCCGAAGTCGATGTTCAGGGCCTTGGCCTGGCCATGGATCAGCGCGATGGTCGTCAGCACGGCGATCGCCATGCCGGTCATGCCGAAGATGTTGCCGCGGATCGACGTGGTGGGGTGGCTCAGGCCCTTCAGGGCCTGGATGAAGCAGACGCTGGCCACCAGGTACAGCAGCGTGACGAGGCTCATGCTCATGCTGCGTCTCCCTGCTTGTTGGCAGCCGGTGCCTTCTTCTCTTTCTTCCTGAACATCTCCAGCATGCGCCGGGTCACCAGGAAGCCGCCGAAGACGTTGACCGCGGCCAGCGCCACGGCCAGCACGCCCATGGTCTTGCCCAGCGGCGTGGTGGTGAGCGCGGCCGCGAGCATCGCGCCCACGATCACGATCGCGGAGATCGCGTTGGTCACCGCCATCAGCGGCGTGTGCAGCGCGGGCGTGACCGTCCACACCACGTGGTAGCCCACGTAGATGGCCAGCACGAAAATGATCAGGTTGATGACGGTCGGGTTGACGGAATCCATGTCGGCTCCTTGTTCTTTTACTTGCGCGTCACTTGGCCGTCGCGCGTGACCAGGCAGGCCGCCACGATGTCGTCCTCGAGGTCGATCTTCAGGCCGCCCTCCTTGGGGCAAATCAGCTTGAGGAAGTCCAGCACGTTGCGCGCATACAGCGCCGACGCATCGGCCGCCACGCGCGCGGGCAGATTGGTCTCGCCCACAATGGTCACGCCGTGCTTGACCACGGTCTTGTCGGCCTCGGACAGCGGGCAGTTGCCGCCCACGCCATCGGCGCCCTTGCCGGCTGCGATGTCCACGATCACCGAGCCCGGCTTCATGGACTTGACCATCTCTTCGGTGATCAGCGTCGGGGCCGCGCGGCCCGGGATCAGCGCCGTGCTGATCACGATGTCCGCCAGCGCCACGCGCTTGGCCACCTCGACCTGCTGGCGCGCCAGCCAGCTCGCGGGCATGGGCTTGGCATAACCGCCCACGCCGACAGCGGCTTCCTTCTCTTCGGGCGTGTCGTAGGACACCTCGATGAACTTGCCGCCCAGCGATTCGATCTGTTCCTTCACGCTGGGGCGCACGTCGGAGGCTTCGATGACCGCCCCCAGGCGCTTGGCCGTGGCGATGGCCTGCAGGCCGGCCACGCCGACACCCAGGATCACCACACGCGCCGCCTTGACCGTGCCGGCCGCCGTCATGAGCATGGGGAAGAAGCGCTGGTACTGGTCGGCCGCGATCATCACGGCCTTGTAGCCGGCGATGTTGGCCTGGGAGGAGAGCACGTCCATGCTCTGGGCGCGCGTGGTGCGCGGGGCCGCTTCCAGGGCGAAGCCCACGGCACCGGCCGCGGCCAGGCGCTGCAGGCCCGCGGCATCGAAGGGATTGAGCATGCCGATGACCACCGCCCCGGGCTTGAGCCGCGCGGCTTCGGCATCAGACGGCGCACGCACCTTGAGCACGATCTCGGCGCCAAAAGCCTCGGCCGCGTCGACGATGCGCGCACCGACGGCTTCATAGGCCGCATCGGTCACGCTGGCCGCCACGCCCGCGCCCGATTGAACGATCACCACGTGGCCCTGCGCCACCAGCTTCTTCGCGGTCTCCGGCGTCACCGCCACGCGTGTTTCTCCGGCCAGCGTCTCCGCTGGTACTCCGACCTTCATGTCATGGACTCCGAAAGAAGCGCGATGCCTCAGGACCAGGGACACCGCGGAACCGGCTTTGCCGGGCCGCAGGTGTCGCCCCCGGAAGGGGGTTGGCGAAGCGACACGAAGTGCGCGAAGACTGGGGGAGAACCATGTCAAGCCGCCATGTGGTTGAGCGCAGAGCGGTACTCCCGCACCATGCGCGCGATCAGGTCCGCCGTCGGCAGCACCTCGCGGATGTTGCCCACGCCCTGCCCCGCGCCCCAGACGTCCTTCCAGGGCTTGATGCGGGTCGAGCCGAAGTTCATCGAGGTCTTGTCGGCGGTCGGCAGGTTCGCCGGGTCCAGCCCTGCGGCCGCGATGCTGCGGGCCAGGTAGTTGCCGTGCACGCCGGTGAACAGCGGCGTGTAGGTGACCTCGGCCGCGGCGCTGTCGACGATCATCTTCTTGTAGCCCTCCTGCGCATTGGCCTCGGGCGTGGCGATGAAGCGCGTGCCCACATAGGCCAGGTCGGCGCCCATCGCGCGCGCCGCCGCCACGTGCGCACCGGAGGTGATCGAGCCCGAGAGCGCGATCGGGCCGTCGAAGAACTGGCGCACCTCGCTGACCAGCGCGAAGGGGCTCATGGTGCCGGCGTGGCCGCCCGCGCCCGCGCACACCAGGATCAGGCCGTCGACGCCGGCCTCGAGCGCCTTCTTCGCATGCCGCACATTGGTCACGTCGTGGAACACCAGGCCGCCGTAGGCATGGATCGGTGCCACGTAGTCGGTGGGCGCCGAGAGGCTGGTGATCACGATCGGCACCCGGTGCTTCACGCACAGCGCCATGTCGTGGTCGAGCCGGTCGTTCGACGCATGGATGATCTGGTTGACCGCGAAGGGCGCGATGCGCCGCTGCGGCTCGGCCGCGCGGGCCGCGGCCAGCGTGCCGGTGATCTGCGTGAGCCATTCGTCGAGCAGTTCCTTGGGCCGCGCGTTGAGCGCGGGGAAGGAGCCGACCACGCCGGCCAGGCACTGGGCCAGCACGAGCTCGGGGTTCGAGATGATGAACAGCGGCGAGCCGATCAGCGGCAGGGACAGCCGGTCCTTGAGGAGGTCGGGAAGGGCCATGCGAGGCTCCTGGTGAAGTTGCGAAAAACGGAAGCGCGGCGCTCAGGCGGCGGTCTGCTGGCGCGCGATGGCCTCGAGCGCGGTCTTGAGGATCTTTCCGGAGGGCGTGGTCGGCAGCTGCGCCAGGCAGTGGATCTCGGTGGGCAGCTTGTAGGGCGAGAGCCGCTCGCGCAGGTAGAGGCGCAGGGCCGGCTCGTCGAAGGCCGTGCCCGACACCGTCTCGATGAAGGCGACCACCTCCTCGTTGTGCTCGACCGTGCGGCCGACCACCGCCGACTGCACCACGTCCGGATGGCTGTTGAGCACCTGCTCGACCTCGACCGGGTAGACGTTGAAGCCCGAGCGGATGATCAGTTCCTTGCTGCGTCCCACGATCAGCAGCGCGCCGTCGTCGGTGCGCCGCGCCATGTCGCCGGTGTTGAACCAGCCCTCGGCGTTGATCGCCGCACGCGTCTGCGCCGCGTTGCGGTAGTAGCCCTTCATGAGGTTGGGCCCGCGCACCCACAGTTCGCCGATCTGTGCATCGGGCACCTCGGCGCCCGTGGCGTCGACGATGCGCGTCTTGACGCCCGGCAGCGGCACGCCGACCGCGCAGTCGTCGCGCCGCACGTCGATGCGGGTCTGGGCCACGGTGGGCGCGGTCTCGGTCAGGCCGTAGCCGTTGTTGAGCTGCAGGCCGAAGACCTGCTCCACGTCGGCCTTGAGCGCGGGCGTGAGCGGCGAGCCCGCCACGCAGAGGAAGCGCAGCTTGGGCGCCGCCAGCGGCACGCCCTGGTCGCGCGACCATTCGAGCAATTTGACGAACATGGCGGGCACGCCGGTGAAGGCGGTCACGCCCTTGTCGGCGAAGGCCCGGGCCATGGCCGCGGGCGAGAAGCGGGGCTCGAGCAGCACGGCCGAGCCGCTGGCCATGCAGCCCAGGAACTGGGTCGACAGGCCCACCACGTGGGCCATGGGCAGCGCGCTGTAGATCAGGTCGCCGGGCCCGAAGCGGCGGATGTGGACCGAGGCCATGGCCGCGAACATCAGGTTGGCATGGGTCAGCATCACGCCCTTGGGCGCGCCCGAGGTGCCGGAGGTGTAGATCAGCGCCGCGACCTGGTCCTCGGCCGCCGCATGGCAGGGCTCGGCCTCGACCGCCTCGGCCAGCGGGCCGACCGGCAGCGGGCCCAGGCCCTGCCAGTCGACGCGTTGCGCGCCATGGCGCTGCGCATGTTTCTCTGCATCGGGCGAGACGTGGGTGGTGTAGAGCACGCGGCGCGCGCCCGAATGGACCACGAAGTCGTCGACCTCGCGCGCCGACAGCCGGGCGTTGATGACGCTGGCCCAGGCATCGAGCCGGCTCAGCGCGAGCACGAAGACGCCGACGGCCGCGCAGTTCTCGCCCACGATCAGCACCCGGTCGCCGGCCCGCACGCCCAGCGCCTGGAGCTGGGCCGCCGCGGCCACGGTCACCGCGTGCAGTCGCGCGTAGTCGAGCGACACATGGGCATCGGCCACGGCCAGGGCGTCGGGCCGGGCGGCGACCCAGGGGTCGATCAGCTGGTGCAGGCGCGTGGGCGCGGCGCCGGAATGGGCAAGGGCTGGCATGGTGTCTCCGTCTTGGCTGCGCACTTCAGGTACTGCGATTTTGCGGAATCTTATTCCGCCGAGCAGTTCTTCAGTCTGCAGAATGGGCCGATCGACTCAGTTCAGGACTGCAATGCAGAACATGGGCCAAGGGAAAACCCTTTTCCCCTTCTCCTGCGGGCGGAATAGGCCGCAGCCTTGTAGGTCCAATCGCCGGCCTCCCGGTCGGTGAACTTGATAATGATTCGCATCGGCACCGCCCGATGAGGCCGCGGCCGCCATCCGGCAGCCCCCTCGACGTCCACCCAGGAGAACCCCTTCATGACCGACCGCCTGCGCGCGACCGGCCGCAGCCCCTTGCGTGCCCTGAGCTCCCTCGTTTCCATCGCCTGCCTCGCCGCAGCCGCGCTGCCGGCCCAGGCCGCCGAGTCGCTCACGCTCTACACCACGCGCGAGCCCGGCCTGATCCAGCCGCTGCTGTCGGCCTTCACGGCGACCACCAAGATCCAGGTCAATACGGTGTTCGTGAAGGACGGCCTGCTCGAGCGCGTCAAGGCCGAGGGCGCGCGCTCGCCGGCCGACGTGCTGATGACGGTGGATGCGGGCAACCTGCTCGACCTGGTCGAAGGCGGCGTGACGCAGCCGGTGAAGTCGGCCGTGCTCGAATCCGCGATCCCGGCCAACCTGCGCGGCGCCGACGGCCAGTGGTTCGGCCTGTCGATGCGCGCCCGCGTGCTGTACGCCGACAAGGCGATGAAGATCAACAGCTTCCGCTACGAAGACCTGGCCGATCCCAAGTGGAAGGGCAAGGTCTGCATCCGCGCCGGCCAGCACCCCTACAACACCGCGCTGATCGCCTCGCTGATCGCGCACGACGGCGAAGCCAAGACCGAGCAGTGGCTGCGCGGCGTGAAGGCCAACCTGGCACGCAAGGCCACCGGCGGCGACCGCGATGTGGCGCGCGACATTCTGGGCGGCATCTGCGACATCGGCCTGGCCAACTCCTACTACGTGGGCCAGATGAAGGCCTCGAAGGAAGGCAGCGATGCGCGCAAGTGGGGCGATGCGATCCAGGTGATCCGCCCGACCTTCGCCAACGCCAAGAGCGGCGGCACGCACGTCAACATCAGCGGCGCCTCGGTGGCGAAGAACGCGCCGCAGCGCGCCAATGCGGTCAAGCTGCTCGAGTTCCTGGTGTCGGAATCGGCCCAGTCGCTGTACGCGCAGGCCAACTACGAGTACCCGGTGCGCAAGGGCGTGGCGCTCGACCCGATCATCGGCCAGGCCATCGGCGAGCTGAAGGTTGATCCGCTGCCGCTGACCGAGATCGCGAAGTACCGCAAGCAGGCGAGCGCGCTGGTCGACAAGGTCGGATTCGATCAATAGGCTCCCCCCCGAGGGCGTCGCGCACTTCGTGTCGCTTCCGCCTTCCCCCCTCCGGGGGCAACACCAGTGGCCCGGCGAAGCCGAAAGCACTGGCTCTCCCCCGAGGGGCTTTGCGCACTTCGTGTCGCGTCGCCCTTCCCCCTTCCGGGGGCAACACCGGTGGCCCGGCGAAGCCGGTTCCACGGTGTTCCTGGAATAAGTCAATAAATCAGTTCATGGGCGGTGTGTGTTGGGTTTGAGTTTCGGCCGTCGTCCTGAAGGTCTTCGCGCGGCCGGGCCGCTGTGGCGGGCTGCCACGTTGCTGGTGGCGCTGGGCGTGCTGGCGCCGGTGGTCACGCTCGCCTGGCTGGCGCTGGGCGCCGATCTTTCGCATTGGGCGCACCTGCTGCGCTATGTGCTGCCGCAGGCCGCGCTCAACACTGCCGTGCTGCTGGCGGGGGTGGGCACGGTGGTGCTGGTCATCGGCACGGGCTGCGCCTGGCTTGTGAGCAGCTGCGATTTCCCCGGGCGGCGCGTGCTGCACTGGGCGCTGCTGCTGCCGCTGGCGATGCCGACCTACATCGTGGCCTTCGCCTACCTCGACCTGCTGCACCCCATCGGCCCGGTGCAAGGCGCGATCCGCTGGCTGCTGGGCTACGACAGCCCGCGCCAGTTCCGCCTGCCCGACCTGCGCTCGATGGGCGGCGCGATCTTCGTGCTGGGCTTCGTGCTCTACCCCTATGTCTACATGACGGCGCGCGCGATGTTCATGACGCAGCCGGCCCACCTGATGGAGGCCGCGCGCACGCTGGGCGAAGGCCGCTTCGGCGCCTTCCGGCGCGTGGCGCTGCCGCTCGCGCGGCCGGCACTGGCGGTGGGCCTGAGCCTGGCGCTGCTGGAGACGCTCAACGACATCGGGGCCTCGGAATTCCTGGGCATCAACACCTTGACCGTGTCCGTCTACACGACCTGGATCACGCGCTCCGACCTCGCGGGCGCGGCGCAGATCGCCTGCGCGATGCTGTTAGTGGTGGTGCTGCTGGTGCTGCTCGAACGTCACGGCCGGCGCCACCAGCGCTTCGGTTCGGCGCAGCGCATGCGCGCGATGCAGCCGCGCGCGCTGCGCGGTGCCGCCGCCTGGGCCGCGACCGCGGCCGCGGCGCTGCCGGTGCTGATCGGCTTCGCCGCGCCGGCGGCCTACCTGGTGTGGGAAAGCTTCAAGCGCCTGCGGCTGGGCCAGGGCGTGTCGCAAGGGCTGGTGCACAGCCTGGGCAACACGCTGGCGCTGGCCATGGGCGTGACCGTGATCGCGGTGGCGGCCGGCCTGGTGGTCGCCTGGACCGCGCGCAGCCATGGCTCGATGCCCAACCGCGCGCGCTGGCAGGCGCGGGTCGCGACGCTGGGCTATGCGCTGCCGGGCACGGTGCTGGCCATCGGCCTGCTCACGCCCGCGCTGGCCTTCGATGCGCAGCTGGCCGAAGGGCTTCGCCTGCCCGGGCTGCCGCTGATGGGGCTGGGCGTGGTGCTGGTGGTCGCCTGCGTGATCCGCTTCCTGGCCATGCCCGTGGGCGGCATCGAATCCGGCCTGGCGCGCATCCCGCCCGCGCTCGAACAGGCTTCGCGCCTGCTCGGCGAGAACGCCGGCGGCACGCTGCGCCGCGTGCACCTGCCGCTGCTGCAACCGGCCATCGCGGCCAGCGCGCTGCTGGTCTTCGTCGACGCGATGAAGGAGCTGCCCGCCACGCTGCTGCTGCGGCCCGCCAACTTCGACACCCTCGCGACCTGGCTCTACGCCGAAGCGGCCCGCGGCACCTACGAGGAAGGCGCCATCGCGGCACTGGCCATCGTGGTGGCCGGCCTGCTGCCGGTGGTGCTGCTGGCGCGCACGCAGTTCCGCGGCGCACCCGACGCCGGCGCCCCGCTCTCCGAGAATCTCCACCCATGACCGCCGCCCTGAACATCCACGACCTGCGACTCGGCTACCAGGGCCCGCGCGGCCTGCACACGGTGGTCGAGGGCTTCTCGCTGGCGCTCGAGGCCGGCCGGATCGGCTGCCTGCTCGGCCCCTCGGGCTGCGGCAAGACCACGGTGCTGCGCGCCATCGCGGGCTTCGAGCCGGTGCGCGCGGGCCGCATCGAACTGGGCGAGGTGCTGCTGTCGACGGCCGAGCGCCACCTGCCGCCCGAGAAGCGGCGCGTCGGCATGATGTTCCAGGAGTACGCGCTGTTCCCGCACCTCACGGCCGCACAGAACGTGGGCTTCGGCATGCCGCGCGCGGCCGTGGCCGAACGCACGGCGCGGGTGCGGGAGATGCTGACGCTGGTCGGCCTGGCCGAGGCCGGCGCGCGCTTTCCGCACGAGCTGTCGGGCGGCCAGCAGCAGCGCATCGCGCTGGCCCGCGCGCTCGCGCCCGCGCCCGCGCTGCTGCTGCTCGACGAGCCCTTCTCCAACCTCGACGGCGCGACGCGCGAGCGGCTCACGGCCGAGGTGCGCGACATCCTGCGCCAGGCCGGCCAGACCGCGGTGCTGGTCACGCACAACGAGCAGGAAGCGCGGGTGATGGCGGATCGCATCGGCACCATGCACAACGGCCGGCTGACGCGCTGGATGTAGGTCAAAAGCTCAAACTTTCGGCCAATACGCGGGGTCGGCGACCCCTGACCTTATATTGCGGTGCAGCGCCGGGTCCGGTGCCTTCTTCCAGGTATCGCCGCATGAAGCTTTGCTTTCTCACGCCCGCCGACACACCGCTGGCCAGCGCCGACCCCCAACGTCTCGACGCGCTGCGCGCCGAACTGCTGACCCGCCCCGGCGTCGTCGAAGTCGGCGAAATCGAGGAGGCCGACGCGCTGATCCTGCACGAGCCCTGGGCCTTCCGCGAGTGGCGCTACATCGACATGCTGGCGGCCGATCCGGTCGTGGGGCGCTTCCCGCACAAGGTCTACACGCTCAACGAGGACGACGCCGCGGCCGGCCTGCTGCGCGGCCTCTACACCTGCCTGCAGCGCAGCCGCTTCGATCCGACGCTGCATGCGGCCATCCCCTTCGTCGCCCAGCCCAACGAGGAGGTGGCGGCCCAGGCCGGCACGCCGCGACCGCCGGCCACGCTGCTGGCCACCTGGCGCGGCAACCCCAAGTCGAACCGCAAGCTGCGCCAGGGCCTGCTCGAGGTCTGCGGCCGCTCGCCGGCGTTCAAGGTCGAGTCCACCGAGAGCTGGCTCAACCACGGACCAGACGAGAAGCGGCGCTATGTCGAGCTGCTGCGCTCGGGCAAGTTCTCGCTGTGCCCGGGCGGCTGGGCCCCGGCGTCGATGCGGGTGTTCGAGAGCATGGCGCTGGGCGTGGCGCCGGCGATCCTGGCCGACGGCTTCGTCGAGCCGCCGGGGCCGGACTGGCGCAGCCTGTCGGTCCAGGTCCCCGAGGCCGAGTTGCCGTCGCTGCAGCAACGGCTCGAGGCCCGGGCGGCCGACTACCTGGCCATGGGCGAGGCCGCGCACCGGGCCTGGCAAACCCATTTCAGCCCCGAGCGGATCTTCCCCTACTACGCCGATGCGCTGCTGGCCCTGATCCGCAACGCCGACCCGGGTGGCTCGGCCGAAGCGGAGTTCGCCCGCTGGCGCTCGCCGCGGATGGCCCGGCTCAACGGCTGGACCCTGCCCCAGCGCATCGCCAACAAGCTGACGCGGGTGCTGGAGAAGGTCCGGCGCTGATCAGCGCAGCTGCGCCTCGGCCCAGCGCACGATGTCGGCGCTCCCCATGGCGCCGGCCTGCCGCGCGATCTCGCGGCCGCCCTTGAACAGCGCCAGCGTGGGGATGCTGCGGATGTTGAAGCGCGCGCCCAGCGCGGGCACGGCCTCGGTGTCGACCTTGGCCAGGCGCACGCGCGGCTCCAGCCTCGCCGCCGCGGCTTCGAAGCCCGGCGCCATCTGGCGGCAAGGACCGCACCACGGCGCCCAGAAGTCGACCAGCACCGGGATCTCGTTGCGTGCGATGTGGCGGTCGAAGGCGGATTCGTTCAGGGCCACCGAGCGGCCCGCGAACAGATGCTGGTGGCAGCTGCCGCAGTCGGGTGCGCTACCGAGCTGGTCGGTGCGCACGCGGTTGGTGGTGTGGCAGTGCGGGCAGACGATGTGCAGGGTGTCGGTCATTTTCTTCCTCTGTACCTTTCCATCTAGGGCCGGCGCGGCGAATTGCAATCAGGCCGTCGCCGCGCGCGGCCCCAGGCTGCGCACCACCGCATCGAGCAGCCGCGGCACCAGCACGTTGGGCGAGCCTGCGGGCCAGACGCCGTAGGCCTCCGAGGGCGGCGTGGCCTCCTCGAGCGGCCGGAACACCGCGCCCTTGAGCGCCGAATGGCGCATCGCGTCGGGCACCAGCGCCACGCCCAGGCCCTGCGAGACCATCGACACCACGGCCAGCCAGTGCCGCACCTCCTGCCGCACCTCGGGCCAGAAGCCGGCCTCGGCGCAGATCGCGAGGATGCGCGCGTGGTAGTCGGGCGAGGCGCTGCGCGAGAACAGCACGAAGGGTTCGCCGCGCAGGTCGGCCAGTGCCACCGCGCGCTTGCGCGCCAGCCGGTGGACGGCCGGCAGGCAGGCGACGAAGGGTTCGGACACCAGCAGCCGCGCCTGCAGCTCGGCCGGCACGCGGCCGGTGTGGACGAAGCCCACGTCCATGCGGTCCTGCAGCAGCTCGGTCATCTGCTCGCCGGAATTGAGCTCCACCAGGCTCACGCGCACCGCCGGATGCGCGGCCTGGAAGCGCGTCAGCGCCTGCGGCAGGCCGCGGTAGAGCATGGCGCCGACGAAGCCGATGCGCAGCCGCCCGGCCGAGCCCTGTGCCACCTGGCGCGCCTCGGTCGCCGCCTCCTCGGCGTCGCGCAGCAACGTACGCGCCGAGGCCTGCAGCGTCTGGCCGGCGGCCGTGAGGCGCACCGCCTTGCTGTTGCGCTCGAACAGCTGCGCGCCGACCGACTCCTCGAGCTGGCGGATGGCCACGCTCAGCGGCGGCTGCGAGATCGCGAGCCGCCGCGCCGCGCGGCCGAAGTGCAGCTCCTCGGCCAGCACGACGAAATAGCGCAGGTGGCGCAGCTCCATGGGGGCGTCCTTTCGACGATAGGCAGATCGGATAGATCAAGACCAAATCGATATTAGACAAGAATCATCGGCCACCGAAGAATGCGGGCGAACCAGGAGACAAGCCCATGCCGAGCCAAGCTGCCGCATCCGTCGGCGAGATTGCCGCCCATCCCGTGCCCGACCGTCATGGCCGGAGCCTGTTCGACCACGACACCGAGCTGCACCGCCTGCTGGCGCTCTACCTGCCGGCCGACCTGCTGGCCCACATGCGCCCGCACTTCGAGCGGCTTGGCGCCTTGGCCGGCGGCCGGCTCGACGAACTCGCGCACATCGCCGACCAGAACCCGCCCACGCTCACCCTGCGCACCCGCACCGGCATCGACGATCCGCAGGTGCACAAGCACCCGGCCTACGTCGAGATGGAACGGCTCGCGCTGAGCGAGTTCGGCCTGGCCGCCATGTCGCACCGCGACGAGACGCTGGGCTGGCAAGGCCGCATGCCGCCGCTGGTCAAGTACGTGCTGACCTATCTCTTCGTGCAGGCCGAGTTCGGCCTGTGCTGCCCGGTCTCGATGACCGATTCGCTGGCCCGCACCCTGAAGAAGTTCGGCAGCCCCGAACTGGTCGAACGCTTCATGCCGCGCTTCCAGTCGCTCGATTTCGACACCTTGGCGCAGGGCGCGATGTTCATGACCGAGCAGGCCGCCGGCTCCGACATCGCCGCCACCGAGACGCGCGCACACCAGGACGGCGAAGGCCAATGGCGGCTGACGGGCGACAAGTGGTTCTGCTCCAACCCCGACGCCGATTTCGCGATGGTGCTGGCCCGCGTCGACGGCGGCGCGCCCGGCCTCAAGGGCGTGTCGCTGTTCCTGCTGCCGCGCCGGCTCGAGGACGGCAGCGCCAACCGCTACCGCATCCTGCGGCTCAAGGACAAGCTAGGCACGCGCTCGATGGCCAGCGGCGAGATCCGGCTGGAAGGCGCGCTGGCCTACCTGGTGGGCGAGCAGGGCCGCGGCTTCGTGCAGATGGCCGACATGGTGAACAACTCGCGGCTGTCGAACGGCGTGCGCGCGGCCGGCCTGATGCGCCGCGCGGTGGCCGAGGCCGAGTACATCGCGCACGAGCGCCGCGCCTTCGGCCAGCGGCTGGAAGACATGCCGCTGATGCAGCGCCAGCTGGATAAGCTGCGGCTGCCCGCCGAGCAGGCGCGCAGCATGGTGTTCCAGACCGCGCAGGCGCTGGCGCGCTCCGACGGCGGCGACGCCGGCGCCTACCCGCTGCTGCGCATCCTCACGCCGCTGATCAAGTTCCGCGCCTGCCGCGATGCGCGCAAGGTCACGGGCGATGCGATGGAAGTGCGCGGCGGCTGCGGCTACATCGAGGAATGGAGCGACCCGCGGCTGCTGCGCGATGCGCACCTGGGCTCGATCTGGGAAGGCACCAGCAACATCGTCGCGCTCGACGTGCTGCGCGCGGTCAAGCGCGAGGGTTCGCTGCCGGTGCTGCAGGCGCATTTCTCGGCACTGGTCGACGACGCCCCGCTGGCGCCCGCCTTCGCCGCGGCGCTGCGCGAGGCGCTGGAGCGCGCGGCCCGCCTCACGCTGCTCGCGGCCGAGGACGGCGGCGACCGGCTCGCGCGCCAGGCCGCCTCGGCCCTCTACCACGTGGTCAGCGCGATCGCGATGGCCTGGGAAGGCGCGCGCGGCGGCTCGGCCCAACGCGTGGGCTGGGCCCAGTCGGTGCTGCTGCACCGCGTGCTGCCGCGCGACCCGCTGGCCGCGCCGCAGGTGCCGGCCGACTGGCAAGCCGCCTGAGCCATTCCATCCAGAACAGACAACGGAGACAACACCCATGCGACTTCTCGCCACCCTCGTGCTCGCCGGCATCGCGACGCTTCCCCTGCTGCCCGCGGCCCACGCCGACAGCTTCCCCGACAAGCCGATCACGCTGGTGATCCCCTTCCCGCCCGGCGGCCCGACCGATGCGATGGCGCGCACGCTGGCGGCCGAGATGAAGGACCGGCTGGGCCAGCCGATGATCGTGGAGAACCGCGCCGGCGCGGGCGGCAACATCGGCGCCGACTACGTGGCGCGCGCCACGCCCGACGGCCAGACGCTGCTGTTCGGCACCTCGGGCCCGCTGGCGATCAACGTGAGCCTCTACCGCAAGCCGGGCTACGACCCGGTGAAGAGCTTCGCGCCCGTGATCCAGGTCGGCTACCTGCCGAACATCCTGGTGGTGAATCCCGCGCTGCCGGTGAAGAACGTCAAGGAGCTGATCGCCTACGCCAAGGCCAACCCGGGCAAGCTCAGCTATGCCTCGTCGGGCAACGGCGCGTCCTCGCACCTGGCCGGCGTGCTGTTCAACGCCACCGCCGGCATCGACCTGCAGCACATCCCGTACAAGGGCACGGGCCCGGCGCTCAACGACCTGCTGGGCGGCCAGGTGAGCATGAGCTTCACCGACGTGCTCACCGCCCTGCCCTACGTCAAGACCGACAAGCTGCGCGCGCTGGGCATCACCACGGCCGCGCGCTCGCAGGCCCTGCCCGAACTGCCGACCGTCGCCGAACAGGGCGTGGCCGGCTACGACGTCAGCGTGTTCTTCGGCATCGTCGCGCCGGCCGGCACGCCGCCCGATCGCATCGCCAAGCTCAACCACGCCTTCGTCGAGGTGCTCGACACG
This sequence comes from Variovorax sp. UMC13, assembly GCF_014170375.1. Classification (GTDB taxonomy): domain Bacteria; phylum Pseudomonadota; class Gammaproteobacteria; order Burkholderiales; family Burkholderiaceae_C; genus Variovorax. The sequence goes on along the minus strand of NZ_LZZW01000003.1, from coordinate 249,541 downwards.
CCCAAGGTCAAGCAGCTCTTCGCCTCGCAGGGCCTGGAGGCCGCGCGCGACAACTCGCCCGCCCAGCTCGGCCGCTTCATCGTGTCGGAGCGCGACAAGTGGAAGGACATCGTGAAGAAGTCCGGCGCGCAGCTGGACTGACGCGCGCCCTCCCCAAAAAACAAGAGACGAACCATGCAATTCATCGCCCGCCATCGCCACGCCCTGACCCTCGCCGCACTGTGCCTCGCCGCCGCCGCGTCCTGGGGCCAGGCCTATCCGCAGCGCCCGATCACGCTGGTCGTGCCCTATGGCGCGGGCGGCCCGACCGACCAGCACCTGCGGGCCGTGGCCGAGGAAGCCGGCAAGGCGCTGGGCCAGCCCATCGTGCTGGACAACCGGCCCGGCGCCAGCGGCACCAACGCCGCCGCGATGCTCACGCGCGCCGCGCCCGACGGCTACACGCTGGGCGTGCTGCCGGCCTCGGTCTACCGCGAACCCTTCATCAACAAGGTACCCTTCGATCCGGCCAGCAGCTTCTCGTACGTGATCCTGCTGTCCGACTATGCCTTCGGCCTGGCGGTCAAGGCCGATGCACCCTGGAAGAGCTGGAAGGACCTGGCGGCCGATGCGGCCAGGCGACCCGGCAAGATCAACATCGGCGCGACCGGCGCGGTCGGCACGCCGCGCATCGTGATGGACGAAGTGGGCGAAGCCGCCAGGCTGCAGTTCAACATGATTCCGTTCAAAGGAGATGCCGAAGTGACCAACGCCATCCTCGGCGGCCACATCGACGCCGCGCCCCTGTCGGGCGTGGCCGTGCCGCACATCGACGCAGGCAAGATGCGTTACCTCGTGATGCTCACGCCCCAGCGCGTGAAGCGCTACCCGCAAGTGCCCACGCTCAAGGAGCTGGGCATCGACGCCGTGATCGACTCGCCCTACGGCATCGCCGGCCCGGCCGGCATGGAGCCGGCACGCGTCAAGGTCGTGCACGACGCCTTCAAGAAGGCGCTCGAATCCGTGGCCGGCCAGCGCGTGCTCGACCAGCTGAACCAGCCGATCAACTACCTGGGCTCAGAGGACTATCGCCGGTACGCACTGGCGACCTCGGCCCGCGAGAAGGAACGCGTGGCACGGCTGCGCGCCAAGGGATTGATCGAATGAACACCACCGTCACCCCCCCACCCGGCCGCGCGCTCGACGGCCTGCGCGTGCTCGACCTGAGCCGCGTGCTCGCCGGCCCCTGGTGCGCGCAGCTGCTGGGCGACATGGGCGCCGACGTCGTCAAGGTCGAGAGCCCCGGCCGCGGCGACGACGCGCGCGAACTCGGCGTGGCGCTGGAACCGCAGCAGCCCGGCCAGGGCCGCGATTCGAACTTCTTCCTGGCCTGCAACCGCAACAAGCGCTCGATCGCGATCGACTTCGCCAAGCCCGCGGGCGCCGAGCTGGTGCGCACGCTGGTGCGCGACTGCGACGTGCTGGTCGAGAACTTCAAGGCCGGCACCCTGCGCCGCTACGGCCTCGACTGGGACAGCCTGAAGGCCATCAACCCGCGGCTGGTCTACTGCTCCGTCACCGGCTTCGGCCAGGACGGCCCCTACGCCACCCGCCCCGCCTACGACTTCGTGATGCAGGCCATGACCGGCATGATGAGCACCTGCGGCATGCCCGACGGCACGCCCGGCGCGGCGCCGATGCGCACCGCGATCCCGGCCACCGACCTGGTCACCGGCTACCAGGCCAGCGTGGCGGTGCTGGGCGCGCTGATCCAGCGCGGCATCACCGGGCGCGGCCAGTTCATCGACGCGGCCATGCTCGACGCCAGCATCGGCTTCAACGTGCACCTGGCGCAGGGCTTTTTGCTCAATGGCGCGGTGCCCACGCGCCAAGGCAACAACAACCCGATCGCCGCGCCCTCGGGCGTGTTCAAGACCGCCAACGGCTGGCTGGTGGTGGCCGCGGGCAACGACCGGCAGTTCGTCCACCTTTGCAACGCGCTGGGCCGGCCCGAGCTGGCCACGCATCCGCTGTTCGCGACCAACGGCCAGCGGGTGATCTCGCGGGTCGCACTGCATGCCGAGATCGAACCGCTGCTCGCCGCCCACCCCACCGAGCACTGGCTGCCGCTGCTCGAGGCGGCGCAGGTGCCGACCACGCGCATCAACACCATGGACCAGGTCTTCGACGACCCGCAGGTGCGGCTGCGCAAGATGACGGTGGAGGTCGACCATGCCAGCGGCCAGCGCATCCCGATCCTGCGCAGCACGCTCAACATGAGCGACAGCCCGGTGGACTACCGCGCGCCGCCGCAGCTGGGCCAGCACACGCGCGAGGTACTGAACCAATGGGCGGCACTGGAACCGGCGCAGGTCGAAGCGCTGTACACGGCCGGCGTGGTGGAGGGCCGATGAGCACGCCCTTCCACGACGAGCCGGCAGACCACCTCTTCGGCCTGCCGATGCCGATGGTGCAGGTGTTCGGCCTGCGCGGCGAAGCCATCGGCGACGACCGGGCCCGTGTGCGCATGCCCTTCCACGCGCTGCACACCAACAGCCGCGGCGACGTGCACGGCGGCGCACTCGCCGTGCTGCTCGACTGCACGCTGGCCAGCGCGGCGCGCGCCCACGACCCGGTGCGCTTCGGCGTGCTGACGGTCGACATGACGCTGCATTTCGTCGCGACGGCCAGCGGCGAGGTCGTGGCCTCGGCGGTCTGCGAACGGCGCGGCCGCTCGCTGTGCTTCGTGCGCGGCGAAGTGCACGACGCGCAGGGCACGCTGATGGCGCTGGCCACCGGCACCTTCAAGCTGGCCGAGCGCACCACGAGCGCCTGAGCCCCCACCTCCCTCGTCCAAGGACCCCGATGACCTCCCCAGCCTCCACCGGCGCCCTCGCGGGCGTGCGCGTGCTCGACATCTCGCGCATCCTCGGCGGGCCCTACTGCGGCCAGATCCTCGGCGACCACGGCGCCGACGTGCTCAAGGTCGAGCCGCCGCAGGGCGACGACACGCGCACCTGGGGCCCGCCCTTCAAGGACGGCGTGGCCTCGTACTACCACGGGCTCAACCGCAACAAGCGCACCCTGCACCTCGACCTGGGCAGCGCCGAGGGCCGCGAGGCGCTGCTCGCGCTGGTGGCCGAGGCCGACGTGCTGATCGAGAACTTCAAGACCGGCACCATGGAGCGCTGGGGCATCGGCTACGAGACGCTGTCGCAGCGCTTCCCGCGGCTGGTGTGGTGCCGCGTCTCGGGCTTCGGCGCCGACGGCCCGCTGGGCGCCCTGCCCGGCTACGACGCCGCGGTGCAGGCCATGACCGGCATCATGAGCATCAACGGCGAGGCCGACGGCGGCCCGCTGCGCGTGGGCCTGCCGGTGGTCGACATGGTGACCGGCCTCAACGCGGTGATCGGCGTGCTGCTGGCGCTGCAGGAGCGCACGCGCAGCGGCCGCGGCCAGTTCGTCGAGGCCGCGCTCTACGACAGCGGCCTGTCGCTGCTGCACCCGCACGCGGCCAACTGGTTCGTCGACGGCAAGGCGCCGCGGCGCACCGGCAACGCGCACCCCAACATCTACCCCTACGACGCGCTCGCGACCGGCACCGAGCCGGTGTTCGTGGCGGTGGGCAACGACGGCCAGTTCGCGAACTTCTGTCGCTGCATCAGCCTGCCCGAACTCGTCGCCGACCCGCGCTACGCCACCGCCGGCGCGCGCTCGGTGAACCGTGCCTTGCTCAAGCCCGCGCTCGAAGCCGCGATGCAGGCCTTCGACGGCCATGCGCTGGTCGAGACGCTGATGGCGGCGGGCGTACCGGCCGCGCCGGTGCTGCCGGTGGATGCAGCGCTCGCGCATCCGCACACCGCGCACCGAGAAATGGTGGTCGAGATGCCGGGCGGCTACCGCGGCATTGGCGCACCGGTGAAGCTGGGCCGCACGCCCGCCACCTACCGCCATGCGCCGCTCACGCCCGGAGAGGCCTTCGACGCGCGCTGATTCGGAAGGCGTCGCACAATCGGGGATTCCCAAAAACTGCGAACCCACGAGATGCGACTTCTCCACACCATGCTGCGCGTCGGCAACCTGCAACGCTCGATCGACTTCTACACCCAGGTGCTGGGCATGCAACTGCTGCGCACCTCGGAGAACCCCGAGTACAAGTACAGCCTGGCCTTCGTCGGCTACGAAGGCAACCCGGCCCAGGCCGAGATCGAGCTGACCTACAACTGGGGCACCGAAAGCTACGAGCTGGGCACCGCCTACGGCCACATCGCGCTGGGCGTGCCCGACGCCTACGCGGCCTGCGACAAGATCAAGGCCGCCGGCGGCAACGTCACGCGCGAGGCCGGCCCGGTCAAGGGCGGCAGCACGGTGATCGCTTTCGTGACGGACCCGGACGGGTACAAGATCGAACTCATCCAGCGGGCCGAGAACGCCGAGGGCGGCGGGCTGCGCTGAGCCCGGAAGAGAGCGCAAGAGGTCGCGGCCCAGGGTGCATCCCGATGCGCCCGGCACGCGACTTGCGTGATGATCGAAACGCCGACATGGGTCGGCTTTTCTTTTTTTCACGATGCCCTTTTCGAGACTTCTTCCCGTCGCGCTGGCCGCGACCCTGGCCGCCTGCGGTGGCGGTTCGCACGGTTCCTTCGATCCCATCCAGCCCTCTCCGGCCCCGGTGGACCCGGTCGCACCGACCGTGCCCGAGCAGCCCACGAGCGGCGTGCGCTTCGACCCCGCGCTGTGCACCCAGCAGGCCGGCGCGCCGCACGGCCAGACCGCCGGCATCGCCGGCACCACCCTGATGGTGAGCTCGGCGCACTACGAGGCCTCGAAGGCCGGCTGCAAGGTGCTCGCCACGGGCGGCACCGCCATCGACGCCGCCATCGCGGTGCAGGCCGTGCTGGGTACGGCCGAACCCTTCGCCTCCGGCCTCGGCGGCGGCACCGTGATCACCTACTACGACGCGGCCAGCCGCAAGGTCCGCACCTTCGACGGCTTCTCGGCCGCGCCCGGCACCACCGGCGGCGCGACCACGGTCTACCAGGCGGTCGCGCAGGACGCGTCGAACCTCGCGCCCTTCAACACCTGCAAGTCGGGCCTCAACGCCGGCGCGTCGATCTCCTCGCAGCAGGGCAACACCAACATCTCGGCCCGCGCGGTAGGCATTCCGGGCACGGTGGCGGTGCTCGACCTGGTGCACCAGGCCTACGGCAAGGCGCCCTGGAACACGCTGTGGGACGACGCCATCGCGCTGGCCGAGCACGGCTTCCCGATGACGAAGTACATGTACTCCACGCTCTATGCCGACAGCGCGGAGTTCGACGACGACGGCAACCCGGTCGACGCGGGCACCGGCGTGGCCGCCTGGGTCAATTCGGCCGGCACCGCCAAGGGTGCGGCGCGCTGCAGATACCCCGACATCCAGAAGCGCTACTGCGACCCGGGCGACGGCAGCGGCCAGCGCCCGTTGCCCATCGGCACGCTGATCACCAACAACGAACTGGCCGCCACCATGAAGCGCGTGCGCGACGGCGGCGCCGCGGCCTTCTACGACCCGGCCCAGCCGACGGTGCAGGCCATCGTGCAGCGCACCACCACCGGCAGCCTGCCCTGCGCGTCGATCCTGCCCGTGGCCGGCACCGCGGCCAAGCCCAGCGTGGCCAGCACCATCGCCTCGATCCCGAGCCTGATGAGCGCCGCCGACTTCGCCAGCTACCACGCGGTAGAGCGCAAGCCGCTGGTCGGCACGCGCTTCGGCACCACGATCTACACCCAGCCCGCGCCCTCCTTCGGCGGCTTCGTCACGCTCTACTCGCTGGGCCTGCTGGAGCGCAAGAAGATCCAGGACGAGGCCTTCAACTCGCCGCGCTTCGTCTACACCGCGGCCGAGGCCAGCCGGCTGGCCAACATTGACCGCCGCACGGTGCTCGGCGACCCGGCCTACTCGAACGTCAACGCGCGCGTGGCCACGCTGCTGTCCGATGCCGCGCTCGACCTGCGCGCCGGCCTGATCGACGGCACGGCCCTGGGCACGGTGCCGGTGGGCAACGTCGGCGCCTTCGCGGCCACCGACCCGGCAGGCTACGACACGATGGCGTCGCTGCTGTCGAAGCGCGGGCGCACGCTGCTGGCCAAGGCCGGCACGCCGCGCCACGAGGAAGACTGGAACACCACCAGCAACGTCGCGATCGTCGACGCCTACGGCAATGCGCTGTCGATGACCACCACCATCAACACGCACTGGGGCGCGCACCTGGAAGCCGCGGGCATGATGATGAACAACGTGATGTCGAACTTCTCGGCCAGCACGCCGGGCTCGGACGTGAACGGCTACGAGGCCTACAAGCGGCCGCGCAGCTCGATCGCACCGGCCATCGCCTTCGATGCCGCGGGCAACCTGCGCCTGGTCTGGGGCTCCGCGGGTGGCGGCCCGATCCCCGACTACATCGTGAAGACCTTCATGGGCCATGTGGTCGGCGGGATGGACATCCAGGCCGCCGTCAACGCGCCCAACTTCACCGGCCAGAACGGCGTCGCCGAGATCGAGAGCGGCTCGGCGCTGGCGCCGCTGGCAGCGGACCTGCGCAGCAGCTTCGGCTACACCACGAGCACCTTGCAGGTCACCGGCCTGAAGAGCGGCATCAGCGGCATCGCCGTGACGCGCGATGCCCAGGGGCGCCCGGTCTACACCGGCGCGGCCGACAATCGGCGCTCGGGCGCGGCCAACGGCTACTGACCGGCGACGCGGGCCGGGGGACTACACCCCGGCCTTCTCGATCAGCCGCACCAGCTCGATCAGCGAGGCGGCCTGCATCTTGCGCATCGCCTGGCCGCGCCGCACTTTCACCGTGATCTCGCTGAGGTTGAGGCTGGCCGCGATCTGCTTGTTAAGCAGGCCCTGGATGACCAGCCGCGTGACCTCCTGCTCGCCCGCGCTCAGCGAGGCCCAGCGCAGCTTGAGTTCGGACACCACCGCCTCGCTCGCGCGCCGCGCCCGGTCCTTCTCGATGCCGTGCTGGATCGCGTCGAGCAGGTCCTGGTCGCGGAAGGGCTTGGTCAGGAACTCGATGGCGCCGTTCTTCATCGCTTCCACGCTCATCGCGATGTCGCCGTGGCCGGTGATGAAGACGGTGGGCAGCCGGATGCCCAGGTCGCCCATCTGGCGATGGAAGTCCAGCCCGCTCTGGCCCGGCATGCGGATGTCGAGCACCAGGCAGCCGGGCGCATCGTCCGGCGGATGCGCGAGAAACTCGCGGGCCGAGCCGAAGGAGCGGACCTGCAGCCCGACCGAGGCGAACAGGTCGTCGAGCGCGGCGCGCACCGAATGGTCGTCGTCGATCACGTAGACGATGGGCGGCGTCGAGCGGTCCACCGACGACGCTTCCATTTCCTTGTTCATGTGGTCTTCCCTTTGGCGATGGGCACACTGAAGCGGAAGGTCGCGCCGCCGCTCGCGTTCGGCTCGGCCCAGATCTTCCCGCCGTTGGCTTCGACGATGGTCCGGCTGATGCTCAGGCCGAGCCCGATGCCGCCTTCCTTGGTGGTCCAGAAGGCGTCGAACAGATGGTCGAGCGCCTCGGGGCTCAGGCCGCAGCCCGCGTCCTCGATGCAGAAGAGCACGCCGCCGCCATCCGTGAGCGAGGTCGAGATCCGGATGTTCTTGCGATGGGCCGGGCCCGACGCCACCGCCTCGATGGCGTTCAACAGCATGTTGCCGATCACCTGCTGAATCTGCACCCGGTCCGCCAGCACCGCAGGCAGCATGTCGTCGATGTGGGCTTCCAGCGCGATGCCGTGCCGCTCGATCTCCCCGCGCGACAGCGAAACGATCTCGCGCACGGCCTGCGGCAGGTCGAAGGCGCTCTTGCGCGGCTTCTCGCCCTTGGTCAGGCTGCGCACGCGGTCGATGATGTCGCTCGCGCGGTGGGCATCGCTCAGGATCCGGTCGAGGGCCTGCAGCGCCTTCTCCACGTTGGGCGGGTCCTGCGCCAGCCAGCGCTGGCCGGCGTTGCCGCTGGTGACGATGGCGGCCAGCGGCTGGTTGACCTCGTGGGCGATCGAGGCCGTCAGCCCGCCCAGGCTCGTGACGCGCGCGATGCGCAGCAGCCGGGCCTGCGCATCGTGCGCCGCGGCCTGCGCGGCCTCGGTCTTGAGCGCGAGCCAGGTCGTGATCGAGATGGCGACGATGCTGATGCCGGAGTTGATCAGGCCGACCTTGTAGAGGCCGGCGGGCGTCAGGTAGAAGCTCACCACCGTGAGCGCGATGCAGACGCAGGCCAGCGCGATCGCCGCGCGCGCCGTGAGCAGGCTCACCGCCGCCAGGATCACCACCGAATAGAAGACCGCCACCGCCACCGCGTACTCGGTGAGCGTGTCGGCCACGAAGATCGCGGCCATGACGAGCACCATGCCAGCCAGGCTCAGCATGCGACGGTATTGCAGCGGCATTCGCATTTTTTGACGCTCGGAACAGCAGGACGCGGAGGACCGGGCGCGGCCGTGAAAACAGCCGCCGCCCGTGAGGATGCCGAAGCGCGGCAAAGGGGCCGCCCCCTCCGAAGCCTCGCATCGGAAGGCCGGCGGGGGGCACGTTCGGCCGGGGAAGGATACTGCGAAAAAACGCGCGTTCAGGCCGCCGCGTAGGCGCGCTGCGCCAGGGCCTGCGCGAGCACCTGGGCCGGGTCCACCAGCCGCACGCCCGGGTGTGCATCCAGCGCGGTGAGCGCCAGCGGGATCTCGGTGCAGGCCAGCACCAGATGCCGGCAGCCATGGCGCTCGACCATCCGGGCCGCGACCTCGGCGAACAGCGTGCTCGCCAGCGCCATGTCGCCGGCCTTCACGCCCTCGACGATGCCGCGCATCAGCTGCGCGCGTTCCGCCTCCGAAGGCAGGTGGCACACGATGCCTCGCGCCTGCAGCGCCTGCTGGTACAGCCCCAGCCTGTAGGTGCCCAGCGTGGCCAGCAGGCCGACCGATGCCACGCCGTCGTCGGCCAGCGACCGCACCGTCTCGTGCACGATGTGCAGCAGTTCGACCTCTGGGCAGGCCGCCTGCAGCTGCGGATGCCAGGCATGGGCCGTGTTGCAGGCGATCGCCACGCTCACCACCTCGTGCCGCGCCAGCCCTTCGATGCCGCGCAGCATGCCCGCCAGCGGCGACGGGCCGTCGTCGAGCAGAGCTTCGGTGCGGTCCGGCACCGGCAGCTGCACCAGCCAGTGCTCGGGAAAGGCCTGGTCGAACACCGCGCTGCCGCCGGCCTGCAGTTCGCGCTTGCAGGCCGCGACGAACAGGCGGATGAAGTCGGCGCCGGCGGCCGGGCCCATGCCGCCCAGGATGCCGACCTTGCGGCTGTTCATCTGCATCGATGCCACCTTTGGCGGGCTCAGTAGTCCGCGGGGTTGGGCGAGTCCGTGGGCTTGGCGATCACCTTCAGCAGCGCCTCGCTCATCGGGAAGTTCAGGTTCACGCCGCGCGGCGGAATGGGCGACTGGAACCACTTGGCATAGAGCGCCTTGATCTCGCCGCTGGCGTAGAGCTTCTCGATCGTCTTGTCGGCGATGGCCTTGAACTCGGCCTCGCCGCGCGGCAGCATGATCGCGTAGGGGTCCTTGCTCAGCGTGTCGGTGCTCAGCGTGTAGTCGGCGGGGTTGAGCGTGAACGCGATCTGGCCGATCAGGTTGATGTCGTCCTCGAAGAAGGCTTCGGCCCGGCCCGAGGTGAAGGTCAGCATGCTGTCGGAGAAGTCCTTGGCCTGGATCAGGTTCAGGTCCAGGTTCTCGGCCCGGTCGATGCGGCGGATGCGCGGCACGGTGTTCGAGCCCGTGGTCGCCACGACGGTCTTGCCCTTGAGGTCCTTGAGCGTGTGCAGGTTGCTCGATTTCAATGCCACGAATTTGGCGCCGACCACGAAATAGGTGGTGCTGAAACTCACCAGCGCCTGGCGCTCGGGATTGTTGACGGTCGAGCCGCATTCGAGATCGATGGTGCCGTTCTGCATCAACGGAATTCGATTCTGCGAGGTCACGGCCTGACGCCGGATTTCCAGATTCGGCCGGCCGACCACCTTCTTTATTTCATCGACGATCCTGCCGCAGATTTCCTGGCCATAGCCAATGGGTTCACCCTTGCTGCCAAGGTAGGAAAAAGGCACCGACGATTCACGGTAGGCCACGGTGATGAAATTCCGGTCCTGGATGGTCTTGAGGCGCCCCGTGAGTTCCGCCGAATTCGCCGCCACGGAGGAAAGAGCCAGTGCCGCAATGGCTAGCGGAAGCATGTTCAATTTCATTTTCAATCTCGCGATTTCTGCAATTCAAAGGGGGTAGTCGGGGTCGGTCCGGAGCAGCCGTCTCTTGACGCTTTCCAGGTGCTGGATGGCGCTTTCGCTGCCGCCCGAGCGCATCTGCGCGTAGGTGGCCTGGGCCAGTTCGGGCGCAATGCGGTTGAGTTGGCGGCCGGTCGATTCGGCCAGCACCTGGACCTCGCAGGCGCGCTCCAGGTAGTACAGGTCGTTCCACGCGTTCGCGATCGTCGCGCCGACCACCATCACGCCGTGGTTGCGCATGAACACCACGTCGGCGTCGCCGATCGCCCGCGCGATGCGGTCGCCCTCGAGCGCGTCGAGCGCCAGCCCGTTGAAATCGTCCACTGCCGTGCGCCCGTAGAACTTCAGCGAAGTCTGACCGGCCCACTGCAGCGGCGGCCCCTCGACCATCGCCAGGCTGGTCGCATAGGGCATGTGCGTGTGGAAGGCGACCCGGGCGCGCGGCAGGTTCTTGTGCACCCGGGCGTGGATGTAATAGGCCGTGATTTCCGGCGCGCGGTCGCCCTGGACCACGTTGCCGTCGAAGTCGCAAATGATAAGATCCGACGCCTTTATTTCATCGAACGCCAGGCCAAAAGGATTGACCAGGAAATACTCGTCGGATCCGGGCACCACGGCCGAGAAGTGATTGCAGATTCCTTCTTCCATGCCCAGCCGGGCCGCCATCCGGAAACAGGCGGCCAATTCGACCCGAGCCAGTCGGACCTCGGCATTGTCGAAAATCTTCGGATCGATGGAGTGCAGGGAATTCGGATTTCCCGCCAGTGAATGCGCCATGTATTCTTCAATGAGATTTCAAGGTGGAAATGGCAGATCGGAATGCGTGTTTTTTCAAACACAATCCGAATGCCTTCATGGACCTGAAGTCTGCAGGCCCCCACCGGGGGCGTCAAATTAGAATTCGACCGAGCGCGATAAGCTTTTCTTATGGGGCCCCATGAAGCTCAAACACATCGAAGTATTCAATGCCATCATGCTGTCGGGCAGCGTGAGCGCGGCGGCCCGGATACTCAACGTGACCCAGCCCGCGGTCACGCAGACGCTCAAGCACGCCGAGCAGCAGCTGGGCTATGCGCTGTTCTTCCGCGAGAAGAACGGGCTGCGGCCCACGCCCGAGGCGCGCCACCTGTACCCGCGGTCGAAGAAGATCTTCGAGCAGGTCGATGAACTGCGGCGCCTGGCGCAGTCGCTCAAGACCGACGGCGCCTCGCAGTTCAGGGTCGGCATCGTGCCCTCGCTGTCCACCAAGTGCCTGTCGCTGGCGCTGAGCCTGTTCAAGGCCCGGCACCCCGCGGTCGCGGTGTCGATCAAGGTCCTGCATTCGGACGACATCCTGCGCGCGGTCGCGCTGCAGGAATGCGACCTCGGCATCGCCTATGGCGAGTTCGACTTTCCCTCGGTCGACGCCGAGGTGGTGGGCGTCGGGCACCTGGTGTGGGTGGAGCAGAAGCAAGCGGGCACGACCGGCGCGGACACCTCGGACATCGCGATCGCCGACATCGCCGCCACCGACTTCATCGGCATCGACAAGGACGACCCCGTCGGCAAGGTGCTGCTGGGCCACCTGAGCGAGAGCGCGGTCTTCACCCAGACCCGGCTCTCGGCCCAGACCTACCAGTCGGCCCTGCTGCTGACACTCGACGGCTTCGGCCCCTGCATCGTCGACTCCTTCACCGCGCGCTTCGCGGACCCCGAGGCACTGGTGTTCAGGGACGTGTCACCGCGCATCCCCGTGGCCGTGTCGGCCATCTCGACGGCCGAGGGGCGGCAGCTCCAGGGCTTCGAGGATTTCCTGAATGCCTTCAGGACCTCGCTGGGGCAGACGGAAGACTGACCCGGACTTGACCGGACGCAGAGGGCGCAAAGAAACGCAGAGATCGCAGAAAAGACGAGGCGATCATCTCAATGTCTTCTTTCGCGTCCTTTGCGAAACCTCTGCGTCCTCTGCGTCCGGCTGTCCGCTTGCGCTTTCACTTGGCCGCCGCCCCCGTATCGGTCGCGCCCGCCACCATGGGCGCTGCCGCCAGGACGCGCTCGGCCAGCACCGCGAACTGACCGACGTCCACGGCATTGCGCCGGTACCAGAGCCGGCTGTTGTCGACCCGGTGCACGAGCACGATGTCGCGTGCCCGGTCGACCAGCATGAACTGGCCGCCGTTGCCGTCCGCCAGCGCCAGCTGCTCCCGGGCGCCCGCGAGGCGCCAGGGGCGGAACGCCTGGCCGGGCACCCACCACATGTAGCCGTAGCCGCCCCCGCCCGAGATCGAGCTGTAGGAGCGGATGCTCTCGCGCAGCCAGGCCGACGACACGAGCTGACGCCCGTTCCACAGCCCGTCGCGGCTCAGCAGCAAGCCGACGCGCGCCAGGTCCCGCGCCGACAGGAACATCAGGTAGGCCGGGTGGTCGGAGCTGCGCTCGTGTTCGAACTTCGTGTCCTGCGGGTAGCGGAAATCCTCGAACTGCAGCGGCTCCGCCAGATCGGTCTTCAGGGCCTGGAAGACATCGCGGCCGGTGCGGCGCTGGAAGATCGTGCCCAGCGTGTTGAAGTCCCAGTTGTTGTAGTACCAGGAGCTGCCCGGCGCATGGCTGCCGCGCTCGGGCCGGCGCTTCTTCGCTTCCGGCGTTTCGTAGGCCGCCTCGTGGTAGACCCCCGAGCGCGCCTGCAGCAATTGCCGCACGGTCGCGGCCTGCTCCACCTCCGACAACCCACCCTTGTCCGTGATCTCCAGGGAAGCCAGGCTCTGGTCGAGATCGATCGCGCCCCGGTCCACCTGCATCCCGTAGAGCACGCTCAGCACGCTCTTGCGCACCGACGCGAGGTTCATCGGCTTGGCGATGTCGCCATAGGCGTGCACCAGCACGCCGCGGTGGATCACCAGGTAGGCGTCGGAACGCAGCGAATCGGCGTAGTCGTCTGCGAGCTTGAGCTTCTCGGCCGACCAGCCGCTCGGCGCTGGGGCGTCCGGCTTGGACCACGATGCGCCCGGGAACACCGGCTGTGCCCACGCCAGTGCGGGCGCCAGCAGGCAGAGTGACGCGAGGCGCCAGGCCTGCGTGGCGAGGCGCGGGATCAGTCGCATGGCTGGAAGCGCACGCACTCGGCCACCAGGTGGATCGCCGTCACCACGTTCTCGCCCTCGATGTGCTTCGAACTGAACTTGACCGTTGCGCCTTCAGCAATGCCGGTCAGCAGCGAACGGTCGGTGACCCTGAATGTCTGCGTGGTGAAGGGCAGCTTCGACCTCGGCATCAGCTTCAGCCGGACATAGGACTTGCCGCCCGGCTCATCGAGGAAGGACGCGACGCGTGCGCGGGTCAGCACGGTGGCGGCAGGCGCATCGGCCGCCGGGGCGGCGGCGGCCCCCGTCGCCATCAGAGAGAAGACGGCGATGGCGGCCCACACGCCGCGCGATCTGCTCCACATAGGCACCTCCTGGTCGTGACCCTGGATGCCCGCTGTCTCCCCGTCCACAGCGGGCACGGATGTTGTCGGTTCTTTCTCCGCCGCATCCTGCCACATGCGACGCAGGGACCGTCAGTTCTCCGCCCCCGCATTCCAGAACGCCTGCTGCACCCCCGGCAGCCTTTCCAGCTGCGCCATCACGCGGTCGAGTTCCTCGGCCTGCACGGCCGTGGCGTAGAGCGTGGCCTCGATCTCTGCGTCCAGCTGGCCGAAGGGGTGCTGGTCGACGTCGCGCACTGGATAGCTGGCGGCCTCCAGCAGCTCGAGCAGTTTCTCCCGCACCTCCGCCTGCACGCCGCGCGAGCAGATCACGTAGGCGACGTAGGTCGCCTCGCTGAACTCCTCCTGCACCGGGTTGCGGTTGATGCGGTTGACCACCGGCCGCAGCAGGGTGTTGCTGGCCAGCACGAACAGCGCCGCCATCAGGGCCTCGCCGACCAGGTCGGCGCCGGCGCAGGCGCCGACCGCGGCCGAGCCCCACAGGGTGGCGGCGGTGTTCAGGCCGGTGATGTTGGCGCCCTCCTTCATGATCGCGCCGGCCCCGAGGAAGCCGATGCCCGAGACCACGTAGGCCACCACGCGCACCGCGCCCTCATGGCCGCCCAGCCGGCTCGCCATGTCGACGAACACCGCGGCACCCACGGCCACCAGCGTGTTGGTGCGCAGGCCCGCGGTGCGCTGGCGCACCTGGCGCTCGAAGCCGATCAGGCCGCCCAGCACGAAGGCCGTGGAGAGGCTGACGAAGGTGTCGAGCAGCGAGGCCAGTTGCAGGTTGCGAAGCGCTTCCATGTGTCGAGTCCCTTGCCGATGGATGTCATTGCCAGCCGAAGCGGCGAATATAGAAGCGCTTCATGACCGTCGCGAGTACGCAATAGCCCAGCAGGATCGCGGCCAGCCACGGGAAGTAGGCCAGCGGCAGCGGCTGCAGCCCGAAGTAGCCCGCGATCGGGCTCATGGGCAGGGCGATGCCCGCGGCCATGATCGCCAGCGTCATGCCCATCAGCGCCGGCGCCGCGCGGCTCTCGATGAAGGGCAGCTTGGGCGTGCGGATCATGTGCACCACCAGGGTCTGCGTGAGCAGGCCCACCACGAACCAGCCGGTCTGGAAGAGGGTCTGCTGCGCGGGCGTTTTCGCATCGAAGAAGTGCCACATCACGCCGAAGGTCACGATGTCGAAGACCGAGCTGATCGGCCCGAAGAAGACCATGAAGCGGCCGATGTCCGCGGGGTTCCAGCGCAAGGGCTTCTTCACCAGCTCCGGGTCGACGTTGTCGAAGGGGATGCCGGTCTGCGAGATGTCGTAGAGCAGGTTCTGCACCAGCAGCTGCAGCGGCAGCATCGGCAGGAAGGGCAGCCAGGCGCTGGCCACCAGCACCGAGAACACGTTGCCGAAGTTCGAGCTGGCGGTCATGCGGATGTACTTGAGCATGTTGCAGAAGGTGTTGCGGCCTTCGACCACGCCCTCCTCCAGCACCATCAGGCTCTTCTCCAGCAGGATGATGTCGGCCGCCTCCTTGGCGATGTCCACCGCGCTGTCGACGCTGATGCCGATGTCGGCCGCCCGCAGCGCCGGCGCATCGTTGATGCCGTCGCCCATGAAGCCGACCACGTGGCCGTTGGCGCGCAGCGCGCGCACGATGCGCTCCTTGTGCAGCGGCGTGAGCCGGGCGAACACCTGGTGCGCCTCCACTGCCTGCGCCAGCGCCGCCTCGCTCATGCGCTCGACCTGCGGCCCCAGCAGCACGGTGCCGACCGCCAGCCCCACCTGCTCGCACACGCGGGCCGTGACCAGCTCGTTGTCGCCCGTCAGCACCTTGGCCTGCACGCCGTGCTCGGCCAGCATGCGCAGGGCCGGCGCGGCCGAGTCCTTGGGTGGATCGAGGAAGGCGATGTAGCCGACCAGCGTCAGCTCGGCCTCGTCGGCCACCGAATAGGCGGTCTGCGTGGCCGGCAGCTCCTTCATCGCCACCGCGACCACGCGCAGGCCGTCGGCGTTGAGCTGCTGCGTGATCCGGCGCACGTGCGTCAGCAGGCGCGCGTCCATCGGCAGGTCTTCATGGCCCGCGCGGGTGGCGCTGCGCACCCGGGTGCAGACCGCCAGCATCTCCTCGACCGCGCCCTTGCAGATCAGCTCGTGATGGTCCTCGCGCTCCGACACCACCACCGACATGCGGCGGCGCTCGAAGTCGAAGGGCACCTCGTCGACCTTGCGGTAGTCCTCGGCCAGCTTGAGCTCCGACTGCAGCTCGACGTGCTCGAGCACCGCGCGGTCGAGCAGGTTCTTCAACCCGGTCTGGTAGTGGCTGTTGAGGTAGGCGAACTTGAGCACCTCCTGCGACGCGTGGCCGAAGGGGTCGGTGTGGCGCTCGAGCGCGATCTTGTCCTGCGTCAAGGTGCCGGTCTTGTCGGTGCACAGCACGTCCATCGCGCCGAAGTTCTGGATCGCGTCGAGCCGCTTGACGATCACCTTCTTGCGCGACAGCAGCACCGCGCCCTTGGCCAGCGTCGAGGTCACGACCATCGCCAGCATCTCGGGCACCAGCCCGACCGCCACCGCCAGCGCGAACAGGAAGGCCTCCATCCAGTCGCCCTTGGTGAAGCCGTTGATCACCAGCACCAGCGGCACCATCACCAGCGCAAAGCGGATCAGCAGCCAGACCACGCTGTTGACGCCGGCCTCGAAGGCGGTCGGCGCGCGGTCGCTGCGGGTCACGCGGGTGGCCAGCGTGCCGAAGTAGGTGCCGTTGCCGGTCGCGACCACGATCGCCGTGGCCGAGCCCGAGACCACGTTGGTGCCCATGAACACCAGGTTGCGCGCCTCGAGCACCGAGGCGAAACCGTTGCCGTCCTCGGCGAACTTCTCCACCGGCAGCGATTCGCCGGTCATCGCGGCCTGGGCCACGAACAGGTCCTTGGCCGTCATCAGCCGGCAGTCGGCCGGAATCATGTCGCCGGCCGACAGCACGATATGCTCGCCGGGCACCAGGTCGCGGATCGGCACCTCGACCTGGCCGGCCGCGCGGCGGCCCTGCGGGCCGAAGCCGGACGGCGTCTCGCCGAGCCCGCGCCGGATCACGGTCGCGGTGTTGCTGACCATCGCCTTGAGCCGCGCCGACGCGCGGTTGGAGCGCCCTTCCTGCACGAAGCGGATCAGCGTGCTCAGCACCACCATCGTGCCGATCACCACCGTCGCCTTCATGTCGCCGGTGGCGTCGGACACCACCGCCAGCGCGGTCAGCAGCAGGTTGAATGGGTTCTTGTAGCAGAGCCACAGGTGCCGCCACGGCGACAACGCCTTCTCGTGCGCGACCTCGTTGGTGCCGAAACGCTCGAGGCGCTCGGCCGCTTCGGCTGCGCTCAGCCCGTCCTCGTGCGAGCCGGCGCGCACCAGCACGCCGGGCAGGTCGTCGCTCGCGGCCTTGAGCATCTCGCGCGAGACCTGCTCCGGCACGCCCTGGGCGGCACCGCGCCCGCCGACCGTGTGCGGCAACGCCGTGCGGTTGAACAGCGCCGAGATGTGGCGCCGTTCGAGCACGCCGCCGAACCAGTTGCGGAAGACTTTTCCGATGATTTTCATGTCATGACTCCCAGGGCCTCCGCCGCGAAGGCAGGCCCGTGATGGCGCCGAGGGATGCCGGCGGCGCCGTGGTGCGATCGCGGGCCGACATGGGGGATGCCTGCCCGCGAGGGAAACAGCGCGAGGACCATCGGCCTCGCGCCGCGCGTTGCGTCAGTGCGGCGTGTCCGCCGCGGCCACGTTCCACCAGCCGCCGCCCAGCGACTGGAACAAAGCCACCGCATCGGTGAAGCGGCTGGCCTGGGCCTGGATCAGCGTGCTCACGGCCTGCTGGTGGGTCTGCTGCGCGAGGATCAGCTCGGCCGCGCCGCCGGCGCCGAGCTCGCGCTGCCGCCGTGCGTAGCCCAGGCTCTTGCGCGAAGCGGACTCCGCGGCCGCGGCAGCGCGCAGGGTCTGCGCATCGCTGACGATGGCCTGCAGCGTGTCGGCGGTGTTCTGGAAAGCGGTCAGCACGGTGCTGCGGTACTGCGCCGCCGCCTGTTCGTAGCTGGCCTCGGCCGCGCGCTGCTGGTGCCGCAGCGTGCCGCCGTGGAAGATCGGCTGGGCCAGCCCGCCGCCGACGAACCAGAAGCCGGTGCCGCTGCCCAGCAGCTGCGACAAGGCCAGCGCCGAACTGCCCACGTTGGCCGTGAGCGTGAGGCTGGGCAGCCGCGCCGCCGTGGCCACGCCGACCTGGGCACTGGCCGCATGCAGCTGCGCCTGCGCGGCGCGGATGTCGGGACGCTGCTCGACCAGGCGCGAGGGCAGGCTCAACGGCAGCTCCTGCGGCAGCACCAGCGAGGCCAGCTCGAAGCGCGGCGCCACGTCCTCGCTCGGCAGCCGTCCGCCCAGCACGGCCAGCAGATGCCGCTGCTGCGCCAGCTGCTTTTCCAGCCCCGGCAGCACCGCCTCGGCCTGCGCCAGCGCCGACTCCTGCGCGGCCACTTCGATGCCGCCGAGCTGGCCGGCCGCATGCTGGCGGCGCGTGATGTCGAGCAGCTGCGTCGACAGCGCGATCAGATCGCGCGTGGCCTGGCACTGCGCGCGCAGCGAGGCCTCCTGGATGGCGGCATTGACGATGTTGGTCGTCAGCGTGATGTAGACGGCTTCGCGCTGGAAGCGCTGCACGTCGGCCTGCGCCGTCAGGGCCTCCACCTGGCGCCGGTTGGCGCCGAATACGTCGGGCACATAGGAGATGTTCAGCTGGGCGCTGTGCAGCGTGTAGAGCGAGGCGCCCGACTCGGCCGGGCTGGCCAGCGGGTTGGCCACGCGCTGGCGCGTCGGCGTGAACTGCAGGTCGAGCTTGGGCAGCGCCTCGCCGCGCTGCGCGGCCACGCCTTCCTGCGCCGCGCGCAGGGCCGCCTGCGCGGCCTGCAGGTCGGGGTTGGCGCGCAGGGCCGAGGCCACCAGTTCGTCGAGCGCGTCCGAGCCGAACACGCGCCACCATTGCGCGGGCACGTCCTGGCCTTCGACGAAGCGCTGGGCCTCGCCTGCGATGCCCGGTGCGGACGTCGTCTGCGCGGGCAACGGCTCGGCGGTGTAGCCACGGGTCGCGGGCGCCTCGGGCTTCTGGAAATCCGGTCCGACGGCGCAGCCGCCGACAGCCAGCAGCAACGCGAGGGCCGCGGTGCCGGTGATTCGCTTCTTGATCATCGTCGTCATCAAGCTTCTCCCTGGGCCAGTTCGGGCATCCCGTCGATGCCGTCTTCGGCGCGGCTGTCGGCCGGTTGCCGGCGGGCCGCGCGTGCTTCGATCAGGTAGTAAAGCGCCGGCAGCAACAGCAGCGTCAAGGCCGTGGCCGTGATCAGGCCACCCACCACCACCGTGGCCAGCGGTCGCTGCACGTCGCTGCCCAGGCCCGTGGCCAGCATGGCAGGCGTGAGGCCGAAGGCGGCCACGGTGGCGGTCATCAGCACCGGCCGCATGCGGCTGGCCGCGCCTTCGAGCACCGCCTCGCGCAGCGGCTTGCCTTCCTCGCTGCGCAGCCGGTTGATCTGCGCGATCATCAGCACGCCGTTGAGCACCGCCACGCCGAACAGCGCGATGAAGCCGACCGCACTGGAGACGCTGAGCGTCATGCCGCGCAGGTGCAGCGCGGCCAGGCCACCGAGCATCGCCAGCGGCACCGCGGCCAGCACCAGCAGCGGCTGACGCAGGTTGCGGAACTCGCCGAACAGCAGCATGAACATCAGGCCCAGCGTCATCGGCAGGATCACCAGCAGCCGCGCCTCGGCGCGCTGCAGGTTCTCGAACTGCCCGCCCCAGGCCAGCTGGATGCGCTGGGCGTCGAAGTGCACCTGGTGCTCCACCAGCGGCTGCGCCTCGGCCAGGAAGCTCGACAGGTCGCGGCCGCGCACGTTGAGCTTGACCACGATGTGGCGCCGCGCCATCTCGCGCACGATCACGCTCTCGCCCGAGACCGTGGAGATGTGCGCCACTTCCGACAGCGGCACCTTGGCGCCGTTGGGCGTGGTCAGCATCAGGTTGCCGATCACGTCGGGGCTCGAGCGCGCGGCGGTCGGGAAGCGCACCGTCATGTCGTAGCTCTTCTCGCCCACGTAGAGCCGGCCCACGGGCGAACCGCCGATGCCGGTGGCGATCAGGTCGGCCACGTCGGCGGCATTGAGGCCGTAGCGCGCGGCCGCGGCGCGGTCGAGCTCGATCTTGAGGTTGGGCAGCGGCGGCTCCACGTCGAGCGCCACGTCGGCCGCGCCGGGCACGCCCTCCAGCGTGTGGGCCACCTGCTGCGCGACGCCGCGCACCTCGGCCAGGTCGTTGCCGAACACCTTGACCGTGAGGTCGCTGTGCGCGCCCGAGAGCTTGTCCTGCACGCCGTCGATCATGGGCTGCATGAAGCCGACGGTCACGCCCGGCATCTGCGCGTAGCGCTCGCCGAGCTTGGCGATCAGCTCCTGCTTGTTCATGCCCGACTTCCACTCCTTGTAGGGATGCAGGCCGACGCTGGACTCGATGTGCGAGGGCGTGAAGTAGTCGGTGCCGTCGTCGTTGCGCCCAGTCTGGGTCACCATGTAGCTGACCTCGGGGAATTCCAGCGTCGCGCGGCGCAGCTCGCTGGCCATCTCCGAGGCCTTGTCCAGCGTGATGCCCGGCGGCAGCGTCACCTGCAGCCACAGCGAGCCTTCGTCGAGATACGGCAGGAAGTCGCGCCCGATGGTGCCGCCCAGCACGCCGAGCCCGGCCACGGCCGCCAGGCACACGACCAGCACCCAGCGGGTCTTGCCGACCGCGCGCTCGAGGAAGCGGCGGTAGGCCCGGCCCAACGCCTCGAGCGGGCGGTTGTGGAAGATGCGCCGCGGCTTGCGGAAGGCCAGCCAGGCCAGGCCCGGGATCAGCGTGAGCGAGACCACCAGCGCACCGCACAGCGCCGCGCCGACCGCATAGGCCATGGGCGAGAACAGCTTGTATTCGATGCGCTGGAAGGCGAACAGCGGCAGGTAGGCCGCGATGATCACGCCCATGCCGAAGAACAGCGGGCGCGCCACCTTGAGCGTGGCAGTGATCGCATCGCGCGCCGTGAGCATGCGGCCCTCCTCCTCCTCGCGCCGGCGCAGGATGCCCTCGACCAGCACCACCGCGCCGTCGACCAGGATGCCGAAGTCGATCGCGCCCAGCGACAGCAGGTTGGCCGGCACCTTGAAGTGGTGCATGAAGATGAAGGCCATCAGCAGCGACAGCGGGATGGTCAGCGCCACGATCACCGCCGCGCGCGGGCTGCCCAGGAACAGCAGCAGCACCACGCTCACCAGCACCATGCCCTCGGTCAGCGTCCCGCCCACGGTGTGCAGCGTGGCCTCGATCAGCGAGGTGCGGTCCAGGTAGGCCACCACCTTGACGTCCTTGGGCAGCAGGCTCTCGTTGAGCTCGCGCACCGCCTCGTGCACGCCGGCCAGCGCCACCGAAGGGTTGAAGTCCTTGAGCAGCAGCGTGATGCCTTCGATGGTGTCGGGGTTGTCGTCCTTGCCCAGGATGCCGCGGCGCTCGACGTTGCCGTAGACCAGCTTGCCCAGGTCCTTGACCAGCACCGGCACGCCGTTCTTCGACTTGACCACCACGTTGCCCATGTCGTCGACCGAACGCAGCAGGCCCACGCCGCGCACCACATAGCTCTGCTCGCCGCGGTCGACCACGCTGCCGCCGCCGTTGGCGTTGTTGGCGGTCAATGCGTCCTTCACCTGCTGCAGCGTGAGGCCGTACTCGGTCAGCCGCTCGGGTTCGAGCTCGAGCGTGAACTGCGTCGTGAGGCCGCCGAAGTTGGCGACGTCGACCACCCCGGGCACCTTCTTCAGGCGCGGGATCACGGTCCAGAACTGCAGCTCCGACAGCTCGCGCAGGCTGCGCGTCTTCGACTCCAGCGTGTAGCGGTAGATCTCGCCCGTGGGCGAGGTGTAGGCGTCCAGCCCCGGCGTGGCGCCGTAGGGCAGCGTGACGCTGTTCATGCGTTCCTGCAGCCGCTGACGGGCGAAGTAGCCGTCGGTGCCGTCCTCGAACACGACGGTGATCAGCGACAGCGCGAACAGGCTGCGCGAGCGCAGCACGTGCATGCCCGGCGTGCCCAGCAGCGCGCGCTCCAGCGGGATGGTGATCTGCTGCTCGACCTCCTCGGCGCCCAGGCCCGGCACCTGCGTCACGATCTGCGAGGTGACGTCGGCGATGTCGGGAAAGGCCTCGACCGGCAGCTGCTTCCAGCTCCAGACGCCGTAGAGCGCCACGAAGACGAACAGCAGCCAGACGATGCCGCGGCGCTGGAAGCAGGTGGTGACGATGCGCTCAATCATTCAGCAGCACTCCGTCCTTGACCACGATGCGCTCGCCGGCCGAAAGGCCCGCCAGCACCTCGACGCCGTTGCCCGGCACGCTGGCGCCGACGTTGACCACGCGCGACTCGAAATGGAAGGGCGTCTTCTCGACGAACACCCGCGTGTAGAGGCCGCTCTGCAGCACGGCCGCGGCCGGCACCACCAGGGTCGGGCGGCTCACGCCGGCGAAGCTCACGCGCGCGAACATGCCAGGCTTGATGCGGCCGTCGCGGTTGTCGATGGCCACCCGGACCTTGACCGTGCGGGTCTCGGTGTCGAGCAGGTCGCCCACGTACTTCACCTGGCCCTCGACCGGCTGGTCGGCATAGGCGTTGAGCGTGATGCGCGCCTTCTGGCCCGGGAACACCTGCGCCATCTCCTTCTCCGGCACGCTGGCCGAGAGCCAGACCGTCGACAGGTCGGCCACCGTCATGATCGGCGCCGTGATGTCGTTCCAGTAGCCGCCCTGCGCACCGGCCATGTCGACCACGCGGCCGGCGATGGGCGAACGCAGCACGTACTCGCGGTGCGAGCTGGCGTCGGCGACCACGCCCAGCTGGGCCAGCCGGCCGGCGCTGGCGCGCGCATCGTTCTCGGCCGCGGCCAGCGCGAGCTGCGCGGCCTCGTAGTCCTTGCGGGCCGAGATGTCGCCGTCGAACAGCGCCTTCTGCCGCTCGAATTCGCGCCGCGCCTGCAGCAGCGCCGACTGGGCCTTGGCATGCTCGTTGTAGACCGTCCCGAGGTCCGACGAATCGAGGGTGAACAGCGCGTCGCCGGCCTTCACCGCGTCGCCCAGCGTGCGGTGCAGCTTGACGATGCGGCCAGCCAGGGGCGGCGTCACCTTCACCAGCTTCTCGGGCAGGGCCTCGATCACGCCCGGCGCGTCGATGCCCTGGGCCAGCGCCTGCTGCCGGACGGCGTCGACCTGCAGGCTGTGGCGCAGCGGCGAGGCCTCGGGCACGATCAGCAGGTGGCCTTCATGCTGCAGGCCGTGCGCCGGCGCCGCATGGCTTTCGGCCGCGGCGGCGCCGGGCAGCAGTTTCTTGACATCGCAGGCCGTGAGCAGCGTGCTGCCGGCGCAGACGATGGCGACGGCGATCGCGAGACGGGCTTTTTTCATCGGATTTTTCCTGGGGGATCGGGGGGCGGGTGAAGGAGGTCGGGCCGCGGGTCAGGCCTGCGGCCGGCCGACCAGAAGGGAGAACGGCGACAGGCGCGGCATGGCCGCCGGCGCATGCGCCGTGTCGTGCACGATGCCGCCGGCGGCCGCGAGCCGAGCCCGCGCATCGCGCGGCAGGTGCCGCAGCACGCCGGCGCGTTCGGTGACGGAAAGCATGGACAGCGCATCGGCGATGACGCGCGTCGAGAGGTCGGCCAGCGCCAGCGCACAGGCGCGCTGGCCATGGACGGCGAGCAGCTCGCACAGCACGGCGCTGCGGTGCGAGGCGATGGCGGCACGCAGCGCGCGCTGCAGTGCGTCGTGGAAACGAGGGGTGCGAAACAGCATGAGGATCTCCTTCGGCCATGCGGCCGCGGAGGCGTCCTCACGCGTTCAGGTGAGTGCGGGCCTCCGGACCGGCGCCGGATATGCAAAGTTCATGGGATGGGGTACGAAGGCAGTCGGCGCGCAGCGGCGCCCCTCAGGGTCGGGATCCATGGTGGCCTCCTGAGGTGGGGGTGCCCGGCACGGCACGCCGGCGCGCGAAGGCGACGGCTGCGGGTTCGGTGTTGGCAGTGTTCATATCTCACCTTGTCGACGCGCCGAACAGGCCGCCGCAGGCGAGCATGAAAAAGAAGTTTCAGGCTCGACCGGACGGTCTCAACGGCGCACGCTTCGACGACTGTCGCTGGGCATGGTTGAAAGATCCTTTGGGGTCGTCGAGATTCGTCTGTTCGTCTCGATGACGAAGCGAATTTTGCCTGCCGTTACAAGGGAAAACCAGAAGCTCGGAGGATGTGATTGCGCGCCCGATGTATCGCCGGGCTATACCAAGGTATATCCCGGCGACGGGCCCTGCCGCTCAGCAGCCCAGCAGGTCGGCCAGCACGCCGATGTCGCGCGCGTGCAGCGTGTTGTCCGGCTGCGGCGAGACGTCCTTGGGCTGGCCCGGGCCGAACTCGAACGGGCGCTCGATGTAGCCGGTGCGCAGGCCGCAGGCGCGCGCGGCCGCCAGGTCGTCGTGGTGCGCGGCCGCGAGCATGACCTGGCCGGGCGTGGTGTCGAACACCGCGGCCACGCCCAGGTAGGTGCGCGGGTCGGGCTTGTAGGCCTTGAACACCTCGGCCGACAGCACGCAGTCCCAGGGCAGGCCGGCGTTCTTGGCCATCTCGGTGAGCAGGCCGATGTTGCCGTTCGACAGGCTGCAGATGATGTATTTCGACTTGAGCCGGGTCAGGCCCGCCACCGCGTCGGGCCAGGCCGGCAGGCGGTGCCAGGCGCAGTTGAGTTCGCGCTTCTGCGCCGCGTCGAGGTGCGTGATGCTGAAGTCGCGCAGCACGGTCTCGAGGATGCTGCGGTGCAGCTCGTCGAGCAGCGTGAAGCCACCCTCGCCTTCGGCGATGCGCGCCATCACGCCGCGCATCGCGGGCTGGTAGCCGGCGCGCCAGGCCAGCGCGAAGGCGCTGCCGTCGATGCCCGGGATCATGCGCTCGGCCTCGGCCGCGATGCCGCCGTGCCAGTCGACCACGGTGCCGAAGACATCGAAGGCGATGACCTTGAGCTCGGCCGCTTCGGGCTGCTGCAGCATGGCGGTTCCTCAGCGTTGCAGTTGCGAGGCTTCGCGCGCCAGTTGCTCGATGCGCGCCCAGTCGCCGGCCTGGATGGCGTCGTTCGGCACGATCCACGAACCGCCCACGCAGGCCACGTTCGACAGCGCCAGGAACTCGGCCGCATTGCCCGCGTGGATGCCGCCGGTGGGGCAGAAGGTCACATCGCCGAACGGGCCCTGCCAGGCCTTGAGCATCGGCAGGCCGCCGGCCTGCATCGCGGGGAAGAACTTGAGCTGCTGGTAGCCGTCTTCCTGCGCCGTCATGATCTCGCTGCCGGTGGCCACGCCGGGCAGCAGCGGCAGGCCGAGGTCGTGGCAGGCCTTGCCGACCGCGCGGGTGTAGCCCGGGCTCACGCCGAACTTCGCGCCCGCCAGCGCAGAGGCCTGCGCGTCGGCCGCGCTGCGGATGGTGCCGGCGCCGGCCACGGCTTCGGGCACTTCCTTCGCGATGGCCTCGATGCACTGCAGCGCCTGCGGCGTGCGCAGCGTCACTTCGAGCATGCGGATGCCGCCGGCCACCAGCGCACGCGCCAGCGGCACGGCATGGGCCACGTCGTACAGCACGATCACCGGGATCACCGGGGCGTCGCGCATCACGTCGAGGGCGGTGAGTTTTTCGTTCATGTCAGGGTTCCACTGTTGCTGTGTTCTAGAGATTCGGGGTGCCGCTCAAAGCCACGAGCAGGCGCCCTCTTCGGCTGTCAATGCGTTGCGGCGCATGCCGGCAAACAATTCTCGGCCCAGGCCGCGGCCATCGGCCAGGCGCTGCGCTTCGGGCATCGGCACATTCTCGCGCGCCGCCCATTCGTCCTCCGGCACCAACACGGCCAGCGTGCCTTCCACGCCGTCGAGACGGATCACGTCGCCGTCGCGCACCTTGGCCAGCGGGCCGCCGGCCGCGGCTTCGGGCGAGACGTGGATGGCCGCGGGCACCTTGCCCGAGGCGCCGCTCATGCGGCCGTCGGTGACCAGGGCCACGCGGAAGCCCTTGCCCTGCAGCACCGACAGCGGCGGCGTGAGCTTGTGCAGTTCGGGCATGCCGTTGGCCTGCGGGCCCTGCCAGCGCACCACGCAGACCACGTCGCGGTCGAGCTCGCCGGCGGTGAAGGCCTTCTGCAGCGCGGCCTGCGAATCGAACACCCGCGCCGGCGCCTCGATCACATGGCGGTCGTCGGGCACCGAGGACACCTTGATGACGCTGCGCCCGAGGTTGCCCTTGAGCAGCTTGAGCCCGCCGGTGGGGCTGAAGGGCGCCGACACCGGCCGCGCCACCGCCTCGTTCTTCGACGGGGCGGCCGCGTGCCAGTGCAGCACGCCTTCGGCCGAGAGCTCGCCCGCCATGCGCGGGATGTTGGCGAATTCGGCGATGCCGCCCGCGCGCACGGTCAGCACGTCGGCATGCATCAGGCCCGCGCCGACGAGCTCGCCGATCACGTAGCCCGGGCCGCCCGCTTCCTGGAAGGCGTTGACGTCGGCGCTGCCGTTGGGATAGACCCGGGTGAGCAGCGGCACCACGTCGGAGAGTTCGGAGAAATCGTTCCAGTCGATCACGATGCCGGCCGCGCGCGCCACCGCCACCCAGTGGATTAGGTGGTTGGTCGAGCCGCCGGTGGCCAGCAGCGCCGCCATCGCGTTGACGATGGCGCGCTCGTCGACCAGCCGGCCGATCGGCGGGCAGGCGAAGGCGTTGGTCGACGCCTTGCCCAGCACCGTGCGCACCGCCTCGCGCGTGAGCGCCTCGCGCATCGCGTCGCCGGGCTGGATGAAGGCCGTGCCGGGCACGTGCAGGCCCATGGCCTCGAGCAGCATCTGGTTGCTGTTGGCGGTGCCGTAGAAGGTGCAGGTGCCGGGCGCGTGGTAGGCCGCCATCTCGGCGTCCATCAGGCCCTGGCGGCCGACCAGGCCCTGGGCCGCCTTCTCGCGCACCTTGGCCTTGTCGTTGTTCGACAGGCCCGAGGGCATCGGGCCGGCCGGCACGAACACCGTGGGCAGGTGGCCGAAGTGCAGCGCGCCGATCAGCAGGCCGGGCACGATCTTGTCGCACACGCCGAGCATCAGCGCGGCGTCGAACATGTCGTGCGTGAGCGCGACCGCGGTGCCCATCGCGATCACGTCGCGGCTGAACAGGCTCAGCTCCATGCCGGGCGTGCCCTGGGTCACGCCGTCGCACATGGCCGGCACGCCGCCCGCGACCTGCGCGGTGGCGCCGAGGCGGCGGGCCTCGTGCTTGATGATGTCGGGGTAGCCCTGGAACGGCGCGTGGGCCGAGAGCATGTCGTTGTAGGCGGTGACGATGCCGATGTTGGGCCGGCGCTCGGCCACGATGCGCAGCTTGTCGTTGGCCGGCATGCCGGCCACCGCATGGGCCACGTTGGCGCAACCCATGCGGTCGGAGCCGCGGTCGCGCTCGCCGTAGGCTTCGATCTGTTCGAGGTAGGCGGCGCGGGTGGGCGCGCTGCGTTCGCGGATGCGTCGGGTGACGGCTTGGACGGTGTCGTGGAGTGGCATGCTGGGGCTGTGGATGCGCCGGCTGGCTGGGGCCTCATGGTAAACCCCGCAGGTGGCGCGATGCAGGCGAAGGGGGTGCGAGACCTCCTTCGCCCAAGGGGATGGCGCTTACTTGCCGCGCACCTGCGCGACGGCCGCGTTGACCGCGTCCCAGGTCTCCTGGCCCACCGACTTGGCGATGCCGCCGTTCACGCTGACGAGCTTCTCGCGCATGCGGTTGGCCTCGGCGGCGGGCAGTTCGTTGACCTGCATGCCCTTGGACTTGAGCTCGGCCAGCGCCTGGGTGGCCTCCTCGCGGGTGTCCTTGCGCTCGAAGTCGCGGCTCTTCAGCGCGGCGTCCTGCAGCACCTTCTTCTCGGCCGGGCTCAGCGTATCCCACCACTTCTTGCTGACCGTGACGATCCAGGGGCTGTAGACGTGGTTGGTGACGGTCAGGTACTTCTGCACTTCGTAGAACTTGCTCGACACCACGGTGTTGAACGGGTTCTCCTGGCCGTCGACCGCGCGCGTCTCGAGGGCCGTGAAGAGCTCCGAGAAGGGCAGCGGCACGGCGTTGGCACCCAGCGCCTTGAAGCTGTCGAGGAACACGTTGTTCTGCATCACGCGCAGCTTGATGTCACCCATGTCTTCCAGCTTCTGGACCGGGCGCTTGCTGTTGGTCAGGTTGCGGAAGCCGTTCTCCCAATAGACCAGGCCGACCATGCCCTTGGGCTCGAGCTTGGCCTTGACCTTCTCGCCCACCGGGCCGTCGAGCACGGCGTCGGCTTCCTTCACGTTGCCGAACAGGAAGGGCGTGTCCCAGACGGCCATCTCGGGCACGATGCCCACGAGCGTGGCGGTCGAGCCGACCATCATCTCCTGCGCGCCACCGATCAGCGCCTGCTGCATCTGGGTGTCGGAGCCCAGCGAGGCGTTGCCGATGCCGCGCACCTTCATCTTGCCGCCGGTGGCCTTCTCGACCTCCTGGGCGAACAGGCGCACCGCGCGGCCCTGGTTGGAGTTGTCCACCAGGCCGTAGCCGAAGCGCACGATGCGCGGCTTGAAGTCCTGGGCCTGGACCGCGCCGGCGGCGGCGAGTGCGGCCACGAGGCCTACGAGAGCGAAACGGATGCGCATTGGGAAGTCTCCTGAGTATCGAAAGGGAAAAGGAAAAGGAATGGCGCGCGGGCCGCCGTCAGTGCATCCAGGCCAGCGGCGCGGTGATGAGCGAGGGGAACAGCACGAAGAGCACGGCCAGCAGCACGTACATCAGCAGGAAGGGCGTGGTGCCCTTGATCACGGTTTCCATGCGCAGCCGGCCGACGCCGGCCACCACGTTCTGCACCGTGCCCACGGGCGGCGTGATCAGGCCGATGCAGCCCACGTAGATGAACATGAAGCCGAAGTACACCGGGTCGATGCCGGCCTTCACGGCCAGCGGCGCGCACACCGGGCCGAAGATCAGGATGGTGGGCGTCAGGTCCATCGCGGTGCCGACCACCAGCAGGAACAGCATCATCAGCGCCATGAACACGACGGGGTTGCCCATCACGCCCGAGAAGCTGTCGGCCAGCATGTTGGGCAGGTCGGCCAGCGTGATCATGTAGGCGGTCACGGTCGCGGCGCCGCACAGGAACATCACCACCGAGGTGGTCTTGCCGGCGTTGAGGAAGACTTGGTAGAGGTCGGCCCAGCTCAGCTCGCGGTAGACGAACATCGAGACGATCAGCGCATAGACCGCCGCCACCACCGCGGCCTCGGTGGGCGTGAAGATGCCGCCCTTGAGGCCGCCCAGGATGATGACCGGCATCATCATGGCCCAGAAGCTGTGCAGCAGCGCCTTCATGCGCGCGCCCCAGGCCACGCGCGTCATCGCCGGCAGCTTGTGCTTGCGCGCGATCCACCACCAGGCGGCGATCAGGAACAGGCCCATCATCAGGCCCGGGAACACGCCGGCCAGGAACAGCTTGCTGATCGAGGTGTTGGTGGTCACGCCGTAGATCACGAAGGGCATCGACGGCGGGATGATCGGCGCGATGATGCCGCCCGAGGCCAGCAGGCCCGCGCTGTAGCTGGCCGGGTACTTCTGCTCGCGCATCATCGGCAGCAGGATGGTCGCGAGCGCGGCAGTGTCGGCGATGGCCGAGCCGCTCATCGAGGCCAGCAGCACCGCGGCGCCGATGGCGACGAAGCCCAGGCCGCCGGGGATGTGGCCGACGAAGGCGCGCGCCAGGTCGATGATGCGGCGCGACAGGCCGCCCGCGTTCATCAGTTCGCCAGCCAGGATGAAGAAGGGCACGGCCAGCAACGGGAAGTTGTCGAAGCCGGCCTGCAGGTTCTGCGCGAGCAGCTGCGCATCGAAGAAGTCCAGGTGCCACATGAGGGCGACACCGGTCAGCACCAGCGAGTGGGCGATCGGCATGCCGATCACCATGCCGCCGATGAGCACGAACAGGAAGATAGCGGTGACGATCATCGGGCCGTCCTCACTCGATCTCGCCCGCGGCGCCCGACGGCGCCGGCGGCTCGCCGCGCACCAGGTCGAACACCAGCGCCACCAGCAGGCCGGCCGCCAGCACCAGCGTGGCCGCGGCACCGAGTGCCAGCGGATAGCCCAGCACGGTGCTGTAGCTCTCCATGCCGGCGATCACCTGCGTCCACGCGCCCTTGAGCAGCAGCACCATGCAGGCGGCCACCAGCAGCTGGCTCAGCCAGAACAGCGCCTTGCGCGAGCCGCCCTTGAGGCGCGAGGTCACCATGTCGAAGCCCAGGTGCTTGCCCTCGAAGGCCGCCACGATGGTGCCGACCGCCACCAGCCAGACGAACAGCAGGCGCGAGATTTCCTCGTACGACACGATGCTGGTGGCGAACACGTAGCGCAGCATGACGTTCACGAAGACCGCGACGACCATGCCGGCCAGCGCCACGACCATGAAGAGTTCGGCCAGGCGCTGGAGCACCGGCTTGGGACGCGCGGGCGGCGCGGAGGGGGAATGGCTCATGCGATGTCTCCGGGCGCGCTGTCGGGCCCTGGGGTTGAAGAAGAAGAAGAAGAAGAAGAAGGGGCGGCCCAGGCCACGACGGCCGCGACCAGTTCGGGCACGGGTCGGGTGGCGTCCAGCACCAGCACCCCGGGCTCGCCTTCGGGCGACTCGAGCGTGGCGAACTGGTTCGAGACCAGCGCCGGCGAGAAGAAATGGCCGGCGCGCGTCTGCACGCGCGCCAGGGCCGCGTCGTAGTCCAGCGCGAGAAACACGAAGCCCAGGCGGGGCGCGGCCTGGCGCAGCCGGTCGCGGTAGCGGCGGCGCAGCGCCGAACAGGTCAGCACCCGGCCCGCGCCCTCGGGCGGCGAGGCCAGCAGCCCGGCCAGGCGCTCGAGCCAGCCCGCGCGGTCGGCGTCGGTCAGCGGCGTGCCGGCGCGCATCTTGGCCACGCTCTCGGGCGCGTGGTACGCGTCGCCCTCGTGCAGCGTCCAGCCCAGCGCCTGCGCGCAGGCCTCGCCGACGCTCGACTTGCCGCAGCCGGACACGCCCATGACCACGATGGCCTGTGGTTGAAATTGTGAGATAGCGCTATCCATGGAAATCAAAAAAAGGCCCGGACAGCGGTCCAGGCCATGGCAATCCTTGCCTTCTTCAAGCTCAGCTTCAGAGGAAAAAAGTCCATGCGCAGCTTTTCGACAGGTGCGACTACTTGTTAACCCTCTGAAGGATAGCGCTATCCTATAGAACAATGGGCGCCACTTTTCTCCGGATTAACCCTTGACCGACGCGACCCGCCGCCCTCGCCGCTCCAGTGGCCGCATCACCCTCGACGATGTGGCACGCGCCGCGGCCGTCAGCCCGATCACCGTCTCGCGCGCGCTGCGCGGCGAGCGCAGCGTCGACCCGGCGCTGGCCCTGCGCGTGCGCGAGGCGGCCGAGCGCCTGGGCTACGTGCCCGACCCCGCCGCCCGCGCGCTGGCCTCGCAGCGCAGCAGCCAGGTGCTGGTGCTGGTACCAATGCTGTCGAACACGCTGTTCGTGGACCTGCTGGAAGCCGTGCACCGCACGCTCTTTCCCGCGGGCTACCAGCCGCTGATCGGCGTCACCCACTACGACAGCGCCGAGGAAGAACTGCTGCTGCGCACCTACCTGCCCCATCGCCCCGCGGGCCTGCTGGTGACCGGCTTCGACCGCAGCGAGACGGCGCGCCAGCTGATCGCCCACAGCGGCGTGCCCTGCGTGCACCTGATGGAAACCAGCAGCGCGCCCGGCGTGGCCTGCGTGGGCTTCTCGCAGGTGGACGCGGGCGCGGCCGTCACGCGCCACCTGCTGGAGCGCGGGCACCGGCGCATCGCCTTCTGCGGCGCCCAGCTCGATCCGCGCGTGATGCAGCGTGCCGAGGGCTACCGCCGCTGCCTGCGCGACGCCGGCCTCTACGACGCGCGGCTCGAGATGCTGAGCCCGGAGCGCTCGTCGATCGCGCTGGGCGCGCGCCTGTTCGAGGAGATGCTGCAGCGCATGCCCGACATCGATGCCATCTTCTTCTGCAACGACGACATCGCGCAGGGCGGGCTGCTGGCCGCCAACCGCCTGCAGGTGCCGGTGCCCGGGCGCATCGCCATCGCCGGCTTCAACGACCTGGCGGGCAGCGACCAGATGGTGCCGCCGCTGACCACCATGCGCACGCCGCGCAGCGAGGTCGGCCGGGCCGGCGCCGAGATGCTGCTGGGCCTGATGCGCGGCACGCTGCCGCAGCCCGGCTGCGTCGAACTGGCTTATGAACTCGTGGTGCGCGGCAGCACCTGAACCTGGGGACGAGCGCCCATGAAAAAAGCCCGGTCGTGCCGGGCTTCTTCAGGGAGGCGGCGGGGGATCAGTCCAGCAGCTTGACCTCGACGCGGCGCGCCTCGGCGTTGTTGCCCGAGCCGGTGCCGACCACGGGTTTCTGCAGGTCGACCTTGTCGGCGGGGACGCCCAGGCCCACCAGCACGTCGCGCACGGTCTGGGCGCGTAGCTTGGCCAGCTCTTCGTTGATCTTCGCGTCGCCGGTGGTGTCGTGGAAGCCCGAGATCACCGCCTTGCGGCCGCCCTCGACGCCCTTGATCACCACGGCCAGCGCTTCGGCCGCGCCCGGGGCCAGGTCGGCGCTGCCGGTGGCGAAGTAGAAGTTCACCACGCCGCCGACCACCTGGATGCTCGCGCCTTCGGGGATGACGACGGTCACGGTCTCGGTGGTCACGGTGCTGCCCGGGGCCGGCACCGGGGCCGGGGCCTCGGCCGGCTCGACCTGGGTCACGGGCAGGCCGCTGTCCTGCGCCGTCGGCGGCGTCGCGCCGCCCATGCCGTAGTTGAAGACCGACACCCCCACGACGGTGAAGACCACCAGCGCAATCAAGGCAAAAAGGAAACCGAGGGCGAAGCGCTGCTGGCTGTCGTCGTCGCTGCTGGATGACATGCGATGTTCTCCGAAGGAAAGAGGCCGGTAAATAATGGGTTCGTGATCCATGACCCTGAAATTGTAGGTGCCCCGCCGCCACCGCCCCCGCCCGCCGGCGACACCGGCCTGCCGGGCCTCGACCCGGCGCTGAAACCGGTGCGCGATCCGCGGCCGATGCTCGAGCGCACCATCGCCGAATGGGGCGGCCAGCAGGACCTCTGGCTGTTCGGCTACGGCTCGCTGATCTGGCGCCCCGACTTCGACTTCAGCGAACGCCGGCCGGCGCGGGTGCACGGCTGGCACCGGACGCTCAAGATGTGGAGCCGGGTCAACCGCGGCTCGCTGCAGAACCCGGGCCTGGTGTTCGGGCTGCTGTCGGGCGGCAGCTGCCGCGGCATGGTGTTCCGGGTGCCGGCCGCGGTCGGGCTCGAGACGCTGGGCCAACTCTGGCTGCGCGAGATGCCCACCGGCGTCTACGACCCGCGCTGGCTCGACTGCATCACGCCCGGCGGACCGGTGCGCGCGCTGGCCTTCACGCTGTCGCGCCGCAGCCCCAACTTCACCGGCGAACTCAGCGAGGAACGCTACCGTCAGATCTTCCGCAGCGCCACGGGGCGCTACGGCACCTCGCTCGACTACGCGCGCCAGACGCTGCAGGAATTGCAACGACACGCCATCCATGACCGGGCGCTGGCCCGCTTGTTGCGACTGGCCGAGGCCGAACTGTCGGCACGGGCCGATGGTCAGGATGGCCCGAGTCCGCTATACACCATGACATCCGCGCCCGATGGCGCCCCAGACACTTCCCAGGAGAAACCATGAGCTTCCGTCTTCCTTCCGCGGCCCTCGCCGCCCTGGCCCTCGCCGCACTGGCCGGCTGCGCCAGCATGGGCAGCCCCGGCGCCGTCGCCGAGCTCGCGCCCACCGCGGCGATTTCGCCCAACCCGACCATCGGCAAGGTGACCTTCACCCCGCTCGACCACGGCGTGCGCGTGGCCGGCGAAGTGCGCGGCCTGGCGCCGAACAGCGAGCATGGCTTCCACATCCATGAAAAGGGCGACTGCGGCGACAACGGCAACGCCTCCGGCGGGCACTTCAACCCGGCCGGCGGCATCCATGGCAAGTTCGCCGCCCCCGGCAGCCATGCGGGCGAGCTGCCCAGCCTGATGGCCGACGCCAGCGGCGTGGCGCGCTTCCGTGTCGACGACCATTCGATCTCGCTGACCGACGGCGCCGCCAACAACGTGCTGGGCCGCGCGCTGGTGGTGCACCGCGACCGCGACGACTACACGACCCAGCCGGCCGGCAACTCCGGCCCGCGCATCGCCTGCGCGGTCATCTCGAAGGGCTGAGCTCCCGCCAGAGCGCCTCGGCCGCCGCCAGGTCGGCCAGGGTGTCGATATCGGTCACGATGCCGATGTCGTCGAGCGCCAGTTCGCGCACCTCGCCGCGCGCACGCAGCGCCTGGAGCACGGGCGCTGCGCCCATTTCGCCCGTGCGTTGCAGCAGCGCCTCGCGCGCGCCGGTGCCGAAGGCCACGGGGTGGCCGCGCCGGCCCGCATGGCTGGGCTGCACCGCCGCCGCGCCCTGCACCAGCGCCTCGGCCACGCGCCGCAGCGTGTCGGGCCGCACCAGCGGCAGGTCGGCCGGCAGGATCAGCCAGCCGCTGGCATCGGCCGTCGCGCGCACCGCCGCGGCGATCGAATCGCCCATGCCCGGATGGCCGGCGTCTTCCAGATGCCAGGGCAGCCCGCTCGCGCGCACCGCGGCCAGGCTGTGCTCCAGCAGCGGCCGTCCGCCGAGCAGCGCCGCCAGCTTGTGCACCGTGCCGCCCGAGGCACGGAAGCGGTCGCCGCGGCCGGAGGCCAGCACGATCACGGTGGGCAAGGCGATGGGGTTCATGCGCGAAGTATCCCGCGCGTCGACAATCGCGTCATGACCTCTCCCAACGATTCCCTCGCCGCGCTGCGCAAGAGCTACGAGCGCGCCGAACTCGACGAAGTCCGCAGCGCGGCCGACCCGCTGCAGCAATTCGAACGCTGGCTCGGCGAAGCCATCGAGGCCCAGGTGCCCGAGCCCAACGCCATGACACTGGCCACGGTCGGCAGCGACCTGCGGCCCTCCACGCGCATCGTGCTGATCAAGGGCTACGACGCGCGCGGCATCGTCTGGTTCACCAACTACCAGAGCCGCAAGGGCCAGGAGCTGGGCGGCAACCCCTATGCCGCGCTGCAGTTCCACTGGGTCGAGCTCGAGCGCGTGGTGCGCATCGAGGGCCGGGTGGAAAAGGTCGACGACGCCGAGAGCGACGCCTATTTCGCCAGCCGCCCGCTCGATTCGCGCCTGGGCGCCTGGGCCAGCCCGCAGAGCGAGGTCATCAGCGGCCGCGACGTGCTGGTGAAGAACGCGGCCCTGGCCGCCGCCCGCCACCTGCTGTCGCCGCCGCGCCCGCCGCACTGGGGCGGCTACCGGCTGGTGCCCGAGCGCTGGGAGTTCTGGCAGGGCCGCAAGAGCCGGCTGCACGACCGGCTGCGCTACCGCGCCGACGAGGCCGGCGGCGGCTGGCTGCGCGAACGGCTCGCGCCCTGAGAACGACCGGTCGCCACACCAGCCCCGGGCAATCGATAGGCGCGCCGGGCCGCAAGCTTCCTAGAATGCCCGGTCCTGCCGCTTCCGCTTCTGCCCACCCCACGTGTCCGATCGCCTCTCCGTCCTCCCCCAATACGTCCTGCCCAAGCAGGCCCTGACTTCCTTCGCCGGCTGGGTCGCCGGCAAGGAGCGCGGCGCCGTCACCACCTGGATCATCCGGCGCTTCGTGGCGAAGTACGACGTGAACATGGCGGAGGCGCTCGACAGCGACATCGCGAGCTACGCGAGCTTCAACGACTTCTTCACGCGCGCGCTCAAGCCGGGCGCGCGGCCGATCGCGCAGGCCGACCTGGTGTCGCCGGTGGACGGCGCGATCAGCCAGTTCGGCCCGGTCGCCGACGGCCAGCTGTTCCAGGCCAAGGGCCACCACTGCACCGCCACCGCACTCGTCGGCGGCGACGCGGCGCTGGCCGCGCAGTTCGCGCACGGCAGCTTCGCCACGCTCTACCTGAGCCCGCGCGACTACCACCGCATCCACATGCCCTGCGACGGCCGGCTGCGCCGCATGATCTACGTGCCGGGCGACCTCTTCTCGGTCAACCCGACCACCGCGCGCGGCGTGCCGGGGCTGTTCGCCCGCAACGAACGCACGGTGTGCGTGTTCGACGGCCCGCACGGCCCCTTCGTGCTGGTGCTGGTGGGCGCGACCATCGTCGGCAGCATGGCGACCGTCTGGCATGGCGTGATCAACCCGCCGCGCGGCGGCGAGGTGCGCGAATGGCGTTACGACGACCAGCCGCAGATCGTGCTGCGCCAGGGCGAGGAAATGGGCCGTTTCCTGCTCGGTTCGACAGTGGTGATGCTGTTCCCCTCGCGCGACCTGGCCTTCAACCCGGCCTGGGCGCCGGGCGGCCCGGTGCGCCTGGGCGAAGTCATGGCGCAGCAGCCCCGGCCATGAGCCGACCCCTTGCGAACCCGCACGGCGCGGTGCGATTCAGCTACGAAAGCAGTAGCAGAACCGCTTCTGCGCTATAGTCGCCGGCCCCTCCGCGCCTTGCCGCCCCTCCCGCCACGACACCGATGAGTTCCAAGGAAAACGCAGCCGTCAACCAGTTGCTCGCGCTGCTGGAAGCCCGCTATGCCTTGCGCGTGCTCTGGGCGCTGCGGGACGGCCACGCGCAGACCTTCAGGCTGCTGCAGGACAGCGTGGGCGGCATCACGCCCAACACGCTCAACACCCGCATCAAGGAACTGCGCGAGGCCGGCCTCGTGATCCACGGCGGCGACGGCTACAGCCTGACGCTCAGCGGCCAGGACCTGCTGCGGCGGCTGTCGGACCTGCAGGCCTTCGCGGGCAAGTGGCAGGCCGGGCAGGCGAAGAAGGCCGCGGCAGTGTCGCCGGCACCGACGCCGCCCGGGCCCCCCTTTCCTTCTGTTTGAGCGTGGTCGCGCCGCGACGGCATCACGTCCTGCGGGCAGGGACACGCCCGGTCGTTAAACTCCCCGCCATTCTTCCAACCCGTTTTCATCCTCGATAAGGAACGCCCATGCCCACCACTCCCTCCGGCCTGCAATACGAAGACACCGTCGTCGGCGACGGCAGCGAAGCCAAGGCCGGCCAGCACGTGCATGTGCACTACACCGGCTGGCTCTACAACGACGGCGTGCAGGGCGCCAAGTTCGACTCCAGCCGCGACCGTGGCGATCCGTTCGCCTTCTCGCTGGGCGCCGGCCAGGTCATCAAGGGCTGGGACGAAGGCGTGGCCGGCATGAAGATCGGCGGCCAGCGCACGCTGATCATTCCCGCAGCCCTGGGCTACGGTGCCCGTGGCGCCGGCGGCGTGATCCCGCCGAACGCGACGCTGAAGTTCGACGTCGAGCTGCTCGACGCGCACTGATGGCTCCCCCCCGAGGGGCTTTGCGCACTTCGTGTCGCTTCGCCCTTCCCCCCTCCGGGGGCACTACCGGCGGCCCGGCGAAGCCGGTTCCGCGGTAGTCCTGGGGTTCTGCGGGCTCGCGCACTGCGTGCGCCTCGCCCGGGCGGAACCGTACGGACTGGGGTGGTCAGGGGAATTCAGTGTTTCCTGCCAGCGGCTTGATGAAGCCGCATTTTTTTGTCTTGAAAAACCCTTCCGGCGGCCCCAATTGGCCCGGAATCGTTTCTTTCACGGCCGTTTCAACGGTTTTTGAGCATGTCGAATCCACAAAACTCCGAAATGAACCCGCAGACGCTGCAAGGCGAACCCAGCCCCGAAGAACTCGAAGCGGCGCAATTCGCCAACGAGGCCGATGCGCAGGACGCGCTGGTCGCGGCCCAGGCCGAGCTGGCGACCTTGCAGGCGAAGAATGCGGAGCTGGCCGACCAGTACCTGCGCGCGCAGGCCGACGTGCAGAACGCACGCCGCCGCGCCGACGAGGAGATCACCAAGGCCCGCAAGTTCGCGGTCGAGGCCTTCGCCGAGAGCCTGCTGCCGGTCACCGACAGCCTCGAGGCCGGCCTGGCGATCCAGGACGTGACGCCCGAGCAGATCCGCGAAGGCGCCGAAGCCACGCTGCGCCAGCTCAAGAGCGCGCTCGAGCGCCACAAGGTGATCGAGATCGCGCCCGCCGCAGGCAGCAAGTTCGATCCGCACCAGCACCAGGCCATCTCGGTCGTGCCGACGCCCGGCCAGGAACCCAACACCATCGTGGGCGTGCTGCAGAAGGGCTACACCATCGCCGAGCGCGTGCTGCGCCCCGCGCTGGTCACGGTCAGCGCCGCGGGCTGACCGCCCCCAGGAAACCC
Organism: Variovorax sp. UMC13; assembly: GCF_014170375.1. Taxonomy (GTDB): domain Bacteria; phylum Pseudomonadota; class Gammaproteobacteria; order Burkholderiales; family Burkholderiaceae_C; genus Variovorax. The sequence continues at coordinate 211,355 of NZ_LZZW01000003.1, read as the reverse complement.
ACAGGAAATCCCCGCGTCATCCCTTGAATAGCGCCGGGTTATCCACACGTTCACAACAACTCAATTCCAGCATTCAGGAGCATTCACATCATGGGCAGAATCATCGGTATCGACCTTGGCACCACCAACTCGTGCGTCTCGATCATGGAGGGCAACACGACCCGCGTGATCGAGAACTCGGAAGGTGCACGCACCACGCCATCGATCGTCGCCTACCAGGAAGACGGTGAAGTCCTGGTCGGCGCCGCGGCCAAGCGCCAGGCGGTGACGAACCCGCGCAACACGATCTACGCCGTCAAGCGCCTGATCGGCCGCAAGTTCGAAGAAAAAGAAGTGCAGAAGGACATCGACCTGATGCCCTACACCATCTCCAAGGCCGACAACGGCGACGCCTGGGTCGAGGTGCGCGGCAAGAAGCTCGCGCCCCAGCAGGTCAGCGCCGAGATCCTGCGCAAGATGAAGAAGACCGCCGAGGACTACCTGGGCGAGCCGGTGACCGAGGCCGTGATCACGGTGCCCGCGTACTTCAACGACAGCCAGCGCCAGGCCACCAAGGACGCCGGCCGCATCGCGGGCCTGGACGTCAAGCGCATCATCAACGAACCCACCGCCGCGGCCCTGGCCTTCGGCCTGGACAAGCAGGACAAGGCCGATCGCAAGATCGCCGTGTACGACCTGGGCGGCGGCACCTTCGACGTGTCGATCATCGAGATCGCGGACGTCGACGGCGAGAAGCAGTTCGAAGTGCTGTCGACCAACGGCGACACCTTCCTGGGCGGCGAAGACTTCGACCAGCGCATCATCGACTACATCATTTCCGAGTTCAAGAAGGAACAGGGTGTCGACCTGGGCAAGGACGTGCTGGCCCTGCAGCGCCTCAAGGAAGCCGCCGAGAAGGCCAAGATCGAGCTGTCGAACGGCGCCGCCACCGACATCAACCTGCCCTACGTGACGGCCGACGCCTCGGGCCCGAAGCACCTGAACATCAAGCTCAGCCGCGCCAAGCTGGAAAGCCTGGTCGAAGAGCTGGTCGAGCGCACCATCGCGCCCTGCCGCACCGCCATCAAGGATGCCGGCGTGAGCGTGTCGGACATCAACGACGTGATCCTGGTCGGCGGCATGACCCGCATGCCCAAGGTGCAGGAGAAGGTCAAGGAGTTCTTCGGCAAGGAACCGCGCAAGGACGTGAACCCCGACGAGGCCGTGGCCGTCGGCGCCGCCATCCAGGGCCAGGTGCTCTCGGGCGACCGCAAGGACGTGCTGCTGCTCGACGTGACCCCCCTGTCGCTGGGCATCGAGACCATGGGCGGCGTGATGACCAAGATGATCGTGAAGAACACGACCATCCCGACCAAGTTCGCGCAGACCTTCTCGACCGCCGAGGACAACCAGCCGGCCGTGACCATCAAGGTGTTCCAGGGCGAACGCGAGATCGCCTCGGGCAACAAGGCGCTGGGCGAGTTCAACCTCGAAGGCATCCCGCCGGCCGCGCGCGGCACGCCGCAGATCGAGGTGAGCTTCGACATCGACGCCAACGGCATCCTGCACGTGGGCGCCAAGGACAAGGGCACCGGCAAGGAAAACAAGATCACCATCAAGGCGAACTCGGGCCTGTCGGAAGACGAGATCCAGAAGATGGTCAAGGACGCCGAACTGAACGCGGCCGACGACAAGAAGAAGGTCGAACTGGCGCAGGCCCGCAACCAGGGCGAAGCCATGGTGCACAGCGTGAAGAAGTCGCTGGGCGAGCACGGCGAGACCCTGGACGCCGGCGAGAAGGAAAAGATCGAGGCCGCCATCAAGGACGTCGAGGAAGCCCTGAAGACCGACGACAAGGCGGCCATCGAGGACAAGACCAACACGCTGATGAGCGCCAGCCAGAAGCTGGGCGAGAAGATGTACGCCGACGCGCAGGCCGCCGCCGGTGCGGCTGGTGGCGCGGCCGGCGGCCCTGAAGCGGCAGCCAGCGCCCCGGCGGACGACAACGTGGTCGACGCCGAGGTCAAGGAAGTCAAGAAGGGCTGATCCCGCAGCGCTTCCCGAGGCTGGATCACCCCCCGACGGGTGATCCAGCCTTTTCCGTTTCCAGCTACCGCCCCCGACGACCCGCACGACCCGCACCATGGCCACCAAACGCGACTACTACGAAACCCTCGGCGTTCCCAAGAACGCGAGCGAGGATGAAATCAAGAAGGCTTATCGCAAGCAGGCGATGAAGCACCATCCCGACCGCAACCAGGGCGATGCGTCCAAGGATGCGGAAGCCAAGTTCAAGGACGCCAAGGAAGCGTACGAGATGCTGTCGGACCCGCAGAAGCGGGCCGCCTACGACCAGTACGGCCATGCGGGCGTCGACCCGAACATGCGCGGCGGCCCGGGCGCGGAAGGCTTCGGCGGCTTTGCGGAGGCCTTCGGCGACATCTTCGGCGACGTGTTCGGCGGTGCGCGCGGCGGCCGCCAGGGCAGCGGCCGGCAGGTCTTCCGCGGCGGCGACCTGAGCTACGCGATGGAGATCACGCTGGAAGAAGCGGCCGACGGCAAGGACGCGCAGATCCGCATCCCCAGCTGGGACGATTGCGGCACCTGCAGCGGCACGGGCGCCAAGCCCGGCACCAAGCCCATCACCTGCACCACCTGCCACGGCGCGGGCGCGGTGCAGATGCGTCAAGGCTTCTTCAGCGTACAACAGACCTGCCCGCAGTGCCACGGCACGGGCAAGATCATCCCCGAGCCGTGCGCCACCTGCCACGGCCAGGGCAAGATCAAGAACAACAAGACGCTGGAAGTGAAGATCCCGGCCGGCATCGACGACGGCATGCGCATCCGCAGCACCGGCAACGGCGAACCCGGCACCAACGGCGGCCCGCCGGGCGACCTCTACATCGAGATCCGGCTCAAGAAGCACGACCTGTTCGAGCGCGACGGCGACGACCTGCACTGCGTGGTGCCGGTGGCCATGACGACCGCGGCGCTGGGCGGCGAGATCAACGTGCCGACGCTCAAGGGCGCGGCCGCGATCGACATCCCCGAAGGCACACAGAGCGGCAAGCAGTTCCGGCTGCGCGGCAAGGGCATCAAGGGCGTGCGCGGCAGCTACCCGGGCGACCTGTACTGCCACGTGCGCGTCGAGACGCCGGTCAAGCTCAGCGAGCACCAGCGCAAGCTGGTCAAGGAGCTCGACGAGTCGCTCAAGAAAGGCGGCAACAAGCACAGCCCGACCGACAAGGGCTGGTTCGACAAGGCCAAGGAATTCTTCAGCTGATCGCGATCGGCGGATCGCCTACAAAAGAGCGGCCTGCGGGCCGCTTTTTTTTGCGACGGAATCGACAGATCCAAAACAAAACTGGCCGCGTATGTGCACGCATGAGGCTGTTGAATCGTTCATGCATCACTAGGAACTTTAAACAGACGCTGTTGTTCTGAACGAATAAGCACTCGCAGAAGCGTTCTTTGCTTTATGCTGAATCTACAGTTGGAATAGGGAGTTTTTTGCAGGGCTGCAGCCCGGCGCCAAGCACCTGAAGCGAGTGTTGCGATGCGTGGGCTGCTGCAGGTCCGGGGCTTCGGCCTCATTGACTCGATGGAGGTGTGTCCATGGATGTGATCAGCAACTTTGCCGCCCGCTACGACCGCACGCGAGAAGAGGTCCTCTCGCTGCAGGAGTACCTTGACCTCTGCAAGCGCGAGCCGGTGGCCTATGCCACCGCCGCCGAGCGCATGCTCCAAGCCATCGGCGCGCCCGAGCTTGTCGACACCCGCAACGATCCGCGGCTCTCGCGCATCTTCGCCAACAAGGTGATCAAGCTCTACCCGGCGTTCAAGGAGTTCTACGGCATGGAGGACGCCATCGAGCAGGTGGTGTCCTATTTCCGCCACGCCGCGCAAGGCCTGGAAGAGAAGAAGCAGATCCTCTACCTGCTGGGCCCGGTCGGCGGCGGCAAGAGCTCCATCGCGGAGCGGCTCAAGCAATTGATGGAGCAGGTGCCCTTCTATGCGATCAAGGGATCGCCGGTGAACGAATCACCGCTGGGCCTGTTCGATCCGGCCGAGGACGGAGAAATCCTCGAAAAGGAATTCGGCATTCCGCGCCGCTACCTGCAGCGCATCCTCTCGCCCTGGGCCGTCAAGCGGCTCGAGGAATACGGCGGCGACATCCGCAAGTTCCAGGTGGTCAAGCGCTACCCGTCGGTGCTGCGCCAGATCGCCGTGGCCAAGACCGAGCCCGGCGACGAGAACAACCAGGACATCTCCTCGCTGGTCGGCAAGATCGACATCCGCAAGCTCGAGACCTATGCGCAGGACGACCCCGACGCCTATTCCTACTCGGGCGGCCTGTGCCTCGCGAACCAGGGCCTGCTCGAGTTCGTGGAGATGTTCAAGGCGCCGATCAAGGTGCTGCACCCGCTGCTGACCGCCACCCAGGAAAGCAACTTCAAGGGCACCGAGGGTTTCGGCGCCATCCCCTTCGACGGCATCGTGCTGGCCCACAGCAACGAGAGCGAATGGAAGGCCTTCCGCAACAACAAGAACAACGAAGCCTTCCTCGACCGGATCTACATCGTCAAGGTGCCCTACTGCCTGCGCGTGTCCGAAGAGATCAAGATCTACGAGAAGCTGGTGCGCACCTCCTCGCTGGCCGAAGCACCGTGCGCACCCGGCACCTTGCGCATGATGGCGCAGTTCTCGGTGCTCACGCGGCTCAAGGAGCCGGAGAACTCGAGCATCTTCAGCAAGTCGCTGGTCTACGACGGCGACAGCCTCAAGGACACCGACCCCAAGGCCAAGTCGCTGCAGGAGTACCGCGACTACGCGGGTGTCGACGAGGGCATGAGCGGCGTCTCGACGCGCTTCGCCTTCAAGATCATCTCCAAGGTCTTCAACTTCGACAGCAGCGAGGTGGCTGCCAACCCGGTGCACCTGATGTACGTGCTCGAGCAGCAGATCGAGCGCGAGCAGTTCCCGCCGGAGACCGAGCAGAAGTACCTGGCCTACATCAAGGAGCACCTGGCCGCGCGCTACGCGGAGTTCATCGGCAAGGAGATCCAGACCGCCTACCTCGAGAGCTACAGCGAGTACGGCCAGAACATCTTCGACCGCTACGTGACCTACGCCGACTACTGGATCCAGGACCAGGAGTACCGCGACGTCGACACCGGCGAGGTGTTCGACCGGGTCTCGCTCAACGGCGAGCTGGAGAAGATCGAGAAGCCCGCGGGCATCTCGAACCCCAAGGACTTCCGCAACGAGATCGTCAACTTCGTGCTGCGCGCGCGGGCCGGCAACGCGGGCCGCAATCCGGCCTGGACCAGCTACGAGAAGCTGCGCACGGTGATCGAGAAGAAGATGTTCTCCAACACCGAGGAGCTGCTGCCCGTGATCAGCTTCAACGCCAAGAGCAGCGCCGACGAACAGAAGAAGCACCAGGACTTCGTCGCGCGCATGGTGGAGAAAGGCTACACGTCCAAGCAGGTGCGCCTGCTGTGCGAGTGGTACCTGCGGGTTCGCAAGAGTTCCTGAGTTTCAGAGTTCCATAACGCGCTCCGGCGCGGAGGTTTGACACCTTGGCCATGCTGCAACAGATCATCGATCGACGCTTGTCCGGCAAGAACAAGTCGATCGGCAATCGCGAGCGCTTTCTCCGGCGCTACCGGGGCCAGATCCGCGACGCGGTGCGGCGCGCGATCAGTGGCCGCAACATCCGCGACCTCGAGCGCGGCGAGGACATCACGCTGCCCAAGCGCGACGTGTCCGAGCCGGTGTTCGGGCACGGGGCCGGCGGCAACCGCGAGCACGTGCACCCGGGCAACCAGGAATACCTCAAGGGCGACCGCATCGCGCGGCCGCCGGGCGGGAGCGGCGGGGGCACGGGCCAGGGCGAAGCCGGCGACGGCGGCGAAGGCGAGGACGATTTCGTCTTCAGCCTGACGCGCGAGGAGTTCATGCAGGTCTTCTTCGAGGACCTCGCCCTGCCCCACCTGGTGCGCACACAACTCACCGAGGTGCCCGAGTGGAAGAGCCACCGCGCCGGCTTCAAGAGCGATGGCAACCCGAGCAGCCTGCACGTGGTGCGCTCGATGCGCGGCGCGCTGGCCCGGCGCATCGCGCTGGGCGGCGAGAGCCGCATCGAGCTGCACCGCATGGAGGCCGAGCTGCTGCGGCTCAAGCTCGAGCCGGGCTCGGAGCTGCCCTCGGCGCTCGAACGCATCCGTGCGCTCGAGGAGGCGATCGCCGAGCTGCGCCGCACCGCCAAGCACGTGCCCTACATCGACCCCATCGACCTGCGCTACCGCAACCGGGTGCGCGTGCCGGTGCCCAGCGCCAAGGCCGTGATGTTCTGCCTGATGGACGTCTCGGGCTCGATGGACGAGGCGCGCAAGGACATGTCCAAGCGCTTCTTCATGCTGCTCTACCTGTTCCTCACGCGCCACTACGAGAAGATCGACCTGGTCTTCCTGCGCCACCACACGCAGGCGCAGGAAGTCAGCGAGGAAGAGTTCTTCCACGCCACCGAGACCGGCGGCACCGTGGTGTCGAGCGTGCTGGTGCTGATGGACGAGATCATCAAGTCGCGCTATTCCAGCGCCGAGTGGAACATCTACGGCGCCCAGGCCAGCGACGGCGACAACTGGCACCAGGACAGCGGGCGCTGCCGCCAGCTGCTGGACGAATCGATCCTGCCGATGTCGCGCTACTACGCCTACGTGCAGGTGGCCGATGCCGAGCAGAACCTCTGGCAGGAGTATTCGCAGCTGGTGGGCATCCGCCCCAACTTCGCGATGCGCAAGGTGGCGAGCGCGCAGGACATCTATCCGGTGTTCCGCGACCTGTTCAGGAAGGAAGGAGTGCCCGCATGACCGAGCTGCTGCACCCGGCGGGCGCCAAGGCCGTGCTGCCGAGCCCGTCGGACTGGACCTTCGAGCTGATCGAGACCTACCACCAGGAGATCCGGCGCACCGCCGAGTCCTTCAAGCTCGACACCTACCCGATCCAGCTGGAGATCATCACGGCCGAGCAGATGATGGATGCCTACGCCAGCGTCGGCATGCCGGTGATCTACCGCCACTGGTCCTACGGCAAGCAGTTCATCGCGACCGAGAAGAACTACCGCCGCGGCCACATGGGGCTGGCCTACGAGATCGTGATCAACTCCGACCCCTGCATCGCCTACCTCATGGAAGAGAACACCATGGCGATGCAGGCGCTGGTGATCGCCCATGCGGCCTACGGCCACAACAGCTTCTTCAAGGGCAACTACCTGTTCCGGATGTGGACCGACGCGTCCTCGATCATCGATTACCTGGTCTACGCGCGGAACTACATCAGCGAGTGCGAGGAACGCCACGGCATCGATGCGGTGGAGGAACTGCTCGATTCCTGCCATGCGCTGATGAACTACGGCGTCGACCGCTACCGCCGGCCGCAGAAGCGCTCGCTGGCGCAGGAGATCAGCCAGCGCGCCGAGCGCGAGCACCACCTGCAGCAGCAGGTCAACGACCTCTGGCGCACGCTGCCGCGCCGCATCGAGACCGCGACCGACGTCGACGCCGCGCGCCGCTTCCCGGCCGAGCCGCAGGAAAACCTGCTGTACTTCATCGAGAAGAACGCGGCCCTGCTCGAACCCTGGCAGCGCGAGGTGGTGCGCATCGTGCGCAAGGTCGCGCAGTACTTCTATCCGCAGCGCCAGACGCAGGTGATGAACGAGGGCTGGGCCACCTTCTGGCACTACACGCTGCTCAACACCATGTACGACAAGGGCCAGCTCGCCGACGGCTTCATGATCGAGTGGCTGCGCTCCCACACCAGCGTGGTCTACCAGCCGCCCGTGGGCCACCGCGCCTACAGTGGCATCAACCCCTATGCGCTGGGCTTCGCGATGTTCACCGAGCTGCGCCGCATCTGCGAGAAGCCGACCGAGGAGGACCGGCGCTGGTTCCCCGACTACGCCGGCACCGACTGGGTCACGACGCTCGACCATGCGATGCGCAACTACAAGGACGAGAGCTTCGTCGGCCAGTTCCTGAGCCCCAAGACCATGCGCGACTTCCGGCTGTTCGCGGTGCGCGACCATGCGGCCGAGCCCGAGCTCGAGATCTCGGCGATCCACGACGACAGCGGCTACCAGGCGCTGCGTGAATCGCTCTCGCGCCAGTACGACATCGGCAGCCGCGAACCCGACATCCAGGTCTGGAACGTCGACCTGCGCGGCGACCGCTCGCTCACGCTGCGCCATGTGCAGCGCAACGGCCTGCCGCTGCACGAGGGCACGCCCGAGGTGCTCAAGCACGTGGCGCGGCTCTGGGGCTTCGACGTACGGCTGGAAAGCGTGGACGCGCAGGGGCGCGTCACGCTACGCGAGACGGCGGCGGCGACGCGCAGCCGCTAGGTCGGCCCGACACGGCTTGCCGCGGCATGCGGGCATGCCGCGTGCACCGAATGGTTCCTGTAAAATTCAGCGAACTATTCATGGGCTATTCATCCCGACCATGGCCGCCGGCACCGGTACACCAGACAAGGCGCAGCGCCATCAAGCGCTGGAACGCCTTCTGCGCCACGAAGCCCGCTCCGCCCAGTCGCTCACTGCGGCCCTCGGCATCAGCCAGCCGACGCTGTCTCGAACTATTCAGGCCCATCCGGACACGCTGAGCGCCTTCCGGATCACGGGCGACCGCACACCCCGCTACGCCCTGCTGCGCCAGCTGCCGGGCGGCCTGGGTGCACGGCAGAACATCTACCGGATCTCGGACCAGGGGACGATGGCGCCTTTCGCGACGGTCGAATTCCTCGGCGGCGGCGCCACGCTGGAGCGTCGCCCGACCCGAACCACCTTGTATGGCGGACTTCCGCCGTACATGGCTTTCGCGTCGCCTTCCGGCTTCCTGGGTCGCCAGGTGGCGCGCGCCGCGGCCTCGGACATGCAGTTCCCCGACAACCTGAAGGACTGGAACGACGACCACCGCGTGGCCTACCTCTTCACACGTGGACTGAACCTGCCCGGCAACCTGGTCTACGGCGACGCCGGCCTGCAACGAGAGATGGACTTTCGCCAGTTGGTGCCCACGCGATCGGCGGACAAGCCGGCGCACTTCGTCGCGATGGCGAACCAGCTCAAGGATGCGGCCTACGGATCGAGCGCCGGAGGAGAACAGCCGAAGTTCCTCGGCCTTGTTCAAGACCTGGGCCATGTGATCGTGAAGTTCGCCCGACAGGGCAGTCGGATGGCCGCCCTGCTGCCGCTCGAGGACCTGGCGCTGCGCTCGCTCGCGGCCGTCGGCGTGCCGGCGGCGCGAAGTCGTTTGTCGATGGCAGGCGACTACGTGTTCCTGGAAGTCCAGCGTTTCGACCGCCAGGAGCGCCATGGCCGCATCGGCATGCTGTCGTGCGGCGCGATCGACGACGAGTTCTTCGGCGCGCGCGACACCTGGTCGGAGTTCGCGGCGCGATGCGTGCAGGCCCGCTACCTGCCGGCCAGCGGCGCGCGACACATCGACGTCATGGCGGCATTCAGCGAACTCATCGGCAATGGCGACCGCCATTTCGACAACATCTCCTTCCTGCTGCGCGAGGAAGGCGGCTACGCGGGCGTGGCGCCGGCCTACGACATCCTGCCGATGCGCTATGCGCCCATCGGTGGCGGCGTGGATCCTGACCTGCTTCCGATCACGCCCCGGCTCGGCACCATCGGCGCCAAGCCCGAAGTGTGGTCCTCCGCGCTCGATGCGGCCCGGCGGTTCTGGACGGCGGTGCACCAAGGCCGGGTGGAGGCGCCCGTTTCCAGACCCTTCCGTGCCTTGGCTGCCAGGAACCTCGCCGCGGCCGAGGCCTTCGTCCTGCCCCTGCTGCCGAGCTCGGCGACCCACCGACGCGATTAGGGTCGCTTGAGTTCGCGCCGCGCCTGCAGCGCCTGCTCCCGCGCGCCGCAGCCTTCGATGTGGTCGTTGACCAGGCCCATGGCCTGCATGAAGGCGTAGACGGTGGTGGGGCCGACGAAGCTCCAGCCGCGCTTCTTCAGGTCCTTCGACATCGCGATCGATTCGGCCGAGGTGGTGAAGGTGCGCAATGCCGCCAAGGTCATCTTCTTCGGCCGCGTCGACGGCTCCGGCTCGTAGCCCCAGGCATAGGCGGCCAGCGAACCGAATTCCTCGCGCAGCTCGAGCACGCGGCGCGCATTGTTCAGCGTCGACTCGATCTTGCCGCGGTGCCGCACGATGCCCGCGTCGGCCAGCAGGCGCGCCACGTCGGCCTCGCCGAAGCGCACCAGCGCTTCGGCCTGGAAGTTGGCGAAGGCCTGGCGGAAGTTCTCGCGCTTGTTGAGGATCGTGAGCCAGCTCAGGCCGGCCTGGAAGCCCTCGAGACACAGCTTCTCGAACAGCCGCCGGTCGTCGGTGACCGGGAAGCCCCATTCATGGTCGTGGTAGTGCCGGTAGGCGGGCGTGGCCTCGCACCAGCGGCAGCGCGGCGCGCCCTCGTCGTCGGCGAACAGCCCTTCGGCCAGGCTCATAGCTGGGTCAGGGCCTCGATCGCCAGCGCATAGCCCTTGACGCCCAGCCCGACGATGATGCCGCGCGCCGCCGGCGAGATGAACGAATGGTGGCGGAAGGCCTCGCGCGCATGCACGTTGGAGATGTGCAGCTCGATCACCGGCACGCTGGCGCCCTTGATGGCATCGTGCAGCGCCACCGAGGTGTGGGTGTAGGCACCGGCGTTGAGCACCACGCCGAGCATGCGCCCCGCCGCGACTTCGCGGCCGGCTTCGTGCAGCCAGTCGACCAGCGTGCCCTCGTGGTTGGTCTGGCGACATTCGATGGCCACGCCGAGTTTCGTGCCGGCCTCGGCGCACAGGCGCTCGACGTCGGGCAGGGTGTCGTGGCCATACTGCGCGGGCTCGCGGGTGCCGAGCAGGTTGAGGTTGGGGCCGTTGAGAACGAGGATGGTCTTCATCTGGAAGGTCTGGCTGCTGGGGCCTGGCATCTTAGGCCAGGCGCGATGCGAATCCTCACGAACCATACTCCCGGGGGGTATACACTCGCAGCATGCCCCATTCACCCGACGAGAAGAAAAAGGCCGTGCTGCGCGTGCGTCGCATCCGCGGCCAGGCCGACGCGCTCGAACGGGCGCTGGAAGCCGGCGCCGAATGCGGCAGCGTGCTGCAGCAGCTCGCGGCGATCCGCGGCGCCGTCAACGGGCTGATGTCCGAGGTGCTCGAGTCGCACATCCGCGAGGAGTTCGGCCCGTCGGCAGACGGCGACGCCGACCCGCGCCACGCGCAGCGGGTGCAGGACATGACCACGCTGGTGCGCACCTACCTCCGGTGAATGCCCCCCAACCCACCAACCCTTCTTCAGGAGTCCTTGCCCATGAAATCTCGTGCCGCCGTCGCCTTCGCTGCCGGACAGCCCCTCCAGATCGTCGAGATCGACGTCGCTCCGCCGCAGAAGGGCGAGGTGCTGGTCAAGATCACGCACACCGGCATCTGCCACACCGACGCCTTCACGCTCAGCGGCGACGACCCCGAAGGCCTGTTCCCGGCGGTGCTGGGCCATGAAGGCGCGGGCATCGTGGTGGAGGTCGGCGAAGGCGTGACCAGCGTCAAGCCCGGCGACCACGTGATCCCGCTCTACACCGCCGAATGCGGCGAGTGCCTGTTCTGCAAGAGCGGCAAGACCAACCTCTGCGTGTCGGTGCGCGCCACGCAGGGCAAGGGCGTGATGCCCGACGGCACCACCCGCTTCAGCTACAACGGCCAGCCGATCTACCACTACATGGGCTGCTCCACCTTCAGCGAATACACGGTGGTGGCCGAGGTCTCGCTGGCCAAGATCCATCCCGACGCCAACCCCGAGCAGGTCTGCCTGCTGGGCTGCGGCGTGACCACCGGCCTGGGCGCGGTGAAGAACACTGCCAAGGTGCAGGAAGGCGACTCGGTCGCGGTGTTCGGCCTGGGCGGCATCGGCCTGGCGGTGATCCAGGGCGCCAAGCTGGCCAAGGCCGGGCGCATCATCGCCATCGACACCAACCCCTCGAAGTTCGAGCTGGCGCGCACCTTCGGCGCCACCGACTGCGTGAACCCCAAGGACCACGACAAGCCGATCCAGCAGGTGATCGTCGACATGACGACCTGGGGCGTCGACCATTCCTTCGAGTGCATCGGCAACGTGAACGTGATGCGCGCCGCGCTCGAGTGCGCGCACCGCGGCTGGGGCCAGTCGGTGGTCATCGGCGTGGCCGGCGCGGGCCAGGAGATCTCCACCCGCCCGTTCCAGCTGGTGACCGGCCGGCGCTGGCTGGGCACGGCCTTCGGCGGCGTCAAGGGCCGCTCGCAGCTGCCGGGCATGGTCGAGGACGCGATGAAGGGCGACATCCAGCTCGCGCCCTTCGTCACCCACACCATGCCGCTGTCGGGCATCAACGAGGCCTTCGACCTGATGCACGAAGGCAAGTCGATCCGCTCGGTGGTCCACTACTGATCGGCGCGCGATGAGCGACACCTTGAAGACCCTGTCCGAGCACGCCTGCTTCGGCGGCACGCAGCGCTTCCACGAACATGCCTCGCGCGAGATCGGCCTGCCGATGCGCTTCTCGGTCTTCCTGCCGCCGCAGGCCGCCGACGGCCCGGTGCCGGCGCTGGTCTACCTCGCGGGCCTGACCTGCAACGAGGAGACCTTCATGGTCAAGGCCGGCGCGCAGCGGCTCGCGGCCGAACTGGGCCTGGCCCTGGTCGCGCCCGACACCAGCCCGCGCGGCGCCAACGCGCCCGGCGAGGCCGAGGCCTGGGACTTCGGTGTCGGCGCCGGCTTCTACCTCGACGCCACGCAGGCCCCCTGGGCCACGCATTGGCGCATGGAGAGCTACCTGATCGGCGAACTGCTGCCCCTGCTGGGCGCGCAGTGCGGCATCGACCTGCAGCGCGTCGGCCTGTCCGGCCACTCGATGGGCGGCCATGGCGCGCTCACGCTGGCGCTGCGCCACCCGGGGCTGTTCAAGTCGCTCTCGGCCTTTGCGCCGATCTGCGCGCCCACGCGCTGCCCCTGGGGCGAGAAGGCCTTCACCGGCTACCTCGGCGCCGACCGTTCGGCCTGGCTCGAACACGATGCCACGGTGCTGATGGACAACCAGCCGGTCGCGCCCTATCCCGCGGGCATCCTGATCGACCAGGGCCTGGCCGACAAATTCCTGGCCGAGCAGCTGCACCCGCAGCTGTTCGAGGCCGCCTGCGAACACATCGGCCAGCCGCTCACGCTGCGCCGCCACGCGGGCTACGACCACGGCTACTACTTCATCCAGAGCTTCATGGCCGACCACCTGCGGCACCACGCCGCGCAGCTCGCGCGCTGAGCGGCGATGGCCTCCGCCGCCTTCGTCGACAGCCTGCACGAGGTGTTCCAGGGCCTGGGGCGCATCCAGGCGCGCCGCATGTTCGGCGGCCACGGCGTGTTCCACGACGGGCGGATGATCGCGCTGGTGCTGGGCGACGTGCTCTACCTCAAGGCCGACGACCAGAGCGCCCCGCATTTCGATGCGCTGCAGCTGCCACACTTCAGCTACATGCGGCAGGGCAAGCCGGCCCGGCTGTCGTACCGCGAGGCCCCGGCCGACCTGTTCGACGACGCCGAACTCGCCACCCTGTGGGGCCGTCGGGCCTGGGAGGCGGCGCTGCGCGCCGGCGCGCCCAAACCCGCCAAACCCCGCAAGGCCCCTGCGAAGAAGACAAAGAAAGCACCATGAACAACGCCCCGCCGCCCCTGCCCACACGCGACGAGATCGCCTTGCTCGAACCCTTCGCCGGCCTCGAGATGCGCGACATCGACGTGGTCGCGACCGCGCTGCAGGCCGAGCAGGCGCTGGCCGCGCTGGGCGCGCTGCGGGTGGTGGGATTCGATACCGAATCCAAGCCGACCTTTCTCAAGAACGAGGTCTCGACCGGCCCGCACACGGTGCAGTTCGCCTCGCTCGACCGGGCCTGGGTGTTCCAGCTGCACGACCCGGTCTGCCGCGCCGCCGCGGCCAGCCTGCTGGCCTCGAGCGCGCTGACCAAGGTCGGCTTCGGCCTGGCCGGCGACCGCACCCAGATCCGCCACACGCTGGGCATCGACCCGCAGGCCGTGGTCGACCTCGACACGGTGTTCAAGCGCCGCGGCTACCGCAACTCGGTGGGCGTGAAGACCGCGGTGGCGCTGGTGTTCGGCCAGCGCTTCCTCAAGTCGCGCAAGCAGACCACATCCAACTGGGCGGCCCGCCAGCTGAGCGAAGGCCAGGTTTGCTACGCCGCCAACGACGCCTATGCCGCGATGCGGGTGATGGACGCGCTGGGCCTCGAAGCCAGCCGGCTCACGCCGATGCCGCTGTCGAGCTGAAGACCCGGCACGGGCGATGGGCGCGGCGGCCCTCTCTACAATGCCGGCCCTTCTGCTCATTTCCCGGATCCCGTGCCCATGGACATCGTCGTCAACGAAGAACTCAAAGCCTACATCGACCCGCTGACGCCGGAGGAATACGAAGCGCTCGAACGCAGCATGCTGGCCGAGGGCTGCCGCGACGCGCTGGTGCTGTGGGGCAACGTGCTGGTCGACGGCCACAACCGCTACGGCATCTGCCAGAAGCACGACCTGCCCTTCCAGACGGTGCAGAACCCGCGCTTCCGCACCATCGAGGACGTGCACCTCTGGATGATCGACCAGCACCTGGGCCGCCGCAGCGTCTCGGACTTCCAGCGCGGCGTGCTGGCGCTGCGCAAGCGCGAAATCGTGGCCGAGCGCCGCGCCCGCGCGGCCGCCCCGTCCCCGCCGGCCGGGAACGAGGCCGACGAAGGCCCGCCCTTCGACGTCGACGACGCGCCGCCGCCCGCGCCGCTGGACAGCCGCGAGGCCATCGCCAAGGCCGCGCGCCTGAGCAGCAGCCAGGTGGTGATGATCGAGAAGATCCAGAAGCAGGCCACGCCCGAGGTGGTGGCCGCGCTCAAGTCCGGCACCATCACGCTCAATGCCGCGGCCGCCGTGTCCAGCCTGCCGGCCGAGGAGCAGACCGCCGCCGCCATCGGCGGCAAGGACGAGCTCAAGCAGGCCGCCAAGCGCGTGCGCGAAGCCAACAAGCGCAAGCCGCGCGAGGACGCGGCCGCGGCGGACGCCGGTGAAGCGTCGGCCGAGAGCCACGCCGATGCCGGCGACGAGCTGACGACGCTGCGCGCGCGCGTGGCCGAGCTCACGCGCGAGAACGAGGCCCTGCGCCGCGAGATCGCGCTGCTGCAGTCGAACTGAGCTTGGTCTAACGCGGGCCGAGCACGGCCATCACGATCTGCGAGGTGCAGACGAGCTCGCCCTCGTCGTCCTTGATCTCGATGGTCCAGGCCTGGGCGCCGTCCTCGTTCTGCAGCGGGCGGGTCACGCCGGTAATCCAGCCTGTCGACGGGCGCTTGAAGTGGTGGGCGCTGATGCTCAGGCCCACGGCGCGCCGGTCGTCCGGTGTCGCGTAGTGCGCACCGCAGGAACCCAGCGTCTCGGCCAGCACCACGGCCACGCCGGAATCCAGCGTGCCCGCCTGGGACATCGTGCGCGCGTCCACGGGCGCACGCGCGCGGATGAAATCGTCGCCCACTTCCAAGAACTCGATGCCCAGCCGCTCGACCGCGGTGTGGTCATGGCTGCCGTTGAGCAGCGCCAGCGTCACGTCCTTCTGCCAAATTCGCATGGCCTGTCTCCGTTATGGGTGTATCGCCATCTTTCAGGTCGTGGCCGAAGGACCATAGCACGCACCGGCGCTCAGCGTGCCTCGCGCAGCTGGAACAGGCTGGTCGCCTGCAGGTCGAGCACGCAGAGTTGGCGCTGGTTGAACAGCTGCCACTGCCAGTCGAGGATGCCCAGCGTCGGGCGCCGTTCCGACACGCGCACGCTGATCACTTCGGCCCGCAGGCGCAGCACGTCGCCGGCGCGCACCGGCTGCGGCCACTTCACGTACTGCAGGCCGGGCGAGGCGAAGGATTCGGAACCGGCCAGCGCGGCCTCGACGACCAGCCGCATGGCGATGGCACAGGTGTGCCAGCCGCTGGCGATCAGCCCGCCGAAGGGCCCGTCGCCTGCGGCCGTTGCATCGGTGTGGAACCACTGCGGGTCGTAGGCGCGCGCGAACTGCAGCAGTTCGGCTTCGCTCAATACACAGGGGCCGGCCTCGATGACCTGCCCCACATGGAACTCGGCGAACTTCACGGCGCGCTGCCGAAGCGCGGCGCGCGCCGCTCGTTCAGTGCAGCCAGGCCCTCGCGCGCATCGCTGCCGGCGAAGCCGATCATCTCCAGCGCCAGCGAATGCTCGAAGGCCGGCCAGGCCGCGCGCAGCCAGTGGTTGAGCGAGCGCTTGGTGAAGGCCAGCGCCGAAGGGCTGCCGGCCGCCAGCTCCAGCGCGATCTGGCGCGCCCGCGCCTGCAGTTCGTCGTCGGGCACCGAGAGGCTGACCAGCCCGATGCGCTCGGCCTCCTCGCCGCTCAGGGGCGCGCAGGTCAGCAGGTGGTACTTGGCCTTGGCCATGCCGCACAGCAGCGGCCAGACGATGGCCGCGTGGTCGCCGGCCGCGACGCCGATCTTGGTGTGGCCGTCGATGATCTTGGCGCTGCGCGCCGCCACCGAGACATCGGCCAGCAGCGCCAGCGCGGCGCCCGCGCCCACGGCCGCGCCGTGGATGGCCGAGACGATGGGCAGGTCGCAGTCGACCATGCCCTGCACGAGCTGCCGCGCCTCGCGCATCACGCGCATGCGTTCGGCCTCGCTGCCCAGCATCTGCGCCACCAGCTCGACATGGCCGCCCGCGCAGAAGCCCTTGCCCTCGCTGCGCACCAGCACGCTGCGCACGCCGGGCTCGACCGCCAGGCGCGGCCAGAGCGTGCCCAGCGCCGCGTGGCCGCGCACCCCGGTGGTTGGCATCGTGCCCGGCGTGCCGAGCACGATCTCGGCCACGCCGTCGTCGCCCAGCGCGACGCGGAAGTCCTCGGTGTCCACCTGCATCGTTCGAATGTTCGTCACGGGGCCATCCTTTCTTTGTTCTTCATCGCGCTCAGTAGGTCTCGAGGTGCAGCCGCCCCTCTTTCTTGAGCGTCGCGGCCAGCGGCTCCCAGGGCAGGCCGGCCTCCTCGGCCACGTCGCGCAGCGCCAGCACCACGCCCTCCTCCATGCTCTTGAGGCCGCAGACGTAGATGTGGGTGAGCCCGTCGCGCAGCAGCGGCACCAGGTCGGCGGCGCGCTGGCGCAGCAGGTCCTGCACATAGCAGCGCGGCTGGTCGGGCAGGCGCGAGAAGGCCAGGTTGATGTCGATGAAGTCCTTGGGCAGGCTCTGCAGCGGCCCGAAGTAAGGCAGTTCCTGCTGGGTGCGCGCGCCGAAGAACAGCATCAGCCTGCCGCCCTCGAACTTGCCGCTCTTGCGCAGCCGGCGGCGCCACTCGGTCATGGCGCGCATGGGCGCGCTGCCGGTGCCGGTGCAGATCATCACGATGTGCGACTTCGGATGGTTGGGCATCAGGAAGGTGGAACCGAAAGGCCCGACCACCGTCACCGTGTCGCCCACCTGCAGGTCGCACATGTAGTTGGAGGCGATGCCGCGCACCGCGTTGCCCTGGTGGTCCTCGACCACGCGCTTGACCGTCAGCGAGAGGTTGTTGTAGCCGGGCCGCTCGCCGTTGCGCGCGCTGGCGACCGAGTACTGGCGCGGATGATGCGCCTTGCCCAGCGCGTCGGTGCCCGGCGGCACGATGCCGATTGACTGGCCTTCGAGCACCGGGAAGGGCAGCGCGCCGAAGTCGAGCACGATGTGGTGCGTTTCGCTCTCGAAGCCGGCCTCGGTGCAGTTGAAGTTGCCGGTCACCGTCGCCGTCACCGGCTTCTTGGGCGCATAGAGGTTGGTGTAGGCATGCGCGGCCGACCAGGGCGGCGTGGTGGCGCCGTAGCTCGCGGAGTTGAACACCGCCTCGCCGACCGATGCGGCAGGCGCCTCGGCCGCTGCCGGCTCGGCCACCGCATCGCCCGCCTCCACACCCGCGGCCGCGAGTTCGTCGGCGCTCAGTTCGGGCGGCAGTTCCTCCCAGCCGAACTGCTCCTCGATCGAATAGGCGCGCACCACCGGCATGGTGCGCCAGTTGTCGATCGAGCCCGTGGGGCACGGCGAGATGCAGGCCATGCAGCCATTGCAGACATCGGCGCGCACGACGTAGTTGTTGTCGTCGTGCGTGATCGCGTTCACCGGGCAGGTGGCTTCGCAGGTATTGCAGCGGATGCAGATCTCGGGGTCGATCAGGTGCTGCCTGATGACGCCCGCTTCAACGGCCATGTCCATGTTGTTTCTCCTAGAGCCCTCCCCTTCGGGGGGAGGGTCGGGTGGGGACCGCGGCGCTTGTCGTGGTCGCGCCGTCGGGCCCCCATCCCAACCTTCCCCCAGCGGGGGAAGGAGCAATGCCGATCAACCGAAACGCACGTACTCGAAATCCACCGGCTGGCGGTTGATGCCCATCACCGGCGGCGCGATCCAGCCGGCGAACTTGCCGGGTTCGGTCACGCGGCCCATGAGCGAGGCGACGAAGGCGAAGTCCTCGGGCGTGGGCAGCCATTCGCTCTTGCGCGCGGCCCATTCCACCTCGCCCACCACCCGGCCGTCGGGCGACATCTTGATGCCGGCCAATGCGCCGATCTGGCGATTGAAGGCCTTGTGCGGCACGGTCAGGCGGGTCGGGATGCCGGCCTTCTCGAGCACCTTGTTCCAGCGGCTCACGCCGGCCACCGAGTCCTTGATGAAGTCGTCGCGCAGCACCTCGTTGAGCGCGTTGAGCATCGGCACGTCCTTCTCGACCAGCTGGCCGTCCTTGACCTCCAGCACCTTGTAGGTCTGGCCCTTGAGCACATGGTCGTCGGTCCGCTTGCCTTCCTCGTAGCGGCCCTTGAGGCCCGAGCTGTAGAAGATCGCGGCGTTGCTCGACTGGTCGGCGCCGAACAGGTCGATGGTCACGCTGTAGTGGAAGTTCAGGTAGCGCTGGATCGTGCCCAGGTCGATGCAGCCCGCGGCGCGCACCTTCTGCGGATCGTCGGTCTTGAGCTCGTTCATCACGGCCGCGGTGCGCGACAGCACGCGCGACACGCCGCTCTCGCCCACGAACATGTGGTGCGCTTCCTCGGTCAGCATGAACTTGGTGGTGCGGGCCAGCGGGTCGAAGGCGCTCTCGGCCAGCGCCGACAGCTGGAACTTGCCGTCGCGGTCGGTGAAGTAGGTGAACATGAAGAAGGCCAGCCAGTCCGGCGTCTTCTCGTTGAAGGCACCCAGGATGCGCGGGTTGTCCACGTCGCCCGAGGTGCGCTGCAGCAGCGCCTCGGCTTCCTCGCGGCCGTCGCGGCCGAAGTGCTTGTGCAGCAGGTAGACCATGGCCCAGAGGTGGCGGCCCTCTTCCACGTTGATCTGGTAGAGGTTGCGCAGGTCGTACATGCTGGGCGCGGTCAGGCCCAGGTGGCGCTGCTGCTCCACCGAGGCGGGCTCGGTGTCGCCCTGCGTCACGATGATGCGGCGCAGGTTGGCGCGGTGCTCGCCGGGCACGTCCTGCCAGGCCTTCTCGCCCTTGTGGTCGCCGAAGTGGATCTCGCGGTTGGCATCGCCCGGGTTCAGGAAGATGCCCCAGCGGTAGTCGCGCATCTTCACGTGGCCGAACTGGGCCCAGCCTTGCGGATCGACGCTGACGGCGGTGCGCAGGTAGACGTCGTAGCCGGTCGAGCCGTCGGGGCCGACGTCGTCCCACCAGTTGACGAAGTTGGGCTGCCAGCCTTCGAGCGCGCGCTGCAGCGTGCGGTCTTCGCTGAGGTTGACGTTGTTCGGGATCTTGTCGCTGTAGTTGACGGTGCTCATGAGGATTTCCTGGTGAGTTCTGGACGAAGGGTCAGACGCGGGTCAAGTCGAAGCCGGCTTTTTCTCCGGTGCCGTAGACCTTCAGCGCCCCCTTGGCGCCGACCGCGTTGGGCCGGTTGAAGATCCAGTTCTGCCAGGCGGTGAGCCGGCCGAAGATGCGGGTGTTCATGTTTTCCTTGCTGGCGAAGCGCAGGTTGGCTTCCAGGCCGGTCAGCGCATCGGGCGACATCGCGGCGCGTTCCTCGATCGCCATGCGCAGCTCGTCTTCCCAGTCGATGTCGTCGGGCGCGGCCGTGACCAGGCCCAGCTTCAGCGCCTCGTCGGCGTCGAGCGCACGGCCCACCGCGCCACGCGCGGCCTCGAGCGGCGCGCTCTCTTCATAAAAGCGGCGCTGCAGCCGGCTCTGGTCGTTGACCATCGGGAAGAAGCCGAAGTTGAACTCACCGAGCGTGAGCCGGGGCGCGCGCTCGGCATCGTCGGGCAGCGCCAGCATGTAGGTGCGGTCGGCGGCGAAGGCGATCTCGGCCAGCGTGCCGGCGAAGCAGGAGCCGGGCTCGACCAGCGCGAACAGCGTGCGCGAGGACACGTCCAGCCGCGCCAGCGTGCGGCGCAGCGCGCCGAGGGTCTCGCGCACCAGCCAGTGGTCCTGGTGGGCCAGCAGGGTCGCATCGCTGGCCAGCACGGCCTGCGCGTCGCCTTCGGTCTTGAGCAGCCAGGTGCCGATGTCGAGCTCGTTGGTGCGCAGGTGCAGGATCGCGTCGTCGAGCTGGCGGCCCATGGCCAGCGGCCACCAGCCGGCGCCCGCGGCCTCGATGGCGGCGACGTCGCCGGGCTGCGGACCCACAGGCGCCTTGACCGTCAACGTGGCGGTGCGGCGGGCACGGTCGATGTCGACGCTCACGTGCGCATAGCGCAGGCTGTCGGGCGTCTCTTCGCGCTCGATGCGCGTCAGCTTCACGCCCTGCGCGCCCTTGTCCGCGCGGCGACCACCCTCGCCCAGCTTGGCGGCGCGCTCCTGCACCATGGCGCCGAACTGCGCGGGCTTGGCGATCGCGTCGACCAGGCGCCAGTCCACCGCGCGCTGGCCGCGCACGCCTTCGACGCTGGTGCAGAAGATGTCGGCCAGGTCGTGGCGCACATGGCGCTTGTCGGTCACGCGGGTCAGGCCGCCGGTGCCGGGCAGCACGCCCAGCAGCGGCACTTCGGGCAGCGAAACGGCCGAGGAGCGGTCGTCGACCAGCACGATCTCGTCGCAGGCCAGGGCCAGCTCGTAGCCGCCGCCCGCGCAGGCGCCGTTGACGGCGGCCAGGAACTTCAGGCCCGAGTGCTTCGACGAGTCCTCGATGCCGTTGCGGGTCTCGTTGGTGAACTTGCAGAAGTTCACCTTCCAGGCGTGGCTCGAGACGCCCAGCATGAAGATGTTGGCGCCCGAACAGAAGATCCGGTCCTTGCCGCTGGTCACGATCACCGAGCGCACCTGCGGGTGCTCGAAGCGCACGCGGTTGAGCGCGTCGTTGAGCTCGATGTCCACCCCCAGGTCGTAGCTGTTGAGCTTGAGCTTGTAGCCCGGGCGGATGCCGCCGTCCTCGGCGATGTCCAGCGTGAGTTGCGCGACCTCGTCCTGCACCGAGAGCTTCCAGTGCCGGTACTGGGCGGGTTCGGTGCGGTAGTCGACGCGGGGGGCTGTGTCAGGGGTGGGGGTCATGCGGGTCTCCGTGAAAGGAAAGAACAAGAAACATAGTGCATTTCTCGATCGCCTGACATGCATCATCGTGCATGCAAACATGCAAGTCAATGCCTGTTGCGTTTTTCTTCAATTTCACGGGGGCGCCGCCGGCGCCGGGTTCAGGAGGCGGCGGCGATGGCGGCGCGCACGCTGCCGCGCAGGGCCTTGAAGCTCTGCTCCAGCGTCTGGCCGCTGGTGTCGATCTGCAGGTCGGCCTTCGAATAGAAGGCGGCGCGGCCGTCGAGGATGCGGTGCAGGTCGTCCATCGCCTCCTTGCTGGCGGCGATCGGGCGGGTGTCGCCCTGCGCCACCACGCGGCCCATGTGCTCCTCGGGCGCGGCGCGCAGCCACACCGTGGTGCAGTGCGACAGCAGCTCGTTGAAGGTGGCCGGGTCCGACACGATGCCGCCCGGCGTGGCGATCACCACCTCGCTGTGGATCTGCACCACTTCCTCGAGCGCGCGCCGCTCGTAGCGCCGGTAGGCGCTGGTGCCGTAGAGGTCGTGGATCTCGCGCACACTGCAGCCGGCCAGCGTCTCGATCTCGCGGCTCAGCTCGATGAAGGGCACGTCGAGGTCCTGCGCCAGCAGCGGCCCGAGCGTGGACTTGCCCGCGCCGCGCAGCCCGATCAGCGCGATGCGCCGGTGCCGCGCCGCATCGCCGCGGCCGCTGCCCAGCAGCTCGCCCAGCGCCAAGCGAGCGCGCCGCAGGTCGGCCTCGCTGCGGTGCTCGAGCAGCTCACGGATCAAGAGCCACTCGGGCGAGCTGGTGGTGACGTCGCCGACCAGCTCGGCCAGCGAGCAGTGCAGCGCCGTCGCCACCTGCTGCAGCACCAGGATCGATGCGTTGCCGGTGCCGTATTCCAGGTTGGCCAGGTGCCGCTCCGACACCTCGGCCGACAGCGCCACCGCCTTGCGCGTGAGCCCGCGCTGCGCGCGCAGGTTGCGCACCCGGTCGCCCAGCGCGGCCAGCAAGGGATTGCGCGCCGCCTCCGCACCCGTCGGCTCGGCGGACTCCCCCGCCATTCCCCCCGCCTGCACTTCCTCAGTCATGGAACTCCTCAATTCAGTCACGTGATTTTGCGCGCTCAGGGTAAACGCCATACATGCACTATGTTGCTTGACAACATGCATCATGGTGCCTATCGTTCAATGACACGCAAGATACTGCACGCAGCCCAAAGCCGCAACCGCACTTCACCTGCAAGAACGTTCGCCCCACGACGAAGACCATGTCCAAAGAAAACTTCCACCAGCTGGTGGCCGACCTGACGGCGCAGATCGCGGGCCGCCCGCTCGACAACGCGCTCGACCAGTGGCTCAACGCCACGCACGGCGCCGGCAGCCCCACTTTCGCGGCGCTGCAAAACGCGTGCCTCGAAGGCGTGGCCGAGGGCTGGCTGTGCGAGCGCGAGGGCGGCGGCATCCGCTACGGCCGGCCCTTCAAGCCCGAGGACGCGCTGCATCGCTTCTCGGTCGACGTGGTCGACATGCGCGACCTCGCGGGCCCACACCACACCCATCCCAACGGCGAGATCGACCTGATCATGCCGCTGGAAGGCGACGCTACCTTCGACGGCCGCCCGGCCGGCTGGTGCGTATACCCGCCGGGCAGCGCCCACCACCCAACCGTCGCCCAGGGCCGCGCCATGGTGCTCTACCTCCTGCCCGAAGGCCAGATCCAATTCACGCGCCACTGAGGCCACGCTCCCATGACCGAACTTCTCGCCAACCACGTCGCCGGCCGCTGGCAACACGGCAGCGGCAGCGGCACGCCGCTCTTCGACCCGGTGCTGGGCACCGAACTGGCCCGCGTCGACGCGACCGGGCTGGACCTGCCCGAGGCCTTCCGCTTCGCCCGCGACACCGGCGGTTCCGGCCTGCGTGCACTGACTTACCGGCAGCGCGCGGCCTTGCTCGGCGCGGTGGTCAAGGTACTGCAGACGCACCGCGACGCTTACTACGAGATCGCCACCGCCAACTCGGGCACGGTGAAGAGCGACTCCGCGGTCGACATCGACGGCGCGATCTTCACGCTCGGCCAGTACGCCAAGTGGGGCGACGCGCTGGGCGACGTGCAGGTGCTGCGCGACGGCGACGCGCTCAAGCTCGGCAAGGAGCCGGTCTTCCTGTCGCAGCACCTGCAGGTGCCGACGCAGGGCGTGGCGCTGTTCATCAACGCCTTCAATTTCCCGGCCTGGGGCCTGTGGGAGAAGGCCGCGCCCGCGCTTCTCTCGGGCGTGCCGGTGATCGTCAAGCCCGGCACCGCCACCGCCTGGCTCACGCAGCGCATGGTGCGCGATGTGGTCGATGCGGGCGTGCTGCCGGCCGGCGCGCTGTCGGTGATCTGTGGCAGCTCGAAGGGGCTGATGGACGCGCTGGAACCCTTCGACGTGGTCTCCTTCACCGGCTCGGCCGAGACCGGCGCGCTGATCCGCTCGCACGCGGCCGTGGCCCACCGCTCGGTGCGCGCCAACATCGAGGCCGACAGCCTGAACTCCGCCCTGCTGATGCCCGACGCCACGCCCGGCAGCGAGGCCTTCAACCTGCTGGTGCGCGAAGTGGTGCGCGAGATGACGGTCAAGAGCGGCCAGAAGTGCACCGCCATCCGCCGCATCCTGGTGCCGACGGCGGTGTACGACGCCGCGGCCGAAGCCATCGGCGCCAAGCTGCGCGCCGTCACCGTGGGCAACCCGCGCAACGAGAGCGTGCGCATGGGCTCGCTGGTGAGCCGCGCGCAGCTGCAGTCGGTGCGCGAAGGCCTGGCCACGCTGCGGCAGCAGGCCGAGCTGCTGCACGACGGCAGCCAGCAGCCGCTGGTCGATGCCGATCCCGCCATCGCCGCCTGCATCGGCCCGGTGCTGCTGGGCGCGAAGGATGCCGACGCCGCGCCGCTGGTGCACGACCTCGAGGTGTTCGGCCCGGTCGCCACGCTGCTGCCCTACCGCGACGCCGAGCATGCGATCGCGCTGGCCCACCGCGGCCAGGGCTCGCTCGTGACCTCGCTGTACGGCAGCGACGACGCCGCGCTGGCCCGCATGGCCGTGCGCGTGGCGCCCAGCCATGGTCGGGTGCACGTGGTCACGCCCGAGGTGGCGCAGGCCCACACCGGCCACGGCAACGTGATGCCCATGTCGCTGCACGGCGGTCCGGGCCGCGCGGGCGGCGGCGCCGAACTCGGCGGGCTGCGCGCGCTGGACTTCTACCACCGCCGCAGCGCGGTGCAGGCCAGCCCCGCGGTGCTGGCCGCGCTCGGCCTGTAGCCGGCGCACGGGCCCGAACAGAACGCGCCGGCACCCACGGCCTTCAGGAGACACACGATGAACCCGCCCACCGACCTCAACTTCGCCGAGCACCTGTTCGCCCTCAACCGCGGCCGCGCGCAGAAGCTGGCCTACATCGACGACCGCGGCACGCTGAACTACGGCCAGCTCGAGGACCGGGCCCGCCGGCTGGCCAGCGCGCTGCGTGCCGCCGGCCTGCAGCGCGAGGACCGCGTGCTGCTGCTGCAGCTCGACAGCAGCGACTGGCCGGTGAGCTTCCTCGGCGCGCTCTACGCGGGGCTGGTGCCGGTGGCGGTCAACACGCTGCTGACGGCCGACGACTACGCCTACATGCTCGAGCACAGCGGCGCCAAGGCCGCACTGGTCTCGGGCACGCTGCTGCCGGTGCTGCAGGACGCGATGGGCCGCGCGCCGCATGCGCTGGCACGGCTGTTCGTCACGCAGCCGACCGCCGCGCTGCCGCCGGACGGCCTCGACTTCGAGGCGCAGATCGCGGCCCATGCACCGATGGCCGCGCCCGCATCCACGCGGGCCCAGGACCACGCCTTCTGGCTCTACTCCTCGGGCTCGACCGGCCGGCCCAAGGGCACGGTCCACACCCACGGCAACCCCTGGTGGACGGCCGAGCTCTACGGCAAGCCGGTGCTGGGCCTGACCGAGGACGACGTCTGTTTCTCGGCCGCCAAGCTCTACTTCGCCTACGGCCTGGGCAACGGCCTGACCTTCCCGCTGTCGGTCGGCGCCACGGTGGTGCTGATGGCCGAACGGCCCACGCCCGACGCCACCTTCCGGCGCTGGACCGGCGAAGCGCAGGCCGCGCACGGCACGCCCGTCAAGCCCACGGTCTTCTTCGGCGCGCCGACCGGCTTCGCGGGCATGCTCGCCTCGCCCGCGAAGCCCGCGCGCGAAGCGGTCGCGCTGCGCATGTGCTCGTCGGCGGGCGAAGCGCTGCCGGGCGAGATCGCCGAGCGCTTCAAGGCGCACTACGGCTGCGAGATCATCGACGGCATCGGCTCGACCGAGATGCTGCACATCTTCATCTCCAACCGGCCGGGCGACATCCGCTACGGCACCACCGGCCGCCCGGTCGAGGGCTACCGGATCGAGCTGCGCGGCGAGGACGGCCGGCCCGTGGCCGACGGCGAGGTCGGCGACCTCTACATCCAGGGCCCGAGCAGCGCGCTGATGTACTGGGGCAATCCCGAAAAAAGCGCCGCCACCTTCCGCGACGGCTGGACCCAGAGCGGCGACAAGTACTCGCGCGACGCGGACGGCTACTACACCTATGCCGGGCGCAGCGACGACATGCTCAAGGTCAGCGGCATCTACGTTTCGCCCTTCGAGGTCGAAGCCACGCTGATGCGGCACCCGGCCGTGCTCGAGGCCGCGGTGATCGGCAAGCAGGACAGCGACGGCCTGACCAAGACCAAGGCCTTCGTGGTGCTGAAGAGCGGCAGCGCGGCCTCGGAGGAAGAACTCAAGGCCTTCGTGAAGCAGCACCTGGCGGCCTACAAGTACCCGCGCTTCATCGAGTTCGTCGAGGAGCTGCCGAAGACGGCGACGGGGAAGATCCAGCGCTTCAGGTTGCGCGAGCAGGAGCAGCAGGCATGAGGCGGCCGATGTCTTCCTCTTCCTCCCTCCCCCGCTGGGGGAGGGCAGGGGTGGGGGCTCGGGCCCTCATGCAAGCACAGCCTTTGCCGGCGCTGCGTGCCGCCATCCCCGCCTTCCCCCAAAGGGGGAAGGAGCCACAGCCATGCACGAGGCGGCCGATGTCTTTCTCTTCCTCCCTCCCCCGCCGGGGGAGGGTTGGGGTGGCGGCCCGGGCCTTCGCACACGCCGGGACTTTGCCGGCGCTGCATGCCCCCATCCCCGCCTTCCCCCGGAGGGGGAAGGAGCAAGACGCATGAGCACGACCTTCGCCACCATCGACTGGCGCGGCCGCGCCGTGCGCATCGAGTGCGAGTGGATCGCGCCCGAGCGCGGCGACGCCCCGCTGGTCGTCTTCCTGCACGAGGGCCTGGGCTCGGTCGCGATGTGGAAGGACTTCCCGGCGCAGCTGTGCGCGGCCGGCGGTTTTCGCGGCCTGGTGTTCTCGCGCCCAGGCTACGGCCGCTCGACCCCGCGCGACGCCGACGAGACCTGGGATGTCGATTTCATGCACCGCCAGGCGCACGAGGTGCTGCCGCCGCTGTTCGATGCGCTGGGCATCGCCGAGGCGCCCTGGCTCTTCGGCCACAGCGACGGCGGCTCGATCGCGCTGCTGCATGCCGCGCGCTTTGCCGACAAGATCGCGGGCCTGGTGGTGCTCGCGCCGCACATCTTCGTGGAAGACAAGACCGTCGCGAACATCGAGCTCGCGCGCAGCGCCTACCTGGACACCGACCTGCCGCAGAAGCTCGGCCGCTACCACGACGACCCGGACTCGGCCTTCTGGGGCTGGAACCGGATCTGGCTGCACCCGCCCTTCCGCCACTGGAACATCGAAGCCGAACTCGAGGGCATCCGCTGCCCGGTCCTCGCCATCCAGGGCGAGGACGACGCGTACGGCACCCTGCAACAGATCCGCGGCATCGCATCGCGGGTCCCCCCCACGCAACTGCTCGAGCTGCCGGACTGCGGGCATTCCCCGCACCGGGACCAGCCGCAGGCCGTGATCGACGCCACCGTTTCGTTCATCCACAACAGGAGACATCCATGAGCCACACCCCCACGCGCCGCACCGCGGCCGCCCTCGCGGCCTTCGCGCTGGCCTGCATCGCCACCGCCGGCCATGCCCAGCCGGCCAAACTCAAGGTCGGCCTGATGCTGCCCTACAGCGGCACCTACACCGCGCTGGGCGTGGCGATCGAGAACGGCTTCAAGCTGCGCGTCGAGGAACAGGGCGGCAAGCTCGGCGGCCGCGAGATCGAGTACGTGAAGGTCGACGACGAATCCGATCCGGCCAAGGCCACCGACAACGTGAACAAGCTGATCAAGCGCGACAACGTCGACGTGATCGTGGGCACCGTGCACTCCGGCGTCGCGATGGCCATGGCCAAGGCCGCCAAGGAAAGCGGCACCGTGCTGCTGGTGCCCAACGCCGGCGCCGACGCCGTGACCGGCCCGATGTGCGCGCCCAACATCTTCCGCAGTTCCTTCTCCAACTGGCAGCCCGCCTACGCCATGGGCGAGGTCGCGGCCAAGCAGGAGAAAAAGAAGAAGGCCATCACCATCACCTGGAAGTACGCGGCCGGCGACGAGTCGGTCAACGGCTTCAAGGAAGGCTTCGAGAAATCCGGCGGCCAGGTGGTGAAGCAGCTCACCGTGCCCTTCCCCAACGTGGAGTTCCAGGCGCTGCTGACCGAGATCGCGGCGGCCAAGCCCGATGCGGTGTACGCCTTCTTCGCGGGTGGCGGCGCGGTCAAGTTCGTCAAGGACTACGCGGCCGCGGGCCTGAACAAGACCATCCCGCTCTACGGCCCTGGCTTCCTGACCGACGGCACGCTCGACGCGCAAGGCGACACCGCGCAAGGCATGCTGACCACGCTGCACTACGCCGACGGCCTGAACACGCCGCGCGACAACAGCTTCCGCACCGCCTACGCCAAGGCCTTCAAGCTGCAGCCCGACGTGTACGCGGTGCAGGGCTACGACGCCGCGCAGATGCTGGCGATCGGCCTCGACGCCGTGAAGGGCGACATCTCGAAGAAGGCCGAGTTCTCGGCCGCCATCGAGCGCGCCAGGATCGACAGCCCGCGCGGCAGCTTCTCGGTGAGCAAGTCGCACAACCCGGTGCAGGACATCTACCTGCGCAAGGTCGACGGCAAGGAGAACAAGATGGTGAGCATCGCCGTGAAGGGCCTGGCCGACCCGGCGCGCGGCTGCAGGATGTAGCCCACCCCCGTCCCTCGCTCACCTCGTGTAGCTCGACTCCCCCCTCGAGGGGGCGACACCTGCGGACCGGCCAAGCCGGATCCGCGGTGTCTCCCGCATCGCATCTCCTTCTCAACGAACGCGTCCAGAGAGAACCTCCAACGTGGACATCGGCACCTTCCTCGTCCAATGCCTGAACTCGGTTCAGTACGGACTGCTGCTCTTTCTCGTGGCCTCGGGGCTGACGCTGATCTTCGGGATCATGGGCGTCATCAACCTGGCGCACGGCAGCTTCTACATGCTGGGCGCCTACATGGCCTTCGCGCTGTCGCCGCTGTTCGGCGATCAGTTCATCGTGATGCTGCTGGCGGGCGTGGTGCTCGCGGCCGTCTTCGGCTACCTGCTCGAATGGGCCTTCTTCAGTTACCTCTACCAGCGCGACCACCTGCAGCAGGTGCTGATGACCTACGGGCTGATCCTGGTGTTCGAGGAGCTGCGTTCGATCCTGGTGGGCAACGACGTGCACGGCGTCAAGGCCCCGCCCTGGCTCGAAGGCAGCTTCGCGCTGGGTGAGCTGATGAGCTACCCCTGGTACCGGCTGTTCGCCTCCGCGGCCTGCATCGTGCTCGCGCTCGGCCTGTACCTGGTGGTCCACCGCACGCGGCTGGGCATGATGATCCGCGCCGGCGCCAGCAACCGCGACATGGTGCGCGGCCTGGGCATCGACATCCGCCGGCTCTACCGCATCGTGTTCGCGGCCGGCGTGGCGCTGGCCGCGCTGGCCGGCATGATCGCCGCGCCGATGTCCTCGGTCTACCCGAACATGGGCGCCAGCGTGCTGATCGTCTGCTTCGTGGTGGTGGTGATCGGCGGCATCGGCTCGATCACCGGCGCGCTGGTGGCCTCGCTGCTGGTGGGCTTCGTCGACACCTTCGGCAAGGTCTTCTTCGCCGAACTCAGCGGCATGGGCATCTACGTGCTGATGGCGATCATCCTCATCTGGCGCCCCGAAGGTCTCATGGGAAAAAGGCACTGACATGAAGAAGCTTTCCCACTGGATTCCCCTGCTCTGCGCGCTGGCCCTGGCCGCGCTCGGCCCCACGCTGAGTCCCTACATCTCGGACCTGATCGTCAAGGTCATGATCCTGTCGATCTTCGCGCTGAGCCTCGAGCTGCTGGTCGGCATGACCGGGCTGGTGAGCCTGGGCCACGCGGCCTTCTACGGCATCGGCGCCTATGCGACGGTGCTGGGCTCGGGGGCCGAGGGCGGCTCGATCGCCTGGCTGCTGCCGCTCGCGATGGGCAGCGCCGCGCTGTACGCGCTGGCGGTGGGCGCGCTGAGCCTGCGCACCCGTGGCGTCTACTTCATCATGGTCACGCTGGCCTTCGCGCAGATGGCCTACTTCGTGTTCCACGACACCAAGGTCGGCGGCGGCAGCGATGGCATCTACCTGTACGTGCGGCCCGCGCTGGGCGCGATCGACATGGAGAACCGCCGGGTGCAGTTCTACCTGGTGCTGGCGGCGCTGGTCGGCACCTACGGCCTGCTGGCGCTGATCCGCCGCTCGCGCTTCGGCGCCGCCCTGGCCGGCATCCGCGTCAACGAGCAGCGCATGCGCGCGGCCGGCTTCGCGGTCTACGGCTACAAGCTCGCGGCCTTCGTGATCGCGGGCGCGCTGGCCGGCCTGGCCGGCTTCCTGGTCGCCGCGCGCGACGGCGTGGTCAACCCCGAACTCATGGCCTGGCACAACTCGGGCGAGGTGCTGCTGATGATCATCCTGGGCGGCCTCGGCCACTTGCGCGGCGCGGTGATCGGCGCCGTCGCCTTCACGCTGCTCAAGGAGGTGCTGGGCACGCATGCGCTGGTCGGCCCGCTGGCCGACCACTGGCAGCTCACGCTGGGCATCGCGATCATCGTGTTCGTGGCGCTGCTGCCCAAGGGCCTGATCGGGCTCGCGGCGCGGATCTCGCCCACGCCCGCGGCCAAGGCGGTGACGCCATGAGCACGCCCCTGCTGTCCGTCCAGAGCCTGACCCGCCGCTTCGGCGGCCTGGTGGCGGTGAACGCGGTCACGCTCGATTTGCGCCGCGGCGAGGTCCATGCGGTGATCGGCACCAACGGCGCCGGCAAGTCGACGCTGATCAACATGCTCTCGGGCGAAATCGAGGCCTCCGACGGCCGCATCGCGCTCGAAGGCGTCGACATCACGGCGCGCGCCCAGTCGCGGCGCGCACGCGACGGCGTGGGCCGAAGCTACCAGCGCACCACGATCTTTCCCGAGTTCACGGTGCACGAGAACTGCCGCCTGGCCGCGCAGGCCGCCACGCCGCGGCCCTGGGCGATCTGGCAGTCGGCGCGCGCCTGCGCCGCCAGCAACGCCGCGGCCGTCGAGGCGCTGCGCGCCGCCGGCCTCGAGGCCGAGGCGCACCGCATCGCCGGCACCCTGAGCCACGGCGCCAAGCGCCAGCTCGAGGTCGCGATGTGCCTCGCGACCCGCCCGCGCGTGCTGCTGCTCGACGAGCCGCTGGCGGGCATGGGCGCGGAGGAATCCGAACGCATGCTGGCCCTGCTCACGCGGCTCAAGGCCGCGCACGCGATCCTGCTGGTGGAACACGACATGGACGCGGTCTTCCGCATCGCCGACCGCATCACCGTGATGGTCAACGGCAGCGTGATCGCGACCGGCGAACCGGCCGCCATCCGCAACGACCCGGGCGTGCGCGAGGCCTACCTGGGCGACGAACACGGCGAGGGCCACTGAGATGCTGCAGATCGAAGCCATCCACACCTACTACGGCGACAGCCACATCCTGCGCGGCGTCGACGCGACCCAGGCCGCGGCCACCTCGCTCGGCCTTCTGGGGCGCAACGGCATGGGCAAGACCACGCTGATCCGCACGTTGATGGGCTATGTGCGCCCGGCCTCCGGCCGCGTGCTGCTCGACGGCCGCGACGTGAGCGGCTGGGCGCCCGAGAAGATCGCGCGCCTGGGCATCGGCTACGTGCCCGAGGGCCGCGGCATCTTCCCCAACCTGTCGGTGCGCGAGAACCTGCTGATGAGCGCGCGCGCCGGCATCGACGGCCGGCGCGAATGGACTTTCGAACGCGTGATGGCGACCTTCCCGCGCCTGACCGAGCGGCTCTCGCACGGCGGCCAGCAGCTGTCGGGCGGCGAGCAGCAGATGCTCTCGATCGGCCGCGCGCTCATGACCAACCCGCGGCTGCTGATCCTCGACGAGGCGACCGAGGGACTGGCGCCGCTGATCGTGGCCGAGATCTGGCGCGTGATCGCCGACATCCGCGGCACCGGCATCGCCACGCTGATCGTCGACCGCGACTGGCGCAAGGTATTGGCCCACACCGAGCGAGCGATCGTGATGGAGAAGGGCCGCATCGTGCTCGCGGCGGAATCGGCGGCGGTGGCGGCCGAGCCCGCGGCGCTGGCGACCTGGCTGGGCGTCTGAAGCGTCGGCTCGCGCCGGTGGCGCTACTCGACGGCGCTCAGCGTGGTGAGCCGGTCGATGTCGAGGATGGTGATGCCGCCGTACTCGGTGCGCACCACCCCCATCGCCTTGAACTGGCTCAGCGCCTGGTTGCAGCGCTGGCGCGACAGGCCCACGAGGTTGGCCAGTTCCTCCTGCGAGATCTGCAGGTGCAGGTCGCCGCCGGGGTTCAGCCAGGGGTGCACCAGCCCGGTCAGCGCGCGCGCCACCTGGGCCTCGACGCCCAGCACCCGGTGCGCCGCGAAATCGCCCATGAACCAGTGCAGGCGCTCGTTGATCTGGTTGGTGAGGAAGCGGCCGAAGGCCGGCTGCGTCTCGTACAACCACTCGAAGGTGTTCTTGGGCAGCAGGGCCACGCGGCTGTGGCGCAGCGCGATGATGTCGGCCTGCACCGGCTTGCCGCGCAGCAGGCTGCCCTCGCCGAACCAGCTGCCGACCGTGAGCCCGCCCAGCGTGACCGAGCGGCCCGCGCGCGTGCCGGTGGACCACTTCATCACCCCCTCCATCACGCCGTTCCACCAGAGCGCGGTCTCGCCATGGCGGATCAGCGCATCGCCAGCCACCACCGTGCGCTCGACCATGTCGGCCAGCACCTGCTCCCGCGCGGCCGGCGTCAACAGCGCGAACCACGCCGATTCGGCCAGCAACTGCTGCAGGGTGATGCCGGCCGCGCGCGGCGCTGTCTTGAAGCTCATGGGATGGGTGGATGCATGCGTTGGCGCCGGGGCCGGGCCTGAGGTTTTCCCAGGTGCGGATTGTCGTTCAGACGACTGTGACTTCACCCGGCCCATCGAACAATTCGATGCGGAAAGACCCCCGTGCGAGCACCGCCTGCGCGCTCGCCTTTGCCCTTCATCGACCGCCCCTTTCACACCATGACCTCTCCCTCCATCCAGCGCGTCGCCATCGTTGCCACCGGCGTCATCGGCGCCAGCTGGGCCGCCCACTTCCTGGCCCACGGGCTGGACGTGGTGGCCACCGATCCCGCGCCCGATGCCGAGGCGCGGCTGCGCGCGAGCGTGGCGCGGCACTGGCCCACGCTCGAACGGCTGGGCCTCGCGCCGGGCGCGTCGATGGACCGGCTGCGATTCCACGCCGAACTCGACACCGCCTTGCAAGGCGTCGACTTCGTGCAGGAGAACGGGCCCGAGCGGCGCGATTTCAAGGCCGATCTGTTCCAGCGCATGGACGCGCTGCTGCCGCCCGAGGTGATCCTGGCCTCGAGCTCCTCGGGCCTCTCGACCACCGACATCCAGTCCGCCTGCCGGCACCCCGGGCGCGTGGTGCTGGGCCACCCCTTCAACCCGCCGCACCTGATCCCGCTGGTCGAGGTGATCGGCGGCGAGCGCACCTCAGCGCGCACCATCGAGCGCGCGATGCAGTTCTACGCATCGGTCGGCAAACGGCCCATCCACGGCCGCAAGGAGATCCAGGGCCACATCGCCAACCGGCTGCAGGCCGCGCTCTGGCGCGAGGCCTTCCACCTGGTCGAACAGGGCGTGGCCACGGTCGAGGACATCGACACCGCCATCGCCTTCGGCCCCGGCCTGCGCTGGGGCGTGTTCGGCCCCTTCATGAACCTGCACTTCTCCGGCGGCGCGGGCGGCATCGCGCATGTGCTGGACCACCTGGGCGGCCCGATCGAGGCCTGGTGGCAGGACCTGGGCACGCCCGCGATAACGGCCGAGCTCAAGGCGCGGGTCGTGCAGGGCGTGGCCGACGCGCTCGAGGGACAGAGCCTCGCCACGCTCGAGGCCCGGCGCGACGAGCTGCTGATCGGGCTGATCCAGGCCAGGGCCGCGGCCGACCCACGCCCCTGACTGCTGCCGCCCGCACACGCCCCACAAGAAAGGACCCGACATGGCCGCCCTCTACGACAACCCCGCCCTCGTGGCACCGGCGCGCACGCTGTGCCGCGAAGAAGCCGACGGCAGCCTGGTGCTGAGTTCCCCCGAAGCGCTGGGCGCCTACGACCGCTGCATCGGCGACTGGCTCGAGCGCTGGTCCGCCGAGACGCCCGACACGCTGGCCTTCGCCGAACGCGATGCCGGCGGCGCATGGCGCCGCGTGCGCTGGGGCGAACTGCGGCGCCACGTCGGCGCGATCGCGCAGCGCCTGCTCGACTTGCAACTGCAGCGCGACCGGCCGGTGCTGGTGCTCTCCGACAACTCGATCGACCACGCCATGCTGATGCTGGCCGCGCTGCATGTCGGCCTGCCCTTCTGCCCGGTCTCCAGCGCCTACTGCCGGCTGACCAAGGACCCCACGAAGATCCGCGGCATCGTCCAGACGCTGCAGCCCTCGCTGGTCTATGCCGCGAATGCCCAAACCTATGGTGCGGCCATCGCCGCCTGCGCCGGCGATGCGGTGAAGGTGCTGAGCGAAGGCGCCGAGGACGTGCCCGGCGCACTGCATTTCGGCAGCTTCCTCGACACCGCCGAGACGCCGGCCGTCGGGGCCGCCTTCAAGGCCCTGCGCGGCGAGGACGTGGCCAAGCTGCTGCTGACCTCCGGCTCGACCGGCCAGCCCAAGGTGGTGGTCAACACGCACCGCATGCTGTGCGCCAACCAGCAGGCCTTGGCGCAGACCTGGCGCTTCCTCGCGACGCACAAGCCCGTGCTGCTCGACTGGCTGCCCTGGAGCCACACCTTCGGCGGCAACCACAACCTCAACCTGGTGCTGCGGCACGGCGGCACGCTCCACATCGACGAGGGGCGCCCCGCCCCCGGGCTGATCGAGAAGACCATGCGCAACCTGCGCGAGGTGCGGCCCAACCTGCATTTCAACGTGCCGCGCGGACTGGACATGCTGCTGCCCTTCCTCGAGGCCGACCTCGATCTCGCACGCGAGGTGCTGTCGCCGCTGCAGCTGGTCTTCTACGCCGCGGCCGCCCTGCCC
Organism: Variovorax sp. UMC13; assembly: GCF_014170375.1. Taxonomy (GTDB): domain Bacteria; phylum Pseudomonadota; class Gammaproteobacteria; order Burkholderiales; family Burkholderiaceae_C; genus Variovorax. The sequence continues at coordinate 176,234 of NZ_LZZW01000003.1, read as the reverse complement.
CCGAGCACCTGGCAGCGGCTCGAGGCACTGGCCGCCCGCGTGCGCGACGAGCCGCTGTGGCTCACCACCTCCTGGGGCTCGACCGAGACCTCGCCGCTGGTCACCAGCGCGCACTTCCGGCTCGACGGCGCGGGCTGCATCGGCATCCCCCTGCCCGGCCTGGAGCTCAAGCTGGTGCGCAACGGCGAGAAGCAGGAGATGCGCGTGCGCGGCGTCTCGGTGTTTGCCGGCTATCGCAACGCGCCCGAGCTCACGGCCGCCGCCTTCGACGACGAAGGCTTCTACCGGATCGGCGATGCGGGCTACCTGGTCGACCCCGCCGACCCGGCACGCGGCGTGATCTTCGACGGCCGCGTGGCCGAGGACTTCAAGCTCTCGAGCGGCACCTGGGTCTCGGTCGGACCGCTGCGCCTGCAGCTGGTCACGGCCCTGTCGCCCTACGCGGCCGATGCAGTGATCGCGGGCCACGACCGCGACGAGATCGGCGCGCTGGTCTTCCCCACGGCGGCCGCGCTGGCGGCCGGCCCGGCCGTGGTCGCGCAGAAGGTGCGCGAGGCGCTGGCCGCTTTCCAGCGCAGTGGCGCGGGTTCGTCGCAGATGCCGCGCCGCATCCTGTGGATGACCGAGCCGCTCGATGCCGACGCCGGCGAGATCACCGACAAGGGCTACGTGAACCAGCGCGCGGTGCTGGCACGGCGCGCCGACGAAGTGGCCCGGCTCTATGCGGGCGATGCCGACGTCATCCGGATCTGAGAACACACATCCCACAAAGCACCTCCTTCATGCACGACGATTTCTCCCCCCTGCCCGGCCCCTGCAGCCAGCTGCGCTTCCTCCAGGTCACGCGCTCGGAGGCACTGGTGCACCTGCGCCTGCACCGGCCCGACAAGCGCAACGCGATCAGCGACGCCTTCCTGGCCGAACTCCAGATCGCGTTCTCGGCCCTGCCCCCGGACTGCCGCGCCGTGGTGCTGAGCGGCGCCGGCGAGCATTTCTGCGCCGGCCTGGACCTGTCGGAGGTGATGGAGCGCAGCGTCGCCGACGGCGTGCTGCATTCGCGCGCCTGGCACCAGGCCTTCGAGCAGATCCAGTACGGCCGCGTGCCGGTGGTCGCGGCCCTGCATGGCGCGGTGATCGGCGGCGGGCTCGAGCTCGCGGCCACGGCGCACCTGCGCGTGGCCGATCGCAGCACCTTCTACGGCCTGCCCGAAGGCCAGCGCGGCATCTTCGTGGGCGGCGGCGGCTCGGTGCGCCTGCCGCGGCTCGCGGGCTTCAGCCTCATGACCGACATGATGCTCACCGGCCGCGTGCTCGACGCGGCCGAGGGCCAGGCCGCGGGCCTCAGCAACTACCTGGTCGAACCCGGCAAGGCGGTCGACCGGGCGATCGAACTGGCGCGCAAGGTCGCCAGCAATGCGCCGCTGTCCAACTTCGCGATCCTGCAGGCGCTGCCGCGCATCGCCGACATGAGCCGCTCCGACGGCCTGTTCGTCGAGGCCCTGATGTCGGCCGTGGCGCAGGGCGACGACGAGGCCAAGGCGCGCGTGCGGGCCTTCCTCGAGAAGCGCGCGGGCAAGGTCGGCCGCGAAGCCTGAGCGTGGCCTCGGCCGCGTAAACCCTGAGGTGAATTGTCGTTGCGACGACTGACCTGCGGGACCCGGGATCGAACAATCGACGCACGCCACGCGGAACACCTCTTCATCGTTTCTCCCCACGCCAGAGCCCATCCCATGTCCAAACGCAAAGTCATCCTGACCATCGCCCCGACCGGCGGCATGGCCCACAAGTCGCAGAACCCGCACCTGCCGACGCAGCCGCGGGAGATTGCCGACGACACGGTCCGCTGCTGGAACGCGGGCGCCAGCGTGGTCGCGATCCATGCGCGCCGGCCCGACGACGGCGCCACCTGCAACCCCGACATCTACCGCGACATCAACACCCGCATCCGTGCGCGCAGCGACATCGTGATCAACAACTCCACCGGCGGCGGCGTGCACGGCGACATGGTGCATCCGCTGGCGGGCGACCGCTGGGAGATCCTCTGGGAAGAACGCCTCAAGGGAATGGAGGCCGGCGCCGAGATGTGTACCCTCGACGCCACCACGCTCAACCTGAGCTTCGAGGGCAAGGAGATCCTGATGGACACCTCGCTCGCGCGCGGCCGCGCCCTCGCCGCGGGCATGAAGGCGCGCGGCATCAAGCCCGAGTGGGAGGTCTTCAGTCCCACCCACATCCTGCAGGACACCACCACGCTGATCCACGAAGGGCTGGACGACGCGCCGCACTTCGTGAACCTGGTGATGAACGTGCACCGCAACTTCCAGAACGCGATGCCCTACTCGCCGCGCTTCCTCCAGATGATGGTCGACACGCTGCCCAGGAACAGCATCTTCTGCGTGAGCGGCATCGGTCCCTCGCAGCTCGAGGCCAACGTGGCTTCGTTGCTGCTCGGCGGCCATGCGCGCGTGGGGCTGGAAGACAACCTCTACTTCCGCCAGGGCGAGCTCGCGACCAACGTGCAGCTCACCGAACGCATCGTGCGGATCATCCGCGAGATGGACATGGAGCCCGCCACGCCCGCCGAGGCGCGCGAAATGATGGGCCTGCCGCGCGCGGGTGCCGTGCGTCCCGCCTTCGCCCTCTGAGCCCCCGATTCCCACCCAGAAGACAAGAGAGACACCCATGAAGAAAACCCGCATCGCCTGCGCGCTCGCCTGGATGATGGCCTCGGCCGCCGGGGCCCATGCCCAGGTCTCCGACGACGTGATCCGCATCGGCTTCATCAGCGACATGTCCGGCATCTACCGCGACTACGACGGCCCCGCGGGCGCGGACGCGATCCGCATGGCGATCGCCGACATGGGCGGTGCGATCGACGGCAAGAAGATCGAGCTGCTGACGATGGACCACCAAAACAAGCCCGACATCGCCGCGGCCAAGGCGCGCGAGTGGTTCGACGTGAACAGGCTCGACATGCTGATCGGCGGCGTGAACTCCGGCGCGGCGATCGCGATGGCCGGCGTGGCGGCGGACAAGAAGAAGCCCTACTTCGTCGTCGGCTCGGGTGCCTCCAGCCTGACCAACGAGTTCTGCTCGCCCTACACCATCCAGTACGCCTACGACACCGTGGCCATGGCGCGCGGCACGGCCAATGCCGTGGTCAAGGGCGGCGGCCAGTCCTGGTTCTTCGTCGCCGCCGACTATGCCTTCGGCGCCTCGCTGCAGAACGACGCCACCAAGGTGATCCTGGCCAACGGCGGCACGGTCGCGGGCTCGGTCAAGCACCCGCTGGGCGCGAGCGACTTCTCTTCCTTCATGCTGCAGGCGCAGAGCTCCAAGGCCCAGGTGCTGGCCTTGGCCAACGCGGGCGGCGACACGGTCAACGCGCTCAAGTCGGCGGCCGAGTTCGGCATCGGCAGGAACATGAAGCTCGCCGGCATGATCATCACGATCAACGACGTGCATGCGCTGGGCCTGAAGACCGCGCAGAACATGTTCCTCACCGACAGCTGGTACTGGAACCAGAGCACCGAATCGCGGCAGTGGGCACGGCGCTTCTTCGACAAGCAGAAGCGCATGCCCTCCTCCTTCCAGGCCGGCAACTACTCGGCCACGCTGCAGTACCTGAAGACGGTCAAGGCCGCGGGCACCGACGACGGCGACAAGGTCATGGCCCAGCTGCGCAAGGCGAAGTTCGACGACATGTTCGTCAAGGGCGGCTGGCTGCGCGGCGACGGCCTGATGGTGCACGACATGCACCTGCTGCAAGTGAAGACGCCCGCCGAATCGAAGGAGCCCTGGGACTACTACAAGGTCGTCGAATCGATCAAGGGCGAAGTGCCCTGGACCACCAAGGCCGAATCGCGCTGCGCACGCTGGAAGGCCGGCTGAGGCGCCGCGCCGTCTCGTTTAAGCTCGAAGGCACCGCTTTCCGAGGTCTTCTTTCCATGCTCCAAATGCGCCCAGGTTGCGAATGCTGCGACCGCGACCTGCCCGCCGAATCGGCGGACGCCCGGATCTGCTCCTTCGAGTGCACCTTCTGCAGCGACTGCGCGGAACGCCGCCTCGCCGGCGCCTGCCCCAACTGCGGCGGCGAACTGATCCGCCGCCCGCGCCGGCCGGCGGCCAAGCTGGCGAAGTCGCCGGCCTCGACCGAGCGGGTGTTCAAGCCCGCGAGCTGCGCGCCCGCGGTGATCAGGCCGTCGGCGTGAAGGTGGCGCGCATCAGCGCGATGTAGTCGTCCTCCGAGGTCTCGCGCCGCGCGCGCACCAGCGGCGCGATGTCTTCGGTCGCCACGTAGCGCAGCCGGTCCGTGCCGTCACTGGCGGCTTCGTAGATCACGCCGGCCACGTCTTCCGAGGTGGCCAGCCGGGCCGAGCGCAGGTTCGCGAACACCTTCTGCGCGCCCGCAACGAAACCGTCGTAGTCGGCCGGTGCAGCCAGCGCCTGCGAGGCCTCGGCCGCAGCGCGGGCGCCGAAGCCGGTGCTGACCACGCCGCCCGGCTCGACAAGCTTCACCACGATGTACTGCGACTGGAGTTCGTAGGCCAGCGATTCCGAGAAGCCTTCGAGCGCGAACTTGCTGGCCGTGTAGAGCGAGATCATCGGCAGCCCGAACACGCCTGCCCCCGAGCTCACGTTGACGATCACGCCCGAACGCCGGGCGCGGAAGTGCGGCAGCAGCGCGCGGGTCACGTCCATCACGCCGAACACGTTCACGTCGAACTGCGCCTGGATGCTTTCCCTGGAGGCCGACTCGAACAGGCCGAACAGCCCGAAGCCCGCGTTGTTGACCAGCGCATCGATGCGGCCGAAGCGCGCGATGCCGCCCGCGATGGCCTCGTCGATGCTGGCGCGGTCCTGCACGTCGAGCCGCGTGACCCACACGTTGTCGAGGGCCGCGAGTTCGGCGCCGGCGGCGGGCGTGCGCATGGTGGCGACGACGTTCCAGCCGTGCAGCGCGAAGAGCCGGGTGGCCGACTCGCCGAAGCCGGTCGAGGCACCGGTGATGAGGACGGTCTTGCGGCCGTTGGCGGAAGCGGATGTCATGTGATTTCCTTTCGAAGAGCAGCGAAGATAGGCCGCACCGATCGATGAAACAATCGGCCCAATGACGCATGACGTCATGCAGGAAATCGCACAATGCAAAAGACCGGATTGGCCGAACTCAACGCCGTGGTCGCGGTATCGACGCACCGCAGCTTCCGCCGGGCCGCGGCCGAACTCGGCCTGTCGCCCTCGGCGCTGAGCCACGCGATCGCGGCGCTGGAGCAGCGCATGGGCGTACGGCTGTTCAACCGCACCACGCGCAGCGTGGCCCTCTCCGCCGCGGGCGAGCAGTTCCTGGCGCGCGTGCAGCCGGCGCTGCGCGAGATCTCGGCCGCCATGGCCGCGGCCAACGAACTGCGTGACACACCCGCGGGCACGCTGCGCCTCAATGCCTCGGAAGCCGCGGCCTCGATGATCCTCGCGCCCGTGGTGCTGGAGTTCCTGCGCCGCCATCCGGCCATGGAAGTGGACATCGTGACCGAGGGCCGGTTGGTCGACATCGTGGGCCAGGGCTTCGACGCCGGCATCCGCATCGCCGAGAGCGTGCCCGAGGACATGATCGCCGTGCCCTGCACGCCGCCCGTGCGCTTCGCCGTGGTCGGCTCACCCGCCTATTTCGCGACGCGCAGCAAGCCGCGCACGCCCCAGGACCTGGCCGGGCACGTGTGCGTGCGCACGCGTTTTCCCAGCGGCCCGCTCTACAAGTGGGACTTCGAGAAGCGCGGCCAGCGCGTGTCGGTCGACGTGGCCGGGCCCTTGACGCTCGACGACCATCACCTGATGGTCGAGGCCGCGCTGGGCGGCGCGGGCCTGGTCTGGACCAGCGAGTACGCGGTGGCGCCGCATGTCGCGGCCGGCCGACTGGTACGCGTGCTGGACGACTGGTCGCCACCGATCCCCGGCCTGTGCGTCTACTACCCCGGCCACCGCCACGTGCCGGCGGGCCTGCGCGCCTTCCTCGAGGTGGTGCGCGAGGTCGCACCCACGCTGTTCGACCGCGACGGCATGCGGCGCTGAAGGGGTCGCGCGGAAAAACCTGGAACTCGAGGCCGACGGCCGCATGAAGCCCTCGCCCTGCCACGACCGCGTGGTCGACGTGATGGAGGAGCTGCTCAAGTTCACGCGGCTCACGCGCGACTGCGCGGACGACCTGGTCGACCGCTACAGCGAACGGCGCGAGGGCGCGGCGGCGCTGTCGCAGCGCGTGAACCTGCGCAGCATCTGATCCTTTTTTCAGAACAGGCTGCCCTGCCCCGCCGCGCCCGGCGGCCGGAAGGCGCCCAGGTCCAGCGGGATGCGCTGGCGGTTGAAGCCGATGCGATTCGTCGCTTTCTCGAAGCGCTGGCGGATCAGGTCGGCCCACAGGCCGCTGCCCTTCATGCGGGTGGCGAAGTCGGCGTCGTAGTCCTTGCCGCCGCGCATCTCGCGGATGCGCGCCATCACGCGCGCCGCGCGGTCGGGGTAGTGCAGCTCCAGCCACTGCTTGAACAGCGGCGCCACCTCCCAGGGCAGCCGCACCACCGTGTAGAAGGCGCAACGCGCGCCCGCCTCCCAGGCGGCCTCGAGCACCTTCTCCATGTCGTCGGTGATGAAGGGGATCTGCGGCGCCACGCTCACACCCACGGGCACGCCGGCCTCGGCCAGGGTGCGGATGGTGCGCAGCCGCCGCTGCGGCGAGGCGGCGCGCGGCTCCAGCTTGCGGGCCAGCGCGCCGTCGAGCGTGGTGACGGTCACGTAGACCGCGGCCAGGTGCTGGGCCGCCATCGGCGCGATCAGGTCCAGGTCGTGCTCGACCGCGCTGGACTTGGTGACCAGGCCGAAGGGGTGGCGGGTTTCCTGCAGCACCTCGATCACCGCGCGGGTCAGGCGCAGCTCGCGCTCGATCGGCTGGTAGCAGTCGGTCGCGGTGCCGATCGCGATCTGACTGGGCCGGTAGCCTTTGCGGCCCAGTTCGGCGCGCAGCACCTCGGCCACGTTGCGCTTGGCGATCAGCTTGGTCTCGAAGTCCAGGCCGGGCGAGAGGTTGAGGTAGCTGTGGGTGGGCCGCGCGAAGCAGTAGATGCAGCCGTGCTCGCAGCCGCGGTAGGGGTTGAGCGAGCGGTCGAAGGGGATGTCGGGCGAATCGTTCTCGCTGAGCACCGACTTCACGTCCTCGAAGCGCACCTCGGTCTGCAGCGGCAGCAGTGCATCGGCCGCGGTCTCGTCGAGCGTGCCCCAACCGTCGTCGTAGGCGTCGCGCACGTCGCGCTCGAAGCGGTGGGCCAGGCGGCTTGCCGCGCCGCGGCCCTTGAGGGCATGCAGGGGGATGAAGGCGTCGGACATGATGAATACTGTATTTTCATACAGTATCGTCATTCGACGGCCCCAGGTAAAGCCCGCGTCACCTCGCTTTACATCTGCGGTCCTGTCCTGCAAGGCGGGGCCCACTGATGCATTAAGTTACCAAGCCTTCTCCCTACCTCTTTGGACATACAACAATGCACAGCAAGACAAAGACCCGCACGCACAGCCAGAAGCTCTGGATCGCCGCCGCCACCACCTGTGCGGTGCTCGCGCTGAGCGCCTGCGGCAAGGCCGGCGATGCCGCGTCGAGCGTGAGCGCGGCGGCTTCGGCGGTCGGGGACAAGGTCAAGTCGGCGGCCACCAACGTGGACACCGGCCAGGCGACCAGCGCCAAGCTCAACGGCTACACGCAGGGCTACAACAAGCTGATCGGCACCTTCGGCCTGCCCGAGACCCACGAGCGCTACCTCAAGCTCAACATCCCCAAGCGCAAGGCCACCGAGAACCTCTCGATCAGCGCCGGCTGGGTCGACATCTCGCTCGAGCAACTGAAAAAGGCCCGCGCACTCCCCGCCTCCGAGCTCGGCGCGCTGGACCAGAGCGCCGACGCGCTGATCGGCGATCTCGGCAAGCTCGTGACCCAGCTCAAGGCGCTCGAGGTCTACTACAGTTCCAAGGCCTACCAGGAGGACGACCTGGCCAAGGGCAAGGCGCAGGATGCCGAGGTGCGCACCGCCTTCGACAAGAGCACCGCCAGCATGAAGAGCTTCAGCGCCGTGCTGGGCACCGAGGAGAAGAAGCGCAGCGCCGCCATGCTGGCCAAGCTCAAATCGTCGGGCGACATGCTGGGCTACAACACCAAGCTGGGCCTGCAGCAGGCCGAGGAGGTGGTGTCGCTGTTCGACAGCGAATCCGACATCCGCGACCCGGCCAAGTACCAGGCCGCCGATGCGATCGTGGCCTCGCTCGACAAGACCCTGGCCGAACAGCGCGAGCTCTATGCCGCGGCCAAGGACAAGGAGCCCCGCCCCGATTCGGCGCACGAGAGCACCGGCTCGTCGCTGGTGTCCTTCATCGGCACCTACCGCACGATGAAGCAGGCCAAGACCGCCAAGTCCTTCAACGACATGGTCAAGAAGTACAACGACGCGGTGACCAGCGCCAACCGACTGCGCGGCTGAGGCCCAGCGCGGGTCCGCGCCCGCGGTTTTGACAATGGCATGAAAGGTGCAACATAGCTCCTGTCCGACAAGGCAAAGGGCGCTCGGCGGCCCAATCCGGGTCGGGCATACGGTTCAATGAACGTTGTCGCAAGGGCGCCGCCGGAATTCGCCGGACCCGCCCGCGCAGGAGGATTCCACCCGTGCACACCCCATCCCCACGCCTGAGCGAGCAGGACGTCTGGCTATTCCGTGAAGGCACGCATGCAGAGATGCACCGTGCCATGGGTTGCCAGCTGCAGCCCGAGGGCGGCGCGACCTTCGCGGTCTGGGCGCCCAACGCGCGCGGCGTGTCCGTGGTGGCCGACTGGAACGGCTGGAACGACACCGCGCTGCGGCTCGCGCCACGCCCCGACGGCAGCGGCATCTGGGAAGGCTTCTCGCCCGACGCGGTGCAAGGCGCGGTCTACAAGTACCGCGTGTTCGACCGCCACGGCCATTCGGTCGACAAGGCCGACCCCTTCGCCTTCTATGCCGAGCATCCGCCGGCCACCGGCTCGCGCGTCTGGTCGCTCGACGACTACGCATGGAACGACGCCGACTGGATGCAGCAGCGCGGCACGAAAAATGCGCTCGATGCACCGATGTCGGTCTACGAACTGCACCCCGGCTCCTGGCAGCGCCAGGGCGGCGAGATGCTGGGCTGGCGCGAGCTCGCCGAGCGCCTGGCGGCCTATGTGGTGGACATGGGCTTCACCCACGTCGAGCTGATGCCCGTGACCGAGCACCCCTTCTACGGATCCTGGGGCTACCAGACCACCGGCTACTTCGCGCCCACGGCGCGCTACGGCACGCCGCAGGACTTCATGGCCTTCGTCGATCACCTGCACAGCCGCGGCATCGGCGTGCTGCTCGATTGGGTGCCCTCGCACTTCCCGACCGATGCGCACGGGCTCTCGGTGTTCGACGGCACCCACCTGTTCGAACACGAAGACCCGCGCCAGGGCTTCCACCCCGAGTGGAACTCGAGCATCTTCAACTACGGCCGCAACGAGGTGCGCAGCTTCCTGATCTCCTCGGCGCTGTTCTGGCTCGATCGCTACCACCTCGACGGCCTGCGCGTCGACGCCGTGGCCTCGATGCTCTACCTCGACTACGCTCGCCAGCCCGGCGAGTGGATACCCAACAAGGATGGCGGCCGCGAGAACCTCGAGGCGGTCGCGTTCCTGCGCGACCTCAACCGCGCCGTCTACCGCGCGCATCCCGACACCGTCTCGGTGGCCGAGGAATCGACCGCCTGGCCCAACGTCTCGCGGCCCACCGACATGGGCGGCCTGGGCTTCGGCATGAAGTGGAACATGGGCTGGATGCACGACACCCTGGCCTACTTCGCCAAGGACCCGGTGCACCGCCGGCACCACCATCACCAGCTGACCTTCTCGCTGGTCTATGCCTTCAACGAGAATTTCGTGCTGCCGCTCTCGCACGACGAGGTGGTGCACGGCAAGGGCTCGCTGATCAACAAGATGCCCGGCGACAGCTGGCAGCAGTTCGCCAACCTGCGCGCGCTGTTCGGCCTGATGTGGGCGCACCCGGGCAAGAAGCTGCTGTTCATGGGCGGCGAGTTCGGCCAGCGCCGCGAGTGGACGCACGACGGCGAACTCGAATGGTGGGTCGCGGGCACCGAAGGCCACGGCGGCCTGCAGCATTTCGTGCGCGAGCTCAACCGCGTCTACAAGGCCGAGCCCGCGCTCTACGAGCTCGACTTCTCGCCCGAGGGCTTCGAGTGGGTCGAGGCCGACGATGCACAGCGCAGCGTGTTCGCCTTCCTGCGCAAGTCCAGGGACGGCGCGCCGGTGCTGGTGCTGTGCAACCTCACGCCGCTGCCGCGCACCAACTACACGGTGGGCGTGCCGCTGGCCGGCGAATGGCAGGAGCTGCTCAACAGCGACGCCCGCGACTACGGCGGCGCAGGCTGGGGCAACCTGGGCGGTGCCCGGACCTCGCCCCTGCCCGCGCACGGCCGCCACCAGTCGCTCAACCTCACGCTGCCGCCCCTGTCCACCCTGATCCTCAAGCACGTGCCCCATGCCTAAGAGTTCCCAGCCCCCCAAGACCCCGAAGTCCCTCCAACCCGCCGCCGCACCGGCCGCGCCCACCGCGGCCGACACCGCCATCCCGGCCGCGCCGCCGATGCCGCAGACCCAGGTCGCGGCTCTGCTGTCGTTGCCGCACGGCATGCCCAAGGAGGGCCGGGTGCGCGCCGTGGTCGACGCGGTGCTGCCGTCCGTCGATGGTGGCCGCTTCGCCGTCAAGCGCATCGCGGGCGAGGCCTTCGAGGTCACGGCCCACTGCTTCACCGACGGCCACGACGTGCTGCGGGTGCTGCTGCAGTGGTGGCGCGAAGGCGAGACCACGGTGCACGAGACGCCGATGACGCTGAGCAACAACGACGTCTGGCATGGCGGCTTCGTGCCGCCGGTGCCGGGGCGCTACGTCTACACGGTGCTGGCCTGGGTCGACGGCTTCGCATCCTGGCACCATGAACTGACGCGGCGCGTGGACGAGGCCGACATCCGCATCGCGGCGCAGGTCGGCGCGTTAGAGATCGCGGCGGCGGGCGCACGCGCGACCGGCGAGGACGCGCAGGCGCTGGCCCGCGCCGCTGCCGAACTGGCCAAGGCCGCGACCGACCGCGCCATCGACGGCCCGCGCCTCAAGGCGCTCGCGCTCGACCCGGCGCTCGAGACGCTGGCCGGCAAATACCCCGACCGCCGCTTCGAGGCCCGCTACGGCGCCGAGCTGTCGCTGGTGGTGGACCGCGAGCGGGCCCGCTTTAGCAGCTGGTACGAACTGTTCCCGCGCTCGGCCGGTACCGAACTGGGCCAGCACGGCACCTTCGCCGATGTCGAGGCCCGGCTGCCCGCGATCGCGCGCATGGGCTTCGACGTGCTGTATTTCCCGCCGATCCATCCGATCGGCCGGATCGATCGCAAGGGCAAGAACAACGCGCTGGTGACCGAGCCCGACGACGTCGGCAGCCCCTGGGCCATCGGCTCGGAGGAAGGCGGCCACAAGCACATCCTGCCCGCACTCGGCACGCCCGAGGACTTCCGCCACCTGGTGGCCGAGGCCGGCAAGCACGGCCTGGAGATCGCGCTCGACATCGCCTTCCAGTGCGCGCCCGACCATCCCTACGTCAAGCAGCACCCGGGCTGGTTCCGCTGGCGGCCCGACGGTACGGTGCAGTACGCCGAGAACCCGCCGAAGAAGTACCAGGATATCTACCCCTTCAACTTCGAGTGCGACGACTGGCAGGGGCTGTGGACCGAGCTCAAGAGCGTGATCGACCACTGGATCGGCGAAGGCGTTTCGATCTTCCGCGTCGACAACCCGCACACCAAGGCCTTCCCCTTCTGGGAATGGGCGATCTCAGAGATCAAGCGCGAGCACCCCGAGGTGCTGTTCCTGGCCGAGGCCTTCACCCGGCCCAAGGTGATGCACCGGCTGGCCAAGCTGGGCTTCTCGCAGTCCTACACCTACTTCACCTGGCGCAACAGCAAGGAAGAACTCACTGCCTACTTCACCGAACTGTCGAGTTCGCCGGGCCACGAGTACTTCCGGCCCAACGCCTGGCCCAACACGCCCGACATCCTGCACGAGCAGCTGCAGAGCGGCGAGGCGCCGATGTTCCGGCTGCGGCTCACATTGGCCGCCACGCTGGCCGCCAACTACGGCATCTACGGCCCGGCCTACGAGCTGCTGGAGCACCTGCCGCGCAACCCGGGCAGCGAGGAGTACCTCGATTCCGAGAAGTACCAGCTGCGCCACTGGCGCACCGAGATGCCGCACAGCCTGGCGCCCTTCATCGGGCGGCTCAACCGCATCCGGCGCGACAACCCGGCGCTGCAGACCAACGCCACGCTGCGCTTCCTGCCGGTGGAGAACAACCAGCTGCTGGCCTATGCCAAGTCCTCGGACGACGGCAGCAACGTGGTGGTCACGGTGGTCAACCTCGACCCGCATCAGACGCAGTCGGGCTGGATCGGCCTCACGCCCGAATCGATCGGCGTGCCGGCCGGCCAGTCCTTCCAGGTGCACGACCTGCTGAGCGACCAGCGCTTCCTCTGGCAGGGCGAGTGGCACTACGTGCAGCTCGACCCGCAGCACACGCCGGCCCACGTGCTGCGCGTGCGGCGCCGCACCCGCGACGAGAACGATTTCGAGTACTTCCTTTGATCTTCCCGAAGAAGAAGCAGAAAGACGCGCCATGGCACTGAACGCACCCTCGCCCACCCTGCCCGCCCTCACGCTGGAAACGCCGGAGATCGACACCAGCCATGACCCGCAGTGGTACCGCGATGCGGTCATCTACCAGCTCAACGTCAAGGCCTTCTTCGACAGCAACAACGACGGCATGGGCGACTTCAAGGGCGTGACCGCGAAGCTCGACTATGTCAAGGAGCTGGGCGTCAACACCATCTGGCTGATGCCCTTCTATCCCTCGCCGCTGCGCGACGACGGCTACGACATCTCCGAGTACGAGAACGTGCACCCGCAGTACGGCACGATCGAGGATTTCAAGGAGATGCTCGACGCCGCCCATGCGCGCGGCCTGCGCGTGATCACCGAGCTGGTGATCAACCACACCTCGAACGAGCACCCGTGGTTCAAGGCCGCGCGGCTCGCGCCGCCCGGATCGCCCGAGCGCAACTTCTACGTCTGGAGCGACACCGACCAGATCTACCAGGGCACGCGGATCATCTTCACCGACACCGAGACCTCGAACTGGACCTGGGACCCGGTGGCCAAGCAGTATTTCTGGCACCGCTTCTTCAGCCACCAGCCCGACCTCAACTTCGACAACCCGGCGGTGATGGAGGCCATCCTCAAGACGATGCGCTTCTGGCTCGACATGGGTGTCGACGGCTTCCGGCTCGATGCCATTCCCTACCTGGTCGAGCGCGACGGCACCAGCAACGAGAACCTGCCCGAGACGCACGCGGTGATCAAGCAGCTGCGCGCCGCGATCGATGCCGAGTACACCAACCGCTTCCTGCTGGCCGAGGCCAACATGTGGCCCGAGGACGTGCGCGAGTACTTCGGCAACGGCGACGAATGCCACATGGCCTACCACTTCCCGCTGATGCCGCGCATGTACATGGCGATCGCGCAGGAAGACCGCGACCCGATCATCGAGATCCTGCAGCAGACGCCCGACATCCCGGACGGCTGCCAGTGGGCCATCTTCCTGCGCAACCACGACGAGCTCACCCTCGAGATGGTGACCAGCAAGGAGCGCGACTACATGTACCGCATGTACGCCGCCGATCCGCGCGCGCGCATCAACCTGGGCATCCGCCGACGCCTCGCGCCGCTGATGGAGAACGACAACGACCGCATCAAGCTGATGAACAGCATGCTGCTGTCGATGCCGGGCTCGCCCATCATCTACTACGGCGACGAGATCGGCATGGGCGACAACGTGTTCGTGGGCGACCGCAACGGCGTGCGCACGCCCATGCAGTGGAGCCCCGACCGCAACGCCGGCTTCTCGCGCGCCGACCCGCAGAGCCTGTACCTGCAGCCCATCATGGACGCGATGTACGGCTACGAGGCGCTCAACGTCGAGACGCAGTCGCGCGAAGCCAGCTCGCTGCTCAACTGGACCAAGCGCATGCTGGCCGTGCGCAAGACCAGCCGCGCCTTCGGCCGCGGCCAGCGCCGCTTCCTCAAGCCGGGCAACCGCAAGATCCTGGCCTACCTCAGCGAGCACGAGGACGACACCATCCTCACGGTGTTCAACCTGTCGCGCACCGCGCAGCCGGTCGAGCTCGACCTGTCGGCCTTCAAGGGCCGGGTGCCAGTCGAGATGCTGGGCAAGACGCCCTTCCCGCCGATCGGCGAGCTGCCCTACCTGCTCACGCTGCCCTCGCACGGCTTCTACTGGTTCCGGCTCTCGGCCGAGGCGCCGATGCCCAGCTGGCACCAGGAAGGCACGCCGCTGCAGGACCGCGCGGTGCTGGTGCTGTTCGACGGCTGGACCAGCTTCTTCCGCGACCGCGTGATGCCCTGGCGCATCGGCATGGCCGAGCGCATGCGGCTGCAGCTCGAGACCGAGACGCTGCCGCGCCATGTCGAGACGCAGCGCTGGTACGCCTCCAAGGGCACGGCCATCCTGCGCGCGCGGATGCGCGATCAGGCGGTGTGGGAGGTCGACGGCCGCAGCTGGATGCTGCCGCTGCTCGAGCTCGACGGCCCGGCCGAGGCCGCCACCTACTTCATGCCGCTGGCGCTGGCCTGGGAGGACAGCGAGGAGGAACGGCTCAAGGCCCTGATGGCCTGCCCGGTCGCCAAGGTGCGCCAGCAGGCCAACGTGGGCGTGATGGCCGATGCCTTCTTCGACGAGAGCTTCTGCCGTTCGCTGGTCGAGGCCATGGGCCGCGGCACCGAGCTGGCGACCGCCGGCGGCAAGCTGCGCTTCAGCCACACCGCGGCCTTCGCGAGCCTGGCCGGCGACGACGTGGCGTCGCTGCCCGTCACCGCGCCGACCGCGCAGAGCAGCAACACCGTGGTCACGCTGGGCGAGAGCCTGTTCCTCAAGGGCTACCGCCGGCTGCGCGCGGGCATCAACCCCGAGCTCGAGATGGGCCGCTTCCTGACCGAGGTGGCGAAGTACCCGAACTGCGTGCCGGTGGCCGGCGCGCTGGAATACATGGCCGACGACGGCAGCACCATGACGCTGGCGATGGTCCAGGCCTTCGTGCCCAACCAGGGCGACGGCTGGGACTACACGCTGAGCTACCTCGAGCGCTACCTCGAAGCCCTGCGCACCATGGACGCGCCGCAACCGGCCGACGTGCACGGCGGCTTCCTGTCGCTGATGCACACGCTGGGCGAGCGCACCGCCGAGCTGCACCTGGCGCTGTCGAAGCGCACCGGCAACCCGGCCTTTGACCCCGAGCCGATGAGCACCGAAGACGTGATCGGCTGGCGAGAACGCGCCGCCGAAGGCGCGGGCCGCACGCTCGACCGCCTGGCCGAGCGCCTGGCCGACCTGCCGCCCGAACTGCAGGACGAGGCCAAGCGCCTGCTGGCGCGCGCCTCGGAAGTGCGGGCCCGCGTGGCCGACTTCCCGCTCGACGGCCAGACCGGCCTCAAGACCCGCTACCACGGCGACTACCACCTGGGCCAGGTGCTGGTCTCGCGCAACGACTTCCTGATCATCGACTTCGAGGGCGAGCCCGCCCGCAGCTTCGAGGAGCGCCGCCAGCGCAGCTCGGCGCTGCGCGACGTGGCCGGCATGGTGCGTTCCTTCAACTATGCGCGCTGGTCGGCGCTGCGCCGGGTGGCGCAGAGCGCCGACGAGCTGGCGCGGCTGGAGCCCGCGGCGCGCGACTGGGAGGCCGAGACGCGCGCGGCCTTCCTCGCGGCCTACACCGCCCGCATGGCGCAGGGCGGGTCCACACAGACCGCCGAGTCGGCGGCCCGCCTGCTCGCGCTGTTCGAATTCGAGAAGGCGATGTACGAACTGCGCTACGAACTCGACAACCGCCTCGACTGGGTGCAGGTGCCGTTGCAGGGCATCCTGGCACTGGTCGAACGCAAGCATTGAACTGAAGAACATCCACGCCACGGCACCGGAGAGACACACCATGGACAATTTCGGCATTCACCTGGAGCCCGTGCGGGCCATCCTGTTCCAGATCGGCGCCTTCCTGCCCCGACTCCTGATCGCCGTGGTGGTGGTGATCGGCGGCTGGCTGCTGGCCAAGGTGGCGCGCTTCGCGGTCGTCAAGGCGCTGCGCGCGATCAACTTCAACGTGCTGACCGAACGCTCGGGCCTCGACGGCTTCCTGCGCCAGGGCGGCATGGCCGGCGACACCACCACCGTCTTCGGCGTGCTGGTCTACTGGCTGGTGATCCTGGCCGCGCTGCTGATCGCCTTCAACGGCCTGGGCCTGACCTACATCACCGACCTGCTGGGCCGCGTGGTCTGGTTCGTGCCCAACGTGTTCGTGGCGCTGCTGGTGCTGGCCTTCGGCTCCTACTTCGCGCGCTTCATCGGCGACACCGTGACCACCTACTGCCGCAACGTGAAGATGCAGGACGCGCTGCTGCTGGGCAAGCTCGCGCAGTACGCGGTGCTGGCCTTCGTGGTGCTGATCGCGCTCGACCAGATCAAGGTCGGCGGTGACATCATCCGCGAGAGCTTCCTGATCCTGCTGGGCGGCGTGGTGTTCGCCATCGCGCTGGCCTTCGGCCTGGGCGGCAAGGACTGGGCGGCCGAGCGCATCGAGGAGTGGTGGCCGCGCCGCGGCCAGTCGCTCAAGGACCGCGCCGACCGCCTGGGCGACAAGCGCGACAAGCTGCCTTGAGCCGCGCACGCGGCGCCCGCGTTTCCATCGTCTTTCTCTTCCGCCAGGCACCGCTTCCATGAAATCCGTCAATCCGATCCACGTCGTGTGGCCCGGCACCGCCTACCCGCGCGGCGCCACCTGGGACGGCGAGGGCGTGAACTTCGCCCTCTTCTCCCAGCATGCGCAGAAGGTCGAGCTTTGCCTGTTCGACGACACCGGCCGCCACGAGCTGCAGCGCATCGTGATGCGCGAGCGCACCGACGACGTCTGGCACTGCTACCTGCCCGAGGCACGCCCCGGCATGGCCTACGGCTACCGCGTGCACGGCCCCTACAAGCCGGAGGAAGGCCACCGCTTTAACCCGAACAAGCTGCTGATCGACCCGTATGCCAAGGACCTGGTCGGCAAGCTGCGCTGGGGCGATGCGCTCTACGGCTACACCATCGGCAGCAAGCGCGAGGACCTGTCCTTCGACCGCCGCGACAGCGCCGCGCTGATGCCCAAGGGCCGCGTGCTCGAGACCGCCTTCACCTGGGGCGAGGACCGGCGCCCGAAGATCGCGCGCCAGGACATGGTGATCTACGAGATGCACGTGCGCGGCTTCACCATGCAGCATCCCGCGGTGCCGCCCGAGCTGCGCGGCACCTACGCGGCGCTGGCCACCGCCCCCGTGATCGACTACCTGCAGCGACTGGGCGTGACGACGGTCGAGCTGCTGCCGGTGCACAGCTACCTCAACGACCGCCACCTGGTCGAGAACGGCCTGCAGAACTACTGGGGCTACAACACGCTGGGTTTCTTCGCCCCCGAGATGCGCTACAGCGCCTCGCGCAAGGTCAAGGAATTCAAGACCATGGTGAAGACGCTGCACTCCGCGGGCATCGAGGTGATCCTCGACGTGGTCTACAACCACAGCTGCGAAGGCAACCAGCTGGGCCCCACGCTGTCGCTGCGCGGCGTGGACAACGCGTCCTACTACATCGTCAATGCGGAGAACCGGCGCTACTACGACGACTTCACCGGCTGCGGCAACACCGTCAACCTCGAGCATCCGCGCGCGCTGCAGCTGGTGATGGACTCGCTGCGCTACTGGGTCGAGGAGATGCACGTCGACGGCTTCCGCTTCGACCTGGCCTCGGCACTGGCGCGCGAGGCGGGCAAGGTCGAGAACCTGGGCGGCTTCTTCGATGCGATCCGCCAAGACCCGGTGCTCAACCGCGTCAAGCTGATCGCCGAGCCCTGGGACCTGGGCCACGGCGGCTACCAGGTCGGCAACTTCCCGTTGGGCTGGGCCGAATGGAACGACCAGTACCGCGACAGCATGCGCGGCTACTGGAAGGGCGACGGCGGCCTGCTGGGCGAGGTGGCCAAGCGCCTGACCGGCTCGCAGGACCTGTACGGCTGGTCGGGCAAGCAGCCGCACGCGAGCATCAACTTCATCACCGCACACGACGGCTTCACGCTGCACGACCTGGTGTCGTACAACGACAAGCACAACCAGGCCAACGGCGAAGGCAACCGCGACGGCAACAGCAACAACGTGTCATGGAACTGCGGCGTCGAAGGCCCCACCGACGACCCGGAAGTGCGCAGCCTGCGCGCGCGCCAGAAGCGCAACATGCTGGCCACGCTGCTGCTGTCGCAGGGCGTGCCGATGCTGCTGGCCGGCGACGAGTCGGGCCACACGCAGGACGGCAACAACAACGTCTACTGCCAGGACAACGCGCTGGGCTGGATCGACTGGGAGCTCGACGCCGAACGCGAGGCGCTGCGCGACTTCACCCGCCACCTGGTGCATTTCCGCCGCCGCCATCCGTCCTTCGGCCGGCGCAGCTTCTTCCGCGGCGCGCCGCTCGACGGCGCCGAGGCCAAGGACCTGGTCTGGTACCGGCCCGACGGCCAGGAGATGAAGCCCGACGACTGGAACGACGGCAACGCGCGCTGCATCGGCATGTTCATGTCGGGCCGCGGCATCGCCGACGTGGGCACGCGCGGCGAGGCGCTGGAAGACGACGACTTCTTCCTGCTGTTCAACGCCCACCACGAGCACCTCGACTTCGTGCTGCGGGTCGACGACGGCGGAACCTGGCGGGTGGTGCTCGACACCACCCACGACGCGCTCGCCGACACGCCCCCTGTGCTCGCCACCCCGAGCCTGACCCTGCATTGCCGATCGCTGGTGCTGCTGAGCCGGCCCCTGAGGAAGACCCCATGAAATACCGCCATGCCATGCCCTTCGGCGCCGCCCTGCTCGACGGCGGCGGCGTGCGCTTCCGCTACTGGGCCCCCGGCCACGAGCGCATCGCCCTCGAACGCGGCGACGCGCTGCTGCCCATGGCGCGCGAGGAAGGCGGCTGGCACGCGCTCGTCGTCCCCGACGCGCAGGCCGGCGAGCGCTACCGCTTCCGTTTGCCCGACGGCACGGCCGTGCCCGATCCGGCCTCGCGCCGCAACCCCGACGACGTGCACGAGGCCAGCGAGGTGGTGGACCCTTCCACCTATGCGTGGCAGGACGACGCCTGGCGTGGCCGGCCCTGGACCGAGGCCGCGATCTACGAACTGCACATCGGCACCTTCACGCCCGAAGGCACCTTCGCCGCGGCGCGCGCGCGCCTGCCCGAACTCGCGGCCCTGGGCTTCACCGTGATCGAACTGATGCCGGTGGCCGACTTCCCGGGCCAGCGCGGCTGGGGCTACGACGGCGTGCTGCTGTTCGCGCCCGATGCGGCCTACGGCACGCCCGACGAGCTCAAGGCCTTGGTCGACGCGGCCCATGCGCTGGAGCTGATGGTGCTGATCGACGTGGTCTACAACCACTTCGGCCCCGAGGGCAACTACCTGCACGCGGGCAGCCCGGCCTTCTTCAACCCCGCGCACCAGACGCCCTGGGGCGCGGCCATCAACTACGACGGCGAGCAGGCGCGCACCGTGCGCGACTTCTTCGTGCACAACGCGCTCTACTGGGTCGAGGAGTTCCGCTTCGACGGCCTGCGCATGGACGCGGTGCATGCGATCCGCGACGACTCCACGCCCGACATCGTCACCGAGATCTGCGCCGCGCTGCGCGACGGACCCGGCCGCGAGCGCCAGGTCCACGTCGTGCTGGAGAACGACGCCAACGGCGCCCACTACCTCGAGCGCGGTGCCGACCATGCGCCGCGGTGCGCCACCGCGCAGTGGAACGACGACCTGCACCATGCGGCCCATGTGCTGACCACCGGCGAGCGCGACGGCTACTACGCCGACTATGCGGACGACGCGGTCGGAAGCTTCGGCCTCGCGCTGGCGCAGGGCTTCGTCTACCAGGGGCAGCCCTCGCCCTTCCGCCACGGCGAACGCCGCGGCGAACCGAGCGACCAGCTGCCGCTGGCGGCCTTCGTGTCCTTCCTGCAGACGCACGACCAGGTGGGCAACCGCGCCTTCGGTGACCGCATCGCGATGCTGGCCGACCCCGTGCTGCTGCGCGCGGCCTACGCCTGCCTGCTGCTGTCGCCGCACACGCCGATGCTCTTCATGGGCGAGGAATACGCGGCGTCGACGCCCTTCCTCTACTTCTGCGACTTCGGCCCCGAGCTCGCGGCCGCGGTGTCCGAAGGCCGGCGCGCCGAGTTCGGCGGCTTCGCGGCCTTCAAGGACGAGGCCGCGCGGGCGCGCATTCCCGATCCGAACGCGGAAGCCAGCTTCCTCGCCTCGAAACTGAAATGGGAAGAGCGCGAGACCGGCACCCACGCCGCCATGCTCGCCCACGTGCGCGAACTGCTGGCACTGCGCCGCGACCGCCTGGTGCCGCGGCTGGCCGGCCAGCACCAGGGCGGGCGCTTCTGGCGCGACGGCGCGGCGCTGCGCGTCGAGTGGACCGTCGGCGGTGCCGCGCCCGGCACCATCGCCCGGCTCCAGCTGCTGGCCCATTTCGGCACGCAGCCCACCGAAGCCGCGCCGCTGGCCGGAGACTTGCTATATGCCTGGGGCCTCGATGCCGGCCGACTGCGGCCCGGTGCCGTGTGCGTGACCCTCGAGGAGAAGCCGATTGTCTGACGCCCACCCCCACGCCACGCACGCCCCGCATGGCGAGCACGATGCACTGCAACGGCTGTGCGCCCATTTCGGCATCGCGACCGATTACCACGACATCTTCGGCCACCGTCATGTCATCGCGCCGGCCAACCTGGTCGCGCTGCTCGGCAGCTTCGGCATCGATGCGGCGGCGCTGCCGCACGAGAGCCTGCAGCAGGTCGAGGCGCAGGCCTGGCGCGAGGCGATGCCGCCGGCGGTGGCCATCGATGCCGACCGCGCCGGCTGGTCGGTCACGGTGCGCGTGCCCACCGCGTGGCCCGAGGCCACCTGGGCGGTGCGCGCCGAAGACGGCACGCCGCACCACGGGCGCATCGACCTGCATGCGCTGCCCGAAGGCCGGCGCACGGAGATCGACGGCGTGGCGATCTGCGAGCGGCAACTGACGATCCACGCCGCGCTGCCCGCGGGCTATCACCGCCTGGCCATCGCGGGCCTGGCCGGCGAGACGCTGCTGCTGGCCGCTCCGCCCCACTGCTACCGCCCGCCCGCGCTGGAAGGCGACGGCCGCGTCTGGGGCCCGGCCGTGCAGCTCTATGCGCTGCGCTCGCCGCGCAACTGGGGCATCGGCGATTTCAGCGACCTGGCGCAACTCGCGCAGCAGGTCGCGCCGCGCGGCGCCGGCATCATCGGCCTGAACCCGCTGCATGCGCTGTTCCCGCACAACCCGGCGCACGCCAGCCCCTACAGCCCCTCGTCGCGGCTGATGCTGGACGTGCTCTACATCGACGTCGAGGCGGTGGAGGAATTCCGCGACTGCGAACCCGCGCAGCGGCTGGTGCAATCGCCCGATTTCCAGGCCCGGCTGGCCGCGCTGCGCGAAGCGCCGCTGGTCGACTACACCGGTGTGGCGGCCGCCAAGTTCGAAGTGCTCGAACTGCTGCACGCGCATTTCCGCGCCCAGCAGCGCAGCGGCCGCAGCGCCACCGCGGCGGCCTTCGAGGCCTTCCGCGCCGAACGCGGCGAGGCCCTGCACCGCCATGCGCTGTTCGAAGCGCTGCAGGCGCATTTCCACGAGACCGATGCGTCGGTCTGGGGCTGGCCCGTGTGGCCCGAGGCCTACCGCGACCCGACCTCGTCCGAGGTCGCACGCTTCGCCGAGACGCAGCCGGGCCGCATCGGCTTCTTCGAGTACCTGCAATGGCAGGCGGCCCGCCAGCTCCAGCGTGCCAGCGACCAGTGCGCGGCGCTGGGCATGGCGGTCGGCCTCTACCTGGACCTCGCGGTGTCGGTCGACCGCGCCGGCTCCGACGCCTGGTGCCAGGGCGACACTTTCGCCCATGGCGCGAGCGTGGGCGCGCCGCCCGACGAGTTCAACCCCAACGGCCAGGGCTGGGGCCTGCCGCCGTTGCGGCCGGACAAGCTGCGCGCCGACGGCTACCGTTTCTTCATCGAGACGCTGCGCGCCAACATGCAGGGTGCCGGCGCGCTGCGCATCGACCATGTGATGGGCCTGATGCGGCTGTTCTGGATCCCGCCAGGCAAGACGCCGCACGACGGCGCCTACGTGCACTACGCGCTGCACGAGATGCTGGCGGTGGTGGCCATCGAAAGCCAACGCGCGCGCTGCATGGTGATCGGCGAGGACCTGGGCACGGTGGCCGAGGAGATGCGCGGCGCGCTGGCCCGCTTCGAGGTGCTGTCGTACCGGCTGATGTATTTCGAGCGCGACCATGACGGCGAATTCAAGGCACCCGCCGCCTACCCGCGCCATGCGCTGGTGGCGATCAGCACCCACGACCTGGCCACGCTCACCGGCTGGTGGGCCGGCCACGACCTGCGGCTGCGGCTCGCGCTGGGCCTGTTCCCGAACCAGGCGCTGTTCGAGCAGCAGCTGTTCGACCGCGCCCAGGAGCGCGTGCGCCTGCTGCTGGCGGTGCAGCGCGCGGGCCTGCTGACGCCCGATGCGGTGGCCGAAGCCACCGGCGCGCAGGCGCTGGCGCCCGAGACCGTGGCGGCGCTGCACGCCTTCCTGGCCGGCACGCCTTCGCAGGTGATGATGGTGCAGCTGGAGGACGTGATCGGCCAGCTCGATCAGGCCAACATGCCCGGTACCACCGACGCCCACCCCAACTGGCAGCGCAAGCTCACGCTCGACCTGCAGCAGATCGCCGCCGACGAGACCGCGCTGCGGCTGTTCAGGACGCTCGAGACCGTGCGCCCGCACCCGGCCCGCGCGCCGGCGGCGCGCCGCGGCGTCGAGACGCTGGTGCCGCGCGCCACCTACCGCCTGCAGTTCCACAAGGACTTCACTTTCGACCACGCGATCGCGGTGCTGCCCTACCTGGCGCGGCTGGGCGTGAGCCATGTCTACTGCTCGCCCATCCAGCGCGCGCGGCCGGGCAGCATGCACGGCTACGACGTGGTGGCGCACGACCAGATCAACCCCGAGCTCGGCGGCCCCGAGGGCTTCGAGCGCTTCACCGCCGCACTGCGCGCGCAGGGCATGGGCCAGCTGCTCGACCTGGTGCCCAACCACATGGGCGTGCTGGGCGCCGACAACGCCTGGTGGATGGACGTGCTCGAGAACGGCCCCGCCTCGCTCTACGCGCAGCACTTCGACATCGACTGGCAGCCGCTCAATGCCGAGCTGCACGACAAGGTGCTGGTGCCGGTGCTGGGCGACCACTACGGCGACGTGCTGGCGCGCGGCGAACTGGCGCTGGCCTTCGATGCCGACAGCGGCAGCCTGGCGCTGCGCTACCACGAACACCGGCTGCCGCTCGCGCCCGAGACCTACCCGCGCGTGCTGGCGCGCGCCCAGGCCCGGCTGGCCGACCCCGACCTGGCCGACAGCCTGGCGAGCATCGCCACCTCCTTCGGCCACCTGCCGGCCCGCGAGGCGCCCGAGCCCGAGGCGGTGGCCGAACGCGCGCGCGACAAGGAACGGCTCAAGGGCCGCCTGGCCCGGCTGGTGACTCGCCAGCTCGACGTGGCGCAGGCCATCGCCGCCGCGGTGGCCGACCTCAACGCGCCGGCCGAACGCGATGCGCTGCACGACCTGCTCGATGCCCAGGCCTACCGCGTCGCCTACTGGCGCGTGGCGGCCGACGAGATCAACTACCGGCGCTTCTTCGACATCAACGAACTGGCCGCGCTGCGCATCGAGCGCGAGCCGGTGTTCGAGGCCACGCAGGGCATGGCGCTGGACCTGGCGGCCGCGGGCGCGGTCGACGGCCTGCGCATCGACCACCCCGACGGCCTCTACGATCCGGCCCAGTACTTCGACCGGCTGCAGCAGGGCTACGCGCGCCGCGCCGGCCTGGTGCTGCCGGGGCCCGATGCCCAGGGCCGGCCCGCGCGGCCGCTCTACGTGGTGGCCGAGAAGATCGCGGCCTCGCAGGAAGAAGTACCGGTGCAGTGGGCGATCCACGGCACCACGGGCTACCGCTTCGCGACAGTGGTCAACGGCGTGCTGGTCGACACCGCGGCCGCCGAACGCTTCGCGCGCATCTGGCGCAGCTTCACCGGCGTGCTCCAGCCCTTCGAGGAGCTGGCCTACGAAGGCAAGCGCGCCATCATGCGCAACGCGCTGTCGTCGGAACTCAACGTGCTGTCGAGCGAGCTGCTTCGCATCGCGCGCGGCGACCGTCGCACCCGCGACTACACGCTCAACACGCTGCGCCGCGCGCTGTCGGAGGTGGCGGCCTGCCTGCCGGTCTACCGCAGCTACATCCTGGAGGCGCCCTCCGAGCAGGACCGCCACTACATCGACCGCGCGGTCGACGAGGCGCGCCGCCGCAGCCGCGACGCCGACGGTTCGGTCTTCGACTTCCTGCGGCTCACGCTGCTGGGCGAGACCGTGCCCGATGCGCACGAATCGCTGCGCGCCCGCGCGCTGCGGCTGGCGATCCGCTTCCAGCAGTTCAGCGCGCCGGTCACGGCCAAGGGCGTGGAGGACACGGCCTTCTACCGCTACTTCCCGCTGAGCTCGCTCAACGAGGTGGGTGGCGAGCCCGCGCACTTCGGCATGACGGTGGCCGATTTCCACGCCGCCAGCGCCGACCGCGCGGCACGCTGGCCGCACACCATGCTGGCCACCTCCACGCACGACAACAAGCGCTCGGAGGACGTGCGCACGCGCATCGACGTGCTGTCGGAACTGCCGGCCACCTGGCGGCTCGCGCTGCGGCGCTGGCGGGCGATGAACCGGCAGGACGAAGCCGCACCCGCGCCATCGGCCGCCGACGAGTACCTGCTCTACCAGGCGCTGCTGGGCACGCTGCCCGCAGGCGGGCTCACGGCCGAGGCGCGCGCCGGCTACGTCGAGCGCATCGAAACCTACATGCTCAAGGCCGCGCGCGAGTCCAAGGTCCACACCAGCTGGGTCTTCACCGACCAGCCCTACGAAGATGCGCTGACCGGCTTCGTGCAGCGCATCCTCGCGCGCACCGACGGCAACCCCTTCCTCGACGACCTGCAGGCGCTGGGCCGCACGCTGGCCTGGTTCGGCGCGCTCAACAGCCTGTCGATGACGCTCGTCAAGTACGGCTCGCCGGGCGTGCCCGACCTCTACCAGGGCAACGAACTCACCGACCTGAGCCTGGTCGACCCCGACAACCGGCGTCCGGTCGACTACCCGGCGCGCGTGGGCTGGCTGGACCGGCTGACGGCGCTGACCCAGTCGCCGCAAAAGGCCGAGGGCGCGCAGGCGCTGGCGGCCGCGCCGCACGACGGCGGCGCCAAGCTCTGGGTGCTGTGGCGCCTGCTGGCACTGCGCCGCGCCGATCCGGCCCTGTTCCGCGACGGCGACTACACCGCGCTCGCGGCCGAGGGCCAGCGCGCCGACCATGTGCTGGCCTTCACCCGCCGGCACGAGGGCCGGGCGCTGGTGGTGGTGGCGGGCCGGCTGTTCGCCAGGCTGTCGAGCGACGTCGAATGGGCCGCGCCCGAACACGCGGCGGCGCAGTGGCTGCCGCTGGGCGAGGCGGTCTGGGGCGACACGGTATTGCGGCTGCCGGGCTGGCCCGAGGGCACGCGCCTGCGCAATGTGCTCACCGGCGAGGTGCTGACCGTGCGCGACGGCGCGTTGCCGATGGGCGCCCTCTTCGCGCACTTCCCGGGGGCGGCGCTGGTCGCGGTCTGATCGATACATTCGGCCGCCATTCGACCGATTTCCGAAACAGACCGGACGCGAATCCGCCATTTTTCATTCGATCCCGGACAACTACGCTCGGATTTCCCTGTCACTCGTCGGAAATCCAGATGCTCCGTGTTCCATTCGCCCGCCCGCTGTTCGCGCTCCTCACCGCGCTGAGCCTCGCCGCCCCCGCGCTCGCGGCCGACCTCCATCTCGAGGTCTACAACCCCGGCGAAGAAGCCCTCTTCCCGGTCTCCTCGGTGCTGGTCACGGGCGCCACCGAGGCCGTGCTGGTCGATGCGCAGTTCGGCGCCGCCCAGGCACGCGAGGTGGTCGAGAAGATCCGCGCCAGCGGCAAGAAGCTCACGACCATCTACATCAGCCACGGCGACCCCGACTACTACTTCGGCCTCGAGACGGTCAAGGCCGCCTTCCCCGACGCCCGCGTGCTGGCCACGCCGCAGACCGTGGCCCACATCCGCGAGACCGCCGCCGGCAAGCTCGCCTTCTGGGGCCCGAAGCTGGGCCCCGATGCGCCCAAGGCCACGCTGGTGCCCGAGGTACTCGAAGGCGACCGCCTGACGCTCGAAGGCCACACCTTGCAGGTCATGGGCCTGAAGGGACCGCAACCGGAGCGCAGCTTCGTCTGGATTCCCTCGCTCAAGGCGGTGGTCGGCGGCGTCGTGCTGGCCAACAACCTGCATGTGTGGATGGCCGACACGCAGACCCCGAAGTCGCATGCCGACTGGCTGGCCACGCTGAAGACCATCGATGGCCTGAAGCCGAAGACCGTGGTGCCGGGCCACTTCCTGGCCGGCGCGTCGACGCCGCTGCAGGCGGCGCGCTTCACGGCCGGCTACATCCGCGACTTCGATGCCGAGACCGCGAAGGCCAATGATTCGGGCGCGCTTGTCGCCGCCATGAAGAAACGCTACCCCTCGCTCGGCGAGACCTCGTCGCTGGAACTGGGCGCCAAGGTCGCCAAGGGCGAGATGAAGTGGTGAGGGCCCGCCGGGCGCTCAGGCGCTCGCGGCCGGCCCGGCCACCGGCAGCCGCGCGGTGAAGCAGGTGCCGTGCTCGGCCGAGGACTGGACCTGCAGCTCGCCGCCATGCGCCAGCACGATCTGCGTGCAGATGTAGAGGCCCAGCCCGAGGCCGCCGCCCGGCACGCTGCTGCGCGGACGCCAGTAGGGCTCGAACACCCGCGACAGGTCCTCGGCCCGGATCGGCTCGCCATGGTTCGACACCGCCAGCACCAGCACGTCCTGCTCGATGTCGACACGCACGTTCACCGGCCGGTCGACCGCGCCATAGGTCAGCGCATTGCCCAGCAGGTTCGACAGCAGCTGCTGCAACCGGCCGCGGTCGCAGCGCACCGCGATGTCGACCGCGATCTGGTCGGTGACGGTGCGGTGCGGATTGGCCTCGCGCAGTTCGGCCACCACGTCCTTCAACGCGGTGCCGAGGTCGTGCACCGGCTCGAAGTTCAGGCCCAGGCCCGCGCCGAGCCGGCCGCGCGCGAAGTCCAGCACGTCGTCGATCAGCCGCGACATGCGCCGCGTGGTCGCCCGCAGGCGCTCGCCGATGCGCACCACGTCGGTCTCGGGTCGGGCGCGCACCAGCACCTCGGCCGCGGCACCGACCGCGGCCAGCGGGTTGCGCAGGTCGTGCCCCAGCACCGCGATGAACTGCTCGCGCAGTTCGGCCGTGGCGCGGGCATCGACCAGGGCCGATTCGGTCGCCTCCTGCCGATCCTCGTTCTCCAGCTGCAGCGCGATCAGGTCGGCGAACACCGTGAACATGGTGACCGTGCGCGGGTCCGACACCACGGCCGGACGCGGATCGATGGCGCAGAGGTTGCCGAAGTAGGTGCCGTCGGGCCGGACGATGGGCACCGAGATGTAGCTCTCGATGTGGTAGATGCGCGGCGTGTGGTGGTCGCGGTAGACCGGGTCGAGGCTGGCATGGTCGATCACCACCGGCCGCCGGGCCGCGCGCGATTCGCTGCACAGCGTGGTCTTGACGTCGAGCTGGCCGCCGGGCAGCAGCCCGAACTGGATGTCGTCCTGCACCGCGCAGGCGGTCCAGGTGCCATCGGTCACGCGGGCGACCGCGGCGAAGCCCATGCCGGTGTTCTGGCAGATCAGGCGCAGCAACGACGGCACGGCGCTGATGCGCGCCACGGCGGCGACGTCGCGGGCGATGGCTTCCGCGCTGTCGCTCATGGTCGGGTCAGCTGCCGCTGCCTTCGTCCTCGGCGGGCCAATCGCGGATGTAGGCCTTGAGCATCTTGTTCTCGAAGTTCTGGCTGTCGACCACGGCCTTGGCCACGTCGTAGAAACTGATCACGCCCATCAGCATGCGTTGGTCCATGACCGGCATGTAGCGCGCATGGCGGTCCAGCATGATGCGGCGGATCTCGTCGAGGTCGGTCTCGGCGGTGCAGGTGACGGGGGCATCGTCCATGGCCTTGCGCACCAGCGAGCCGCCGATCTGGCCACCGTTGCGCACGATGGCGGCGATGACCTCGCGGAAGGTGAGCATGCCCACCAGGTCGCCATGTTCCATGACGACCAGCGAACCGATGTCCTTCTCGGCCATCGTGGTCACGGCGTCGGCCAGGGGCTCGTCGGGGGTCACGGTATAGAGCGTGTTGCCCTTCACACGCAGGATGTCGCTGACTTTCATCGTATTTACCTCGGAATCATCCTCTTCTGACAGGGGCCGGTTGCGTTTTGAATATAGCCCATCTGGCTCACAATAGCCGCCCATCGCACCACACGGTGCGCGCCCTTCCGCCCTGCAGGCGTGACCGGGCGTTACAGGCTTCCAAGACCGACTTCCCAGGAGACCCATGCCAGGCTATTCCGACCCCGGATTCGACACGCTCGCGCTGCACGCCGGCGCCTCGCCCGACCCGACCACCGGCGCGCGCGCCGTGCCGATCCACCTCACGACCTCCTTCGTCTTCGAGTCGAGCGACCACGCGGCCGCCTTGTTCAACCTCGAGCGCGCCGGCCACGTCTACAGCCGGATCAGCAACCCGACCAACGCGGTGCTCGAGCAGCGCGTGTCGGCGCTCGAGGGCGGCATCGGCGCCATCGCCACCGCCAGCGGCCAGGCCGCGCTGCACCTGAGCGTGGCCACGCTGATGGGCGCGGGCTCGCACATCGTGGCCAGCACCGCGCTGTACGGCGGCTCGCAGAACCTGCTGCACTACACGATGCGCCGCTTCGGCATCGAAACCACCTTCGTCAAGCCCAACGACCTCGACGCCTGGCGCGCCGCGATCCGCCCCGAGACCAAGCTGCTGTTCGGCGAGACCGTGGGCAACCCGGGCCTGGACGTGCTCGACATCCCGGCCGTGAGCGACATCGCCCATGCGGCCGGCGTGCCGCTCTTGGTCGACTCGACGCTGACCTCGCCCTACCTGATCAAGCCCTTCGACCACGGCGCCGACCTGGTCTACCACTCGGCGACCAAGTTCCTGTCGGGCCACGGCACCGTGATCGGCGGCGTGGTGGTCGACGGCGGCAGCTTCGACTGGGAGAAGTCGGGCAAGTTCGCCGAGCTGAGCCAGGCCTACGACGGCTTCCACAACATGGTGTTCAGCGAGGAAAGCACGGTCGGCGCCTTCCTGCTGCGCGCGCGCCGCGAGGGCCTGCGCGACTTCGGCGCTTCGATGAGCCCGCACACCGCCTGGCTGATCCTGCAGGGCATCGAAACGCTGCCGCTGCGCATGGAGCGCCACATCGACAACACGCAGAAGGTGGTCGAGTTCCTGGCCGAGCACCCCTTCGTCTCGCGCGTGGGCCATCCGCTGATCCCCTCGCACCCGAGCCACGAGCTCGCCAAGAAGTTGCTGCGCCATGGCGCGCGCGGCGCCGGCGCGGTGTTCAGCTTCGACATCAAGGGCAGCCGCGCGCAGGGCAAGGCCTTCATCGAGGCGCTGAAGCTGTTCAGCCACCTGGCCAACGTGGGCGACTGCCGCAGCCTGGTGATCCACCCGGCCAGCACCACGCACTTCCGCATGAGCGACGAAGCGCTGGCCGGCGCCGGCATCGGCCAGGGCACGATCCGGCTGTCGATCGGCCTGGAAGACCCGGCCGACCTGATCGACGACCTGAAACGCGCGCTCAAGGCCGCGGAAAAGGCGGGGGCCTGAGATGGAACTCCTCGTCAACGGCCACCGCACCTACGCCTACACCGGCGGCAAGTCCCTCGACGCCGCCAAGCCCACGGTCGTGTTCATCCACGGCGTGCTCAACGACCACAGCGTCTGGATCCTGCAGAGCCGCTGGTTCGCCAACCACGGCTGGAACGTGCTAGCGGTCGACCTGCCCGGCCACTGCAAGAGCGAAGGCCCGCCGCCCGCCAGCGTGGAAGACGCGGCGCGGTTCGTGATCGCGCTGCTCGATGCCGCCGGCGTCGACAAGGCGGCGCTGATCGGCCACAGCTTCGGCTCGCTGATCGCGCTCGAGACCGCGGCCCGCGCGCCCGAGCGCGTGACGCACCTGGCGATGGTCGGCACGGCCTATCCGATGGTGGTGTCGCCCGCGCTGCTCGACGGTGCGCTCAACGACCCGCAGCGCGCGATCGCCATGGTCAACACCTTCTCGCACTCGATGATGGCGCCGCCGCCCTCCTCGCTGGGCCCCGGCACCTGGCTGCACGGCAGCTCGCGCGCGCTGATGCGCCGCGTGCTGGCGAGCAACCGCGACGCCAACGTGTTCCACATCGGCTTCAAGGCCTGCAACGACTACGCCAACGGCGAAGCCGCGATCGCGAAGGTGCAGTGCCCGGCGCTGTT
Organism: Variovorax sp. UMC13; assembly: GCF_014170375.1. Classification (GTDB taxonomy): domain Bacteria; phylum Pseudomonadota; class Gammaproteobacteria; order Burkholderiales; family Burkholderiaceae_C; genus Variovorax. Next base: position 145,421 of record NZ_LZZW01000003.1, on the reverse strand, counting down.
CCTGCTCGGCGAAGCCGACCAGATGACGCCGCCGCGCGCCGCCAAGGCGCTGATCGGCAAGGCGCCCCAGGCCCGGGTGGTGACGGTGCAGGCCGGCCACGCGCTGATGAGCGAGGCGCCCGACGCGGTGCTGTTCGCGCTGCGCGACTTCGTGGCCTGATCCCCGGCCGCGGCCCTACTCCGCCGCGATGCCCGCGCGGTGGGCCAGCGCGCGGTAGCGCGCGATCTCGCCTTCCATCTGCTGGCGGAAGGCGGCCGCGCCGATGAACACCGGCTCCATGCCCTGCGCGCGCAGCTGCGCCTGCAGGGCCGGGCTGGTCATGGTCGCGCCGACGGCCTGCGCCAGCCTGTCGATCACCGGGGCCGGCGTGCGGGCCGGCGCGGCGAAGCCGTACCAGGCGTCGAAGGTGGCTTCGGGCAGGCCCTGCTCGGCCAGCGTGCGCACCTCCGGCAGCAGGCTCGCGCGCGTCGCGCCCACGATGCCCAGCGCGCGCAGCTTGCCCGAGCGCACATGCGGCGCCACCGAGGCCACGGTGTCGATGCCGATCTCGATCTCGCCGCCGATCACCGCCATCGCACCCTGCGCGCTGCCCTTGTACGGGATGTCCTGCAGCTGGATGCCGGCCGCCAGCGCCAGCAGTTCGCCCGCCAGGTGCGGGCCCGAGCCGGCGCCGAAGGTGGCGTAGCGCAGGCCCTTCGGCTTGGCCTTGGCCGCGGCGATCAGCTCGTGGAGCGAGCGGTACGGCGTGCCCTGCCCCACCACCAGCACCAGCGGCGTGCGCGCCACGATCGCGATCGGTGCCAGGTCGCGCACCGGGTCGTAGGGCAACCTCGCCCGCAGGGCCGGGTTCACGCTGTAGCTGGTTGAACCGGAAAGCAGCAGCGTGTAGCCGTCGGGCGCGGCCTTGGCGACCGCATCGGTGCCGATGATGGTGGAGGCGCCGGGCCGGTTGTCGATCACGACCGGCTGGCCCAGCCGCTCCGCCAGCGCCTGCCCCATGCCGCGCGCCACGATGTCGGTGCCGCCGCCCGGCGGGAAGGGGACGACCAGCTTGATCGAGCGTTCGGGCCAGGCGTTGGGCTGCGCCAGCGCGGGCATGGCGGCGAGCCACAGGGAAGAGGCGCCGAGCAGCAGGCGGCGACGGGTGCGGAGGTGGGTCATGGTGTGCGTACGAAGAAAGGAAACGATCAGGCGGTGTGCGAAGAAAGCCGGCCCGCGGCCCAGGGCGCGTGGCCGGGCTCGCCCAGGTCCCAGTAGAGGCCGGCCATGATCTGCAGCCCCTCGCGCGCCAGCGGCGCCAGCAGGTGTTCGTTGGGCGCGTGCTGCGCGCAGGCCGGGTAGGAATGCGGCACCCACAGCGTGGGCAGCCCGAGTTCGCTGGCGAACACGTCGTTGGGCAGCGAGCCGGCCAGGTTTGGCAGCAGGTCGACCTCGCGGCCGCTGCTGCGGGCGATCGACGCGCGGGCCCAGTCGACCCAGGGGTTGGCCAGGTCCAGCCGCGTGGCCGCTCCGCTCAGCGTGACCTGCACCTCGACCTGCGCGAAACCGTGGGCATCGAGGTGCGCGCGCACGATCTGCGCCAGGTCCTGCCAGGGCGTGCCGACCACGAAGCGCAGCTGGCAGTGCGCCACCGCCTCGGCCGGGATCGCGTTGACCGGCCGCTGGGCCGAGCCCGCGCCCAGCGCCAGCACCTCGATCGTGTTCCAGCCCACCAGCCGCTCGGCGGGCGTGAGGCCGGGTTCGCCCCAGCTATCGTCGACCGCCGGATCGTCGGCGCCGCCGCCGATCGCGATGCCGGCCAGCGCCGCGCGCAGCGCCGGCGTGAGCGGCGGCGGGCGCAGCGCCTCGACCCGGATGCGGCCGTGCGCGTCGACCAGCGAGGCCACGGCGTGGCTCAGCACCGTGGCCGGATTGACCAGCACACCGCCCCAGTTGCCCGAGTGGTAGCCGCGGGGCCGCGCGCGCAGCCGCAGGCTGAAGTTGACCGCCCCGCGCGAGCCCAGGAACAGCGTGGGCCGCTCGGCGCTGACGCGCGGGCCGTCGCTGGCCAGGAACAGGTCGGCGCGCAGCTTATCGCGCTGCTGCACGCACACCGCGTGCAGGCCGGGCGAGGCAGCCTCCTCGCCCATCTCGATGAGCCAGGTCAGGTTGTAGCCCAGGCGGCCGCCGCGCGCCTGCAGCACGGCCGCCAGCGCGCCGAGCGCGATGCTGTGCTGGCCCTTGTTGTCGGCCGTGCCGCGGCCGTACCAGCGCTCGCCGCGCACGGTCAGCGCCCAGGGGCCCAGGCCCTCTTCCCACTGCGCGTCCTGGCCGCTGACCACGTCGCCGTGGCCGTAGCTCAGCACGGTGGGCAGCGACGGGTCCTCGATGCGCCGCGCGATCAGGAAGGGGCCGCCGCCGGGCACCGGGTTGGCGACGACCTCGGCCTCGAAGCCCAGTGCGGCCAGCGGCGGCATCAGCGCCTCGCGCAGGTAGGCCTCGAGCGCGGGGGTGGCGGCGCCGGTGTCGCTCTCGGTGCGGAAGGCGATGCGGCGCTGCAGGTCGGCGAAGAAGCGGCCGTCGTCGAAATAGGCCGCGGCGGCGGCGAGGCTGTCGGTGCGTTGCATGGGCGGATTCCTGTGGATGCGTGGGATGCAGCAAGTACAAGGCCTGGACGCCGATGCTTCCAGCACCGTTTTCGCAAGCTACCATTGCCTTGAAGGCAACACGTACCGCCATGTCCCTCCCCCTGCTCAGCATCCCGATGCGCCATTTCCTCGAAGTGGCGCGCAGCGGCTCGGTCAACCAGGCCGCGGCGCGGCTGTTCGTCGCCTCCTCGGCCGTGAGCCGCCAGATCGCGAAGCTGGAGGACAGCCTGGGCACGCCGCTGTTCGAGCGCCATGCGCGCGGCATGGCGCTGACCTCCGCCGGCGAGCGGCTGGCCGCCCACCTGCGCAATGCGCAGCGCGACATCGAGCAGGTGGTGGACGAGGTGCGCGACCTCGGCGGCCAGGACGCGCGCCGCATCCGCATGGCCTGCACCGAGGGCTTCGCGGGCCACTTCATGCCGCTGGTGATGCGCGGCTTCGAGGCCGCGCACCCGGGCTGCCAGCTCGAGCTGCACGTGGGTTCGCCCGACGGCGTGAGCGCGCTGCTGGCGCGCGGCGAGACCGACATCGCGCTCAAGTACGTGGTCGCGCCCGAACCCGGCCTGCGCATCGCGCATGCAGCCAACGCGCCGGTGTTCGCGGTGCTGCGGCCCGACCATCCGCTGGCGCGCCAGCGCGTGGTGTCGGTGGCCGATGCGGTGCGCTACCCGCTGGCCGTGGGCGACAAGGGCGTCACGGCACGCCAGCTCTTCGACCAGGCCTGCAGCCTGCAGGGCCTGCAGTACCGCGCGCTGTTCGTGAGCAATTTCTCGTCGGGGCTGCTGCCGCTGCTGCGCACGCCCGACGTGATGCTGTCGGGGCACCTGACGGTGGTGCACCTGATAGAGGCCGGCGAGGTGGTGGCGCGGCCCTTCGCCGAGGCACCGCTGCAGCAGCGCCAGCTGCAGGTGCTGGCGCTCGAGGGCCGCACGCTGCCGCCGCTGGTCGAGGCCTTCGTGCAGCACCTGGTGCACGCGATCACCAGCGCCGGGCGGCGCAAGCGTGGCCGCGCACGGCGCTGAAGCTCAGGCCAGCGCGTTGATGTCCTTCGGCTCGAGCCAGACCTTGGGCGCACCGTGGCGCGCCACGGCCAGCATCGCCCGGCCCACGCGTTCGGTGGTCGTGAGCTGGTCGGGCCAGATCCGGCCGGCCAGGCTCAACAAGGGCGAGAGCACGACATAGACCGCGTGGTACAGCGGCGTCTTGGAACGCGCGCCATGCAGCGGCTGGATGATGCCGGGGCGGAACATGTAGGCCGCCTTGAAGGGCAGGCGCAACAGCGCGTTCTCGGTCGCGCCCTTCACCCGCGCCCACATGCTGCTGCCGCGCTCGCTGCTGTCGGTGCCAGTGCCGGACACGTAGGTGAAGGTCATGCCCGGGTTGAGCCGTGCGAGCACCGTGGCCGCGGCCACCGTGAGGTCGTAGGTGATGCGGCGGTAGGCGTCTTCTTTCATGCCGGCCGACGACACGCCCAGGCAGAAGAAGCAGGCGTCGAAGCCCTGCAGTTGCGATTCGATGGCGCCGTAGTCGTACAGGTCCGTGTGCACCAGCTCGCGCAGCTTTGGATGCTGCTGGCCGGTGGCGCCGCGGCCGATCGTGACCACGCTGTCGACGTCGGGCGCCAGCAGGCACTCGCGCAGCACGCCCTGCCCCACCATGCCGGTGGCGCCGAAGATCAGGATGTTCATGGGGAGGTTCCGATCAGACGGTGAAGGCGGAGGGCTTCCGGTCGAGCGCAGCGAGCAGCTGCTCGACGTCGGCGCTCGAAGGCTTGGGCGACTGCAGCGCATCGAGCATGCGCGAGAGCGTCTCGGCGTGCGGCAGCAAGGGGCCGAGGAAACGCGTGCCGTCGGCCCCAGCCACCAGCAGGGTCGGGAAGGTCTCGACGTCGAAGACGTCGGCGATCTCCGAATGGTCCTCGATGTCGACCCAGGCGAAGCGGAACTGCGGATGGGCGCGCGCCACCTGTTCGAGCAGCGGCCGGTAGTCGCGGCAGGTGCCGCACCATTCGGCGCACAGGCACACGACCCAGGGCGCGTCGCTGGCGGGCGCGGCGGCGGCAGATGTGGTGGCGGTGGCGGGACGGACGCTCAAGACGGATGCATCGAAGAGTGATCGGAAGGCCGGATGGTGCGGCCGGGAGGTCGTGGCTATTATGGACAAGGCCTTCGCGCCCTGCGCGGCGGCCTCCAGGAGACGCACATGAGCACCACGACTGGCACGGCATCTGCCGCCGATCCCCGCCGTTTCAAGAGCTTCGCCGAGTTCTATCCCTTCTACCTGAGCGAGCACGCCGACCGCAACTGTCGGCGGCTGCATTTCGCGGGCTCGACGATCTCCCTGCTCTGCGTCGCCGCCGCCGTGGCCACGCTGAACCCCTGGTGGCTGCTGGCCGCGCTGCTCGCGGGCTACGCGTTCGCCTGGGTGGGCCACTTCGGCTTCGAGAAGAACGAGCCGGCCTCCTTCAAGCGGCCGCTCTATTCCTTCATGGGCGACTGGGCGATGTACCGCGACATCTGGCGCGGCAAGGTCAGCCTCTGAGCACCAGTACCTCGCCCAGCCGCAGGCCGTGCAAGGGACCTTCCCGCCAGAGCCCCTCGAGCGGCTCCGCCCTGGGCATCAGCAGGGCCTCGAGCAGCGGCGCCATGGGCGTGGCCGGATCGGCCAGCAGGACGTAGCGCGGGTTCTCGTCGGCCGTCTGTTCGTCCAGCGGCGCGATCCAGTCGAGCGCCACCAGCGTCTCGAGCACCGGCGCGAGCTGCAGCGCATCGACGCGCATGCGCGCCACCAGATCGACCGCGCCCACGCCCCGGGCCGGCTCGGCCTGGGCGTGCGCCAGATGCTGCAAGACCTCCATCGCCAGCTGCATCGGCCAGCCGGCCGTGCCGCCGCGGCGCGCCACGCCGGTCAGCAGGCTGGGCAGGTAGGCCGCAATGACCGCGCCCAACAGCACGATGACCCAGGCCACGTAGATCCAGACCAGCAGGATCGGGAAGGTGGCGAAGGCGCCGTAGAGCACCGAGTAGGTCGGCACCAGGCTCAGGTAGTAGGCCAGCACGCGCTTGGCGATCTCGATGGCCGCGGCCACGAACAGGCCGCCGGCCCAGGCATGCGCCCAGCGCACGTGGGTGTTGGGCACGTAGTGGTAGAGCGAAGCCATGCCGGCCGCGAGCAGCAGGAACTCGAAGCCGTCGAACACCAGCTTGACCATCGCGCCGCCCACCACCTCGCGCGAGGCCGAGAACACATAGGAGGTGGTGGACAGGCTGACCGCCAGGATCAGCGGCCCGAGCGTGATCGCGGCCCAGTAGATCAGCACCCGCTGTGCGAAGGGCCGGGGCGTGCGCACGCGCCAGATGTTGTTAAGGGTCTTGTCGATGGTGAGGATCAGTGCGATGGCGGTGATCAGCAGCACGATCAGGCCCGCGATGCCCAGCCCGCTGGCCTTGCTGGCGAACTGGTTGAGGTAGCCCAGCACCTGGCGCGCGATGTTGTCGGGGATCAGGCTCTCGATCAGCCAGCGCTGCAGCCGACCCTGCATCTTGGCGAACATCGGGAACACCGTGAACAGCGCCAGCGCCACCGTGAAGAAGGGCACCATCGCGATGGTGGTGGTGAAGGTCAGGCTGCTGGCCGTGAGCCCGAGCCGGTCTTCACGGAAACGCTCGCCCAGCACGGCCGCGGTGTTGCGCCACGGGAAATGCGAAAGATCCCTCCACCATTGCCGACGATTCATGGCCGGTATCATAGGGACCTCCCCATGTCTTCGCGCACTTCGAGTCGCGTGCGCCCGCCCCGCGAGGGGCGCCGCCAGCGGCCCGGCCCAGCCGGTTCCGCGGCGCCTACCCAATGAAATCCATTCCGCCGCCCGTCTCTTCTTCTTCCGTCGCCGCCACCCGCTGGCTGGCCGTGGGCAGCCTCGTCGGCCTGATCGTGCTGGGCCTGGCCTGGGAGATGTGGCTCGCGCCGCTGCGCCCGGGCGGCTCGTGGCTCGCGCTCAAGGTGCTGCCGCTGGTGGTGCCGCTCGCGGGGCTGATGAAGAACCGCATGTACACCTACCGCTGGGTCAGCCTGATGATCTGGCTGTACTTCACCGAGGGCGTGGTGCGCGCCTGGAGCGACGCCCTGCCCACCGGCCGCGTACTGGCCGGCATCGAGATCCTGTTGTGCCTGGCGCTGTTCGTCGCATGCGCCTTGCACGTGCGGCTGCGGCTGCGCAACGCCCATGCGACCCAGGCAGCGCAAGCAGCCGCCCTGCCGGAGACTTCCATCCCATGACCACTGCCCTGATCGACCAACTGCGCGCCATCCTCGGTGCCCCCCATGTGCTCACCGACGGCGACCTGTCCGCCTACGAACAGGACTGGCGCAAGCGCGCGCGCGGCAAGGCGCTGGCCGTGGTGCGGCCTGCCAACGTGCAGCAGGTGGCCGAGGTGGTCAAGGCCTGCGCGGCGGCCGGCAGCTCGCTGGTGCCGCAAGGCGGCAACACCGGCCTGGCCGTGGGCGGCATTCCCGATGCCAGCGGCACGCAGGTCGTGCTGAGCCTGCAGCGCATGAACGCCATCCGCGGCATCGACGAAGCCAACCTCACGATGACGGTCGAGGCCGGATGCATCCTGCAGACCCTGCAGGAGACGGCCGAGAAGGCCGGCCTCCTGTTCCCGCTGAGCCTGGCGGCCGAGGGCAGCTGCACCATCGGCGGCAACCTCGCGACCAACGCCGGCGGCACGCAGGTGGTGCGCTACGGCAACACGCGCGACCTGTGCCTGGGCCTGGAAATCGTCACCGCGCAGGGCGAGATCTGGGACGGCACCAGCGGCCTGCGCAAGGACAACACCGGCTACGACCTGCGCGACCTGCTGATCGGCAGCGAAGGCACGCTGGGCATCATCACCGCCGCCAGCATGAAGCTCTACCCGCTGCCCGCGGCCCAGCTCACGGCCTGGGCCGCCGTGCCCTCGCTCGACCACGCGGTCACGCTGCTGGGCCTGGCGCACAAGCAGCTCGGCGCCGGCCTGACCGGCTTCGAGGTGATGGGCAAGTTCGCGCTGAGCCTGGTCGACAAGCACATGCCGCAGCTGCGCGTGCCCTTCGTCGACGACGAAGCCGTGCCCTACTGCGTGCTGCTGGAGAACTCCGACAGCGAATCGGAGGACCATGCACGCGCACGCTTCGAGGCCCTGCTCGAGACGGCTTTCGAAGACGGCTGCGTGACCGACGCGGTGGTGGCCGAGAACCTCTCGCAGGCGCACCAGCTCTGGCACATCCGCGAGAGCATTCCCTTGGCGCAGGCCGAGGAAGGCCTGAACATCAAGCACGACATCTCGATCGCGGTGTCGCGCATCCCGGCCTTCGTGCAGGAGACCGACGCGCTGCTGCAGCGCGAGATCCCCGGCGTGCGGCTGGTCAACTTCGGCCACCTGGGCGACGGCAACCTGCACTACAACGTGCAGGCGCCGGCCGAGGGCGATGCCCGTGCCTTCCTGCGCGACGAGGAAGAACGCGTCAACACGCTGGTCTACGACGCGGTCGAGAAATTCGGCGGCTCCTTCTCGGCCGAGCACGGCATCGGCGAACTCAAGGTGCACAAGCTCGAGAAGCACAAGTCGCCGGTGGCACTGGGCATGATGCGCGCCATCAAGAAGGGGCTCGACCCGCAGAACCTCCTGAACCCGGGGCGGGTGCTGCGCGCCTGAGCGCCTGAGCGCAAAAGCCGCCTTCGCTGCAGAATAGCCAAGCCATGAAACAGTACCTCGACCTCGTCCAAGACATCTTCGACAACGGCAGCTGGCAGGAGAACCGCACCGGCATCCGCACGCTGAGCCTGCCGGGCGCGATGATGCGCTTCGATCTCACGCAAGGCTTCCCGGCCGTCACGACCAAGAAGCTGGCCTTCAAGACGGCCATCGGCGAACTCGTGGGCTTTCTGCGCGCGTCCCGCAACGCGGCCGAGTTCCGCGAACTGGGCTGCAAGGTCTGGGACCAGAACGCCAACGAGAACGCCCGCTGGTTGGAGAACCCCTACCGCCTGGGCACCGACGACCTGGGGCCGGTCTACGGCGTGCAGTGGCGCGACTGGCCGGCCTACAAGGCGCTGTCCGCGAACCAGACCTGCCAGATCGACGATGCCAAATCCCGCGGCTACCGCCAGCTCGCCACCTTCGACGATGGCGACGAGGGCACCAAGGTGCTGCTGTACAAGGCCGTCGACCAGCTGCGACTGTGCCTGGACACGATCATCGAGAACCCCTCCGACCGCCGGATCCTGTTCCACGGCTGGAACTGGGCGCAGATCGAGGAGATGGCGCTGCCGCCCTGCCACCTGCTCTACCAGTTCCTGCCGAACAAGGCCAAGGGCGAGATCTCGCTGTGCCTCTATATCCGCAGCAACGACGTAGGCCTGGGCACGCCCTTCAACCTGACCGAGGGCGCGGCGCTGCTGCACCTGGTGGGCCGGCTCACGGGCTACACGCCCAAGTGGTTCACCTACTTCATTGGCGACGTGCACATCTACGAGAACCACGTCGACATGCTGCAGGAGCAGCTCAAGCGCGAACCCTTCCCCGCGCCCCAGCTGAAGCTTTCGTCGCGCGTGCCGGCCTACAAGGACACCGGCGTCTACGAGCCCGAGTGGCTGGAGAAGGTCCTGCCCAGCGACTTCACGCTCGAAGGCTACGAGCACCATGCGCCGCTGACGGCGGCCATGGCCGTCTGAACACGGCTGCCGCCTTTCGACGGCGGCGCCCGATCAGAGCGGCCCACTGAATTTTTTCGAGAACTCTGTTGGCGAGTGTCCGTACTTCTTGCGGAACACACGACCGAAGTAGCCAGGGTCGGAGAAGCCGCAACGCACCGCGATCTCGGCCACCGACACCGGCCCTGAGGCACCGGTCTTGGCGGCCTGCAACATCCGCGCCGCGGTATCGAGGCGGTCATGCCGGACGGCGTCGAGAAACGACTCGCCGCCCCCCGCCTTCGAGAACACCCGGTGCACATGACGCGTGGACGCGCCGAACTGCACAGCCACCGCGGTCACGTCGATCTCGGGATCGGTGTGGTGGTCGCGCACCCACTGGCGCATCTGAAGGTACACGCTTCGGTCCCGCGTGGAAATGACCGGCGCATCGTCCGGCACGCCGCCTTGTACCTGTGCCAATGCCAGCGTGAGCAGCGACATCACATGCTCGCCGATGAGCTCCTTCTCAAAGCGACTGGTCAGCGCGTTCAGGGAATCGAGTTCCCAGGTGCGCAGATAGGTGGACAACAACTTGGCCCAACCGCTGTCGCCCCGAAGTCGACACGTGGCAGCCGGTGCCTGTCGCAACCAACGCGCGATCACGGGCTCCGACAGGTCGATGACCCAGGCATCCATCGCTTGCAATGACAGCAGGTTCAGCCCCTCGCTCGCGTCGAGAAGCGCCATGTCGCCGGCCTCCAGCGTGAGGCTGCGCCCCGAAGTTTGGATGGCGGTGAGTTCGCCATGCTGGACGGCAAGCACCTGGAGCGAGAAGCTCCGCCTTTCCCTGAGCTCGATCAGCGCATGCTGGCAGGCCTCTACGCTGCCGCCGCGAATGCGCAGGAAGGACATGCCCCCCAAATCGACGGTGGGGCACGCGGCTCGCGCCTCATGCTCCTCGAACGCCTCCCGCGTTGGAAGGCCGGTGCTTGCCGGAACGACGCGCCCTCGCGGAACAACGCCATACGGTGCCGAAAAGGTATCGGCGTCTGCTTCTCCTGCGATGGTCATCGCTTCTCCCTGAGTGACTGATCTCGTCTACCGACACTTCAATGGCATCGGCTTTTTCTGGCGTGCGCTGTCTTGCCCGAGCAGCGACGAACGCGAGATGATGAACGAAAACAGCCAGACTGGGAATGCGGCGTTCGCTCCCGGGGGCATTTCTCAGCGGCGCCAAGACGCCTGAAAGCCATCGCAGAACGACGATTGCCGGGCGACGCGACGTCACGCGCACCGGCACCATCGCCACGACCGAGCTGTCGCTCAGGAGACCTCTGCCGCGGACATCTCGTCGTCCTCCGGCCCCACCCCCAAGAGTCTCCGACCGTAGGCGCGGGGCGTGCAGCCGAAGACTTTGCGAAACACCAGTCCGAAGTAGGCGGCGTCGGAGAATCCGCAGCGATAGGCGATCTGTGCCATGTAGGTGTTCGAATTGGCGGCCGTGCGCAACATGCGCAATGCGGCGTCGAGACGCTCGCACTGCAGCGCATCCCTGAACGTCACGCCGCGGCCTGCGATGGAAAACACCTTGTGCACATAGCGCACGGAGACATTGAAATCGTTCGCCAACATCGACGCACTGACGGCCGGATTGCTGTAGTTGTCTCGAATCCAGCTGCGCATCCGGCCATGCAGAAGGTGATCGCGAGAAGAGACTGTCTCCCCACCGCTCATCAGGCCACGTTGCTCCAGCGTGAAAGACAGCATCGACAGGATGTGTTCGCCGATCAACGCCCGCTCCAGAGGCCGCTCGATGCCCTCCATCTGGTGGATGTCGAGCGATCTCAGATAGGCCGACAGCACACCGGCCCAACCCTTGGCGCCATCGAGGCGCAGGGCCACCGAGTCGTGGGCGCCGGGAAGCCAACGCTGCACAAGCGGCGCCGACAGACCGATCACCAGCGAGTTCACCGCCTCGTGCGCCAGCATCCGCATGCCCCTGCTCGCGTCAAGCAGCACCATGTCCCCCGTCTCGATCAGCGCCTCGCGCCCCTGTGCAACCGTCGTGGCGCCATTGCCCAGCTTGAGCATCAGATAGAAGGGATAGGTCTCCACGCCCTGCACCTGTCCAGGCTCCGAGCGCACCGCGATCACACTGCCCTGCTGTCGCTGAAAACGAGCCACGCCCGGCACCTCGAGGATCGAAAGATGCTGATGAAAGTCGTCTCGATTGGGACTCTCGAGCCCCGCGTAGCCGACGCTTCGCGAAAACCTGTCAGCCCAGTAGCGGAACCTGTCCTTCTGTTCCAGCGAATCCGTATCGAAGTGATGCACATGCAAAGGCGTGTCGGACATGGGGATGGGAACCTGAAAATCCGTGGAAAGAGCGCCGCCTCGGTGGGCCTCGCGCAAGAGGCATTGAAGGGTCGGCTCTGTAGCAGCCTCGGATATCTCGACTGCCGCCTGGCGAAAAAAGCAATGCTCCTTTGTCATCAGATGCCACTCTGGAGCGAAGCGCTGAGGGACATTAGCGGGAAGCAGGTTCTCAAGAACGGAAAAAACGGAACCATTCCTATGAGGATCACGCACACCTTTGCGGCGGCATGCAGCGATGTGAATTTGTTCTCAACGCCGCGGCAACCGTCCGCAGCCGGAACGAAGAGAGGTTGCCGAAACGTTCCGCCGTTCCCTGAAAAGACGTTACGACGGAACGGAACAAGGCACGTTCATCCGCTTCCACTGCGCTTCTTTTCGTGATCGCGAGGCACGCCCCCCGCTTTGCATTGCCAGCAGAATCAATGACCTACCGCGATCGCATCGCCCATTTCCTCCGCTCGAATTCGAGCCGGCACGCAGATTGCCTCTTGATGAAGAACTGTCACACAGGGGCGAAACGGTGAAACTCATCCACGAAGTCGATGCGAGCATTTGCTCGCTCACCTTCAGCGTCGGTCCATCCGCCGACGCCGTGCAAGACCTCCTCGATCTCCACGACTTCGATGATCTGGACGCTGAGGAGGTTCGCCTGCCTTGCCCGAGCGTCTCACTCGGCGGCCTGCGCTTCATGTGGCTGCGGCATCACGCTGCCATCACAGGCAATCATGTCCCGCTCCCAGGAGACGAAGACCCGGCGTACCCGCTTCAACTGCTGGTGACAAGCGATGGCGAATGCGTGACGTATGCGGCTTCGGGACACAGCATGGACGCGGCGGCCAGCACGAAGCACTGCGCGGTCGCGTCCTCGGCGACAGCCGCCTGGCTCATCGGCCTGCCAGCGCCGTTGATCACGCGCTGGCTGCGCGTCACCCCGGCTGCCGCTGCGTACCGGCTCGATGCGCAGAGTGACGGGGGCAAGGCACTGTGCACCTACTTGCGCGCATGGCACTTCGATGAGCTCGAGGCGCTGGCCAGTCCTTTCGAGAAAGAACTGATCGCAGAGCATGTGATGGGTCTGCTCGCGATGGCGGTCGCGCCACCCCGCTGAGCCGCCTCAATTCAAGAGCAGATAGGCCTCCACTTCAGGGACCGCGTCGTCGCCCACCGCCGTCCGAACCGGAGGCCACTCCACGCCAGCGGCGGACGTCGAACTGGCCTGGGTCGTCTGGCGGAAGTCGCCAAAGCGCGCGTCCGCGCTGCCGTCGACCATGGCGTCCATCTGCAAGGCCAATTCCACGGTCATGCCGGTGAGATGCATCACGTGCCGCTGGACCGGTACAAAACTGGCCGAGGAGGTGCCGGCCACCGACCATTGCACGGTCTGGAAACACACTTGCAACTCATGGGGGGCGCCATTGCTGTCCTGGTAGACATAGCGGTCCTCCATGCCCGCGCCCCGCCCCGTCGGCACGGAAATGCCTTGGGCGAGCATGGTGTTGGTGAGCGCGGGGGCTCCCGCCAGCGCTTCTCCATGAGCGCCTAATGTGGCGTCTTCCGACAATTGATCTATGGTCGTCAGTGCCAATGAGACGAGCGCGATGACCTGTGTTGCAGTGGACTTCGTCGCTGCGGTAGTTGCGTTCGTAAGCATCTCCGTCCAAGCCGGATTCCCAGGTTGAAGGACAAGGAGAGCCGATGCAATGGCCTTGAGTAACGCCGCCTGCATCGATATGGCAATCGCATCGCCCAATGTTGCGGTGTCCTCCAGTACAGCGACACCGGACGAAGCGACAAACAGCGATTGAACGGCAATCAGAACTTCGTTGTCTGCAATGCGCGTCGCCCTCGCGGCCACCGCCGCTGCGGGCCAGCCTGCAGCCATGGCCATCACATCCACCGACGCCTGCGCGGGAGCACAGCCCAGCGTCCTGGACAAGGCACCGGCATCCTCGATCAAGACCTGGTCTCGATAGTTCGCATCCGGTCGCCGCCCAGGTATTTCCATCTGTGCACTGGTGACGTTGGCGTTCTCGCCCGATGAAGCGGTGCTCGCACCGGCCGGAGGTGCCGCCAACCCGAAAGCCACATTCACTGTCTCCGTGCCGAGCATCACGTAAGGCTGCCTGGTATCGGCGGCGGTGCCCTTCAAGCCGTAGGCCATGCTCCACCTCGAAGGCGTGTCTGCAATGGCCGCAGCAGACACCGGCACCTGCCCTGGCAAAGCCGCACCCTCGGCTTGGGGCGGGGATTCCATGAGGTACAGCTTGCGACACGTGTCTAGGGTGCTGTTCACGACAGGGTAATCCGCGAGTGGTGCGCCACTGGCATCCGAGGGGATGTACTCATTCGTGGTCGCACTCGTCAAATCCGCGCCCGCGCCTCGGTAGACCATGTACCTCACGGGCAGACGGCCCTGCGTGTTCGGCGCAGCGGCCACCGGATCCAAGGTGCCCGTGGGCAGCCAGCCCTTGGGGTTGGTGGCCGCACAATCCTCCTTGCCATGGGGTGCCTGCGCCACGCAGGGGAGCCGCCCTTCGCGCATCACGAAGCCGACCAGCAGATTGCGGGAATATTCAAGGCTGGCCGACTGCTCCCGCGTGACACGGTCTTGCGCGCCCTGCCCGCGTTTGAGGAACATTGAAATAGCCAACAGCCCCGTGAAGACCAACACCATCAGTGCCAACAGGATCGCGGCCACACCGCGTTGGGCTCTCCTGCGTGAAACGGGTTCTCGAATCATCTTTATTGCCTCCCATTGAAATGCCTCATCAGTGCGCGACCGCCATCGTCTGCTTCACCAGGTCATAGACCGGCAACAGCAGGGCGATGATCAAGAAGAGAAAGACACCGCCCGCCAGGATCACGATCAGGGGCTTGATCAGCTCGGCCAGCATCCCGACCGCCCGTTTCAAGCGATTTGAATACTCGTCGGCGAGATAGGACAGCTGGCGGTCCAGCGTGCCCGAGTCCTCGCCAACCGCGACCATGCGGACCATCATCGAAGGGAAGCCGCCGACCTGTCGCATCGCCTGGGAGATCCGGTCGCCGCGCTCCACGAAGGCCTGGATCGCGAGCACGCGCTCGCGGTAATAGACGCTCTTCAGTGCCCCCTGCAGGATCGTGAGGCTGTTGACCACGTCCAGCCCCGAGCGGATCAACAGCGACAGGTATTCAGAAAAGAAAGCCAGCCCCGATGAGCTCAGGATGACCTTGACCACCGGCGTCCGGTGCAGCAGCTCGAAAACGCGCCGCCGCACTGCGGGGCTGTACTTCCAGATCGCCACCAGGCTCGCCACCGCGGCGAAGATGCCGAACAGCAGCAGCATCCAGTTCTCGTTGAGCCAATCGCTCATCTGGATGACCGCGACGGTGATCGGGGGCAGCTTGGCGTTCATCTGCTTGAACAGGCCCACCAGCTTGGGCAGCACATAGACGACCCAGAAGCCGCCGGCGCCGAAGATCGAGAGAAAGGAGACGATGGGATAGACCATGGCCTGCTTGGCATCGGCCTTGAGCGAGATCACGCGATCGATGTGGCGCGCCGACTCCATCAGCATGTCGTCCATCTTGCCGGTCTCGTCGCCGATGCGCGCGAGGCTGCGCACTGTTTCGGGAAACACCTCGGGCTGGCGCCCGAAGGCCGTGCCCAGCGAGGCGCCCGCGTTGAGGTCCTCCTGCAACTGCAGGCAGACATGTGCGATCCGCTTGCCGGGCCCGCCCGCCTCGTCTTCGGCGATCGCGCGCACCGCCTCGATGATCGGGATGCCGCTGCCGTTCATCACCGCCAGATCGCGCAGCAGGCTCGCAAGCTCCACCGGCTTGAGCGCCGAGCGGAACAGCCGCGACAGGACCAGCGCGATCCGGGCGGCCCAGGGCGGCAGGCGATAGATCTTCAGCACGATGCCGTCGTGCCGCTTCTCCAGCCAGGCGACCGCCGAGACGGTGAGCTCGGCCGAAATGGCAGCGACGCCGCTCTGCGTGCGCCCATGAGGCAGCAGGATCGAGTAGTAGAAGTAGTTGCTCATATGCCGGCCTCGTCGCCGATCACACGCCGCACTTCTTCCACCGTGGTCTGTCCGTGCCGCACGCGCCGCTTGGCCAGCAGGCTGATGTGCTGGAAGCCCTGCTTCTGCGCCAGCGTGCGGATTGACTCACGCCCCGCGCCGTCGGCAATGGCGTTGGCCATGCGTTCGTCGACGGCCAGCAGCTCGTAGAGCGGCAGCCGGCCATGGAACCCGGTATTGCGGCAGCGCGCACAGCCCAGCCGGCGCCGACCCAGCGTGCCCTGTGCCACGCCGAGCCAGGTGCATTCGGTATCCGAGAAGGGATCGGCGATGCTGCAATGGCTGCAGAGCTTGCGGACCAGCCGCTGGTTGATGACCAGCTTGAGGTTCTCCGCGATCACCTGTGGCACGAGCCCGAACGGTGCCAGCCGCGGCACCACGCCGAAGACCGTGGTCACGTGCAGCGTCGAGAGCACCAGGTGGCCGGTCGCCGCAGCATCGACCGCGGCCTGGGCGGTTTCGGCGTCGCGCATTTCCCCCACCAGGATCACGTCGGGGTCGTGGCGCAGGAAATGCCGCAGCGCGACGCCGAAGTCGTAGCCCGCGCGGCGGTTCACCTCGGTCTGCCCCGCCAACGGCACGCGGTACTCGAGCGGGTCCTCCACCGTCAGCACGTTGCGCTCGATCAGGTGCTGCATGCGCAGTCCTGCGTGCAAGGTGCTGCTCTTGCCGGAGCCTGTAGGCCCGGTGATCAGGATCAGTCCGGCCGGGCAGGCCATCGCGCGCGCCACCACTTCGAGGTCGTCGTCGAAGAAGCCAAGCGCTTTCAGGTCCTTGATCTCGTGCGCCTCGGGCAGCAGAGGGGCGGCCTCTCCCGTCATTGGCGCAACAGGCATAAGTGTGAAAAAGAACGGCAACGCAGGCTTTCACCAATCCAAACACCAATAGCCTCATTTCAATTTAATTAAATCGAAAGGATTTAATTCATTGAAAACACGCCCTCCCGGAGCCCAGGCCATGGCATCGGGCAGGGGCCGCGCTCCGGCGCGCTGACGCCCCCTCACGCCGGCCGACGGGGATAATCCAGGCGCACACCCGTCCTCCCACGTTCGCGGACCGCCCTGCCGATGCAGCGCCGCGGGCCTCCCCAACGCCCCACCTTCAGACCTCCGCCCATGCGCCTCAACCTGATCTATGCACGCGCCGCCAACGGCGTGATCGGCAAGAACAACGCCCTGCCCTGGCACCTGCCCGAGGACATGGCGCACTTCAAGCGCATGACGGCCGGTTGCCCAGTGCTGATGGGCCGCAAGACCTGGGATTCGCTGCCGCCGAAGTTCCGTCCCCTGCCGGGTCGGCGCAACATCGTGCTGACGCGCCAGGCCGGCTGGCAGGCCGCGGGGGCCGAGCGAGCGACCGACCTGGGCCATGCGATCGCGCTGTGCGCGGACGTGGCCGAGGTGTGGGTGATCGGCGGCGCGCAGATCTATGCCGAGGCCGCGGCGTTGGCGCAGCGCGCCGTGGTGACCGAGATCGCACGCGACTTCGAGGGCGATGCGCACGCGCCCTCGCTGGGCGATGGCTGGCGCGAGAGCGCACGCGAAAGCCATGTGTCGAGCACCGGCCTGCCCTTCAGCTTCGTGACGCTCGAAAGGAGCGACGCATGAACATCCGCGAGCTCTTCGGCATCGACCTGCCGATCGTCCAGGCCCCGATGGCGGGCGTGCAGGGCAGCGCCATGGCGGTGGCGGTGTCGAACGCCGGGGGACTGGGTTCGCTGCCCTGCGCCATGCTCACGCCAGAGACGTTGCGCAGCGAACTACAGGCGATCACGGCGCAGACCACGCGCCCCTGGAACCTCAACTTCTTCTGCCACACGCCGCCCGTGCCCGATGCCGCGCGCGAAGCCCGGTGGCGCGCGGCGCTCGCGCCCTTCTACGCCGAGTACGGCATCGACCCCGCCACCATCCCCGAGGGCGGCGGGCGCGCGCCCTTCAGCGAGGCCATCGCCGAGCTGATCGCGCCCTTCCGCCCGCCGGTCGTGAGCTTCCATTTCGGCCTGCCCTCGGCCGCGCTGATGGCGCGCGTCAAGGGCTGGGGCGCCAAGATGCTGTCGTCGGCGACCACGGTGGAAGAAGCGCGCTGGCTCGAGGCGCACGGTGCGGACGCAGTGATCGCGCAGGGCCTGGAGGCCGGCGGCCATCGCGGCATCTTCCTTGGCGACGACCTCTCCACGCAGATCGGCACCTTCGCGCTGCTGCCGCAGGTCGTGCAGGCGGTGAAGCTGCCGGTGATCGCGGCCGGCGGCATCGCCGACGCGCAGGGCGTGGACGCGGCCATGGCGCTGGGCGCGGCCGGCGCACAGGTCGGCACCAGCTACCTGCTGTGCCCCGAAGCCACGACCACGGCCTTGCACCGCGCGGCCCTGCAGAGCCCGCGGGCCGAGCACACGGTGCTGACCAACCTGATCACCGGCCGGCCGGCGCGCGGCATGCGCAACCGCCTGCTCGATGCGCTGGGGCCGCTCAGCGATGCGCCGCCCGCCTTCCCGCTGGCCACGGCCGCGCTCGCGCCGCTCAAGGCCGCGGCCGAGAAGCTGGGCCGCGACGACTTCTCCACGCTGTGGTCGGGCCAGAACGCGAGCGGCTGCCGCGCGATCCCGGCCGCCGAGATGACGCGCCGCCTGGCCGGCCTCTGAGCGCCGGGCCGCAGCCCAGACCTCAGACCAGCAGCGAGCGCAGCGCGATGCAGTGGCTCGCGCTGCCGCCCAGCACGAACAGGTGCCAGACCCCATGCGCATGGCGCCAGCGGCCGTCGCGCGCATAGAAGACCACGCCACCGGTGTAGAGCAAGGCGCCGGCCAGCAGCCACGGCAGGCCGGCGGAGGGAAAGCGCTCGACGATGGGCAGCACGGCCGCGAGGCCGACCCAGCCCATCAGCACATAGAGCGCGACCGCCGGCGGCCGCTCGCGCGCCGGCAGCAGCTCGCGCGCCACGCCGTACAGCGCCGCGGCCCAGACCACGGCGAACAGGCCCCAGCCCCAGATGCCGCGCAGCGCCACCAGCGCCAGCGGCGTGTAGGTGCCGGCGATCATGAGGTAGATCGCGCAGTGGTCGGCGCGCGCCCAGGCCGCCTTCGCGCGGCCGCGCGTGCCGTGGAACAGCGTCGAGGCGGCATAGAGCGCCACCATCGCGGCGGCGAACACGCTGAAGCTCGCCACCCGCCAGGCGTCCTTCGATGCGGCGGCCTCGCCGATCAGCACCACCGCCGCGGCCAGCGCCAGCAGCAGGCCGAGCCCGTGGGTGCAGGTGTTGAGTCGCTCGCCTTCGTGCATGCGCCTGTCCTTTCAAGCCGTGTCGCCGGCGGACGTGCGGCGACGGCCCGAGTCTGGCGCGCGCGAATGTCCGGCGCATGACGCGGGCCGTGCACGGCCGAGGGGAAAACCGCCGCTGCCGACGGCGTGCCCTCGAGGGGAAACTGCCATCGGCGCCCGCGACGCGACCTTCGAAGCAGGCGTCCGTGCCTCGACGACGCACCCGCCGGCCTAGCGGTACGCGGCTTCGGCGAGAGTCGACGCCGCCGTCGCGGGCGGCTGCTGCGCCAGCCCGGCGGCGGGCCCGCAGCGCGCGAGGCGCAGCCGGAACTCCTCGTCGTCGAAGGGCGCCAGGATGAAGTCGCGTGGCAGCACCCAACGCACCTGGTGCACCGCGTCGATCTGCCGCTCCTCCAGGATCAGCAGGCCCCCCACGGAGTTCGAGATCATCCGGCAGACCCGTTCCAGGCCCAGCACCACCCGCGACACGTCGCCGGGGAAGGCCATGACCAGCAGGTCGAAGCGCTTGGCGCTGGCCAGGCAGGCCGAGACGAGCTCGTCGACGGCGGCGAAGGGCTGCACCTCGTATCCCGCGTCCTCCACCATCGCGCAGTAGCGGCGACGTAGCATCTCGTCGCGTGCAAGCACGCCGGCGCAGGCAGGCTTCGGGAATTCGGGGCGGGCGGACATCGGCTTCACGCGCCCACGCCACCCGGACCGGAGACATGCCGGTTCGCCTCGCAGTGAGCGGGCGCGCTGGCGGTATCGCCGGTCGTCTGTGGAAAGCGGTTGGAGGTCATGCGTGCAGTCAACAATCGGGGAGTAAAGCCCATCGCACCGGCGGCGCAGACCGATGCGCGGCGGGCTGGATGGCTCACGAAGCACACGGGACTGCCTGCGTCCAGGACGATTCGGCCAGTCATTCTTATGAGCGGCCTCGCAGGCGTCATGGGTCATTCGTGACCATTCATGACCATTCGTGACGCCCACCCCATGCCGGCGGCTCGCCTCCCCTCTGGTGGATGGACTCGGCGCTGCGCACGCCTCTTCAGGCAGCGAAATAGAAAACGCCGGCAAGCGTGACATCCGTCACACGCGTGTCATGGCCCCGGAAACGGTTTCGGTGCTCGCCCTTGCCGGGCTGCGCCGCGCGTCAGGGCAGCGACTGTCGCTGCAGCGCCCAGGCGGCGATCTCGGGCAGCGGCGCAGGGCGGGCGAAGTGGTAGCCCTGCGCGAGCGTGCAGCCCAACGCGCGCAGCGCGTCGAGCTCGTCATGCGTCTCCACACCCTCGGCGACGACCTGGATGTTCAGCGAATGCCCGAGCTGCACGATCGAATTGACCAGCACGGTGTTGCCCGGCGAGGCCGACAGGCCCGAGACGAAGCTGCGGTCGATCTTCACCTGGCCGACGTACTCGCTGCGCAGCGAGGCCAGCGACGAGTAGCCGACGCCGAAATCGTCGACCACGATCGTCACGCCGGCCGCCGAGAGCGCCGCCAGCCGGGCGCGGGTCGCATGGCTGTCGAGCGCGACCTCCTCGGTGATCTCGATGTGCAGGCGGCTCGGCGCGATCTCGTGCGCCGCCAGCATGCCCAGCACGATCTCGTCGACCGCCAACTGCCCCATCTCGCGCGGCGACACGTTCATCGCGATCGGCACCCGGGCCAGCGCCGAACCCTCGGCCTCCAGCTGGTGCATCGCCAGGCAGACTTCGTTGAGGATGTGGCGCAGCAGCTGCTCGGCGACGCCGGTGCTGGCGGCCGCGAAGACCACGCGCTCGGGCGCGACGCGGCCGTGCCGCGGGTGGTTCCAGCGCAGCAGCGCCTCCAGGCTGTGGATCTGGCCGCCTTCGCTGGTCACGATCGGCTGGTACCAGACGCCGATGGCGCGCGTCTCGATCGCGTGCAGCAGGTCGCGCTCGACATCGCGGCGCGTGGCCAGGCGCAGGTTCAGCGCCTCGTCGACGATCTGGTAGCGGTTGCGTCCGGCGCGCTTGGCCTCGTAGAGCGCTTCGTCCGCCAGGTCGAGGGTCTCGGCCATGTCCACGGCGCCCGAGCCATCGGAGACCGCGATGCCGATGCTCACGCCCAGGTGGCCGCCGTAGTGCGCGGTGGCGAAGGGGATCGCGGCGATCAGCGCCTCGGCCACGGCGGCGGGCGTCTCGGCATCGCCGCGCGGGCAATAGAGCACCGCGAATTCGTCGCCGCCCCAGCGACTGAGGATCGCGTTCAGCGACCACAGCTCGCGCTGCAGCCAGTCGGCCACGTCCCGCAGCACGCGGTCGCCGGCCTTGTGGCCGAAGGCATCGTTGACCGCCTTGAAGCCGTCGAGATCGAGCAGCAGCAGGCAATGCGCACGGCCGGGCCGGGCCGCGATGAAGGAGGCCGTGGCCTGCATGAAGCCCTCGCGGTTGAGCAGCCCCGTGAGCGCGTCATACGACGCACGGCGGGTCAGCTCCTGCGCCGAAGCCTGAAGCTCCCGATGCGCCTCGCGCAACTGCGACGCCATGGCCGTGGCTTCGTTCTTCAGGCGGCTGCCGGCCCGAAACGCCTTCTGGCTCTGCAGCGAACCGCGCGCCAGCGCGCCCAGGTACAGCAGCACCATGGCCGCCAGGCTCAGCCGGTCGAAGCCGCCCGCGTAGACCAGGCAGCCCATGACCGACAGCAGCGCCGGGATCACGAAGCTGATCGGCACCGCCGCATAGGCGATGCCGTAGGTGGCCGCGCCGGCGCAGATGCCGCAGACCACCGTCAGATAGAACAGGGTCTGCGGCGAGGTATAGCCCGCGCACAGCAGCGGGATCAACGCCCAGACCCCGCCCGACACCGCGGCGCAGAGGGCCGCCAGCCGCAGGTGCCACTCGACCGGTCGCGCGTCCGCCGAGACCGCGACGCCGCGTTCGGGTGCGACGCCGGGCGATGGCGCGAAGGGCATCCGGCAGATGAAGATGCGCGCCGCGTTAACCCCCAGCGAGAGCATCAGCCACAGCATGCCGCCCATCGCACGCCCGGAGTTGAGGGCCACCAGCATCACCGCCAGGCTCAACGCGATGTTGATCGGGATGGCCGCCAGCACGCTGCGTCGCACCATGACCAGCTGGTCGGTGCGCACCATGCGTGAGAGGACCTCGGCATCGACGGGCGCGACGGGCGCTGGAGGGGACACGCGGAGGTTCATGGCGAGGGAATACGGGGCGCGCCCCGCGGAGGGCGCCCCGCAGGCGCGTCCGGTGGCGTCGGAATAGGCGAGCAGTTTACATAATGGTACAAATCGGCGCCGAACGCGCCCGCTCCCCCGGGGGCATGCGGAATTTGGATATGCCGAAACGGTTGTTCCCAAATTCGCCCACCCTGTTTAGTCTCTCGGCCGGGAGAGAGGCCGGCACATCGCCGGTCGGACCCAGAAACGGCAACCGCCGAACGCCAAACGCTTCCCGGAGAACAAGAACATGCGCATCCGCCTCATCGCCTCCCTCGTCGTCGCCACCTTCGGGCTGGCCGGCCTGGCCCATGCCGACCAGCTGGCCGACATCCAGAAGAAGGGCGAGCTCGTCGTCGGCGTGCTCGGCACCGATGAACCGGCCACCTTCATCGACCCCAAGACCCGGCAGATCGTCGGCTACGAGGTCGACTTGGCCAATGCGATCGCCAAGAAGATCGGCGTGAAGACGGTGCTCAAGCAGATCGCCGTGGCCGCGCGCATTCCCGAACTGCAGCAGGGCCACGTCGACCTGGTCGCCGCCGGCCTCACGCACAACAAGGAACGCGAAGCGCAGATCGACTTCTCGCTCACCACCTTCGTGACCGGCCAGAAGGCCATCGTCAAGAAGAGCAGCGGCATCACCGAGGTGACGCAACTCGCGGGCAAGAAGGTGCTGACCATCCGCGGCGGCACGCAGGAACCCAACATCCGCAAGGCCGTGCCCAATGTCGAGGTCGTGACCTTCGACACCAGCCAGCAGGCCTTCCAGGCGCTGCAGCAGGGCAAGGGCGTGGGCTATGTCGACGACGAGGCCGCGCTGCTGCGCAGCTACGCCAAGCTCGGCACGCAGAAGGCGCAGTACGTGGTGCTCAAGCAGAACCTGAGCACCGAGGCGCTGGCCATCGGCATCAAGAAGGGCGAGACCGGCCTCAAGGCCGTGGTCGACGCAGCGCTGCGCGAACTCGAGACCTCGGGCGAAGCCCAGAAGATCTTCTTCAAGTGGTACGGCCCGAACACGGCCTCGGGCTTCCAGACCCGCGACTTCAAGCTCGACAGCGACAAGATCGCGGAATGAACATGAGGCTGTCCCGTTTCCTGCCGCTCGCCGCGGCAGCCGCCGTCTCGTTGGCCGCGCTGGCGGCCCAGGCCGACCAGCTCGCCGACATCCAGAAGAAGGGCGAACTCGTGGTGGGCGTGCTCGGCACGGCCGAGCCCTACAGCTTCATCGACCCCAAGACCCGTGAACTGGTCGGCTACGAGGTCGACCTGGGCCGCGAACTCGCGCGCAAGCTCGGCGTCAAGCCGGTCTTCAAGCAGCTCGCGGTCGCCGCGCGCATCCCCGAACTGCAGCAGGGCCATGTCGACGTGCTGGCCGCCGCGCTGGCGCGCACGCCCGAGCGCGAGACGCAGATCGACTTCTCGCTGCCGACCTTCATCACCGGCCAGAAGGTGCTGGTCAAGAAGGGCAGCGAGGTCAAGACGCTGCCGCAGCTCGCGGGCCAGCGCGTGGTCACCGTCAAGGGCGGCACCCAGGAAGCCAACATCCGCAAGGCGGTGCCGACCGTCGAGGTCGTGACCTTCGAGAACGCGCCGCAGGCCTTCCAGGCGCTGCAGCAAGGCAAGGGCGCCGGCTATGTCGACGACGAGGCCGCGCTGATCGATGCCATCGCCAAGCTCGGCCCTGCGGGCAAGAACTACGAGCTGCTGGCGCAGAACGTGAGCACCACCACCGTCGCGGTCGGCCTCAAGAAGGGCGAGCCCGCGCTCAAGACCGCGGTCGACGACACGCTGCGCGAACTCGAGAAGAGCGGCCAAGCCGAGAAGATCTTCTTCAAGTGGTACGGCCCGGGCACGCGCCATCAGTTCGAGACGCGCCCCTTCAAGTTCACCCAAGACGCAAGCTGAACACACCGCCCGCGGGCGGTGGGTACGATGGCGCCCGCGCTCACCCGCGGGCGCTTTCGCGTTCGCCCTCGCCTTTTTGCTTCCTTCCATGCCCACCTTCGACTACGCCCTGCTGCTGACGGGCAAGTACCACGAGATGCTGCTGGCCGGCCTGCTGCTGTCGCTGCAGCTGATGGCGGCAGCGTTGCTGTGCGCGCTGCCCATCGCGCTCTTGGTCGCGCTGCTGCGGCTGTCGCCGCTCGCGTGGCTGCGCGCCATCGGCTTCGCCTACGTCGAGGCGATCCGCAATGTGCCGCTGATCGCCCACATGCTGTTCTGGTATTTCGGCGCACCCGAGCTGCTGCCCGACGGCATCCGCGAGACGCTCTATGCCGGGCCGATCGAGGCCGTCAGCGCGGTGATCGCGCTGTCGCTCTACACCGCGGCCTTCATGGCCGAGGACATCCGCAGCGGCATCCGCGCGATCCCGACGGTGCAGATGGAAGCCGGCCGTGCGCTCGGCTTCGGCTTCCTCGCGACCATGCGCCGCGTGATCCTGCCGCAGGCGCTGCGCGTGACCGTGCCGCCGCTGATCTCGCAGACCCTGAACCTCTGGAAGAACACCTCGATCGCCACCGTGATCGGCGCGGCCGAACTCATGTACCAGGCCGGCCAGGTCGAGAGCGAGACCTTCCGCAGCTCCGAGTCCTTCGCCTTCGCCACCCTCGCCTACCTCTCCGTCTCGCTGGGCATCACCGGGCTGGCGGCCTGGTACCACCATCGCTTCCCGGTGCGCACCACATGATCGAACTCATCGATACGTACTGGCTCTACTTCCTGGTCGGCCAGTACCCGAACGGGCCGCTGGGCGGGCTCGCGCTCACCGTGATCCTCGCGGCGCTGGGCCTGGTGCTGGCGCTGCCGCTGGGCATCGTCCTGGGGCTGGCGCGCGTGAGCCCCTACCGCTGGCTGCGCTGGCCTGTCACGGCGCTGGTCTTCGTGGTGCGCGGCATCCCGCTGCTGATGGTGATCTTCTGGGCCTACTTCTTCCTGCCCAGCGTTACCGGCGTCAAGACCGACCAGTTCACCACCATGCTGATCGCACTCGTCGTGTTCGATGCGGTCTACCTGGCCGAGATCGTGCGTGCCGGCATCCAGAGCCTGCCCAAGGGCCAGATGGAATGCGCGCGCGCACTCGGCCTGGGCTATGGCCGCGCGATGCGGCTGGTGGTGCTGCCGCAGGCGCTGCGCAGCATGCTGCCCTCGCTGGTGAACCAGTTCGTCTCGACCATCAAGGAGACCTCGCTGGGCTACATCATCGGGCTGGCCGAGGTGTCTTTCATCGCCACGCAGATCAACACCCAGGTCTTCACCCGGCCGGCCGAGGTCTACGGCATCCTGGGCCTGACCTACTTCATCCTGTGCTTCGGCCTCTCGCGCTTCGCCTACTGGCTGGAACGGCGCCAGACCCGCCGCACCCCCGCGCTCGCCGCGAAGAAGACAAGGAAAATCTCCGCATGATCGAGTTGCAGCAGGTGAACAAGTGGTACGGCAACTACCACGCGCTGGTCGACGTCACCGAGACCATCCCGCACGGCGAGGTGGTGGTGGTCTGCGGCCCCTCGGGCTCGGGCAAGTCGACGCTGATCCGCACGCTCAACCGGCTCGAGCCGATCCAGTCGGGCCGCATCGTGATCGACGGCCAGGACATCCACGCGAGCGGCACCGACGTCAACGCCTTCCGTTCGCGCATCGGCTTCGTGTTCCAGCAGTTCAACCTGTTCCCGCACCTCACGGTGCTGCAGAACTGCACCCTCGCACCCTCGCACCTGCTGGGCCTGAGCGCGGCCGCGGCACAGGAGCGCGCGCTCGCGCTGCTCGAGAAGGTCGGGCTGGCGAACAAGGCCCAGGCCTGGCCCAGCGAACTCTCGGGCGGCCAGCAGCAGCGCGTGGCGATCGCGCGCGCGCTGGCCATGGAGCCGCCGCTGATGCTGTTCGACGAACCCACCAGCGCGCTCGACCCCGAGATGGTCGGCGAGGTGCTGATCGTGATGCGCGACCTGGCGCGCGAGGGCATGACCATGGTCTGCGTCACGCACGAGATGGGCTTCGCGCGCGAGGTGGCCGACCGCGTGCTGTTCATGGACGAAGGCCGCGTGCTCGAACGCGCCACGCCCGACGACTTCTTCAACCGCCCGCAGCATCCGCGCGCCGCGCAGTTCCTGTCGGACATCCGTTCGCCGTTCAAATGACCACCCTTCCCCTCATCGATGTCTCCGCCCTGGTGGCCGGCACACCGGACCGCGGCACCGCCGCCGCGCAGATCGGCGAGGCCTGCCGCGCGCACGGCTTCTTCTACGCGGTCGGCCACGGCATCGCCCCCGCTCTCACGCAGCGCCTCGAAACCCTGAGCCACGCCTTCTTCGCGCTCGACGAGCCGACCAAGCTGCGCTGGCGCATGGAACTCGGCGGGGCTGCATGGCGCGGCTACTTCCCGCTGGGCGGCGAGCTGACCTCGGGCCGGCCCGACTGGAAGGAAGGGCTGTACCTGGGCAGCGAACTGGGCGAGGACGATCCGCGCGTGCAGGCCCGCCTGCCGGTGCACGGGCACAACCTGTTCCCCGAGCTCGAGGGCTTCAGGCAGACCCTGCTCGATTACATGGCCGCGGTCACGCAGCTGGGCCACCGGCTCATGGAAGGTATCGCGCTGAGCCTGGGACTGGAGGCCGACTACTTCCAGGCGCGCTACACAGCCGACCCGCTGATCCTGTTCCGCCTCTTCAACTACCCCACGCAACCGATCCCCGAGGGCTCGAATGTCGAATGGGGCGTGGGCGAGCACACCGACTACGGCCTGCTCACCGTGCTGCGCCAAGACGACATCGGCGGCCTGCAGGTGCGCACCGCCCAGGGCTGGATCGATGCGACGCCCGTGCCCGACGCCTTCGTGATCAACATCGGCGACATGCTCGACCACATGACCGGCGGTCTCTACCGCTCGACCCCGCACCGCGTGGTGCGCAACACCTCGGGGCGCGACCGCTTGTCCTTCCCGCTGTTCTTCGACCCGAACTTCGAGGCCCGCGTGCAGAAGATCGAGGGCCTGCCCGTGCCCGCAGTCGTCGACGACAGCGCCACGCGCTGGGACCAGGCCAACGTGCATGCCTTCCACGGCCGCTACGGCGACTACCTGCTGCAGAAGGTCTCGAAGGTGTTCCCGCAGCTGGTGCAGCAGGTGCTCTGACGCCGCAAGGGCGTCAGGTGCCGCGCTGCGGATCGCGCGGCACCAGCGCCCACACGCCGCGCTCGAGCGCGGTGCACAGCAGCCAGTAGATCGCGCCCACCAGCATGAACAGCTCGGCCGGGTAGACCATGGTGCGTGCGTTGACCTGCGTCGCCACGAAGGACAGTTCGCCCACGCCCACGATGTAGGCCAGCGAACTGTCCTTGACCAGCGTGACCCACTGGTTGATGAACGAGGGCAGCATCATGCGCAACGCCTGCGGCAGCACGATGTGGCGCAGCGCGCGCCAGCGCCCCATGCCCAGCGACAGCGCCGCGTTCCACTGCCCCGCGGGCACGCCCCGGATGCCCGCATGCACCGCATGCGACAGGTAGGCGCCGCCGACCAGCGAGAGCGCGCACATCACCGACAGCACGCCCGGCACGTCGATGTCCAGCGCGATCGGCAGCAGGAAATAGGTCCAGAAGATCAGCATCAGCACCGGGATCGCGCGGAAGAAACCCAGCACCGTGACCAGCAGGCGGTGCGCGGCACCGCGGCTCATCGCCAGGGCCACGCCGAAGAGCAGGCCCAGCACGGCCGAGGCGATCGCCGAGCCCGCGCTCAGCAGCACCGTCAGCGCCGCGCCGCCCAGCGGCCCGTTCGGCCAGGCGCCCCAGAGCAGGTAAGGCAGGTTGTCGAGCAGGACTGCGATCGCACCGCTCATGTCTTCACCCTCGTGCGCCGCACCGCCCAAGCGCTCGTCCATTCGAGCAGGGCGATGGTCGCGATGTAGAACAGCGTCGCGAAGCCGAAGGCCTGGAAGGTCTTGAAGGTGTCGGCCTCGACCTGGCGCGAGGTGTACGAGAGTTCGACCAGCCCGACCGCCATGGCCAGCGAGGTGTTCTTCACGATGTTCATGTACTGGCCGAACAGCGGCGCGAGCGCGATGCGCACCGCCTGCGGCAGCACGACGTGGCGCTGCACCTGCGCCGCGCTGAAGCCCATGGCCATGCCCGCATGCAGCTGCGCGGCCGGCACGCCGCGGATGCCGGCGCGGATCTCCTCGCCCACATAGGCCGTGGCGTAGAGCACCAGCCCGACGATGGCGGTGAGGAACTCGAAGGACGGCCAGTGCAGGCGCAGGCCCGCCACGCTCACATGGTGGCCGGCGTTGAGCCATTCGCGCGCGGCTTCGGGCAGCAGCGCGGGCGCGCCGAAATACCAGAAGAAGAGCTGGACCAGCAGCGGCGTGTTGCGGAACAGCGAGACATAGACCGCGGTGGCCCGGCGCAGGCCGGCCCGCGGGCTGCCGCGCGCGGCCGCGAAGACCAGGCCCAGCGCGGTCGAGGCGACGATCACCAGCAGCGACGAGGCGATGGTCATGAGCCAGCCGTCGAGCAGCCAGCCGAGGTACTTCGGCGCGAGCAGCTGCTCGCGCGCGCTCTCGAATGCGTTCACGCGAAGGCGGCGTCGGACGGGACGGGCGACAGCACCTGCGGCTGCGCCGGCTGCGTGACGCAACGTCCCGCGGCGGTGTCGAAGTCCAGCCGCTCGGGCAGGTCCGTCAGGCTGCGGCCGTAGAGGTGCAGGTGCTTGATCGCATGCTCGCCCTCGATCGCCACGCTGTGGATGTCGCGCGGCCCGAAGGCGATGTGCGCGCCCGGCCCGATGCGCCTCGCGCCCGTGCGTTCGAGCGTGGCGCTGCCGGGGCCTTCGCCGCCATCGGTGCGGCGCCAGAGCACGTTGGGCTCTTCGCCCTCGATGCCCGCCACCACCGCCCAGGTCGAATGGTCGTGCGGCACCGTGCGAAAGCCCGGGGCCGGCCGCCACAGGTAGAGCGCATGCGTGCGGTCGGCCGATTCGGCCAGCAGGTAGAGCGTCTCGCCCGCGGCCTCGACGGGCGCGGGGAAATGCGCATCGGGGAACAGCGCGGGCTCCGCCGCCAGCTGGGCCAGCAGGGCGCCGACGCGCGCCAGCACCGCGGACGGCGGATCGGCTTCGGTGCCGACCCAGGCCCGCACCACGGCCATCGTGCGTGCGACCGCGCGCGTCCTGACTTCGGCGATGTCGCCCTCGATGGCCGCTGCCCTCATCCGCTTCAGCGCGACGCGACGCGTGGCTCGCCGATCTTCAGCAGGCGCGGCAGCGGTGCCTTGCTGTCGGGACCGAACCAGGCGTTGTAGATCGCCACGGCACGGCCGTTCTTCTCGATCTCGGTGAGCCAGCTGTTGAGCGATTCGAGCAGGCGCGTCTCGCCCTTGGGCACGGCCGCGCCCAGGTATTCCTTCGACACGGTGATCGCCGGGATCTCGTACTTCTCCTTGTCGGACAGCTGGCCCCACTGCGCCGTGAGCTTCACGCCGTCGTTGGTGATGGCCTGCACGTTGCCGTTGCGCAGCGCGGCCAGCGCGAAGGGTGAATCGTCGTAGAGCACGACCTTGGCATCGGGGTAGTTGGTGCGCAGGTTGGTCTCCATCGTCGTACCCTTCTCGGTGCCGATGCGCAGGTCCTTGAGCTGGGCCGCGTCGGTGAGCACGCCCTTCTTGGCGAGGAACTGCTGGCCGACCAGGAAGTACGGCGTGGTGAAGTCCACCACCTTGGCGCGTTCGTCGGTGATGGTGAAGCTGGCGAACACCACGTCGACCTTGCCCGAAGTCAGCAGCGGGATGCGGTTGGCCGGATTGGTCGGCACCAGTTCGATCTTGACGCCCAGGCTCCTGGCGAATTCGTTGGCCAGGTCGATGTCGTGGCCGACCTGCTTCTTGCTCGTGGCATCGATGTAGCCGAAGGGCGGGTTGCCGTCGAAGGCCGCCACGCGGAGCACGCCGGCCTTGCGGATGTCGTCGAGCTTGTCGGCCCAGGCGCCGGCCGGGAAGGCCAGCGTGCCCAGCAGCGCGAGGCCGCCGAGGATGAATTGTTGGCGCTTCATGCGTCCTCCGTCCTTGTTGGAAAGACGCGACTCTAGGCAGCCCCCCGTAGCGCGGCAACGAAGCGTTTTTTGCTTGCTTATGTGCCCACACTTCAGGCATGAGCAAATGAGAAATGCGTCGTGGCGCGGCGGCGAGGGGCCGCCTACGCTTGTCCCCCTTTTCGCCAACGAGCGCCCTCGCGGTGCACCAGGACCCTCTCATGCATTCGATTCCCTCGCTGCGCCGCCGCGCCCTCCTGCAAGCCGGCGCCGGTGCCGCCGCCGCCATCGCGGCCGGCCCGCTGTTCGCCCAGGCACCCGCCAAGGTGATCCGCATCGGCTACCAGAAGTTCAACACGCTCAACATCCTCAAGGGCACGGGCCAGCTCGAGACGGCGCTGGCGCCCGCGGGCATCCAGGTCGAGTGGCGCGAGTTCCTGGGCGGCAGCCAGCTGGCGGAGGCGCTGTCGGCCAACGCCATCGACTTCGGCCATGCCTCCGACGGCATCGGCGTGTTCCAGCAGGCCAGCGGCAAGGGCTTGGCCTACCTCGCGGCCGAGAGCCCCTACCCCGGCGGCGTGGGCTTCCTGGTGCCAAAGGATTCGCCGATCCGCACGGTGCGCGACCTCAAGGGCAAGAAGGTGGTGACGGGCCGCGGCTACAACACGCAGTACGTGCTGATCAAGGCGCTGCAGGGCGCGGGCCTGAGCTACGAGGACATCGAGCCGGTCTACATCCTCACCGCCTCCGACACCGTCGCCGCCTACCAGTCGGGCAGCGTGGCGGCCATCGGCCTGTGGGACCCCTTCCTGGCCGGCGCGCAGATCGCCACCGATTCGCGCCTGCTGTTCGACGGCACCGGCCTGAGCGGCAACCGCACCTACCATTTCGCGCAGCCCGGCTACGCACGCGCCAACCAGGAGACGCTCAAGACCGTGTTCGCCGAACTGCGCAAGGCCAACACCTGGGCCCAGGCCAACCCCAAGCAGGTGGTGGACACGCTCGCGCCGCAGCTCAAGGTCGAGCCCAAGGTGCTGGCCCTGGCGACCGAGCGCCGGCAGTACGGCGTGGTCGCGCTCACGCCCGAGATCGCGCGCGAGCAGCAGGGCCTGGCCGACGTGTTCGCGCAGCTCAAGCTGATCCCCAAGCCGATCGAGGTGAAGGACGCCTTCCTGAACCTGCCGATCCTGTGAGCACACAGCACAGCCACTACGACGTCATCGTCGTCGGCCTTGGCGCCATCGGCGCGGCCACGCTCTACCAGTTGGCGCTGCGCGGCGCGCGCGTGCTGGGCATCGACCAGCACGCGCCGCCGCACGACCAGGGCTCCTCGCACGGCGAGTCGCGCATCACGCGGCTTGCCATCGGCGAAGGCGATGCCTATGTGCCGCTGGTGCGGCGCTCGCACGCCATCTGGCGCGAGCTCGAGGCCAGCACCGGCCGCTCGATCTTCGAGCAGACCGGCGGCCTGATCCTCGCGCCGCGCGACCGCATCGCCGCGCACCACGGCAAGCCCGACTTCGTGCGCCGCACCATCGCCTGCGCCGAGCGTTTCGACATCCGTCACGAAGTGCTCGACGCCGCGGGCATCCGCGCGCGCTACCCGCAGTTCGCGCTGCAGGGCGACGAACTCGGCTACTTCGAACCCGAGGCCGGCTTCGTGCGGCCCGAGCAGGCCATCGCGGCGCAGCTCGAGGCCGCGCGCGGGCTGGGCGCCACGCTGCGCACCGGCGAGCGCGTGCAGGCCGTCGAGCCGCTGGGCAACGGCGACACCACCGCCGTGCAGATCGAAGGCACGCGCTTCACCGCCGACCGCGTGGTGATCGCCGCCGGCCCCTGGCTGCCGGAGTTCCTGGGCCGGCAGGCGCGCGCCGACTGGCAGGCCGACTTCGCCGTCTACCGGCAGGTGATGTACTGGTTCGACACCGGCACCGCCGCGCCCGACTTCGCGCCGGGCAGGCTGCCGATCTTCATCTGGATGTTCGGCGACGCGCAGGAGGACTACATGTACGGCTTCCCGTCGTCCGACCCTTCGCAGCCCGCGCTCAAGGTCGCGACCGAGCAGTACGCGGCCACCACCTCGCCCGACGCCCTGCAGCGCGAGGTCAGCGCCGAGGAAGGCGCCGCGATGTACGCGAGCCGCGTGGCCGGCCGCTTCCCGCAGATCGCCGGCCGCCTGCTCAAGGCCCGCGCCTGCATGTACACCGTGACACCCGACCGCCACTTCGTGATCGATGCGCTCGACGGCGCGCCCGGCGTGCTGATCGCCTCGGCCTGCTCGGGCCACGGCTTCAAGCACTCGGCCGGCGTGGGCGATGCGATCGCCGACCGGCTGCTGGGCCGCACGGGCGGCATCGACCTCGCGCCCTTTTCGCGCCAGCCTGCAAAGGAGCGAGGCTCGGCGTAGAGTACGCCCCCGGGTGATCGCGGCCGCATCGCCGTCGATCTTTTTCTGTCTGACTCGGGAGTGATAAAGATGAGATTTCTCATAGTGGGTGCGGGTGCACTCGGTGGTTATTTCGGCGGTCGTTTGCTCGAAGCGGGGCGCGACGTCACCTTCCTGCTGCGGCCTCGGCGCGTGGCACAGCTCGCCAAGACCGGGCTGGTGATCCAGAGCCCGCAGGGCAACCTGCAGCTGCCGGCACCCAGGCACGTGCTGGCCGACGGCATCGACGGGCCCTACGACGTGATCCTGGTCGGCAGCAAGGCCTACGACCTCGCCTCGACCATGGACTCCTTCGCGCCCGCGGTCGGGCCAAACACCGTGATCCTGCCGCTGCTCAACGGCATGCAGCACATCGACGCCCTGGCCGCGCGCTTCGGCGAGGAGCGCGTGCTCGGCGGCCTGTGCCTGATCTCGGCCACGCTCGACGACGAGGGCCGCGTGCTGCACCTCAACGACACGCACGACCTCAACTACGGCGAACGCGCGGGCGGCCGCTCGGCCCGCGTCGACGCGATCGCGGCCCAGTTCGCGGGCGCGAACTTCGGCAGCAACGCCAGCGAGAACATCCTGCAGGAGATGTGGGAGAAGTGGGTCTTCATCGCCTCGGCCGCGGGCGTCACGACGCTGTTGCGCTCGTCCTTCGGCGAGATCGTGGCCGCGGGCGGCGAAGCCGTGTCGCTGTCGATCTTCGACGAGTGCAGCGCCATCGCCGCCCACAACGGCTTCGCGCCCCGCGCCGCGGCCGTGCAGCGCGGCCGTGCCTTCCTCACCATGCCCGGCTCGCCGATCACGGCCTCGATGTACAAGGACATGGCGCGCGGCGCGGCAGTGGAAGCCGACCACATCATCGGCGACCTGCTGCGACGCAAGGCGCCGGGCCAGGCCGCCACGCCGTCGGTGCTGCAGATCGCCTACGTCAACCTCAAGGCCTACGAAGCGCGGCGCGCCGCCTGACCCGAGACACGGCAAGCGCCACCCATGACCGCTCCACACGCCGCGCCGACACACCGGGACCTGGTCGGCCACGCACGGCTGCTGGGTCCGGCGTGGTCCGGCAAGCTGGTGGGGCGACCCGGCGGCGTGGGCCTGAAGCTGTTCAAGGTCGATGCAGCGGGGCTGGCCAGGGAGATGCATCCGGGCTACGACGAAGCCTTGCTGATGCTCGAAGGCGCCATCGACCTGGTCCTCGATGGCGTACAGGTGCCCCTTCGCGCCGGCGACCTGCAGATCATCCCGGCGGGCCGCTGGCACGAGATCCTGCCGGGTGGCCACGGCAGCTTCTTGCTTGTCGACCCCGAGCCTTGCTGAGGCCAGTCGTTCGACGCGGCCCGAGGTCGATCCTCGGGCAGGCACGCCCCTGCGTCGAAGCCGTTGCCGCTAGAATCGCCGCTGCAAAATCGACGCTGAGGCCTTCAGCGCGCGACACGCCGTAAGCGTTTACGTCAACCAACGCATCACCAGTGGCACCCGCGGCCGGCTGGCGGTGTGCGTTGGTCGCTTCGGCACCCATCTCTCCCCGCCGCTTCGTCCTGCAGGTGCCCCTTTGAAAATTCAAGGAGCGGCGCTCGATGACGAACGTCCAGGCAAATTCTTCCTTGCGCGAACTGGTCTGGATGACCTTCGCGCTTTTCCTCGGCTACCTGTCGGTCGCGATGTCGATGCCAGCGGTGGCGGTCCATGTGTCGCAGACGCTGGGCATGGGCAATGTCGCGTCCGGCCTGGCCGTGGGCATCGCCTTTCTCTCCACCCTCCTGAGCCGTGGCTGGGCGGGTCGGCTGGCCGACGAACGTGGCGGCAAGGTCGCGATGTTCAGGGGCCTGTTCCTCTACGCGGCCGCGTCGCTCCTGTGCTGGGCCTCCGCGCTGCCCGCCCTCGGCCATGGCGCCGGTGCGTACCTGGTGCTGCTGGCGGGCCGCCTGGTGCTGGGCCTGGGCGAAAGCTTCGCGCTGGTCGGCATGCTGGGCTGGGCCATGGCGGCCATGGGTCCGGCGCGATCGGGCCAGGTCATGGCGCTCGTCGGCACCGGCCTGTATGGCGCCTTCGCGCTGGGCGGACCGCTCGGGCTCTGGCTGCTGCAGAAGCTCGGCTTCGCCGGCCTGATGGCGGGCAGCATGGTGCTGCCGCTGCTCAGCGGCGCGATGCTGTGGTCCATCGCGCCGGCCCGGTCCGCGCCGGGACGCCGCGCCCCCTTCTCCGATGTGCTGCGGCTGATCTGGAAGCAGGGTGCGGTCGTGGGCTTGCAAGGCGTCGGTTTCGCGGCCCTGGGCGCCTTCTTTCCGCTGTACTTCCTGGCCCACGGCTGGCACGGCGCGGGCTATGGGCTGACCTGCTTCGGCCTCGGCTTCGTCGCGCTGCGACTGGTGGCGGGCCGCCTGCCCGACCGCATCGGCGGCAACCGGGTCGCGCTGGTGTCGCTGACGGTCGAGGCGCTGGGCCAGGCGCTGCTGTGGCTGGCGCCCCATCCTGCCGTGGCCATGGTGGGCGCGCTGCTGACCGGCATGGGGTGCTCGATGGTGTTTCCCGCCATGGGGCTCGAGGCGGTCAAGCGCGTGCCGGCGCACCTGCGCGGCACGGCCATCGGGGGCTTCGCGGCCTTCCAGGACCTGGCGTATGGCGCGACCGGTCCGCTGGCCGGCCTGATGGCCGACCGCTTCGGCCATTCCAGCGTGTTCCTGGGGGGTTTCGTCGCGGCGGTCGTCGGGACCGCGATGACCTGGCGGCTCGGGAAGGACTCTCGCGTCCAGCCCGCCGAGACGCCCGCCGGAGGCTAGGCGGAATGCGCGCCGCGGCGCTCTGCAAGGCCCCAGGCCTCCGGATCCCGGGCGAAGCTCCGCACGATCATCGCCGACAGCGTCTCGCTCACGGCCGCGAGGTCCACCGTCGCGTTCTTCAGCAGCGACTGCAGCATCACGCCGCGCAAGGCGCCGATGACGATGGCCGCGCAGGTCCCCGGATCGAGGCCCTGGCGCATCTCGCCGGCCGCGATGGCCGCGTGAAAGTGCAGCGCGAGGAAGTCGATCACGCTCTGGTTGTAGCGCGCGAGGCTCTCGCCCGTCTCGGAATCGTCGGTGGTGGCCTCGGCCATGAGCACCAGCAGCGCGCGCGTGTTGGTCCAGCGGCCGTCGGTGCGACCGAGGTACACGCTGACGAAGGAAAGCAAGGAGGCCATGCCCTCCGCGACCGGCGGGTTGAGCTCGAGCTCGCGCATGAAGTTGTCGTTGATGTGCGATGCCAGCGCGCGCAGCAGCGCGGGCTTGCTGCCGAAATGGTGCGCGGCCAGGCCCCGGCTGTAGCCCGCGGCCTCGCCCACCTCGGCCAGCGTCATCCCGACCCAGCCCTTGCGCGCCACGATCTCGCGCGCGGCGGCCAGCAGCCGCGCTTCCGCGGACGCGCGGCGCTCGACCTGCGTGCGGCGGGTCGGGCTCGGTTCGGGCGGCTTCGCGGCTGTTTTCATGGACGCGAAGTCTAACGAGGCGGCACCGGCTCCTTCACGATGCCGGCGCTGCGCAGACGCTCGATCCGGCCTGCGTCGTAACCGAGTTCGGCCAGGATCTCGCCCGAGTGCTGCCCCAGCAGCGGCGCACCGCTGCGGATCTGGGCGGGGGTGGCCCCGAACAGGGTCGCGGGCCGCGTGGCCAGCAGCGCGCCCTCCGAGGGATGGTCCATGGCCTGGAACATGCCGACCGCCTTGAGGTGCGGGTGTTCGGGCAGTTCGTCGATCTGCCAGATCTGCGTGGCCGGGATGTCGAGCTCGTCGCAGATCGCGACCCACTCGGCGCTGGAGCGCGTGGGCGTCAGGCCGTTGAGCTCGCGGTAGAGATCGCGCACCGCCGCGTTGAGCTTGTGCCGGTCGGACAGGTCGTAGGCGCGCGCCAGGTCTTCGCGCCCCACGCGCCGGAACAGCGCGAGCCACTGCTGGGGGCTGTAGGGCAGCATCGCGATGTAGCCGTCCGAGGTCGGCGCCGGCTTGCGACCGCCGCTGACCACGCGGCCGTAGCCCGCCGGCGCGGTCGGGGGCTCGAAGGCCAGGCCGCCCATGTGCTCGGTCATGGTGAACTCGACCATGGTCTCCAGCATCGGCACCTCGACGTACTGGCCGGCGCCCGAGCGCTCGCGATGGAACAGCGCCGCGAGGATTGCGTTGACGGTCACGATCCCCGTGGTCTTGTCGGCCATCAAGGTCGGCACGTAGTCGGCCGTGCCTGTCGATTGCCACATCAGGCCGGCGATGCCGCTGGCCGCCTGGATGATGTCGTCGAAGGCCGGCTTGGCACGGTGCGGACCCGACTGGCCGAAGCCGGTGGCCGCGCAGTAGACGATGTCGGGACGCACCGCCCGCAGTGCCTCGTAGCCCAGCCCCAGGCGCTCGATCGCCGGAACGCGCATGTTGTGCACGAAGACGTCGGTCTCGGCCGCAAGCTCGAGCAGGATCTGCCGCCCCTCGGCCGTCTTGAGGTCGACCGCGAGCGAGCGCTTGTTGCGGTTGATCGCGAGGAAGATCGAGCTCATGCCGGCATGGCGCGACACGCCGTTGGCCCGCATCAGGTCGCCCTCGATCGGCTCGACCTTGATCACGTCCGCGCCGTAGTCGCCGAGGATCTGCGTGGCCACCGGCCCGAGCACGACCGAGGTCAGGTCCAGCACGCGGATGCCCTGGAGCGGCCCGGTGGCCGCGGATGAAGTGCTTGTCTGTGTCTCCATGGAATGTTCTCTGCTGATGCGATGGAAGCCATCGTAACTACTTACTTGCTAGTCAACAAGCAAGTTTATAGAATCCGCGGCACACCTACAGGAGACATCCCTCATGAACCCCTTGTCGAGGACGCTGAGCGCCGCCGCGCTGACCGCCACCCTGGCCCTCGCTGCAGCGCCATTCGCCCAGGCGCAGCAGCCGGCGGCGGCGGCGGCCACGGACTATCCGAGCAAGCCGATCCGTTTCGTCGTGCCCTTCCCGCCCGGCTCGGGCACCGATGTCGGCGCGCGCTTCTTCGCGCGCAAGCTGGGCGAACTGACGGGCCAGCCCGTGATCGTCGACAACCGCGCGGGCGCCAACGGCTTCATCGCGGTCAAGGCCGTGACCTCCGCCCCCGCCGACGGCTACACGCTGCTCATGGGCAGCAACTCGACGCTGGCCACCAACGTGGCGCTGTTCAAGCAGCTGCCCTACGACCCGGTGAAGGACCTGGCGCCGGTCTCGACGCTGATGCGATCGCCCATCGTGCTCATCGTGCCGGCCCAATCGCCCTACAAGACGCTGAAGGACCTGATCGACGCGGCCCGCGCCAAGCCCGGCCAGACCACCTTCGCCTCGGGCTCGGCCGCCTACCAGTTGATGGGCGAACTGTTCTCCGAGAAGGCCGGCATCAAGCTGCTCAACGTGCCCTACAAGGGCGCGCCCGAGGCGGTGAATGCCACCATCTCTGCGCAGACCGACCTGGGCTTCGCCGACATCACGGCCACCATGGAGCTGCTGCGCGGCGGCAAGCTTCGTGCGCTGGCCATCGCGGCCGATCAGCGCCTGGCCGGACTGGCCGACGTGCCCACCGCGCGGGAACAGGGCATCGCAGGCTTCAGCGGCGACACCTGGACTGGCGTCGCGGCGCCCGCGAACACCCCGAAGCCGGTGGTCGACAAGCTGT
The DNA here is from genome assembly GCF_014170375.1 of Variovorax sp. UMC13. Lineage (GTDB taxonomy): Bacteria > Pseudomonadota > Gammaproteobacteria > Burkholderiales > Burkholderiaceae_C > Variovorax. Next base: position 107,118 of record NZ_LZZW01000003.1, on the reverse strand, counting down.
CGGAGCTGTTCGTGAAGATCCTCGCCATGCCCGAGACCATCGAGTTCTACGCCAAGCAGAACGTGGTCGTGATGAAGGGCGGCCAGGACGAACTGCGCAGTTTCCAGCGCGAGCAGATCGAGGTCTGGAAACGCATCGCAAGCTCCGCAAAGATCGAACTCCAATGAACGCATCCTCCCCCTCCTCCCTCGCACAGAGCCGCGACGGCCACGTCGTCACGCTGACGCTGTGCCGTCCGCCCCACAACTTCGTCGACGCGCAGGCCATGCGCGAGCTCGCCGACACCCTGGCCACGCTCGACGGCGATGCCGGCTGCCGCGCCATCGTGCTTGCGGCCGAGGGCAAGTCCTTCTGCGCCGGCGCCGACTTCTCCGGCGTGCCGGGCGGCGGCGAGGCCATGGACCCGGCCGACTTCTATGCGCACGCGCTGCGGCTGTTCGACAACCGCAAGCCGGTCGTCGCGGCGGTCCACGGGGCGGCCGTGGGCGCCGGCGTCGGGCTGGCGCTGACGGCCGACTTCCGCGTGACCTGCGAGGCGGCGCGCTTCAGCGTCAACTTCAACCGGCTGGGTTTCCATCCGGGCTTCGGGCTGAGCCACACCTTGCCGCGCCTGATCGGCGCCCAGCGGGCATCGATGCTGTTCTACACCGGCCGCCGCATCGACGGCCGCGAGGCGCTCGCCATCGGCCTCGCCGACGAACTGGTGGCGGCCGACGAGGTGCTGGCACGGGCCCAGGCGCTGGCGGCGCAGATCGCCGAGTCGGCGCCGCTCGCGGTGCAGAGCACCCGCGCCACCTTGCGGGCCAACTTGGCGCAGGAGGTGCGCGACATCAACCGGCGCGAACTGGCCGAGCAGCAGCTGCAGTTCCGCAGCGAGGACTTTCGCGAAGGCGTGCAGGCGATGGCCGAGCGCCGCACGCCGCGCTTCAACGGCCGCTGAGCCTGGCGGCCGTTTCCCTGGAAATTTTGGAGTGATGGAATGATTTTCGAACTCGATCCCGAGCATCAGACGCTCAAGGACCTGGTGGCCAGCTTCGTGCGCGAAGACCTGCTGCCACTGGAGGCGGCGCTGTTGAAGCGCGAGGCGGCCGGTGCGCCGTGGGAGCTGTCGCCGCAGGAGCACGCCACGCTCGATGCCGTGTCCAAGGCGCGCGGGCTGTGGGGCCTCGACGCACCGGCCGAGATGGAGGGCCTCGACCTGCCGGTGGTCGCGATGGTCGGGGTGAACGAGGAGTTCGGCAAGACCATCACCCCCTACGAGCTGCCGCCGGACTCGCCCAACCTGCGCATGCTGCTCACGGCCGCCAACGACGAACAGCGCGCCGCCTACCTCGCGCCCTACGCTCGCGGCGAGACGGTCTCGGCCATCGCGATCTCCGAACCCGGCGCGGGCGCCGATCCCTCGGCCATGTCGACCCGCGCGGTGCGCGACGGCGACGACTGGGTCCTCAACGGCCGCAAGATCTGGATCAGCCGCGCCATGCGCGCGGACTGGACCATCGTGATGGCCGTGACGGACCGGGACAAAGGCGGGCGCGGTGGCATCTCGGCCTTCATCGTCGACAAGGACACGCCGGGCTTCAAGGTCGAGCGCCGCATTCCCATGATCGGCGGCGTCTCGACCTACGAGGTGCTGTTCGAGGACTGCCGGGTGCCGCATTCACGGCTGCTCGGCCCGGAAGGCCAGGGCTTCGCGCCCATGCAGGCGCGGCTGTCGAGCCGCCGGCTGCAGATGGCGGCCTGGTGCATCGGCCGCGCCCAGCGCGCGCTCGACATGATGTGCGAGTACGCGCCGCAGCGCCGCACCTTCGGCGCGTCGCTCGCGGAACGCCAGACCGTGCAATGGTGGGTCGCCGACGCGGCGACGCGCATCCATGCCTGCCGGCTCATGACCTACGAAGCCGCCGCACGCATCGACCGTGGCGACGAGGCACGCACGCAGGTGTCGATGGTCAAGGTGTTCGCCACAGAGATGGCTTGGGAGGTGATCGACCACGCCATGCAGATGTTCGGCGCGATGGGCATGACCAAGGAAATGCCGCTGCAGCAGATGGCCAACGAGGCGCGCCTGATGCGCATCTACGAGGGGCCGACCGAGGTGCACCGCTGGGTGGTGGCGCGCGAGCTGCTGGGCCTGCGGCGCTGAGTCTCGCCTTGCCGGCGCGCCCACGGCGCCCGCACGAGGGGGCTGTGGGCCCTACCAGGAATGCGCCAGCGCCACCCCCACGGGCAGCCTGCGTTGCGCCGCGACCTGCACGCGCCTCAAGGCACGCAGGGGCACGTAGCCGTGCGGTGCACGCCGGGCCTCGGCATGCTCGGACAGCGGCGCCACGCGCCAGGCCTGGCGCGTCACGCCGATCACGCGTCGCGCCTGGTCGACCGGGGAAACGGGGGGGTGCTGTGTGGTCATCGGTTTCTCTCTTCAATGGCTTGCGCCGTGCTCGATTCTGCGAGGCGCGGCGAGCAAACCAAAGACCGATTGCGCATGAGGTATCTCGCTGCGCGCAGACCCTCTCCCTGCCTTTTTCAAAGGCTCCAGCGCAGGCGCAAGCCGGCCCACACCGCGCACAGCACCGCGGCACCGAAGACCCAGCCCGAGAGCGCGCCGGCCATGGTGCCCGAGAGCAGGTTGCCCACGGTGCAGCCCAGACCCGTCATCGCGCCCCAGCCCAGCAGCACGCCGCCGCCCAGGCCGCGCACGGCCTGGCGCAGGCTGGGAACACGTGGCTTGAACTGGCCGCTGGCCAGGGCTGACGCCAGCGCGCCGGCCACGATGCCCGCGATAAGCAGGGCGTTGGGTGTCTGCCAGAAATACTCGAGCACGGCCGTCACGCAGCCGCCGAAGGTGTCGAGGCCTTCGAGTCGCTGCGGCACCAGGCCTTGATGCTCGCCGACCGTGCGCGCCGCACTGCCCAGCGCCGCGGTCACGCCCAGGGGCCGCAGGCGCAGTACCACGATCACCGCGATGGCGCCGACCGCGACACCGCCCCACACCGCCGGCCAGCGGCCGACGAAGGCCCGGCGCAGGGCCGCGCCGAAGCTGGCGGCGCGCGGCAAGGGCGCACCCTCGGCCGGCAGGCGTCGCCACAGCAGCGCAGCGATCACGGCCAGCAGGCCCAGTTGCACCGCGGCCGATCCGGCATAGCCCAGGTGGTGCGGTAACCAGATGACAGGAGCCGTCGCGATGGTCGCGCTGTAGAGCGTGTTCCAGCTGTTGAAGCCCAGCACGAAGCCGGCTGCGGAGCCGATGAGTGCGAAGGGCGCGGTGGGCGATCCCTCACCCAGCCGGTACCAGTGGGCGCTGATGCACGAACCCGACACCACCATGCCCAGGCCGAAGGCCAGGCCGGCCAGGACCAGCGCCCAGCTCACCGGGCCGATGTGGGAATCGGGCGGCAGCCGCCCCGGCATGGGCACGGGCAGCCAGCCGGTCATGACCACGTGCATGCCCAGTGTGCCGACCGCCAGCGCCGCGACGATCGCCAGCAGGCCGCGCGCATCGCCGCGCTCGAAGTAGTCGCGCGCATGGCAGTAGAAGCAGAAGCGCGAGCGCTGCAGCACCACGCCCAGCAGCGCGCCCAGTCCGGCCGCGAAGGCCAGCGCGCGGCCGCCGCTGCGCTCGCCCAGCGCCTGCACGCCGGCCACGGTCAGCAGCACGACCAGGGCGGCGGCGATCCATGCCACGCGGCCGGGCCCGGTGGGCGCATCGGCCGCCGGAATCTGCGCTGTCGTCGTTGTCGTCATCTTCGAACCCGCTCCTCACGAAAAAAGGGCGGACCCAAGGTCCGCCCGAACGTCGTTACCACACGACGAGGAGACAACGAGTTGTCCCCACCCAAAGAAAGAACGCTGCCTACTTCGACGCCCAGACCGTGCCGCTGGGGTTGCTCACCGGCACGCCCACGGCATTGCCGTATTCGGTCCACGAGCCGTCGTAGTTGCGCACGTTCTGGTAGCCCAGGATCTTGGTCAGCGCGAACCAGGTGTGGCTCGAGCGCTCGCCGATGCGGCAGTAGGTGATGACCGGCTTGCTGCCGTCGATGCCGACCGAGGCATAGAGCGCCTTGAGTTCGGCGGCCGACTTGAAGGTGCCGTCTTCGTTGACCGCGCGGCCCCAGGGCACGTTGGCCGCGCCCGGGATGTGGCCGGCACGCACCGCGAGCTCGGCCGCGCCCGGCGGCGCGAAGATCTTGCCCGTGTATTCGTCGGCCGAGCGGATGTCGACCAGCCTGGCGTCGGTCTTGCCCTCGGCCACGCCCAGCACGTCGGCCAGGCGCGCGCGCAGTTCGGGCTGCGGGCGCGTGACCTTGTAGCGCGTGGCCACGACTTCCGGTGCGCGGTTCTCGAGCACGCGGCCTTCGGCTTCCCACTTCTTGCGGCCGCCGTCGAGCAGCTTGACGTTGCGCACGCCGTACTGCTCGAACACCCAGGCGCCCCAGGCCGCGAACCAGTTGTTGTTGTCGCCGTAGAGCACCACGGTGCTGTCGTTGTCGACGCCCGCGGCCGACAGCAGCTTCTCGAAATCGGCCTGGCTCACGATGTCGCGGCGCACGCGGTCGTTGAGGTCGGCATGCCACGAGAAGTTGACCGCGCCCGGCACATGGCCGCGCTCGTAGAGACCCGGGTTCACGCTGACCTCGATCACGCGCAGCTTGGGGTTCTTGAGGTTCCTGTCGAGCCACTCGGTGGACACCAGCGGGCCGCTGCCGTCGGCCGAGGCCTGCGCGAAGGCGGCCGGGGCCGCCGCGGTGAAGGTCAGGGTGGCGAGCGTGGCGGCATGCCACCATTTGCGAAGGATCGACATTCGGTCTCCTGTGTTGAAACTGAAACCGACTGTACGAAGACGAGCCCCAAAACCCAACGACGCAAATCCGATATGCGCATGCCGAAAACGTCTACCCGCATGGCGCCGCACGACGCCATGCGGGCCGGCGTTCAGCCCGCGCGGCGCTGCCCCGCGAGCTTGCGCACCACCGCCACCAGGCGATCGATCTCGTCGAAGGTGTTGTAGAAGGCCAGCGAGGGCCGCACCGTGGTCTCGACGCCGAAACGCCGCAGGATCGGCTGCGCGCAGTGGTGGCCGGTGCGCACCGCGATGCCCTCGTCGTTGAGCGCATGGCCCACTTCCTCGGTGCTGTAGCCGTCGAGCACGAAGGACATCACGCTGGCCTTGTCGGCCGCCGTGCCGATCAGCCGCACGCCGGGGATGGTGCGCAGCTGCGCCATGCCGTAGACCAGCAGCTCGTGCTCGTAGCGCGCGATGTTCTCGATGCCGACCTGGTTCACGTAGTCGATCGCCGCGCCCAGGCCCACCGCGTCGGCGATGTTGCCGGTGCCGGCCTCGAACTTGTTCGGGATCGGCTGGAACACCGTCTTCTCGAAGGTCACGTCGGCGATCATGTTGCCGCCGCCCTGCCACGGGGGCATGTCCTCGAGCACCTCGCGCTTGCCCCAGACCACGCCGATGCCGGTGGGCCCGAAGACCTTGTGGCCGGAGAAGACGAAGAAGTCGGCGTCGAGGTCCTGCACGTCCACCCGCATGTGCGAGACCGACTGCGCGCCGTCCACCAGCGCCTTCGCGCCCGCGCGGTGCGCCAGCGCGACGATCTCCTTCACCGGCACCACCGTGCCCAGCGCGTTCGAGACCTGCGTGACGGCCACGATCTTGGTACGGTCGTTGAGCAGCTTGCGGTACTCGTCGAGCAGCACCTGGCCCGAGTCGTCGACCGGGATCACGCGCAGCTTCGCGCCCTTGGCCGAAGCCAGCTGCTGCCAGGGCACGATGTTGGCGTGGTGCTCGAGGTTCGAGACGATGATCTCGTCGCCCTCGCCCACGTGCTGCGCACCCCAGCTCTTGGCGACCAGGTTGATCGCCTCGGTGGTGCCGCGCACGAAGATCACCTCGTTCACGTCGGGCGCGTTGAGGAACTTGCGCACCCGCTCGCGCGCGCCTTCGTAGGCATCGGTCGCGCGCGCCGCGAGCTCGTGCGCCGCGCGGTGGATGTTCGAGTTCTCGTGCGCGTAGAAATACGCGATGCGATCGATCACCGATTGCGGCTTGTGCGTGGTGGCGGCGTTGTCGAACCACACCAGTGGCCGGCCGTTCACGCGCTCCTGCAGCACCGGGAAGTCGCGCCGCACCGCATGCACGTCGAAGGGCTGGTGCTGGCCCTGCGCGACCGAGGGCACGTCGCCGTGCGGCGCGGGCTTGGCCGGCGTGACGTAGCCGCTGGTCAGGCGCACCGAATCGACGAAGTAGTACTGCGGTTGGCCGCTGCCCGCTTTCCCTTCCGGGGAGAGGGCCGGGAGCGAGCCTGCATCGCGGTTCTTCGGAAAGCCCTCACCCCCGCCCTCTCCCGCGAGCGGGAGAGGGGGCAGGACCTGCAGGGGCGGTGACGCAGCGGGCACTGCACCGGCCGACGGATGGCCGTGGCTGCCGTTCAGGAAATAGAACGGCGATGCACCCGCGGACGGCTGTGCACTGCCCAGCGCCGGCGCCGGCGCATGCGCCGCATGGCCTTCGGGCACACCCAGCACCGCGCTGCCCAGCCGCGGTTCGTAGGCCGGCAAGGCACTGTGGAAGGCGTCCGGCGCGCCGTTGCCAGCCACCGCGTGCGGCAGCAGCGAGGGCGCGCGATGCGCCAGCGAAGGCAGTTGCGTGGGCGAGCCCGGCAGCAGGTTGGTGCCCGGCACCTGCCCCTGCGGGATCGGCGTGCCCGGCACGCTGGGGCCGAAGCCGGCCGGGCTCACCAGCGGCGAGCCCGCGGGGGCGAGCTGCGACGGCGCCTGCACGCCCAGCGGTGTCGCCTGGCCCGGCAGGGCCGCGAACAGCTGGCTCGCCATGCGCGCCAGCACGGCCGGATCGAAGGGCGCCTCGGGCTGCTGCGGAAGCTGCAGCAGCGGCGACAGGCCCGGTGGAGAAAGTGACGTGCTCACGGCGCGCCTTACTTGTAGGTGTCGGGATAGTCGTGGTACTTGCCGATCTCGACGTCGTCGAGCACGGCCAGCGCGTCGGTGGTCAGCACCGCGACCGAGCAGTACAGCGAGATCAGGTACGACGCGATCGCGTGGTTGTTGATGCCCATGAAGCGCACCGACAGGCCCGGGCTCTGTTCGCCGGTCAGGCCCGGCTGGAACAGGCCGACCACGCCCTGGCGCTTGTCGCCCACGCGCAGCAGCAGGATCTTGCTCTTGCCGTCGGCCACCGGCACCTTGTTCGACGGGATCAGCGGGATGCCGCGCCAGGTGATGAACTGCGAGCCGAACAGGCTCACGGTCGGCGGCGGCGTGCCGCGGCGCGTGGCTTCGCGGCCAAAGGCGGCGATGGCCAGCGGGTGGGTGAGGAAGAAGGCCGGCTCCTTCCAGACCTTGGTCAGCAGCTCGTCGAGGTCGTCGGGCGTGGGCGCGCCGGTCAGCGGGAAGATGCGCTGCTCGTCGGTCACCTGCGACAGCAGGCCGTAGTCGGGGTTGTTGATCAGCTCGCTTTCCTGGTTCTCCTTGATCGTCTCGATCGTCAGGCGCAGCTGTTCCTTGATCTGGTCGTGCGGGCTGCTGTACAGGTCGGAGATGCGGGTGTGCACGTCCAGCACGGTGCTCACGGCGTTGAGGTTGTACTCGCGCGGATGCTCTTCGTAGTCGACCCAGGTGCGCGGCAGCTGGTTCTCGTCTTCGCGCGAGGTGCAGACGACCTTGATCGACTCGGGGTTCTTGACCTTGTTGAGGCGGTAGGTGCCGGCCTCGACGGGGACCCACTGCAACAGGTGGGTGAGCCAGCGCGGGCTGATGGTCTCGAGCTGGGGAACGCTCTTGGTGGCATTGGCGAGCTGGCGTGCGGCATTGTCGCCAAGGGCGGTGGTTCCACCCACTGTTGCGGTCATAAGGACTCCGTTGATCGATGAAAGAAAGGAAATCGAGGCGGAGTTTCAGGGCGACCGGGTGGTCCGCTCAACAGGCTATAGCCGCCAAGTTGATGCGGCGCACGGTGCGCTGCTGCTCCAGTTGTTCGCAGCGCGAGAGCAGGCTCGCGATGTTGATGTCGAGCGCGCAGGCCAGTTTCTGCGCGGTCAGGATCGAGGCGATCACGCGGCCGCGCTCGACCTCGCCCACGTAGGAGCGGTTGAGGTTGGAACGCTCGGCCAGCTGCTCCTGCGACCAGCCGCGCACCTCGCGCAGCTGGCGCACCGCGATGCCGAAGGTCTCGACCAGGTCGTAGAGCGGGAGGGCCTCGGGCAGCGCGCTCATTTCACCGGCCTGGCGTTGAGCAGGCCGGCCTGCGTCACGCTCGCGCCCGCGGGCACGTCGTCGGTGATCCAGACGTTGCCGCCGATGGTCGCGCCCTTGCCCAGCGTCACGCGCCCGAGGATGGTCGCGCCGGCATAGATCACCACGTCGTCCTCCACCAGCGGATGGCGCGGCAGGCCCTTCTGCAGCTTGCCCTCGGCATCGGTGGGGAAGCGCTTGGCGCCCAGCGTGACGGCCTGGTAGACCCGCACGCGCTGGCCGATCACGGCCGTCTCGCCGATCACGACGCCGGTGCCGTGGTCGATGAAGAAGCTAGGGCCGATCCGCGCGCCCGGGTGGATGTCGATGCCGGTCTGCGCATGCGCGAGCTCGGCCACGATGCGCGCGAGCAGCGGCAGGTCGAGCGTGTAGAGCCGGTGCGCGAGCCGGTGGTGGACCATCGCCAGCACGCCCGGATAGCACAGCAGCACCTCGTCGACGCTGTGCGCCGCCGGGTCGCCCTGGTAGGCCGCGAGCACGTCGGTGTCGAGCAGCCGGCGGATGTCGGGCAGCGCGGCGCCGAAGGCCCGCACGGCGGCGGTGGCGCGTTCGTCCACGTCGGCCGTCGATTGCCCGGCGCGCCGGGCCCGGTCGTTGAGTTCGAGCAGCGCCTGGCCGTGCAGCGCATGCAGCGCCGCGTCGAGCGTGTAGGCGACGTAGATGTCCTCGCTGTCCTGGCGCAGGTCGACCGGCCCCAGCCGCATCGGGAACAGCACGCCCTGCAGCGAGCGCAGGATCTGCGTGAGCGCATCGCGCGAGGGGAACTCGCGCCCGCCGGGCTCGCGTGAGCGCTTCTGCGCCGCGCGCCATTCGTCGCGTGCCGCATGCAGCGCGCCGGCGATGCCGCCGATGTCGAACCGGGCCATTCGTTTCCTTCTTTCGTGGGTCGGTGGATGTCAGCCCTGGGTCCAGGGCAATCGATGAAAGCGCCAGCCGTCGGCCGTGCCGCGATGCTGCTGCGCATCGATCTCGCCCTCGAAGCCTTCGCGCACGTTGAACACGCGTGCGAAGCCGGCCTTGGCCGCCGCTTCGGCCGCGAGCGCCGAGCGCTTGCCGCTGCGGCACAGCAGCAGCACCGTCGCCTCCTTGCCGCCCTGCTTGGCGAGCTTGGCCTCGAGTTCGCGCACGAAGCGCGGGTTGCGCGTGAGCGCGGTGCCGGTGGCCCATGGCACGTGCAGGCTGTCGGGCACCTGGCCGACGAAGGTGCGTTCCTCGTTGGAACGCACGTCGACCAGCACGGCCGCGCCGTCCTGCACGAGCTGCCAGGCCTCGGCGGGCGCGACGCCGCCCGCATAGGGCAGGTTCTGCGCAGCGGCCTCGGCCTGGGCGCGTTCGAGGGCTTCGGGCAAGGCGACGATCTCGCTGGTATCTGCGGACATGAAATGAAAACTCCTGATCGGGTGGGCGGCCTTCTGGGTGGCCATGGCCATCAATCTAGGGTTCGGGGCCGCTTTCACCAACGAATAAAAAGTGGAATCCAAACAACCGCTTCGTCTGTGCACGCGCGTCATGCCACGCGGGCCTTCGGATGGGCGGGCCGCGCCAGGCCCAGGTGATCGCGCAGGGTGCGGCCCGTGTACTCGGTGCGGAACAGGCCGCGCCGCTGCAGTTCGGGGATCACCAGCGCCGCGAAATCCTTGAGCCCGTGCGGCAGCGTGGGCGCCAGCACGTTGAAGCCGTCGGCCGCGCCGGTGCTGAACCAATGCTCCAGCTGATCGGCGATGTCCGCCGCCGTGCCCACCATCGTCCAGTGGCCGCGCGCGCCCGCGACCTTCTCGTAGAGCTGGCGGATGCTCAGGCCATCGCGCTGCGCGAGCCGGCTGAACAGTTCCTGCCGGCTCTTCCAGCCTTCGGTCACGGGCAGGTCCTGCGGGAACGGGTCGTCGATGGCATAGCCCGACAGGTCGACGTTGCCCAGGAAGGTCGAGAGCAGGCCCACGCCCAGCACCGGATCGATCAGCCCCTGCAGCTGCTCGAACTTGTCCTGCGCCTCCTGCCGCGTGCGGCCCACGAAGGGCGAGATGCCGGGCAGGATCTTGAGCTGGTCGGCGGTGCGCCCGTAGGCCGGCAGCCGGGCCTTGAGGCCGCTGTAGAAGGCGCGCGCATCCTCGGCCGTCTGCTGCGCGGTGAACACCACCTCGGCCGACGCGGCGGCCAGGTCCTGCCCGTCGCCCGAGGAGCCGGCCTGCACCAGCACCGGGTAGCCCTGCGGCGCGCGCGGCGTCTGCAGGCCGCCGTGCACCTTGTAGTACGCGCCCTCGTGCGCCACGCGGTGCAGCCCGGCCGGGTCGAAGAAGCGGTTGGCCTCTTTGTCGTGCACGAAGGCATCGTCCTCCCAGGTGTCCCACAGGCCCTTGACCACCTGCACGTATTCGCGCGCCCGGGTGTAGCGGTCGGCATGGGCGATCTGCTGGTCGAGCCCGAAGCTGCGCGCCTCGAAGTCGCTGCCCGAGGTCACGAGGTTCCAGCCGCTGCGGCCTTCGCTCAGCTGGTCGAGCGTGGCGTACTTGCGCGCCAGGTGATAGGGCGGCAGGTAGGTCGAGGAGACCGTGGCCACCAGCCCGATGCGCTCGGTGGCCTGCGACAGCGCGGCCAGCGTGAGCAGGGGATCGAGCGGATACCAGAGCGCGTTCTTCGCCACCACCGCATCGGGCGGACCGGGCAGGCCGACGTTGTCGGCGAAGAAGATGGCATCGAACTTCGCGGCCTCGGCCACGCGGGCCCATTCGCGCAACGCGCCGATGCGGCTGGCCGCGCCGGGGTCGACCTCAGGATGGCGCCAGGCGGCGAGGTGGTGGCCCACGCCGAAGAAGAAGGCGCCCAGGTGCATCTGGCGCGGGAGATCGGGAACGGACATGGCGTGGGGCGGGGAAAACGGAAAGGCGGGAGTGCCCGGCCATTCTTCCGCCGCGCCCGGCGATCGCCAAGGAACAAGAAGTCACTTGCATATGCATTGCACCGCCGTCTTCCGAGCTTCCTGCGCGTAGAGGCGGCTTAGCCCGGAGCGGCCCGATCGAATCGCAGGACCGTCCGGCCCCCACCCTAAGATGCGGCCTGCCCATCCCCCATGGAGCGCCGCGCATGTCCCATCCCGTTTATCTGTCCAGCACCACCCTGCCCCGGATGCCCGAAGGCAGCCGCAACGAATGGCGCGGCTTTTTCGGCGATGGCGCCGAGCTGGAAGCCAACGCCTTCTTCCCGCTGTTCTGGCGTGCGCTGTTCAGTGCCGACGATATCCGGCACGCACGCTTCATCGACGAATACGACATCGACGACGAGGCCTCGGCGGTCGATCGCGAGGAGTGCCTCGACGACTTCGGCGCCGAGGCCACCTACCCTTACCTGGTCGCCGACCAGGCCACGGCCCTGGCACGCCTCGCGACCCGGCGCGAGGCGCTGCTCACGGCGATCGGGGAACGCTATCGCCCGATGTATGAAGCCTTCGAGACCCTGATGGTCCAGCATTTCCCGGATCACATCCTGCTGCGCACCCAAGGACTGCCCGACGCCGCCGACGCCGAACCGTGGCTGCGCAGCACCCTGGCCGAGCTCGACGACCTGCAGCACGGCCAGGCACTGTCGAGCCTGCTGAGCGACCTCGCGCAGCAAGATGCCGACCCGGTCTGGACCTTGGCGGGCGTCAGTTCATCACCTGGCGGCCCATGGCCCACCGCGGCACTGAGAGAACACTTTCCCGATCCGCGGCAAAGGCGGGCCCGAAAGACGCCGCAGCCGACCGGCAAGCACGACCCCGAGCGCGCCGCGCCAACGCCGCAGCCCAAGCGCGGGTTCGATCCCGCACTGGAATGGATGGCGGCCATCGTGGCCGCAGGCGCCGGCTTGGGTGTCTATGCGCTCACCTGCTCGGCGTGGCTGGGGGTGCTGGCTTTCCTGTGCGCGGCCGGCGCATCGGGCTTCGGCATCGCGCGTTGGCGCGGTCCGCGCGCCTGACGCATCGCCGCGGGCCCATGGTTCAGAGCGGCGCAGGCAAGGCCACCGGGCACGCAGCGATGGCGTCGAAGAAAGACGCGATCAGCCGGCTCTCGCGCCGCTCGCGCAGGCAGCACACATGGATGTGCGTAGAGACCAAATCGCCCTCGATGGGCACGGGCTTGAGGCGCGGGTCGGCCACGTACTCCGACTGCGAGACCGTGCCGATGCCCAGGCCCCGCGCCACCGCCTCGCGCAGCGCTTCGCGGCTGCCGATCTCCATCGCGACCTGCACGCGCACGCCCTGCGCCTTCAGCGCATCCTCGAGCGCCTTGCGGGTGGTCGAGCCGGGTTCGCGCATCAGCAGCGGCTGCCCGGCAAGCTCATGCAAAGCGATGGACTCCCGCTTCGCGAAGGGATGCGCCACGTGGACGAAGGCGATCACCGGGTAGCGCGCATAGAGCTGCATGTGATAGCGCGCGTCGGGAAAGCGGCTGGCCACCACGCCGACATCGCTCACGTACTTGTCGAGCGCGTCCAGCACGACTTCGGAGTTGCCCAACGTGACCGACAGCTTGATGCGCGGATGGACCGCGTGATAGGCCTCGATCATCTCGGTGACGTGGAAGGGCCCGACCGCGCCGATGCGCAGCGAGCCGCGGCGCAGCTTGCCGCTGTCGTCCAGCAGCGAGGCCATGTCGCCCTCGAGCGCGGCCATGCGGCGCGCCATGGGCAGCATCTCCAGGCCCAGGGCCGAAAGCTCCACGCGCCGGCCGCGGCGGTGGAACAGCTCGGCGCCGTACTCCCGCTCGAGCATCTGGATCTGCGAGTTGAGCGTGCTGTGGCTCATGCCCAGCGCACGCGCGGCGGCGGTGAAGCCGCCGTCGTGCGCGACCGCGATGAAGGCGCGGATCTGGTTGAGCGTCATCGCGGGGGGTCTCGTCTCGGGTGGCTGCGCATGCAAGGCACGCGATCATGCCCACCGATCATGAAGGGAATATGCAAGGCTGCATCGCCTCAGGCCACGCCCATCGCCGGATCACTGACGCCGTCCTTGCCGGTCTCCAGCCGCCCCGCGAAGCGCCGGCCGAAACCGCCGTCCATGGTCAGCGTGAAGTCATACCAGCTCTGCGTCTCGGCCAGCGACCACGAGGGTTCGAGCTGCATGCCCGGCGCCACCGTGTAGGTCCACGGGCCGTCGTGGCGGTAGGCGTTGGCCTGGACGCTCACGGTAGCGGGCGCGTCGCCCATGTTCATGATCGTCAGGCGGACGGCGTTGCCCTCCGGGTCGTAGCAGACGCGCACTTCCGGATTCGGCCCGCTGCGCAGCGCATTGAGGTCGCCCGCGAAGTGCCGGTGGTAGCCGTTGGGCCCGAGCACCCAGAGCCGGTACCTGCCCGCGTTGTCGGCCATGGCCTTCCAGGCGTCGGAGATCAACTTGCCGGGCTCGACCGTGTAGCGCTGCGGGCGGCGCGACAGGTTGAGTTCGTCGTAGACGTGGAACACCGCACCCTGCGTGCCGGTGTTGCTGAAGCTGAGCCAGACCTGGCCGCTGGACAGGTCGACGTTGGCGCTGGTGTGCAGGCGGTAGGGCAAGGCGCGCGAAGGCCGCACCACCAGGGCCTGCGTCGGCAACGGCACCGTGCCCACCGCGGGCACCGGCACGCCCGGCGAGGCCACCTGCTGCGAATAGGTGGCGTCGGCCTGCGCCTTGGTCGGCGCGGTCGTCAGCGCGGGCTTGGCGCGGTTCGGGTTCTTGAAGTCGAAGCAGGACATCAGGTCGCCGAACACCGCGCGCCGCCACGGGCTGATGTTGGTCTCGCGCACGCCGAAGCGCTGCTCGAGGAAGCGCAGCGTCGAAGTGTGGTCGAACACCTGGGAGTTGACCCAGCCGCCCACGCTCCACGGCGAGATCACCAGCATCGGCAGGCGCGAGCTGGCGCCGAAGGAGCGGCCGTCGGGCGTGCGCTGGCTGGTGTCGCCCGGCGGGGCCCGCATCGTGTAGTACTCGCTCGCGATGTCCACAGTCGACTTTCCCTGGTAGGTGCCGTCGTCGTTGCGCCACGGCGGCGAGGGCGGCGGCACGTGGTCGAAGAAGCAGTCGTTCTCGTCGAAGTTGATGATCAGCACGGTCTTGCTCCAGACCTCGGGGTTGGCCGTGAGCATGTCCAGCAGCGTCTGGATGTACCAGGCGCCCTGCTGCGGCACCGACATGCTCGGATGCTCGCTGTAGGCGCCAGGCGCGACGATCCAGCTCACCTGCGGCAAGGTGCCCGCGGCGATGTCGTCGGCCACGGCCTGCAGGAAGCCGCCGTCGGGCATGGTGTTGCCGAAGCCCTTGTAGAGCGGCGACAGGGCTTCGATCGCCGGCGAGTAGGCCACGTTGGGCGAGCCGACGGACTGCAACTGCTCGTTGACCGCGCGGTACGAGGCGAAGGCCACCAGCTGGTTGTTGTTGCTGTTGTTGCCCGGCCGGTTGTAGACCTTCCAGCGCACGCCGGCGGCCTGCAGGCGCTCGGGGTAGGTGGTCCAGCTCAGGCCGTCGGACGACGGGCCCAGGCCCCCCCAGTTGGCGTTGGTCACGCAGGCCTGGCCGACCACGTTGGCGCCATTGGTCCCGCTCCACAGGAACATGCGGTTGGTGAAGGTGCCGGTGTGGATCGAGGTGTGGTACGCGTCGCAGACCGTGAAGGCGTTGGCCAGCGCCCAGTGGAAGGGCAGGTCGGACTCGCGCAGGTGGCCCATCGAGATCTTGGTGTTCTTGGCCTTGGGCCAGGCCGCCATGCGGCCGCCGTCCCAGGCGGCCTGCTGGTCGCCCCAGTCGTGGGCGCCGCCCACGCGCAGCGCGTTGCCCTTGGTGGCGTCGAGGTAGAAGGGCTGCACGGTGTCGGCGCTGCCCTGCTGGATCCACACCGGCTGGCCCGAGGCCATCGGGATGGTCAAGCGGTCGCTGAAGCCGCGCACGCCGGGCAAGGTGCCGAAGTAGTGGTCGAAGGAACGGTTCTCCTGCATCAGGATGATCACGTGCTCCACGTCGTTGAGGGTGCCCGTGGCGTTGTTCGCCGGGATGGCGAGCGCGCGCTGGATGGCCGGCGGAAAGGGGCCGAGCGCGGCGCTGGCTGCGGCGGCGCGCAACAGGGTGCGGCGGTTCATGGTGGTCATGTTCTTGAACTTCGACGAGAAGGGTTGTCGGACGGTGTGCGCGTTCTCAGGGCGCGCAGTCGAGTTTCGAATTCGGGCGCGGCGCATCGGCACCGGCTTCCGCGCCCGGGCCCGGCGTGGGCGCGGTGACGATCGGCACCGCGGGGGGCGCGGCGCCGTCGCCGCCAGCCGCTGCGGGCGGCGGCGCCGACGGCGCCGCGCTGCCGCCTCCTCCGCCGCAACCCGCCATCAGCACACAGGCCATGCCCGCCACGGCGACCGCCTTGGCGCAGGTGCGCCAGCCACAGGAAAGGATCTGGGATGTCATCGTGGGTCCTCAGGGAGCGGGCGTCGCGGGCAGCGTCGACAGCGGCTTGTTCGACAGGAAGATGGATTGCAGCTCGGCGTCGCTCAGCACGCGGTTCCACATCGCCAGGTCGCCGAAGTGCTGCTGGTAGGTGGGTGCGGTCGCGCACTTGCCCGCGAAGTACGGCGGCGTGACCGTGCCGTTGCACTTGTTCATCAGGAAGGTGCCGGTGCCGTCGTCGCCGATGCCCCACTGCGGATACGGCGAGAGCTTCGACAGGTCCACGCTGCCGGTCGACTTGCCCGTGGCCACGCGGTTGGTGGTGCCGGTGACCGGATCGAACACGACCATGTTCATGGTCTTGGCCACGCCGTCGACCGAGAAGGCGATGTACACCCAGCGGTTGACCGTGATCTGGGTGTAGGGGCCGGTCGGCCCGTCGGCGCGCACGCCGCCGCCCGAGCCGATGTTGAAAGCCACGCCGCACTGGTTGCCCGAGCTCGCGAACAGGCCGACTGCGACGCCGGCATTGCCGCCGCTCACATAGCTCTTGTTCGAAAGGATGGTGACGTTGTTGCGGTCCACGCACGCGGGCGTCTTGAACCAGAAGCCCAGCGTGAACTGCGGTGCGCTGCCCTTGCTGATGTCGAAGCCTTCGGCCGGCGTGAGCCGGTAGCCTTCGAGGCCGCTGGCGGTCACGAAGTTGGTGTCGACCAGCAGGCCCTGCGTGCCCGCGAGCGGGCCGGGCACGACCAGGCCGGCGCCGGCGGGCAGCTCACTGGAGGCCGGGCCCATCGTGCTGTGCGCCATCGCGTCGACGGGCGGCAGCGTGGCGCTGAAGGGGTAGTACGACACCAGGCCGTTGCGCAGCGTGGGCGCCAGCGGCACCGGCGGCACGTACGACACGGACGGCGTGAGCACTGCACGCGTGGCGGCCTCGGCGCCGTCGCCGGCCTGCACCGTGTAGTCGAGCTGGTAGGTGCCCTTGGCCACCAGCACCTGCGACAACTGGGTGTCGACGTACGACGTGGTGCCCGCGGGCAGTTGCGAGGCGATCACCTCGCCGCCGCGCAGCACCGTGATCGCGCCCTTGGCCGGCGCGGCCCAGCCCAGCGCCACGCGCACGTCGGCCGAGTTGTTGTCGAGCACCGTGGCGTCCAGCTGCGACACCGGCTGCGCGCCGAGCAGGCGCGCGCCGTCCATCACATAGCGCCTGGTGTCGGGCAGCGCATCGAGGTAGCCCAGCAGCGTGGGCGTGACGTCGGCGATGCTGGCGTGCGCATAGAGCTCGGCCAGTGTCTGCGGCAGCGGTGCGCCGACGCCGTCGGCACCCATGTTGGCCGGTTGGTTCAGGCCGATGAAGGTCGCGGATTCGGGCAGCAGCGGCAGGCCGTCGTCCTGGCTGTTGGCGCTCAGGCCGTGGTTGCCGGTGACCACGATCAGCCAGCGTTCGCCGCCCCGTTTGGCGGTCTCGGCCACCAGTGTGCCGACGGCCTGGTCGAGCCGGGCCAGCGTGCCTGCGTACTGCGGCGCGTTCTGGCCGAAGTCCAGCGCCGCGTCCTTGGCCGCGCGGTATTGCGCCAGCACCGTGGCGTAGCTGCCGCCGATCATCTGCGCGGCCTGCGTGGTCACGCAGTCGGTCGCCATGGCGTCCTTCGAGCAGTCGCCCAGCGTGTCGAGGTTGCCGCTGTCGTGTTCCGACGCCAGCAGCTGGGCCAGGCCCTGCGATGCCACGGCCGCGCCATGCTGGCGCGTGCCGTCGTTCTGCTTGAGGCGCTGGTACAGCGTGGGGCCTCGCATGACCTGCTTCGGCGCCTGCGACAGCACCTGGTGCCGGCTGGCCCAGGCGCCGGTCAGCAGCGTGGCCCAGCCCGGCGTGTCGAGCGTAGGTTGCTGCGAGGGCGTGCCGACCCTGCCGCCGCTGTAGGCCAGCCGCGGCTCGAGCTTCGCGAGGTGGGGCAGGCTGCCGTTGGCGATGCCGGCCTGCACCGCGGCGTAGGTGGCGCCATCGATGTCGATGAGCAGCGTGCGGCGTACCGTCGGCGCGCCAGGCAACTCGGGTTGCGCGGGGTCGGTGGGCGGGGTCGGCGTGGGCGATCCGTTGCCACTGCCGCCGCTGCCGCCGCCGCAGGCGCTAAGCACCGCGCCCAGGGTGGCGGCGAGCGCCAGGGTGCGCCAGCGCGCGAAGGATGGCCATGCCGGCCGATGCCCGCGACCGACGGTGGCGCGCGGGAAGGTGAGTGTGCGAGTTGACGCGACGGACATGTTTCGACTGCCTTTGTGGAGGGGGTGGTCGAATTACAGAAGAGCGCGGTGACGTGCCAGAGACGAAAGCCCATGGGTATTTCGATCCTGCTGTCGGCTTTCTCGTCAGGTCGGGCCAGGCCGGGTCATGGCGAATCAGGGCGTCGCGTGGTCGTTCACCCCTCTGCGCAGCGCGAGCGCCACGTCGAAGAAGGAAGCCAGCACCCGGCTCTCGCGCCGGACCTGCAGGCAATAGAGGTAGGTCTGCGTGACGGCCGGATCGCCCTCGATGCGCACGGTGCGCAGCCGTGTGTCTGGAATGAACTCGGCCTCCGACACCGCGCCGATGCCGATGCCGCGCGCCGCCGCCTCGCGGATCGCCTCGCGGCTGCCGATCTCCATCGCGAGCTTGGGCCGCACGCCCGCGCGTGCCAGCGCCTCGTCGAGCGCGCGCCGCGTGCTGGAGCCGCTCTCGCGCTGCAGCAGCGGCTGGCCGTGCAGCTCTTCCAAGCGGATCTGGCCGCGGTTGGCGAAGGGGTGCTCGCGGTGCACGAACAGGATCAGCGCATGGCGCGCATAGGGCGTGGCGCAGAAGCCCGGCGTCTCGTGGAAGCGCGCCAGCACGCCGATGTCGATGGCGTAGTCCTCGAGGTCCTTGAACACCGACGACGAGTTGCCCATGCGGATCGACACGTCGAGCCGCGGATAGCGCTGGCGGTAGGCGTCGACCATCTCGATCACATGGAAGGGCCCGACCGCGCCCAGCCGCAACTCGCCCGACTGCAGGTCGCCGCTGTCGTGCAGCAGGTTCCATGCATCGAGCTCGAGCGATGCGATCTGGCGCGCGACGGGCAGCAGCCGCTCGCCCACGCTGGTGAGCTCGATGCGATGGCCCTGGCGGTGGAACAGCACGACCTTGTGCTGGCGCTCCAGCCCCTGGACCTGGGTGGTCAGCGTGGGCTGGCTCAGGCCCACGGCACGCGCGGCGGCGCTGAAGCTTCCGTGCTGGGCGACGGCGAGGAAGGCACGGAGTTTGGCGGCTGACATCCATAGATTGTGTGAATCGAACGATGACAAATTCGTGATCGAGTTGATATGAGGCTGTCACACGGCGTTCTTAACCTCGTGCCAGTTCCCACCCGTCAGCCCCTCCACACTCCACCGCCCACCCCCATGAACACCCTCTTCCGCCTGCGCCGCAGCCTGCTCGCCCTGACCCTGTCCACCCTGGCCGCCGTGCCCGCCCTGGCGCAGCAGCCGCTGACCATCGGCCTGATCCCCGCCGAGGATTCGCAAGCCATGATCGAGAGCAGCCGCCAGGTGCTCGACAGCCTGCAGCAGCAGCTCGGCATGCCGGTCAAGCCCTTCGTCGCCACCGACTACAACGGCGTGATCGAGGCGCTGCGCTCGAAGAAGCTCGACGTGGCCTACCTGGGCCCGTTCTCGTACGTGCTCGCGAACCAGGTCGCCGACGTGGAAGCCTTCGCGGTGGCCGTCACCAAGAAGACCGGCCAGAGCGCCTACAAGAGCGTGATCATCGCGCGCAAGGACAGCGGCCTGGCCAAGACCGCCGACCTCAAGGGCCGCACCTTCGCCTTCGTCGACCCGACCTCGGCCTCGGGCCACCTGTTCCCCAAGGCCGGCCTGCTGCAGGCCGGCCACGACCCCGAGAGCTTCTTCGGCCGCGTGATCTTCTCCGGCTCGCACGACGCCAGCATCCTGGCCGTGGCCAACAAGAAGGTCGACGCCGCCGCCGTGGCCGACCGCATCCTCGCGAGCGCCATCGCCAAGGGCCAGGTCAAGGCCGACGAGCTCGAGATCGTCTGGTCCTCGAACCCGATCCCCGAGTCGCCGATGGTCTGGCGCAAGGACCTCGACCCGGCGCTCAAGGCGCGCATCGCCAAGGCCCTGGCCAACGTGAAGGACCTGCCCTGGGGCGACCAGGGCGTGCTCAACGGCTTCCAGCCCACCAGCGACGCGGCCTACAACGTGGTGCGCGACACCGCCAAGGTGCTCAAGCTCGACCTGCGGAGCATGAAGTGATCCGCATCCGCGCGCTCACCAAGCAGTACGGCGACAACACCGTGCTGCGCGGTGTGGACCTCGATGCCGCGCCGGGCGAGTTCGTCGTGGTGCTGGGCGAATCCGGCGCCGGCAAGTCGACGCTGCTGCGTTGCGTGAACCGGCTGGCCGTGGCCGACGGCGGCGCGCTCGAGGTCGACGGCATGGACGCGGTGCACTGCGCCGACACCCGCGCGCTGCGCCAGCGCGTGGCGATGATCTTCCAGCACCACAACGTGGTGCCGCGTTTGAGCGCCTTGAAGAACGTGCTCACCGGACGGCTCGGCGCGGTCTCGACGCTGGCCTCGGTGCTGCATTTCTTCAGCCGCGAGGACATCGCGCTGGCGCACGAATGCCTGGGCCGCGTGGGCCTGGCGCACAAGGCGCATGCGCGCACCGATTCGCTGTCGGGCGGCCAGATGCAGCGCGTGGGCATCGCACGCGCATTGGCGCAGCGCCCGCGCGTGATCCTGGCCGACGAGCCCGTGGCCAGCCTCGATCCGCAGACCTCGCGCAAGGTGCTGCAGTACCTGCACGACGCCTCGCGCGCGCTGGGCATCACCGTGCTGTGCAACCTGCACCAGGTCGACTACGCACGCGAGTTCGCCGACCGCATCGTCGGCCTGGCCCAGGGCCGCGTGGTGTTCGACGGCCCGCCCCAAGAGATGGGCCAGGTCGACATCGACCGCATCTACATGGCGCCGCCCTCGCCCGAGCGCGCGGAGGCCGCCCTCCAGCCCGCGCTGGCCCTGCCTTCGATGGCTAGCACCGGCGCATGAACATGACCAACGCTACATCCACAAGCAAGTACGCCTGGACCGGCCCGCTGCCCGAAAGCCGCCGCAGCTGGGTCCAGCTGATGATCGGCGCCTGCGTGATCGCCTGGGCGCTGCAATGGAGCGCCGCCGGCGCGCAGCTGAGCTGGGCCGAGCTGGCCGCGGGCCTGCCGCAGATCCTCGACTTCCTGGGCCGCACCTTGCCGCCCGACCTGCGCATCCTCGATCGCCTGCTCGCGCCCGCGCTCGAGACCGTGCAGATCGCCGTCTGGGGCACGCTGCTGGCGGTGCTGCCGGCGATTCCGCTGTCCTTCCTGGCCGCGCGCAACCTGCAGAGCCGACGCTGGGTCTACCAGGGCACGCGCCAGGTGCTCAACGTGGTGCGCAGCATCAACGAGCTGATCCTCGCGCTGGTCTTCGTCTCGGCCGTGGGCCTGGGCCCCTTCCCCGGCGTGCTGGCTCTCGCGCTGCACGGTGCCGGCATGCTGGGCAAGTTCTTCGCCGATGCCATCGAGGAGATCGACCAGGGCCCGCTCGAGGCGCTGCGCGCCACCGGTGCGCGGCCGCTGCAAGTGATCGTCTTCGGCGTGCTGCCGCAGGTGATCACGGCCTGGATCGCGGTCGTGCTCTACCGCTTCGAAGTCAACCTGCGCTCGGCCACGGTGCTGGGCATGGTCGGCGCGGGCGGGCTGGGCTTCGAGCTGGTGAGCAGCCTCAAGCTGTTCCGCTACCCCGAGACCGCCACCTGCATCATCGTGATCACCGTCATGGTGGTGGTGGCCGACACGCTGTCGAGCCAGCTGCGCCACCGCATCCAGCGCAACGGCCGGCACTGAGGCATTCCGCTTTCCCGAACGACACCATGTGGACCTTTTACAACCCCGTCGACGTGCACGCCGGCTGCGGCTCGCTCGCGGCCCTGCCGCGCCTGCTCGGCGCGCGCCGCGCGATCCTGATCGCCTTTCCCGAAGCACCCGGGCTCGGGCTCGTCGAGCGCATCCGCGACCTGCTGGGCGAGCGCCTCGCCGCGGTCGAGACCGAGGTGCGGCCCAACCCCGACGTGGCCTGGCTCGCGCCGATGTACGAGCGGCTGTGGCGCGACCACCCCGAGGTCGAGTGCATCGTCGCGCTGGGCGGCGGCAGCGTGATCGATTGCGCCAAGGTGATGCTCACCCGCCCCGCGACAGGCCGCTTCGACGAACTGCAGGCGCTGCTCGAAGGCGCGCCACCCGACCCGGCCTCGACGCTGCGGCATCGCCGGCTGCTGGCCATTCCGACGACCGCGGGCACCGGCAGCGAAGTCACGCCCTGGGCCACCGTGTGGGACCAGGCGCGCGCACGCAAGCTGTCGCTGCAGCTGCCCTGGACCTGGCCGCAGGCGGCCATCGTCGACGCCGAGCTGATGCTGAGCCTGCCGCACGCGGCCACGCTGGCCAGCGGGCTCGACGCGCTGTCGCATGCGCTCGAATCGCTGTGGAACGTGCACCGCAACCCCGTGTCTGCCAGCCTCGCGGTCAGCGCGGTGCGCAGCATCCTGGCCACGCTGCCCGCCCTGCTGGCGAAACCCCAAAGCCGCGACCTGCGCGAACGTCTGGCCACCGCGGCGCTGCAGGCGGGCCTGGCTTTTTCCAACACCCGCACCGCGCTCGCCCATTCGCTGTCCTACGACATCACGCTGCAGCACGGCACGCCGCACGGCATCGCCTGCTCGTTCAGCCTGCCGCGGATCATGCGGCTCGCGGCCGGCCGTGATGCCGAGCTCGATGCGCTGCTGCGCTCGGCCTTCGATGCCGGCCACATCGACGAGGCCATCGACACCCTGAACGCCTTCCTGCAGGACCTGGGCGTGAGCGTGGACCCCGCGAGCTACGGCATCGCCGAAGCCGACTGGAGCGCGCGCATCGCGCAGGCGCTGGCCGGTGCGCGCGGGCGCAACTTCATCGCCGCCGCCTGAACTTCTGTCTCACACCTCTCGAAGCAACCGACCATGAACACCTCACCCCTTCCCACCACCTGGCCCACCCGCCGCCTCGAGGCCGTGATCTTCGACTGGGCCGGCACGCTGGTCGACTTCGGCTCGCTGGCGCCCACGCAGATCTTCGTCGAGGCCTTCGCCACCTTCGGCATCACCCTCACGCTGGCGCAGGCGCGTGGCCCCATGGGGCTGTCGAAACGCGACCACATCCGCACGCTGCTGGAGGAGCCGAGCATCCGCGCGCAGTGGCAACAGCGCTTCGATGCAACGCCCGGCGAGCAGGACATCGACGCGCTGTACCAGCGCTTCATGCCGATGCAGATCCAGAAGGTCGGCGACTACTCACAGCCGATCCCGGGCGCGGTCGAGACGCTCGCCTGGCTGCGCGCGCAGGGGATGAAGATCGGCTCCTGCTCGGGCTACCCGCGCCAGGTGCTGGACGTGCTGCTGCCGCTGGCGGCCGCGCGCGGCATCGCGCCCGACCATGTGGTGGCCGGCGACGAACTGCCGGCGGGCGGCCGCCCCGGCCCCTACATGGCGCTGGCCAATGTGCTGGCCTTGAAGATCGGCGACGTGCGCGCTTGCGTCAAGGTCGACGACACCACGCCGGGCATCGAGGAAGGCCGCAACGCGGGCATGTGGTGCGTGGGCATCAGCCTGGCCGGCAACGAGGTCGGCCTGACCGAAGAGGCGCTGGGCCGGCTGCCGCCCGCGGAGGTCGATGCGCTGCGCGCGGCCGCGGCGCAGCGCCTGTACGCGGCGGGCGCGCATGTCGTGATCGACAGCATCGCGGACCTGCCGCGCGCGCTGCAGGAGATCGCGCAGCGCGGCGGCGAGCCGTCCGCGCAGTAGCTTAGTGCACGATGCTGGTGAGCGCGCCCAATGCCGAGGCATCGGTGTCCAGCAACTTCGCCAGCAGCGTGCGCCGCCAGTCGTCGTAGATCGCATGGGCCTCGGCCAGGTCGGCGCCATAGACCCGCGCCATGTCGGCCAGCTCCTCGCGCAGGAAGGGGTTGAGCCGCTGCTGCAGCGCCTCGTCCTGCGCCAGGATCTCGCGTGTGAAGCGCGCGCGTTCCTCCTGGGCCATGGCCTGCAGCTTGTCCAGCCACCAGCCCACGATCTGGCTGCGATGGAAGGCTTCGTCGGGCCGGATGCGCGACTCGGCGAAGTCCTTCATCGCGGTGTCGGCGATGCGCGCGGTGCGTCGCACGATCTGCATGCGCGCCAGGATGTAGAGCTCGTAGTGGAACTCGAAGGCCAGGAAGCCGGCCACGCCGCGAAACGGGATGTCGCCCGCGCGCGCCCAGTGCTCGGCCAGGTGGCGCTGGATCTCGGACAGCGGGTCGCTGCCGCGCAGCGCCCACAGGTGGCGACGCGCCTCCACCGCATGGTCACCGTCGTCGCCCAGCTGGCGCGACAGCAGCAGCTGCACATGCGGATCCTCGGCGAACACGGTGTGCATCGCGCGGGCCACGGCCTGCACGATGAACAGGTCGTGCGCGGCGGTGCGCACCCAGTCGTCGCACAGCGCCTGCACTTCCGCCGGCGTCTCGGGGCCGCGCGGCGGCGCAGCACGGCGCGCGGGCAGGCCGGGCACATGCCGGTGCGCGACGGTGAGGAACAGCGCGTCTTCCAGCGCCGGGCCCCAGTCGGTCGAAGCAGTGGTGCTCATGCCGTGGCCTCCTCGACGGTGGCCGCGTCGTGGCGCCGCGCCGCGCCCGCATGGCGCGTGGGCAGCTTCGCCCCCTCGCCGAAGAGCTTGTGGCGCAACGTGCCTTGGGCATAGTCGCGCTTGTAGACGCCGCGGTTCTGCAGCACCGGCACCACCAGATCCACGAAGTCGACATAGCTCTCGGGCGTCACGGTGCGCATCAGGTTGAAGCCGTCGATGCCGCTCTGTGCCACGCGCGCCTGCAGTTCGTCGGCCACCTGCTCGGGCGAGCCCACGATGGCGGCCGTGCGGCTGCCCAGTTCCATCAACGCGAGCAGCTTGCGCACGGTCCAGACCTTGTCCGGGCTGCGCTGCGTGATGGATTCCACCGCCGACACCATGGCCTGGGTCGGGGCGTAGCGGATCGGGTCGTCCAGGCCGTAGGTCGAGAGGTCGATGCCGGTCGAGGCGCTGAAGTGCGTCAGGCCGGCGGCGGGGCTGGCGTATTGCCGGTACTCCTCGTACTTCTCGCGCGCCTCGCGCTCGGTCGCGCCCACCACCACGATCGCGCCCGCGAACACCTTGATGTCGTCGGCCCGCCGGCCGCGGCGCACGGCACGCGCGCGGATGTCGGCCGAGATGAAGGCATTGAGCTCGGAAGTCGGGGCGTTGATGAACACGCACTCCGCATGGGTGGCCGCGAACTCCCGGCCGCGCTCGGAGCCGCCGGCCTGGAACAGCACCGGCGTGCGCTGCGGCGAGGGCTCGCTGAGGTGGATGGCGTCGAGCTTGTGGAAGGGCCCGTCGTGCACGATGCGGTGCACCTTGCCGGGCTGCGTGAACACGCGCCCTGCGCGGTCGCGCACCACGGCGTCGTCTTCCCAGCTGCCCTCCCAGAGCTTGTAGACCAGGTCCATGTAGTCGTCGGCCATGTCGTAGCGCTCGTCGTGCCGGACCTGCTCGGTCAGCCCGTGGGCGCGCGCGGCGCTGTCGAGGTAGCCGGTGACGATGTTCCAGCCCACGCGGCCCTCGGTCAGGTGGTCGAGCGTCGACATGCGGCGCGCGAACAGGTAGGGCCGTTCGTAGGTGACGTTCGAGGTCACGCCGAAGCCCAGGTGCTGCGTCACCGCGGCCATCGCGGGGATCAGCAGCAGCGGGTCGTTGATGGGCACCTGCACCGACTCCTGCAGCGCGGCTTCGGGCGACTGGCCGAAGACGTCGTTGACGCCGACGATGTCGGCCAGGAACAGGCCGTCGAACTTGCCGCGCTCCAGCGTGCGCGCGAGTTCGGTCCAGTAGCCCAGGCGCCGGTAGTCCTCGGAACGGTCGCGCGGATGCGTCCAGAGGCCGTGCGCGATGTGGCCCACGCTGTTCATGTTGAACGCGTTGAGCAGGATGTGCTTCTCGTCTGCCACAGGCGTACCGCCTCCGCTCACCAGCCGAAGGCGATCAGGTCGCCGTACTGCTTGCGCAGGATCTCCTTGACCTCGGGCGTGCTGTTGTAGAGCGCGATGAAGCGCTTGAGGCGCGGGTCGTTGGCGTCGGCCGTGCGCGTCACCCAGTGGATGGCGTAGAGCGTGGAAGGCTTCTGGTAGACGATCGCACTGTTCGGGTCCTTGCCCGCGAGCTTGATGAAGGACGGGAAGGTCACGCCCAGGTCCACGTCGCCCAGCGCGCGCGCCACGTGCTGCGCCTCCACCGGCACCAACTTGAGCTGCTTCGGGTTGCCGATCACGTCGGTCACGGTGGCGCGGAAATCGGAGCCGTCGCGCAGCTTGATCAGGCCCACGTCGTCGAGCATGCGCAGGGCCCGGCCGGTGTTGACCGGGTCGTTGGCGAAGGACACGGTGGCGCCCTGCTTGACGTCTTCCAGCCGCTTGACGCGGTCGGAGTAGATGCCGAGCCAGGTGATGTAGCCGGGCGCGACGGCCTTGAGGTCGTAGCCCTTGGCCGACTTGACGTTCTCCAGGAAGGGGATGTGCTGGAAGTAGTTGACGTCGATCGCGCCTTCGGCCAGCGCGGTGTTGGGCGTGACCCAGTCGTTGAACTCGATGATCTCGACCTTGATGCCTTCGGCCTCGGCCTTCTTCGCGATCAGCTTCACCGCATCGTTGGCCGGGCTGGCGGCCAGGCCGATGCGCAGCGGCTTGCTCGCCTGCGCCGAAGCGATGCCCGTGCCCGCGAGCCCGGCCGCCAGGGCCGCGGTGGAGAGGACGGTGTGGAGAAACAGCCGACGGCGGCTGGCCAGGAAAGGCGTCTGCATGGAAGGATCCGGGCGTTGTGAAGAGGGAGCGCACTGTTTCACCTCCGCGCCGGGATGCCAAAGAATCAAATCGACTTTCGATAGACGGAACTCACAGGCGGGGCAAGTGCTGCCGCTCATGGGCCGGCTTTCCGTGGGCCGAATGGCGGGCCCCGGGGCCTCGCTGCGGTAGCCTCGGGCGCCGATGAGATCCCCTGCCCCGCAAGACGACCCCTTCCTTCCGCGCATCGCCACCGAACGCCTCGTGCTGCGGCCGCTGACCGCGGCGGACGCCGATGCGCTGTTCGCCATCTTCTCCGACCCCGCGGTCATGAAGTACTGGAACACCCCGCCCTGGCCCTCGGTCGACACCGCGGCGTGCTTCATCGCGGAGCGCCGCGAGGAGATTGCACGCCAGGCCGCGATCACGCTGGGCATCTGCCTGCAGGCCGAAGAAGAAGGCCCGCCGATCGGCCAGTGCATGCTCTTCGCCATCGACCCGGCCTCCAGGCGGGCCGAGATCGGCTTCGGCCTCGGCCGCGGGCACTGGGGCCAGGGCTACATCGGCGAAGCGGGCCGCGCGCTGATCGCCCATGGCTTCGACCGGCTCGGCCTGCGCCGCATCGAGGCCGAGATCGACCCGGACAACAGCGCTTCAGCCCAGGCGCTGGAGCGACTCGGCTTCATCCGCGAAGGCCTGCTGCGCCAGCGCTGGGAGATCGATGGCGTGGTGTCCGATTCGGCGCTCTACGGGCTGCTGGCCAGCGACCGCTAGCCGGCGCCCCGGCTCAGGCGTTCGCGTCGCCCGAGCGCGTGAACGAGTAGCGGTGGATGTCGGTGCGGAACTTCCATCCCTTGCCGGCCCAGTACTGCTGGGCCAGCGCATTGGTCTGCAGCACGTCGATGTGCGTCTTGAGGATGCCCAGCGATTCGAGGCCGGCCAGGCAGCGCTCGACCAGCGCCGAGGCGATGCCGGCGCGGCGGTGGGCCGGCAGCACCAGCAGGTGCTGCAGGTAGCCGCGGCGCCCGTCGTGCCCGCACATCACGCAGCCGACCACGGCACCCGATGCCACGGCGACGAAGCTCAGGCCCGGGTTGCGCTGCAGGTAGCGCTCGGTGGCGGCGAGCGAGTCCGCATCGCGCAGGGAGATGCCGGGTGTGTTCTTCATCAGGGCCATCACATCGTCGTAGTCGTCGATGGTCATGGTGCGGATGAGGGGGGTGGAGGGGGCGTCAGGTCCGGTCACGGGAAGCATGGGCACGGTGGAGGGAAGGCGATTGTGCAGCGGCCGGCCGAGGCCCGCGTTTCAGAACTTCGGCGCCGGAAACTTCATGTCCCGGTAGCGCACGATGCCGCCGCCGCGCACCAGCCGGTAACCGAGCCAGATCGCGAAGAACAGCGGCAGGCCGATGTAGGTCGCGACCACGCCGGCCCAGTCGATGCGGTCGTTGAGGAAGGCCTGGTAGTTCTGGCCCAGCGTGATCACCAGGCACAGCAGGAAGGCGAACACCGGCCCGAGCGGGAACAGGCCCGCGCGGTAGGGCAACGCACCCAGGTCGCGGCCCTGCGCTGCGTAGCCCTTGCGGAAGCGGTAGTGGCTCAGCGCGATGCCCAGCCAGGCGATGAAGCCGGTCATGCCCGAGGCGTTGAGCAGCCAGATGTAGACCTTCTGCGGGCTGAACACGAAGCTGAAGAAGCACAGGCCCGCCACCACCGCCGTGGCCCACAGCGCCATGCGCGGCACGCCGTTGGCCGTGACGCGCGCGAAGATGCGCGGCGCCTTGCCTTCGACCGCCAGCGTGTAGAGCATGCGGGTGGAGGCGTACATGCCCGAGTTGCCGGCCGACAGCACCGAGGTCAGCACCACCGCGTTCATCAGCGCCGCCGCCGACAGCAGGCCGGCGCGCTCGAACACCAGCGTGAAGGGGCTCAGGCTGATGTCGCCCACCTCGTTCTTGAGCAGCTTCGGATCGGTGTAGGGGATCAGCAGGCTGATCACGCCGATGGCCAGCACGTAGAACAGCAGGATGCGCCAGAACACCTGCCGCACCGCGCGCGGGATGTTGCGCGCCGGGTCTTCCGATTCGCCGGCCGCGATGCCGATGAGCTCGGTGCCCTGGAAGGAGAAGCCGACGATCATGGCCACGCCGATCAGCGCCGCGAAGCCGCCCACGAAGGGCGCGTCGCCCAGCCCCCAGTTCGCGAGGTTGCCCATGAAGCCCTGGGGCGAGCCGCCGCGCAGGATGCCGAAGATCATCAGCGTGCCCAGGCCGATGAAGACGATCACGGTCAGCACCTTGATCGCCGCGAACCAGTACTCGGCCTCGGCGAAGCCGCGCACCGAGATCGCGTTGAGCCCGAACATCAGCGCCAGGAACAGCGCGCTCCAGAGCACGCCCGGCACGTCGGGAAACCAGTAGGCCATCACCAGCTGCGCGGCCACCAGGTCGACCGCGATGGTCACGGCCCAGTTGTACCAGTAGTTCCAGCCGATCGCGAAGCCGAAGCCCTCGTCGACATAGCGCGCGCCATAGGTGGCGAAGGAGCCCGAGACCGGCATGAAGGCAGCCAGCTCGCCCAGGCTGGTCATGAGGAAATAGACCATCAGGCCGACCACCGCATAGGCCAGCAGCGCGCCGCCCGGGCCGGCCTGCGAGATGGTCGCGCCCGAGGCGACGAAGAGCCCGGTGCCGATCGATCCGCCCACGGCGATCATCGACAAATGCCGGGCCTTGAGCACGCGATGCAGCCCCCTGTTCCCGGGCGGTGTGTCTTGCCCGGCGGCGGTCATCCCTGCCTGCAGTTCCATGGTTCTCTCTTTGTTGTCTTGACGAAGGGACGCCACTGTAGCCGGGTGGACCGCCCTCCTTTGGCCCGCCGCTAGCGGCGCGCGCGCGAGACCCGGCGCCTGGGCGCCTTGCCCGGCACCGGCAGGCGCTGCGCGAGGCAGGCGATCAGTTCCTGCGCCACCACGTTGCGCGTGGGTCCCGGCTGGTAGACCAGCACCACGCGCCGCTCGATGCGCGGCTTCGCCAGCGACAGCACCACCAGCTCGGGGTCGCGCAGCGAGGAGGTGTAGAGCTGCGGCATCAGGCCCAGCGCGAGCCCGCCACGCACCAGCGCATAGAGCGTCTCGGAATAGCTGACGCGGTAGGGCTCTGCGCCCTGCGCGAACTGGGCGCGCGCCGGGTCGCCCAGGGCCGGCATGCTGCCGCTCTCGAACAGCACCAGCCGCTCGCGACCGATGGCCTCCCAGTTCACCTCGCCCGCCTGCGCGAGCGGATGGTCGTGCCGCACCACCAGCACCAGCGGGTCGCGAAAGAGATCGACGCAGGCCAGGCCGCCCGGCGGCTCGGTGATGGCCACCACTGCCATGTCGAGCCGGCCGCCGCGCACCTCGGCCACCAGCGTGGTCGACGGCGCATCGCGCCAGGCGAACTCGACCGCCTGCGGCGCGTCGTGCACGAAATCCGCCACG
Organism: Variovorax sp. UMC13; assembly: GCF_014170375.1. GTDB lineage: Bacteria > Pseudomonadota > Gammaproteobacteria > Burkholderiales > Burkholderiaceae_C > Variovorax. Next base: position 77,032 of record NZ_LZZW01000003.1, on the reverse strand, counting down.
GCCGCCGCGACCCTGGCACTGGCCGAGGGGATGACGCCCACGCGCACATAGGCCCGGCCGCGCTGCACCGTGCTCTCGATGTCGTGCAGCACCACCTCCAGCGTGTTGACCAGGAAGTCGGTGCGCGCCAGCACCTCGGCGCCGACCGGCGTGAGTTCCAGCCGGTGGGTGGAGCGGGTCAGCAGCGCGGCGCCGAGCAGCTTCTCCATCTGCTTGATGGCATTGCTCAGCGCGGGCTGGGTGATCGACAGCCGGCGCGCGGCGCGCCCGAACTGGCCCTCCTGGACCAGCACCGAGAAGAACTGGAGCTGACGCAGGGTCAGCGCGCGCAGGGCCGAGGTGGTCATGGCTGGTTATTCATTGGCTGAATCAAATTATAGATATTTGAAATTTTTCTTATCCCCCCTTCTTCCCTAGACTGCGCCGCATGCCCCCCACGCCTGCGCTCGAATCCTTCCTGCACGCGATCCCGAAGGTCGAGCTGCACTGCCATCTGTTCGGCACGGTGCGGCACGCCACCTTCGCGGCGCTCAACCGCCAGGCCGGCATGCCGCTGGCCGAGGACGAGGTCGAAGCCTTCTACACGCGCGGCGAAAAGCCGGTGGGTGTGCTGCGCGTGCTGCGCGCGCTCGACGCCCAGCTGATCCGCAGCGCCGACGACCTGTACCGGATCACGCACGAGTACCTCGAGGACGCGGCCGCCCACAACGTTCGCTACAGCGAGTTCTGCTGGAACCCCACCGGCACCGTGCATGCCTCGGGCATCGGCTATGCCGCGGCCCAGCAGGCGATCGTGCGCGCCATCCACGATGCAGAGCGCCAGTTCGGCATCGTCGGGCGCCTGATCGCGGCCATCGACCGCGAGGCCAGCCCCGAGGCGGCCGTCGAGATGGTGGACTGGGTCACGGCGCAGCGCTGCGAGGAGGTGATCGGCATCGGCATCGACTACCGCGAGAACGACCGGCCGCCCGAGCTCTTCGTGCAGGCGTATCGCAACGCGCGCAGCGCCGGCCTGCGGACCACCGCCCACGCGGGCGAGTTCGGCATGCCCTGGACCAACGTGCGCACCGCGCTGGACCTGCTCCAGGTGGACCGCATCGACCACGGCTACACGGTGGTCGACCAGCCGGACTTCGCCCGCGAATGCGCCGAGCGCGGCGTGCTGTTCACCGTGGTGCCGACCAACTCCTACTACCTGCGCACGCTGCCGCCCGAGCGCTGGGCGCTCGACCACCCGATCCGGCGCATGCCCGGCCTGGGCCTGCGCATCCACCCGAACACCGACGACCCGACGCTGCACCAGGTCACGCCCACCCAGGCCTGGGCCATGATGGTCCGCGACTTCGGCTTCGGCCTGGACGACCTGCGCGGCTTCATGCACAACGGCCTCGACGGCGCCTGGATCGACGACACGACGCGGCGCGCCTGGCGCACCCGCTGGAGCGCCGAGTTCGACGCGCTGCGCGCGCGGCTGCCGCAGGACACCCCCACCCTCTCCGGAAACTGAACATGCCCACGCTCAAGCCCCTCCTCTTCGCGTCGATGGCCCTGGCGGCCATCGGCGGCAACGCGTTCGCCCAGTCGCCCGCCTGGCCGGGCGGCCGGCCGATCACGCTGATCGTTCCCTATTCGGCCGGCGGCAGCGTGGACTTCAACACCCGCCTGGTCGCCACCAGGCTGGGCGAACGGCTCAAGCAGTCGGTGGTGATCGAGAACGTGAGCGGTGCCGGCGGCGCCATCGGCGTGGCCAAGGCGGTGAACGCGGCGCCCGACGGCTACACGCTGGTCGCCGGACCCGACAGCGCGATCGCCATCGGCAGGCTGATCAACCCCGCGGCCTTCAAGTTCGACCCGCTCAAAGACCTGGCGCCGGTGGGCATGCTCAACACCGCGCCCATGGTGCTGGTCGCGCGGCCGGGCCTGCCGGTGCAGAGCTACGCCGACTTCGTCAAGCTGGCCAAGGCCGCGCCCGGCCAGTACAGCTACGCGACCTCGGGCGTGGGCACGGTGCTGCAGCTGGCGATGGAACTGCTCAAGCAGACCGGCGGCATCTTCGTGACCCATGTGCCCTACCGCGGCGGCGCGCAGATCGCCACCGACGTGATCGGCAACCAGGTCGACCTGGCCATGCTGGTCAGCACCAGCGCCATCCCGCACGTGAACGGCCACCGCCTGAAGGCCCTGGGCGTGACCGGCAGCCAGCGGCTCGACGCGCTGCCCAACGTGCCGACCTTCGCCGAGATGCCGGGCCTGAAGGGCTACTCGATGGTCAGCTGGACCGGCATCTTCGCGCCGGCCGCCACACCGCCGGCGATCGTCGCGCGCATCAACCAGGAACTCAACGCGGTGCTCCAGGAGCCCGAGGTGCGCGCCAAGCTGCAGGAACAGGGCGCGCTGCCCGGCGGCGGCTCGGCCGCGGAACTCGGCGCCTTCGTCAAGGCCGAGTACGCGCGCAACCAGAAGATCGTGCAGGCCGCCAACATCAAGGAGTGACCGGATGACCGCCTCCCTGTCCCGGCGTGCACTGCTGGCCGCGGGCGCCCAGCTCGCGGCCGGCGCCGCCTTCGCCCAGGCCAACCCCGGCCAGGTCCTGATCGGCGTCGCTGCCACGCCGCTGCCGCCTGCGGCGCCGGGCCGGCAGCGGGTCGTGATCGACACCGACCCCGGCCAGGACGACGCGATCGCCCTGCTGATGGCGCTGGCCGCGCCCGACCGGCTGGACATCGAGGCGCTCACCGTGTCGGTCGGCAACATGCCGCTTGCGGTGACGGAGAAGAACACCCGCATCGTGCGCGACTGGGCCGGCCGGCCCGAGGTGCCGGTGTATGCCGGCTACCCGCGGCCGTTGGTGCGCGAACCGATCTTCGCCGACGACGTGCACGGCAAGACCGGCATGGACGGTCCCGCACTGCACGCGCCGCGCGCGCCGCTGATGCCCCAGCATGCGGTGCAGTACCTGATCGACACGCTGCGCGCCGCGCCGCCGGCGAGCGTCGTGATCGCCGCCCTGGGGCCGCTCACCAACATCGCCGCCGCCCTCGGCATGGCGCCCGAGATCAAGCCCGCGATCCGCGAGATCGTGGTGCTCGGCGGCGCCTGGGGCGTCGGCGGCAACATCACGCCGGCCGCGACCTTCAACTTCTATGCCGACCCGGAAGCCGCCTCGGTGGTGTTCCGCAGCGGCGTGCCGCTGACTGTGGTCTCGCACGACGCGGCGCGCCGCGTGCTGGTGACGCCCGAGCGCATCGCGCCGTTGCGCCGTCTGGGCAACAACGGCGGCCGGGTGGTGGCCGACATCCTCGATTCCGCGATGGCCTACGCGCTGCGCCGCCGCGGCGTGGCGGTCGGGCCGATGTACGACCCTTGCGTGATCGCCTACCTGCTGCGCCCCGAGCTGTTCAAGGGCGCACGCGTGAGCGTCGACATCGAGACGCGCGGCGAGTTCACCACCGGCGCCACGGTGGTCGACTTCCGCGGCTACACGCGCCGCGCGCCGAACGCGCTGTGGATCAACGAGGTGGACATCGACGGTTTCTACACGCTGCTGAACGCGCAGATCGCACGGCTGCCTTGAAGCGGCCGGTGCCGCCGCACCGTTCGGTCGCCCAGCTTTACCGCGGCCCCCGGGCGTGCTGGAATGCGAAAGCATCCCGCCCATGCCCCATGGACCTCCTGCACCACCCTCTCTTCCGCAGCGTGCTCGTGCCCGCGCTGCTGGCGCTCGTACTGTGCGGCCTGCTGCGCCGGGTGGCCGGCGCGCGCTGGGCCGCCGCGGGCACCGCCCTCGCGCTGGTGGTGGCCTGCGCCTGGGTGGTCGGCTGGCCGTCGAATCCCGGCAGCCTGATCGGCAAGCTGCCATGGGCGCTGCTGGGCGCGGCGGGGCTGGGCGTCGCGCTGGAAGCCCTGCGCGCGGGCCTGCGCACCCAGTGGCTGGCCGCCGCCGCGGCCTGGGCGCTGATGCTCTTCGTGCTGGGCGTGACCACGCCGCTCGCGGGCGTGGGGGCCTGGGCGGTCGGCACCGCGGTGCTGGGCGCCGTATTGCAGCCGCCTGACGACACGGCCGATGCCCCGGCGCTGCTGGCGGTGGCCGGGCTCGGGCTGGCAGGCGTGGCGATGCTGTCGGCGTCGCTGCTGCTGTTCGAACTGGCGCTGGGCGCGGCGGTGGCGGTCACCGCCACGGCGCTGTGGCTCTGGCCCCGCGCGCGGATCGCCTTCGGGCCGGCCGGCCGCATCGCGGCGGCGCTGGGCTGGCTGGCGCTGGCCCATGCCACCCTGCGCCTCACGCAGGCCCCGGCGGCCGCGCTGGGGCTGCTGGCGCTCGGCTTCGCGGCCGGGCCACTGCTGGAACGCTGGCCGCGCGCCGCCCGGCCGCCCTGGGCGCGGCCCCTGTGGCGCGCCGCCGGCGCGGCCGTCTGCGCGGCGGCGGCGATCGCGGTCGTGCTGCTGGCGGGCACGGGCGCCGCGCCCGGCGCCGTGCCGCCGGGCGAAGGGGACGGGTATCCGTACTACACGCCGCGCTGGTAGCGCTGCTAGCATGCCTTCGACCGACCGCATCCGTGGGTGCCGCCGCTGGCGGCCGGGGCGGCAAGACCATCACAGGAGTCCGTCTTCTGAGCGCCCTGCCCGCCCCTTCTCTTCCTTCCGCTGCGCCCGGCGACGTCGCCGCGCTGTGGCCGCTGTGCCTGGCCATCGCCGAGCGCCGGCGCCGGGGTGAGGCCGCGCCCGACGGGCCCGCGCCGCTGGCCTGGTCCGACGGCCACGGCTACGCGCTGCAGGGCGATTGGGATGCGCCCGCGCAGGCGCTGTTCGCGCTGCTCAAGCCACTGCTCGACCGCCGCGGTGCCCATGCCCGATGGGTCATCGGCCAGCTGGGCCAGAGCCTGGACGGCTGCATCGCCACCCACAACGGCGACTCCTGCTTCGTCAACGGCCCCGAGGGCCTGGTGCATGTGCACCGCCTGCGCGCGCTGTGCGATGCGGTGATCGTGGGCGCCGGCACCGCCTGCCTGGACAACCCGCAGCTCACCACCCGCCGCGTCGAGGGGCCGCACCCCACGCGGGTGGTGATCGACCCCGGCCTGCGCGTGCCGGCCGATGCGCGCGTGTTCACCGATGGGCAGTCGCCCACGCTGCTGGTGTGCGCGCCCGAGCACCGGGCCCGCGCCGAGGCCCGGCTGGGCACGCGGCAGGTGATCGCGGTGCCGCGCAGCGCCGCGCTGGACGGCCAGCTGCCGCTGGCCAGCGTGGTCGACGCCCTGCGCGCGCGCGGCCTGGACCTGCTGTTCGTCGAAGGCGGCGGCGTGACGCTGTCGCAGTTCGTGCGCCAGGACTGCCTCGACCGGCTGCACCTGATCGTCGCGCCCGTGATGATCGGCGCCGGCCATCCCGGCCTGCAGGTGCGGCGCTCGAACGCGATGTGCGAGGCGCTGCGCCCGCCGGCCCGCACCTTCGCGCTGGGCGGCGACCTGCTCTGGGACCTGGACCTGCGCGCGGCCTAAAGCCAGGCCAGCAGGTCGGTGTGGCCGACCTGCAATCGCGTAGCCGCCCGCTGCGCCTGGCGGCGCTGCCGCCAGGCCTGCACCGCCAATGCCGCCTCGGGCGCCTGCTCGAGCGCCGCGGCGGCCATGCCGTCCACCATCTCGCGCAGCATCGCGAGATCGCTCGGCGAACGCTCGCCATCGACCTGCCAGTCGCTCGGTGCGGTGGCGACCCGATAGCCCGCGCGCTGCAGCAGCCGGGCGGCTTCCGCGACGGCGCCGCCGCCCAGGGCCGGGCCGAAGCCCTTGTCGCGCCGCTGGTGGGCGCGGAAATGCGCGTGCACGAGCGCGTCCGCGCCGTCGGCCGGTTGCCATTGCAGCCGGTCGTCCACGCTGAGCGCCCAGCCCACGGCCGCGCCGGCCGCGCGGCAGCGCGCGATCAGCTCCCCAAGCCATGTGGCCGACACCAGGTCCAGCAGGGCCGAGGCCGTGACGAGCTGCGCGCCGTCGAGCGCCGTGACACCGGCCAGGTCCGCCAGGTCGGCGCGCTGCCACGCGACCGTGAGCTGCAGATGCTCGCCCTCGATCGCCAATCCATCCCCCTCGACCACGCGACAGCCCTGCGCCACCGCCCAGGTCGAGAGCACCTGCGGCAGCGCGGCCAGCAGCGCCGGGTCATGGTCCAGCAGCCGCCAGTGCTGGCGCCCGCCCAGCCGGGGCGCGAGCGCGCGCAGGCTGGCGCCGGTGCCGCAGCCCAGGTCCACCACCTGCAGCGCGGCGTCGGCATCGCGGCCGCTGCGCAGGCGCGCGGCCAGCGCGGGCCAGTCCAGCCGGAGCGCCGACGCCTCGCGCGCCGCACGGTCGAAGGGCTCGCGCAGCGCCAGCCAGCGGGCGTCGAAGCCGCTCATGGCCGCGCGGGTCCGATCGACTGCAGCGCGGCCGCGAAGCGCTGCCCGGCATCGGACCAGCGCGGCAGCCTTGCGGCGGCGGCCCGCGCGCCCGCGGCCAGTGCGCGGCGCGCCTCGGGCGCGTCCATCAGGCGTCGCAGCGCTTCACGCAGCGCGCCGACATCGCCCGGCGGCACCAGGATGCCGGCGTCGGCGGGCACGGTGTCCACGATCGCGCCGGCCGCGCAGCTCACGACCGGCAGGCCGCGCGCCAGCGCCTCGGCCAGCGCCATGCCATAGCCTTCGTGCCAGGACGGCAACACGAACAGCTCGGCCTGCGCATAGAGCGCGGCGAGCGGATCGGCATCGACCTCGCCGTGCCAGCTCACCCGTTCGGCCAGCCCGAGGCGCTCGGCCAGCGCCAGGGCTTTGCGCCCCTCCTGCGCATCGCGCGCCAGGCTGCCGGCGCAGTGCAGGTGCCAGTGCCGGTCGCGCAGGCCGGCCAGCGCCTCGAGCAGCACGACATGGCCCTTGCGCGGCGTGACGGTGGCCACGCACAGCAGCGACAGCGCCTGCGGGCCAGCACCGCCGCCCACAGCCAGCGGGGCAGGATCGGTGCCGGGCTCGACCACGTGGATGCGATCGGGCGGCACCTCGTAGGGCGCCAGGGCGCGCGCGGTCGACGGGCTGGTCACGATCACCCGCCGTGCATGCGCGAGCGCGCGGCGTTCGCTGTCGAACAGCTGCATCTGCTGCAGCTCGCTCAGGCCCGACTCGAGTGCCAGCGGGTGATGCACCAGCGCGACCCAGCGCAGCCTTTCCGCGTGCGCCGCGGCCAGTTCCGGCAGCACGCCGAAACCCAGGCCGTCGGCCACCACCAGCGCGCCGTCGGGCAGGGCCGCCACCACCTGGCGTGCGCGCTGCGCCGCTGCGGCGTCGGGCCAGGGGAAGCCGTCGCCGGGGGAGAGCACGTCCACCTGCCAGCCCGCGGCGCGCAGCTGGTCGACGATCCGGCGGTCGTAGAGGTAGCCGCCGGTGCGGCTGTCCCAGTCGCCGGGGACCAGGAAGGTGCAGGACCTTTGCATCAGGCGCCGGTCGCCGGCCGCGGCAGCGCGGCCTCATAGGCCGCCCAGGCCACGTGCGATTCGTTGAGGCGCACGCCCAGGTGCTCGATGCCACTGGCATGCGGGCCGAGCTCGCCGGTCACGATGCGGTCGGCGATGCGCTCGAAGATCACGCGCGCCAGGAACTCGGTGGTGGTGTTCTGGCCGGTGAAGGCGCCGTCGTCGTCGAGGTTGCGCAGGTTGAGTTCGCCCAGCACCTCGCGCAGCACCGTGGTGGCGCGCGCGATGTCGACCACCATGCCGTCGGCGTCGAGCGCGCGGCGGTGGAAGGTCGCATCCACCACGTAGGTGGCGCCGTGCAGCCGCTGCGCGGGGCCGAAGGCCTCGCCGCGGAAGCTGTGGGCAATCATGAAATGGTCGCGGACGTTGACGCTGTACATGGTGGAGCTCCCTTCGAAAGAACAGGTTCAGGAATAGTCGATGCGCTGGCACAGCGTATCGGGCGCGCCGGCCGCCAGGCGCGCCAGCACGGCGGGCAGTTCCTGCAGCGGGGCGCTGTCGGTGATCAGCGCGTCCAGCACGGCGGCGGCCGGTTGCGCCAGCAGCGCCAGCGCCAGCCCCATGCGCCGGCCATGGCTCCAGCGGCCGCGCTGGGCCGTGGCCACCTGGCCGACCTGGGAGCTGCGCAGCGTCAGGCGCTGCGCATGGAAGGCCTCGCCCAGCGGCAGCGTCACGGCGCGTTGGCCGTACCAGCTGAGTTCGAGCACCGTGGCCTCGAAGCCCGCGAGGCCCAGCGCGCTCGCCAGGCCGGCGGGCTGGCCGCTGGCATGCACCACCAGATCGGCCGCGCGCGCCGCCGCCTCCGGCAGCGCGAAGTCCAGGCCCAGGTGCGCCGCCACCGCGGCCCGTTCGGCGCGCACGTCGACCAGCTGCACCGCGCAACCCGGGATGCGCGAGGCGAGCCAGGCCACCAGCAGCCCGACCACGCCGCCGCCCACCACCGCCACGCGATCGCCCAGGCGCGGTGCCGCATCCCACAGCGCGTTGACGGCCGTCTCCATGTTCGCCGCCAGCACCGCGCGCGCGGCCGGCAGGCCCTCGGGCAAGGGGTGGATGGCCGCGGCGGGCACGTCGTAGCGCGACTGGTGCGGGTGCAGGCAGAACACCGCGCGGCCCTGGAGCGCGGGCGGGCCGGCCTCGACGAGGCCGACGCTCGCATAGCCGTACTTCACCGGCCCGGGGAACTCGCCTTCCTGGAAGGGGGCGCGCATGCGCGCGAACTCGCTGGGCGGCACCTCGCCGCGGAGCACCAGCAGCTCGGTGCCGCGGCTGACGGCGCTGTGCAGGGCCCGCACGCGCACATGGTCGTCGGCCCGCGCGCCGAGTGTGCCCGCGCGCAGCACGGCCCGTCCCGGCGCCTCGGTCCAGAGGGCTTGATACGCATCGCTGACCACAGGCGTCCGAATTGCTGGCATGCTCTTTGGTGTCCCACCGCCGCCGCCCGCCGTGTGGTGGGCCCTCCGGCGCAGAAGGATCTTAAGACGATGCTTTCGACCCCAGGCTCCCATCACCCCATGACCGCACCGGCCCCCGCGGGCTTGCGCCGCGATGCCGCGCGGGCGGTGGCGCGCGTGGCGCTGCTGCTGGCGGCCGGCTTGGCGGTGGTCGCGGTCGTGGCGCCGCTGGACGGCATGAGCCTGTGGCTGGTGCCCAAGGCGCTGGCGGTCTTCGGCATCGGCGCGCTGCTGATGTGGGCCGGCCTGGCCACCCACGCGCCCCATGCGCGCTTCGGCGCGGCCAACGGCATCACGCTCGGCCGGCTGGCGCTGATCGCGCTGCTGGCCGCGGCCATCGGCGAGGCACCCGCCGACCCGGCCGCCTTCGGCTGGGCGCTGGTGGCGCTGGCCACGGTGGCGGCGCTGCTCGACGCGGTGGACGGCCCCGTCGCACGGCGCCGCCAGGAGGCCAGCCCCTTCGGCGCCCGCTTCGACATGGAGACCGATGCGCTGCTGATCCTCGTGCTCTGCGTGCTGGTGCTGCAGCAGGGCAAGGCCGGCGCCTGGATCCTGGCCTCCGGCGCGATGCGCTATGCCTTCGTGGCCGCCGCCTGGCGCTGGCCCTGGCTCGCGCGCCCGCTGCCGCCCAGCCGGCGGCGCAAGACGGTGTGCGTGGCGCAGATCACCACCCTGATCGTGTGCCTGGCCCCGGTCGTCGAGGCCCCCTGGGCCGGCCTCGTCGCCGGCGCGGGCCTGCTCGCGCTGGTCGGCTCCTTCGCGGCCGACGTGCGCTGGCTCGCACGCCATCGGCCCCGCACCCTGGAGACCGGCCCATGACACCCCCCCTCCCCTCGCCCACCCGCCGCGCCTTCGGCGCCGGCCTGCTCGGCTGGATCGCGCTGGGCCCCGGCACGGCCTTCGCGGCGCCCGCGCGCTACGAGATCGACCCCGAGCACATCAGCGTCGGCTTCCTGGTCGAGCACATCGGCTACGCCAGGGTGCTGGGCATGTTCCGCGCCGCGCGCGGCAGCTTCCGCTTCGACGAGGCCAGCGGCGAACTGGGCGAGGTGCGCATCGAGGTCGACACCCGCAGCGTGTTCAGCAACCACGTCAAGCGCGACCAGCACCTCCAGAGCGCGGACTTCCTCAACGCGGCCGAGTTTCCGCGCATGGTGTTCACCGCGGTCCGTGCCACGCGCATCGCCGAGCGCCACTTCGCCATCGCCGGCGCGCTCGAGCTGCTGGGGCGCTCGCAACCGCTCGTGCTGCAGGCCACCTGGAACAAGAGCGGCCTCTCGCCGATCGCCAAGTCCTCCTACGTGATGGGCGTGTCGGCGCGCGGCAGCTTCCTGCGCAGCGCCTACGGCATGAACTACGGGGTGGGCAACGGCTGGGTCGGCGACGAGGTGCAACTGATCATCGAGTTCGAGGCGATCCGGCAGTGAGCCGCCTCGCGCCCTGGCTGCGCCTCGCGCTGGCGCTGGCGCTGCTCAATGCATTGCTGACCCTGGGCGCACCCGCCGCCTCCTTCTGGCCGCAGCCCGGCGCGCGTGTGTCGCTCGAACTGTGCGCCGGCGTGGCCGGGCTGGCCGGCTGGATCGCCTGGCGCGGCGGCACTGCCGTCCGGGCCACGCGCTGGCTGGCGGCGGCGAGCGCCGCGCTGATCGCGGTGCACCTGCTGGATGTGACGGCCACCGCGCTCTTCGGCCGTCCGCTCAACCTGTATTGGGACGGCCGGCACCTGGGCAGCGTGCTGGCGCAGCACGAGGTGCCGGCCTGGCAGCTCGCCGCGGCCGGCGGCCTGCTGCTGCTCGCGCTGGCCGCGGTGGCGGGGCTGGCCTGGGCCTGCTGGCGCGCGGTGGCACACGGGCTGGCCGCGCGCCCGGTGCGCTTCGCGCTGCTCGCGCTGTGCAGCCTGCTGGTGCTGGCGCGGGCCGCCGACGGCCTGGGCGGATTCGAAAGCTGGCGCGCCTTTTCCGAACCGGTCTCGAAACTGGTGCTGCGCCAGGCGCAGTTCCTGGTCGCGCAATCGCGCGCCGACGGCGCGGCCTCGCGGCTGTCGCCGAGCCCGGCCTTCGGTGCCGACCTCGATGCGCTCCACGGCGCGGACGTGCTGGTGCTGTTCTCCGAGTCGTATGGCGTGTGCACCGTCGACGATCCCGTGCAGGCCCAGGCGCTCGCCGGACCGCGCGACGCGCTGGCGCAGGCCATCGCGGCCAGCGGGCGCGCGGTGGTGTCGGCGCGCGTGCGCTCGCCCACCTTCGGCGGCGGCTCCTGGCTCGCGCACGGCGCGCTGCTGACCGGCGTCGACACGCGCGACCCGCTCGACTACGACCTGCTGCTGACCACCCGACGGCCCACGCTGGCGCAGCACTTCGCCGCCCACGGCTATGAGACCGTGAGCTGGATGCCGGGGCTGCAGCGGCCTTGGCCCGAAGGCCGCTTCTTCGGCTTCGACCGCTACGTGGACGCCAGCACCATGGGCTACACCGGCCTGCCCTTCGGCGCATGGCGAATTCCCGACCAGGCCGCGATGGCGCTGCTGCATGCGCAGGAGCTGGCGGCGCCGGCCGCGGCGCGCAAGCCGCGCTTCGTCGTCTTTCCCACGCTCAACAGCCACGCGCCCTTCCACCCGTTGCCGCCCTTCGTTGGCGACTGGGGGCGGCTCACCGGTCCCACGGCCTACACCCCGCCGCAGCAGATGCATGCGATGGAGGAGCCGACGTCCTGGCGCGACCCGGTGCCCGCCTACCTGCAGTCGATCGCCCTGACCTGGCAGTGGCTGGGCGCCTACCTGCGCGAACAGGCGCCGCCCCGGCTGGTCGTGGTGCTGATCGGCGACCACCAGCCCTGGGCCCGCGTGAGCGGCAGCGGCAACGACTGGGACGTGCCGGTGCACATCATCGGCGCCGATCCCGCGCTGCTGCGCCGCTTCGAGCGCGAAGGCTTCCAGCCCGGCCTGCTGCCGGGCCCGAACACGTTGGGTGCCATGCAGGACCTGGCGCCGCTGTTGTCGAAGGTGTTCGCGCGGCCCTGATGCACGGCGCCGCTTAGACCACGATCGCCATAACCTAGTGAGCAATGGTTCGTTGTCCGGGCAAAGGGCCGGGCTTATGGTGGCCGCCACCCCGCTCTCTCCCCGCGCACCATGACCTCCCCACGGCAGCTCAAGCTCGGCGCCTTCATGCGCCCCGTCAGCATCCACACCGGCGCCTGGCGCTACCCGGGTGCCTTCCCCGACGCCAACTTCAACTTCGCGCACCTCAAGCGCTTCGCCCAGACGTTGGAGCGCGCGCGCTTCGACGCCTTCTTCATGGCCGACCACCTGGCCGTGCTCAACATGCCGATCGCTGCGCTGCAGCGCAGCCACACGGTGAGCTCCTTCGAGCCCTTCACGCTGCTGTCGGCGCTGGCCCAGCACACGCAGCACATCGGCCTGGTCGCGACCGCCTCGACCACCTTCGACGAGCCCTTCCACATCGCGCGCCGCTTCGCCTCGCTCGACCACCTGAGCGAGGGCCGCGCGGGCTGGAACATCGTGACCACCAGCAACCCCGACGCGGCGAAGAACTTCGGCCGCGACGAGCACATGGAACACGACGAGCGCTATGCCCGCGCGCGCGAGTTCTACGACGTGGTCACCGGGCTGTGGGACAGCTGGGCCGACGACGCCTTCGTGCGCGACGTCGACAGCGGCCGCTTCTTCGACCCCGAGCGCCTGCACACACTGGCCCACAAGGGGAAGTACCTGTCGGTGCGCGGCCCGCTGCACATCGCGCGGCCGGTGCAGGGCTGGCCGGTGATCGTGCAGGCCGGTGCCTCGGAGCCCGGCCGGCAGCTCGCGGCGGAGACCGCCGAAGTGATCTTCGCCGCGCCCGGCACGCTGGACGAGGGCCGGCGCTTCTACGCCGACGTCAAGGGCCGGCTGGCCGCGCAGGGCCGCGAGCGCGAGCACCTGAAGATCCTGCCCGGCGCCTTCGTGGTGGTGGGCGACACGGTGGCCGAGGCGCGCGCCATCCGCGCGAAGCTCGACAGCCTGGTGCACTACGAAAGCGCGATCGCCTCGCTGTCGATCATGCTGGGCCACGACGCCTCAGGCTTCGATCCCGACCAGCCCCTGCCCGAGATCCCGCCGACCAACGCGAGCCAGAGCGGCCGCGAGCGCGTGATCGCGCTGGCGCGGCGCGAAGGCTTCACCGTGCGCCAGCTCGCGCAGCGCATCGGCGGCTACGGCGGCCTGGCCTTCGTGGGCACGGCGCAGACCATCGCCGACGAGATGCAGGAATGGCTCGAGACCGAGGGCTCCGACGGCTTCAACATCATGTTCCCGTGGCTGCCCGGCGGCCTCGACGCCTTCGCCGACAAAGTGGTGCCGGAGCTGCAGCGGCGCGGCATCTTCCGCCGCGAGTACGAGGGCAAGACCTTGCGCGAAAACCTCGGGCTGCCGCGGCCCGCGAACCGCTTCTTCCCCGAGGCGCCGCCCTACCAGCGATAGGTGGCGGTGGCGACCAGGCTGCGCCGCTGGCCGTAGCCGCAGCTGTAGGCATCGCAGTTGCGGCCGACGTAGATGCGGTCCGTGCGGTTGCGCGCGTTGAGCGCCAGGCTCCAGCGTTCGAAGTCGCAGCCCAGCATCGCAACGAACAGGGTGTACGACGGGATCTTGGCCGGCGCCGAGCCGTTCGCACCGTAGGTCGATCCCACGAAGCGCACGCCCAGGCCGACCTTCAGGCCGTTGCCGGTCCGGTAGTCGCCCCACAGCGAGACCTGGTTGCGCGGCGTCCCCACGAGCTGCTTGCCGATCTGGTCGGGGTTGCTGCTGGCGGTGACGTCGGCATCGGGCGTCCAGGTGTAGGCGGCTACCACGTTCATGCGCTGGATGGGCTGGAAGCTCGCTTCGAGTTCGAGCCCGCGCACCCGCACCTCGCCGGTCTGCATCGGTGTGAAGTTCTGGCCAAAGGTGATCACGTTCTGGCGCCGCAGGTCGAACACCGCGGCGCTGTAGGTGTCGCGGGTGCCGGGCGGCTGGTAGCGCAGGCCGGCCTCGTACTGCTTGCCGGTCTCGGGCTTGAAGGGGCTGTGGGTCTCGGGGTTGATCGTGGTCGTGGGCGAGAACGATTCGGAGTAGCTGACGTAGGGCGCCCAGCCGCTCGGCGCCAGGTACACCAGGCCCGCGCGCCCGCTGAACTTGTTGTCGGTCTGGTTGGCGCTGCTGCCGTCGAGCGCGCTGTGCGAGCGCACCTTGGCCGTGTCATGGCGGCCGCCCAGCGTCGCGACCCAGTGCTCGTTCCACTTGATCTGGTCCTGCAGGGAAAGGCCGGTCTGCGTGAGCCGCGTGCGGGCGTCGATGTAGGGATCGGGCACGGTGACCGGCTGGTCGTACACGGGGTTGTAGATGTCGATCGAGGGCGCGCTGCCGAAGTAGGTGAGCTGCTTGTAGTCGCCGCGCTGGTAGTCCAGGCCGACCAGCAGCGTGTGCTGCCAGTCGCCCGCGCGCAGCCTGGCCTGCGCCTGGTTGTCCACCGTCAGCACCTTGCCGCTCTCCGGGCTGCCGAACACATAGCGGTTCACGTCGCGGAAGTTGGCGGGGTTGCCGGGGTTGGCCGGGTCGACGCTGATGAAGCCGCCCTGCACCCCGAGCACGCGCGCATACGTCTCCTGCACGATGTCGGCCGCGCCATCGCGGTCCTTCACCTGGCGGGTGAAGTAGTTCAGCAGTTCTCGGTAGTAGCGGTCGAGCACGGACGGGCCAGAAAACCATGGAGTGGCGGAATCCCGTCGACAGACCGGCGTCAGCGGCTGGTTCGATGCGCGCTTTACAGATGGGAATTGTTCGCATTATCGTCCAGACGGGCTCTGCGCTGCGCTGCCAGCGCGCCGCAGCGGCGCCGGCATCCGGAACTATTCATGCGGCCGCCGCACCAACCGACGCGACCAACCAAGGAGAAAAACATGGGACGCTGGGTCCGTACGAACAAGGGATTCCTGGTTCTTCTGCTGTGCTTCGGCCTCTTCCGCACGGCCATCGCCGACTGGAACCCCATCCCCTCCGGCTCGATGCGGCCCAACCTGCTCGAAGGCGACGTGGTGTTCGTCAACCGCTTGGCCTACAACCTCAAGGTACCGCTGACCGACGTGGTGCTGGCCCGCACGGGCGAGCCGAAACGGGGTGACGTCGTGACCTTCTCCTCACCCGACGACGGCACGCGCCTGATCAAGCGGCTGGTGGCGTTGCCGGGCGACGTGGTGGAGATGCGCCACGAGGTGCTCTTCATCAACGGCGAGGCAGCGCGCTACGACGCGGCCCAGACGCTGCGGGAAAAGGTGGCGACGGGCCTCACCGTCGACGCCACGCGCCTGACCGAGCGGGTGCAGGGCAGCGAGCGCCGCGTGCAGTGGCTGCCCGGCATCGCGGCACGCAACAGCTTCGCGCCCATCGTGGTGCCCGAAGGCGAGTACCTGATGCTGGGCGACAACCGGGACGACAGTGCCGATTCGCGCTACTTCGGCTTCGTGCCGCGCCAGCTGCTGATCGGGCGGGCGCTGGGCGTGATGGTCTCCGCCGACATCCAGGGCCACTGGATGCCGCGCTTCGAGCGCTTCGGGCAGAAGCTCTAGCTTCGGCCTTCGTCCACGCTCGATCGGCGCGCGCGCTCAGCGTTTCTTCCAGTTCCGCCCGTCGACCGAGGTGTAGGTGCCGCCGGTGGCGCAGCAGCCGCCGGCGCCAACGGCCTGGCGGCCCAGCGTGACCGTCAGCAGCTTCGGCTGGATCGTCAGCGACTGGCGCTGGCAGACGGTCCAGAAGGGGTAGAACTCGGGCGCCAGCACGCTGGTCCACTGCACGCCGCCACCCTCGCGGCGGTCGACGCGGTACACCTCGCAGTCGTGCACCAGCAGGAACATCGATTCGCCGCCGAGCTGGCCCTCGAAGATCAGTTCCTGGGGGGCCGCGCGCGTGGCGACGGCCTCCTTGCTGAGCAGCGGGTCGGAGGGCTTCGACTCGAACAGCAGGTCGCAGCCCGACAGGCTGCCCGTCGCGAGCAGCGCGCACAGGGTCCAGTGATGCGGCAGTTTCATGCCGCAAGCATGCCATTCAAATGCACCGAGGGCGACCGCGCGTCGGCGGCCTCCTCGGCGCACGCTCAGTCGAAGAAGCGGAAGCGCACCGTCGGGTCCTGCGCCACGCGTGCGCTCAGGCCCCGCTCCCACGCCAGGTAGTCGGCCCAGGCGGCGTCGCGCGCGGGGCCGAAGACACGCATCACCGAACCCCAGTCGTCGTCGAAGGGCGTGAGCAGCCGGTCGTGGCGCACGCCGCTCTCGAGCGCGCCGCCACCGGCCTGCCAGGCCTGCGTGCCGCCGCGCAGCCAGGCCACGCGGGCCTGCGGCCGGCGCTGCAAGGCATCGCGTGCCGCGAGCCGGGCCGCGGCGCCGTCGGGCGAGGTGAAGACCACGGTGCGGCCGGGCACGGCCAGCAAGGCGTCGATCTTTTCCGGCGACGAAGGCAGCAGAAAGAAGGCGTCGGGCAGGTGCTGGCGTTCGTAGTCGAGGCTGGGCCCCACATCGACCACGTCCGTCGATCCCGTTTTGCGCAAGCTGGTCAGTGCATCGGCATCCAAGGCGTCCGAATCGATGGCCTCGGCGGGCTTCGCGTCTTCGGTCGGCGCCTCCGGCAACGGCCCGTCGAGCACATGGACCTCGGCCTGGTTGAGCTGCGTGAGCCAGAACGCGGTGATGGCCGCGCGCAGGCCGTGCGGATCGTCGACCAGCACGATGCGCGCGCCGCGCGTGCCTACCAGGTTCTCGAAATGCATGAAGACCTGGCCGCCCGCGACATGGCGCAGGTCGCCCGCGGGCGCAGCGCCGGGCGACGGTGGCCGCACATCGAACAGGTAGAGCGTGCGCTCGGTATCGGCGCGCAGCCTTTGCAGGCCCTCGACATCGATGCGCCGCAGGCCATGGCGCGCCACCAGCGCGTCGGCCAGGCCGCGCAGCACGGCGGGCGACTCGGCCGGCAGCTCGTCGCCGGACTCCTCGGGCCGGGCGTTCTGCACCACGGGTGCGCCGCGCAGGCCCCAGGCCATCACGCCGTCCTCGACGAACACCGCGCGGTCGGTCAGGCCCAGGTGGCGCAGGGTGGTGGTGCCGATGATGCCGCGCGTGCGGCTGAAGCAGTTGATGGCCCACAGGTGATGAGGGTCGGCCTGGTCGTCGAAGCGGCGCAGCGAGAGCTCGGTGCCCGGATGGTTGCGCGCGCCGGCGATCGACAGGAAGGCGTATTCGTTGCGCGGCCGCGCATCGATCAGGGTGGTCGGCACGCCGTCGCGCCGGCGCGCCTCGAGCTCGGCCAAGGGCAGCACCGGCGTGCCGTAGTGCTGCCGCACCCGATCGCCGAAGGCCTTGACCAGCGTGTTGTTGCCGTCGATCAGCGGCAGGCCCCGCGCGACCCAGGCCCGCAGGCCGCCGTCGAGCCGGCGCACGTCGGTGTAGCCGAGCCGCGCCAGCAGCGCCGCGGCGCGC
This sequence comes from Variovorax sp. UMC13, assembly GCF_014170375.1. Classification (GTDB taxonomy): domain Bacteria; phylum Pseudomonadota; class Gammaproteobacteria; order Burkholderiales; family Burkholderiaceae_C; genus Variovorax. Next base: position 59,594 of record NZ_LZZW01000003.1, on the reverse strand, counting down.
GCGGCCGGGCCGTCGGCGGCATCGTCTTCGTCGTAGAGCACGACCGGCACCGCGCGGCGCGGCACGAAGGCGCCGATCTGCAGCTCCAAGGTGCTCAGCGGCGCGTGCCGCGCGAGGTTCAGGTGCGCGCGGTTGGCCTGGCGCGCCTCGCGCACGTCGAGCAGCGCCAGTTCCTGGTCGCCCAGCAGCAGCTGCTGCAATGCGTCGGGGGTCAGCAGGCTCATCGCGTGCTCAGTTGGCCTCGATGCCGGCCTGCTTGACGACGGCGGTCCACTTCACCGTCTCCGACTGGATGAAGCGGCCGAACTCCTCGGGCGAGTTGCCCACGGTGAAGGCGCCGATGTCGTCGTAGCGCTTCTTGAAGGCCGGCGCCTGCACGATGTCGTGCAGCTCGCGCGAGAGGCGGTCGACCACCGGCCGCGGCGTGCCGCTGCGCACCACCACGCCGTACCAGGAGGTGACCTCGAAGCCGGGGAAGCCCGCTTCGGCCGTGGTCGGCACGTTGGGCAGCCAGGGCGCGCGCGTCTTGTAGGCGACCGCGAGCGGCTTGAGCTTGCCGCCCTGGATGTGCGGGATCGCGGTGATGACCTCGTTGAAGATGAATTGCGTCTGGCCGGCCAGCAGGTCGGTGATGGCCGGGGCGCTGCCCTGGTAGGGAATGGCGGTGAAGTCGGCGCCGGTCTGGCTGCGCAGCAGCTCGCCGGCCAGGTGCGAGTAGGCGCCGATGCTCACGCCGTAGTTGACCTTGCCCGGATGGCTCTTCGAATAGGCGATCAGGTCCTTGACGCTGTCGACCGGCAGCGCCGGGTTCACCAGCAGCACCTGCGGCGTCTGCACCAGCAGCGACACCGGCGCGAAGTCGCGCGCCAGGTCGTAGCTCAGCTGCTTGAACAGCGCGGGCTGCACCGTGAGGTTGGAGGCCGGTGCCAGCAGCAATGTGTAGCCGTCGGCCGGCTGGCGCGCGACGTAGTCGAAGCCGATGTTGCCGGCCGCGCCGCTGCGGTTCTCGACCACCACCGGCTGCTTCAGGCGCAGCTGCAATTGCTCGGCGACCTCGCGTGCGATCTTGTCGGCGATGCCACCCGCCGGGTAGGGCACGACCACGCGCAGCGGCTTGGAAGGGAACTCGTCGGCGGCCGCGGCCGTGGTCGCGATAAAGGGGAAGGCGGCGGCCAGTGCGAGCAGCAGCGCGCGCTTGGCGGCATGGCGGCGGGAAGGAATGGAAGACATGGAAAGAGAACCCTGTGCCGAGTCGGCGCAAAGCGGAGGAATCTAGGGATTTCGCACGCCTGCAGGAACGATGTCTTTCGCATATCGACATGCGCAAAGGGCGCATGCAAGGCACCCGCGCGCACCTAGCATCGGCGGCTTTCTTTGGCCCTCCGCCATGTCTTCCGATTCCTCTCTTTCCGCCCCGGTGTCGCCGACCGCCCGCAGTGCCGCGCGCGCCGTCTGGTGGCGCCGCTGCGAAGCACCGACCGTGGCGCTGTGCCTGCTGTTCTACCCGGCCTGGGCCGCGCTGGTGTGGTGGCATGCGGTGCTGCCGGGATGGCTGCTGTTCGTCGTCGGCGGCTATCTGGCGCAGCTGCATTTCTCGCTGCAGCACGAGAGCATCCATGCGATGCGCGGCCTGCCGCGCTGGGTGCGCACCGCGCTGGTGTGGCCGCCGGTCAACCTCTGGCTGCCCTACCCGCTCTACCACCGCAGCCACAGCACGCATCACGTGAATTTCCACCTCACGCATCCGCAGAAGGACACCGAGAGCGCCTACCACTCGGCGCCCGCCTGGGCCGCCTACAGCCCGTTCTGGCAACGCGTCTACAGCGTCAACCAGACGCTGGCCTTCCGCGTGCTGCTGGGCCCGGTGCTGCGGCTCTACAAGCTGGTGCGCAACGAGGGCGGCAAGCTGCTGGCGGGCGACTTCTCGCACCTGCGGATCTGGGCCGTGCACGCGTTGAGCGTGGCACCGGTGCTCTACTTCGTGATCGGCGTCTGCGGCATGGGCTTCGGCGAGTACGTGCTGTACTTCGTCTACCCGGGCATGATGCTGGGCGCCTTGCGCACCTTCACCGAACATCGCTGGAGCGAGGCGCCGCATGCGCGCGTGGCCATCGTCGAATCGAACGCGGTGATGGGCCTGCTCTACCTCTACAACAACCTGCACCATGTCCACCACCGCGCGCCGACCATGCCCTGGTACGAGATCCCGGTGCACTTCCGCCGCCACCGCGCCGAGGTGCTGGAAGCCAACGGCAACTTCTACTACCGCGGCTATGGCGAGATCGCGCGACGCTACCTGTGGCGGCCGGTGTTCCGGCCGGTGCATCCGAAGTGGTGAGGCGCTGACCCTCTGACGACGCAACGCCTGGAAGGCCGCCGAGGGTTTTCAGGCATTGATCGTGCATGTGCCAACCCGCAGACTGGCGGGCTGGCGTTCAGCACGCCCGGATGCGTGCATGGCCGCACCCGCATGGGGCACATCGGAGCGATCGCGCATCGTTCCCAGGCGCCGAGGCCTTTCCCGCACCGCACGCGGGTCTGAGCCTGAAGGACAGCATTAACTTTGCTTATGCTGTCGGCCCCGAAAATGCGGCTCATAAGATCATGGAATTTAACCCTTCCCTCTAAGGTGTTGCACTTCCATGCCAATGAACCGACGCGCCCTCCTTCGCAGTACCGCCGCAGCCATCGTGCCGGCCATTGGCGGATTTCCCTTGATCGGCCGGGCCGCCAACCGACCCTACACCTACGGCGGCTCCGCCTGGCTGGGCCACTACTCGGCCTACATCGCGATCAAGACCGGCATCTTCAGCAAGAAGGGCCTGGAGATCAAATGGCAGAGCTTCCCCACCTCGTCCGACCGCATGGGCGCAGTGATGGCGGGCAGCATCGACCTGGCCGGCACGGGCGTGGTCTCGTCGCTGGCGCTCATGGCGGCCGGCGCGAGCCAGTTCAAGGTCATCGCGACGCCGAACAACTTCGGCCGCGCCGAGGGCCTGCTGGTGCGCGCCAACGTGACGAACATCGCGCAGCTCAAGGGCAAGAAGATCGGCGTGACCTTCGCCTCGAGCACGCATGTGCTGGTGCTGGACCTGCTCAAGCAGGCCGGCCTGAACCCCGACAGCGACGTCTCGCTGATCAACCTGCCTGCACCCAACCTGCTGTCGGCCTACCAGGGCAACCAGATCGATGCGGCCGCGGCCTGGACGCCGTCCTTCGACCGCATCAAGGCGCTGCCCAACACGCGCGTGCTGGCCGACGACACCTCCTTCTCGCTCTACAAGGAATACAGCATCACGCCCGGCCCGGACGTGCTGCTGGCCACCACCAAGCTGGCCAAGGAAGATCCGGCCGCGATCAAGACCTTCCTGCAGGGCATCTTCGAGGCCAACGCGATGCTGACCAACGCGCCTGAAGAAGCGGCCAAGGTGCTGGTCGAGATCACCGGCCTGACGCTGGAGGAGCAGGTCAACACCATCAAGCAGACCGGCTGGTACAGCGCCGAGCAGCAGCGCAGCCTGCTGGTCGCGCCGGGCAGCTTCGTCACCGGCATGCAGAAGCTGGCCGAGATGCTGGTGTCGCTCAAGCAGATCGACAAGGCGCCCGTGGTCCGCAATTGGCTGGACGCAGGCTACCTCTGAGATGGCTGAAGTCGTGAAACCCCGCCGCAGCGCGGGCTCGCTGGCCTGGCTCAGCGTGCTGTCGCTGCTGGGCTTCCTCGCCGCATGGGAACTGATCTGCCGCTCCGGCGCGGTCGACCCGATCTTCCTGCCGCCGCCCTCGCAGGTCTGGGCGCGGGCCTCGACCATGTTCGGCCAGGGCACGCTGCTGGGCCACGTGCTGGCCTCGACGCGACGCGTGATGGTGGGCTTCCTCGCCGCCGCCGCGGTCGCGATCCCGCTGGGCATCTGGCTGGGCACCTCGCGCATCGCGCGCGCCATCTTCGACCCTGTGATCTCCTTCCTGCGGCCCCTGCCCTCGATGAGCTGGATCCCGCTGTCACTGCTGTGGTTCGGCATCAACGAGACGCAGAAGTACAGCATCGTCTTCATGGGCTCCTTCGTGCCGGCGCTGCTCTACGTGATGGAAGCCACGCGCAGCATCGACCCGCTGCTGATCCGCGCCGCGCGCAACCTGGGCGCGCAGCGCTGGCAGGTGATGCGCGAGGTGCTGCTGCCGGGCTGCCTGCCGCAGATCATCTCGGGCATGAAGATCATCCTGGGCCTGTCGTGGACCTGCGTGATCTCGGCCGAACTGGTCGCCGCCAAGGAAGGCCTGGGCTTCATGATCATGAACGGCAAGGAGTTCTTCCAGACCGACACGGTGGTGCTGGGCATGGTGCTCATCAGCTTCACCGTCCTGGCCACCGACCTGGTGGTGCGCGCCCTCGAGCGCTGGCTTCTGGCTTGGCAAAGATGACAACGAGCATGATTTCAATTCGCGGCGTTTCCAAGAGCTTCGGCGACAACCACGTGCTGTCCAACCTCGACCTCGAGGTGAAGAAGGGCGAGTTCCTGGTGCTGCTGGGCGCCTCGGGCTGCGGCAAGTCGACGCTGCTCAACCTCATGGCCGGCTTCGAGAAGCCGACGCAGGGCAGCGTGTCGGTCAACGGCAAGCTGATCGACGACGTGACCTCGGCCTGCGGCATGGTGTTCCAGCAGTACGCGCTGTTCCCCTGGCAGACGGTGCAGCAGAACGTCGAATTCGGCCTGAAGATGAAGAAGATGCCCAAGGGCGAACGGGCCGAGATCGCGCGCCGCTTCATCGAGATGGTCGGCCTCAAGGGCAGCGAGGACAAGTACCCGCAGGCGCTGTCGGGCGGAATGAAGCAGCGCGTGTCGATCGCGCGCGTGCTGGCCAACGACCCCGATGTGATGCTGTTCGACGAGCCCTTCGCCGCGCTCGACGCGATGACGCGCCAGGTGCTGCAGGACCAGCTGCTGTCGATCTACGAGCAGAGCGGCAAGACCATTGTCTTCATCACCCACTCGATCGACGAGGCATTGATGCTGTCGACCCGCATGGTCATCATGGGCTCGCGGCCCGGTCGCGTGGTGCAGGACCTGCGCAACGAACTGCCGCATCCGCGCACCGCGGAGATCCAGCTGTCGGAGGACTTCATCTCGCTCAAGCGCTCGATCTGGGAGACGGTGCAGGAAGAAGTGGGCCGCACGCTGGCGGTCACGCGCGGCTGAGCGGCGTTCCGCCAGGGAACGAGGCGCCGGACCGCAAGGTCCAGGCGCCTTTTTTTTCTGCGGACCCCGATGGCCTCGGCGCTCGAACGCGGAAGGCGCGCCGGCCGCGCGGGCGCAGGCGAAGCTGCAGCCCGCGGCGGCCGAAGCCGCTCAGCCCGCCTCGGCGGTGCGATGCGCCGGCGCCTCCTGCTCGATGACCTTGCTGGCGATCAGCGACGCGATCACGCCCTCCGCGATGCCCAGGCTCCTGAGCACCTCGGCCGTGTGCTGCCCCACGCTCGGCGAGGGCGTGCGGATGGAGGCCGGCGTCTTGCTCAGTTCGACCGCCGGCGCCACCGCCTTGACCCGTCCGATGGCCGGGTGCTCGTAGCTCGTGATCATCTTCATGTGCTGCACCTGGGGATCCTGCTCGACCTCCAGGTGCGTCTTGATCTCGCCGCACCAGATGCCGGCCTTGAGCAAGGCCTCCAACAGGTCCGCGCGCTGCCAGCGACGCGTGTGCTCGGACAGCAGCCGGTGCACCACATCGCGCTCCTCGAACAGCCGCTTCGGGTCGTCGAAGGCCGCCAGCTCGGGCGCCTCGAGCACCTTCAGCAGCGTCGCGAACGGGCTCATGGCGATGGTGAGATAGCCGCTGGCGGTCTCGTAGATGCCGAAGGGCGCGTCCATGCCCGGATGGCCGATGCCTGAGCGGGGGCGCTCGAAGTTCTCGTTGAAGTTCAGCACGCTCATCAGCTCCTGCGCCTGGTGCGCGAGCAATCCGGCCAGCAGGTTGACTTTCACCTCCTGACCCATGCCCGTGCGGCCGCGCCAATGCAGCGCCGTCAGGATCCCGTAGACCATGTTCATGGCGCCGACCTGGTCGGCGAAGCCCGCGCCCACCGGCACCGGCGGGCCGTCGCCGCGCCCGGTCGCGGCCGCCAGGCCCGTGAGGCCCTGGATCAGCAGGTCCTGCCCCGGCCGATCGACGTAGGGCCCCGACTCGCCGTAGCCGGAGCCCGAGCAGTAGATCAGGCCCGGATGGAGGGCGCTCAGCGCCTCGTACCCGTAACCCAGGCGATCGAGCACCCCGGGCCGGAAGTTCTGCACCACCACATCGACCTGGGGAATGATCTCGTGGATCAGCGCTCGGGCTTCGGGCGACTTGAGGTCGATCGCGATCGACTTCTTGTTCCGGTTCCAGGCGACGAAGTTCGGGCTCTCCGAGCCGCCGAGCCAGCGGTTGTTGAAGGTCAGCTGCCTGAACATCTCGCCGGCGCCGGGCCGCTCGACCTTGATCACGTGGGCGCCCATGTCGGCCAGCAGCATGGTGGCGAAAGGGCCCTGCAGCAGGTGACTGAAATCGAGGATGGTGATGTCGTCGAGTGCTTGGCTCATGGTGTCTCCGTTGGATTTCATTGTTCTTCAGGCGCTCTTGCGCGCGAATTCGTCGATGCGCGCCAGCGCATAAGGGGTTTCGTGCAAGGCGTTCAGCGCCTGGCGCTCCCGTGCCAGTCCGGCGTCGAAGGGCAGGTCGCGCGCGTCGCGTGCGAGCCGCTTGAGCGCGACGAGGGCCGGCAGCGACGCCTCGGCGAAGCGCTCGCACCACTGGCGCGCGGCCGCCAGCGCGTCGCCCTCGGCGAGCACGTTCACCACGCCCCATTCATGCCACAGCGGCGCGGGCCGGGCCGCACCGGTCATGAGCAGTTCCACCGCGCGGTTGTAGGGCAGCTTCCTCAGCAGGCGCTGCGTGCCGCCGCCGCCGGGGACCAGCCCCAGCCGGCTCTCGGGCAGGCCGAGCTTGGCGTCGCGCTGGGCGACGACCAGGTCGGCCGCCAGCGCGATCTCGAAGCCGCCGCCCAGGGCATAGCCGTTGACGGCCGCGACGACGACCTTGTCGGCTTGTTCGATCAGTTCGTAGACGCGTGCGCCACGTTCCTGGAAGTCCGCGAAGCTTTGCGGATTCAACTGCGCGTATTCCTTGATGTCCGCGCCGGCCATGAAGGAGGTCCCATGCCCGCCCAGGATCACGACCTTGACCTGCGGATTCGCGCTCGCTTCGGCCAGCGCGTCGCACAGCGCGTCGATCATCCGCGAGTTCATGGCATTGAGCTGCGCGGGTCGGTTGAAGAGGATCGTGGCGACATGGTCGCTCACACTGGATGTCACAAGAGGCTGCGTCATGCATTGCTCGCTTGAAGAAGGGGGGTGCGTCCTTGCTCGCGCGAGGACCAGGCATCGCCGTAGAGCGTGTCCAGGGCCCTGCGCAGCTCGCCCAGGGAACATTGGCCGCGCAGGCAGCGGTTGATCTCCACGCCGGCCGCTTCGATGAAGGGCACGAAGCCGGCGAAGCGCGGCCTGACGAACGCGCCGTCGAGCGAGGGCAAGGTGCGCGCGAAGAAGTCGTGGGCCTGGGCGTTGGCGTGGTCGCTTCGCCAGGCCCCGGCGCTGCCCGGCTGCCCGCCCGCTTCCAGGTACAGGCCACCCTGCACCTCGGCGCCGTGCAGCCAGGCCACGAAGCGGGCCGCCTCGCCGGCTTGGTCGCTGTGGCGCGAGATCGCCATGCCGGCGCCGCCGAGCAAGGCCCCGCGCGAGGGCACCTTGCCGGGGCCGGCCAGGGGCGCGAACTGAAGCCAGGGCGTGCGACCGGCGCGCGCGTAGTTCGAGTAGCCGAAGGCCGCGGGGCAGTACACCATCCGGTCGGACGCGACCATCTGCTCGTACATGCGGATCGGGTTGTCGTCCAGGCAGCTGGCCTGGGCGTTCTCCGCCAGCCAGTGCAGATGGCCCATGACCTGCGCCAGGCCGGGGCCGGGGAGGAATTCGCCATCCGCCATCGACCCGGCATGGCCCAGGTTGGCCGCCAGCGTGAGGAGCGTGCAGGCGGCATCGGTCGGCGTGCCGGCCCAGGCCAGGGTCTGGCCGTTGGCCCTCGCCCGGGCGGCCAGGCGCACGACGTCCTGCCAGTCGCGCGGCGCGGGCGCATCCAGCGCCGCCATCAGCTCGGGGCGGTAGCTGGCGACATGCGCGGCCGCATCGGTCGGCAGCGCGTACAGGGCCTTGTCCCAGGCGTATGAAGGCCCCGAGGGTCCCACGCCCTGCGCCACCAGCGCGTCGAGCACGTCGGCGGCGATCCATTCGCGCAGGTCGAGGAAGCAGCGCGTGCGCGCCGCCTGGCCCATGAAGGGATGATCGATCACCAGCAGGTCGAAGGAGCGCGCCAGTTCCTCGATCGGGAAGGCACCGAAATCGTGGAGCGAGCGCTTGTGCCACTCGATCGACACATGCGGGTGGTCCTGCGCGTAGCGCGCGGCGCATGCGACCAGGGGGTCGTAACCCCGCGGATGGTCCCAGGTGAGCCCGCGCAGCCGGTGCGTCACCGTCATGGCGCGGCCCCGGCGCCCGCCTGCGTGAAGCCGAGCAGGCCGGCGAGCCGGTGGGCGGTCTGCTGCGCCATCGCCCGTGCCGACGCCAGATCCACGCGCAGCCCGACCTGGCTGAGGAACGGAACCGTCAGCGCGGCCACGGCCGCCCCCCGGTGGTCGCGGATCGCGAAGCTCAGGTTGGTCACGCCTTGCACGATCGGGCTCAGCAGTTCCTCGCTGGCCTGGGTCGAAGCGGACAGCAGCCGCTCCTGCAACTGCCGCGGGGCGATGCCGGGCGCGGCAGCGATCCACTGCGGCCATTGCTCGGCCTGCTGGTAGGCCACCAGCACGACGCCCGAACTGGTCTCCAGCGCCGGGAACCGCGCGCCGACGCGCACGCTGTAGTTCATGGGCAGGGGGCTGGCCACGCTGGCGACGATCAGCACCGCGTCGCGGTCGAGCACGGCCAGGTGGCACGATTGCTCCATCTGTTCGGCAAGGGCCTGCATCAGGGGGGTGGCCAGCCCGATGAGCCGCTCGGTGGGCGGATGGCGATGGGTCAGCTCGAACAGCTTGCCGGTGAGGAAATAGCGTTCGGAGGACGCGTCCTGGGAGATGACGCCGCGCGACGAGAGCGCGAGCGCCACGCGATAGATCTCGCTGATCGTGCGGTTGAGCTGGGTCGCGATCTCCGCCAGCGGCAGGCCGTTGACCTGCGCCGCCAGCAGCTCGATCACGTCCAGTGCCTTGTCGACGGCAGGCGCCGAGTACTGCGGTTGTTTGTCGGTCTTGCCTTCGGTGGTCTTGGTCATTCGTTGGATCGTGTGAAGAGTTGCACGGTGGTCGTCCTCGGGATGCGGCCTCAGTCCGCGCGGATGTCGTTCGCCTTCACGACCTCGCCCCAGGTCGTGTAGTAGTCGTGGGTCATCGCCTTCAGGCGCTCCGGCGGCCCTCCGCCCGGCTCGTCGCCGCGGTCGATCAGCATCTTCGTGGTGGCCGGGTCGGCCATGGTCTTGTTGAGGGCGGCATTCGCCTTTTTGACGATCTCCGGCGACAGGCCCGGCGGACCGTAGAGCCCGATGAAGGAGGTCACCACGAAGTTCCTGACGCCGATCTCGGCCGCGGTCGGAATGTCGGGGAAGGCCGGCACGCGTTGCTGGCTCGTCACCATGAGCGCGCGCAGCTGCCCCGTCTTGAGGAAGGGCGCGATCACCGACACCGCGTCGAACATGAGGGTGACACGGCCCGCCAGCAAGTCCTGCATCGCGGGCGCGCTGCCCTTGTAGGCGATGTGGTTCATCTTCGGCTTGCCCATGCGGTCGCGCAGCAGCTCCATCGCCGCCTGCGTCAGGCTGCCCGGCCCGGACGACGCATAGTCGACGCCGCCCTTCGCCTGCTCCTGCGCCTTGACCCAGGCCACCAGCTCGTTGAAGTCCTTCGCGGGCACGCTGGGATGCACGGCCAGCACCAGGCCCGACTGCAGCAGCAGGCCGATGGGCAGCAGCAGCCGTGGATCGACCATCGGCGTGTTGCGGTAGGTGTGCGGGTTGAGCGTCATGTTCCCGCCGTTGCCCACCAGCAGGCGGTAGCCGTCGGTCGGCCCCTTCAGCACGTACTCCACGCTGATGTTGCCGCCGGCACCCGGCCGGTTGTCGATGACGAAGGGCTGCCCCAACGCCGCCTGCAGGCCCGCGGTCTGCACCCGCATGGCGAAGTCGGTCTGGCCTCCGGGCGGCGCGCCCACCACCACGGTCACGGCCTTGTCCGGCCAGCTTCCCGGTCCCTGGGCGGACGCATTCGGGGGCATCAGGGCCGCGCCGAGCAGGCCGGCCCCGGTGGCCAGCACGTCACGCCGCGAGCGAAGAGCAGCAGTCGATGTCATCTTGTCTCCATTTCTATTTATGAAACTTCATTCTCATCCATGAAAGTTTCTGGAAATGGCAGGGATTTCCCTGACGTCCAGCGCGAAGCGCCGGTCGTGCCCTTCGACCGCGAGGAATGGGGAGGGGGACGCCGTGGTGGGCGTGGGGTTAATGGCGCACGCAGGGCATCGTTGATCTGTGCGCGTCGTGGCGGTCGTTCAGCTCATCCCGCCGCCACCACCACATGCGCCTGGATCCCGCCGCTCACCGGCCCCTCGCCATGCCGGCTGGCGATGGCCTGGGCCGCACGGTCGGTGGCGAGCGCCAGCAGGCTGGCGTCGCGCGCCTCGATCTCGTTGCGCAGCGGCGTTCCCTGGCAATAGGCGGTGGCGACCTCGCGCGCCGACGGCGCATGGCTCGTCTTCGCGCGCGTCTCGATCCCGATGTCGGTGAAGCCGGCGCGGCCCAGCTCCGCGCGGATCAGCGCGGTGTCGTGGTAACCGTGCGGCGTGCGGGCAAGGAATCTCGGCGGATCGTGCGGAAAGACTTCGGCGAGGGCCCGGGTGACCTCGTCGGCAAAAGCGTTCTCCTCGATCCGGTCCCAGACATCGAAGACGAAGCGCCCGTCCGGGCTGAGCACGCGGCGCGCCTCGGCGTAGCCGGCGACCCGGTCGGGGAAGAACATCGCGCCGAACTGGCACACCACCACGTCGAAGGACGCGTCGTCGAAGGGCAAGGCCAGCGCATCCGCCTGCCGCCATTCGATGCGGCCATCCGGCGGCTGCCGGGTGGCCGCATGGTCGAGCATGGCCTGGCTGAGGTCGGTCACCACGTAGCGCGCGCCGGTGCCGAGCCGGGGTGCCAGCGCCCGCGTGACGACGCCGCTGCCAGCAGCCGTTTCCAGCACCGCCCCGGGCAGGCCGGCCGCGGCCAGTACCGCCATGTCGGCCGCATAGGCCTCGAAGATCAGCGGCACCATCAGCGTGTCGTAGAGCTGCGGGATCGAACCCGCGAACACCTTGTCGCTTTCGGCCATGGCGTCTCCTTGGGCCGGCGATGGCCGGCCATTGCAGCGCTGCGGTGCGCGCTCAGCCCATGGTGGCCCTGCGCCAGACCCGCGTCAACGCCACGGCGCTTCCTTTTGCAAGAGGTTGAATCAAAGCGCTGCGGTCATCTCCGGCAATGCCATGAACAGGTCCGCCACCAGGCCGTAGTCGGCCACCGAGAAGATCGGTGCCTCTTCGTCCTTGTTGATCGCCACGATCACCTTGGAGTCCTTCATGCCCGCCAGATGCTGGATCGCGCCCGAGATGCCGGCCGCGATGTACAGCTGCGGCGCCACGATCTTGCCGGTCTGGCCCACTTGCCAGTCGTTCGGGGCGTAGCCCGCGTCGACGGCCGCACGCGATGCACCCAGGCCCGCGTTGAGCTTGTCCGCCAGCGGGTGCCATCACCTCTTGGAACTTCTCGGCGCTGCCCAGCGCGCGGCCACCCGAGACGATGATCTTGGCGGCCGTCAGTTCGGGGCGCTCGCTCTTCGTGACCTCGCGGCCCACGAAGGCGCTCTTGCCGCTGTCGGCCACGCCTTCGGCGGTTTCGACCGAAGCCGAACCACCCGTTGCGGCTGCCGCATCGAAGCCGGTGGTGCGCACCGTGATGACCTTGGTCGCATCGCCGCTCTGCACGGTGGCGATCGCGTTGCCGGCGTAGATCGGACGCTCGAAGGTGTCGGCGCTCACCACGGCCGTGATGTCGCTGATCTGTGCCACGTCCAGCTTGGCGGCCACGCGCGGTGCGACGTTCTTGCCGTTGGCGGTCGAGGGGAACAGGATGTGGCTGTAGTTGCCGGCGATCGCCAGCACCTGCGCGGCCACGTTTTCAGCCAAGTTCTCGGCCAGGCTCGGGCTGTCGGCCACGATGACCTTGGTGACGCCGGCGATCTGCGCGGCGGCCTTGCCGGCTTCGGCGGCATTGGCGCCAGCGACCAGCACATGGACTTCACCGCCGCAGGCGATGGCTGCGGTCACGGTGTTGAGGGTGGCGGGCTTGACCGTGGCGTGGTCGTGTTCAGCAATGACAAGTGCGCTCATGTTCAGATCACCTTCGCTTCGTTCTTCAGTTTGTCCACCAGGGTTGCAACGTCGGGCACCTTGATGCCGGCACCGCGCTTGGGCGGCTCACTGACCTTGAGGGTCTTCAGGCGCGGCTTGACGTCCACGCCCAGGTCCTCGGGCTTGAAGGTGTCGAGCTGCTTCTTCTTCGCCTTCATGATGTTGGGCAAGGTCACGTAGCGCGGCTCGCTCAGGCGCAGGTCGGTCGTGATCACGGCCGGCAGCGTCAGCGTCAGCGTCTCCATGCCGCCGTCGACTTCGCGCGAGACGGTGGCCTTGTCACCGGCCACTTCGACCTTCGAGGCGAAGGTGGCTTGGGGCAGGTCGGCCAGCGCGGCCAGCATCTGGCCGGTCTGGTTGGCGTCGTCGTCGATGGCCTGCTTGCCCAGGATGATCAGCTGGGGCTGTTCCTTGTCGACCAGCGCCTTGAGCAGCTTGGCGACAGCCAGGGGCTGCAGCTCTTCGGTGGTCTCGACCAGGATGCCGCGGTCGGCGCCGATGGCCATCGCGGTGCGCAGGGTTTCCTGGCACTTCGCGTCGCCGCAGGAGACGGCGATGACCTCGGTCACCACGCCCTTCTCCTTCAGGCGCACAGCCTCTTCGACGGCGATCTCGTCGAAGGGGTTCATGCTCATCTTGACGTTGGCGATGTCGACGCCCGTGCCGTCGCTCTTCACACGGACCTTGACGTTGTAGTCGACGACCCGTTTGACGGGCACCAGTACTTTCATATCTTCACCAGCTCCGGATTTGCGACCAAGACCACATGCTTGGTTCGAGCCGCATCGCGATGCGGCCGCCTGCAGTGTTGCCAAGGCGCGGGCCCGCGGGCCGAAGATAAGACCTGCCGATGCAATGCTTAAGGCCGGCGCCTCAGTCGCCGCCCTCGGACGCCACCAGCGCCTCTTCGCCCAGCCCCAGCGCGAGCGCGATGTCCTGCGACAGCTGGCGCCGCACCGCGATGCGGATCAGGTCGCGCACCTCGGCGGGCAAGGTGCCCATCTCGCCCTGGCGGTAGGCCAGGTAGAAGGTGCGGCTGACGTCGACGTAGGGCCGGCCGTGGCGCGTGAAGGCCGACATCGGCACCACCCGCACGTCGGGCAGGAACTGCCGCGACTGCCAGAGGCACAGCGGCGTGGTCAACGCGAAGCCCATGTCGTTGGCGACCAGGCTGATCAGCGGGTCGGTGGTGTCGAATTCGTAGGTGCGCTCGAGCACGTCGCCGCAGCGCTGCAGGTAGTCGTCGACCTGCTGGCCGATCACCGAGCGCGCGCTGTAGCGGATGAACTTCAGCTGCCGCTCGATCTCGGTCAGCGAGCCCAGCGGGCCGAGGTCGAACTTGGCGGGCAGCACCGCATAGAACTTCTCCGAGAACAGCGGCGCGCGCGCGATGCCGGCCGCGCCGTGCAGGCTGGTGGTCACGGCCAGATCCAGCTGCCGGCCTTCGATGGAGGCGTCGAGCGTGGGCGTGATGCCGGACCAAAGCCGGATCTGGTGCGAGGAACCGGCCAACCCCTTGATCAGCAGCGGCCCGACCGTGGCCGCGAAGGAATCGACGCAGCCGATGCGCACGGTCATGCGCTTGGCGCGGCTCAGGCCGCGGACGCTCTCGACCAGCTGGTCGGCCTGCGTCAGCAGTTCCTTGGCGTGTTCGAACAGGCGTTGCCCGGCGGCGGTGGCCTGGGCGGGCCGTGTGGTGCGGTCCAGCAGCGCGGTGTCGAAGAAGGTCTCGAGCTGCTTGATGCGCTGCGAGACCGCCGCCTGCGAGATGTTGAGCAGCGTGGCGGCATCGGACACGCTGCCCGATTCGATGACCGCGATCCAGCTCACCAGCAGGTCCAGATCGGGCAGACCCTTCTTGCTGTTGGGATTCATGCGCTCGATTACAGCACAGCCCCCCGGCGGTTCTCGCACCCTATGCGTCGCGCGTGACGAGCTGCAGCATGGCCGCGCCCAGCATTCTTTCCAACAGCGGCTGGACCTTCGCCGCGAGGTCCGCGCGGTAGGCAAAGGGCGCTTCCTCGTTCATGTAGACCGACTGGCACATCTCCAGCTGGATCGCATGCACACCCGCCGCCGGCGGCCCGTAGGCGCGCGTGATGTAGCCGCCCTTGAAGCGGCCGTTGGCCACGTGCGTGAACGCACCGGCGCTGTCGACCACCGGCTGGACCGCCGCCGCCAGGATGTCGGCGGCGCAGGCCGCGCCGTCGTTGGTGCCCAGGTTCAGGTCGGGCAGCTTGCCCTCGAACAGCCGCGGCAGCACGCTGGCGATCGAATGCGCCTCCCACAGCAGTACCTGGCCGTGCAGCGCGCGCAGCCGGTCCAGCTCCTGCCGCAACGCATCGTGGTACGGCTGCCAATAGGTGGCCCGGCGCCGCTGCACCTCGGCGTCGTCGGGCGCATGGCCGGCGCGATAGAGCGGCTCGCCGCGAAAGCTTTCGGTGGGGCACAGGCCGGTGGTCGTCTGGCCCGGGTAGAGGCTCTCGCCGCCCGGCGGCCGGTTGAGGTCGATGACGTAGCGCGAGACCTTCGCGCCCAGCACCGAGGCGCCCATGGCGCGGGCGAAGCCGTAGAGCGTGTCCAGGTGCCAGTCGGTGTCGCGCACGCTGAGCGCCTCAGGCGTGAGGCCGCCGCGGAGCTCGTCGGGCAGCGCGGTGCCCAGGTGCGGGATGGAGATCAGCAGCGGCACGTCGCCCTGCACGAGGTTGAAAACGGTCGAGGTCATGGGGAGGAAAGTGATGCGATCGGCGGTGGCCCATGCTGGCCCGCGCGCGGGGCTGCTGCCATAGCTCAAGCGGCGCTGATGCTGAAAATCAGTTTCCGGAATGTCCAGCGGCAACGAAGGGGCGGCTCTTAGGCTTGTGCCCATCCGTTTTTACCTAGTCAGGACTGTGGAATGAAAAGCTATGACGCGATCGTGATCGGCGCGGGTGTGATCGGCACCTCGGTCGCCTATCACCTCGCCCGCCTCGGCTGCACCAACGTGCTGGTGCTGGACCGCACGCAGATCGGCGCCGGAACGACCTCGCAATCCAGCGGCATCCTGCGCACGCACTACTCGGTGATCGAGAACGTGCGGCTGGCCCAGGCCTCGTGGCGCATCTTCAACGATTTCTCCAACTACCTGCAGGACGAGGAAGCCTCGGCCGGCCTGGTGAAGTCGGGCTACCTGATCGCCGCGCCCGAAGGCGCCAAGCTCTCGCCCCTGCGCGCCGCGCTGGAAGCCCAACGCGCCCAGGGCATCCAGGTCGACCTGCTGGACGCGCAGCAGGCCGCGAGCCTGCTGCCGATCGCCCGCTTCGACGATGCTGCCCTGATCGGCTTCGAGCCCGAGGCCGGCTTCGCCGATGCCTACCTGGTGGCGACCAGCTTCGCCCGCACGGCGCGCCGGCTGGGCGTGAAGATCAAGGAAGGCGTGGAGGTCCACCAGCTGATCGTCGAGAACGGCCGCGTGGCCGGCGTCCAGACCTCGGAAGGCCGCTTCGACGCGCCGACCGTGGTCAGCGTGCAGAACATCTGGTCCACCGACATCGAGCGCTGGACCGGCATCAAGAGTCCAGTGAAGGCCGAGCGCCATGCCGTGCTGGCCCTCGAAGGCCCCGAGGCCTACACCTTCAAGATGCCGGTCTACAAGGACCTCGGCTCGCCGGGCATGCTGTACTGCCGCAGCTACGGCGGCAACCAGATGCTGGTCAGCGAAGGCATCGTCGGCGAGACGCTGGCGGCGCCCGACAACGAGCAGGGCGACATCAGCATGGACTACATGGTCGAGGTCGGCGAACAGGTGGCCGAGCGCTTCCCCAGCTTCGAGACGGCCGGCGTCGCCTCGTCGTGGACCGGCGTGTACGACGTCACGCCCGACTGGAACCCGGTGCTGGGACGGCTGCCGGAGCTGCCGGGCCTGGTGGTCGGCTACGGCTTCTCGGGCCACGGCTTCAAGCTGTCGCCGGCCGTGGGCCTGGTGCTCGCGCAATCGGCCCTGGGCCTGAAGACCGAGGTCGACATCGAGCCCTATGCGCTCGAGCGCTTCCGCACCGGCGGCCTGCTCACCGGCAAGTACGGCCTGGGCGCGGTGTCCTGAGCCATGGGCCGCTTCGCGCTCGACCGCCTGCCGGTCACGCCCTGGCGCAACGGCGGCGGCGAGACGCGCGAGATCGGCCAGGGCCGCTTCGGCGACAGCGCGGCCGCGGCGGGCCCCGATGGCTGGGACTGGCGGCTCAGCGTCGCCACCATCGCCGGCGATGGCGCCTTCTCCAGCTTCGCCGGCGTCGACCGCAGCGCGGTGCTGGTCGACGGCGCGGTCACGCTGAGCGCCGACACCCAGGTCCTGTCATGGACGACCGTGGGCGAGTTGCATGCCTTCGCGGGTGAAACGGCCTTCGGCGCCCGGCTGGCGCAAGGCCCGGCGCGCTTCTTCAACGTGATGGCGCGGCGTGCGAACGCGCGCGCCGAGGTGAGCGTGCATCGCGAAGGCTTCTTCGTGATGCCGTCGGATGCCGCGCCGTTGTGCCTGCTGGTGCTGCAGGGGCGTTTTCAGGTCGCCACGCGCTCGGGCATGCGGACGCTCGATGCCGAACAGGGCTTGCTGCAGGCCTGTCCGCAGGAAGCGATGCAGGTCGTACGCCTCGGCGCGGCCGGCTGCATCGTGGCCGTCCAGCTGCATCCGACCTAGGCGAGACAAGAACCGATCCGCAGGCGTATGCTCCGGCGCTGCGGAGGGGTTCCCATGCTGCCCATCGTCAGTTCGCTCATCGCCACCGTCGTCCTGCTGGTCTGGATGGGCTTCTTCATGATGGGCTCGCTGCCCCTGCTGATCCTTGCGCACGACACGCCGCTGGATTCGCGCTTCATCCGCGGACTGTTCAACGTCTATTACCTGGCGGTGATGCTGACTGCCGGCGCCGCGGCGCTGTGCTACGGCTGGACCGGCCGGCTCTTCTTCGCGCTGGGCATGGCCGCGATCGCCGCGCTGGCCTTCGCGCTGCGCCGCTGGATCATCATCCCGCGCATGGACCGGCTGCGCGAGACGATCCCGCAGGTGCAGGCCTCGGCCCTGCGCTTCCGGCGGCTGCACATCGCCGGGATGATGCTCAACGTGGTGCAACTGGGCGGCGTGGCCTGGTCGCTGACGCGGCTGGGGTTGTAGCTCAGGCCCGGTCGGGCAGGATTTCCACCACGTCGCCGTTGGTGGGCGTCGCATCCTCGTGGTAGACGTCGTAGAGGTACTGCGCGAGTTCCTCGCGCGTGACTTCGGACGGCACCGCGAGTTCGAGGCGGCGCCGCTTGCCCTCGTTGCCCACGAGGTAGCAGTGCCAGCGCTCGCCCACGCGTTCGATGGCCAGGCGGCGGCCGAACACATCGAAGCGGTAGCTGGCCATCGATCTCAGTAGAAGATCCAGAGCGCCAAACCGCCGAAGATCGCCCACTTCACCAGGTAGTAGGCGCGGCGGTCCCAGGCCTTGAGGCGCTTGCCGATCACCCGCACCTGGTAGATGTACTTGAAGGCGCGGTTGATGCCGCCGGTCTTGTCGCCCGCGTCGTTGGGCGAGCTGGCGGCGGCCAGCACATTCTTCGCGAACCAGCGGTTCACCGCCATGGCCCAGCGGTACTTCATCGGCCGCTCGATGTCGCAGAACAGGATCACGCGGTCGTGGTCGGTGGTGTTCTCGGCGTAGTGGATGTAGGTCTCGTCGAAGACCACGGCCTCGCCGTCGCGCCAGTGGTAGCGCTGGCCGTCGACGTCGATGTAGCAGCCCTCGACGCCGGGCGTCCACAGGCCCAGGTGGTAGCGCAGCGAACCGGCGAAGGGGTCGCGGTGGCGCACCAGCCGGCTGCCGGGCGGCAGCTCGGCGAACATCGCGGCCTTGACCGTGCCCAGGCCCTTGAGCAGCTCGGTCGTGCGCGGACACAGCACCGCGGCCGAGGGATGCGCCTCGTCGTACCACTTGAGGTAGAAGCGCTTCCAGCCGCTCTTGAAGAAGGAGTTGAAGCCCACGTCGTTGAACTGGCTCGAGGCCTTGATGCTGCCGCCGTTGCGCATCGCCAGCGCCTCTTCACGGATCACTTCCCAGTTCTGCTCGAGCACCCGCATCTCCGGAAACTCCGCCGGCGACAGGTAGGGCGTGCTCGGCACCTTGGAGAACATGTACATGAACACGTTGAGCGGCGCCAGGAAGCTTGAGTGGTCGGACAGCTGGCGCAGGAAGCGATGCCGGACCTGCCCCCGGAAATGGACATAGAGTGCGCTGAGCACAAAGATGGCGAGGACGATCCACTTCACGGCAAGACTCCAGAGATACGAGGCGGTATTTTCGTTCAGTCCGGAAACGGCCGTCGGCACACCGCGGTGCAGGCAGGGGCGATCGGCGTCGCCTGGGTCCGGAAACACCGCGCAGTATCCGCCAAGCGCCGGGCGCCTGCTTCAGAAAGTCTTCAGGCGCCGCTGGTAAGCAGCCTTGAACCGCCGTGACCTCAGGTCACGTAACCGCCGTCCACATACAGCGTCGAGCCGGTCATGAAGCGGTTGCCCATGAGGAACAGCACCGCGTCCACCACCTCCTCCACCGTGCCGACCCGGCCCAGCGGGGCGCCCTGGGCGAAGCTCTCGAAAGCCGCCTCGCGCAAGGCCGCCGGCCGCTCGCGCCAGAGTTCGCTGTCGATGGTGCCGGGCGACACGGTGTTGAAACGCCGCGGCGCCAGCTCGCGCGCCAGCGCCCGGCCCAGCCCCTCGATCGCGCAGTTGCACGCGGCATAGGCCGCGCCGGTGAGGCCGACGCGCGCGCCCAGCGCGCCCGCCATCAGCACCACCGAGCCCTGCGCGTCCAGCTTGGGCAAGGCATGCCGCACCACCCGGTACTGGCCCCAGAACTTGTGGTCCATCGGGCTGCGGGCGGTGGCCTCGTCCAGCTCCATGAAGCGGCCCAGCGCATAGGAAGCGCCGGGCGTAAACAGGTGGTCGATGGCCGGCGCGGCGGCGAAGAAGGCGGCGACCGAGGCGTCGTCGGCGCTGTCGACCGAGTGACCGTCGGCGGCGGGCCCGAGTTGCGCGAGCGCGCGTTCGAGCCGCTGCGCGTCGCGCCCGCCGATGAACACCCGGCCGCCCGCGGCCACCACCTGTTTCGCCACGCCCAGGCCGATGCCCGAGCTGCCGCCGACGATGGCCACCGTCTTGTCTTTCATGGATTCGCTCTCCTTGCGCTGATGGGGAGCCTGGATGCTCGCGCGCGCCCGGCCATGGGTCGAGCGCAAAATCGGCACGCCATTGGCGACGCCGAGGCACCAATCGCCCTCCTCTTTCCATGATCTCCATCGACCAACTCACCGGCATCCGGGCCTTCGTCGAGACCGCCCAGGCCGGCAGCTTCACGCTGGCCAGCGAGCGGCTGGCGCTGTCGCGCTCGGCCGTGAGCAAGGCGGTCGCGCGGCTGGAGGTGCAGTTGGGCGTGCGCCTGCTGCACCGGAGCACGCGCCGGCTCGCGCTCACCGAGGACGGCCGCGCCTTCCACCGGCACTGCCTGCGCGCGCTCGCGACGCTGGCGCAGGGCGAGTCCGAGCTGCGGCAGAAGCAGGGCGCGGTGGCGGGCACGCTGCGCATCGAAGTGCCGGTGCTGTTCGGGCGGCAATGGATCGCGCCCGCGCTGCTCGAGCTGGCGCGCGAACATCCGGCGCTGCACCTGGACATCGCCTTCCTCAACCGCTTCGGCGACCTGGCCGGCGGGCAGGTCGACCTGGCGGTGCGCATCGGCGCGCTGCCCGACAGCCCGAACCTGGTGGCGCGCCCGCTGGGCGTGCAGCGCACCGTGATCTGCGCCGCCCCGGCCTACCTCGCGGCGCGGGGCCGGCCGGCCGACCCCGCCGAGCTGGCGGCGCACGACTGCCTGGTCGAAGGCCGCGACAGCCGCTGGCTACTGGCGGATGCGCAGGGCGAACTGCAGGCCTTCGCGCTGGGCGTGCGGCTCACGCTGCGCGATGCGATGGCGCTGCGCGATGCGGCCATCGCTGGCTTCGGCCTGGCCCGGCTGCCGCGCTGGCTGGTGGCCGCGCAGCTGGCCGACGGCACGCTGGAAGAGGTGCTGCCGCAGCAGGCCTCGGCCGCCTCGGCCCTGCCGATCCACGTGATCTGGCCGCACCAGGGGGCGCTGGCGGCGCGGCAGCGCGTGGTGGTCGACCACCTGCTGGCGCGCTTCGTGCCGCTCGCGCCCTGGGAGCGCTGACTCAGCTCGCGCGGACTTCGGCCGAGCGGTCCCACAGGTTCGGCAGCACGGTGTTCGAGTAGCCCGAGACGAAGGGCTTGCGCCCGCCCTCGGCCGGGTAGGTGTGGCGCCGCACGCCGCCGATGTTGGCGCCATAGACATGGATGCTGACCGACACCCGGTCGTCATACACGTTGCGCACGCGGTGCACGTCGCCGATGCGCGGCGACACCGCCTCGACATCGCCCGGCACCAGCCGGACCGGCTCGCCCTGCGCCACCCAGCGGCCCTCGCGCTCGGCATAGCCCTGGCTTTGCTCGGCGCCGCGCAGCATGCCGATCAGGCCCCAGACCGTGTGGTCGTGCACCGGCGTGGCCTGGCCCGGCCCCCAGACGAAGCTCACGACCGAGAAGCGCTCGGTCGAGTCGGCATGCAGCAGCAGTTGCTGGTAGTGCACCGGATGCGGCTGCGCGAAGGCCTCGGGCAGCCAGTCGTCGCGCGACACCAGCGTGCGCAGCAGCGCGCCGCCTTCCTGCAGGATGCGCGCCTCGTCGGGGCCGGTGTCGAGCAGGTGGCCGAAGGCGACCACGAAGTCGCGCAGCGGTGCGATGTTGGGGGTTGAAGAGGAGGTGGTCATGGGGATTCTTCTGGAAAGTCGATGTTTCAGCGCGCCCGGGCGCCGTTCGCGGCCGCGGCCAGCAGCACCGCCGCGCAGTCGCGCGCCAGCAGGGCCGCGCCGGCGTCGCGCTGGATCAGGATCTGCGCCATCGCGCCGTCGTAGAGCAGGTTGAGCTGCGCGGCCAGCGTCGCGCGCTGCGGCCAGGCGGCGGGCAGCAGGGCCTCGAACATCGCCAGCACCGCGTCCTTGTGGCCGCGTGCGATGGCGCGGACTTCTTCCGAGGTCTCGTTCTCCGCCACCGCCAGCATGAAGGCACAGCCACGGAAGTCGGGCGAGCCGCCCTTCACGTGCAGCAGCTCGAACACCGACAGCGCCTGCGCCACGCCGTCGGCCGGGCCCTTCTCCAGCCCCTTGCGCAACGCCTCCATCACCCGGTCGTGGCGGCGCTGCAGGCAGGCCGCCACCAGCGCGTCCTTGCCGGAGAAGTAGCGGTACATCGTGGCCTTGGCGACACCGGCCTCGAGGATGATCCGGTCGACGCCGACCGACTTGGTGCCTTCGCGGTAGAAGAGCGCGCCCGCGGTGTCGATGATGTGGTCCAGCAGCGTGGTCGCAGGGGTCGTGGCAGTCGTGGAAGTCATGGGCTCGGCTTGAAGGAACGGCGCGCGGGCCGCGAAGGGCGGCCGCACAAAATCATAGGGCCGCCGCGAGCAGGCGTCGCGTGTAGTCGTGCGAAGGCCGGTCCAGCACCTGGGCCGCCACGCCGGTCTCGAGCAGTTCGCCGCGGTACATCACGGCGATGCGATCGGCGAGGTACGACACCACCGAGAGGTCGTGGGTGATGAACAGCAGCGCGAGCCCGCGCGACTGCTGCAGGTCCGCCAGCAGGTTGAGGATCTGCGCCTGCACCGAGACGTCGAGCGCCGACACCGCCTCGTCGCAGATCAGCAGCTGCGGCGCGCCCGCCAGCGCACGCGCGATGCCCACGCGCTGGCGCTGCCCGCCCGACAATTCGTGCGGGCGCCGCGCCAGCAGGCTGGCCGGCAGGCCCACGGCATCGAGCAGCTCGGCGGGTGGGGCCGAGGCGGCCCCGCGGCCCAGCAGCGCGATCGGCTCGCGCAGGATGCGTTCGATGGAGAAGCGCGGGTCGAAGGCGGCCGCGCTGTCCTGGAACACCATGCCGATGCGGCGCCGCTGCGCCAGCGAGCGCGCGGCCGCCGCGAGCGGCACGCCCTCCCCGGCCAGCGCCAGCGTGCCCTCCCGCACCGGCACCATGCCCATCAGCGCGCGCGCCAGCGTCGACTTGCCCGAGCCGGACTCGCCGACCACGGCCAGCACCTCGCCCGCCTGCACCTGCAGCGACACGCCACGCACCGCATCGACGCGGCCGTTGCGGCCCTCGAAGCGCACGTGCAGATCGTGCGCCGACAGCAGCGGCGCCGTCATGCGGCCACCGCCATCGGCGCCTCGAGCCGCCCCTCGGCCGCGGCATGGCACCACACGGTGCCGCCGGCCAGGCGCAGGGCTTCGGGGCTCGACGTTTCGCAGCGCGCGGTCGCCAGGCCGCAGCGGCCCGCGAAGGCGCAGCCCGGTCCGGTCTGGCCCGGCGGCGGCACGCGGCCCGGGATCTCGGCCAGCCGCAGGCGCGGGCCCTCGGCCGGCCGGCGGCGCGGCCGGGCCGCCATCAGCGCGCGCGTGTAGGGGTGGCGCGAGCCCTCGAGCAGCGCGTCGGCGCGCCGGTCCTCGACCGCGCGGCCCGCGTACATCACGGTCACGCGGTCGGCCCAGCGCGCCACCAGTTGCAGGTCATGGGTGATGATCACCAGCGCCATGCCGCTCTCGCGCTGCAGGCCCTGCAGCAGCGCCAGGATCTCGGCCTGCACCGTGGCGTCGAGCGCGGTGGTGGGTTCGTCGGCGATCAGCACCTCGGGCCGGTGGGCCACGGCGATGGCGATCAGCACGCGCTGGCGCATGCCGCCCGAGAGCTGGTGCGGATAGGCGGCAAAGCACTGCGCGGGCTGCGGCAGCTTCACGCGCGCCAGCAGCGCCAGCGCTTCCTCGCGCGCGGCGCGCTCGCCGACGGGCCGGTGCGCGAGGATCGTCTCGACGACCTGCTCGCCCACGGTCAGCACCGGGTTGAGCGCGGCCATCGGGTCCTGGAACACCATCGCGATGCGCCGGCCGCGGCGCGTGCGCCAGGCCGCTTCGGACAGCGCCGTGACGTCGTCGCCCAGCAGCTCGATGGCGCCGTCCGCGATGCGTACGCCCTCGGGCAGCAGCCCGGCCAGCGCCAGCGCGGTGAGCGACTTGCCGCAGCCCGATTCGCCGACGATCGCCAAGGTCTCGCCGCGCGCGACCTGCAGGTCGAGGCCGCGCACCGCCTCGACACGGCGGCCGTCCGAGGGCACGGAAATCGCCAGGCCACGGGTCTTCAGCACGGTGCTCACGACGCGCCTCCGCGCCGCTGGTGCTGCGCCAGCCCGTCGCCGATCAGGCTCAGCGCGGCCACGGCCAGTACGATGGCCGCGCCGGGGATCAGGGTCATGTAGGGCGCGTCGAGCAGCGCCTCGCGCGAGGCGCCGATCATGCCGCCCCAGCTGATGCGGTTGCTGTCGCTCATGCCCAGGAAGGCCAGGCCGGCTTCGGTCAGCACCGCCAGCGCGGTCAGCACCGAGGCCGCCACGATCACCGGCGCGAAGGCGTTGGGCAGGATGTGCGTGAGGATCACGCGCGCATGGCCGCCGCCCATCACCTGGCAGATCTTCACGTAGTCACGCTCGCGCAGTGCCAGCGTCTCGGCGCGCACCAGCCGTGCCACCATCGTCCAGCTCGTGACGCCGATGGCCAGCACGATGTACGGCAGCTGCGAGCCCATGATCGCCACCAGGATGATGGCGAAGAGGAAATGCGGGATCACCTGGAACAGCTCGGTGACGCGCATCAGCAGGTGATCGACCCAGCCGCCGAAGTAGCCGGCCAGCAGGCCGACCGTGGTGCCCAGCACGGTCGCGATGACGGTGGCCGACAGGCCCACCAGCAGCGAGACGCGCGCACCGTGCACCAGGCCGGCGGCGATGTCGCGGCCCATGATGTCGGTGCCCAGCGGGAACTGCGGGTCGGCGCCCGGTGGCAGGAAGGACGGCCCCGCAAGGTCGAAGGGGTCGCCCGGGTAGAGCCAGCCGGCCAGCAGCGCGACCGCGAGCTGCAGCGCCAGCAGCGCGGTGCCGATCTTCAGCGACAGCGGCCACGCGGCCCAGCCGCGCCAGAGCTTCGCGCCGGGCCGAGGTGCCGCTGCGGGCAGAACCGGCGGACGGGGCCGTGCAACGGCGGACACGGCGATGCCTTCGGTGGTCTTCATTTCAGCCTCACCCGCGGGTCCAGCACGGCGTAGAGCAGGTCGACCGCGAGGTTGACCAGCACCACCAGCGTGCCGCTGCACAGGATCAGCCCGGCCAGCAGGTTGTAGTCGCGCTGCTGCATGGCCTCGAAGGCCAGCCGGCCCAGGCCGGGCCAGGCGAACACGGTCTCGACCAGGATCGCGCCGCTGAGCAGCGCGCCGGTCTGCATGCCGATCACCGTGACCAGCGGCAGCAGCGCATTGCGCAGCACATGGCGCAGCGTGATGCGGCCGGCCGACAGGCCCTTGGAACGCGCGGTGCGCACATGGTCCTGGCCGTAGACCTCGAGCATCGCGCCGCGCGTGAAGCGCGCATAGATCGCCGCATGCAGCGCGCCCAGCGTGACGGCCGGCAGCACCAGGTGCCGCGCCACGCTGAGCGCATGCGCCCACGGGCCCTCGACACCGTAGGCATCGACGAAGCCGCCCACCGGCAGCCAGGGCAGCGCCACCGCGAACACCAGCATCAGGCCGATGCCCAGCAGGAAGCCCGGCGTGGCATAGACCAGCAGCGCGGCGATGCCGATCAGACGGTCGACCGGCCGGCCGCGGCGCGCGGCGGCCAGCGCGCCCGCGCTCACGCCGATGCCCACCGCCACCGCCAGGCCGGCCGCGGCCAGCAGCAGCGTGGGCCCGAGACGCGCGCCGATCAGCGCCGTCACGCTCGCGTTGTTGCGGAAGGAGAAGCCCAGGTTGCCGCCCAGCACATTGCGCATGTAGAGCAGGAACTGCACATGCAGCGGCTGGTCGAGCCCGAAGCTCTGGCGCAGGCGTGCGAGGTACTCGGGCGAGCCGCCGCCGGCCTCGCCCGCCAGCACCTGCACCATGTCGCCCGGAGCGAGCTGCAGCAGCACGAAGGCGGTCAGCAGGATCAGCAGCAGCGTGGGCACCATCTGCAGCACGCGCGTCAGCACGTAGGGCCGGCGGCGGGTGCGTGCGGCGGGCGCCGCGTCGGCGTCGGTGCTCAGGGCGCGAGCCATGCGTTCTTCAGCGAGTCGTAGGCGCTGTCCGAGCCGGTCGCCAGGCCCTGCAGGCGGCGCGAGGCGATGGTGTACATACGGTTCTCCAGCAGCGTGAAGCTGGGCAGGTCGGCCTGCGCCTGGCGCTGCACCTTCTTGTAGAGCTCGACGCGGCGCTCCTCGGTCGCAGCCTCGTGGGCCGCCTCGATCAAGCCGTCCATCGCGGGGTTGCTGTAGCCCGAGCCGTTGGACCAGGGCACGTCCTTGAGGATGGTCTTCGACCAGAACACGCGGTCGGTGCCGATCTGCGGATCGCCCATCGCGGTGCGGTGCGTGACGATGAAGTCGAAGTCGTTCTGGCTGTAGACGCGGCGCATGAACTGCGGCAGGTCCTGGCCGCGGATCGTCACCTCGATGCCCACGCGGCGCAGCGACTGCTTGATGAACTCGCCGTAGCGCAGGTAGCTTTCGCCGAAGGGCAGCCAGTCGAGCGTGACCGCGAAGCGCGTGCCGTCGGCGCGCCGCGGCAAGCTGGCCTCGTCGAGCAGGCGCTCGGCCTGCTTGACGTCGAAGGCATAGGCCGGCAGGTCGTTCGTATAGAAGCGGCCCTGCGTCGACAGCACCGGCGAGGTGCCGGGCTTGGCCACGCCGCGCGTCGTGACCTTCGACAGCGCCTGCAGGTCGATCGCATGCGCCACCGCGCGGCGCACGCGCACGTCGTTGAAGGGCGGCTTGCGCACGTTGAAGTCGACCGCGACGCTGGAGCCCAGCCAGTCGTAGCCGCGGAACTCGACGCGCAGCTTCGGGTTCTTCTGCGCGCGCTCGAGGTCGTTGATCGAGATCGGCATCAGCACGCCGTACTGCACCGCGCCGGTGTCGAAGGCCGCATAGCGCGCGGTGGCGTCGGGAATGATGCGGTAGACCAGCTGGTCGAGGTAGGGCTTGCCGGCGTCCCAGTAGTCGGGGTTGCGCTCGAGCACGATGCGGTCGCCGCGCACCCACTCCTTGAAACGGAAGGGGCCGGTGCCCACGGGCTTGGCGTTCCACGGGTTCTGCACGATGTCCGTGCCTTCGTAGAGGTGCTTGGGGATCACCTGCGACTCGCCGCTGTTGAGCGCGCGCAGCACCACGCCCGAAGGGTTGCGCAGCTTGAACACCACGGTCAGCGGGTCGGGCGTCTCGACCGACTCGACCGCCGCGAAGGTGGCGCGGCCGCGCGGATGGATCTTGCGCCAGACCTCGTCGAAGGAGAACTTGACGTCGGCCGAGGTGAAGGGCTTGCCGTCGTGCCAGCGCACGTTGGGGCGCAGCGTGAAGCGCACCGTCTTGCCGTCGGGGCTCACGTCCCAGCGGGTCGCGAGCTCGGGCTCGACCTTGAAGTCTTCGCCGAAATGGATCAGGCCGTCGAAGAGCTTGGTCGAGATCGCCGACACCGCCCCCTGCTGGTTGAAGGCCGCGGTCAGCACCGCGGGCTCGCCGGGGTTGGACACCACGACCAGCGTGCCGCCGCGGATGGGGACCTGGGCCTGGGCGCCCAGCGCCGTCGCCAGGAAGGTCGTCATGAGAAGGAGCGCGCGCAGGGCGCCCGCCGGAGCAAAGGATCGCATCGGTGAAGGACTCGGTGGAAGGGAAGAGAGGGCGTGAAGTTCAGAACCCGAGCGCGGCCTTGCCGGCGTTGAGCAACACGGTGTCGGCCTGCGGCGCGTGCACGCGGCCGCACAGCGCGTCGCGGTAGTGGCGCTCCAGCGGGTTGGCGCGGTCGAGGCCGTGGTTGCCGGTGGCCGACAGCGCGAGCTCGAGGATGCGCACCGCGTTGCCTGTCACCAGGTGCTTGACCTGCTGCGCATGCAGCGGGTCGGGCGTGGCGGCGGCATCGGCGCGGCGCGCCGCGTCGTCGATCAGCGTGCGGTTGACCAGCAGCAGGGTCTGGATCTCGCCCACGATGCCCTGCAGCCGCGGCACCGTGGCCAGCGGCGCGCCCAGGTTCGAGGGCACGCGTTCGTGCAGGAAGCGCCGCAGCCAGTCGCTGCCGGCGCGCGCGATGCCGTCGTAGAGCGCGGCGATCAGCACGCCGTTCCAGACCTCGACCACCGCGCGGCGGGCCTGGCCCTCGGGCGCGCCGGGCGGATGGAAGCCCAGCGCATGGCCGGCGGGCACGACCACCTCGTCGAGCCGCACCTCGTGGCTGGCGGTGGCGCGCAGGCCGGCGTGGTTCCAGGTCGGGACCACGCTGAGCCCCGGCGCATCGCCAGGCACCAGCACCGTGCCGACGCACGGCGCGTCGTCGCTGCCGGTGCGTGCCAGCACCAGCCACCAGCGCACGATCGGGCTGCCGGTGGCGTAGGCCTTGCGTCCGCTCAGGCGCCAGCTGCCGTCGGGCTGCGGCGTCGCGACCGTGCCCGGCAGGCCGCCGCGGATCGCCGAACCCAGGTCGGGCTCGGCCTGCAGCGCGTTGAGCACGCCGCGGCCCTCGACCGCGGCGCGCGCGATGGCCTCGTAGCCCGCGGGCGGGTTGCGGCCCAGCGTGTGGTGCATCAGGTAGTTCATCGCCAGCAGCAGGCCGGTCGAGGCCTCGCCGCCGCCGACCGCGCCCACCACGCGGGCCGCATCGGCCAGCCCGCCGCCCAGGCCGCCGTGCGCGGCCGGCACGGTCAGCGCCAGCAGGTTGAGCACGCCCAGGCGCTCGAAGTTGGCATGCGGGAAGCTCGCCTGCTGGTCGTGCTCGGCCGCGGTGGCGGCGAATTCGTCGCGCAGGCTGGCCAGCAGTTCGTCGCTGATGCGCGCCAGCGGCAGGGAATCGGAATGGCCCATGGGGTGTTCGCTTTCAGGAGATGGCGGAAGGTCTCAGGCGATCGCGGCGGCCTGCTGCTCGGCCAGCGTCGGGTAGTCGATGTAGCCGCGCGGCCCGCCGCTGTAGTAGGTGGACGGATCGGCCTGGTTGAGCGGCGCGTTGCGCCGGAAGCGCTCGGGCAGGTCGGGGTTGGCGATGTAGAGGCGGCCGAAGGCCACGGCGTCGGCCAGCCCCTGCGCGAGCACCTGTTCGGCGGTCTCGCGCGTGTAGCCGCCATTGAGGATCAGCGGGCCCTTGAACAACGGCCGCAGCAGCGGTGCGAGGAAGGGGTCGCCCGGCACCGGACCCGGCCCGGTAGCGGTGGCCGAGGGCTTCTTCGCCAGCCGCAGGTACAGCGGCAGGAAGGGGTCCTCGTCGTGCGTGGTGCCCTCGAGCATGTGCAGGTAGGCGATGCCGCGCCGGTCGAGCTCGGACGCCACGTACGAGAAGGTGCGCACTGGGTCCGAGTCGCCGATGCGGTCGGAGCGGAAGTGCGGCGAGATGCGCACGCCGACGCGCCCGGCACCGAGCTCGGCGATGGCCGCGTCGACCACCTCGAGCAGGAAGCGCGCGCGGTTCTCGAGCGAGCCGCCGTAGGCGTCGGTGCGCTGGTTGGTCTCGTCGCGCAGGAACTGGTCGACCAGGAAGCCGTTGGCGGCCAGGATCTCCACGCCGTCGAAGCCCGCCTCGCCGGCGCGGCGCGCGGCGGCGCGGAAGTCGTCGACGATCGGGCCGATCTCGTGCGTCTCGAGCGCGCGCGGCACCGGGAAGGTCTCCAGGCCCTCGGCGGTCATGATGCCGCCGATGGCCTCGATGGCCGAGGGCGCGACCGGCCGCTCGCCCGGCGGCAGCGTCGACAGCAGCGCCTTGCGCCCCACGTGGTAGAGCTGCTGGAACACCGTGCCGCCGGCCGCGTGGATCGCGTCGACCACGCGCCGCCAGGCCGTGTTCTGCCGGTCGGTGTGGTGCGCCGAGGCATTCGCGCGGGTCGTGCTCTGCGGCGAGATGTGGCAGCCCTCGGTGATGATCAGGCCGGCCGAGGCGCGCTGGGCGTAGTAGACGTCGACGAGTTCGGTCGGCGCGCGGTCGGCGTCGGAACGCGCGCGCACCAGCGGCGCCATGATCGCGCGGTTGGGCAACACGCGGGCACCGAGAACGAGGGGTTCGAGCAGCTTCATGGGTCTTCGGCGCGGTCGCCGGCGGGATGCAGAAGCGACAAAGATAAGACAGAACGGTCTGTCTACTTAGAAGGAATGCGCAGGTCGATATGCGGCGGCCAAGGATGGGCCGTGCCGGCAAATTGCAATTCCGCTAAGGTGGAAAGATGGCCGCGCCGCGACCCGTTCCTGTCTTTCTTCTGTTTCCGCCAAGGCCCCCTCCCATGACGCCCCTCGCCGCTCCCGATGCACCTCTTCAACGCCGGCAGCTGCTGGCCGCGCTGGCCCTGCTGCCGCTGGCGGCCGGCGCCGCCGCCGTGGCACCCGGCGCCGACGCGGCCCTGCACGCCGCGGTCGACGGCCCGCAACGCAGCGCCGCAAACCGTGCGCGCGATGCCGCGCGCCATCCTTACGAGACGCTGGCCTTCTTCGGCCTGCGCCCCGACTGGCAGGTGGTGGAGATCGCACCGGGCGGCGGCTGGTACACCGAGATCCTGGCGGCCTACCTGAACCCGAAGGGCCGGCTCTACGCGGCGCATGAACCGGCCGACGGCTCGCCCGGCCAGCAGCGGGCCCGCGCCGCCTTCCGCGCCAAGCTGGCGGCCGACCCGGCCACCTACCGGCGCGTGGTGCTGGGCACCCTGCCGGTGGCGGGCTTCACCGACATCCATCCGCCGGGCGGTGCCGATGCGGTGCTGACCTTCCGCAACATCCACAACTGGATCGCCGACGGGCATTTCGACGAGACGCTGCGCGCCTTCCACGCCGTGCTCAAGCCCGGCGGCGTGCTGGGTGTGGAGGAGCACCGGGCGGCGCCGGGCACCTCGCTGGCGCGGGTGATCGAGAGCGGCTACGTGCCGCAGGACTTCGTGGTGGAGCGGGCCCGCGCCGCGGGCTTCGAGCTGGCGGGCGCCAGCGAGATCAACGCCAACCCGCGCGACAACCACGACCATGCGCAAGGCGTCTGGGCCTTGCCGCCCACCTTGCGCGGCGGGGCCGTGGAGCGGGAGAAATACCTGGCGATCGGCGAATCCGACCGCATGACGCTCAAGTTCGTCAAGGCCGGGCGCTGATCGCTCCCTTCATGGCCTGCGTCCAACACGGCTCAGGGAAAATTCCGTCTCAGGATTTGGGCTGATCGTCCAGCGCGGCGATCGTCGTCTCGACCTGCTTGGCCATCCGGCGTTCCAGATGGTTCCATCCGCGATAGGTGGGCACCAGGGTCAACCATCCGATACCGATCACACAGAACAACGCCACGAACAATTCGAAATCCATCGCCGTACCTTGAGAAGAAAGCAGCGGGAAGGCAGCCATGCCCACACCACCGCATGCGGCGACGACCCAGGAAGGTCAGCGCTCGTTGAGCCGACGGACCGCACCCAGGCCCGAGAACCACGCATCCATGGGCTTGTCATGGGCACGCTCGCCGAATTCCTTCGGCTTGAAACACAGCAGCTCACCCGGCATGGTGACCGCCTCCAGCAGGACGTAGTGGAACTCGCCCTCCTCCAGTTCACTCACGCTGAGTGCCAATCGCCCGGACCCGGTCATATCTGCTCCAAATGCCAATGTAAGAGCGCGTTTTTAAGCGCATCGCAGCAAGGGCGGGTGGCAGTTTTACGCGCAATGGGAAACGGACAGGTTCAAATGTTACTTCGAATACACATTTCGTGACGAATTTGCAGGAATATCTGTCAACTTCTTTTGCCTCGTTTTAGCCGAGAAAGACATCTTCTCGCTGCGTGATCCCGGCAAACGCTCGCGCCGGGGGTCTCTGACTACTGTATATTGATACAGTCATGTCCTCACCCTCCCGGTCCGGTACGTCGCCCACCCTCCCGCTTCGCAAGGTGTCGGTGCGCGCGCTCTGCGCCTTCGGCGCCAAGACCGGCGACCTGGACTTCCGCTTCACGCCGGCGCCCAGCGCGCAGGAGGGCATCGCCGGCCACCTGCTGGTGCAATCGCGGCGCGACGACGACTACCAGCGCGAGCTCACGCTCTCGGCCGTCTTCCAAGGGCTGGAGGTGCGCGGCCGCTGCGACGGCTACGACCCGGCGCAGCCACGGGTGGAGGAGATCAAGACCTTCCGCGGCGACGTCAACGCGATCCGCGAGAACCACCGCGCGCTGCACTGGGCCCAGGCCAAGACCTACGGCTGGATGCTCTGCGAGAAACACGGGCTGGCCGCCATCGAGGTGGCGCTGGTCTACCTGGAGATCGCGAGCGGCGAAGAGACCGTGGTCGCCATGCACTGCACGCGCGAGGCGCTGCGCGAAGGCTTCGAGGACCTGTGCAGCCGCTACCTGGCCTGGGCGGCGCAGGAAGCGCAGCGCCATGCCGCGCTCGCCGGCGCGCTGGACGCGCTCGACTTCCCGCACGCAGGCTTTCGCGCCGGACAGCGCGAACTGGCCGAGAGCGTCTACCGCGCGGCCTCGGCCCGGCGCTGCCTGATCGCGCAGGCCCCCACGGGCATCGGCAAGACCGTGGCCACCGTGTTCCCGCTGCTGCGCGGCTGGAGCGCGCAGAAGACCGACAAGCTGTTCTTCCTCACGGCCAAGACCTCGGGCCGCGCGATCGCGCTCGAGGCGCTGGAGCGCTTCGGCCCGCCCGCGCCCGCGCTGCGCATCCTCGAACTCACCGCGCGCGAGAAGATCTGCGAGTACCCGGGCCGGGCCTGCCATGGCGACGCCTGCCCGCTGGCGCGCGGCTTCTACGACCGCCTGCCCACCGCGCGCAGCGAGGCCGCCACGGTGCAGCGCCTGACCGGCGACGCGCTGCGGGGCATCGCGCGCACGCACGGCGTGTGCCCCTATTTCCTGTCGCAGGAGATGGTGCGCTGGAGCGACGTGGTGGTGGCCGACTACAACCACTGGTTCGACAGCAGCGCCTTCCTCTACGCGCTGGCGCGGCAGGAGGAATGGCGCGTCGCCGTGCTGGTCGACGAGGCCCACAATTTGCTCGAGCGCGCCCGCGCGATGTATTCGGCCACGCTGGACGCGCCCGCGCTCGAGAGCGCCCATGCCGCGGCCCCGGCCGGCCTGCGGCCCGCGCTGACCCGGGTGCGGCGCGAGTGGCGCACGCTGCAGCAGGCGCAGCCCGCCGCCTACGCGCCGCACGACCAGGTGCCCGAGGGCCTGCAGCAGGCGCTGCAGGACGCGACCGTGGCCCTGGCCGAGCACTTCGCCGCGGCGCCGCAGGAAGCCGGCGGGCCGCTGCAGCGCTTCTTCTTCGACGCGCTGCAGTTCGTGCGCCTGGCCGCTTCTCTCGATGTCCATTCGGTGTTCGAGAGCCAGTTGCCCTCGACCGATCAAGGCTGTACGCTGACCGTGCGCAACCTGGTGCCCGCGCCCTTTCTGCGGCCGCGCTTCGCCGCCTCGATGAGCACCGCCTGCTTCTCCGGCACCATCGCGCCCTTCGCCTTCTACCGCGACATGCTGGGCCTGCCCGAGGACGCGGTCGAGCTCGACGTGGGCTCGCCCTTCCAGGCCGCGCAGCTCGAGGTGCGCGTCGCCAGCGCGCTCTCGACCCGCTACCGCGACCGGGGCCGCGCGCTGCGGCCGCTGGTCGACCGCGTGGCCGCGCAGTTCGCGCAGCGCCCGGGCAACTACCTGGCCTTCTTCGGCAGCTTCGAATTCCTCGAAGCCGCGCGCACGCTGTTCGCCCGCTGCCATCCGGGCATCCCGAACTGGACCCAGACCGCGCAGATGCCCGAGGCCGAACGCAGCGCCTTCGTGGCGCGCTTCCGCGCGGGGGGCCAGGGCGTGGGCTTCGCGGTGCTGGGCGGCGCCTTCGGCGAAGGCATCGACCTGCCCGGCGACCGGCTGATCGGCGCCTTCATCGCCAGCCTGGGCCTGCCGCGCCACGACGAGCGCCACGAGCTCATGCGCGAACGCCTCGACCAGCGCTTCGGCCAGGGCACGGGCTATGCCTACACCTACCTCTACCCGGGCCTGCGCAAGGTGGTGCAGGCGGCCGGGCGAGTGATCCGCACCGAGCAGGACGCGGGCGTGCTGCACCTGCTCGACGACCGCTTCGACCAGGCGGAGGTGCGCGCGCTGCTGCCGGCGTGGTGGCGCATCGACCCCGACAGCAGATCAAATAACTAAAAAAACAGCCATGCACCATCCATATGGATGGTGATAGGATGGCGCATGGCCTCCTCCACCCCCACCAAGCCCAAGCCGCCCCCCGACTCCGAGAAGATCACCATCAACCTCGGCTATGTCGATCTGGGCCACATCGACCTGATGGTGGCCGAGGGCTTCTATTCCAACCGCACCGACTTCATCCGCACCGCCATCCGCAACCAGCTGACGGCGCACGGCGAGGTGCTGCGCCAGGTGGTCACGCGCAAGACGCTGGTGCTGGGCCTGCAGCACTTCTCGGCGGCCGACCTGGAAGCCGTGCGGGCGGCAGGCCAGACGCTGCAGATCCGCGTGCTCGGGCTGGCCAGCATCGGCGTCGAGGTCTCGCCCGAGCTCGCGCTCGCCACCATCGAATCCCTCACCGTCCTGGGCGCCCTGCATGCCAGTCCGGCCGTCAAATCCGCGCTCACCGGGCGCATCCACTGAACAGGCCCAGACCATGAACACCGACTTCCAACACCTGATGAGCGAGGCCACCCGGCTTACCCGCGAGGGCGACCTGCGGGGCGCCACCGCGCTGCTGATGCGGCAGGCCCATGGGAATGCCGCCGGCGACACCGCGGCGCCGGTGGTCGACGACGTGATCGAGGCCGAAGTGCGCGTGATCGACGAAGCACCCGCCCCCGCCGCCGAACGCGCGCCGGCCGAATCCTGGAGCGCCCACCGCTTCAGCCACCAGGGCCGCCAGATCGCCTACCGGCTCTACGTGCCGGCCCGCGCCGCCGACGCGCCGCGGCCGCCGCTGATCGTGATGCTGCACGGCTGCACCCAGGACGCCCAGGACTTCGCCACCGGCACGCGCATGAACATCCTGGCGCGCGAGGCCGGCGCGATCGTGCTCTACCCCGAGCAGACGCAGCATGCGAACGCGCAGAAGTGCTGGAACTGGTTCAAGCCCCAGCACCAGCGGCGCGAGCGCGGCGAGCCCGCGCTGCTGGCCGCGCTGACCCGCGAGATCGTGGCCACGCAGGGCGCCGATCCGGCGCGCGTCTACGTCGCCGGACTGTCGGCCGGCGGTGCCATGGCCGACATCCTGGGCCGCACCCACCCCGATCTGTTCGCGGCGGTGGGCGTGCACTCGGGCCTGCCCACGGGCGCGGCGCATGACCTGCCGTCGGCGCTGGCCGCGATGCGCGGCGGCCCGGCCGTGGCGATCACGGACGGCCCGGCCCCGCCCACCATCGTCTTCCACGGCGATGCCGACACGACGGTGCATGCGCGCAACGGCACGGCCGTGGCCGACGCCGCGCGCCGCGCGCGGGGGGCGACGGGCGCAGCCGAGGTCACGCCAGGCCCGCGCTTCACCCGCACGCGCTACCCGACCGCCGACGGTTCCAGCGCGGTCGAGCACTGGCAGCTGCACGGCACCGGCCATGCCTGGTCGGGCGGCAGTGCCGGCGGCAGCTACACCGCGCCCGGCGGGGTCGATGCCAGCGCCGAGATGCTGCGCTTCTTCCTGGCCCACAGGCTGCACCTGCCGACGACCTGAGCGGTCTTGGCGACCGTGCGCTGACGCGCCGCGCGCGGGCGCATACGATCACGCCCATGACTTCCGCTCTTTCCTTCGACAACCCCTACGCCCACGGCTTCGCCCGGCTGGCCGTGGCGGTGCCCCGCAACCGCGTGGCCGACCCGGTGTTCAACGGCCGCGAGACGGTGCGCATGTACCGCGAGGCCGCGGCCGAAGGCGCCGCGCTGGTCGCGTTTCCCGAACTGGGAATCTCGGCCTACACCTGCGACGACCTGTTCCACCAGACTGCGCTGCTCGAAGGCTGCGAGGCCGCGCTGGCCGAGGTCATCGAGGCCTCGCGCGGCGTGCCGACCGTGGCCGTTGTCGGCCTGCCGGTGCGCGCCGACCATCGCCTGTTCAACTGCGCGGCCGTGGTGGCCGACGGCGTGCTGCTGGGCGTGCTGCCCAAGACCTACCTGCCCAACTACGGCGAGTTCTACGAAGGCCGCCAGTTCAGCGCCGCCGACAGCGCCCTCGCCACCGAGATCACGCTGTGCCGCCAGCGCGTGCCCTTCGGCGCCAATCTGCTGTTCAAGGCGCGCAACCTGCCGCTGCTGACCATCCACGTCGAGATCTGCGAAGACGTCTGGGTGCCGATCCCGCCCTCGAGCTATGCGGCGCTGGCCGGTGCCACGGTGCTGGTCAACCTGTCGGCCTCGAACATCACGGTGGGCAAGGCCGACTACCGCCACCAGCTGGTGAGCCTGCAGTCGGCGCGCTGCCTCGCGGCCTACCTGTACTCCTCGGCCGGCATCGGCGAATCGACCACCGACCTGGCCTGGGACGGGCAGGCGCTGATCTACGAAGGCGGCGAGCTGCTGGCCGAGAGCGAGCGCTTCAGCAACCGCTCGCACCTGATCACGGCCGATGCCGACCTCGAACGCATGGCGCACGAGCGCATGCGACAGAACTCCTTCGGCGTGTCGGCGCAGCGGCATGCGGCCGCGCTGCGTGAATGGCGCACCGTCGAATTCGACCTGCCCGCGATCCCGCAGCAGGCCGGTGCGCTGCGCCGCACGGTCGAGCGCTTCCCCTATGTGCCGGCCGATGCCGCCACGCGCGACGAGCGCTGCCAGGAGGTGTTCAACATCCAGGTGCAGTCGCTGGTGCAGCGGCTCGAGGCCAGCCACATCCAGAAGGTGGTGATCGGCGTCTCGGGCGGGCTCGATTCCACGCATGCGCTGCTGGTCTGCGCCCAGGCCATGGACCGGCTGGGCCGGCCGCGCAGCGACATCCTGGGCTACACCATGCCCGGCTTCGCGACCAGCGACCGCACGCTGCAGCAGGCCCACGGCCTGATGGCGGCCATCGGCTGCAGCGCCAGGGAGATCGACATCCGGCCCAGCTGCAAGCAGATGCTGGCCGACCTGGGCCATCCCTTCGCCGACGGCGTGCCGCAGTACGACATCACCTTCGAGAACGTGCAGGCCGGCGAGCGCACCAGCCACCTGTTCCGCCTGGCCAACCACAACGGCGCGATCGTGGTCGGCACCGGCGACCTGAGCGAACTCGCGCTGGGCTGGTGCACCTACGGCGTGGGCGACCACATGTCGCACTACAACGTGAACGCCAGCGTGCCCAAGACGCTGATCAAGCACCTGGTGCGCTGGGTCGCCGATGCGGGCATCCTGAGCGCCGACGGCAGCGCCGTGCTGCGCGCCATCGTCGCCACCGAGGTCAGCCCGGAACTGGTGCCCTCGGGCGATGCCTCGGCCCCGCAGCCGGGCCAGCGGACGGAAGACACCATCGGCCCCTACGAGCTGCAGGACTTCCACCTGTACTACATCTCGCGCTACGGCTTCCGGCCGTCGAAGGTCGCCTTCCTGGCCTACAGCGCCTGGCGCGACCGCACGCTGGGCCGCTGGCCCGAGGCGCTGGCGGGCGAGGAACACAACCAGTACGCGCTGGCCGACATCACGCGCCACCTGCACACCTTCCTCTACCGCTTCTTCAAGACCAGCCAGTTCAAGCGCTCCTGCGTGCCCAACGGGCCCAAGGTGGGCTCGGGCGGCTCGCTCTCGCCGCGCGGCGACTGGCGCGCGCCCAGCGATTCGGAACCGGAGGTCTGGCTGGCCGAGCTGAAGCGCGTGCCGGCCGATGCGGCCGCGCCGCTCGGCCCGCGCTGATCAGCCCACGTTCACCGGCACGAAGATCCGGTCGGTGCCGCGCTGGATCAGCAGCGCCACCGACTTGCCGGACTTGGCGACCACCGCGCGCACCTGCTCGGCGCTGCTGGCCGGCGTGCCGTTGATCGACAGCAGCACGTCGCCCGGCTGCACACCGGCCAGGGCCGAGGGGCCGGCCGCGTCTTCGATCAGCAGCCCGCCCTCGACCGCGGCTTCGCGCTTTTCCTGCGGCTGCAGCGGACGCAGCGCCAGGCCCAGCTTGCCCTTGCCGGTCGCCTCGTCGTTCGCGGCCACGGTGGTGCCCTTTTCCGCCGCATCGCCCAGCTTGGCCGTGAGCTGTTCGCGCGCGCCCTGGCGCCAGATTTCCAGCGTCACCTGGCTGCCCGGCTTGCGCTGGCCGATCACCGCGGGCAGGTCGCCCGAGGACACGATCGGCTGGCCGTCGACCTGGCGGATCACGTCGCCCGAACGCAGGCCGGCCTTCTCGCCGGGGCTGCCCTTCTCGACGTTCGACACCAGCGCGCCTTCGGGCTTGTCCAGCTTGAAGGAGTCGGCGAAGGCCTGGTTGACCTCCTGCACCGCGACACCCAGGCGCGCGTGGCTGGCCTTGCCGGTGGCCACGATCTGGTCCTTGATCTGCACCGCGACGTCGATCGGGATCGAGAAGGACACGCCCTGGAAGCCGCCGCTGCGGCTGTAGATCTGCGAGTTGATGCCCACCACCTCGCCACGCGTGTTGATCAGCGGGCCGCCCGAGTTGCCGGGGTTGATCGGCACATCGGTCTGGATGAAGGGCACGTAGCTGTCGTCGGGCAGCGAGCGGCCCTTGGCGCTGACCACGCCGGCGGTCACGGTGTTCTCGAAGCCGAAGGGCGAACCGATGGCCAGCACCCATTCGCCGACCTTGAGGTCCTTGGTGCTGCCGATGGCCACCGTGGGCAGGTTGCTGGCCTCGATCTTGAGCACCGCGATGTCGGTCTTGGCATCGGCGCCCAGCACCTTGGCGCGGAACTCGCGCCGGTCGGTCAGCTTGACGGTGACTTCCTTGGCGTCCTTCACCACGTGGGCGTTGGTGATGATGATGCCGTCGGCGTTGACGATGAAGCCCGAGCCCTGGCCGCGCGTGGGCACCTCGCGCTCCTGCGGCTGGCGGCCGCGGGGACCCATCTGGCCCTGGAAGCGGCGGAACAGTTCGGCCATCGGATCGTCCGGGTCCATGCCGTTGGGCAGGCTGCCGTCGAAGGAGGTCTTGGTGGTGCCGGTGACGCTGATGTTCACCACCGCCGGGCCGTCGCGCGAGGTGATCTCGGAGAAGTCCGGCAGGGTCATGACCGGCGCGGCCACCACGGTCGCCACCGGCCCGGGGGCCACGGCGCGTGCGCTGGTGTAGGCACCGGCGCCCACGGCACCGATCACGCCGGCGGACGCCAGCGCCAGCACCAGGCCTTTGGTCGAGGTCAGTCGGGTGTTCATGAAGTTTCCTTTCGAGGGTGTGGGGTGAAACACGATGAAAGGAATGTGATCCCCCAGACTTAGGCAACGCTTAAAGCGTCGCCCCCTCTTTCCGCGGCCTCAGGCGCGCCGGGGAAAGCGCACCGTCGCGCGCAGGCCGCCCAGTCGTTCGGAAGCGTCGAGCGCCACGCTGGCGCCGTGCAGGTCGGCGATCGACTTCACGATCGCCAGGCCCAGGCCGCTGCCCGAGGCCTGCGAGGCGCCGGCCCGGTAGAAGCGGTCGAGCACGCGCTCGCGCTCCTCGGCCGGCAGGCCCGGGCCGCTGTCCTCCACCACCAGTGCCACGCCGCCGTCCTCGGCCGTGAGGCGCAGGTCGACGCGGCCGCCTTCGGGCGTGTACTTGACGGCGTTGTCCAGCAGGTTGCGCAGCAGCATGCGCAGGGCCTCGGCATGGCCCGTGACCGTGGCCGTCGCGGAGGCTTCGTCGACGCCGATGTCGATGTGCCGCGCCTGCGCGGCCGCCACCACGTCGGAGATCGCGAGCCGCGCGAGCTCCGCCAGATCGACCGACGTGGCCGCGGTGCCGGACGCCACGCTGGCCTCGTGCCGCGCCAGCGCCAGCAGCTGCTCGACCAGCCGCGTGGCGCGGTCGATACCGGCGGTCAGGCGGCCGACCGCGACCTCGCGCGTGGCCTCGTCGTGCGCGCGCTGCAGGCCCTGCACCTGCAGCTTGAGCGCGGCCAGCGGAGAGCGCAGTTCGTGCGCGGCATCGGCCACGAAATGCTTCTGCGCCTCGAAGGCATGGCGCACCCGTTCGAACAGCAGGTTGAGCTCGTGCACCAGCGGCCGCACCTCCTCGGGCAGGCCGCCCTCGTTGACCGGCGACAGGTCGTCGGCCTGGCGCGCCGCCACCTGCGTGCGCACGCGCGCCACCGGCGCCAGCGATCGGCTCACCACCCACCACACGACCAGCATCAGGATCGGCGCCATCAGGCCCACCGGCATCACCGTGCGCAGCGCCAGCGCGCCCGCCATCTGGCGGCGCACCGCCATGTCCTGCGCGACCTGGATCACCAGCCCGCGCGCCTGCATCGAGTACACGCGATAGGTGGTGCCGCGGGCCTGCACGTCGGCGAAGCCCAGCACCGCGATCTGCGGCAGCGCGGCCCGGTCGGCCGATTCGAAAATGCGTTCGCCGTCGGCGGTCCAGACCTGCACCACGAACTCGAAGTTCTGGTCGGCGCTGCCGAGGCCGCCCACCGCGGCGCTGGGCGGCAGGCCGGCGCGCAGCGACATCGCCATCTGCTGCATGTGGTAGTCGAAGATCTCGTCGGCCTCCTTGAGCACCGTGCGGTAGGCCACCAATGCCTGCGTGCCCGCGGCCAGCACGATGGCCGCCAGCAGGAAGAACAGCAGGCGCGCACGCAGCGAGCCCACCAGCGCGGAACCGACGCGCGTCATGCCCTGTTCACCATGTAGCCCACGCCGCGCACGTTGCGGATGAAGTCTGCGCCCAGCTTCTTGCGCAGGCCGTGCACGTAGACCTCGATGGCGTTGCTGCTGATCTCGTCTTTCCAGCTGTAGAGCTTCTCCTCGAGCTGGGCGCGCGACAGCACCATGCCGGGCCGCGCGATCAGCGGCTCCAGCACCGCCCACTCGCGCGCCGACAGGATCACCGGCTCGCCGTTGCGCGTCACTTCGCGCGTGCCCGGGCTGATGCTCACGCCCAGGTGCTCGTAGACCGGCTCGGCCCGGCCCGAGGCGCGCCGCAGCAGCGCCCGGATGCGCGCCAGCAGCTCGTCGAGGTCGTAGGGCTTGAGCACGTAGTCGTCGGCGCCGGCGTCCAGCC
Organism: Variovorax sp. UMC13; assembly: GCF_014170375.1. Taxonomy (GTDB): domain Bacteria; phylum Pseudomonadota; class Gammaproteobacteria; order Burkholderiales; family Burkholderiaceae_C; genus Variovorax. The sequence continues at coordinate 18,843 of NZ_LZZW01000003.1, read as the reverse complement.
CCTCGATGCGCTGCTGCACCGAATCGCGCGCGGTGGCGATCAGCACCGGCATGCGCTGCTTGCGCAGGCGCAGCGCACGCAGCACTTCGAGCCCGTCGCGCCGCGGCACACCCAGGTCGAGCAGCACCAGGTCGTACTGCTGGGCGCGGAGCGCGCTGTCGGCGGCCTCGCCGTCCTTGACCCAGTCGACCGCGTACTGCTCGGCCCGCAGCAGGTCGAGCACGGCTTCGCCGATCATCAGGTCGTCTTCGAGCAGCAGCAGGCGCATGCGTTTTCCTCTGTCAGTTTTCCATGGCGCTGTGCGCCACCGCCATCGTATGAAACCTGCACGGCCTCGTACCAGGGCCCCCGCGGAACTGGCTTTGCCAGGCCGCCGGGTGCGCCCCCTGGAGGGGGAGGCGCCGAAGGCGCGTCGGGGGTGACATCTAAAGCAGAGCGCGCACTTCGCGCGCCGCCTCATACAACAGGGGCAGCATGTCGCGGCGGATCGCCTCGTCGCTGCGGTGCGCGCCCGACAGCACCACGTTGAGCGCCGCCACGGTGCGGCCCTTCATGTCGCGCAGCGGCACGGCCAGCGCCTGCACGCCCAGCTCGTGCTCCTCGCTGGCGATGCAGTGGTCGTCCTTGCGCGCCTGTGCGACGCGCTGGCGCAGCACGCTGGTCTGCGTGACGGTGTTGGGCGTGAGCCGCGCCAAGGTGCGGCCCTTGAGCCATTGCGTGAGTTCGGCGCCGCTCATCGCGGCCAGCAGCATCCGGCCGGTCGAGGTGGCGTGCGCGGGCAGGCGCGCGCCGAGGTGCAGGCCGTAGGCCAGCACGCGCACCGGGGCGCCGCTCACGCTGCGCGCCACGATCACCGCCTCCTCGCCGTCGAGCACCACCGCGGAGAAGGACTCCTGCGTCTGTGCGGCCAGCCGGTTCAGCGTGGGCTGCAGCGCGCGCGGCAGCCGCGACGAAGCGAGGTAGCTGCCCGAGAAGCGCAGCACCTTGGGCGACATCCAGAAGGAACTGCCATCGGTGTCGAGGTAGCCCAGGTGCGCGAGCGTCAGCAGGTGGCGGCGCGCCGCGGCCCGCGTAAGGCCGGCGCGCGCCGCGGCCTGGGTGGCGTTGAGCCGCTGGCGTTCGGTGTCGAAACTCTCCAGCACCGCCATGCCTTTGGCGATGCCTTCGATGAAGTCGGGTTTGGCGATGGTCATGGGGACGATGGACTGCCGTTGCTGCGCGATCATCGCACAGCCACTCGTTCCAGCGCACATTGGCGTGCACCGGGCGGCCCCGCGGCACGCGCAGCGCCCTACGCTCGTCTCCATCCCGCGCCCACATTCCAGGAGACCTTCGCATGCGCACCCAAGTCGCCATCATCGGCGCCGGCCCGGCCGGCCTGCTGCTCGGCCAGTTGCTTCACCAGGCCGGCATCGACAACGTGATCGTCGAGCGCCAGAGCGCCAAGCATGTGCTCGGCCGCATCCGCGCCGGCGTGCTCGAACAAGTGACGATGGACCTGCTGGCGCGTGCCGGCGTCGACGCGCGCGCCCAGGCCGAGGGCCTGCCGCACGAGGGCATCGAGCTGCTGTTCCAGGGCCGCCGCCACCGCATCGACCTGCACGGGCTGACCGGCGGCAAGCAGGTCACGGTCTATGGCCAGACCGAGGTCACGCGCGACCTGATGCAGGCGCGCGCCGCGGCCGGCCTGCGCACGGTCTACCTGGCGTCGGAAGTCAGCCTGCACGACTTCGACAGCACGCAGCCGCGCGTGCGCTTTCGCGCCGAGGACGGCCGCACGCAGGAGATCGCCTGCGACTTCATCGCCGGCTGCGACGGCTTCCACGGCGTGAGCCGCGCCAGCGTGCCCGAGTCCGCGCTGCGGCTGCACGAGAAGGTCTACCCCTTCGGCTGGCTGGGCGTGCTGGCCGACGTGCGGCCGGTGTCCGACGAGCTGATCTACGCCAACACCGAGCGCGGCTTCGCGCTGTGCAGCATGCGCAGCGCCACGCGCAGCCGCTACTACCTGCAGGTGCCCAGCGACGAGAAGGTCGCGAACTGGAGCGAAGCCGCCTTCTGGGACGAGCTGCGCACCCGGCTCGATCCCGAAGCGCGCGAGCGCCTGGAGACCGGCCCGGCGCTGGAGATGAGCATCGCGCCGCTGCGCAGCTTCGTGGCCGAGCCGATGCGCTTCGGCCGCCTGCTGCTGGCCGGCGACGCGGCGCACATCGTGCCGCCCACGGGCGCCAAGGGCCTGAACCTGGCGGCGGCCGACGTGGGCTATCTGGCGCGCGCGATGCAGGCCTTCTACGGCGAGCGCTCGGAAGCGGCGCTCGACCGCTATTCCGACCTCTGCCTGCGCCGGGTCTGGAAAGCCGAGCGCTTCTCGTGGTGGTTCACCTCGCTGATGCACCGCTTCCCCGACACCGGCTCCTTCGGCCAGAAGATCCAGGAAGCCGAGCTCGACTACCTGGTGCATTCGCAGGCTGCCTCGACCGCGCTGGCCGAGAACTACGTCGGCCTGCCGCTGGAAGATTTCTAGGCCTGCAAGGCCTCCCACACGCGCGCCGAACTCAGCGGCATCTGCAGCGTGGGCGCCCGCGCCCCGAGGCCGGCCCGCGCGAAGGCATCGGCCACCGCGTTGACCACCGCCGGCGTGGCGCCGATGGTGCCCAGCTCGCCCACGCCCTTCACGCCCAGCGGGTTGTTCTTGCAGGGCGTGGATTCGTCCATCTCGGTGCGGAACATGGCTTCGGCCACCTCGGCGCGCGGCACCGCGTAGTCCATCAGGCTGCCGGTCACGGGCTGGCCGGTCTCGACGTCGTAGACCACGCGCTCGTACAGCGCCTGGCCGATGCCCTGCACCGCGCCGCCGTCGAGCTGGCCGCGCACGATCATCGGGTTGATCACCCGGCCGACGTCGTTGACCGAGCTGTACGCCACCACGCTGACCTCGCCGGTCGGCGCATCGATCTCGACCTCGCAGATGTGGCAGCCGTTGGGCCAGGTGGGCCCGGCCACGGCGCTGGTCGAGTCGACGAAGATCTGGCCCTCGGGCTGGCGGCCCGCGAGATCGAACAGGTCGAGCGACAGGTCGGTGCCGGCCACGGTGAAGCGGCCATCGGCATAGTGCACGTCGGCCGGCGCGGCTTCGAAGGCCTGCGCCGCCAGTGCGCGCGCGCGGTCGACGGTGCGCTCCGCGCCCACCCGCACGGCCGAGCCGCCTGTGAACAGCGAGCGCGAACCGGCGCTGCCGAAGCCGTCGCCGCGGTCGGTGTCGCCCAGGATCACGCGCACCTTCTCGATCGGCACGCCGAACACGTCGACCGCCAGCTGCGCGAGCGAGGTGGCGATGCCCTGCCCCATCGCATTGACGGCCGAGAAGACCTCGATGATGCCGTCGGGCTTGACCGCCACGGTGACGCGTTCCTCGAACACGTTGCCGCCGGTCCATTCGAGGAAGGTGGCGATGCCCAGGCCGCGCAGCTTGCCCGCGGCCTTCGACGCGGCCGCCCGTGCCTCGAAGCCGCGCCAGTCGGCCAGCGCCAGGCCCTGGTCCATCACCTTCTCGAACTGGCCGGTGTCGTAGACCTGCTTCATCGGGTTGGTGTAGGGCATCTGCGCGGGGCTGATGAAGTTGCGGCGGCGCAGCGCGACGCGGTCGATGCCGGTCTGGCGCGCGGCCTCGTCCATCAGCCGTTCCATCAGGAAGATGGCCTCGGGCCGGCCCGCGCCGCGGTAGGCGCCGGTGGGCGCGCAGTTGGTGAGCACGGCCTGGAAGTGGAAGTCGACGGTGGCGATGTCGTAGACGCTGGTCTGCACCCAGGGCCCGATCAGCAGCTGGATCGCGACGCCGGTACCGGTGGCGTAGGCGCCCACGTTGGCCAGCGAGTGGATGCGCAGCGCGAGGATGCGTCCGCTGGCGTCGAGCGCGAGTTCGGCCTTGGACGCGATGTCGCGCCCGTGCGCCGACGAGAGGAACTCCTCGCTGCGGTCGGCCACCCACTTCACCGGCCGCTGGAGCGCATGGGCGCAGTAGGCGGTGGCGATGTCTTCCGGATAGGCGCCGGTCTTCATGCCGAAGCCGCCGCCCACGTCGCCCACCACCACGCGCACCTGCTCCTTGGCCAGGCCGATGGCGTCGCAGATCGAATTGCGCGTGCCCGAGGGCATCTGCGTGCTCATGCGCACCGTCAGGCGGCCGCTGCCGGCATCGACTTCGACCAGCACCGAGCGCGGCTCGATGGTCAGCGCCACCACGCGCTGGTTGACGACGTCCAGCGCCACCACGTGCGCGGCCTGCGCGAAGGCGGCCGCCGTGGCCGCGGCATCGCCGTGGCGCGCCTCGGCCGCGATGTTGTTCGGCGCCGCCTCGAGCAGTTGCGGCGCGCCGTCGGCGACCGCGCCCGCCAGGTCGACCACCATCGGCAATTCCTCGTAGTCGACGAACACGGCCTCGGCCGCGTCGCGCGCCTGGGCCACCGATTCGGCGACCACCGCGACCACCGCCTCGCCCACGAAGCGCGCCCGCTCGTGCGCCAGCGCGTGGCGATCGGGCGACACGCCGGGCCCGCCGTCGGGCCGCTTGAAGCCCGCGGTGCCCGGCATCGGCTTGACGCCCGCGGCCGCCAGCTCGGCGCCGCTGAACACGCCCAGCACGCCGGGCATGGCGCGCGCGGCATCGGCGTCGACCGACACGATGCGCGCATGCGGGTACGGCGAGCGCACGAAGACCAGATGCGCGAGCGGCGTCGCGCCGCCGGGCCGCACGTCGTCGGTGTACTGGCCGGCGCCGGACAGCAGGGCCTGGTCCTCGAGGCGGCGCACCGCCTGACCGCTGCCGAAACGAAGAGGGGACGGAGAAGTCTCTGGAGCGTTCACGTGGGGTCTTCCTGCAGGTGGGATGCGGAGGGGCCACTATAGGGCGCGATCGCGAAGGCCGCTGCGCCCGACGCGACGGCGCCCGCGCGGACGCCGGTCAAAGCCGTGTATACCTGCACCATGCAACTCCCCTGGCTCGCGCCCGGCGCACCCCTTCCCGACCCGGCCCTGAGCTGGGGCCCCGCCGATCCGGTGCCCGGCCTGCTGGCCGGCGGCGGCGCGCTCGACGTCCCCACGCTGCTGGACGCCTACAGCCACGGCATCTTTCCCTGGTTCAGCGACGACCAGCCCATCCTCTGGTGGAGCCCCGATCCGCGCATGACGCTGGCGCCGGCGGCCTTCCGGCTGCACCGCTCGCTGCGCAAGGTGCTGCAGTCTTTTCGCGCCGACGCCCGCTGCGAAATCCGGATCGACCACGACTTCGATGCCGTGATCCGCGCCTGCTCGGCGGCGCCGCGCCACGGCCAGTCGGGCACCTGGATCGTGCCGGACATGGTCGCGGCCTACGGCGCGCTGCACCGGGCCGGCCATGCCCACAGCGTCGAGACCTGGATCGACGGCGAACTCGTGGGCGGGCTCTACTGCGTGGCCATCGGCCGCGCGGTGTTCGGCGAATCGATGTTCGCGCGCCGCACCGACGCCTCGAAGATCGCGCTGGCGGCCCTGGTGAGCCTGTGTCGCCGCCACGGCGTCGCGCGCATCGACTGCCAGCAGAACACGGCCCACCTGGCCAGCCTGGGCGCCGAGGAAATGCCGCGCGCGCGCTTCGTCGAGCATGTGGGAAGGGCCCGCGGCGAGCCCGGACCCACCTGGCGTTTCGAGCCCGTATACTGGTCCGAACTGTTGCCCGCACGCTCTTCCACGGCCCTGTGACGCACCTCAAGGAACTTCCGCTCCACACGTTGCAGTTCTATGCAACGGCACCCTATCCGTGCAGCTACCTGCCGGACCGGCAGGCGCGCTCGCAGGTCGCGACCCCCAGCCACCTGATCCACAACGACGCCTACTCCGACCTGGTGCGCAGCGGCTTCCGGCGCAGCGGCATGTTCACCTACCGCCCCTACTGCGACGGCTGCACGGCCTGCGTGCCGCTGCGCGTGCGGGTCGGCGACTTCAAGCCCAACCGCAGCCAGCGCCGCGCCACGACGCAGCACGCCGGCCTGCAGGTGCGGGTGCTCAAGCTGTGCTTCGTGCCCGAGCACTACCAGCTCTACCTGCGCTACCAGAACGGGCGCCACGCCGGCGGCGGCATGGACCACGACAGCATCGACCAGTACACCCAGTTCCTGCTGCAGAGCCGCGTGAACTCACGCCTGGTCGAGTTCCGCGAGACGGGCGCCGACGGCCAGCCCGGGGCGCTGAAGATGGTGTCGATCCTCGACGTGCTGAACGACGGCATCTCGGCGGTCTACACCTTCTACGAGCCCGAGGACGGCACCGCGTACGGCAACTACGGGGTGCTGTGGCAGATCGCGCAGGCGCGCCAATTGGGCCTGCCCTACGTCTACCTCGGCTACTGGATTTCGGGCAGCCCGAAGATGAATTACAAGGCGCGCTATGCGCCGCACGAAGTGCTGATCGACGGTCAGTGGCAGCCCGGTGATTTCACAAAGTAAAATCACGGCTCGGTCTTTCCGAGGCCCTACTGCGCTGCGCACATGAGAAAACCACAATCAGACGTTCCTGCCACGCCGGTCATCCAGGTCATCGAACGCATGTTTTCGCTGATCGACGTGCTGGCCTCGCGCGAGGAAGCCATCTCGCTCAAGGAGATCAGCGAGAAGACCGGGCTGCACCCCTCGACCACGCACCGGATCCTCAACGACCTGGCCGTGGGCCGCTTCGTCGACCGGCCCGAGGCCGGCAGCTACCGCCTGGGCATGCGCCTGCTGGAGCTGGGCAACCTGGTCAAGGGCCGCCTCAACGTGCGCGACGCCGCGCTCACGCCCATGCGCGAACTGCACAAGCTCACGCAGCAGCCGGTCAACCTCAGCATGCGGCAGGGCGACGAGATCGTCTACATCGAGCGCGCCTACAGCGAGCGCTCGGGCATGCAGGTGGTGCGCGCCATCGGCGGCCGCGCCCCGCTGCACCTGACCTCCACCGGCAAGCTCTTCCTGGCCGCCGACGACCCCCAGCGCGTGCGCAGCTACGCCACCCGCACCGGCCTGGCCGGCCACACCCGCAACAGCATCACCCAGCTGCCGCTGCTGGAACGCGAACTGTCGAAGGCCCGCCAGTACGGCATCGCCCGCGACAACGAGGAGCTGGAACTGGGGGTGCGCTGCATGGCGGTGGGCATCTACGACGACCAGAGCAAGCTGGTCGCCGGCCTGTCGATCTCCGCCCCCGCCGACCGCCTGGACGAAGGCTGGCTGCCCAAGCTGCAAGCCACCGCGAGCGAGATCTCCAGCGCGCTGGGCTACAACCAGAACGCGCCGACGGCGCCCTGAGGCGCCGTCGAGAGAGACCCAAGGTCCCGGTTTTCATTCCAGGGACACCGCAGATCCGGCTTTGCCGGGCTGCTGGTGTCGCCCCCTTGAGGGGGGAGTCGAAGCGACACGAAGTGCGCGAGACCTCGGGGGTGGGTCCAGTGACACCGCGGAACTGGCTTTGCCAGGCCGCCGGTGTCGCCCCCTTGAGGGGGAAGCGCCGAAGGCGCTTCGGGGGTGGGCTCAGTCCCCGGCGATGTGCTGCGCAGCCGCCTGCATCGACGGCGACATCATGTGCTTGGCCTCGACCCAGCGGCGCACGCGCTCGGCGTCGCCGATGCGGCTCAGCTTGCCGGCCGAATCCAGGAACACCATGATCAGCTTGCGGCCCGCGACACGGGTCTGCATCACCAGGCACTGGCCCGCCTCGGAGATGTAGCCGGTCTTCTGCAGGCCGATCTCCCATTCCGGGTTCTTCACCAGCCGGTTGGTGGTCGTGTACTGCAGCATGCGGTTGCCGACTTCGACCTGGTAGCCCGGCGAGGTCGACAGTTCGCGCACCGTGGCATCGGCCGAGGCCGCGTTGACCAGCAGCGCCAGGTCCTGCGCACTGGCCTGGTTGCGGCTCGACAGGCCCGTGGGCTCGACGTAGCGGGTGTCCTTCATGCCGAGCATGCTGGCCTTGGCGTTCATCATGCTCACGAAGGTCGCCAAACCGCCCGGATAGGTGCGGCCCAGCGCATGCGCGGCGCGGTTCTCGCTGGACATCAGCGCCAGGTGCAGCAGTTCGCCGCGCGACAGGGTGGCGCCGATGCGCAGGCGCGAGCTGCTGCCCTTCTCAGTGTCGACGTCGTCCTGGGTGATGGTGATCAGTTCGTCCATCGGCAGGTGCGCCTCGCTCACCAGCAGGCCGGTCATGAGCTTGGTCAGCGACGCGATGGGCAGCACCGCATGGTCGTTCTTGCTGAACAGCACTTCACGCGTGTCCTGGTCGATCACCAGCGCGGCGCTCGACTTCAGGTCGAGGGCGTCGCCGGTGTGGTGCAGGCCCGCGAGCTGGCCGTAGGACAGGCGCGGCGCCGCTTCGGCCACGCGCACCACCGAACGACGCTGCACCGCCACCACGGTCTTGCCGTTCTGCTTGCGGATCGTGGCGACCACGTTCTTGCCGCCGCGCACGCTGCGCTCGGCCTTTGCGGGCACAGCCTTGGCATTGCGCTGCGCGGCGGGTGCAGCGGCCTTGCGCTTGCTGGTGTCGGCGGAGGATTGGGTCTTTTTCGCGGCCACCGGGCGCTTGGCGGCGGCGTGCGCCGCGGGCGCGATGAAGGCGGCCGCGCACAGGGCTGCCGTGACGAAACGAAGGGCCGCGCGGAAACGCTGGGGTGAAACTCGGTGGGAACGGGCTTCGGGCATCAAGGAATCTCCAGCGGCGACAAGGACCCGCAGTGTATCGAAATCAAAATAAGCGCGCAATAACAGTTACTTGCGCCCTTTTCTTCACTCGAAACAAAAGGATCGCTTCACAACCTACCCTTGCGCCGCCACTCTCTCAGCTTGGCTCTGTAACTTGTTGAGCGCACTCAAATAAGCCTTGGCGGAAGCCACCACGATGTCGGGATCCGCCCCGACGCCGTTGACGACCCGTCCGGCGTTTTGCAGCCGAACCGTGACCTCCCCCTGACTTTCGGTCGATCCGCTGATCGCATTCACCGAATAAAGCACCATTTCCGCCCCGCTTTTCACGTGACTCTCGATGGCCTTGAGCGAGGCATCGACCGGGCCGTTGCCGTCCGAGGTGCCGGTGACTTCGCGGCCTTGGACCGTGAAGACCACCCGGGCCTGCGGCCGCTCACCGGTTTCGCTGTGCTGCGCCAGGGAGACGAAGCCGAACTGCTCACCAACGTTCGACCCCTCCTCGTCGCTGACCAGCGCGAGGATGTCTTCGTCAAAAATTTCGCTTTTCCGGTCGGCCAGCTCCTTGAAGCGGGCGAAGGCGGTGTTGATGTCCGCCTCGCTCTCCATGGTCACGCCCAGTTCGACCAGGCGCTGCTTGAAGGCGTTGCGTCCGCTGAGCTTGCCCAGCACGATCTTGTTGTGGCTCCAGCCCACGTCCTCGGCCCGCATGATCTCGTAGGTGTCGCGGGCCTTGAGCACGCCGTCCTGGTGGATGCCCGAGGCATGGGCGAAGGCGTTGGCGCCAACCACCGCCTTGTTGGGCTGCACCACGAAGCCGGTGGTCTGGCTGACCATGCGGCTCGCGGCCAGGATGTGCTGGGTGTCGATGCCCAGGTCGAGCCCGAAGTAGTCGCGGCGGGTCTTGACCGCCATCACGATCTCCTCGAGCGAGCAGTTGCCGGCACGCTCGCCCAGGCCGTTGATGGTGCACTCGACCTGGCGCGCGCCGCCGATCTTCACGCCGGCCAGCGAGTTCGCCACCGCCATGCCCAGGTCGTTGTGGCAATGCACCGACCAGATCGCCTTGTCGCTGTTGGGGATGCGCTCGCGCAGGGTCTTGATGAAATTGCCGTAGAGCTCGGGAATGGCGTAGCCCACGGTGTCGGGCACGTTAATGGTGGTCGCGCCCTCGGCGATCACCGCCTCGAGCACGCGGCACAGGAAGTCCACATCGCTGCGGTAGCCGTCTTCCGGGCTGAACTCGACGTCGCCGACCAGGTTGCGCGCGAAACGCACCGACAGCTTGGCCTGCTCGAAGACCTCGTCGGGCGACATCCGCAGCTTCTTCTCCATGTGCAGCGGCGAGGTGGCGATGAAGGTGTGGATGCGGCCGCTGGCCGCGCCCTTGAGCGCCTCGGCGGCGCGTGCGATGTCGCGGTCGTTGGCGCGCGACAGCCCACAGATGGTGGAGTCCTTGATCGCGCCCGCGATCAGCTTCACCGCCTCGAAGTCGCCGTTCGAGCTGGCGGGAAAGCCGGCCTCGATGACGTCGACCTTCAGCCGCTCGAGCTGCTTGGCGATGCGCAGCTTCTCGTCCTTGGTCATGGACGCGCCTGGCGATTGCTCGCCGTCACGCAGGGTGGTGTCGAAAATGATCAGCTTGTCGGTCATCGTGGCGCTCCGTGGTTCTGGCGGGCGAGCCGGCGCCGAGCGCCGGCCCTTTTTTCAGGCGGTTTCAGCCACCGATTGTGCGCTGGCCGCGCCCTGGGCCCGCGCCCGCTCCAGGCCCGACACGATCGCCTTGAGCGAAGCCGAGACGATGTTGGCGTCGATGCCCACGCCGAACAGCGTCTGCTGGTCGATGCGCAGCTCGAGGTAGGCCACAGCCTGTGCGTCGGCGCCGGCACCGATCGCATGCTGGTGGTAGTCGATCACGCGGATCGCGTGGCCGGTGTGGGTGGCGAGGGCATGGATGAAGGCATCGATCGGGCCGTTGCCGCGGCCTTCGATGGGCCGGATCTCGCCCTCCCAGGGCAGGTCGCCGCGCAGAAGCACCGAGGCAGCGGCGCCCTCGCCCTGCTCCTCGAGCACGCGATGCTGCAAGGCCTGCACGGTCTTCAGGCCGTACTCGCGCTCGAACAGGGCGTAGAGATCGGCGGCGGTCAGCTCCTTGCCGCCCACGTCCATCACGCGCTGCACGACCTGCATGAATTCCATCTGCAGGCGGCGCGGCATCTCGATGCCGTATTCGCTCTCGAGCAGGTAGGCCATGCCGCCCTTGCCCGACTGGCTGTTGACGCGGATCACGGCCTCGTAGCTGCGGCCCACGTCCTTCGGGTCGATCGGGAGGTAGGGCATGTCCCAGATGTCGCCTTCCTTGCGCGCCGCGAAGGCCTTCTTGATCGCATCCTGGTGCGAACCGGAAAACGAGGTGTAGACCAGGTCGCCGACGTAGGGGTGGCGCGGGTGCACCGGGAGCTGGTTGCAGTGCTCGACCGTGGCGCGGATCTCGTCGATGTTCGAGAAGTCGAGTTCGGGCGAGACGCCCTGCGTGTAGAGGTTGAGCGCCACGTTCACCAGGTCGAGGTTGCCGGTGCGCTCGCCGTTGCCGAACAGGCAGCCTTCGATGCGCTCGGCGCCGGCCATCAGGGCCAACTCTCCGGCGGCGGTGCCGGTGCCGCGGTCGTTGTGCGGATGCACGCACAGGATGATCGCATCGCGCCGTTCCAGATGACGGTGCATCCACTCGATCATGTCGGCGAAGATGTTCGGCGTGGAGTGCTCGACCGTGGTCGGCAGGTTGACGATGCACTTGCGCTCGGGCGTGGGCTGCCAGACGGCGGTGACCGCATCGACCACGCGTTTGGAGAACACCACGTCGGTGCCCGAGAACATCTCGGGCGAGTACTGGAAGGTCCACTGCGTGCCCGGCTGCTTGGCGGCGCAGTCGTTGAACATCTGTGCGTGCGTGGTGGCGAGCTCGACGATCTGGTCTTCGTCCATGCCGAGCACCACGCGCCGCATGATCGGCGCCACAGCGTTGTAGAGGTGGACGATGGCGCGCGGCGCGCCCTGCAGAGCCTCGAAGGTGCGCGTGATGAGGTGGTCGCGCGCCTGCGTCAGCACCTGGATCGTCACGTCGTCGGGGATGCGGTCTTCCTCGATCAGCTTGCGCACGAAGTCGAATTCGACCTGCGAGGCGGAAGGGAAACCGACTTCGATTTCCTTGAAGCCGATGGCCACGAGGGTCTCGAACATGCGCATCTTGCGGTCGATGTCCATGGGCTCGACCAGCGCCTGGTTGCCGTCACGCAGGTCCGTCGACAGCCAGATAGGCGCCTTGGTCAGAACGGCGTCGGGCCAGGTGCGGTCCTTGAGGCCGATCGGTGCAAAGGCGCGGTATTTGGCTTGCGGTTGCTTCAACATGACGATTCTTTCGATGGGTGGTGGAACCACCAGCAACCCCAAAAACAAAACGGCCCGTTGCTGGTGCGAACGGGCCGTGATGAGGGATATGCGCGCGCGCTACCGTCTCCGCCCGAAGGGGATGGCTAGTAGGGACAGCGAAATCTTGTTCATGGAAGCCGTGAATGTAGCAGCCGCAGCCTACTTGTGCAAGCCGCGTTCGTCGGGCTCGTCGGTGGACATGCTGATCAGGCTCACCTGCTGGCCCTTGGCCTTGCGCCAGGCATAGACCACGAAGCCACTCAGGCCGTAGGCCACGAACACACCGAACAGCACGGTCGGCGGGTGGATGTTGATCACCGCGATGCCCAGCGCGATCAGCACGATCACCGCGAAGGGCACGCTCTTCTTCATCTGCACGTCCTTGAAGCTGTAGAAGGGCGCATTGGTCACCATCGACAGGCCGGCGTAGAGCGTGAAGGCGAAGGTCAGCCAGGTGATCTGGCTCCACGAGAGGTACAGCACCTCGCCGCCGCGCTTGCCCCATTCGGTCATGAGCCAGATGAAGCCCGCGACCAGGGCCGCGGCCGCCGGCGAGGGCAGGCCCTGGAACCAGCGCTTGTCGACCACGCCGGTGTTGACGTTGAAGCGTGCGAGCCGCAGCGCCGCGCAGGCGCAGTAGACGAAGGCCGCGATCCAGCCCCAGCGCCCCAGGCCCTTGAGCGACCACTCGTAGGCGATCAGCGCGGGCGCGGCCCCGAAGGACACCATGTCCGACAGCGAATCCATCTGCTCGCCGAAGGCGCTCTGCGTGTTGGTCATGCGCGCCACCCGGCCGTCGAGGCTGTCGAGGATCATCGCGGCGAACACCCCCAGCGCCGCCAAGTCGAAGCGCGCGTTCATCGCCATCACGACCGAGTAGAAGCCGCCGAACAGCGCCGCCAGCGTGAACAGGTTGGGCAGGATGTAGATGCCCTTGCGGCGCTTGCGCGGCGCGATGTCGTCGGGCAGCGTGTCGTCATGCATGAAGACGGCCTCCGGCAGCGGTGGCACGGGGCTTCGCAGCCTTCGAAGTCATGACGTAACGAGGGGTGAAATTCATCGGCAGCAGTGTAGTTCAGGCGCCCTGCGCGCCCGGAATGGAAAAAGGCCACCGGGTGGTGGCCTTTGGGAGCGGATGCGATCCGATCAGTTGCGGGTCTGGTCGACCAGCTTGTTCTTCTTGATCCAGGGCATCATGGCGCGCAGCTGCTCGCCGACGATCTCGATCTGGTGCTCGGCGTTGATGCGGCGGCGGCTGATCAGCGCGGGCTGGCCGGCAGCGGCTTCGAGCACGAAGCTCTTGGCGTATTCGCCGGTCTGGATGTCCTTGAGCACCTGCTTCATGACCTTCTTGGTCTCGTCGGTCACGATGCGCGGGCCCGTGACGTACTCGCCGTACTCGGCGTTGTTCGAGATCGAGTAGTTCATGTTGGCGATGCCGCCTTCATAGATCAGGTCGACGATCAGCTTGAGTTCGTGCAGGCATTCGAAGTACGCCATCTCGGGCGCGTAGCCGGCTTCCACCAGCGTTTCAAAACCGGCTTTGATCAGCTCGACCGTGCCGCCGCACAGAACCGCTTGTTCGCCGAACAGGTCGGTCTCGGTTTCTTCGCGGAAGTTGGTCTCGATGATGCCGGCCTTGCCGCCGCCGTTGGCGGTGGCGTAGCTCAGCGCCAGGTCACGGGCCTTGCCGCTCTTGTCCTGGTGCACGGCCACCAGGTGGGGCACGCCGCCACCTTGCGTGTAGGTGCTGCGCACGGTGTGGCCCGGGGCCTTGGGAGCGACCATCCACACGTCGAGGTCGGCGCGCGGCTGCACGAAACCGTAGTGCACGTTGAAGCCGTGGGCGAAGACCAGCGAAGCGCCTTCCTTGATGTGGGGCGCGACGTCGTTCTTGTAGACGTTGGCGATCTGCTCGTCGGGCAGCAGGATCATGACGATGTCGGCGGCCTTGACCGCGTCGGCCACTTCGGCGACCTGCAGGCCGGCCTTGCCGACCTTGTCCCACGAGGCGCCGCCCTTGCGCAGGCCGACCACGACCTTCACGCCGCTGTCGTTCAGGTTCTGTGCGTGTGCGTGGCCTTGCGAGCCGTAGCCGATGATCGCGACGGTCTTGCCCTTGATGAGGCTCAGATCGGCGTCCTTGTCGTAATAAACCTTCATGATTGCTCCTTCGTTGATCCGTTGGGTGTGAGTGAACTGCAAAACTAGACGCGCAGGATGCGCTCGCCACGCCCGATGCCGCTGGCACCGGTACGCACCGTCTCGAGAATGGCGCCGCGATCGATGGCCTCGAGGAAGGCATCGTTCTTGGCGTGATCGCCGGTGAGCTCGATCGTGTAGCTCTTGTCGGTGACGTCGATGATGCGGCCGCGGAAGATCTCCGCCATCCGCATCATTTCTTCGCGCTCCTTGCCGACCGCACGCACCTTCACCATCATGAGCTCGCGCTCGGTGTAGGCGCCTTCGGTCAGGTCGACCACCTTGACCACTTCGATCAGGCGGTTCAGGTGCTTGGTGATCTGCTCGATCACGTCGTCCGATCCGGCCGTCACGATGGTCATGCGCGACAGGCTCGGATCTTCGGTGGGCGCGACGCTCAGCGATTCGATGTTGTAGCCGCGGGCCGAGAACAGGCCCACGACGCGGGAAAGAGCACCGGGCTCGTTTTCCAGCAGGACGGCAATGATGTGTTTCATGTGTGCGAACTCCTCTTTTCGCCGCCCTCCCCCGCGCACGGTAATGCGCGGGCTCGGCGGGCAATAGATTCGTCGAAAGGTGTGGAGTGAACCGGGACCGTCGCCGGCCCCGAACTTGGGCTCAAAGGTCTTCGGAACCCAGCAGCATCTCGGTGATGCCCATCCCGGCCTTGACCATCGGGAACACGTTCTCGGTGGGGTCGGTGCGGAAATCCATGAACACGGTGCGGTCCTTGAGCTTGCGCGCCTCGCGCAGCGCCGGCTCCACGTCCTGCGGCCGTTCGATCAGCATGCCGACGTGGCCATAGGCCTCGGCCAGCTTCACGAAGTTGGGCAGCGCGTCCATGTAGCTGTGGCTGTAGCGGCCCGAGTACTCGATCTCCTGCCACTGCCGCACCATGCCGAGGTAGCGGTTGTTCAGCGCGCAGATCTTGATCGGCGTGTTGTATTGCAGGCAGGTCGAGAGCTCCTGGATGCACATCTGCACCGAGCCTTCGCCGGTGATGGTGAACACCTCGGACTCCGGCTTGGCGAGCTTGATGCCCATCGCGTAGGGAATGCCCACGCCCATGGTGCCCAGGCCGCCCGAGTTGATCCAGCGGCGCGGCTCGTCGAAGCGGTAGTACTGCGCGGCCCACATCTGGTGCTGGCCCACGTCGGACGTGATGTAGGCATCGGCGTCCTTGGTCATGTTCCAGAGCGTCTCGACCACGTACTGCGGCTTGATCACGTCGGTGTTGCCGCGGTCGTACTTGAGGCAGTCCTTGCTGCGCCAGCTCTCGATGGTCTTCCACCAGTCGGCCAGCGCGCCGGCGTCGGGCTTCTGCGTGGCTTCGCGGATCATCGAGATCAGCTCGGTCAGCACGTCCTTGACGTCGCCCACGATCGGGATGTCGACCTTGACGCGCTTGGAGATGCTCGACGGGTCGATGTCGATGTGGATGATCTTGCGTTCGTTCTGCGCGAAGTGCTTAGGGTTGCCGATCACGCGGTCGTCGAAGCGCGCGCCCACGGCCAGCAGCACGTCGCAGCCCTGCATCGCGTTGTTGGCCTCGATCGTGCCGTGCATGCCCAGCATGCCCAGGAACTTGCGGTCGCTCGCGGGATAGGCGCCCAGGCCCATCAGCGTGTTCGTGACCGGGTAGCCCAGCATGTCGACCAGCGTGCGCAGCTCGTTGGTGGCGTTGCTCAGCAGCACGCCGCCGCCGGTGTAGATGTAGGGGCGCTTGGCGTTGAGCAGCAGCTGCAGCGCCTTGCGGATCTGGCCGCCGTGGCCCTTGCGCACCGGGTTGTACGAACGCATCTCGACCTTGTCGGGATAGCCGTGGTACGGGACCTTCTTGAAGGAGACGTCCTTCGGGATGTCCACCACCACCGGGCCCGGACGGCCGGTGCGGGCGATGTGGAAGGCCTTCTTCATCGTCATCGCCAGGTCCTTGGGATCCTTGACGAGGAAGTTGTGCTTGACGATGGGGCGGGTGATGCCGACCGTGTCGCACTCCTGGAAGGCGTCGAGCCCGATGGCGGCCGTCGGCACCTGGCCCGAGATGATCACCATCGGGATGGAGTCCATGTAGGCCGTGGCGATGCCCGTGACCGCATTGGTCAGGCCCGGACCGGAGGTGACCAGCGCCACCCCGACTTCGCCGGTGGCGCGCGCATAGCCGTCCGCCGCATGCACGGCCGCCTGTTCGTGGCGCACCAGCACATGCTGAATCGTGTCTTGCTTGTAGAAAGCGTCGTAGATGTAGAGAACCGCACCGCCGGGGTAGCCCCAGATGTACTGGACGCCTTCGGCCTGGAGGGCCTTGACCAGCACCTCTGCGCCCATGAGTTCTTGGGGTGCGCCGCCTGCAGACGCGGCTGCAGCGGAAGCGATCTCCGCCTTGGAGATTTCCATGATGATCAACCTTTCGAGTTTTCGGGAACGAAAAACCTTGGGTGCCCCTTGCCAACCCTTGTGAGGTCGCGTCAGGACTTGAGGCCAAAGCCATGGGCGAACTGATGTTTCGCCGGACCTTGACCCGTTTGCCTTTGAATTGCAGCGCGCATTATGACACCGAAGGCCGACACCCCCCGCACCGCCGACGCCAAAGCGCACACGATGCAATAATCCAGCCCGACAAGAGCACCGCTTGCGCGGGTCACGAGAATCCCCCACACGGCGCGGCAAAGCGCCCTCTTCCGTTGGCTACCGAACAAGAACTGTCCGATTTTCTGAAAAGCGTGGAACGCCGAGCCTTCAAGCGCTCGATCTACCACGTGCGGGACGAGGAAGCCGCGCTCGACATCGTGCAGGACAGCATGATGAAGCTGGCGGAGCATTACGGCGACAAGCCGGTCGCCGAGCTGCCGATGCTGTTCCAGCGCATCCTGTCGAACTGCACCCTCGACTGGTTTCGCCGGCAGAAGACGCGCCGGGCGCTGTTCTCCAACCTCAGCGACTTCGAAACACCCGACGACAGCGGAGATTTCGACCTGCTGGAGAACTTCGTCTCGCCGACCGACTCCAGGGAGACGGAGAGCACGGAGACGACCACCGAGCGCGCGCAGGTGTTCCATGAAATCGAAGAACAGATCGCGGCTTTGCCCGGCCGTCAACGCGAGGCTTTCCTGATGCGTTATTGGGAGGAAATGGATGTGGCCGAGACGGCTGCGGCCATGGGCTGCTCCGAAGGCAGCGTCAAAACCCACTGCTCGCGCGCCGTCCATGCGCTGAGCAAAGCGCTCAAGGCCAAGGGAATATCGCTATGAACATCTCGCTTCCGCCCTCCGGTCAGACCCCGGAGGCGCAATTCGGCCGCCGTGTCGCGGCCCGCCTGTCCGCCGGCACGGACGCGTTGCCGCACGACATCGGCGAACGCCTGCGCGTCGCCCGCGCCCAGGCGCTGGCCAAGCGCAAGCTGCCGGCCCGCGCGGCCCCGGTCGTGGTGGCCTCCCATGGCGGCACGGCCACGCTCGGCAGCATCTGGTGGACCCGCCTCGGCGCCGTCGTGCCCCTGGTCGCCCTGGTGGCCGGGCTGATCAGCATCAGCGTCTGGCAGGACGACCAGCGCACCAGCGAGCTGGCCGACCTCGACTCGGCCCTGCTGACCGACGCCCTGCCCCCGGCCGCCTACACCGACCCGGGTTTCGCGCAATTCCTCAAATCCGAAGCTGCCCAGCCTCAGTGACACCTGTTCATCCCGAACGCCATTTTTCTCCGCATGCCGCTTCACCCTGCCTCCCGTCCGCACGCTCCGTCCAAGTCGCTCTCTGCACGGCGCCCGGGTGCGGTGCTGTGCGCTGGCGCGGCGCTGGTGCTGGCCCTCGGCGGATGGACTGCGATCGCCTGCGCCCAGGGCCCGTCCGCGGCCGCGGCCGCGTCGTCCCCTTCAACCACCAAGGCGCCCTCGAAGCCCCTGTGGCGTGATCTGGGTGCCAAGCAGCAGCAGGCCCTGTTGCCGCTGGCCGCGCACTGGGACGGCCTCAGCGAGGCGCACAAGCGCAAGTGGCTCGCCTTCTCGCGCAACTTCGCGCAGCTGTCGCCGGCCGACAAGACGACCCTGCACAGCCGCATGACCGAGTGGGCGTCCCTGAGCCCGCAGCAACGCGCCCAGGCGCGTTTCAACTTCGCCGAGGTCAAGCAGGTGCCGGCGGACGAGCGCAAGGCCAAGTGGGAGGCCTACCAGGCGCTGACGCCCGAAGCCCGGCGCCAACTGGCCGAGCGCGCGGCGCCCCGCCCCCCCGGCGCGGCCACCACCATCCGACCGGTGCCGGCCCAGAAGCTGGCGCCCGTGCTCTCGGGCGGCACCAAGGGCCAGCACACGGCCCGGATCGAACTGACACCCCCACCGCCGCCCGGCGCCGCGCGCTCGGCCAGTTGGCGCCGGGCTTCGGGCGTCAGCGCCTGGTAGGCCTCCCACTTGGCCTTGCGCTCGTCCGCCGGCACCTGCTTGACCTCGGCGAAGTTGAAACGCGCCTGGGCGCGTTGCTGCGGGCTCAGGGACGCCCACTCGGTCATGCGGCTG
>NZ_LZZW01000002.1 GCF_014170375.1 Variovorax sp. UMC13 | reverse complement strand
GTGAGCATCTGCTTGGCGCCGAGCCAGATGAGCAGCGCGAAGACGGCGAACACCCACTTGGGGGTATGGAGGATGACTTGCATCAGCATGGTGGTACTCCGTGAAAGGAAGGATCGGGGACAGGTGGAAGGGCGGGAAGCGATGGAGCGGACTGTGCCGCGAAGCCCCGACGCCCGCCATCGCCGTGAACGGCGGGTAAAGCGCCGACCGCCGGCCGCCGCCGGCCGCAACTGGCGCCGCGAGGCATCCGTTCGCGCCGCCAGCCGGCATTCCGTCGCACGGCGATGGCGGGCGTCGGGGCTTCGCGGCACAGTCCGCTCCATCGCTTCCCGCCCTTCCACCTGTCCCCGATCCTTCCTTTCACGGAGTACCACCATGCTGATGCAAGTCATCCTCCATACCCCCAAGTGGGTGTTCGCCGTCTTCGCGCTGCTCATCTGGCTCGGCGCCAAGCAGATGCTCACCAACAGCGTGGGCCTGAACCGCGTCACCCTGATGCCCGTCGTCATGGGCGCCCTGTCGCTCTACGGCGTGATCTCGGTCTTCGGCGACGCCGTGGGCGCGCTGCTCGGCTGGGCGGTGGCCGTGGCCGCGATGCTGGCCCTGCTGCTGCAGCGCCCGCTGCCCGCCACCACCCGCTACGACGCGGCGGCGCGCCGCTTCCACCTGGCCGGCAGCCCGGTGCCGCTGATGCTCATGATGGGCATCTTCCTGACCAAGTACCTGGTGGCCATCGCCCTGGCCATGCACCCGGAATTGAAGCACCAAGCCACCTTCGCCGTGCTGCTGCCCATGCTCTACGGTGCCTTCACCGGCGTCTTCGCGGCCCGCGCCGTGCGCCTGTGGAAGCTGGCCATCGCGACCGATTCGATCACCGCCGGCGCCCGCGCGGCCTGACAATCCCGCCACCGTCCCACTGCCAGGAAGTGCCATGAGCGTGCTCTTGCTGATCCTCAAGCTGGCCGTCACCGTGGTGCTGGTGGCCTCGATCGCCGAGGCGCTGGTGCTGTCGTGGCGCCATGGCTGGCGCAGCTACGACTGGAAGGCGTCCGCCATCTCGGTGGTCGACTTCCTGGTGCGCGAATACCCGCTGCGCTGGCTGCTGCCGCTGGCCTTCTGGACCGGCGCCATGGAGTGGTTCTACGCCCACCGCCTGCTCACGCTGCCGATGGACCACTGGACCGGCTGGGCCGCCTGCTTCATCGGCCAGGAGTTCTGCTACTACTGGTACCACCGGTCGGCGCACCGGGTGCGCTGGTTCTGGTGCACTCATGCCATCCACCATTCGCCCAACCAGCTCAACCTGTCGGCCGCCTACCGCTTCGGCTGGACCGGCAAGCTCACCGGCACGCTGGCCTTCTTCATGGTGGCGCCCCTGCTGGGCATGCCGCCGCGCGTGGTGCTGCTGATGTTCACGCTGAACCTGCTCTACCAGTTCTGGATCCACGCCACCTGGATCCCGCGCCTCGGGCCGCTCGAGTGGGTGTTCAACACCGCCTCGGCGCATCGCGTGCACCACGCCTCGAACCTCGAATACCTGGACGGCAACTACGGCGGCGTGCTGATCGTGTTCGACCGCCTGTTCGGCACCTACATCCCCGAGCGCGCCGACCTGCCCTGCCGCTACGGGCTGGTGCGGCCGATCACCTCCCACAACCTGCTGGAGATCGAGTTCTCGCAATGGCGCGCGCTGTGGCGCGACCTGGCTTCGGCACGCTCGGCGCGCGCCTTCCTGGGCTACCTGGTCAAGCCGCCGGGCTGGCGGCCCGACGGGCCGGGCGAGACCACCGAGGAACTGCGCCAGCGCGCGGCGAGCCCGCGCGAGGCGCCCGCCACCGAGCCACCGCTCGGCACCGGGCTGGGCGTCGAGCGCAGCTGACCCCGCCTCCATTCCCCACCCCTTATGCTGAGGAGCATCGCCATGGCCTACCCCGCTTCGAACCCCACCCGTCCCGACCTCGAGCGCGCCGCCCGCCGCCGCGCCGGCGCCAAGATGGGCTGGTACATCCACGCCTTCGTCTACGTGCTGGTCAACCTGGGCCTGGTCACGCTGTCGGCCGCCAACGGCCACAGCTGGGCGGTCTATCCGCTCATGGGCTGGGGCCTGGGCCTGCTGGTCCATGGCGCGGTGGTCTGGCTGCTCGCGCCCGGCGGCGGCCTCTACGACCGGCTGCTGGAACGCGAACGCCGCGCGTTGCGCGCCGGGGACCGCGGATGAGCCTGGCCGCGCCGAGCGCCACGCCGCCTTCCCGGCGCCTTGCCGAAGACCTGCGGGACATGCTGCGGCACGGCCTGGTCACCGCCGTCTTCTGCTGCCTGATCGCGATTGCGCTGACCGTCACCAAGGGCGGCGGCTGGGCGAACCACCTGGTCTACTCCCTGTCGATCGGCACCATCAGCTGGCTGTTCATCGACGGTTGCCGGCTGCTGCTGACGCGGGGCCGCGAGATCCGCTGGCCGCTCGGCGTCAGGGGCTACCTGGTGGTGGTCGTCGGCGTGACCCTGGGCTTCCTGGGCGGCAACCTCATCGGCGACGCCTGGATCGGCGCACCGACCTTCGATTTCCTGGACTTCGCCGGCCACAAGCTGGCCACCGCGATCGTCATCACGATCACCGCCACGGTCGGCATGTGCTTCTATTTCTACAGCCTGGGCAGGAGCAAGCACCTGCTGGGCCAGATCGAACAGGCCCGGCGCGACGCCACCGAGGCCCGGCTCAAGCTGCTCGAAGCGCAGCTCGAGCCCCACATGCTGTTCAACACCCTGGCCAACCTGCGGGTGCTGATCACGCTCGACCCGCCGCGCGCCGTGACCATGCTCGACCGGCTCAACAGCTACCTGCGCGTCACGCTGTCGGGCTCGCGCGCGCTGTCGCACCCGCTGGGGGCCGAGTTCGACCGGCTGGGCGACTACCTCGAGCTGATGGCCGTGCGCATGGGCCCGCGGCTGCGCTACACGCTCGACCTGCCGGCCGCACTGCGCGAGGTGCCCGTGCCGCCGCTGCTGCTGCAGCCGCTGGTGGAGAACGCCATCCGGCACGGCCTGGAACCGCAGGTCGAGGGCGGCGAGATCACGGTGCGCGCGCGGCGCGAGGGCGCGCGGCTGGTGCTGGAGGTGTGCGACACCGGCCAGGGCCAGGCGTCGGGTGGCGCGCCGTCGGAGGGTGGCGGCTTCGGCCTGACGCAGGTCCGGGAAAGGCTGGCGACCCTGCATGGCGACGATGGCGTCCTGCAGCTGCACCCCTTGCGCGAAGGCGGCACCTGCGCGAGCATCTCGTTCCCCCTGACGCCATGAATCCGACCGCCCTGATCGCCGAAGACGAGCCCTTGCTCGCCCAAGCCCTGCGCGCAGAGCTGGCGCTCGCCTGGCCCGAGTTGCAGGTGGTCGCCGCCGTGGGCGACGGCCTCAGCGCGGTGCGCGAAGCGCTGCGCCTGCTGCCGCAGATCCTGTTCCTGGACATCCGCATGCCTGGCCTCGACGGGCTGGCCGCCGCCGCCGAGCTGGCCGACAGCTGGCCGACCGACGAGGCGCCGCTGCCGCAGCTGGTATTCGTCACCGCCTACGACGAGTACGCGACCCGCGCCTTCGACGCCCAGGCCATCGACTACATCCTCAAGCCGGTGCAGCCCGAGCGGCTCCAGCGCACCGTCGCCCGCCTCAAGGAGAGCATGGCGCTGCGCCGCTCGACCGCCGTGCCCGGCGAAGACGTGCTGGCCAGCACGCTGGCCCAGTGGCGCCGGTTGCTCAACGCGGCCGGCGACCCGGCCGGCACGCCGCTCAAGTTCATCACCGCCAGCGAGGCCGGCTCCTCGGGCGCGACCGTGCACATGGTGCCGATCGACGAGGTCCAGTATTTCGAGGCCGCCGACAAGTACGTGCGCGTGCTCACCGCGACGCGCGAGTACCTGATCCGCACCCCCCTCAAGCAGCTGCTGCCGCAGCTCGACGCCAACGCCTTCCGGCAGGTGCACCGCGCGGTGGCCGTGCGCACCGACGCGATCGCCTCGGTGCACCGCGACGACGCCGGCAAGCTCTCGCTCACGCTGCGCGGCCGCAGCGAGGCGCTGCCGGTGAGCAGGCTCTACGCCCACCTGTTCCGCGCGATGTAACGCCCAAGAAAAAGCCGGCCTCGAAAGGCCGGCTGCTGGCGGGCGCGTTCAGGCGCCCCCCGGATGCTGGCGGCTCAGCGCCAGTCGCGACGACCGTGGTCGTGGCGGTAGTAGCCGCCGCCCCGGTAGTAGTTGGGCGCCGGACGGTAATAGACCGGCGGCGGTGCGTAATAGACCGGAGCAGGACGGTAATACACCGGCGGCGGCGCGTAATAGGTGGGCGGCGGTGCATAGTAGGTCGGCGGCGGGGCGTAGTAGGTGGGCGCGGGGGCGCCGAAGACCACGCCGGGCGTGTTGATGCCGATGGACCAGCTGACGTCGCCACGGGCGCTGGCGGCCGAGGCGCCGAACAGCGCGGCGGCGGCCACCGCACCGGCGGCGGCCCACTTGAAGAAGGTAGAACGTGTGAGGCTCATGACGGGACTCCTGTGAAAACGGGGCGGTCGGCGGCGGGATGCCGGGGAATCGACCGGGGGCGACAACCGCCCATGCCTGTATTGAACGCGTCAGGCGTTAATCAGGTTCACTCGGCATCGTGAAGTTCGTTGCCAAAGGTAACGCCCGGACCCGCCGCCTAGAATGATCCCATGACCTCCCCTGTAGACAAAAGCGGCAACAAAACGCCCGCGGCCCCCAGCAATTTCCTGCGCCACGTCATCGAAAACGATCTCGAGCAGAAGACCTATGCCCAGCGCCAATGGGGCGGCTCGCCCGGCGACGCCGCCCACCACGCCCAGGGCATGGCCGACCCGGCCCAGGTCCGCATGCGCTTCCCGCCCGAGCCCAACGGCTACCTGCACATCGGCCACGCCAAGAGCATCTGGCTGAACTTCGAGATGGCCAAGGAATACGGCGGCGTGTGCCACCTGCGCTTCGACGACACCAACCCCGAGAAGGAAGAGCAGGAGTACGTCGACTCGATTCGCGAAGCCGTGCAATGGCTGGGCTACGAGACCTACCTGGCCGACCGCCCCAGCGCGCCGGGCACCCTGCAGCCGCACGAGTACTTCGCCAGCAACTACTTCGACTTCATGTACCGCGCGGCCGAGTACCTGGTCGAGGCCGGCCTGGCCTACGTCGACGAGCAGACGCCCGACGAGATGCGTGCCAACCGCGGCGACTTCGTCACGCCCGGCACCGACAGCCCCTTCCGCAGCCGCACGCCGGCCGAGAACCTGGCGCGCTTCCGCGCCATGCGTGACGGCCAGCTCGAGGACGGCGCCGCGGTGCTGCGTGCCAAGATCGACATGGCGAGCCCCAACATCAACATGCGCGACCCGGCGCTCTACCGCATCCGCCGGGCCACCCACCACAACACCGGCGACACCTGGTGCATCTACCCGATGTACACCTTCGCCCATCCGATCGAGGATGCGCTGGAGCAGATCACGCACTCGATCTGCACATTGGAGTTCGAGGACCAGCGTCCGTTCTACGACTGGCTGCTCGACCGCCTGGCCGAGGGCGGCCTGATCGCCAGCCCGCACCCGCGCCAGTACGAGTTCGCGCGCCTCAACGTGACCCACGTGATCACCAGCAAGCGCAAGCTGCGCCAGCTGGTCGAGGAAGGCCACGTCGACGGCTGGGACGACCCCCGCATGCCCACCCTGGCCGGCCTGCGCCGCCGCGGCTACACGCCCGAAGCCTTGAAGCTCTTCTGCGAACGCAGCGGCGTGACCAAGTCCGGCGGCTGGATCGACTACGCGAGCCTGGAGGCCGCGCTGCGCGACACGCTGGACCCGATCGCCCCGCGCGCCATGGCCGTGCTGGACCCGGTCAAGCTGGTGATCACCAACTGGGGCGAGCTCATGGGTGGCGACGCCGTGCTCGATGACTGCACCGCGCCCCTGAACCCGCGCGACGCCGCCGCCGGCCTGCGCCAGTTCAAGATCGGCCGCGAGGTCTGGGTCGAGCGCACCGACTATGAAGACGTGCAGCCCAAGGGCTTCTTCCGCCTGTTCCCGGGCAACAAGGTGCGCCTGAAGTACGGCCACACCATCGAATGCACCGGCGCCACGCGCGACGCCGACGGCCAGCTGCTCGAGATCCAGGCCACGCTGGTGCCCGACACCAAGAGCGGCACGCCGGGCGCCGACGCGGTCAAGGTCAAGGGCAACATCACCTGGGTCGCGGTCGCCGATGCGCTGCCGGCCGAGGTGCGCCTCTACGAACGCCTGTTCGCGGCCGAGAAGCCGGGCAGCGGCGAGCTGCTGGAAGAACTCAACAAGAACAGCCTGAGCACCATCACGGCCTTCGTCGAGCCTTCACTGGCGGGCGCCGAGGCGGGTGGCGCGGGCTTCCAGTTCGAGCGCCACGGCTACTTCGTGGTCGATTCGAAGGCCAGCGCCAGCGGCGCGCGCGTGTTCAACCGGGCGGCGGGGATGCGGGACGGCTGGGGGAAGTGAATGGCGTGCGGTGAGGCGTGCCTTTCGGCCGTGTCACCCCACAACAGGCCATCGCGTGCAAGAGCGCGATGGCCTGCACCTCAAGCGGTCGGCGTTGCCGCTTGCAGCGATGGCAGTCGAGCATCCAATCGAGCCATCGCCCCGCGCCACTCCTCCGCCACCGCCGCCTCCCCCCGCACCATCCCCTGCAGCGCAAAGAAGTGCAGGCTGCGCAGCCCGATGGTGGCCAGCGCCGCCTTGAGGTAGGGCGTGAGGAAGTCCGGCTGGCGCGCATGTTCGCCCAGGTAGAGGCCGCCGGACGCGACGGCCACGTACACCGGCCGGTCGGGCAGCAGCCCCTGCTTGCCCTCGGGCGTGGGCACGAAGGTGCGGCCGATGCGCAGCACGTGGTCGATCCAGACCTTGAGCGAGGACGGCACGGTGTAGTTGTGCATCGGCGTGCCGATCACGACGGCGTCGGCCTGTTCGAGCTCGGCGATCAGGTGGTCGGAGCGCGCCAGCGAACCCGGCGCCGCCACGTCGGGCCGGGCACCGGCGAGGGTGTAGGCATAGTCGCTGTCGACCTGTGGCAGCGGCACGCTGGCGAGGTCGCGCACGCGCACCTCGGCCTCAGGGTGGCTTGCCGTCAGGCGCTCGACGATCCGCGAAGAGAAACGCGTGCTGTGCGAGCCCTCGGCGCGCGGGCTGCAGACGATGTGCAGGATCTTCTTCATGCTTCGGCTCCAGTCGTGCCCAGCGTGCGGCCGAAGCGGATCGCCTCGGTCAGCAGGCCCTGGCGGAAATAGAAGCGCTGGGCCAGCGCGTTCGACAGGCCGGTGTCGAGCACGAAGCGCACGCAGCCGGCCTCGTCCGCGATGCGCGTGGTGGCCTCGATCAGGCGTGCGCCCCATTGCGTGCCGCGCGCCGCTTCGTCGGTCACCAGGTCGTCGACGTAGAGAAAACGGCCGCCGTAGACCAGGTTCTCCTGCAACCGGTAGCCGGCCAGCGCGCGCGGGCTGTCGCCCTGCCAGACGGCGAGCAGGCGGTAGCCGTCGGCCCGCATGCGGCGCACGCGGGCGATGAAGTCGTCGGGGCCCTGCAGGTGCGGTCGCAGCTGCTGCATCACGGGCCAGCAGGCGCGCAGTTCGGCATCGGTCTCGGCGTGGCGCAGGGTGGCGTCGATCGGTCGGGAGGAAAGAGGGGTGGCTTGGGTCATGCAGCGACTCTAGGCAGCCGACCCCGGGCGCGGTAGAGCCAAGAACGCGCTTTCGCGACTGGGCCATGGCGGCGCCAGCGCGCGCTCCCGCTCAGGCGCTGCGCTTTTTCGCGGGCTTCGGCTTGACGGACGACGCGTTGAGCGCCACCGCCTCGCCCACCAGCGCCTTGAACGCCGCCGCATCGACCTGCTCGCCCTCGGCGATGTCGATCGCGCGGCGCACGTTCCCATCGAGGCTGGCGTTGAACAGCCGCGCCGGATCCGCGAGCGAGGCGCCCTTGGCGAAGGTGAGCTTCACGACCTTCTTGTAGGACTCTCCCGTGCAGAGGATGCCGTCGTGCGACCACACCGGCGTGCCCCGCCACTTCCACTCCTCGACGACCGCGGGGTCGGCCTCGTGGATCAGCTGGCGCATGCGCGCCAGCGTCTGGCCGCGCCAATCGGCAAGCTCGGCGATGCGCTGGTCGATGCGCGCCGAGGCGTTCGGGTCGGGGTCCGGATTGGTCATGGGGTCTCCTGCGGGCAAGGCGCGAACACGTGGGCGCGATGGTACGGCGCCCACCGCCACGGCTGCAAAACCCCGGCCGGGACGAAACACCGGCGGCCATGCAGAATTCGACACAGCAGCAGCGGCCAACGCTGCCTCCGGCTCCTTTCTTCCTGCCCCACGCCCACACCATGACCCTCGACCTCTCCGCCTTCCCCATCACGCAGAAGTGGCCCGCCCAGCACCCGGAGCGCCTGCAGCTCTACTCGCTGCCCACGCCCAACGGCGTGAAGGTCTCGATCCTGCTGGAGGAGCTGGGCCTGCCCTACGAGCCGCACCTGGTGAGCTTCGAGACCAACGACCAGCTGTCGCCGGCCTTCCTCTCGCTCAACCCGAACAACAAGATCCCCGCGATCATCGACCCGGACGGCCCCGGCGGAAAGCCGCTGGCGCTGTTCGAATCGGGCGCGATCCTGTTCTACCTGGCGGAGAAGACCGGGCGCTTCCTGCCCGCGGATGCCGCCGGCCGCTACGAGGCACTGCAGTGGGTGATGTTCCAGATGGGCGGCATCGGCCCGATGTTCGGGCAGCTCGGCTTCTTCCACAAGTTCGCCGGCAAGGCCTACGAGGACAAGCGCCCGCGCGACCGCTACGTGGCTGAATCGAAGCGGCTGCTGGGCGTGCTGGAGCAGCGCCTGACGGGCCGCGACTGGCTCCTGGGCACCGACTACAGCATCGCCGATATCGCGACCTTCCCCTGGGTGCGCAACCTGATCGGCTTCTACGAAGCGCGCGAACTGGTGGGCTTCGAGAACTTCCCCAACGTGAGCCGCGTGCTCGAGGCTTTCGTGGCCCGGCCGGCGGTGGTCAAGGGGCTGGGAATTCCGGCGCGCGGCTGAGCGCGGCACGGCGCCGAAACACAAAAGGGACGCCAACCGGCGTCCCTTTTTTTTCGATCGGGGAACGGGCAGGCCGCTCAGGCCGGCACCGCCTCCACGCCCGTTCGGTCCCAATGCCGGTGCTTGGCGATCGCCGCCACGAAGCTCGCGGCGATGTCGGTGGCGGCCGTGGTGTCGCCCAGGTTGGTGACCGGCGTCGCCGCCACCACCACGCCAGCCGGCGCGGCGGAGTCCGCCGTCACGCCCAGCGTGGCCAGCAGCTGCACGCCCTCGCCCACCGCGCAGATGGCTTTGCAGTGCTTGTACGCCTCGAGCACGAAATGCACCGCGTCGCCGTTCTGTGACATGGCGTTTGCCCCGTCCTTGCCGGCCGGCAGCAGCACCGCATCGAACATCACCGAAGGCATGTTGGCGAAGGTGGCGTCGACGTCGATCTGGCGCTTCGAGGCGCTGGCCACCGTGCCCAGGCGCGGGCCGACCACCTTGCAGGTCGCGCCGGCGCTCTCCAGCGCCTCGCGGATCGGCTTGAGCGAGGCGGAGTCCACGCCATCGGCGACCAGGATCGCGACCTTGCGGGTCTTGATCGAGCCGTCGCCGGTGTCGACCATGCGCAGCGCGGGCGACTCCTCGATGGCCGAGGCGATGCGGTGGTCGCGGAAGCCCGGCCGGCCGGCCGCGGCCTTGGCGTCGGGGGCGCCGATGCCCAGCGGCTCGGCCACGCGCCGCGCCAGCTTCTCGTCGACGTGCGCGAGGTTGTCCACCATGCGCTGGCGGATCGCGGGCACCTCCAGCTTCGACAGCTCGAAGCGGAAGGCCGCGACGATGTGTTCCTTCTCGGCCGTGCTCTGGCTGTTGAAGAAAAGCCGTGCCTGCGTGAAGTGGTCGTCGAAGGAAGCGCTGCGGCGCCTTACCTTGGGCGCCTCGATCGCCTCGGGGTACGACTGGAAGCCGCCGCTCTCGCCATCGACGCGGTACTCGGCGCCGTTGCCCAGGGTGTTGGGCTCGTAGGCCACCTGCCCGCGCGCAATGGTCTGGCGGTGCATGCCGTCGCGCTGGAAGTTGTGGAAGGGGCACACGGCCTTGTTGATCGGCAGCTCGTGGAAGTTGGCGCCGCCCAGTCGCGAGATCTGCGTGTCGGTGTACGAGAACAGCCGGCCCTGCAGCAGCGGGTCGTTGCTGAAATCGATGCCCGGCACCACATGGCCCGGATGGAAGGCCACCTGCTCGGTCTCGGCGAAGAAGTTGTCGGGATTGCGGTCCAGCACCAGCCGGCCGATCTTCTGCACCGGCACCAGCTCCTCGGGGATCAGCTTGGTCGGGTCCAGCAGGTCGAAGCCCAGCGAGTGCTCCTTGTCCTGCGGGATCATCTGCACGCCCAGTTCCCACTCGGGGAAGTCACCGTTCTCGATCGCGTCCCAGAGGTCGCGCCGGTGGAAGTCGGCGTCCTTGCCGGCGATCTTCTGCGCCTCGTCCCAGGCCAGGCCGTGGATGCCCAGCTTGGGCTTCCAGTGGAACTTGACGAAGTGCGACTCGCCACGCGCGTTGACGAAGCGGAAGGTGTGGACGCCGAAGCCTTCCATCATCCGGTAGCTGCGCGGGATGGCGCGGTCGCTCATGGCCCACATCAGCATGTGGGTGCTCTCGGGCATCAGCGAGGCGAAGTCCCAGAAGGTGTCGTGCGCGCTGGCCGCCTGCGGCATCGCATGGTGCGGCTCGGGCTTCACCGCGTGGATCAGGTCGGGGAACTTCATCGCGTCCTGGATGAAGAAGACCGGGATGTTGTTGCCCACCAGGTCGTAGTTGCCTTCGCGGGTGTAGAACTTGACCGCGAAGCCGCGCACGTCGCGCACCGTGTCGGCCGAACCGCGTTCGCCGGCCACGGTCGAGAAACGCACGAAAACGGGCGTCTTCTGGGCCGGGTCCTGCAGGAAGTCGGCGCAGGTGAACTGCGACATCGACTTGTAGACCTCGAAGTAACCGTGAGCGGCAGAGCCGCGCGCATGCACGGCGCGCTCGGGGATGCGCTCGTGGTCGAAGTGGGTGATCTTCTCGCGGAGGATGAAGTCCTCCAGCAGCGTCGGGCCGCGCACACCCGCCTTGAGCGAGTTGTGGTTGTCGGGAATGTGCAGGCCCTGGTTGGTCGTGAGCTGCGCCGCGCCCTCCTGGGTGAAGCCCGCCAGCTGCATCTGCTTGCCGTTCGGGCCGTCGCCGGCCTTCGGACGGCGGTTGGCCGCAGCCCTGTTTCTTGGAGTCATTCCGAATCCTCGGGATCGTGGGTAAGGCGCCTCACGGCGCGAAAAAAACTCAGTTGGTTTCGGCGTCGAGGACGATGTCCAGCGCATTCACCAGGGCGACGAGGCCGATGGTGCCGGCCAGCGCCGCCACCGACCAGATCAGGAACTCGTCCATGAAGGGGCTGTTCAGCAGATCGACCAGGTTGGAAAGCGCCATGTTTTTGCCTCGTTGGGATGAAGGGCGTCGAGACGGCAGGTTGGCCTGCGGTCCGACGGATCGATTGCGTCGACCCGAAGGAGCGTAGGGCCGGCCACCCGTTTTCCCCGTAGTGGCCGCGCGCTCGGGTCTGTAGGCGCGCAGGGGCGAAAACGGTAGGTGTGCACCGACGCAGCGTCTTCGGCCTACGCAATGACGGGCTGCAATGCGGCGCGCGAACGCGTCCGTCGCTACGATGGATCGAAGCGGGCACCGAACATGCTTCAGCATTTCCCACCACTCCACTCTTCTTGCGAAGCGACGCCATGCTCATCCAGATCGGCTATGACATCGAAATCGGCGTCAGCGCGCCCACCGCGCTCCTCTACATGCTGCAGGTCCATCCCTCGCGCGCGGCGGACATCCAGACGGGCGAGCACATCACGATCAGCCCGCCGCTGCGCACCGACCACTACCAGGACAGCTTCCACAACCACTGCGCGCGGGTGCATGTGCCCGAGGGCGTGCAGAGCGTGCGGCTGCGCAACCATGCGGTGGTGTACGACCCGGGCTGGCACGACCCGATCGACTACGGTGCCGTCGGCCATGCGCCGGCCGACCTGCCCGTGGCCACCCTGCCCTTCGTGCTGCCCAGCCGCTATTGCGAGGTCGACAGCGAGCTGCTGGCCTTTGCCTGGGCCCAGTTCGGCGGCGTCGCGCCGGGCTGGCACCGGGTGCAGGCGATCTGCGACTTCGTGCACAACCACCTGCGCTTCGACTACCAGCAGGCGCGCGCCACGCGCACCGCGCTCGAGGGTTATCGCGAGCGCGTGGGCGTGTGCCGCGACTTCACGCACCTGGCGATCACGCTGTGCCGCTGCATGAACATCCCGGCGCGCTACGTGACCGGCTACCTGGGCGACATCGGCATCCCGCCCGTGCCCTACCCGATGGACTTCAGCGCCTGGTTCGAGGTCTACCTGGGCGACCGCTGGCACACCTTCGACGCGCGCCATAACACGCCGCGCATCGGCCGCATCGTGATCGCGCGCGGCCGCGATGCCGCCGACGTTCCGATCACCATGGTGTTTGGCGCCAACACGCTGCAGCGCTTCGAGGTCACGACCTTTGAAGTGACGGGCTGAGGCCGATCAGGCGGGCTCGTCGGGCACGAAGCCCACGACCTTCATCGGTGCGGCCAGGCCCTTGCGTCCGCGCTCCCAGTCGGCCCAGGGCATGTTGCCGACCGCGAAACGCTCGGGCGCCGAGCGCAGGTTCCAGTGCGCACCCGAGCGCAGCGTGGGCAGCTCGTCCCAGGCCACCGGCACCGACACGCCCATTCCCGGACGCGCACGCACCGACCAGGCGCTCACGGTGGTGGCACCGAAGCCGTTGCGCAGGTAGTCGACGAAGATCTTGCCCACGCGATTGCGCGGACCGCTCTTGGCCACGAATCGCTCGGGAATGGTCCGGGCCAGGTGCACCACCAGCGCCTGCGAGAAGGACTTGACCGCATCCCAGCCGTAGTGGCGGCGGATCGGCACCACCACGTGCAGGCCCTTGCCGCCGCTGGTCTTGAGGAAGCCGACCAGCCCGACCTCCTCGAGCAGCGTGCGCGCCAGCAGCGCGGCCTCCTGCATGCGCTCCCAGGGCACGCCCTCGCCGGGATCGAGGTCGAAGGTCATGCGGTCGGGTTGGCCGATGGCCTTCGACACCGCGTTCCAGGTGTGGAACTCCACCACGTTGAGCTGCGTGGCCGACAACAGCCCTTCGCCGCGGTCGATCTGCAGCAGCGGATCGTGGTCGGGGTCGAGCGCCGGGTCGAGCAGCGTGATGCCCGGCATCTCCGTGCTTTTGGCATGCTTCTGGAAGAACAGTTCGCCGCCGATGCCTTCGGGCGCGCGCACCAGCGAGACCGGCCGGCCCTTGAGGTGCGGCAGGATCAGGGGCGCGGCCTTGGCGTAGTAGGCGACCAGCTCGCCCTTGGTCGCGCCGCTCTGGCTGTCGATCACGCGCTCGGCGTTGGTGACCCGCGGCATCCTGGCCGCGGTGCTGCTTTTCGATGTCATGGCCATTTCCTTGACGGGCACCGCCTGTTCGCGCGTCACCTCACGCGCCGGCTTGTCGCTGCGCAGGCCCTGGAACACGCTGTGGCGCACCCGATGCTCGCGCGTCCATTCGCCGAAGGCGATCTCGGCCACCAGCTGCGGCCGGACCCAGTGCGCCTTCACGCTGCGCGGGACGCCGTGCGCGCCCTCGGCGAAGGGCGAATGCGCACTCGCGAGCGCATCGAGCTTCGCCTTGATGTCCGCGAGCCGCGCGCCGTCGAAGCCCGTGCCCACGTTGCCGCAGTAGCGCAGTGCGCCGTCCGCGTCGTGCACGCCCAGCAGCAAGGCACCGAAGCCCGCGCGCGAACCCTTGGGCGCGGTGTAGCCGCCGATCACGAATTCCTGGCGCTGCTGGCTCTTGAGCTTGATCCAGTCGGGCGAGCGGCGCGAGACATAGCCCGAACCGCGCCGCTTGCCGATCAGCCCCTCGAAGCCCAGCGCGCTGACCGAGGCCAGCAGGTCGCGCGGCGGCGCGTCGAAGGCCTCGCTGAAGCGCAGGCGCGGCGCGAGCTCGTCGGTCAGCAGCGGCGCCAGGCGCGCGCGCCGTTGCTCCACCGGCAGCGTGCGCAGGTCTTCGCCGTCCAGCCAGGGCGCATCGAAGAGCCAGTAGACGATCGAGGCGGTGGCGCGCTGGTCGAAGGCGTTTTGCAGCGCCTGGAAGTCGGGCCTGTCCTGCGCGTCCTGCACCACGATCTCGCCGTCGAGCCAGGCCGAGCGCACATCGAGCGTTGCCAGTGCGCGCGCCAGCTCGGGCAGTTTTTCGGTCCAGTCGTGGCCGTTGCGGGTGAAGCAGCGCACCGTGCCCTTCTCGATCCGGGTCAGCAGCCGGTAGCCGTCGAACTTGAGTTCCCAGAGCCATTCCTGCGGCGTGGGCGGCGGCGCCGTGGCCAGCGTGGCGAGCTGGGGGGCGAAGCTTTCGGGCAGCGCGGTCGCCGTTGCGCGGCGGCGCGGGGTGGTTTTCTTCGCGGCGGGGGTGGGCCTCTTCGCCGCCGCGGCCGCGGGCTTCGATAGGGGTGCGGTGATCACGCTGTCGGGCAGCGCCTCGGTCACGTCGTAGTCGTCGAGCGGCCGCGCCGCGGCGTCCTTCTCCTTGATCAGCAGCCAGGCCTCCTGCTTCTCGCCCTTGCCCTTCATGCGCACCAGCGTCCAGTGGCCCTGCAGCTTCTCGCCCTGGAGCGCGAACTTGAGCTTGCCCGCGGCCAGCGCCGCACGCGCGTCGCCCTCGGCCTGCCAGGTGCCGCGGTCCCAGACGATGACCGTGCCGGCGCCGTACTGGCCCGGCGGGATCGTGCCCTCGAAGCCGCCATACGACAGCGGATGGTCCTCGACCAACACCGCCATGCGCTTGACGTGGGGGTCCAGGCAGGGGCCCTTGGGCACGGCCCAGCTCTTGAGCGTGCCGTCGAGCTCGAGCCGGAAGTCGTAGTGCAGATGGCTCGCGTGGTGCTTCTGGACCACGAAGGACAGGATGCCCTTGCCTGCCTTGCCGCCTGTGCGCGGCTCCGGCGTCTTGCTGAAGTCGCGCTTGCGGTGGTAGTGCGCGAGCGCCTCCTTCGCACCCATGGCGGCTCCGCGTCTCAGGCCGCGCGGCGGCGGGCCGGGGCCTTCTTGGCCGCGGCGGTCTTGCGCGCGGGCTTCTTGCGCGCGGCCGTCTTCGCGGCAGGCGCTTCTTCCTCGTCGTCTTCGGGTGGCGCGGCCGCCGCCTTGGCACCCTTGCGCAGGCTGCGCTGCAGCAGTTCGGTGAGGTCGATGATCTTGGCGCTGCCGCGGCCGTCTTCCTCGGCCGACTCGGGCTGGGTCACGGTCTCGGTGTCGCCCGCCGCCACCTTGCGGTCCACCAGCCGCATGATCTCGTCCTTGAACGAGTCCTTGAATTCGTCGGGGTCCCAGTCCGAACTCATGTCCTTGACCAGCTCGCCCGCCATCTTCAGTTCGCGCTCGGTCAGGCCCGCGGCCTTGGCGCCCTCGGCCGGCAACGGCAGGTCCTTCCAGGGCCGGATGTCCGCGCCCCAGCGCAGCAGGTTGAGCACCAGCCCGGGCCCGGCCGGCACCAGCACCGCCAGGTGCTGCTTGGTCTGGATCACCACGCGCGCGATGCCGACACGGCCGGTGCGCTGCAAGGTCTCGCGCAGCAGCGCATAGACCTTGGCGCCGCGGTTGATCGGCGCCACGTAGTAGGGGCGCTCCAGATAAACGAAGGGGATGCTGTCGGCCGGCACGAAGGTCTCGATCTCGACCGTCTGCGTGGTCTTGGGATAGGCGGCGGCGATCTCGGCGTCGGTCAGCACCACGTACTGGCCGTCCTCGTAGGCGATGCCCTTGACGATCTGCTCGCGCGCGATCTCCTTGCCGGTCTTCTTGTTGATGCGCTTGTAGCCCACCGGGTCCATGGTGCGCTTGTCGAGCCAGTCGAAGTCGATGCTGTGGTCGGTGGTGGCCGAATAAAGCGCGACCGGGATGTGCACCAACCCGAAGCTGATCGCGCCTTTCCAGAGCACACGGGGGGTCGACGATTTGGCGGCAGCGGGCATGGCGGGATTCCTCCAGCCTGCAAGCTAGCCCGGCGCTCCGGCCGCGCATGTAGGAACCCGGCCTCCCCCGTCGTGGGGTGGCGCCGATGCGCTAGAGGCTGCGCTCGCTCGCCACCGCGAAGTAGAACCACTCGGTGCCGGGCAGCGCCTCGGTGTTGGGAAACACCAGGAAGCCGTCGCGCTCGGCGCGCAGCACGCTGCCGTCGGCGCGCACGCCAATGGCCTCGCCCTGCGCCACCGCGTCGAAGGTGGCCCATTCGCGCACGAACTGATCGTCTTCGTGGGCGCGGTCGGTCACGCTGACCAGCCGCAGCAGCGCGGGCTGTGGCGGCGCCACCGGGGCCGGCGCATCGACCATGCCGAGCAGGCGCAGCGCCGAATGGATGGCCGCGTGGGCCACGTCGGGCGCGGCCGGGTCGGTGTGCTGCCCGCATTCGAGCGTGACGCCGTAGCCGCCCTGGCTGCGCATGTACTCGTTGGTGCCCCAGCCGAAGGCCAGCGCCGCCTCGTCGGCCGGCTGGCCGCCGGCGCGCTGCGCCAGGCCCGCGGCATAGATGTCGAGCCAGCCCTCGACCACGCGCGGCGTGCCGATGTGCAGCGCCAGCTGGCCTTCCTCGAAGGCGCGGGCGAAGGGCTCGAGCGTGCCGCTGTTGTTGCGCGGGCCGATCATCGAAAAAGCCTCGCCCGCGCTCTGGAAGGAATGCAGGTCGAGCAGCACCTCGTGGCGCGCGAGCAGCGGGCACAGCAGGTTGGTGAGCCGCGCCTCGTGGTCGGCCGGCACTTCGCTGGGCCGGAAGGAGCGGTTGAGGTTGCGCTCGCCCTCGCGCCGCAGCAGCCGCCGCGCCAGCGGATTGGCCACCGGCACCAGCGTGAGTTCGCCGCGCGCCAGCCGCAACGCGCCGCCGTCGAGTTCGGCACGCAGGCGCTCGATGCCCACGGTGCCGCAGGTTTCGTCGCCGTGCACGCCGCCGAGCACGATCAGCCGGGGGCCGGGCTCGGTCGAGACGAAGCTGTGGATGCGAAGGAGGTCGTCGGGCGGAAAGGAAGGCATCGCCAGCGATCCTACAGCGCGCGGCTGGGCGGTCCTACCGGGCTTTTCCGAGGACCGGGCCATAACCGAGCTATAGGCGAAAGCCCAAGGAGCACCGCATGACCGCCACGAAGAAGACCCCGCCGAAGCCCGAGGACGGCAAGACCCGCGCCACGCAGGACGGCGAATCCTCGCCGCGCCTGCCGCACGAGCGCGACGAGTCCTCCGACAGCCAGCGCAACAGCGACGGCACCGCCACTGACGTGGGCAAGCGCGCGCACGACGACGTGGAGCGCGGCGCGGTCGACACCGACCGCGGACCGGTGACGGACCGCGTCTACAACGACAAGGTCAAGCGCTGAGCGCCACACCGTAGCGTTCGGCCGGCGTCGGGCGCGACAGGTTCGGGCCCAGCGCACGGCGGGCGGCGTCGGCACGTTCCCAGTCCGCCACGTCGGGCAGCGAGGGGATGGTGATCAGCTCGCGCCGGTCGAAGCCGACCAGTGCGGCGTCGACCATGTCCTCGGCGGACATCACGATGCCTTCGGGCAGGTGTTCCACCGGCACGCCCGCGATGCGCCAGAAGTCAGTATGCGTGGCGCCGGGCAGCACGGCCTGCACCTGCACGCCCTTGTCGCCCACTTCGTGGTGCAGCGACTGGCTCAGGTTGACCACGAAGGCCTTGCTGCCGCTGTAGACCCCGTTGAGCAGCTCGGGCGCCAGCGCCACGATCGACGCGATGTTGATCACCGCGCCCCGGCCGCGCGCCACGAAGCCCGGCACGGCCGCGCGCGTGAGCCGCGTCAGCGCCAGCACGTTGAGCAGCAGCATTGCATCGAGCGACTCCGGCGTCGATTGCACCAGCGGCGCGGTCGCGCCCACGCCGGCGTTGTTGACCAGCAGCGAAATGCCGGCGTCGCTTTCGAGCCTGGCCTCGACGCGGCGCAGGTCGGCCGTCTGCGTGAGGTCGGCCACCAGCACTTCGGCCTCGACGCCGTGCGCGGCCTTCATGCGCGCGGCGAGTTCGGCCAGGCGGCGCGCATCGCGCGCCACCAGCACCAGCGGATGGCCGCGGCGGGCGAGCCGGTCGGCGTAGACGGCGCCGATGCCCGACGAGGCACCGGTGATCAGGGCCTTGCCCAGCGGGGTTGCGGAAGTGTTCATGAGAGATGTCCTTGATGAGCGGTCGGGATTGACAAGGCTCTATTGGCTCACTTAGGCTCATGTCCTGAAAGTCATTTAACCCTCGTTTCAGGACATCATGCGCCGCATCGCCATCGTCGTCTTCCCGGGCTTCCAGGTGCTCGACCTGGTGGTGGTGTCGGTGTTCGAGCTGGCCAACCAGCAGCTGGCGCGCCCGGCCTACGAGGTGGGCGTGGTGTCGGAGCACGGCGGCGCGGTGCTCAGTTCCTCGGGCGTGCGCGTCGAGAGCGCGCCCTTCGGCCGCGCCCGTTTCGACACCGTGATGGTCACAGGCGCGATGACGCCCGAGCCCTCTTCGCCCGGCCTGCTGGCCTTCCTGCAGCGCGCGCTGGCCTCGTCGCGCCGGCTGGCGAGCATCTGCACCGGCGCCTTCATCCTGGCCGAGGCCGGCGTGCTCGACGGCCGCCGCGCGACCACCCACTGGCATTTCGCGCAGGCGCTGCAGCGCGCGCATCCGGCCATCCACCTCGAGCCCGACCGGATCTTCGTCAACGACGGCTCGGTCTGGACCTCGGCCGGCATGACGGCCTGCATCGACCTCTCGCTCGCGCTGGTCGAGGAGGACCTGGGGGTGGAGGTGGCGCGCGCGGTGGCGCGCAAGATGGTGGTCTACCACCGGCGCACCGGCGGGCAGTCGCAGTTCTCGGCGCTGCTGGACATGGCACCGGCTTCGGACCGCATCCAGACCGCGCTGGCCTATGCGAAGAAGAACCTGCGCCAGCGGCTGTCGGTCGACGACCTGGCGGCCGCGGCCAACCTGAGCCCGCGCCAGTTCAGCCGCGCCTTCACCTCGGAGACCGGCCAGTCGCCCGCACGCGCGGTCGAGAAGCTGCGCGTCGAGGCCGCGCGCGAACTGCTGGAAGAAGGCCGGCACCCGATCGAATCGGTGGCCGCGATGGCCGGCTTCGGCGACCCGGAGCGCATGCGCCGGGCCTTCCTGCGCACCATGGGGCAGCCGCCGCAGGCCGTGCGGCGCACGGCCCGGCAGCACGCCGCCGCCTGAAGGTTCAGCCCGCCAGGTTGGCGCGCATGGTGGAGATCACGCCGGCGTAGTCCTTGGCGTTGAAGATCGCGCTGCCGGCCACGAAGGTGTCGGCGCCGGCCGCGGCCACGCGCGCGATGTTCTCGGCCTTGATGCCGCCATCGACCTCGAGCCGGATGTCGCGCCCGCTCTGCTCGATGCGCTTGCGCGCCAGCTCGATCTTGCGCAGCGCCGAATCGATGAAGCTCTGGCCGCCGAAGCCGGGGTTCACGCTCATGATCAGGATCAGGTCGATGTCGTCGATCGCCCAGTCGAGCGCCTCGAGGCCGGCGCCGGGGTTGAACACCAGGCCCGGCTTGCAGCCCGCGGCGCGGATCGCCTGGATGCTGCGGTGCACGTGGGGCGAGGCATCGGGGTGGAAGCTGATGTAGTCGGCGCCCGCCTGCGCAAAGGCCGCGGCCAGCGCGTCGACCGGCTGGATCATCAGGTGCACGTCGATGGGCACGGGCGTGCCGTCGGGCTTCTTGGCGTGCGGCTTGAGGGCCTGGCACACCATCGGTCCGAAGGTGAGGTTGGGGACGTAGTGGTTGTCCATCACGTCGAAATGGATCCAGTCGGCGCCGGCAGCGATCACGTCGGTCACTTCGGCACCCAGGCGGGCGAAGTCGGCGGACAGGATCGAGGGCGCGATGCGGTAGGTGGGGCTGCTCATGCTCCGGATTGTCGCAGCGTGCCGCCGGAGCCAACAGTTACCATTCCCGCATGTCCCAGTCCCCCATGAGCGTCCAGGTCGATCCGCGCTACCTCCCCGAGCAATCCTCGCCGGACGACCACGTCTACACCTTCTCCTACACCATCACCGTGACCAACGTCGGCAAGGTCGCGGCCCAGCTGATCGCGCGCCACTGGCTGATCAACGACACCTCGGGCCATGCCCAGGAGGTCAAGGGCCTGGGCGTGATCGGCCAGCAGCCGCTGCTGGCGCCCGGCGAATCCTTCCGCTACACCAGCGGCTGTCGGCTGCAGGCCGCCAGCGGCACCATGCACGGCAGCTTCTTCGTGGTGGACGAGCACGGCGGGCGCCACGACGTGCCGGTGCCGCTGTTCCTGCTCGAAGCCAACACCGACGGCGCGCCCGCGGCGCGCGTGCTGCACTAGCCCCGGCGCCCCGTTTCCAGGATGCGCGCCCAGAGCGATCTGTCGACGCTGCTCGCCCGACTCGATCCGGCGGCGGGCGTGGCCGAGCGCCACATCTGGCTGATCGACCTGTTCGACTGGCTGCGCGGCGAGCGCGGCACGCCCCAGGCCGCCGCGGCGCGCGTGCGGCTGCTGCTCGACGCGGTGGACAACCGGCCCGCGCTGCGCGAACGCGTGCGCGCCTGGTGGACCGCCTTCACGCGCGACGTGGACCTCACGGCCCTGCTGGCCGACCACGGCTTCGCGCCGCGCACCGCCTTCCTCAGCGAACTCAGCGAGCGCCTGCGCCGCAAGCTGCTGCCCGGCACGCCCGAGACCACCGACGCCTCGGAACTGTTCCGCATGGTGCTGCCGGGCGACTTCGACGCGCGCTGGATCGCGCTGCTCGACGAGGCCACGCTGACCCGCGTGGGCGAACTGCTGGCCGATGCGCCGGACGCACCGGTGGATGAAGACATCCCGCGCTGGCGCCACACCGTGATGGATGCCATCACCTACTGCAGCAGCCAGGTGGTGGCCGCCGGTTTCTCGCCCGAACTGCGGCTGCGCATGAGCGACCCGGTGCGCCAGTCGCGCCCCTTCCACACGCTGATGTCCAGCCTGGACGATCTGCGCGACGAGATGTTCCGCAAGCCGCGCGACGAGGCCGCGCTGCAGGCCGCCTACCTTGCCTTTCGCGACCGGCTCGACGCCTGCCGGCTGGGCGCCTCCTCGGTCTACACGCATCTCGAGGACCACGGCATCTCAGTGGGCCTGGTGTTCCGGTTGCGCCAATTGCGCGAGCGCGTGCTGCGCATCCGCGAGCTGCTGGACTGCCTGATGACCCCGGCGCCGCAGGCCAGCGTGGCACGCCTGGTCGGCAAGCTGGTCACGGCCGGCGGCGAGCGCAGCAGCATCCGCGCGCTGATCGCCTCCAACTCCTCGATGCTCGCGGCCAAGGTCACCGAGCGCAGCGCCGAGGCCGGCGAGCACTACATCACGCGCGACCGCGGCGCCTACGCGCAGATGGTGCGCAAGGCCGCGGGCGGCGGCGCGCTGACCTCGGTCACGGTGCTGCTCAAGTTCGCCATCCTGGCGCTGGGGCTCTCGGCCTTCTGGGGCGGGCTCGCCTCCGGCCTGATGTATGCGGCCAGCTTCGTCGCGATCCAGCTGCTGCACCTGACGCTGGCCACCAAGCAGCCCGCGATGACCGCACCGGCCATGGCCGCCAAGCTGCGCGACCTGAAATCCGAGGGCGCGGTCGATGCCTTCGTCGACGAGGTCACGCACCTGGTGCGCTCGCAGGTGGCGGCAGTGCTGGGCAACGTGCTGATCGTGGTGCCGGTGGTGCTGACGATCGTGGTGGCGGCGCAGCAGCTGCTGGGCGCGGCGCCGCTGGACGCGGTGCATGCGCTCGGTGTGCTGCATGGCCTGTCGCTCGCGGGGCCGACCGCGCTCTATGCGGCCTTCACCGGGCTGCTGCTGTTCGCGTCCAGCATCGTGGCCGGCTGGACCGAAAACGCCTTTGTCCTGCATCGCCTGGACTCGGCGATGCGTTACAACCCCCGCATCGGCGCCTTCCTCGGTGCCGCCCGTGCCCGCCGCTGGGCCGACTTCATGCGCACACACATCTCCGGTTTCGCTTCCAACATCTCGCTGGGCCTCATGCTGGGCCTGGTGCCGGCGTTCGCGGCCTTCTTCGGCGTGGGGCTGGACGTGCGCCACGTCACGCTCTCGGCCGGCCAGATCGCGGCCGCGGCCGGCGCGCTCGGCCCGGCCGCGCTGCAGCTGCCCGCGCTGTGGTGGGCCGTGGCGGCCGTGCCGCTGATCGGCGCGCTCAACGTGAGCGTGAGCTTCTACTTCGCCTTCCGCCTCGCGCTGCGGGCCCACAGCGTGAACGCCGTCGACCGCGCGCGCATCCGTTCCGCGATCTGGGCCCGCTGGCGCAGCCGGCCCGCCAGCTTCTTCGTGCCTGCCCGATGACCTCTTTCATTCCCGCCGATCTCCTGGGCTTCTGGGCCGAATGGGTGCGCCCTTCGGCCGGCCTGCCGACCGTGCTGTGGTCGCTGTTGATCGCCGCGGCCGCGGCCTCCGGCCACCTGGTGCAACGCTACATGGGCCTGCCCAAGGTGGTGGGCTACGCCATCGTCGGCACGCTGGTCGGCCTGGCCGGCTTCGAGGGCGCGGTCTGGCCGCTGCAGGGCATCAGCCTGTTTCTGCTCGAGCTGGGCGTGGCCATCGTGCTATTCGAGGCCGGCGGCCGGCTGCCGCTGCGCTGGTTCCGTCACAACCCGATGCTGCTGCTGCAGAGCCTGCTCGAATCAGCCCTGACCTACTTCGGCGTGTTCTGGACCCTGCAATGGCTGGGCGTGCCCGAGCCGGTGGCCAACCCGGTGGCGCTGATCGCCATCGTCGCCTCGCCGGCCGTGCTGAGCCGGGTGGTGATGGACACCGGCGCCTCGGGCCCGGTGACCGAGCGCGCGCTCACGCTGGCCACGCTCAACACCTTCTATGCGCTGGCCCTGGGCTATGCGCAGGCCGGCCTGCTCGAGCGCGGCCCGGCCGGCCTGATCAGCAAGCTCTACCCGGTGCTGGTGGTGCTGGGCGTGTCCTTCGTGGTGGGCGCGGTGCTGGCCCTGGCCATGCGCTCGGCGCTGCGGGTCATGAGCCCGACCAGCGAGAACACCTCGATCCTGCTGCTCGCGCTGATCGGCGCGGGCGCCGCGCTGGCCGCCCACTTCGGCGGCGCCGCACCGCTGGCTGCGCTGATCGGCGGCATCCTGCTCAAGCAGCTCAATCCCAAGCCCTGGGCCTGGCCGCGCCAGCTGGGCACCGCGGCCTCGCTGCTGACCATGCTGATGTTCGTGCTGGTGTCGATCGTGGCCGCGCAGGGCGACTGGAGCATGCCGGTGGCCAGCCTGGTGCTGGCCGTGATCGGCGTGCGCCTGGTGGCCAAGATCGCCGGCGTGGCGATCGCCAACAAGGGCAGCGGCACCAGCTGGAAGCAGGCCTTCTGGGTCGGCTGCGCGATGTCGCCGCTGTCGTCGATCGCGCTGCTGATCGCTTCGAATTTTGCCAGCGCCTCGCCGCTGCTGGGCGCGATGATCACGCAGATCACGCTGCCCGCGATCCTGCTGATGGAGGTGCTGGGCGCGGTGCTCGCCACCGTGGCCGTGCATGCCTCGGGCGAGAGCCACCGGCCCTGGGCGCCCGAAGCCTTCACCCGCCCCGAGGAACGCGACACGAGGGACACCCAACGATGAGCACGCAAACCCCTTCGTCCGGTGCGGCGCCGTCGCTGCCGGCCGACCGCAGCGTCAAGCTCGAGCGCTTCAACAAGTCCGTGGCGCTGTCGCTGGGCGTGGAGCTCGAGCTGCAGCTGGTCAACACCAACGA
Source organism: Variovorax sp. UMC13 (assembly GCF_014170375.1). Taxonomy (GTDB): domain Bacteria; phylum Pseudomonadota; class Gammaproteobacteria; order Burkholderiales; family Burkholderiaceae_C; genus Variovorax. Next base: position 78,513 of record NZ_LZZW01000002.1, on the reverse strand, counting down.
CTACGACCTCGCGCCCTATGCCGAGGACATGCTGCGCCTGATGGCGCAGACCCCGCTGCCCGGCAGCGTGGTGCCAGAGATGACCTCGAGCATGATCGAGATCTCGACCGACATCTGCCATTCGGCGCAGGACGTGATCGACCAGCTCACGCCGATCCGCGACGCGCTGGTGAAGAACGCCGACAAGCTCAACATCGCGGTGCTGGGCGGCGGCACCCATGCCTTCCAGCAGTGGCACGAGCAGCGCATCTACGACAAGCCGCGCTTTCGCGAGCTGTCGGAGCTCTACGGCTACCTGAGCAAGCAGTTCACCATCTTCGGCCAGCATGTGCACATCGGCTGCCCCGATGCCGACGCCGCGCTGCTGATGCTGCACCGCATGTCGCGCTACATCCCGCACTTCATCGCGCTGTCGGCCTCCTCGCCCTATGTGCAGGGGCAGGACACGCAGTTCGACTCGGCCCGGCTCAACTCGGTGTTCGCCTTCCCGCTCTCGGGCCGCGCGCCCTTCACCCTGTCCTGGAAAGAGTTCGAGAACTACTTCGAGCGCATGACCCGCACCGGCGTGGTCCGCAGCATGAAGGACTTCTACTGGGACATCCGGCCCAAGCCCGAGTTCGGCACCATCGAGATCCGCGTGTTCGACACGCCGCTGACGGTCGAGCGCGCGGCCGCGCTGGCGGGCTACGTGCAGTCGCTGGGCGCCTGGTTCCTGCAGGAACAGCCCTTCACGCCGACCGAGGACGACTACCTGGTCTACACCTACAACCGCTTCCAGGCCTGCCGCTTCGGGCTCGACGCGGTGTATGTCGACCCGGCCACCGGCCAGCACATGCCGCTGCGCGAGCACATCCTGATGACCATGACGCAGCTCGAATGGCACAGCGAGGCGATCAACGCGAGCCGCTCGATCGCGCAGCTGCGCACCGACGTCGAGGCCGGCCAGAACGACGCCCGCTGGCTGCGCGAGAAGCAGTCGAAGGAAAAGCTCTTGGCCGAGGTGGTGCGCCAGGCCGCGCTGCGTTTTCGCAACCCGCCGAAGTGGCCATGATGGGCGAGTTCGACCTGATCGCGCGCTACTTCACGCGCCCAGCACAGGGCCGCGCGGCCACCGGCGCGGCCGGCGCCGTGGTGCTCGGCGTGGGCGACGACTGCGCGCTGCTGCAGCCCGCGCCCGGCATGCAGCTGGCCGTGTCGACCGACATGCTGGTCGAGGGCCGGCACTTCCTTTCCACCGTCGACCCGGTGCGGCTGGGCCACAAGTCGCTGGCCGTGAACCTCAGCGACCTGGCGGCCTGCGGCGCGCGGCCGCTGGCCTTCACGCTGGCGCTGTCGCTGCCCTCGGTCGACGAGGGCTGGCTCGACGGCTTCTCGCGCGGCCTGTTCGCGCTGGCCGACGAACACGGCTGCGCGCTGGTGGGCGGCGACACCACACGCGGCCCGCTCAACATCTGCATCACGGTCTTCGGCGAGGTGCCGCAGGGCGGCGCGCTGCTGCGCTCGGGCGCCAAGGCCGGCGACGACCTCTGGGTCAGCGGCACGCTGGGCGATGCGCGGCTGGCGCTCGAAGTCTTCCGCGGCACGCTTGAACTGCCGGCCGAGCTGTTCGCGCTGGCGCGCGCGCGCATGGAAACGCCCGCGCCCCGCGTGGCGCTGGGCCAGGCGCTGCGCGGCATCGCGAGCGCGGCGGCCGACGTGAGCGACGGCCTGCTGGGCGACCTGTCGCACATCCTTCGCGCCAGCGGCGTGGGCGCGGTGGTCGATGCCGACGCCGCGGCCGGCTGCATCGCGGCCCGGGCCCATCCGGCCTTCGACCTCGGCGACGAACTGCAGCGCCTGTGCGCGCTCTCGGGCGGCGACGATTACGAGCTGGTCTTCACCGCGCCGGCCACGGCGCGCGAGGCCGTGGCCCAGGCCGGCCGCGCGAGCGCCACCGCGGTGACGCGCATCGGCCGCATCGAGGCCGCGCCCGGCGTGCGCATCGTCGACGCGGCGCGTGCGCCGGTCGAACAGCGCTTCACTTCATTCGATCACTTCGTGTGAGCTGTTGAAGCAGGCGGCTGCAGGCGCTTGAGCCGCACCGCGAGCTCGCGTTCCAGCTGGCGCTCGCCCTGCCGTTGCGCGGCGTCCAGCGCCTGCGCGAAGGCCTCGGCGGCCACCGCGGGCTCGCCCTGTTCCAACGCGATCAGCCCGCGCAGGCGGCCCGCAGCCGCGAAGCCCGGCTGGTGCCGCAGCGCCTCCTCGACATGGCCGCGCGCGCGTTCGAGTTCGCCGCGCCGGTGGTAGGCCAGCGCCAGGCCCATGCGCAGCAGCGCGTTGTCGGTGCCCTTGGCCAACAGCTTTTCGAGCGCCTCCGGCACCGGCCCGCCGGCCGTCATGCGGCCCCACCGAAGTGCAGCACACCGAAGGCCGCGAGGATCCACAGCAGCAGCAGGAAGTGCGTCTGCTGCAGCGCCTCCTGCCGGATCCAGTAGGCCGTCGCGAGGCCGCCCAGCAGCATCGCCAGCACCGCGGCCGAGAGGGCCGCCAGGCCCAGGTCGAACCAGGGCAGTGCCGGCACGCGCGTGCCGTGCGCGGCCCACAGCACGCAGCCGGTCCAGAGCGCGGCCGCCGCGACGCACTGCAGCAGCACAACGCCGACCAGGCCCAGCCGGTGCAGCGCCGGCGAGCGGATCGCGCGGCGGCGCAGCGGCGTGTCGACGGCCGGGGCCTCGGCCAGCGGCGCCATCGACAGCGTGCGGCCGACCGCAGCCGCCGCGCCCCGGAAATCCTGGACGTTGTTGAGCACCGCGAGGCTGGCCCAGAGCGCGAGCCCCAGCGCCTGCGTGGCGGCGAACAGCGCGGCGGTGTCGACACTCATGCGGTGCCCCGCGTCGCGCGCCGGGCCAGCAGGGCGGCCGCCAGCGGCGCCAGCGCGAAGCTGGCGAACAACCACAGCGCCGCCGACTGCGCGCCGGCCACGCCGCCGGGCGCGCTGAGCCCGGCCGCATTGGCCACCAGGCCCGCGACGGCCGCGCCCACCGCCATGCCGTAGAGCTGCACCGTGGTGATCGAGGCCGAGGCAATGCCCTCCTCGCCCTGGGGGGCCAGCGCCATCACGCGCGTCAGCAGGTGCGGCCAGCCGATGCCCACGCCCAGGCCGACCGCGCTGAGCGCCAGCGCCATCAGCGCCAGCGTCGGGCCGGCCGCCAGCGCGCCGCTGGTGGGCACGGCCCAGGCCAGCACGCCCAGGCCCAGCGCCGACAGCACCGGCCCGAGGCGCAGCAGGCGGTCGGCGGCCGCGCCCTGGCGCCCCGACGAACCCAGCGAGCCCACGCTCCAGCCCGCCGCCATCGCGGCCGTGAGGTAGCCCGCGGCCAGCGGGCTGTGGCCCTGCAGCAGCTGCAGGAAGTAGGGCACGAAGATCTCGGTGGTGGTGCCGACCAGCAGCAGCGCGATGGCCGCGTAGATCGCGCCCAGCGGCCGGCCCAGCGCATAGGCGCCGGTGGGCAGCAGGCGCACCGTGGCGCGCCGGTCCCAGCGGCTGGCCAGCCAGCCCAGCGCCAGGCCGACCGTCACCGCGACGGCCTGCGCCGCCAGCGAGTCCAGCAGCCCACCCGCGGCGATCGCCAGCACCGACAGCGCCAGCAGCGCGATCTGCGGCGCCGGCACGCGCGGCATGGTGGCGGGCCGCTGGTGCTGCACGCCGGCCCGCGGCGACAGCTGCCAGCTCACCAACAGGCCCTGCAGCACGGCCAGCGGCAGCAACGCCCAGAAGGCCCAGCGCCAGTGGCCGGCCTGGGCGAACAGGCCGCCCACCGCCGGGCCGCACAGGGTCGCGACGCCCCACATGCCCGAGACCAGCGCCACCGCGCGCGGCCACAGCCGCGGCTCGAAGACCCGGCCGATCAGCGCGTAGCTCAACGCCGCCAGGATGCCACCGCCCAGGCCCTGGACGGTGCGGCCGGCCAACAGCCAGGGCATGGACATCGCCATGGCGCAACCCGCCGAGCCCGCGGCGAACACCGCCAGCGCGGCCAGGCAGGCGCCGCGCGGGCCCAGCGCGGCCAGCAGGCGCACCGACAGGGCCGCGCCGACGATCGAGCCGACCACGAACAGCGTGGTGCTCCAGGCGTACCAGTCGAGGCCGCCGATCTCGCGCACCACCGAGGGCAGCACGGTGGTCACGATGTGCACGTTGACGGCATGCAGCGCGACGCCGCCGGTCAGCGCCAGCGCGCGCCAGCCGTTGCGGCCGGTGAAGAGTTCGGACCAGCCGGCGGTGATGTCGGGGGCGGAAGACGAAGGCGCGGCATCCACCGCGGAGGCTTGTGAGCTCATGTGTCGTGGCCAGCCAGAGCCGGCGTTATTATCCAAGTCAGGTCTTGGATATTAGACTTGCCCAGACGATTAAACAAGTAAATACTTGCATAAATGGAAGCCGACCCCGCCGCCACCGCCGACCGCCTGCTGTTCGCGCTGAAGACGCACGGCCCGCGCGCGACCGCCGCCCTCGCCGCCGAACTGGCGATCACCGGCGAGGCCGCGCGCCAGCAACTGCAGAAGCTGCAGGCCGCCGGGCTGGTCGAGGCCCGGTTGCAGCCGCAGGCCGGCGCCGGCCGCCCGCGCAGCCACTGGGCGCTCACGGCCGCGGGCCATGCCCGCTTTCCGGACGCGCATGCGCAGCTCACGGTGCAACTGCTGGCCACGGTGCGCGAGGTCTTCGGCGAGCCCGGGCTCGAGCGCCTGATCGCCGCCCGCGAGCAGGCCACGCGCACCGCCTACCTGCAGGCCTGCGAGGGCATCGAGGCGCTCGAGCCCCGGCTGCGCCGGCTGGCCGCGCTGCGCGACGGCGAGGGCTACATGGCGCGCGTCGAACGCGAGGGCGCCGACTGGCTGCTGATCGAGGACCACTGCCCGATCTGCGCCGCCGCCAGCAGCTGCCTGGGCTTCTGCCGCTCCGAGCTCGAGGTGTTCCGCGAGGTCGCGGGGCCGCGCGGCGCGCTGCGGCGCGAGGAGCACCTGATCGCGGGTGCGCGGCGCTGCGTCTACCGCATCACGCCGATCACGCCGATCACGCCGATCGCACCGGTCGAGGCGCAGCCGGCGCCCAAGATGCGCGACACTGCGGGGTGATGTCCACCGCACCCGAATCCGGCGCCATGCCGACCCCCTTCCCCGCCCCGCCCGCCACCGCGCCGGTCCGCGCGAGCTTCCGTTTCATGCTCTCGCACCCCGCGCACGTCATCGCGCTGGGCTTCGGCTCGGGCCTGCCCCGCTGGGCGCCGGGCACCGTGGGCACACTTTGGGCCTGGGTCGCCTTCCTCGTGATGCAGCTCTGGCTCTCGCCCGCCACCATCGGCTGGGTGATCCTGGCCTCGCTGCCGATCGGCTGGTGGGCCTGCACCGTGACCGCGCGCCACATGAACGTGGCCGACCCAAGCGCGGTGGTGTGGGACGAGGTGGTGGCCTTCTGGCTGATCCTCTGGCTGGTCACGCCGGCCGGCTTCTGGGGCCAGTTCGCGGCCTTCGCGCTGTTCCGCGTGTTCGACGCCGTCAAGCGCGGCCCGGTGGGCTGGGCCGACGCGCTGTGCAAGCAGAAGAACGCCACGCCCCAGACCATGCGCTGGAGCCTGGCCGGCTTCGGCATCATCTTCGACGACCTGGTGGCCGCCTTCTGCACGCTGGTGGTGATCGCGCTGTGGCGCGCCTGGTGACCCGGGTCACGCGCGCATTGCATACTCGCCGCCCATGAACGACGCCTATTCCACCCTGCCCGCCCTGGCCGCCGAAGTCGCCGCACTGCTGCAGCGCCGCGGCTGGATGCTGGCCACGGCCGAGAGCTGCACCGGCGGACTCATCGCCGCGGCGTGTACCGAACTCTCCGGCTCCAGCGTCTGGTTCGAGCGTGGCTTCGTCACCTATTCCAACGCCGCCAAGCACGAATCGATCGGCGTCGACACGGCGCTGATCGAAGCGCACGGCGCGGTCAGCGAACCCGTGGTGCGCGCGATGGCCGCAGGCGCGGTCGCGCATGCGCACGCCCAGGTGTCGCTGGCCGTCACCGGCGTGGCCGGCCCGACCGGCGGCACGCCCGACAAGCCGGTGGGCACCGTGTGGTTCGGCTGGTCGGTCGACGGCGTGCTGCGCAGCGAGCGCCGCCGCTTCGACGGCGACCGCGCCGCCGTGCGCGCCGCCACCGCCCACCATGCCCTGCAGACGCTGGCCCTGCTCCTGGCCGACGCCCCTCCTCCCGCACCATGACCACCACACCCGAACAGACGATCCGCCGCTTCTACGACGCCTTCGCCCAGCTCGACGCCGACACCATGGCCGCCTGCTATGCGCCCGACGCCACCTTCAAGGACGAAGTGTTCGACCTGCGCGGCACGCGCGAGATCAGCGGCATGTGGAAGCTGCTGTGCAGCGGCACCAAGGCCAAGGGCGCGCACGTCTGGAAGCTCAGCTACCGCGACGTGAAGGCCGACGCCACCAAGGGCCAGGCCCACTGGGACGCGCACTACCTGTTCAGCGCCACCGGCCGCACCGTGGACAACGCCATCGATGCGCGCTTCACCTTCACGCCCGAAGGCCTGATCGCGACGCATCGCGACAGCTTCCCCTTCTGGACCTGGGCCCGCCAGGCGCTGGGCCTGCCGGGCCTGCTGCTGGGCTGGTCGCCGAGCCTGCGCCGCAAGGTGCGCGGCACCGCGGCCGCCAACCTCAAGGCCTTCCTGGCCCGCCAACCCTGATTTCCTGGAGCCGCATCCCATGGCCGACATCCGCATCACCAACAACGCCGAACGGCACCGCTACGAGGCCTTCGCCGGCGACGCGCTGGCCGGCTACTGCGAATACAACCTGCTGACCGACGCCATCATGTTCACGCACACCGAGGTGCTGCCGGAGAACGAAGGCAAGGGCGTAGGCTCGGCGCTCGCGAAGCACGTGCTCGACGCCGCGCGCAGCGAGGGCAGGCACGTGATCCCGGTGTACCAGTTCATCGCGGGCTACATCCGCAAGCACCGCGACTACGCGGACCTGGTGCGGCCGGACATCCAGCGCGCGTTCAAGATCTGAGCACGGCGAACGAACCGGCCATCGCGGCCGCTTCGTTCGCACGTCGAGCGTGCGCCTCAGGCCCTCAGGCCCCGTGGCACTTCTTGAACTTCTTCCCGCTGCCGCAAGGGCACAGGTCGTTGCGCCCCGGCGTGGCTTCCTTGCGCACCGTCTCGACGCGCGGGCCCATGCTCTTCCAGAGCTGGCGCAGGTCGTAGACGGCCCAGATGGCCTCGCCGAACTCGTCGAGCCGGCGCTGGCTCACGCTGGGCGGGCCGTCCTCGCTGAACATCGAGAGCTCGGGCTTGCCGGTGTCGTCCTCGGTCAGCGCGACGATGGCATGGAGCGCGTCGTCGAGCATGCCCGCGGCTTCCTTGTCGCGCGGCGCGGCCCAGTCCTCGGGCCAGTTCTCGACCGCAAACATGAAGCCCAGCGCATAGACCTGGGCGAAGGAGGGAATCGCCTCGCCGGCCACTTCCTCGCGCTCCTCCTCGGGCAACGAGGCGATGGCGCCGCGGGTGTCGAGCACCTCGGGCTGGTAGCTGCGGTCGTCGTCGAGCGCCTCGACGTCGGCGTCGAGCGCCTGCTCGACCTCGCGCCAGCGGCGTTTCCAGTGCCAGACGAATTCCATCTGCTGCGCGGCGACGAAGCTGTCGCCCAGCAGCACGGGCCAGTACTCCGAGGGCGGGATGGCGCGGCGCGAGCAGACCAGCGCGGCCAGGAAGCCTTCGCAGAATTCCCACTGCGGGATCTCGTCGTCCTTCTCGCGCATCGCGTCGAGCAGGGTGTCGAGCAGGTCGAAATCTTCGGGGCCGAGGGCCTTTTCTGCGCTCGGGGTGACCGAGGTCGCAGGGGTGTCGTCGGAGGGCGGGGAAGCGGGGGTATCGGGTGTCGTGGTCATGAAAAGGCCGGATAGAGCCCTCTATGATGCAGCAGGCTCCCGGAGAGACATCATTTCATCCCCCACGTTTTCCTTCTTTCCAGCCCGTTACAGCGCCTTTGCGCTGTGCGTGGCAGGCCTTGTCGCCAGTGTCGTCGCCGCGGTCCTGCTGCCGCAGGCCTGGACGGCCTGGCTCGCGCTGGCCGTGTTCGCCACGCTCACCGGCGTGGGCGTGCACGACCTGCGCCAGGAGCGGCATGCGATCCTGCGCAACTACCCGGTGATCGGCCACCTGCGCTTCCTGCTGGAATTCATCCGGCCGGAGATGCGCCAGTACTTCATCGAGAGCGACAGCGAAGCCGCGCCCTTCTCGCGCGCACAGCGTTCGCTGGTCTACCAGCGCGCCAAGGGCGAGCCCGACAACCGGCCCTTCGGCACCCAGCTCAACGTCACGCTCTCGGGCTACGAGTGGATCAACCATTCGATGCAGCCCACGCAGCTGGCCGACCACGACTTCCGCATCGTGATCGGTGGCACGCCCAACCCGGCCACGCCCTCGGGCTTCACCTGCACCCAGCCCTACAGCGCCAGCGTGTTCAACATCTCGGCCATGAGCTTCGGCGCGCTGTCGGCCAATGCGATTCTGGCGCTCAACCAGGGCGCCAAGATGGGCGGCTTCGCGCACGACACCGGCGAGGGCTCGATCTCGCAGCACCACCGGGTGCACGGCGGCGACCTGATCTGGGAGATCGGCTCGGGCTACTTCGGCTGCCGCAACGACGACGGCAGCTTCAGCGAGGAGCGCTTCATCGTCAACGCGCGCGACCCGCAGGTGAAGATGATCGAGATCAAGCTGAGCCAGGGCGCCAAGCCCGGCCACGGCGGCGTGCTGCCGGCCCCCAAGGTCACGGCCGAGATCGCGGCCGCGCGCGGCGTGCCGATCGGCGTCGACTGCATCTCGCCCTCCTCGCACGGCGCCTTCTCCACGCCGACCGAGATGATGCATTTCATCGCCCGGCTGCGCGAGCTGTCGGGCGGCAAGCCCACCGGCTTCAAGTTCTGCCTGGGCCACCCGTGGGAGTGGTTCGCGATCGTCAAGGCCATGCTCGAGACCGGCATCACGCCCGACTTCATCGTGGTCGACGGGGCCGAGGGCGGCACCGGTGCGGCCCCGGTGGAGTTCAGCGACCACGTGGGCGCGCCGCTGCAGGAAGGCCTGCTGCTGGTGCACAACACGCTGGTGGGCGTGGGCCTGCGCAGCCGCGTCAAGGTCGGCTGCGCGGGCAAGGTGATCACCGCCTTCGACCTGGCGCGCATGATGGCGCTGGGCGCCGACTGGTGCAACGCAGGCCGCGGCTTCATGCTCGCGCTGGGCTGCATCCAGGCCCAGAGCTGCCACACCGGCCACTGCCCGACCGGCGTGACCACCCAGGACCCGGTGCGCCAGCAGGCGCTGGTGGTGCCGGCCAAGGCCGAGCGGGTGCGCAACTTCCATCGCAGCACGCTGCATGCGCTGCAGGAACTGGTGCAGGCCGCGGGCCTGGACCATCCGCAGCAGATCACCGCCCACCACATCGTGCGCCGCATCTCCGACACCGAGGTCCGCCTGCTGAGCAACCTGGTGATGCAGGTGCAGCCCGGCGCGCTGCTCGGTCCGCTGGACCAGCAGCACACGGTGTTCCGCATGTACTGGCCGCTGGCCAGCGCACAGAGCTTCCAGCCCATGGCCCAGGACATGCCCGAGCCCCAGGACCAGGCCCTCGCCGCATGAACCCCTTGCATCGCGGCCGCGGCAGCACATCGACGCGCGTGCAGATGCGCAAGGGCGCGGCCTCCGCACCGGCCCCGCTCACCGCTCAGGACACGCCACGCGACGGCTACGCCGAATTCCTGCGCAGCACGCTGCCGCGGCAGGCCGACACCGTCGCCAGCCACCGGCTGGGCCAGGAGCGCGTGTGGCTCAAGAAGGCCGGCCCGCGGCACGGCAAGTGGGGCTACCGCGTGATGGCGCTGTTCGCCCACGCGCTGCGGCTGGACATCATCAAACCCGTGCCCAACCCGGGCGGCGAGGCGGCCGTGGCCATCGAGGCCCGGCGCCTGCGCCAACTGGGCGCGGCCGGGCTGCGCGTGCCGGTGGTGCTGGCGCAGGAAGCGGGCGGCCTGCTGCTGTCCGACCTGGGCCAGAGCCATGCCACCGTGACGGTGCAGGAACGCATCGAGCAGGCGGCGGCGGCCGGCCCGGCGGCGCTGCTGGCCGTCTGGCGCGAGGGGCTGGAAGCCATCGCCGCGGTGCATGCGCGCGGCGCCTACCTGAGCCAGGCCTTCGACCGCAACCTGGTGCAGTGTCCCGACGGCGTGATCGGCTACATCGACTTCGAGGACGACCCGGGCGAGACCCTGGACCTGGTCGACTGCCAGGTGCGCGACTGGCTCAGCTACCTGCACTCCACCGCCATGCTGGTGCGCGCCGCCGCGCCGCAGGCCGCGGGCGAGCACTGGCACGCAATGCAGCAGACTGGCGCCAGCGAAGCGGTGCGCCAGCGCATCGCCGAGGCCTCGCGCCGCATGCGCTGGCTGCGCAAACTGCCCGCGAGCCGCCGCTGGGGCCGCGACACGCAGCGCGTACGCGCGCTGGCGCGGCTGCTGGGGCGCTGGTACCCGGACCGGGACTAGGGTCGGTTCACGCCGGGATCGCTCGGACAGCCCGCCGCATACGCCGAACGGGCAGCCTCAAGCCCGCGCGAACTAGCGTATTTTCGCAAGTCGGTCAGTTTGGAATTCAAATCGGATGCTATCGAACCAGATGACGTGATCGAGTGGTTCGTGCTTCACAAGAATCTTGTCTTGCGGGCGCCGCGCAGTCTCGGCGTTAAGCCGCTTCAGGACTTCGTCTTCAGAAAGGCCAGACCACTCGTGCGCAAGCAGTGCGAACGCTAAATCCCGCGCCTGCTCAGTTGAGCGGCTCCCAGCCTCGGCATAGCTGAGCGTCACTGATCGATCGATCCACAGATAGGCAAATATCCCGCAGGCGAGAAGCGACGTAACCAAGGCGCCAACCAGAAGGGTCATGCGAAGTGGGGTTTTCTCAATCACCGGCTCGCTCCTAGCGCATCTCGCGCGAACGTTCTGCATTGATTGGCCGACCATGGTTTCCAACTGTATGCCGGTCGACTCTTGTTGCGCGCTAGCTGTTCAGCGTAGTCGTAGACCTTTTTCTCGTTCGCGTCCTTCGTACACGTCAATGTTACTGGCGTGCCTTTTCCAGCGCCACGAGAGAGGGCGCCCTTGAGGGCGTCAAGGGAGGCTGGCGTTGGCTCGCCATCTCGCCCCATCTTAAGGTTGGGAACCCCAAGCCTCCGGTAATTGCCGTCGTCAGCAGGCAAGCGCTCGCCTATCACGCCCGATGCGTTGGGCGGGTACCGCCCGTACTCGTAGTACCGAGTGGCCCCATCACTTCCATAGCCGAGCACGCCACCGTGCCCTCCAAGGCTCGTTGAGCTGAAGCCCAAGCCTGTGTCGATTGGCATGTCTGGGAATTCGACCATACACGCCGCCAACCCTGCAGGATCGACCGCGCCAAGCGGATTTCCATCCACGTATCCGAATCGATTCCACCCGCCATCCAGTCCAATCGGGTCGCCCTGGCTATAGCGCCCCGTCGTTGCGTTGTAGCTTCGGAAGTAGTTGTAGTTGAGCCCACTCTCCTGGTCGTAATACTGCCCCGGATACCTCAGATTGAACTTCACCTCCGACATCCCGGTCATGCCCGGATTCGGCTTCACTTCCAAGTCCGCAAACCGATTCTTCAAGATCGTCGGCTTGTCCTCGCCGAACGCACTGTAATTCCACTGCCAGACGGGCAGCCCATCCGCATTGGTCAACTTGCGTGGCGTGTTCAGGTGGTCGCTGTACACCGCATAAGGCGTGCCGTTGACAATGAACGCGATCGGCATGGGGCCATTGGCCGTGGGGAGGTAGATGTACTGCGCGCGATCTGTGCCATTCGCGCCGCCGGTGCCCAGTTCCGAGAGCAGTGTCCCCTGCTCGTCGTAGACATAGGCACTGCCAAGTTTCTCTGCGTCCGCTTGGACCGGACTCCACAGGCGCGTGAAGAAATTCATAAGGCTCTGCATGAAGCCCGGGTCGTTCTCATCGCCCTGCGCTGGCGGATACAGCGGATCGGTCTTGAAGACGCGCTGGCCCAATGCGTTGTGGGCATAGCGTGTGGTCGGGCTCGTGTCGCTGGCGCCCGTCGTGGCGGCGGCCAGACGACCCTCGGCGTCGTAGGTGAAGCTGCGCAGGCCGTCGCTCACGAGATCGCCATTGGCGTTGTAGCCATAGACCACGCTGGTGTTGCTCGCGCCATTGATAGTCTGGGCAAAACCGCTGAGGCGATTGCTCGCGGTGTCGGCGGTGTAGGCACGCTCCGTGGTCTGGCCATTGCGCACCCGCATGCTGCTGCTTCGGTTGCCATTGGCGTCGTAGCCGAACCCGGCGGTGTTGTCCGTGGCGTTGAAGCTGGTGATGCGGCCGACGTTGTCGTAGCCAACCGCCCAGGTGAGGTCGGCGGCGGCGATGGTGTTGTGGGCAGGATCGGCATCGGCCGGCCCATAGAGGCCTTGCGTGAGGCTCGTGATGCGGCCCGCCGCGTCGTACACATAGCTGCTGAAGTCCGTGGTGGTCATGCGGCCCGCCGTGTCGTAGCTTCGGCTGGCGACCATGGCGGGGCTGGCAAACGCCCACGTCCACGCCACGGGTTTGCCCATCGGATTCCAGGCGATGCCGCTCACCAACGGGCTGCCGTTCCAGTTCAGGCCGCTCAGGCGCCCCGTGGCATCGTAGACATGGGTCAGCGTGGCGCCGCCCGGGTAGCCGATGCTGGCGAGCGTGCCATTGGCGTTGTAGCCATAGCTCAATTGCTGCACGCTGCCGTTGACGAGGGTCTGTGTCTTGAGGGTCACGCGGCCGAAGGTGTCGCGCGTGTATTCGGTGACGCCGCTGCGGTCGACGATCTCGGACAGGTAGCCCCTGCTGCTGGGCGTGAGGTCGTAGCGCAGCGTGCTGGTCTTGCCGTCGGCAAATGCCAAGCTGGTCAGGCGGCCCAGCGCATCGCGGGTGATCGTCGTGGCCTGGCCCAACGCGTCGATGAGCTGGCTTGGAAGGCCCAGGGCGTCGTACTGCGTGCTGAGGCCCCCCTGGTCGGCACTGTTCTCCGCCGTGGCGTTGCCGGCAGCGTCGCGTCCATAAGTGGTGGTCACTCCCTTGAAATCGCTCGCCTGGGTGACGGCGCCCAGCGCGTTGTAAGCCAGGCTGGCCGAGGCGTTGGCGGCATCGGTGACTGTCTTCACGCGGCGCAGGCCGTCCAGCATGTAGGAGGTGCGCTGGTTCAGACCGTTGGTGAACCCGGTGGGCTCGCCGTTGGCGTCGTAGGAAAAACTCGTGCTCTGGTTTTGTCCTTGCGTCACCCCGGTCACGCGGTTGATGCCGTTCACGGTGCGCGCAAGGCTGTACGCCACGGCGCCACCGGTTTTTCCGATCTGCTCGCTCACGCGGTTGCCCATGGCGTCCAACGTGTAGGCGCCCTGCTCGCCCCGGTTGTTGCTCCAACCGATCAACCGGCTCGCCGCGTCGTAGCTGAAGCTCCACTGCAGGCCATTCGGCAGGGCTGCCGTCGCCAGGGTGCCAGTGAGGTTGTACGTGTAGGTGGTGGTCTGGGCCAGCGCCCCCGAGCCAGTGGTTCGCGTCAGGAGGCGATCTCGCGCGTCCCAGGTGAATGCGGTGACCAGCCCGTTGGGGTCGGCCTGGCTGGTGAGCCGATTGCCGCTGTCCCATACGTAGTGGATGGCATGCCCCAGCGCATTCGTCGCACTGAGGGCGTTACCCGCCGAGTCGTAGCTGTAGTGCGTGACGGCGCCATTGGGTTGCGTCGCGGTTTCCACCAGGCCGTTGGCGTCGTAGCTCCAGCTCCAGGTTCTGCTGGTGTTGGGTGAGGCGGAGGTGTCCGTCACGAGCCTGCTCAGCAAGCGCCCTTGCGCATCGTAGGTGTAGGCCGTCGTGCGACCTGCCTGCGTCACCAGCACAGGCAGTGCGAAGTTGGCATGCCATTGCGTCTTCGTTTCCGTCGCATCCGCAGTGCCCGCCGCGCGCGTCACCGAAGTCGGCAACCGTCGCGCTGTATCCCAGATGTAGTCTGTGCGAACGCCTTTGAAGTCGGTCTCCCTGTCGATCAGGCCGTTGGCGTTCTGCGTCCGCTGAAAGGCATCGTTGCCACCCGTGGATGAAGGCGCCGTGGCAAGCATCACGGCCAATTGCTTGGCTTTCTTGCTGTAGAGATAGGTCACCGGCGTACCGATCGGCCCGGTCACGGAAGCGTTTGTAGTGCCAACGTCACTGTAGTCAATCGCGTAGCGATCCACCCCACCCGGCTTCTCCGAACTCAACGCCCGGCCTTGGGCGTCGTAGGTGAAGGTGGAGGCGTTGCCGAGCTCGTCCAACTTTCCGGTGAGCAATTGGGCGAACGTCGCGTTCCCATAGACGTACTGCTCGGTGGTGCCGTCCCCCCGCGTTCCCGAAACCAGTCGGCCTTGCGTGTCATAGCCGTACTGCACACTCCTCGCTCCGGGCGCCCCGACGCTCGAGAGCCGGTTGCTGCCGTCGTATGACAGGTTGAGCACACGGCCCGTGGGGCCGGTGACGCTGGTCAGTCGATCGCCGACGTAAGCGTAGGCGGTCACATGGCCGTCGCGGGTGCTCTCGCTCAGCAGGAGCCCCGACTTCGCGAAGACCTGTGTGACATCGTCGTCGGCTCGCCTATAGGTCCACGTCGAGCCACTGTCGGTCAGGGTGTCGGCATGGTCCATCGCTTGCCAGGCGCCGCCCGGCGCTGCCTGTGTGAAGGCCCTTACGGGGCCCCAGGGGGTCTGGACCGATGCCGTGGCCGGCGAGTTCGCCGCAGTCGCCATCAGAAAGGTGGCGTGGTTGTGCGTCCAGCCGCCGCCAAAGCCCGACACATTGACCGGACCGTTGTTTGCGGCCGAGCGCGCGGGACGGTTGCTGCGGTATATGCGCTCGAACGCCAGCGGGTAGGCACCAGGATCAAGAAGGTCCTGGATCCGTTCGATCTTCTCGCCAGTGACCGGCGCGATCGGGTTGCCGAACTGCGCACCCGCTTGGCAGGACTTGTCTTCGGGCGGATCCACATCCGGTGAGTTGATGAGAACAGCATGGCCGAACGGAGACGGGCGGGCGACCCCTTTGGAATCGACTATCTGGACCACGCAAATCGCATAGTCTCCTTTCCCTTGTGCCTCTACTGTGCCGAGAGCATTCAACCCTTGTGAGTTTGCAAGCGCACTGCAAACGGCTTGCGCTGTCGGCCCCTCAAAGTAAGGGACGCCAGTTAGCCTTGTAGGCGAGGTCGCATATAGCACTTGCTGCGCCCGAACGCTCCCTGCCCCTCCAATCCCTGCGATGAGCAAGGCGATGCACGCCCGATAGAACTGGCGGTTCATGTTCTATTCCTCCCTGCTGTCTTCGCCGTCGAAAGAGTGCGGACGTTCTGACAGGCGCGTAATTTTGGTGGCACATGGCCAAAACCAACCGGAGATTCACACCAAGAAATATCAATTTCGTGCTCTTCTTGAGCTGGATATTCCATTGACTTTTCAAACCAAAGCGAAGGTTCCAAGAGCCGATTTCAGCCGGCGGTCTTTTGCATCGCCGACGATCCGCGAATGAGGGCGTTGACTGCAGCGCAGGGCGCAGACATCGATCGGAAAAATCGCAAGCGAAGCGGCACGACGCAAACGTCCTCGTCACGGTATCGATCACATTACATGCTCGAGCAGGCGCATAGCCTGATCGCCCGTCACCACGAGACCGCATGCTGCTGCTCATTCACCTTGCCGCGGCAACGTCAAGAGCACGCACGCCGCCGCTGGCAACTACGACACGTGGCAGAGGCGCTCTGAAAGAGATGGACCTCGGGGCCCACTTCACGGACTACGACGGCACGCGTTCGGGCGACTTCAAGCCGCTGCGCTACCTGCCCAAGGGCAAGACCGTGGTGCTGGGCCTGGTGACCACCAAGTTCGGCGAGATGGAAGACAAGGACGAACTCAAGCGCCGCATCGACGACGCCGCGAAGTACGTGCCGCTAGAACGGCTCGCGCTGTCGCCGCAATGCGGCTTCTCGAGCACGGTGCACGGCAACAACATCGCGGTCGAGGCGCAGCGCAACAAGCTGCGGCTGGTGATCGAGACGGCGCGCGAGATCTGGCGCACCGACTAGCCCGCAGGCGGGGCTTCGTAACTCGGCGCCACGGTCACACCCAGCGTCGCGAGCCGCTTGCGCATCACCAGCACCGCCTGGTCCTTGCTCAGCAGCCGCGCACGGTGCATCACCGCGAGGTCGATGAAGACCTGGTCGTCGGGGTCCTTGCAGACGAAACGCGCGCGCGGCGGTGTCTCTTGCACGATGCGCGCCTGCGCATCGAAGGCGGCCAGCACCGCTTCGGGCGCGCGCGCGTCCTTGGCCAGCCGCCGCACGATCAGCGGATAGCCCAGCACGCGTGCGAGCTCGACGCGCATCGCTGCGGTGGCCAGCCACCGCAGCGTGCCCGCGGCCAGCGCCGCGCGCAACGCGGCCCAGCGCGGGTCGTCGAAGACCAGCAGGTCGAGCACGATGTTGGTGTCGATGACGATCGCGGTGTCGTCGGCAGAGGGATCAGGGGTCACGAGAACAGGGCCGGCTTGGCCACCATGAGATAGAAGATGCCCAGCATCGCCACGAAGGCCGGGTAGCCCAGCCATTCCCAGTAGCGCGCATAGCGGGCGAAGCGTTCGGGCAGAGGCGTGCCATCGCGCGCCGCCGCCTGTGCCATCGCGGCCAGCTGCAGCTGCAGCCACACCACGGGCAGCCAGCAGGCGCCGGCCAGGACGAACAGGCCCAGCGAGAGCATCAGCCAGGGCGTGCTCAGCGGCAGGCCGGCCAGATGCGCCATCGCGAGGCCGGTGGCCGGCTGCAGCACGATGGTGGGCGTGGTGAACCACCAGTCGGCCCGCACCACCAGCCGCGCCACCACGGCCTGCGCTGCCACGCTGCCGCTGCGGTTGGCGAAGAACATGTAGTAGGCCGAGCCGAAGCCGGTGCCGACCAGCACCACGCTCGACAGGATGTGCAGCCACTTGAGGGTCAGGTAGAGGCTCATCGTCTTGGGCTCGCCAGCAGCCACAGCGCCGCGGCGATGGGCAGGTTCTTGGTCAGGGGCCCGAGCGGATGCAGCCACAGCGCGGGCAGCAACAGCGTCGCGACCACCGTCATGCCGACCATCGCAGCCAGCGCCGCGAAGTAGACGGCGCGCGTCGGCCGCGCCCACAGCAGCAGGCCCAGCAGCGCATCGACGGCCGCGCCGCCCAGGATCAGGCCGCGCCGCAGCGCCGGGTCGCCGACGCCGGCCGCGACCAGCAGCTCGGTGCTCTGGCCGTCGAGTTCCCACACGCTAGCCGCCGCGGTCGCGAGCCACACGAAGACCAGGCTGAAGCGCAGCCAGGCCATGTCACGGGACGCTGCGTTCACGGCCGGAACTCCGATGCGGTCTCGACGCGCAGGTCGGTCACCATGCCCCAGCGCGCGAACTCGGGCGCGAACTCGGCCAGCGCCAGCAGGCCGCTGCTGGTGAACGCCCCCACCGGTGCGGGCTCTCCGCGTGCCCAGCGACGCGCCAGCAGGATCGCGGCCATGCAGGGGATCTCGGGCCCGTGGTCGTCGTCGGCCGCGATGTGCCAGGCCACGCGGGCCGGCCGGCCGCCCGCATCGAGGCCCTGCACGCGCACCACCATGCCGCCCAGTGCCGAGCCCAGGAAGTCGATGGTGCCCGCGGCCCTGTTGAGCCATTTCGCCCAGCGCGCGGGATCGGGCAGCAGGCCCGCCCCGCGCAGGGCAGCCAGCGTGGCGAAGGCCCGCTGCGCGAAGCCCAGCTCGAGCGCGGCGCGGAACATCACGCGCTGCGACACGCCGTAGCGTGCCGGGAAGAGTTCGAGGTCGGGGATGTCGCACAGCGCACCCAGCCGCGGCCGCAGCCGCTCGAAGTGGACGCGCGAAGGGGCGGCCCAGCCGCGCCGCGCCTGCCAGCGGCCCTGGTCCCAGACCTCGACCGGCGCGCCGCAATAGCCCAGCACCGCGGCCATCGTGGCCTCGCCGCGCGGCGCGGTCTGGGCCGGCGCGATGCAGGTGTCGATGACGTCGACGCGCTGCCAGCCGCGCGCCAGTTCGTCGACCACGGCCGAGGACAGCGCGGGCACGGTGCTCGCGCCGCACACGGCACTGCGGCCGGCGGCACGAAAGCGCGCATCGAGCGCCGCCGGAAAATCGCAGACGAAGCGGCGCCCGTCCGAGAGATCGATGTAGTGCGCGCCGGCCGCCGCCGCGGCCTCGGCCACGCCATAGCCCTGCACCTGGAACGGGCCGGCCGTGTGGATCAGCAATTCGATGCCCAGCCGGCGCAACTGCGCGGCGAAGTCGGCGGACGAGAGGTCGATGGCGATGCCGACCGCCCCCTGCCCCACCTCGGCCGCCAGTGCTTCGGCGCGCCGCAGGTCGCGGCCGCCGATGCACAGCGCGATCGCCGGGTCGCCGGCCAGCGCGCGCACGATGCGCGCGCCGAAATTGCCGTAGCCGCCGAGGACCAGCGTCTTCACGAAGCGCCGGCCCGCGGGCCGCCGCCGAAGCCGGCGCTCAACGCTCGATGGTCAGGGCCACGCCCATGCCGCCGCCGATGCACAGCGAGGCGATGCCCTTCTTGGCGTTCTGGCGCTTCATCTCGTGCAGCAGCGTCACCAGGATGCGGCAGCCGGACGCGCCGATCGGATGGCCGATGGCGATCGCGCCGCCGTTGACGTTGACCTTGCTCACGTCCCAGCCCATCTCGCGGTTCACCGCGCAGGCCTGGGCCGCAAAGGCTTCGTTGATCTCCAGCACGTCGAGGTCGGCGGCCTTCCAGCCCGCGCGCTCCAGCGCCTTCTTCGAGGCACCGACCGGGCCCATGCCCATGATCGCCGGGTCGAGGCCCACGGTGGCGTAGCTCGCGATGCGGCCCAGCGGCGTCAGGCCCAGCGCGGCGGCCTTCTTGGCCGTCATCACCATCACGGCGGCCGCGCCGTCGTTGAGGCCCGAGGCATTGCCGGCCGTCACGCCACCAGCCTTGTCGAAGGCGGGGCGCAGCGCGGCCAGGCCTTCGGCGCTCGACTTGCGGTTGATGAACTCGTCCTTGTCGAAGACGATGGGGTCGCCCTTCTTCTGCGGAATGGTGACGGCCGTGATCTCGTCCTTGAACTTGCCGGCGTCCTGCGCGGCCGCGGCCTTGGTCTGGCTGCCCAGGGCGAGTTCGTCCTGCGACGCGCGGTCGATGTTGTACTGCTTGGCCACGTTCTCGGCCGTGATGCCCATGTGGTACTGGTTGTAGACGTCCCACAGGCCGTCGACGATCATGGTGTCGACCAGCTTCCAGTCGCCCATGCGCTGGCCGTTGCGCGAATTCGGCAGCACGTGCGGCGCCAGGCTCATGTTCTCCTGGCCGCCGGCGATCACGATCTCGCTGTCGCCCGTGGCCACGGCCTGCGCCGCGAGCATCACGGCCTTCAGGCCCGAGCCGCAGACGGCGTTGATGGTCAGGCCCGGCGTGGCCTTGGTCAGGCCGCCCTTGAGCAGGGCCTGGCGCGCGGGGTTCTGGCCCGCGCCCGCGGCCAGCACCTGGCCCATGATGACTTCGCCGATCTCCTCGGGCGAGCGGCCGGCGCGCGCCAGCACTTCCTTGATCACGATGGCGCCGAGCTCGGTGGCGGCGATGCCGGCCAGCGAGCCGCCGAACTTGCCGACGGCGGTGCGGGCGGCTGAAACGATGACGATGTCTTCCATGATGAATGCTCTCCGTTGCTTTGGGCTGGAATGAAAAAAAGGAAAAGGATGTTCAGGCGCGGGCCTTGACGTAGCGGCCCGGCGCCGGCTCGCCAGCCACATAGCTGCGGCCCTTGCCGTAGGCCTTGGGCGCGGGGATCTGCTTGCCCGCATGGCCCTTGAGCCATTGCGACCAGTCGGTCCACCAGCTGCCCGGATGCTCGACCGCGCCGGCCAGCCACTCGGACTGCGCCTGGGGTAGCTTGCCGTCCTCGCGGATCCAGTGGCTGCGCTTCTTCTTGGCCGGCGGGTTGATCACGCCCGCGATGTGGCCCGAGGCCCCCATCACGAAGCGCTTCTTGCCGCTCAGCAGTTGCGTCGACGCATAAGCGCCGCCGATGGGCACGATGTGGTCCTCGCGCGAGCCGTAGATGTAGGCCGGGATGTCGATGCGGCCCAGGTCGATCTGCTCGCCGCAGACGGTCAGCGCGTTGGGCTGGGCCAGCTTGTTCTCGAGGTAGGTGTTGCGCAGGTACCAGGCGTAGAAGGGGCCGGGCAGGTTGGTCGCGTCGCTGTTCCAGTAGAGCAGGTCGAAGGGCGGCGGGGTCTCGCCCTTGAGGTAGTTGCCCACCACGTAGTTCCACACCAGGTCGTTGGGGCGCAGGAAGCTGAAGGTCGACGCCAGGTCCATGCCCGGCAGCAGGCCGCCCTGCCCCATCTGCATCTCGCGCAGCTTGACCATCGCCTCGTCGATGAAGATGTCGAGGATGCCGGTGTCCTGGAAGTCGAGCAGCGTGGTCAGCAGCGTGACCGAGGCGGCCGGCTTCTCGCCGCGCGCGGCCAGCACCGCCAGCGCGGTGCCCAGGATGGTGCCGCCGACGCAGAAGCCCAGCGCGTTGATCTGCGGGCT
The DNA here is from genome assembly GCF_014170375.1 of Variovorax sp. UMC13. GTDB lineage: Bacteria > Pseudomonadota > Gammaproteobacteria > Burkholderiales > Burkholderiaceae_C > Variovorax. The sequence continues at coordinate 57,792 of NZ_LZZW01000002.1, read as the reverse complement.
GCCACCGATCTCCTGCACCACGTGGATGGCCTTGATGGCCGCGTCCTCGATGTAGCGGTCCCAGGTGAACTCGCGCATCGACTCGTCGGGGTTGCGCCAGCTCACGACGAACACCCGATGGCCCTGCTCGACCGCATAGCGGATCAGCGAGTTCTCGGGCTGCAGGTCGAGGATGTAGAACTTGTTGATGCAGGGCGGCACCAGCAGGAAGGGCCGCTCGTGGACCTTGGCCGTGAGCGGCTTGTACTCGAGCAGCTGGAACAGCTCGTTTTCGAACACCACCGCGCCCTCGGTGGTCGCGACGTTGCGGCCGACCTCGAAGGCGCTCTCGTCGGTCATGCTCAGGTGGCCCTGCTGGATGTCATGGACCAGGTTCTGCACGCCCTTGGCAATGCTCTCGCCGCGGCTTTCGAGCGCCTTCTGCTGCGCCTCGGCGTTGAAGGCCAGCGAGTTGCTGGGCGAGGAGGCCGCGAGCCATTGCTCGATCGCGAAGCGCAGGCGGGCGCGGGTTTTGGCATCGCTCTCGACCGCGTCGGCCATGCCCAGCAGCGTGCGCGCATTGAGCAGGTAGACGGCGGCGGCGAAGGCCGACAGCGGGTTGCTCGTCCAGGCTTCGCCGGCAAAACGCTTGTCGGCCGCAGGTTGCGCGCTCATGCCCTTGCGCCAGAGTTCGCCGGCCTCGGCCACGTACTGTTCCTGGATCGCCTTGAGCTTGTCGGGGGCGAAGCTCAAGCGGGGTATCTCGGGTGCGGCACCGGGCGCGCCCATCGACTGGAAGGACGACAACGCCTTCTGCCAGCCTTGGGTCAATGCTTCCTGGAACGGGGTGAAGGCATCGGAGGATGCGGCCTGCTGCTTCATGGGTTCTCCTGGTTCCTGGACTGCTTTTGATTTTGAGTATCCTGCATTCGATGGGTGCCCACAACGCGGCGCCCGCGCATTTCAGCTTTTCTCTTTCCCTCCTTCGCATCCCATGTCTCTCTACCTCGTGATCATCGCCTGGCTCTACGTCACCGTGATGATGGCCGTGGCCGAAGCCACCAACACGAACGGCACGGTGCTGGGCGCCATCTTCACCTTTCTACTCTATGGCCTGCTGCCGCTGTCCCTGGTGGTTTACCTGATGAGCACGCCCGCGCGGCGCCGGGCACTGAAGGAAAAGGAAGCCGCGGCCCGTGAAGCCGCGCGCCTCGCGGCCGCCGCCAAGGCGGCATCAGACGCGCCAGATGGCGGCGGCGAAGCGCCCGCTGACACCGTCGCGCCGGTGCGAGAAAAACCGTAACGGATTGCGCACCGTGCACCAGGCCTCGCTGCCGTCGTTGCCGTAGATCCCCGTCACGCCGGCCGAGCGCAGCCGCTGGCGCGCGAGCGCGGGCAGGTCGGCCCACCACTTGCCCGGGGCGCCCGTGGGGCGAAAGCATTGCCCAGCCTCGGCCGATGACGCCTCGAACGCGGCCTTGACCTCGTCGCCGACCTCGAAGGCCTGCGGCCCGATGCAAGGGCCGAGCCAGGCGATGGGACGCGCTTCACCGAAGCTGTCGACGCTGCGCTCGAGCACGCCCGCGGCCAGGCCGCGCCAGCCTGCATGCGCGGCCGCCACGCGCCGGCCCTGCGCATCGGTGAACAGCACCGGCAGGCAGTCGGCCACCATCATCGTGCAGGCCAGGCCCGCGTGGGTGGTGGTGCAGGCATCGGCCACCGCGCCGTCGGGCGTGCCGGGCTGCAGCGCCAGCACGTCGGCGCCATGGACCTGCTGCAGGAACACCGCCTTCGCACCGATGGCCGCGCGCAACTGCGCCCGGTTGGCGGCCACATGCGCCGGGTCATCGCCCACATGGTCGCCGAGGTTCAGCCCGCGCCAGGCGCCCTGCGAGACGCCGCCCGCGCGCGTGGTGCAGACGGCCCGCACGCCCGCGGGCGCGGGCCAGTCGGGCTGCAGCCAGTCCAGGCGCTCAAGCTGCGACATCGGCGACCCGCATCAGCACGGAACGGATCTGCGCCAGAGATACCGTGGAACCGGCTTCGCCGGGCCACTGGTATCGCCCCCTGGAGGGGGAGGCGCCGAAGGCGCATCGGGGGTGAGTCATGTTTCTGCGTCAGGGCAGTGGGAAGGTTGCGCGCGTTGAAACGCATCGAGCTGCATCGCCGCTTCATACGCCGCCATCGTGCGCGGCAGGCCGCTCAGGTCGGCGTCGAAACGCTGGGCGTTGAAGATCTGCGGCACCAGGCAGCAGTCGGCCAGCGTGGGCGTGTTGCCGTAGCAGTAGAGGCTGGCGGGCAGGCGTGCCAGCTGGCGCTCGAAGGCTTCGAGGCCGTCGCGCACCCAGTGGCGGTACCAGGCGTTCTTGGCGGCCTCGTCGACCTTGAGCTCGCGCACCAGGTACTTGAGCACGCGCAGGTTGTTGATCGGGTGGATCTCGCAGGCGATCATCTGCGCCAGTGCGCGCACGCGCTGGCGGCCCACCGGGTCGTGCGGCAGCAGCGGCGGCTCGGGGTGCAGTTCGTCGAGGTATTCGATGATCGCCATCGACTGCGAGAACAGTTCGCCGCCCGACGACGCATCCTCTTCCAGCACCGGCACCAGCATGTCGGCCGACAGCGTGTTGAACGGCGCCTGGTGGTTCTCGCCGCGCGCGATGTGCACCGGCACGTAGTCGTAGGCCAGGCCCTTGAGGTTCAGCGCGATGCGCACGCGGTACGAGGAGGAGGAGCGAAAGTAGTTGTGCAGCTTCATCATGCATCGAGCATATCGCGGCCCCTGCGCGGCGGGGCCCCGGCACACGGGCCCGAGGGCCTATCACGTCCCGATGACGAAGCGCCTTGCTTACCCCCTCGACGCACGGGTTTACCCTGAGTTGTCACACAAAGTTTCTCTAATCGGAAGGCGCCCGGCAACGGGCGCCACGCGCATGTCCGGCGCCCCGCGCAAGCAGCCGCCGGCATCCCCCCAACGAAGAAACGACTTCCATGAAAAACACTCTCGTCGCCATCGCGGCCCTGACCGCCGCCGCCGGCGCCTTCGCCCAATCCAACGTCCAGCTCTTCGGTGTGCTCGACGCCTCGCTGGCCCACATCAAGGCCGACAATTCCAGCATCACCGGCCTGGCCAACGGCGGCCAGTCGAGCAGCCGCCTGGGCTTCCGCGGCGTCGAGGACCTCGGCGGCGGCCTGGCCGCGGGCTTCTGGCTCGAAGCCGGCATCAACGTCGACAACGGCAACAGCGCCGGCCTGTCCTTCGACCGCCGCTCGACCGTGAGCCTGTCGACCAACGAACTGGGCGAGCTGCGCCTGGGCCGCGACAAGTCGCCGGCCTACCTCAACATCGAGACCTTCGATCCCTTCGGCGACGTCGGCGTGGGCGGCATCGGCGGCTCGAACCTGGTCGGCAGCGCCTCCTCGGCGGTCGGCACGCCCGAAGGCAGCGCGCCCAAGCGCACCAGCAACGGCATCAACTACCTGCTGCCCGCCACGCTGGGCGGCTTCTACGGCCAGGTCCAGTACGCCTTCGGCGAACAGGTCTCGAACGTGGCCAACGACACGCTGCGCGACTCGGTCGCCCTGCGCCTGGGCTACGGTTCGGGCCCGCTGAACGTGACCCTGGGCTACGGCGAGACGCGCGGCGGCACCACTGCCGTGGGCGTGGACTACAAGTCGACCAACATCGGCGCCTCGTACAACTTCGGCGTCGCCAAGCCCATGATCGTGTACGCCAGCGAGAAGGGCAACGGCCGCCGCGTCGACCTGCTGGGCGTGGGTGTGACCGTGCCCGTGGGCGCCGGCGAGATCCGCGCGGCCTACAGCCACTTCCAGCGCAAGGACATCGACAACGCCGACTCGGACAAGTTCGCGCTGGGCTACGGCTACAACCTGTCCAAGCGCACCCAGGTCTACGGCACCATCGCCCGCGTGAGCAACGACGACCGCGCGAACCGCGGCCTGGCCGTGTCCTCGTCCTCGCTGGCCAGCCCGACCATCGCGCTGGGCAGCAGCGTGACCGGCTACGAACTGGGCCTGCGCCACAGCTTCTGATCCCCGCCAGCGGCCTCCACGGGCCCTGACCTGACGCGTGCCGCGCCGTCCCTGCGAAGGGGCGCCGCGGCACGTCTTCGTTGCGCCTCTGGCAAACTGCCGTTCTCGCTTCAAAGGACGAACAAGCAAATGGCTTCCGAGTACGTTTTCCCCGCGCCGGCCGTGGTCAGCATCCCCGTCGCCGGCCAGCCCGCCCGCTTCCCGGTGCACCGCATCTACTGCGTGGGCCGCAACTACGAGGAACATGCCAAGGAAATGGGCTTCACCGGCCGCGAGCCGCCCTTCTTCTTCATGAAGCCGGCCGACGCGGTGGTGGTGGTCGATGCCGGCCAGACCGGCACCATGGCCTACCCTTCGCTCACCCACAACCTGCACCACGAGATCGAGCTGGTGGTGGCCATCGGCACCGGTGGCAAGAACATCGCCGCGGCCGATGCGCAAAAACACATCTTCGGCTATGCCGTGGGCCTGGACATGACCCGGCGCGACCTGCAGGGCGAGATGAAGAAGCAGGGCCGCCCCTGGGACATCGGCAAGAGCTTCGAGCAGAGCGCGCCCATCGGCCCGATCGTGCCCGTGGCTGAGGCCGGCGACGCACCCAACGCCGAGATCGCGCTGCAGGTCAACGGCAGCGACCGCCAGCGCAGCACGGTGAGCAAGCTGATCTGGAACATCGCCGAGACCATCGAGCACCTGTCGGCCGCCTGGGAGCTGCAGCCCGGCGACCTGATCTTCACCGGCACGCCCGAGGGCGTGACCGCGGTGGTCGCGGGCGACACGCTGGTCGGCACCGTGGCCGGCCTGCCGACCCTCACCGTGAAGATCGTCTGAGCGATGAGCGTCATCCACCTTCCCATCAAGCACTGCAAGAACTGCGGCACCGCCGTGGTCTACCGCGTGCCCGACGACGGCGACACACGCGAGCGCGCCGTGTGCCCGGCCTGCCACACCATCCACTACGAGAACCCGGTCAACGTGGTGGGCACCATCCCCGTGCTGGGCGAGCGCGTGCTGCTGTGCAAGCGCAACATCGAACCGCGCTGGGGCAAGTGGACGCTGCCGGCCGGTTTCATGGAACTCAACGAATCGACGGCCCAGGGCGCCGCGCGCGAGACCGATGAAGAGGCCGGCGCGCACTTCGAGATCGAAGGCCTGTTCGCCGTGATGAGCGTGATCCGCGTGGGCCAGGTCCACCTGTTCTACCGCGCGCGCCTGCTCGACGACGTGTTCGACCCGGGCCACGAGACCATCGAGGCGAAGCTCTTCACCGAGGAAGAGATTCCCTGGGACGAGATCGCCTTCCGCACGGTGCGCGAGGCGCTGCGCTGCTATTTCGACGACCGTCGGCGCGGCAATTTCGACCGCGTGCACACCCTGGACATCACTTGAACCTCTTCATGAAGACCCAACGCCTCGCCTTCGTTCTCTTCGGCGCCATCGCCGCCTGCACGGCCGGCGCCGAGCAGGTGGGCGAGGTCGACACGGTCTTCAAGCTCATCGGCCCCGACCACAAGATCGTGGTCGAGGCCTACGACGACCCGCAGGTCGCCGGCGTGACCTGCTATGTCTCGCGCGCCAAGACCGGTGGCGTCAAGGGCGCCTTCGGCCTGGCCGAGGACAAGGCCGAGGCCTCGATCGCCTGCCGCCAGGTCGGCCCAGTGAGCTTCACCGAGCCGATCAAAAAGCGCGACGAGATCTTCAGCGAGCGCCAGTCGATCATGTTCAAGCGCCTGCGCGTGGTGCGCATGGTCGACGCCAAGCGCAACACGCTGGTCTACCTGAGCTACTCCGACCGGCTGGTCGAGGGCTCGCCGCAGAACAGCGTGACCGCGGTGCCGGTCGACCGGGCCACGCCGATTCCCCTGAAGTAGACGAAGCGAACCCGCACGGATGACCACAGCCCCCGGCAACGCCGTCCGCGAACTCTATGCCGCGCTGTGGCGCTTCGCCGAAGGCGCGCGCGGGCAATTGCTGGGCGCGACCGCGCTGCTCACCGGCTCGCAGTTGGTCAAGCTGACCCTGCCCTACCTCGCGGGCCAGGCCATCAACGCATTGCAACGCGGCGACCTGCGCGGCTCGGGCGGCTGGATCGCCACGCTGACCGGCGTCTACCTGTTCTCCTGGATGCTGCACGGCCCGGGCCGCATCCTCGAGCGCAACGTCGGCGTCAGGGTGCGCGAATCGCTGGCCGACCAGCTCTATGTGCGGCTGGCGTCGGCGCCGCTGGTCTGGCACGACGGGCACCATTCGGGCGAGCTGCAGCACCGCGTGCACCAGGCCAGCCGCGCGCTCTCGGACTTCGCGCAGAACCAGTTCATCTGGCTCACCAACGTGGTCAACATCGTCGGCCCGCTGGTGGCGCTGACGCTGCTGTCGCGCAGCAGCGGCATCACCGCGCTCGCGGGCTATGTGGTGATCGGCCTGATCATCCTGCGCATCGACCGCGCGCTGATGCGGCTCGCGCGCACCGAGAACGACGCCGACCGGCGCTACGTGGCCGCGCTGCTGGACTTTGTCGGCAACACCTCGACCGTGATCGGCTTGCGGCTGCAAGGCGCCTCGCGCCTGCTGCTGCGCGCGCGCATGGCGGCCATCTCGGTGCCGCTCAAGCGCACCGTGGTGCTCAACGAAGGCAAGTGGTTCACCGTCGACATGCTGGGCCTGATGCTGACCTGGGGCCTGGTGGTGCTGTACGTGTGGCAGTCGCGCACGCCGGGCCAGGCGGTGCTGCTGGGCTCGGTGTTCATGATCTACCAGTACGCGCAGCAGGCGGCCGGCGTGGTGTCGTCGATGGCGGCCAACTTCCAGTTCTTCGCGCGCATGCACACCGACTACGGCAGCGCGGCGCCGATCTGGGAAGCGCCGCACGGCCCCGCGCTGACCACGCCGCCCGAGCAGGTGCCCGCGCACGAGCGCATCGACGCCGGCACGCGCTGGTCGCAGCTCGCGGTGGACGGCCTGCGCTGGGACTACGCGCGGCGCGGCGAGCCGGTCGAAGGCGAGACCGTGCGCAGCGGCTTGCACGAGGTGGCGCTCACGCTGCGCCGCGGCCAGCGCGTGGCGCTGGTGGGCCCCAGCGGCGGCGGCAAGAGCACGCTGCTGCGGCTGCTGGCCGGCCTCTACGCACCGCAGGCCGGCACGCTGGCCTTCGACGGCCAGCCAGCCGACTGGGGCCGGCTGCGCCAGATCGCCACCCTGATCCCGCAGGAGACCGAGGTGTTCGAGGCCAGCGTGCGCGAGAACCTCACCTTCGGCCGGCCCGGCGACGACGCGGCCCTGCTCGCCGCGCTGCATGCCAGCGCCTTCGACGAGGTGCTGGCGGCCACGCAGGGCAGCCTCGACACACCCCTGTCGGAGCGCGGCTTCAACCTCTCGGGCGGCCAGCGCCAGCGGCTGTGTCTGGCGCGCGGCGTGCTCGCGGCCCAAGGCAGCACGCTGCTGCTGCTCGACGAGCCTACCAGCGCGCTCGACGCGGCCACCGAGGCCCGCGTGCTCGAGCGCATCGCCAACGCCTTCCCCGAAGCCTGCGTGGTGGCCTCGATCCACCGGCTGAGCCTGCTCGATCGCTTCGACACCGTGGTGCTGATGGAAGCCGGCCGGGTGCTCGATGCCGGCCCGCGCGAGGCCGTGCTGGCCCGCCAGCCGCTGCTGCAACGCATGGTTGCGCCGAACTAGGGCCTTGGGGGAACCCTCGGGGGCGAATGCGTTCCAATCGGCCCATGTCCCGTTCCATTTCACTCCCCTCCCTGCGCACCGTGCTGCGCGGCGGCCTCGCGGCCCTCGCCGCGTTCGGCCTGCTGGCCTGCACCACCACGCCCACCCCGGGCCCGGGCAAATCGGCCCCGGCCGCGGCGCCGCAGGCCAAGGCGACCTTCATCCGTCCCGCGCCCGGCGCCACGCTGGCGCGCTTCGACGGCAACCGCAACAAGGGGCTCGACATCGCGGGCAACGCGGGCGACCCGATCGTCGCCGCGGCCGACGGCCGCGTGGTCTTCGTGGGCGGCCAGCTGCGCGGCTACGGCAACATGGTGATCATCAAGCACAACGAGACCTTCCTCACGGCCTATGCCCACAACCGGGCCATCGTGGTCAAGGAGAACCAGATCGTGCGCCAGGGCCAGAAGATCGCCGAGATGGGCCAGAGCGACGCCGACCGCGTGAAGCTGCACTTCGAGATCCGCAAGAACGGCACGGCCGTGAACCCCGAGCCCTACCTCAGCGGCGCGGCGCGCTAAGCCCGCGGCAGGGCCGGCGCAAGACGCTGGCCGGCGGCGGCACCCAGGCCGCCCGCGTCGCCGATCTTGCGCGTGCCGAACCAGTCGAGCAGCGCCGAGGCATCCATCGGCTTCGCATAGAAGAAGCCCTGCAGCTCGTCGCAGCCCATGGCCAGCAGCAGGTCGCGCTGCGCCTGCGTCTCCACCCCTTCGGCCACCACGCCCAGGCCCAGCGCATGGGCCAGGCGGATCACCGCATCGACCACCGCGCGCGCGTCCTCCTGCGTTTCGAGGTCCTGCACGAAGCTGCGGTCGATCTTGACCTGGCGCGCCGGCAGCTGGCGCAGGTGGCTCAGGCTCGAGTAGCCGGTGCCGAAGTCGTCGATCGAGAGGAAGACGCCGATGCGCGCCAGCCCCGCGATCGTGCGTTCGGTGGCGCGGAAGTCCTCCATTGCCAGCGACTCGGTGATCTCGCACAGCAGCAGCGAGGCCGGCACGCCATGCCGCGCCAGCGCCTGCCCCACGCGGTCGGCGAAGTCGGCCTCGCGCAGCTGCATCACCGACAGGTTCACCGCCACCGACATCGTCATGCCCTGCGATTGCCACTGCGCGATCTGGCGGCAGGCCTCGTCGATGATCCAGTCGCCCAGGCGCACGATCAGGCCGAAGCGCTCGGCCAGGCCGATGAAGTGCACCGGCGCGATCAGGCCGCGCTGCGGATGGTTCCAGCGCACCAGCGCTTCGACGCCGCTGGTGCGCGTGCTGCGGCCGTCGATCTTGGGCTGGTAGTAGAGCTCGAACTGCTTGAGCACGAGCGCCTGCCGCAGGTCGCTCTGCAGCTCGAGCTGCTGCGAGGCATCGGCGCCCATGGACGATTCGAACATCGCGTAGTTGCCGCCGCCCGCGCGCTTGGCGGCGTACATGGCGGCGTCGGCGTTCGACACCAGCTTGTCCGGCTCGCCCTGGTCGGGGTGCAGCACGATGCCGATCGAGCAGGCGATCTGCAGCTGCTTGCCCATGATGCTGAAGGGCTCGGACAGCGCGCGCAGCACCTTGTTCGCGGCCTGCGCGCATTCGGCGTCGTCGCGCACCCCCTCCAGCAGGATCAGGAACTCGTCGCCGCCCACGCGCGCGACCGTGTCGCTTTCCTTCACCAGCCGGACCAGCCGGTCGGCGGTGGCGCGCAGGATGTGGTCGCCCGCCGCATGGCCGAAGGAATCGTTGATGGGCTTGAAGCCGTCGAGGTCGACGAACAGCACCGCGATCCGCTCCTCCACCTTGAGCAGGTTGGCGCGCCCCATGCGCAGCAGCGCGTGGCGCAGGCGGTCCTCGAACAGCACACGGTTCGGCAGGCCGGTGAGCGCGTCGGTGAAGGCGCGCTGGTGCAGCTCGTGGTTGGCGCGCGTGAGTTCGGTGTTGGCCTCCTGCAGCGAATGCGCGAGGCGCTGCGCCACCACCTGCAGGCGGGCTTCCAGCGTCGAGGTGAACAACGTGCCCAGCAGCAGGATGCTCGTCGCGAGCCCGACCACGGTGGTGAGCCCGGTGCCCTGCAGCGCGTCGGTGCTCAGGCAGACCGAGCCGGCCGGGAAGGCCGCGGCCGCCATGCCGGTGTAGTGCATGCCGCAGATGGCCAGGCCCATCACCAGCGCGGCCAGCAGCTGCAGCGGCACCCGCCGCTCGGGCGCCGCATCGCCGAGGTGCTTGAAGATCAGCAGCGAGGCCGCCGAGGCGCCGATCGCGATCGCGGCCGACAGCGCGACCGTCGGCGCATGCCAGACGATGCCCGGCGCCATGTCGAGCGCGGCCATGCCGATGTAGTGCATGGCGCAGATGCCGGCCCCCATGGCCACCGACGCCAGCACCAGTCGCAGGGGCCCGTAGCGCCCCTGGCTCGCGACCCACAGCGCGATGCCGGAGGCGCCCACGGCGGCGATCCAGGAGGCCAGCGTGGCGCCCACGGTGAAGCCCAAGTCGATCGGCAGCGAGAAGCCCAGCATGCCGACGAAATGCATCGACCAGATGCCGGTGCCCAGCGTGAGGGAGCCGGCGACCCACCAGATGGCGTGGAGCCGGCCGTCCGACTGGCGCACGCGCCGCGCGAGGTCGAGCGCCACGTAGGACGCGAGCATCGCGATCAGCACCGAGGCGGCGACGGCCCACAGGTTGTGATGGGAGGGGAGGAATTCGGGCAGGAGGGAAGGGTTCACGGCAAAAGGGTACGCAGCCGATCGCACATTGGATCTGCCGCAGGAGAAATGGAAGTCGATGCCGGCCCGCGGCGTCGTGCGCGCGCGGCCGGGCTCGGTGGTGAGGGCGGCGGTGGCTAGCCCGGGCGGTCCAGTCTTTCGAGCAAGCCGCTGGCGCGCCGCGTGCGCTGTGCCAATGCCTCGCCGAAGGCCTGGGCGCGTGGCGTGACCAGCGTGAAGGCCTGGCGCGCGCGCGTGATGCCGGTGTAGACCAGCTCGCGCGTGAGCACGCGGCTCGGGTCGCGCGGCAGCACCAGCACCGTGTGCTCGAACTCCGAGCCCTGCGACTTGTGCACGGTCATGGCGAAGGCGGTCTCGACCGCGGCCAGCCGGCTCACGCCGACCGAGCGCGCCTCGGCGCCGTCGAGGAAATAGGCGCGCAGCGGGGCGCCCGGTGTGGCCGGCGGCAGCGCGATGCCGATGTCGCCGTTGAACACGCCCACGCCCGCGTCGTTGCGGGTCACCATCACCGGCCGCCCTTCGTACCAGGCGCCGCGCTTGGCCAGCAAGCCGGCCGACACCAGCGCGCGCTCGATCGCCAGGTTGAGCCCCTCCGAGCCCCACTCGCCCTGGCGCACCGCGCACAGCAGGCGGAAGCGCTCGAAGGCGTGGAGCACCGACAGCACCCAGGCCGCATGCGCCTGCGCGTCCGGCGCCGCGGGGCGCTGCTGCAGCGCGCGCAGGTAGTGGCCGAAGCCGCCGGGCGCATCGGCGCGGCCGTGCAGGGCCAGCTGCACCACGACCGCTGTCGAGGGCGCATCGAGCCAGGCCAGTTCACCCTTCGCCCTGGTGTGCAGCAGCTGTGTCGCAGCCCGCACGTCGCCGCCGTTGGCCGCCAGCGCCAGTTGCCCGATCGGGCCGCCGAAGCGCCGGCTCTCGCGCAGCATCACCGTCTGCTGCGCCAGCGGCGAGCCCGCGCCCGCGAAGCGGTCGGGCACGCGCTGCCCGGTCACGGCCTCGATGAAGGCCAGCGTCGGCGCGCTGTAGCGGCCTTCCTCGGCCGTGCGGCACAGGTCGCCCAGCACCGCGCCGGCCTCGACCGAGGCCAGCTGGTCCTTGTCGCCCAGCAAGATCACGCGCGCCTGCGGCGGCAAGGCCTCCAGCAGCGCGGCCATCATCTCCAGGTGGATCATCGAGGCCTCGTCGACGATCAGCACGTCGACCTCGAGCGGGCGCGCCGCGTCGAAACGGAAGCGCCGCGTGTCGGGCCGCGCGCCCAGCAGCGAATGCAGCGTGCGCGCGGGCTGGATGTGCGAGGCCAGTTCGTTGAGCGGCAGGCGGTCGCCGACCTGCTCGCCCAAGGCCCCCAGCGCGGCGTCGATCGACTGCTTGAGCCGCGCGGCCGCCTTGCCCGTGGGCGCGGCCAGCATCACGCGCAGGCGTTCGGGCGAGCGGTCCATCGCGAACAGCAGCGCCAGCAGGCGGGCCGCGGTGTAGGTCTTGCCCGTGCCCGGGCCGCCGGTGACGATCGACAGCCGGCCGCGCAGCGCGATGCCGCAGGCGATCTTCTGCCAGTCCAGCGCGCCGTCGGCCGAGGGCCCGAACAGCAGGTCGAGTTGCGCGCGCAAGGCCGCTTCGTCGACCTTGCGCGACGCCGCGCCGCGCGCCAGCACCTGGGCCGCGACGCGCTGCTCGTAGGCCCAGTAGCGGCGCAGGTAGAGCTTGCCGGCCTGCAGCACCAGCGGCTCGCCGCGGCCGGCTGCCGCGGCCTCGTCGCCGTTGGCGACCAACGGGCTCGCGCGCAAGGCCTCGGCCCACTGCGCCACCGGCGGCAAGGTCGCCAGCGCGGCCTGCAGTTCGACCATCGCCTCGGCCGGCCAGTTGAGCAGCGCGGCCGGGTCGCCGCGCAGTTCGTCGAGCAGCAGGCAGGCATGGCCGCGGCCTTCCATGTGCGCGACCAGCGCGCCGGCCATCAGCACCTCGGGCGGGGTGGCGGATTGCAGCTCGCCCAGGAAGGCGGCGAAGGCGCTGTCGAGCCGGCGCAGCCAGCCCTGGGCGGCCCAGCGGCGCAGCGTGTCGAGCAGCATGGGTGTCGATTCCGTCGTCATGCGTCGGCCTCCTGCGCCGTGCCCAGCAGCTGGTCGAGCCCGTCGAGCAGCGCCAGCGGCGGCTGCACGTGGTAGCAGCCGCGGGCCGGCCCGGCTACGCCGCGCAGGAACAGGAAGACCGCGCCGCCCAGGTGCTGCGCGGGGTCGTAGGCCTCGCCCAGCCGCTCGCGCAGCAGGCGGTGCAGCGCCAGCAGGTAGATGCCGGCCTGCACGTCGTAGCGGTGCGCGGCCATCGCGGCCTCGAGCACCTCGGGCGTGTAGTCGGCATCGGCGTCGCCCAGGTGGTTGGACTTGTGGTCGAGCACCCAGTAGCGGCCCTCGTGCGCGAACACGATGTCGGCGAAGCCCATCAGCATGCCGTGCAGTTCGCGCTCGGGCAGCGGCGGCCGCGCGCGGCCGGCCAGCAGGTGCGCACTGCACAGCGCATCGATCTGCAGCGCATCGAGGCTGCGGCTGGGCAGCCAGAACTCCATTTCGGGCAGCGTGGCCTGCAGACCCTCGAGCGCGCTGCCGATCGGCGGCAGCGGCGTCTGCAGCACCTGCAGCAGCCAGGCCAGCACCTCGGCCGCGCGCTCGCCCCAGCCCTGGCGTTCGCAGCGGCGCAGCAGCTGCTGCTGGCGTTCTTCCGAGGCGGCGAGGTCGAAGCCTTCGCCGGCCAGCCATTCGAGCTGGTCGTGCAGGAAGTTGCCCGCGAAGGCGCCGCGCGGGAAGCGGTGCCAGGGGGCGTCGCCCGGTGCAGCGGAGACCGCGGCGATCGGCTCGGGCGCCTCGTCGCTCGCTTCGTCGTTGCGCACCGCCGCCACGCTGGACGCCAGCACGCCCGGCATCGAAGGCAGCGTGCGCACCAGCGCCGAGAAACTGCCGATGGACCAGCGCCGGTCGAAGCGCGCGTCGTAGACCGCGACCTCGCGCAGCGCGGGCGGCGCGCCGCGCGGCTGCAAGGGCGTGGTCGCCAGACCAGCCATGTCGGCGGCCGGCACCAGCGCGATGTCGGCGCAACCTTGCACCGCTTCCACGATGCGCGCCTGCAGCTGCTCGGGCAGCACCGCCTCGGTGCCGTTGAGCACATAACCGATCGCGCTGCGGTGCAGGGTCGGCGCGTTCGCGCTGCCCTCCTTGAGCGCGGCCAGCCCGACCCAGACCGCATGCCGCGCGCGCGTGAGCGCCACGTACAGCAGGCGCAGGTCTTCGCGGTGGCGCTCCTTGTCGGCCTCGGCCACATGGGCATCGCTCAGGTGCAGGTGCAGCGTGCGCTCGCCCTCTGCATCGGCCAGGCTCAGGTGCGAGGTGCCGGCCTTCTTCACGCCGCGGAAGCCGCTGGCGAAGGGCAGGAACACCAGCGGGTACTCGAGGCCCTTGGACTTGTGGACGGTCACGACCTTCACCAGGTCGGCATCGCTTTCCAGCCGCACCACCTGCTCGTCGCCGCCGGCCGATTCGCCGCGCAGCTGGTCGCCCAGCCAGCGCACCAGCGCCTGTTCGCCGTCGAGCATGCCGCTGGCGGCCTGCAGCAGTTCGGCCAGGTGCAGGAAGTTGGTGAGCCGGCGTTCGCCGTCGGGCGCGGCCAGCCAGCGCGCGGGCAGGTCGAGCCGGTGCAAGGTGCGGCGCAGCATGGTGAGCACGCCCTGCTGCTGCCACACGCCGTGCAGTTCGCGCAGCTGCTCGCTGCGCGCATCGAAGGCCTCGTCGTCGCGCGCCAGCACGCGCAGTTCTTCGATCGACAGGCCCACGGTGCGCGTGGCCAGCGCGGCGCGCGCCAGCCGCACGTCCAGCGGCGCCGCCACGGCCTTGAGCCAGTGCAGCAAGTCGTGGGCCTCGCCGCTGGCGAACACCGAATCCTTGTCCGACAGGTAGACCGAGGCCACGCGACGGCGGCGCAGCTCGCGCTGCACGGCCGCGGCCTCCTTGCCGGTGCGCACCAGCACCGCGACGTCGGCCGGGCGCAGGCGCACGAAGGGCTTGCCGGGCTCGGCGAAGCCGGCCATTTCGTCGTTGAGCAGCGTGACGATGCGTTCGGCGCAGCGCGCGGCGAAGCGGCGCCGGCTGCCCTCGGCGTTGAGCAGCTCGGCGTCGAGCACGATCGTCACGGCCGGCTCGGCGCCGTCTGCGCTGACGAAGGATTCGCCGCGCCCGCGCGCACCCACGGCCTCGAAGGGCAGCGGGTTGTCGCCCGCGCTGCGGTACATGAAGGCGCCCTCGCCTTCGCGTGCCTCGGGCTGCGCCAGCAGGTGGTTCACGGCCGCGACCACCGAGGCGGTCGAGCGGTGGTTGGTGCCCAGCACGTAGTGCCGGCCCTCGGTCGCGCGGCGTGCCATCAGGTAGGCATGGATGTCGGCGCCGCGGAAGCCGTAGATCGACTGCTTGGGATCGCCGATCAGCAGCAGGCCGGTGGCCGGCGCGTTGTCGGCGATGCGGTAGAGCCGGTCGAAGATGCGCGACTGCACCGGGGAGGTGTCCTGGAACTCGTCGATCAGCGCCACCGGGTACTGCGCCAGCATGCGTTCGCGCAGGCGCAGCGCGGCCTCGCCGTTGCGCGCCGGGTCGAGCGCGGCATCGAGCCGCTCGAGCATGTCGGCAAAGCCGAAGCTGCCGGCCTGCTTCTTGAGCTCGGCCATGCGCTGCGCAATCTGCGCGGCCGCGTGCAGCCGCAGGCGCAGCGCGAGGGGCGGCAGCGCATCGAGCGCCGCCATCAGCTGCGCGAAGGCGCTGAACTCGGCCGGCCAGGCGGGCGGCGCATCGCTCTTGCAGGCGTCGTCCAGGCCCGCGGGCGTGAGCCGGAACTCGCCCTTGTTGAGCACCGGCCGGTCGCTGCGCGCACCGCTGGCCCAGTCGTGCAGCTCGCGCAGCCAGGGCTCGTAGTACTGCGCGCGCAGCTTGGTCTTGTTGAAGACGCTGGTCTTGCCGCCCAGCTGGCCTTCGAGCCAGCTGCGCATGGCCTCGATGCGCGCGGGCCAGCCCTGCTTGAGCGCGACCAGCGCGCGCTGCCGCTCGGCCAGCGTGGTGGCGATCAGCGCGCCCAGGCTGCCCTGCCCCGCATCGGCCGGCAGGGCCTGCTCGGCCAGTGCGCGCGCATCCTTCGCCAGGGTCTCCACGCTGCCCCAGGCGGCCAGCGCGGCATCGAGCGCCTCGCCGGTGAGCGGGTAGAACTGCTGGCGCCAGTAGTCCTGCGCGGCCTCGTCGAACATCGCACGCTCGTTGGCGGCCAGCTCCTCGTCGAACAGGCTGCCGCTGTCGAAGGCGTGCTCGCGCAGCATGCGCTGGCACCAGGCGTCGATGGTGTGGACCGCCGCATCGTCCATGCTCTCGGCCGCCATCGCGAGCCGCCAGGCGGCCGCCGTGCGGGCCGTGCCTTCGGGGTAGGCGGCCATGAGCTCGCGCAGGAACACGTCGTGCGCCTCGGGCTCGGTCTCGCCGCGGAAGCAGCGCGCGGCCTGCAGCAGCCGCGCGCGCACGCGGTCCGACAGCTCGCGCGTGGCCGCGCGGGTGAAGGTCATCACCAGGATCTCGGCCGGCACCAGCGGGCGCGCGAACGCGGTCGACGCACCGGCTTCGTCCTCGCCGCCATGGCCCAGCACCAGCCGCAGGTACAGCGCGGCGATGGTCCAGGTCTTGCCCGTGCCCGCGCTGGCCTCGATCAGGCGGCTGCCCCACAAGGGCAAGGTGAGTGCGTTCAGCGCAATGCTCATGCCAGCTCTCCTTCCGACCCGCCGGCCGCATGCAGTTCCACCGTGACCTGCGTTTCGGCCCAGCTTCGCAGCGGCGCGAACAGCGCCTCGGCCAGGTCTTCGAATTCGCCCCCTGCGCGCAAGGCCTCATGGTCGGGATAGACCCGCGCCAGGCAGGGCTCCTGCACCTCGCCACCGACGAACATGCCGCCTTCGTAGGCCTGCTCGGGCTTGCCGCCGGCCAGCCATTCGAGGGCGGTGAGCGGCGCCAGCGGCAGCGGCCGGCCCATGCCTTCGCGCCAGACGTCGAGCAGGGTCCGCAGCGTGGCCATCGCGAAGTCGGCCTGCAGCGGCTGGGCCGTGAGGGTCGCATCGCGCCCCACCAGCACGCCCTGCACCGGCGCGCCGCAGGCGCTGCTGACGAGGGTGTTGACCCACAGCGCGATCAGCTTGTCGGGCCGCACCACGCCTTTTTCCGAGGCGAGCCGCGTGGGCAGCATGCCCATCCACACCGGCTCCCCCGATTCGAGCGAGGACAGGCGCAGGCCGTCGAGCCAGTCGTCGAGCAGCAGGCCTTCGTGCGCGAAGCGCAGCGGCTCCTTCACGCCCGCCACCGGGTACAGCGCATGCAGCGCACGCCAGCGCGCGAGCATGGGCTGCAGCGTGTCGGCCAGCGCGCGCTCGGCGCGCCGGCCCAACTCGGCCATCGGCAGCCGGCCGCTGCGGCGGATGCGCTGCAGCTGCGCATCGACGCGCCGCGACAGCGCGGCCGCGTCGTCGACATCGCGCAGCACCGTCAGCGCCTCGTCGAGCAGGCCGTACTGTTCGAGGCCGTCGAGCGCGAAGGCCTCGTGGTCCTCCATCGCGGCCTCGTCTTCCTGGAACACCACGTCGAGCTGGCGGCGGAAGAAGTCCTTGACCGGGTTCTTGAGGAAGCTGGTCAGTGCCGCGAGCGTGAGCGGCACGGCGCGCTCGCCGTTGGCGGCCGCGCCTTCGGGACGCAACACGGGGGCGGCCTGTTCGGCCGTGGCCTCGTGCGCGGTGCGCCATTCGCGCGCATGGGTGAACAGCGCATCGCCTTCGCGGCCTTCGAAGTAGCGCCGGCTGAAGGGTTGCAGCGGATGCTCGGTGGTGCGAGCCTCGACCACATCCTCATGCCATCCCGCGGCCAGGTAGTCGCGCAGCTGCGAGACCAGCACCGACGGCGGCTGCTCGCTGTTGTCGCGCACGCTGCGGCCGGTCCAGCTCAGGTAGAGCACCCGGCGCGCCGACAGCAGCGCCTCCAGCATAAGCTGACGGTCGTCGTCGCGGCGCGAGCGGTCGCCGGGGCGGCGCTGGCCGGGCAGGCCCATCAGGTCGAAGTCGCTGCGCGGGCTGCTGCGCGGGTAGTCGCCGTCGTTCATGCCCAGCAGGCACACGACCTCGAAGGGCACGGCTCGCATCGGCAGCAAGGTGCAGAAGGTGACGCCGCCGGCGCGGAAGCGGCGGCTCAGGCCGGGCTCGTCGATGCCTTCGAGCCAGGCTTCGCGCGCCACGGCCAGCGACACCGGCGCATCGAAGCCGGCCAGTTCGCAGGCTTCCAGCCACTGGCCCAGCGCCTGCTGCGCGGCGGCCAGCGCCAGCCGCTCGCGCTCGTCGGTGGGCGCCATCAGCGCCTCGAGCAAGGCGCGCGAGCGTTCGGCCCAGCCGGCGGGCGTGGCCTCGGTCGAGGCCTGCACCCACCAGTCGCCCAGCACCTCGACCAGGTCGGCCAGCGCGCCCGCGATGGTGGCTTCGAGGCCGCCGACTTCGGCATAGGGCTCGATGTCCTGGAAGCTGCCGTCCACGCCCTCGGCCGCTTCGCCGCTCGCATAGCCCAGCAGCATGCGGCGCAGGCCGAACAGCCAGGTGTTCTGCTCGCCGCACTCGGCCAGGCCCAGGTCGCGCCGGTGCGCGAGGTCCAGGCCCCAGCGGATGCCCGCGCCTTCCATCCAGCGTGCCAGGCGCGGCAGCGCGTCGGCATCGAGGCCGAAGCGCGCGGCCACGGCCGGCACGTCGAGCAGGTCGCGGATCTCGGTCAGGCCGCAGCGCTGCTGCGGCAGGCGCAGCAGCCATTCGAGCGCGACCAGCAGCGGGTTGTGGCCGCGCTCGCTCAGGTCGGCGATGTCGAAGGGAATGAAGCGCGCATCGCCGCGCGAATGCTGGCCGAACACCGAGCGGATGGCCGGCGCGAAGGCCGCCACGTCGGGCACCATGACCACGATGTCGCGCGGGTTCAGCGGCGTGCCGCCCGGGGGATCGGCAAGCAGCGCCAGCAGCTGGTCGTGCAGGATCTCGACCTCGCGCTGCGCGCCGTGCGCGATGTGGAAGACGATCGACCGATCGTCCGCCTCGAGCGCCGGATGCGGATGCTCGCCCAGCGGCAGCAGGTCGCGGATGTGGGCCTGCACCTGCTGCAGCAGCGTCTCGGGTTCGGCCTCGTCGAACAGGTCGATCTTGCTGTCGCCGAAGCGCTGGCGCGTGGCGTCGGCGTCGTCAAAGGCATCGAGCTGGCGCACGAAGTCGCGGCCCTGGCGGCCCCAGGCCGCGAGCAGCGGATGGCCGTGCGCATGCATCTGATCCAGCGGCACCAGCGCCAGGTCGCGTTCGGCACGCAAGGGCTGGCGCCGGCGCTCCATGCGCAGCAGCTCGCGGCCTTCGATGATGTCAGCCCAGTGGTAGCGGCTGGGGTTGGGGATGGCCATCAGCACCTGGCTGTGCGCGGACAGCGCGGCCAGCGCCTCGAGCGTCTGCATGGGCACGTGCGTCATGCCGAACAGCATCACGCGGCGCGCCACCGGCGTGGCGGGCCTGTCGCCCGCGTCCAGCGCGGCGATGAAGCGGCGGTGCAGATTCGAGCGCGCCGCGAAGCGCTCCTCCTCGCTCAGGCCTTCGAGCAGTTCGCGCCACAGCGCGGCCTGCCAGCGTTGGTCCGGCGGCAATGCGGTCTCGCCCCGGGGGCCGGGCAGCACGTCACGCCCGGCTTCCCAGGCCGCGAGCCAGTCGCCGCGGTAGACCTGGTACTGGTCGTAGAGATCGGCGAGCCGACTCGCGAGCTGCAGTCGGCGGCCCATGTCGCCGTCGCGCAGGAAGCCGGCCAGCGGCTCGTAGCCCGGCTGCGACGCGAGCGCGGGCAGCAGGTGCATCAGGCGCCAGGCCAGCGCCTGCTTGTCGAGCGCCGAGCGCGGCGGCACCGCGTCGCGGCCCAGCACCTGGCGGTAGCTGCGCCAGAGGAAACGCGCGGGCAACTCGACCCGGGCCGCCGCGCACACGCCGCTGCGCGAAGCCAGCGTCATCTTCAGCCACTCGGCCACGCCGTTGCTCTGCACCAGGAAGATCTCTTCCTCCAGCGGCTGCAGCGGATGGCGACGGGTCCATTCGAACAACGCATCGCCCAGCAGCTCGGCGCGGTTGCCGTGCAGGACCAGGAGGCCGGGCTGGAGGTCGGTGGGTGTCATGCGGAGAAGGAGCGTCGGAAGAAAAGAAGCGTAGCCGAGTGCGCCCGATTCTCGCCGCATGCCATTTCGAGAGCGCGTGATTGTTCGTGCGATGGAAACACGGCGTGCACGAAGTCGATCGGTACAAGAAACAAAAAATCAACACACTGGGGCCTGTTCACCCTATTTCCGGGGATCGCGTTGGTTGAATCAGGGGCTGGATGCAAGGCGCCCGTGCGCAGCAAGGCTTTGGCCTTGCAAGCGCGGGCAACGCCGCAGACGGCCCCTGATTCAGCCAACCCTTCGGGAAGGCCTTCCACGGCGGGCCACTCGGCGTTGCGCTCCTTGCGCGTGCTTCAGCACGCGCGGCGTCACGCGCCTTGATTGGCCCGCCGTGGCAGGCCTTCGCGACCCCGGAAATAGGGTGAACAGGCCCTCCCCGCACGGCATCGCGATGCGATGGCCACGGATCAGACAACCGGACCACTCACTTCGAAGGACCTCTCATGAAAACGCTCTCGCTCCTCGCCGCCACCCTGTCGCTGTCGATCTTCTCGCTGGCCCACGCCGAGACCTATGACGGCGTGCACGCCGCCAACTCGGTCAAGAGCCGCGCCGAAGTCGCTGCCGAAGCCGAACGCACCGCCGCCTCGCCGAACCAGAACGTCGCCCGCGGTTCGCGCGGCGCCGAGCCCTTCACCTCGACGGCCAACCGCGATGCGGTGTATGCCGATGCGGTCAAGCAAGCCAACGCACCCGACCAGAACGTGTCGAGCGGTTCCAAGGTCAACAGCCGCGTGATCTCGACGATGACGCGCACCTCGGCACCGGTGCAGGCACAGCAGCAGCGCCCTGCCGTTGCCAACTGATCTCCTCGTGATCTGAAGACCGAGCCGGCCCGCGCGCAAGCGAGGGCCGGCTTTTTCGCGCGCCTCAGCCTTCGGTGACGAGGCGCGCGCCGGCCCACCTCTGCTGTTCGCAGAGTTCGCGCACCACGTCGCGGATCAGCTGGCAGATCGCGCGCTTGGCGTTGGTCATCGGCAGGTGCCGCGAGACGCACAGGCCGAGCCGCCGCACCATCGCATCGGAGGCGATCGCATGCGCGACCAGCCGGCCGTCCTCGACCTCGCGCTGCGCCAGGCCCAGCGGCATGATGGTCGGCCCGATGCCGGCCTCGACCGCGCTCTTGAGCACATAGACCGAGTTGATCTCGGCCGCGATGCGCTGCGCGCGGTACGACCCGGCCTCGAGCGCGGCATCGACGATCCAGCGCGTGCAATGGCCGTGGTGGTTGCTGGGCAGCACCAGCGGGCGCGCGATGGCCTGCGCCACCGTCACGTCGCCGGGTGGCGGCGCGCCCTCGTCCTGTGACGAATGGATCAGCACGAAGGCCTCGTCCACCAGCGGCGTGAAGGCGATGTCCTGCGGCAGCATGCCGGGCGTGAAGACCGCCACGTCGACGCGGCCGCGCAGCATCTGGTCGGCCATGTTGCCGGTCAGCTCTTCGTTGAGGTGGAACACGATGTTGGGGTAGCGCTTCGCCGCGGCCCGCAGCAGCGGCAGCGCGAGCGTGGCGGCCACGCTCTGCGGCAATGCCGCCACCACCGAGCCGACCACCGCATCGGCCGCGCAATGCACGGCGGCCCGCGCGTCCTCGATCTGCTTGGTGATGCCCTGGGCGTACTCGTAGAACACCTTGCCGCTGTCGGTGAGCACCACGCCGTTGCGGCTGCGCAGCAGCAGCTGGGTGCCGAGCTCGGCCTCGAGCTCCGACAGCTGCCGGCTCAGCGCCGACTGCGCCACGTGCAGCTGCAGCGCCGCACGCGACAGGCTGCCGCTGTCGGCGATCGACAGGAAATACTTGAATTGACGCAGTTCCAACGCGGGGGCCTCCGGCGGCCATTGTCGTCGGGCCTGCGCGGTGCGCGGTGTCAGTCCGTGACTTGGAAGGAGACGACCTTGCCCGGGTTGAAGATGTTGTGCGGATCGAAGGCATGCTTCACGGCCCGCATCAAGGCCACCGCGTGCACGCCGTGCTCCTCCACCAGGTAGGGCATCTTGTGCAGGCCCACGCCATGTTCGCCGGTCGAGGTGCCGCCATGGCGCAGCGCGCGCTGCACCAGCCGGTGGCTGAAAGCCTCGGCGGCCGCGACCTCGTCGGGCTTCTGCGGATCGAAGAGCACCAGGCAATGGAAGTTGCCGTCGCCCACATGGCCGAACACCGGCGCCAGCAGGCCGTGCGCGCCGATGTCTTCCTGCGTCTCGCCGATGCAGGACGCCAGCGCCGACAGCGGCACGCAGGCGTCGGTGGTCATGCTGCGGCTGCCCGGGCGCAGTTGCAGCGAGGCGAAATACGCATGGTGGCGCGGCGTCCAGAGCCGCGAGCGCTCTTCCTGCCGCGTGGCCCACTGGAATTCGCCGCCGCCGTGGCCGGCCGCGAGCTCGCGCACGATGGCCGCCTGCTCGTCGATCTGCGCCTGACTGCCGCCGAACTCGAGGAACAGCGTCGGGTGCTCGCCCAGCGCGGTGCGGCTGTGCGCATTGACCGCGCGAATCGTCAGCGCGTCCAGCATCTCGGCGCGTGCCAGCGGCACGCCCAGCTGGATCGCTTCGATCACGCAATCGACCGCGTCGCGCACCGAAGGGAAATGCACCACCGCCGCGGCCACCACCTCGGGGTGCGGATGCACGCGCACCGTCGCCTCGGTGATCAGGCCCAGCGTGCCCTCGGAGCCGCAGAAGAGCTGGGTCAGGTTGTAGCCGGCCGAGCTCTTGCGCGCCTGGGTGGCGGTGCGCACGATCTCGCCTTCGGACGTGACCACCGTTAGGTTGACGACGTTGTCGCGCATCGTGCCGTAGCGGACCGTGTTGGTGCCCGAGGCCGCGGTCGCGACCATGCCGCCCACCGTGGCGTCGGCACCGGGGTCGACCGAGAAGAAGAAGCCGGTGCCGGCCAGCGCGGCATTGAGCTGGTTGCGCGTGACGCCGGCCTGCACCGTGACGTTGAGGTCCTCGGTGCGGATCGCGAGCACCTGGTTCATCTGAGAGAAGTCGATGCAGACGCCGCCCTCGACCGCCAGCAGGTGGCCTTCGATCGAGGAGCCGACGCCGAAGGCGATCAGCGGCACCCGTTCGGCCGCGCAGGCGCGCACCACGAAGGCGGCCTCCTCGGTGCTCTGCACATAGACCACCGCGTCGGGCGGCACCGGCAGGTAGGCCGACTCGTCGCTGCCGTGCTGCAGCAGCACCGAAGCGCCGGTGGAGAAGCGTGCGCCGAAACGCGCCTGCAGTTGCGCCATCAGCGCGGGAGAAGGTGAGCGGCGCGGCGCATGCAGCGGCGCGCCCGCCGGGGTGTTCACATCGGAGGACATGGGATTCCTGTCAAGAAATGGAGGCGGTCCGTCGTTCAGCGGCCGCCGCGGGCTTGGCCAGCACGAGCACCAGCACGGCGCCGAGCACCAGCAGGCCGGCCAGCATGTGCAGGCCCGAGTCGGTGCTCTTCGTGATGTCCTTGATCACGCCGATCAGGAAGGGCGCGGCAAAGCCCGAGAGGTTGCCGAAGGAGTTGATGAAGGCGATGCCGGCCGCCGCGGCCGCGCCGCCCAGGAAG
This sequence comes from Variovorax sp. UMC13, assembly GCF_014170375.1. GTDB lineage: Bacteria > Pseudomonadota > Gammaproteobacteria > Burkholderiales > Burkholderiaceae_C > Variovorax. The sequence goes on along the minus strand of NZ_LZZW01000002.1, from coordinate 34,525 downwards.
CTGGTCGGCAGACCCCAGAACACCGGCAGCGTGGCCATGATGCCCATGGTCGCGATGGTCAGGCCGACCATGGCCCAGACCGCGTTGCCGTGCATGGCCACGCTCAGCACCAGGCCCAGCGCACCGACCACCGCGGCGACGGCCGAGTGCCAGCGGTGCTCGAGCCGGCGGTCGGCGCTGCGCGCCACCAGGTACATCGCGAGCACGCCGAAGGACCAGGGGATCGCGCTCAAGAGGCCGATGTCGAGCGCGCCCTTCACGCCGATCGACTTGATGATGCTGGGCAGCCAGAAGGAGATGCCGTAGAGCCCGGCGGTGAAGGTGAAGTACACCAGCGCCAGCAGCCACACGCGGCCGTTGGTCAGCACGCTGAGCACCTTGGCCTCGGACTTGCCGCTGCCGTCGGCCGCGATGTCGCGCGCGATCAGCTCGCGCTCGGCCGGTTCGAGCCAGCGTGCGTCCTTCACGCGGTCGTCGAGGTAGCGCCAGACCAGGAAGCCCATCGCCACCGTCGGCAGGCCCTGCAGCAGGAACAGCCACTGCCAGCCCTGCCAGCCGTTGACGCCGGCCATGCTCTGCAGGATCCAGCCCGAGAACGGGCCGCCCAGGATGCCGGCGAAGGGGATGGCGGCGAGGAACAGCGAGGTCGCCTTGCCGCGGCGCGCGGCCGGGTACCAGTAGGTGAGGTACAGGATGATGCCGGGGAAGAAGCCGGCTTCGGCCGCGCCCAGGAAGAAGCGGACCAGGTAGAAGGACATCGGCGTGGTCACGAACATCGTGCCGGCCGACAGCAGGCCCCAGGTCACCATGATCCGCGCGATCCAGCGCTTGGCGCCGACCTTGTGCAGGATCACGTTGCTCGGCACCTCGAACAGGAAGTAGCCGACGAAGAAGATGCCCGCGCCCAGGCCGTAGACGGCCTCGCTGAACTGCAGCGCGTCCTGCATCTGCAGCTTGGCGAAGCCGACGTTGACGCGGTCCAGGTAGGCGACGATGTAGCAGACGAAGAGCAGCGGGATCAGCCGCCAGCTGACTTTTCGGTAGACCGCTTCGGCGGCGAGGGAGGTGCCGGCGCCCGAGGCGGGGCGCGGCATGGCAGAGGTGTTCATGGAGAAGGTCCCGGGTGGCAACCGGGCATGTTCTCACGCCCGGCGATGCGCGAATGGTCGCGCGCGCCGCCCTCGTGGCCGCAGCGGGTTAACGCGGAAAATTCATGCCGATGGGCGAAGCGCGCATCTCGCGCCGAGATGGCTCAGGCCGCGCCGCCGCGCCGCTGCGGCGCCAGCACGGGCGCCACGACGGAGCGCGCCGGGGTCGGCCCGCAGAAGGCGAAATCGACCTCGGGCCGCCGGCCCGACATCAGCTCGGCCAGCGCGCGGCCCGAGCCGCAGCCGTGCGTCCAGCCCAGCGTGCCGTGGCCGGTGTTGAGGAACAGGCCCTCCACCTTGCTGCGGCCGATGTAGGGCACGTTGCCCGGCGTCGCGGGGCGCAGCCCGGCCCAGTAGCTTGCGAGCTCGGGCCGGCTCACGCCCGGGAAGATCTCGAGCGTGCGGCGCACGATGGCCTCGCAGCGCACCGGATTCAGCGACAGGTCGTAGCCGTTGAGCTCGGCCGTGCCCGCGATGCGCAGCCGGTCGCCGAAGCGCGAGAAGACCAGCTTGTGCTCGTCGTCGGTCAGGCTCACGCTGGGCGCCTTGGCGGCATCGAGGATGGGCAGCGTCGCCGAGTAGCCCTTGGCCGGGTAGATGTCGAGCGGCACGCCCGCGCCGCGCGCGAGCTGCGCACTGAAGCTGCCCAGCGCGAGCACGTAGGCATCGCCCTGCACCACCTCGTACATGCCGCTCTCGCTCGCGATCTCCACGCCGCGCATCGCGCCGCCCTCGGTGCGCAGCCGCTGGATGCGCACGCCATAGCGGAACTGCACGCCCTGCTCCGCCGCCTTCTGCGCCAGGCCGGTGGTGAACTTGTGCACGTCGCCCGATTCGTCGGCGCTGGTGTAGGTGGCGCCGGCCAGCCGCGGGCGGATCGCGGCCATGGCCGGGTCGATGCGCACCACCTCGTCGGCATCGATCACCTGCCGCTCGCAGCCCAGCTCGCGCATGATGCGCGCGGGTTCGAGCGCCAGGTCGAACTCCTTCTGGCTGGTATAGAAGTGCAGGATGCCCTTCGTCAGGTGGTCGTATTCGATGCCGGTGTCGCGGCGCAACTGCTGCAGGCTGTCGCGGCTGTAGGTGCCCAGGTTGAGCAGCTGCACCATGTTGCGGGTCGAGCGCTTCGCCCCGCATTCGCCCAGGAACTTGAGGCCCCACAGCCATTGCGCGGGGTCGGCGCGCAGCCGGAACAGCAGCGGCGCATCTTCCCGGCCCAGCCATTTCAGCAGCTTGAACGGTGCCGAAGGATTGGCCCAGGGCTCGGCATGGCTCACCGAGATCTGGCCGCCGTTGCCGAAGCTGGTCTCGCGCGCCGCGCCGGCATTGCGCTCCAGCACGGTCACTTCATGGCCGGCCTGCCGCAGGTACCAGGCGGTGGCGACGCCGATCACGCCGGCACCCATCACGATCACTTTCATCATCATCTCCAGTTCGAAAACGCAAAAGAAAAAGGGCCGGCGACCAGGATTGGTCGTCGGCCCCACTGTCCTTTTGCCTGAGAGATTCACCGCGTCCTGCGACGCGGTTTGCACCTTCGGCGGCGGCTCGGCATGACGCCGGCAGCACTCTCCAGTTTGATGATGAATCCAGTACGGGACCTGAGCGTTTCGGGGTTGCGCCTTCGGTAGAACGAACCTCGCGGCCCGTCGCTTCTCCTGGATGGCTCGATTATCCGGGCATTGCACCTCGGCTGGCAACCGCGCGGGCTTCACACCACGATCGGCGGGCCCAAAGAAAACGGCCCCGAAGGGCCGTCGTCATCATGCTGCGAACAGCAATTACTTCTTGGCGGCAGCCTTCTTGGCCGGTGCCTTGGCGGGAGCCGCAGCGGCCTTGGCCGGCGCCTTGGCGGGTGCGGCAGCCTTCACGGGCGCCTTGGCCGGAGCGGCAGCAGCCTTCTTGGCCACGGGTGCGGCAGCGGGCTTGGCGGCCGGCTTCGCAGCAGGCTTGGCAGCCACGGCAGCCTTCTTGGGTGCAGCAGCCGGCTTCACGGCAGCGACCTTGTCGGCCTTGCGCTTGGCGGCCTTGGGGTCGATGGCGGCCTTGAAGGCAGCGCCCGGAACGAACTTCGGCACCTTTTGTGCGGCGATCTTGATCTTCGTGCCGGCTTGCGGGTTGAAGCCCGAACGTGCAGCGCGTGCGACTTGCTTGAAGGTGCCGAAGCCAACGATCTGGACCGGGTCGCCCTTCTTGACCGCGGCGACGATGGCGCCGGTGATGGTCTCCAGGATACGGGCCGCTTCGGCCTTGCTGGTGTTGTGGGCGGTGGCGATTTTCTCGACGAGTTCGATACGGTTCACTGAATTTTCCTAAGATGAATTGGCCGTTTCTTTCAACGGCCGCAAGGCCTGATACGGCTGCAATGCGGCGCGGAGTGTAGCCGGAGCCGCAGCGGTGCTGTCGAAATCGCCTTCCGAGCACCCTGCCCGGTACACTGGATAAAGACCCTATCCAGAGGCCCCATGGCCCGGCGACCCCTCTAGAAAGTACCCTCGCGCAGCAATGCGTCCAACACGGCCTGCCGTTGCATGGCCTGTCGGTAAACCGCGTGCGCATCGGCGTCGAAGGCCGCGGCGTTACGTCGTCCATGGGCATACGAGGCCAGCGCGCCCTGGCCGATGCGCTCGAGCGTGAGCAGCGCGGCACCGCGCAGCGAGCCCTCGTCGACGTCGGACACCTCGATCTCCTGGCCGATGCAGTCCGCGACGATCTGCCGCCAGACCGCGGAGCGCGACAGGGCGCCGCCCGTGACGACGATGCGCCGGGCGGCGGGCCACGAGCGCTCGAGCCGCTGCTTGAGGAAGGCGAAACGAAGCCCCACGCTTTCCAGCACCGCGCGGTATATCTGCGCCGAGGTGGTGGCGGCCGTGATGCCGGCGATGCAGGCGGTCCGGCCGTCGACCCAGTCGGGGCTGCGCGCGCCGAGCACGAAGGGCAACACGGTGAGGCCGTGCGCATCGGGCCGCATGCGCGCGATCTCCACCTCCAGATCGGCGCCCGTGCCACCCGCGAGGGTCTCCCGTGCCCAGGCGGCCGAGGCGCCGCCTTCCGACAGCGCCATGCCGCCCACCAGCCGGTGCGCATCAACCCGGTAGCACCAGAGGCTGGCGTCGGACAGCGCCCGGTCGTCGCCTGCGTTCCACATCACGCGCATCGAACCGCTGGTGCCCAGCATCAGCACCATCGAGTCCGGGTCGGTGCTGCCGACGCCGACGTTGGAGCAGGCGCCATCGCCCACCGCGGGGAACCAGGGAATCGACGCGAGCTGCGGCCAGCGCCGCGCGTAGGCTTCGACCAGGCCCTCGCGGGGCCGGTCGTCGACCATCGGCAAGGCGGTGCTCGCCAGCCCGGCGCGCGACAGGGCCGGCGCGCTCCATCGTTGATCGTGCAGGTCGAAAAGGCCAGTGCCCGACGCCATCGAGGTCGAGGTCCGGAGGTCGCCGCCGAACAGCGTGTGCATGAGCAGGTCGCAGGCCGAGGCCCAGCGGCATGCCGCCTGCCAGGCTTCGGCGTCCGTGGTGCGCAGCCAGGGAAGCTTCGCGCTCCAGTAGCTCGAATGGGCCGGGCAGCCCGTGCGGGCATGCAGCGCCGCCGCGTCGGGATCGGCGCGGCGCGCCGCGGCTACCGCCTGTGCGCGCCGGTCGGCCCAGGTCAGCACCGGCGTGACCGGCTGCATCTGCGCATCGAGCCCGACCAGGCTGTGCCAGAAGCTGCTCAGGCCGACGGCGCGGATCGGGATCCCAGGATCCGCCGTCTGCAGCGCCTCGTCGATCGCCTGTCCGATGTTGTCCAGCAGCGCACGCGCATCTAGTTCTGCCCTGCCGTCCTGCCCGGTCTCGAGCCGATGCGTGCGCTGGGCGCCAGCGCCCAACGGATGGCCCTGCGGATCGAACAGCGCCGCGCGCACCGACGACGTGCCGATGTCGATCGCCAGCACGCTGAAGGCCGTGGCCACCGGCAGCGCGCTCATCCCTTGACCGCGCCCATGGTTAGGCCCTTAACGACGTAGCGCTGGAAGAACATGGTCAGGATCAGCGCCGGCGCCATGATCGCGACCGCCGCGGCCATCACGCCGCCCCAGTCGGTCTCGGCGTAGGACAGGAAGTTGTAGACCGCGATCGGCAGCGTCTTGGTCTTCTCCATGCTGAGCACCTGCGAGAACATGAAGTTGTTCCAGGAAAAGATGAAGGACAGCGTCGTGGCCGTGATGATGCCCGGCCCCGAGAGCGGCAGGATGATCTTGAAGAACGCGTACTGCCGCGTCGCGCCGTCGACCATGGCCGACTCCTCCATGTCGCGCGGGATGGTGTCGAAGTAGCTCGACATGATCCAGACCACGATCGGCAGCGCGATCAGCATGTGGCTCAGCACCAGCGCCGTGTAGCTGTCCATGAGGTTGAGCCGCGAGAACACGATGTACCAGGGCATCAGGAAGGAGATGCCCGGCATCAGCCGCGCCAGCAGGATGAACATGCCCAGGCGGCGCTGCGCGAAGCGCGAGATCGAGTAGGCCGCGGGCAGGCCCAGCGCCAGCGACAGCCCGACCGCCAGCGTGGCCACGACCGTCGAGTTGAGGAAGTACTGCAGGAAATCCTGCTCGCCGAAGACCTTCCGGTAGTTCTGCAGGGTCGGCGTGAAGAACAGCTTGGGGGGCCAGGCGACCACATCGAGCTGCGTCTTGAACGACGAGGCCAGCATCCAGAGGAAGGGAAACAGCACCACCAGCGCCATGACGATGACCACGCCATAGAACACCGCTGTCGACAGACGTTTCTTGTTGTTCTTCATTTCTTGGTCCCCTCGCGCTCAGACATCGGAACGTCCGCGCAGCTTCACGATGCCCAGGCTGCAGGCGAACACCACCAGGAACAGCACCACCAGAATGACCGCCGACTGGCCCATCCGGAAATACTCGAAGCTGTACTTGAATCCCATGATGTTGAGCGTTTCCGACGCATAGCCCGGCCCGCCGCCGGTCATGGCGAAGATGATGTCGAAGGTCTTGAGCGCATCGACCAGCCGCAGGATCAGCGCCGTGAGGATCACCGGCATCACCATCGGGATCGTCACCCAGCGGATGATCTGCCATTCGCTCGCGCCGTCGATGCGCGCCGCCTCGACGGGCTCGTCCGACAGCGAGGCCAGGCCTGCGAGCACGATCAGCGTGATCATCGGCGTCCACTGCCAGACATCGACCAGCACCAGCGAGATCAGCACCGTGTTCTCGTGCGAGACCCAGAGCCCGGTCGGCAGGCCCACGGCCTGCAGCAGGTAGTTCACCAGGCCGATGGTCGGGTCGTAGAACAGGTTGAACACGATGCCGATCGCCACCGGCGTGGCCACCAGCGGCAGCAGCAACAGCAGCTTCGCCAGGTCCTTGCCCAAGAAGGCACGGTTGAGGATCAGCGCCGCGGCGACGCCGAGCACGCCCTCGATGCCGACCGCCAGCACCGTGAAGGCCACGGTCCGGCCGATGGCGTGCAGGAAACGGGGCTCGGTGAGCACCCGCACATAGCTGTCGGTGCCGACGAAGGAGGCCGGCATGCCCGAGGTGAGGTTCCAGTTCGTGAAGCTCAGGTAGCCCGTGTAGAGCACGGGAAAGACCATCAGCATGGCAACGAAAACAATGGCGGGGAGCGGAAATATCCAGTGCAGGTTCCGGTCCGCGAGGCTCGACTGGATCATGAATTGTCTCGTAGCTGGGGAAGCGAAAAGCCGGGGAAGGGTTCATCGGGAACCCTTTCGGCCAAGGAATGAAGGGGCGGCCGCCCGCCGGCGACCGCCCCATGGATGGCGCGCGACGCCGGGCCTTCGCCCGTCAGGGCCCGCGCACGCCTCACTTGCCGTACTCGCCGGTGTCCTTCAGCAAGGCGTTGACCTTGGCGGCCCGATCCTTGGCCATCGCGTCGAGCTTGGTCGACGCGCCCTTGGTGTTGATCGACTCGAGCACCACTTCGCCGATCAGGTCGCGCGCCTCGCCGACCGCGCTCATGAAGGGCTTGTCGAGCGGGTTGCCGTTCTTGGCGGCGAACGCACGCGTCTCGACCAGGCCGGGGCTCACCTTGGCCAACACCGCCTTGTCGTCCCAGACCGAGGAGCGCGCCATCGTGATGTTGGTCAGCATCGCCTTGGTCGCCAGTTCCTTGCTGGTCGCCCAGTCGATGAAGATCTTGGCCATGTCCTTCTTGCGCGACTGCTTGGCCATGGCCAGGCCCCAGGCGGTCACGTAGAAGGGCGTGTTGGTCTTGGGGCCGGCAGGGAAGTTCGCGATGCCGAACTTGTCGGCGCCGATCGCGGTTTTCGAGGGATCGATGATCTGCCCGTAGAAGACCGAGGCATCGGTCCACATCGCGATCTTGCCGGCCTGGAACAGCGGCATGATGTTCTCCCACGACATCGAGGTCACGCCCTTGGGGCCGTAGTTGCCCAGCAGCTTGCCGTAGAAGCGCGTGGCCTCGACGGCCGCCGGCGCATCGAACACCGCGACGCCCTTGTCCAGGTAGAGGCCGCCATAGTTGTAGATGTAGCTCGAGAGCTGCGTGACCGAGGCCGCGCCCTTGCCGCGCGAGGCGAAGCCCGCCACCGCGTCGGTGTTGAGCTTCTTCGCCGCGTCCTCGAGCTCGGCGAAGGTGGTCGGGACCTTGATGCCGGCCCCGGCCAGCAGGTCCTTGCGGTAGTACAGCACCTGCCACTCGGTCACCAGCGGCACGATGTAGGGCTTGGCGTCGTAGGTCACGACACTCATCGCGTTGGCGGGGTAGTCGGAAAAGTCGTAGCCGGCCAGCGCCTCGTACCAGCCGTTCTTGTTGAACATTTTCCCTTCCTGCACCGGCCGGGTCATGAACACGTCCACTGACGAGGACTTGGTGGCGAACTCGGTCGTGAGCTTGGTCGTGAGCTGGCTCTCCTGCAGGCTCTCGGCATTCACCTTGATGCCGGTGCTCTTCTCGAACTCCGGGATCGAGGCCTTGAGCAATTCGCCATAGGGATGGTTCGCGAGCAGCACGCGAATCTCCTTGGTCTGGGCCTGCACCGAGGCGCTGGCGACCAGGCCCAGGGCGAATGCGGCGGCCAAGGTGGCCTTGACTGTTTTTTTCATGATGTCTCCTTCAAAGAACGGGGGAAAGCTTGGCGTCGTCCGGCCCTGCGGACCGGTCGCTACACGACGGCGTCCGAGGTCTGCGGATCGAACACATGCGTCTTGTTCATCTTCAGACCGACCTGCAGCGTCTCGCCGACGCGCAGCGGCACCTCCGGCATCTCCATGCGCGCGACGATCGAATGCGCACCGCAGCGCAGGTAGGCGAAGATCTCCGAGCCCAGCGTCTCGACGACCTCGGCCTGCACCGTGAGCGTGTGGCCGTCGTCGGCCTGCGCCGATCCGCCGGTCGCGAAGATGTCCTCGGGCCGCACGCCGAAGACGACCGCGCGCCCGACATAGGGAAGAAGCCGCGCATGGAAGGCCGCCGGGACCCTGACCCGGAAGGCCTCCGCGTCGATGAAGATCTCGTCGCCCACGGCCACAGCCCGGGCGTCGATGAAGTTCATGGCCGGCGAACCCACGAAGCCGGCAACGAAGCGGTTGACCGGCCGCGAGTACACGTCCATCGGCGCGCCGGTCTGCTGCAGCACGCCCTTGCTCATGATGAACATGCGGTCGGCCATGGTCATGGCCTCGACCTGGTCGTGCGTGACGTAGATGATGGTCGCCTCGAGCCGGCGATGCAGCTTGCTGATCTCGGCGCGCATGGCCACGCGCAACTTGGCGTCGAGGTTCGACAACGGCTCGTCGAACAGGAACAGCTTGGGCTTGCGCACGATGGCCCGGCCCAGCGCCACGCGCTGCCGCTGGCCTCCCGAGAGTTCCTTGGGCTTGCGCCCGAGCATGTCGGTGAGCCCCAGGATGTCAGCCGCTTCCTGCACGCGGGCGTCGATCTCCCTGGTCGGCATCTCGCGGATCTTGAGGCCGAAGCCCATGTTCTCGCGGATGTTCATGTGCGGGTAGAGCGCATAGCTCTGGAACACCATCGCGATGTCGCGGTCCTTGGGCGCCATGTCGTTGACCCGCACGTCCCCGATGTAGATGTCGCCCGAGGTCGCGGTCTCCAGGCCCGCGATCATGCGCAGCGCCGTCGTCTTGCCACAGCCCGACGAGCCGACGAGCACGGCGAATTCCCTGTCCTTGACGTCGAACGACAGGTTGTCGACGACCCTGCTCTCACCAAATTGCTTGACGACGTTCGTCAGCCTTACTCCGGACATGCGGCGGATCCTTCTCGCTTCAGGCAGGCCGCCCCGGCCTGGAAGCCGGGACGCTGCGTGGTTTCTTCAATGGTTCGACGGCGGACGCGTGCAGGAGGACGGTGCCCCGCTGCCCGCCTCATTCACTGCAGGTTGGCATGGCGTTCGTCGAGCGTGCGGTCCGCGACGCCCAGGCGCTGCTGCACGTCCCAGGCCAGTGCATCGCCCACCAGCAGGAAGGCCTGCTCGAACAGCGAGCCGGCATGCTGCACCGTGGGCACGGTCGCGCGGATCGGCAGCGTCAGCCGCAGATCGGCATGCTCGACCTCGCGCTGCACCGTGGTCACGAGCGCGACCGTGGCGCCCTTCTGCTTCGCGACCCGCATGTGCTCGAGCGTGGCCTTGGTGGTGGCCGAGGCCGAGACCGCGATCAGCAGATCGCCGGCGCCGATGGCCCCGGCCGTGGGCTCGCCGGCGACGTTCACCGCCAGCCCGATGTGCGTGAAGCGGATCGCTAGCGCACGCACCATGTTGCCGGAGCGGCCCTGGCCGCTCAGGAACACCCGCTTCGCGCCCACGAGGGCGGCCGCGAGCGCATCGACTTCCTCGGCGCGCAGCACCGCGGCCACGCTGCGGTGTTCCTCGATGATGGTGTCGAGCCGCTCCAGCACCGCGCTCATGCGGCACCGCCGGTCTTCATCACGGCATGGCCGCCGATCTCGCCGCGCAAGGCGGCGATGCTCTTCATGGTCGGCGAATCGTCCTGCTGCGAGCGGAAGCGCGTCTGCAGCGCGGCGGAGATCGTGGGCGTGGGCACGCGCAGGCGGATCGCCTCCTCGACGGTCCAGCGGCCCATGCCCGAATCGGCGACATAGCCCTTGATGCCCTCGAGCGTCGGGTTGCCCGCGATCGCATGGCACATCTTTTCCAGCAGATGCGAGCGGATCGAGCAGCCGCCCTGATAGGCCTCCAGCGCCGCCACCACATCGACCTCGATCTCGGAGGCGGTCAGCAGTTCGTAGCCTTCGCCATAGGCCTGCATCAGCGCGTACTCGACGCCGTTGTGCACCGCCTTCGCGAAATGGCCCGCACCGCTGCGCCCCACCAGCGCGTAGCCGCCGGGTGCGGCCAAGGCCTCGAACGCTGGCTTCAGCCGCTCGAACACATCCTTCTCCGCGCCGACCAGCAGCCCGCAACCGTTGACCGCCCCCTGCGTGCCGCCGCTGACCCCGGCATCGACAAGCGTCAGGCCGCGGGCCTTGAGCACGTCGGCACGCTTCTTCGAATCGCGGAAGTCGGAGTTGCCGCCGTCGACGATCAGGTCGCCGGGTGCGCACAGGTCGGCCAGATCGGTGATCAGCGCCTGGGTCGCGGCGCCGGGCGGCGTCATGATCCAGATCACGCGCGGCGCCGACAGGCCGGCGACCAGGGCCTCCAGCGAAGCGGCCACGCGCAGGCCCCGGGCCTGCGCCGAAGCGACCGCCGCGGCGTGGCCGTCGAAGGCCAGCACCTGGTGACCCGCCACATGCAGGCGATTCGCCATCGCCCCGCCCATCTTGCCCAGTCCAACGAATCCGATTTCCATTTTTGCTACTGCTTCAGCCCCGGTGAATTGATGATTCCGGGCGGCAGTAGAGCACAGCGTCTCTCGAGGGCAAAGAAGTAAATGATCTACATTTTCGAGCGTCCGGATGAATCATCTTTTCACTGATTTCCGGTGCCCTTTTCAGCCCTAAAACGTGGGCTCGACGCTCGGCGTAAGTCCTCTGTCGGCCTGCCATGCGCAGCCGTACGATGAAGCTCCTGCCTCCCCCCGATTGCCACGCATGCGCGCCCTTCCTCCCTCCCCACACACCGACCCGCCCAGGCCACGCGAGCGTCCGGTCAACGACGTCGCCGGCGCCGTCTCGCGCTCCCATGTGCGGCTGCGGCTGGAAGCCGTCTACAGCTCCCTGACGCCGGCCAGCCAGCGGCTGTGCGACTTCATCCTGCAGAACCCCGAGGCGCTGCTGCAGATGACGATCACCGAGCTCGCGCAGGCCGCGGGCGTGAGCGATGCCACCGTGACGCGGCTGTGCCAGTCGGTGGGCTATCTGGGCTTCTCGGAGTTCCGCGTGCTGCTCGCGCGCGACGTGTCGCTCACGCACCCCCATGTGATCGGCGAACTCAAGGCCACCGACGCGGTGGAGAACATCTGCGACAAGCTGATCGCGGGCTCGATCGCGAGCCTGAGCGACACGCGCCACACGGTCGATCTCAAGTCGCTGCAGGGCGCCGCGGAGATGATCGCGAAAGCACGGCGCGTCGATGTCTATGGTGTGGGTGGCAGCGCAGCCGTCGCGCTCGACATCCGCCACAAGCTGCTGCGCCTGGGCATCCCGATCTCGGCGCATGCCGACGTCGACATCATGATGATCTCGTCGTCGATCCTCTCCGAGCAGGACGTGGTGATCGGCGTCAGCCACACCGGCCGCACCGAGCCCGTGGTGGCCGCGGCCCAGCGTGCAAAACTCGGTGGCGCGGGCGTGATCGCGCTCACGCACAACGCCATGTCGCCGCTGGCCAAGGCCTCGGATTTCGTGCTCAGCTACTCCGCCAAGCCCACCGCGTTTTCCAACGAGTCGCTGACCGGTCGCATCGCGCAACTGGTGATCGGCGACATCCTCTACGCGATGATCGCCTGCTCGCAGTACGAGCGGTCCTCGCACCTGATCGACCAAGCCAACGACCTGGCCAACAAGCGGCGCATCAAGACCGTGCGCTGAGGCCTCGCGGCGCTGCTGCAGGCGCGCCGCCGCTCAGCACTCGACGATGTTCACCGCCAGCCCGCCGCGCGAGGTTTCCTTGTACTTGGTCATCATGTCGGCGCCGGTCTCGCGCATGGTCTTGATCACCTGGTCGAGGCTCACGTGGTGCACGCCGTCGCCATACAGCGCCATGCGCGCCGCGTTGATGGCCTTGACCGAGGCCACGGCGTTGCGCTCGATGCAGGGGATCTGCACCAGGCCGCCCACCGGGTCGCAAGTGAGGCCCAGGTGGTGTTCCATGCCGATCTCGGCCGCGTTCTCCACCTGTGCGGGGCTGCCGCCCAGCACCGCGCAGAGCCCGGCCGCGGCCATCGAGCAGGCCACGCCGACCTCGCCCTGGCAGCCCACCTCGGCGCCGGAGATCGAGGCGTTCTCCTTGTAGAGCAGGCCGATGGCCGCGGCGGTCAGCAGGAAGTCGACGACGCCGCGCTCGCTGGCACCGGGCACGAAGCGCATGTAGTAGTGCAGCACCGCGGGCACGATGCCGGCCGCGCCGTTGGTGGGCGCGGTCACCACGCGCCCGCCCGCGGCGTTCTCCTCGTTGACGGCCAGGGCGAACACGTTGACCCAGTCGATGACCATGAGCGGATCGGCCATGGCCGCGCGCGGGTCGCCCAGCCGCCGGGCCAGCGCAGCGGCCCGGCGCCGGACGCGGAACGGGCCGGGCAACGCGCCCTCGGTGCGGCAGCCGCGCTCGACGCAGGCCTGCATCGTCCGCCAGATCCGCAGCAGGCCGGCCTCGGTTTCGGCGTCGCTGCGCCAATGGCGCTCGTTGCGTCGCATGACGTCGCCGATGCTGCAGGCGTGCTGCGCGGTCAGCCGCAGCAGGTCGGCCCCGCTGTGGAAGGGCCATTCGAGGATCTCGGTGTCCGGTGCGATCGCCTTCTGCCGCGACCCGTCGCCGGCCACGGTCTCGCTGACGACGAAGCCGCCACCCACCGAGTAGTAGGTCTTCTCCAGCAGCGGCTGCCCTGCGCCGTCGACGGCCGTGAAGCGCATGCCGTTGGGATGGAAGGGCAGCGCCTTGAGGCCGTAGAGCAGCAGGTCGGCCTTCTCGTCGAGCGCGATCGCATGGACGCCCGCCAGTGGCAGCGACCGGCGCGCGCGGATGTCGGCCAGCAGCGCGGGCACGGCATCCACGTCGACGCTGTCGGGCTCGTGGCCGGCCAGGCCCAGCAGCACGGCGACGTCGGTGCCATGGCCCTTGCCCGTCGCCCCCAGGGAGCCGAACATCTCCGACACGACGCGGTGCACGGCGCCCAGCAGGCCTGCGTCTTCCAACGCCTTCGTGAACAGGCGCGCGGCCCGCATCGGGCCCACCGTGTGCGAGCTCGAAGGCCCGATGCCGATCTTGAAGAGGTCGAAAACGCTGACTGCCACGGTGGTATCCGTTCAGGGGTGGAGGGAAGGAGAACGCGGCGATCCTAGGCCTTCCGTCCGATCAATACCATTGATCATTTCTTTGGATATATTCAAGTAATTCTTAACATTGACGGGCCTGCCATGGACTTCGCACGACTCAGGGCGCTGCGGGAACTCTCGAACCGCCAGACCATGACGGCGGTGGCCGACGTGCTGTGCCTGACGCCGTCGGCGGTCTCGCAGCAGCTGGCCCAGCTCGAAGCCGAGGTCGGTGTGCCGCTGACCGAGCGGCGTGGCCGGGGCGTGAAGCTCACGCATGCGGGCGAGGTGCTGGTGGGCCATGTCGAACGCGTGCTCACCGTGCTGGACGAGGCGAAGTCGGAGCTCGCGCAGATCCGCGAGGAGATCGCGGGCACCTTGCGCGTCGCGGCCTTCGCCACCGCCGCGGCCGCGCTGCTGCCGCCCGTGATCCAGGCGCTGCGCGCGGCCTACCCGCGGCTGCAGGTCACGCTGGTCGAGATGGAACCCGCCGAAGGGCTGGCGGCGCTGGGCTCGTGGAGCACCGACATCGCGATCGTGGACGACCTCGGCGGGCGCCCGGCCCGCGGCGGCCAGACGGTGAAGCATGTGCCGCTGATCGACGACGAGCTGCACGTCATCCTGGCCACCGGGCACCGGCTGGCGCGCAAGAAGACGCTGGGGCTGGCCGAACTCAAGGACGAGGAATGGGCGCTCGATTCGGCCAGCAGCGTGTACGGCGAGTTCGTGCTGGGCCTGTGCCGGCGCGCGGGCTACGCGCCGCGCGTGAGCGCCGAGTGCCTGGGCTCCGAGATCATCGCGGCCATGGTGAGCTCGGGCTGCGCCGTCTCCATCATTCCCGGCCTGCGCCTGGGCCAGATGCGCGGCGCCTTCGCCGCGGTGCCCCTGCGTCCGCGGGTCCACCGCCACATCTCGGCGGCCTTCCGCCAGGGCGAGCGCACCCACCCGGCGATCCGCGTGTTCGTCGACCAGCTGCTGCGCACCGCGAAGTCGCTGCGAGCCTGAGCGCGCGCCGGAAAGCTCAGGGGTAGCGCGCCAGCGCCTGCCGGTCGGTCACGGTGATGTAGCCGTAGCCGCGCTGGATAAGCCCCGCCGATGCCAGCTCGTTGAGCGCGGTGTTCACGCGCTGGCGCGAGACGCCCACCAGCAGGCCGATCTCCTCCTGGTTGATGTGCAGGGTCGAGTCGGTGTTGGGGTAGAGCACCGGATGGAACAGGCTGGAGATGCCGCGCGCCACGCGCGCCGTGGGTTCGAGCAGGCGGTCGAACTTCACCATCGCGATGAACTGGCCGAGGCGCTCGTTGAGGTGCGAGAGCATGAAGTGGTTGAAGGGGATGCTGCGCTCGAGCAGCCAGGAAAAGGTGCCGCGCGGCAGGTGCACCGTGACGGTCGGGCGCGTGGCCATGATCTCGTACTTGCGGTGCTCGGGCTTGAGCAGCGAGCCCTCCCCGATCCAGCCACCGGCCGCCACGCCGGTGAACATCACCAGGCGGCCATCGGCGGTGGTGTCCTGCACGCGCAGGAAGCCTTCGAGCACGCCGATCCAGCTGTCGGCGATCTCGTCGCGCTGGCACACCGAGGCATGGGTCTCATGCTGCTTGACGTAGAGCGAATCGAAGGCCCGGGTGCACTCCGCATGGGTCAGCGCGCGCGGCCAGATGCAGCGTTCGAAGAAGGGACGGAGTTCCCGTGGAGGGGGCATGGGTCGAGGTGTGCGACGAGGGGTGGGCGGCGGGCCGCGATCGGCTGAATGTAGAGCACCGGACCGCGGCCCGGTGCCCGCCGACTCAGAACGATGTCGAGCTCGGCGCCGCGGGCAGCGGCTGCCCGCCCGGTCCGGCGCGGAAGCTGGTGGGCGCCCAGGCGACCTGGCCCACGCCCGGCTTGTTCCAGTCGCACACGCCGTCGCTGAACACCGCGCGCAGCCGCCCCTGCTGCCCGGCCGTGAAGACGGTGCTGCCGTAATCGGCGGAGGCGAAGTCCAGCGGCTTGAGCTGGCACTTGAACACGTCTTCCGACAGCGGCCCGCCTGACACGATGCGCGGCGATTCATAGGGCTTGACCGCGCAGGCCGCGCTGCCGAAGCCCACGTCCACCAGTTCGGCATCGCTCACGCCGGCCGTTGCGATGCAGAAGTCCGCCGCGTCGCCCGGCTTGTTGCGCAGCACCTTGGCCGGCTTCGCATCCGCCGACCTGTCCTGCTCGATGGCCGTGAGCCAGCGGTCCATCGTGCGGAAGGCCTTGCGGTTGAGGGCCGTCCCGTCGACGTAGTAGGACGCGCTGCCGAAGATCACGTGGTTGCCGTGGCCGCCGTTGGCCGCGTCGAGCCGCGCGCGCTGCGAATACGAGCGCCAGGCCATGTGGATGTCGGGGCCCATCTCCGGGCGCAGGTCGATGATCGGCACCTGCGCCAGGTTCCGGCCCACGCTCACCAGGCCGCTCTTGTAGAAGGGCACCATCGCGGTGGGCGACACGCGGGCGCGCGGCGCCGGAATGACCGGTGCCGTGGCCGAGCCGCCCGACCAGGCCATGTCCAGGTCGTAGCTGCCCACGCCTTCGTTGA
This sequence comes from Variovorax sp. UMC13, assembly GCF_014170375.1. Taxonomy (GTDB): domain Bacteria; phylum Pseudomonadota; class Gammaproteobacteria; order Burkholderiales; family Burkholderiaceae_C; genus Variovorax. Next base: position 18,362 of record NZ_LZZW01000002.1, on the reverse strand, counting down.
GCGCGACGAATTCCTCGGGCGTGATCGCGCCGGCCTGCAACGCCTTCAGGCCGTACTGGACGCCGGCGTTGTCGTAAGGCAGGTTGGGCTTCACCGTCCGGTCGGTGTCGGTGACGGTGCCGATCACCGGCGTCAGCACGTCGTGGATGGAGCAGCGCACGCCGGTCGGCCGCAGGCGGGGGTCGTAGACGATGCCCGCGGGGAAGCCGTTGCCGCAGTTGTCGGGCAGCTTCGGGTCCTGCGGATTGACGAAGCTCAGGGACCAGATGAAGCAATGGGTGGCGCTCGGGTGGCCGTTCACCGCCGCGCGCGCCGTGGGGCTCAGCGCCGAGCCCGCGGGCGTGTCGTAGTAGTGGGTCAGCATGCCGCACTCGCGCGTCTCCATCCAGGTGCTCACCGCATCGGGATAGCTCACGCCTGTCTGCAGGCCGTCGAGCAGGCCGCGCATCACCGAGGCCGGCACGGTCTGCATCATCGAGCCGCCCGAGCCGCCGTCGCTCATGGTGTAGCGCACCTCGCCGTAGGTGTCGATCAGGTGTTCCTTCACCATCATGATGTTCTCGGTGGCCAGCACTTCGTTGTTGTTGTCCTGGTGGTTGGTGAGTTGCGAGTTCACCGTCGCGAAGCCCGCACGCAAGGCGTTGTCGTCGAAGATCGCGCTGCCCGGCTGCTGCTGGAAACGGTTGCCCGAGGCCGAGGCGCCCATCTTCCAGAGCAGCTTGCCGTTCCAGCCCTTCTGCGGCGCCCAGGGAGTCCAGGGCTGCGCCGGGTCGAACCAGGTCGCGATCTGGTACATGCCGCGGCCCATGGTGCCGAGCTCCACGCGCAGCAGCGCCTTGACGGTGTCGCCGCGGTCGTTGGTGAAGTCGGCGATGTCGGCGTCCTTGGGCCGCGCATCGGCGGCATAGGGCAGCAGGCAGGCATTGGGGTCACCGACCGTGAAGGTGCAGGCCGAGCCTTCCTTGGCCTTGGGCTGGTAGTAGTAGCTGTACTTCGTCGGCGCGTTGCAGTCCGCGTCGACCGCGTCGGCGTCCAGCCCGCTCACGCGCGTGGTGGTGGTGCCCGAGAGATTGGTGCCCGCCGGCGAGACCGTGGCGGGGCTGCCCGTGCGGGTGGCGCACACCCAGGGCTGGATCGGCGCGCCGGCGAAGATGTTGCCGCCGCGCGAGAAGTTGGTGATCGCCAGGCGCGCGCCGCCGGCCTTGCCCTTGACCGTCGCGGTCAGCAGGTTCTCGCCGTTGCGCAGGCCGGTCAGCAGGCCCATCACGCGCCCGTTGTCGCGCCTGGTGAAGGCGCCGGTCACGTCCGAGCCATCGAGGTCGAGCCGCACATCGGCCACCGCCAGGCCCGTGGGCAGCACCACTTCCACCAGCGCATCGCCGTCGCTGATCATGTCGGCGCGGTTCGACAAGGTCTTGAGCACCAGCGGCCCGCTCACGACCGGTGGCGTGCCGCCGCCACCCGGGGTCGGCGGGGATGTGGCATCGCCGCCCCCGCTGCCGCCGCAACCCACCAACAGTCCCGCGGCGACGGCCGCGGCCGTCGCATGGAAGATGAATCTCGACTGAACTCGCATGGCTTGTCTCCGTTTTTTTGTGAAAGCCAGCGAATGCTAGGACTGCACCTCCGATGAGTTTGTGGCGGTGACGACAATTGGCGGGACGGCTGGGTCGGGACTAACCCTAGGCCTGCACCGGGACGGCGGCTCGAGGAAAGGACCGGCGTCAGAGCACGCGCTGGCGTTGCGTGCCCAGCGGTCCCGCGCTGAGTGTCATGACGTCGCCGCGCTGCAGGTACTGGGGCGGTTTCATGCCCATGCCCACCCCCTGCGGCGTGCCGGTGATCACCAGGTCGCCGGGCATCAGCGTCATGAACTGGCTCAGGTAGGAAATGATCTGCGCCACCGGAAAGATCATGTCGGCGGTGCTGCTGCGCTGGCGCACCTGGCCGTTGACGGCCAGCTCGAGCGGCACATCCTGCGGATCGGGCAGCTCGTCGCGGGTTACGAGCCAGGGGCCGACCGGGCCGAAGCCGTCGAAGCTCTTGCCCTTGCACCATTGGCCGTTGCGCCGGATCTGCCAGTCGCGCTCCGACACGTCGTTCACCAGGCAGTAGCCCGCGACGTGCGACAGCGAATCGGCCGCGGAGACACGCCGCACCGGGCTGCCGATCACCACGCCCAGCTCGATCTCCCAGTCGCCCGCGACCGAGCCTTCGGGCAGTGTCACGTCGTCGTTGGCCCCGCCCAGTGCACCCAGCGCCTTGTTGAACACCACCGGCTCGGTCGGCACGTCGAGACCCGACTCGATCGCGTGCTGCCGGTAGTTCAAGCCGATGGCCACGAACTGGCGTACGCCGGCCACCGGCACGCCCAGGCGAACGCCTTCGGGCACCAGCGGCAGCCGCTCCAGGTCGATCGCGGCAAGGGCCTGCAGGCGGGCCGGTGCCAGCCAATCGGGCGTGAGATCGTGCACCAGTGGCGACAGATCGCGCACCCGGCCGGCGGCGTCGAGGGCCCCGGGTTTCTCGGCGCCGATGGGGCCGTAACGCAAGAGTTTCATAAGGTCGTTGTCCTTCGTGGGTTGTGAATCATTCGGTGCGCGGCCTCACTTCGAACACGCAATGCGCATGCCCTGGCTGGCCGGCGCAGGCGATCTCGCGACAGCGCAGCCGCCAGGGTCGCCGCTCGCCGCGGCCGACCCACTCGAGCGAGCCCGGAAACCAGCCCTCGAACAAGTCGCACAGCGTCGACTCACTGGAGCCCCGCCCGGCCTGCTCGACGAAGATCGAGTGCGCCAAGCGGATGCGCGCGGCGCCCGTCGCCTCGTCGAGCGACTCGATGTGGAAGCGCCCCCAACCGCGCTGCGAGATGCGCGCCAGGTAGTGGCGGAACACGGCGATCCCGTCGAGCTCGCCCTGCGCCGCGACACGGCTGCTCCAGGTCCAGGCCGACTCGTAGCCCGATTCGTAGAGCAGGCGCGCATGGGCTGCCCGCCCCATCGCCGCGCGCACCAGCCGGTGGTTGTCGATGAAGAAGTGGCGCGGCAGGTAGACCATCGGCAGGCCATCGCTGCGCCAGACGCCGCTGTCGGGGTCGACGTCGATGGGAACCTGGGGATTGCGTTGGTCGTTCATGCCCGGGCGAAGCGCTGCGAACGGAAGGGCGCGAGATCGACCGAGGTCGGCGCGCCGGCCACCAACTGGGTCATCAGGCGGCCGGTGATCGGTCCGGACGTCATGCCGAAGTGCCCATGGCCGCAGGCGATGAACAGCCCGTCGGCGATGCGGGCGCGTTCGATCACCGGCAGGTTGTCGGGAAAGGACGGACGCGAGCCCATCCAGACCGAACGCTCCTCCCCGCGCACGCCGGGCAGCAACTGCTGCACCAGGTTCAGCAGCGACTGCGCGCGCCGCTCGTTCATCGGCCGGCCGGGCGCGGCGATCTCCACCGTGCCGGCCACGCGCAGCCCGTCCTCCATCGGCACCACGCCGAAACCGCGGGACTTGTACAGCAGCGGCAGCGGCAGGTGGAAGCCCGGGTCGCGCAGCATCACGTGGTAGCCGCGCTCTGCTTCCAGTGGCAGGTGGATGCCCAGGGGCGCCAGCAGCTCGCGCGAGGCCGCGCCGCCCGCCACCACCACGCGGCCATGGTGCGTGTCGTCGTGCGAGCTGATCAGCCGCCAGCCCTGCGCGTCGCTGGGCGGCACCAGCTTCATCACGCGCTCGTGCCGCACCCGGCCGCCGGCCTGGCGAAACAGCTCGGTGAGCACGGTGAGCAGGCGCAGCGGGTTGACCACGAAGCCGCCGTTGCTCAGCAGCGCTCCGTGGGTGATGACCGGCGAGATGCCGGGCACCAGATCGGCGACCTCGGCACGGTCGAGCACGCGCACCGCGATGCCGTGGCGCTCGCGCAGGCGCTGCACGATCGCGCGGGCGGCGGCCGATTCCTCGGACTCCCAGATCTCCAGTTGCTCGCTGCAGCGGATCAGGTCGGCGAAGTGCGCCGGCCCGAGCAGCTCGCGGTAGGCGTCGAGCGCCCCCTTGTGCAGCAGGCGCAGGCCGTCGGAGGTGGCGACGATGCGCTCCATGCTGCCGGAGCGCACGCGCGCCAACAGCCAGGGCAGCGCCTTGAAGGCGTAGCGCGGGTCGACGGCCAGGGGGCCGTCCGGGTCCATCAGCCAGCCCGGGATGCGGCGCATCATGCCCGGCATGGCCAGGGGCCCGCAGCTGTCCACCGCCACCAGGCCGCTGTTGCCATACGAGGCACCGCCACCGGGCGGCAGCAGGTCGTACAGCGTGACATCGCCCAGCGCACGCTGCAGGGACAGCGCGCAGGCCAGCCCGACGATGCCGCCGCCGATCACCGCGATGCCGGGCCCCGAGCGGGCCGTCGCGCCGGAAAGTGAGGCGCTCACGGTTCAGTCGCCCAGGTGGGCATAGGCCAGGAACTCGATCAGCATCCCCGGCGCGATCAGCTCCTTGACCACCACCACCGAGCGGTTCGGGAACGGGTCGGCGAAGAACTCGCGATAGATCTCGTTCATCGCCGCGAAGTCCTCGCGATCGACCAGGAACATCACGATCTGGGTCACGTCGGCCAGGGTGCCGCCGGCGGATTCCACCGACTGCTTCAGGTTGGCGAAGGCGCGTCGCGCCTGCGCCTCGAAGCTGCCGCCGATGAAGGCTGCGGTCTCCGGGTCCTTGGGGATGTGGGACATGTAGAGGGTGCGTCCCGCGCGCACGGTGCCATTGAGCGGGGCGCCGGGCGTGCGGGCCAGGCCGGTATCGACGATGTGGAACATGGCGGTCTCAGGCCTTCACGATCCACTTCGACCAGCGGTCGTTGACCACCGTCCGGTTGTCGGCCCACCACTTCGGGTCGAGCAGGAAGCTCTTGTCCGCCAGCCTGGGGTTGCCCGGCACGGTGTCTCGCAATGCGGCCGGCAAGGCATTCATCGCGCGGGTGTTGACCGGTCCGGTGCCCGCATAGTTCTCAGAGAAGCGCTGCTGCACTTCGGCGCTGACGCAGTAGTCGATGAGCTTGACCGCCGCGTCCATGTTGCGCGCGCCCTTCACGAGCGCATAGGACTGCAGCTGGATCATGTTCTGGTTCCATTGCGCCTTGACCGGCACGCCGCTCTTCGCCATCACCTCCAGGCGCGGGTTCCAGATCGATCCCATCACGACCTGCTTGTCGGCCAGCATCTGCGCGCCCAGTCCGCCGGAGTCCCAGAACTTGGGAATCGAGGGGCGGATCTTCGACAGCGAGGCGAAGGCCCGGTCCAGGTCGATGGGATAGATCTTGTCCATTGGCACGCCGTCGGCGAGCAGTGCGAACTCCAGGTCGGGTGCACCGGTCACCATGTCGGCCAGCGTGCGCGCACCGGGGAAGTTCCTGGTGTCCCAGAAGTCGGCCCAGGACGACGGTTCGCGTCCGGCCGGCAACGCCGCCGTGTTGAAGCCGAGCACACGCGAGAACACGTGATTGCCCACCAGGTACTGGCGGCGGTACGGCGCGCCGATGTCGTCGGGCCGGGTGAAGCTGAAGCGGTCGTAGGGAATCGGCGCCAGGCCGCCGGACGCCTCGAGCTGGTAGACCGCATCGGCGCCGACGTCGATGGCGTCCAGTTCGCCGCCGCCGGCCTTCATCATGGCCAGCATCTTGGCGATGTTGGCCGCCACCACCACCACCTCGATGCCGGTCTGCTTCTGGAACGGTTCGTAGATCAGCTTCTTGCGGATCTCGTCGTAGGAGCCGCCCGAGGAACGCAGCACCACCCGTTGCGCGGCCGATGCCCGGCGCGTCCACAGCAGGGGCGCGGCCACGGCGGCGCCGGAGGCGAGGAGGAAGTTGCGGCGTGTCGGTGCGGCACCGGGGCGGGAGTCTGGTGGTCTCTTCGAAAACATGGGGCCCTTTCTGTCTCGGATTGGCGGGAAGCGCCGCAAGGTCGGCGTCGTTGGCGAATGTGCCAGCGAACGGCCGCGCTTTGAACTGACCTTTTGTTATGGGCCATGTTCAGAAATCAATGCGGGGCCGCAGGACCTTGCGGCAGACTGGCCCATCACCCCGTTTCACCTCCGCCATGAAGCCGTCCGCCGCCACCGAACTCACGCGCACGCTGGTGCGCATCGACACCGTCAACCCGCCCGGCAACGAACGCGCGTGCATCGAGGTGCTCGCCGGCGTGCTCGGCGACGCCGGCTTCGCGCTGCACCGCCAGGAGTTCGCGCCGGGGCGCACCAGCCTGGTGGCGCGCATCGGCAAGGGCGAGTGGCCGCTGGCGTTCACCGGCCATGTCGACACGGTGCCGCTGGGCCATGCGCCCTGGTCCGTCGACCCCTTCGGCGCCGAAATGATCGACGGCCGAATCTATGGCCGCGGCGCCAGCGACATGAAGGCCGGCGTTGCCGCCTTCGTGCAGGCTTGCCTGAACCGGCTCGATGCGCTGCGCGCGGGGCCGGGGGCGCTGCTGGTCATCACGGCCGGCGAAGAGACCGGCTGCGAAGGCGCCTTCGACCTGCTGCAAAACGCCCCGCTGGCGCTGCCGTCGGCCCTGGTCGTCGGCGAGCCGACGGCCAACCGCATCTGGCTCGGCCACAAGGGCGCGCTGTGGCTGCGCGGCACGGCACGCGGCGTGACGGCCCACGGCGCCATGCCCGAGAAGGGGCGCAACGCGATCGGCATGGCGGCCGGCGCGATCGCGCACCTGGCCGACTTCCGCTTCCATGCCTGCCGCCACGCTGCGCTGGGCCAGCCGACGCTGAATGTCGGCACCATCCGCGGCGGCCTCAACATCAACTCGGTGCCGGACCACTGCGAGTTCACGCTCGACCTGCGCACCGTGCCCGGCCAGGCCCACGCCGACGTGCGTGCGGCCGTGGCGGCCCACGTGGGTGAACACATCGAGCTCTCGCCGCTGCTGGACGTGCCCCCGGTCTGGACCGATGCCGCGCATCCCTGGATTGCGCGGGTGCAGCAGGCCGTGCGCGAGACCACCGGGCGCGACGAAGGCATTGCCGGCGCCTCCTACTTCACCGATGCGGCCGCGCTGCAGCTGGCATGGGCCGAGGTGCCGGTGGTGATCCTCGGGCCCGGCGAGCCGGCGATGGCGCACCAGACCGACGAGTACTGCCTGGTCGAGCGCATCGACGAGGCGGTGGCGATCTACGAGCGCTTGATCGACGGGACCTGAGGGTCAACCGCGATATGCGCTGCCCGAGGGCCGGGCTAGCATGGACGCTCCATACCCTGTGCCCCTGCCTTTACACCGTGCCCAGCCGCCTGACCTATCGCCATGTCGAAACCATTCGTGCCGTGATGCTCACGGGCTCGATCACAGGCGCGGCCGCGCGGCTGCATGTCACGCAGCCGGCCATCAGCCACCTGATCCACGACATCGAGGACATCCTGCAGTTCCCGCTGTTCGACCGCCGCCTCGGGCGCATCGTGCCGACGCGGCGCGCCGAGCTGCTGCTGGAGGAGATCGAGCGCTCCTTCGTCGGACTGGACGGCATCAACGAGTTCTGCACGCGACTGCGCGAATCGGAGCACCGCAGCATCGTCATCGCGGCCGTGCCGGTGGTGTCGATCGCGGTGCTGCCGGCGGTGATCCGTGACTACCGCCAGAGCGTGCACCCCGATTTCTTCCTGGTGCGTTCGCCGCCCAACGAACAGGTGATCGCCTGGGTCAACTCGCAGAAGGCCGACATCGGCATCGCACTCGACACGGTGGGTGTGCCGGGCATCCGCACCGAAGCGATCGGCCGCTTTCAGGCGATGTGCCTGCTGCCGCCGGGCCACCGGCTGGCGAACGCAGAGACGGTCAGCAGCGCCGACCTGCGCGGCGACGCGATGATCGCGACCACCCGCAGCAACGGCCTGCTGGACGTGATGGTCAACGCCTTCCATGCGGTCGGCGGCGCGCCGACGCCGGTGGTGGAATGCCCGGCGGCCACCGCGGCGTGCGCGATGGTCGAGGCCGGTGTCGGCTTCACGCTGCTCGACCCGGTGGCGGCCCAACCCTTTCGCCATTCGCGCATCGTGTTCAAGCGCTTCGAGCCGAGCATCCCGATCGTCTTCTGCGCCTACTGGGTCGAGGCGCACCGATCGGGCGTGGAGCGAGAGCCCCTGCTCGCGCTCCTGCGCGAGCGCATGGAGGCCATCGCCGCGGAGTTCCCTGAAGGCGCGGCGGCGCCGGCCGCCCCCGTGCCTTCGTCCCTTCCGGCGGCGCGTTCAGGCGAGGGCGGCGGCCGCGTGGCGCGCCGGGCGCGCAGCGGCTGAGCGCCTCAGGCCTTCGGCGTCGCACTTGTACAGCTCGCCATCCTTCATGATCACCAGCAGCTTGCGGGCATCGGGCAGCAGCGACAGGTCCTGCAGCGGGTCGCCATCGATCAGCAGCAGGTCCGCCAGGTAGCCCGCCTTGACCATGCCCAGCTCGTGGCCCATCTGCATCACCTCGCCCCCGATGCGGGTGCCGCACTGCAATGCCTCGCTCGGCGTGTAGCCGAACAGCTTGACGAAGTGTTCGAAGTCGCGTGCGTTGGTGCCCTGGGGCGTCCAGGCGAAGCCGTAGTCGCCGCCGATCAGCACCCGCACGCCCCGCTTGCGCAGTTCGGCATAGGTGCGCGCGCTGCTGTCGAGCACCCGCTGCATGCCCATGTCCAGCGCCATCTGGCGCGTGTGGCCCCAGGGCTCGGCCTCGTACATCATCGAATAGATCAGGCCGATCGCGGGTCCGACGAAGATGCGGTCCTTCGCGGCCTCGAGCATGTCCAGCGCCTCCTCATCGGCCGATTCGCAGTGGTAGATCACGTCGACGCCGCAGCGCACGGCGCGCTTGACCGATTCGGCCGATCGCGCGTGGCAGCCGACGCGCTTGTTGAAGTCGCGCGCCGTCTCGACCGCCCGTCGCACCTCTTCCTCGCGCATCACCGTCACGTCGCCCTTGGCGAGCGGGCCGGTGTCGTCGCCCGAGATGTTGATCTTGATGTTGTCCACCCCCTCGCGGCAGCACAGCCGCACCGCGCGCGAGATCTCCTCGGGGCCGTCGGCCACCATGCCGAAGCTCTCGCGGTACATGTGGTTCTTGCGCTCGTCGCCCAGGCCCGCGGTGACGGTGATCTCGGGCCCGGCGGCGCGAAAGCGCGGGCCTGGAATGCGGCCGGCGTTGATCGCGTTGCGCACCACCACGTCCAGCCGCAGCTTGGCGCTGGCGGCGCTGTAGACGCTGGTGAAGCCGTGGTCGAGCAGCGTCTTGGCGTTCTGCACGGTGAGCAGCAGGTGCTCCTCGGGCTGGATGTCGCCCAGGTCGGAGTCCTTCACCGCACCGCCGAAGGAGACGTGCGCATGGCCTTCGACGAAGCCGGGCATCAGCGTGCGGCCGCCGCAGTCGATCACCTCGGCATCGTCGGCCGTGCCGGCGACCGGACCGATGGCGCTGATGCGCTGGCCCTCGACCAGCACATCGGCGCGGTACGCGTCGGCCCCGCTGCCGTCCCACACCATGGCATCGCGAAAAAGGGTTCGTTTCATCGTGATTTCACTTTCCTGTCAAGTGCTTCGAACAAGGGCGGATGGGCCGCACCGCGTGGCCGCAGGCGCTCGCCTCATCGTCATGGCGGGCTCCTGCGCCGCCGGATGGCGCGGTCGGCCAGCAGCACGGCCACGGTGACGGCGATGAGGAAGGCGCTGACCGCCGCGATGGTCGGCTCCACCGTCATCTGCAGGCTGTTCCAGATCTGCACCGACAGGGTCTGCGACGACACACCGCTCAGGAACAGCGCGACGATCAGTTCTTCGAACGAGGCGAGGAAGGCGAACAGCGCCGACGAGATCACGCCCGGCAGCGCCAGCGGGACGACCACGCGGCGGAACATCATCGGCCGGCTGCAGCCGAGGCCGAGCGCGGCTCGCTCCAGGTTCTCGTCGACCGCCTGCAGCGCCGAGATCAGCATCACGACAACCACCGGCAGCGCCAGCATCGCGTGGCAGATCGCGATCCAGAAGCGGTTGCCGACCAGGCCGAGCGAGATCGACATCTGGTAGATCGCGATCGCGGTGATGATCTGGGGCACGATGATCGGCAACAGCACGCCCGACAGCAGCATCTTCTTGCCGCGAAAGCTGCCGCGCACGAAGGCGTAGGCGCCAAGGAAGCCGATCACGCTGGCGAACAGGCAGCTGACGGCGCCGATGACCAGGCTGGTCCACAGCGCGCGCTGCCAGGCGGTGTCGAACAGAAAGCGTTCGTACCACTGCACCGAATAGCTGCGCGGTGGAAACTGCAGGTAGGCCTCGCCGGTGAACGACAGCACGACCAGGATGACGATGGGGCCGATCAGCACCAGGGCGTAGAACGCCACCAGCGCGCGCAGGATGCGGTTGGTCTTCATGGGGTGCTCGCGTTCAGCGCAGCATGCGCTGCAAGTCGGTGAATCGGGTGTAGACCGCGTAGAGGACCAGCGTGACGGCCAGCAGCACCAGCGACATGGCGCCGGCCACCGGCCAGTTCATCGACAGCTCGACCTCGCGCTCGATCAGCATCGCGATGGTGATGTTGGACGGGCCGCCCATCAGCGCCGGCGTGATGAAGAAGCCCAGCGCCAGGATGAAGACGATCAGGCTGCCCGACAGCACGCCGTGCATGCTCAACGGCAGGAAGACGCGCCAGAACGCATAGGCGCCCGACGCGCCCATGCCGAATGCGGCGCGGACCAGGTTCAGGTCGATGCTGCGCATCGCCGCATAGAGCGTGAGCACCATGTAGGGCAGCAGCACGTAGGTCATGCCGATCACGACGCCGACGGTGTTGTAGAGCAACGGCAGCGGCGTGCCGATCAGGCCCAATCCCAGCAGCATCTTGTTGATCAGGCCCTGGCTGCCCAGCAGCACCATCCATGCGTAGGTGCGCACGATGATCGAGGTGAAATAGGGCAACACCACGCACAGGATGATCAGCGAGAACAGCAGGCCGCGCGCCTGGCTGAGCACATAGGCCATCGGGTAGGCCACGAAGATGGTGGCGGCGGTGACCACCGCCGAGGTCCACAGCGTGAGCACCATCGCCTGCGGCACGGCGCCGGTGCTCAAGGTGTGGCGCGTCAGTTCGGCAAAGGCGCCGATGCCGCCGCTTTCGCCGATCACACGCACGAAGAACCAGATCAGCGGCAGGACGAAGACCACGAGCAGCGTGGCCAGCAAGGGCAGGCCCAGCCACGCGATGCGGCTGTCGGGCGCGCGCGCAGCGGCGGCGAGGGGCACCGCCGGGGTCGGCGTGCCGACAGCGACCACGGCGCGGCTCATGTCGCCTCCAGCAGGTGGGTGTCTTCGAGCGGCCATTCCGCTTCCACCGCATCGCCGAGGGCGTGCACCGGACGGCCGCGGGTGTTCGGCACGTCCGCAATCAGGATGTCGCGCTCGCCGACGTCGACGCCATAGCGCACGATGTGGCCCAGGAAGGACACCCGGCGGACGATGCCGGGCAGGCGGCCCGCGATACCGCCGGCCGCTCCCCCGATCGGCTGCAGCACCACCTTCTCGGGCCGCAGGAACAGCGCGGCCGTCTTCCCGGGCGGGCGTGGCAGGCCGGGCGCCAGCGCCAGCCGCCGCCCTGCGCCCGTGATGAACACCGACGCCTGCGCGCCGGATTCGATGCTGCCCAGCAGCACGTTGGCCTCGCCGAGGAACTTGCCCGCGAACACCGTGCGCGGCTGCTCGTAGATCTCGCGCGGGGCGCCGACCTGCTCGATGCGACCACCGTTCATGATGACCATCAGGTCCGACATGTTCATCGCCTCCTCCTGGTCGTGCGTGACATAGACCACGGTGGTGTTCAGGCGCTGCTGCAGTTCCTTGATCTCGACCTGCATCTGGTAGCGCAGGTTCTTGTCGAGCGCGCCGAGCGGCTCGTCCATCAACACCACCGGCGGCCGGAAGACGATGGCGCGCGCGAGCGCCACGCGCTGCTGCTGGCCGCCCGAAAGGGCCTGCGGCTTGCGCTCGGCATAGGGCGACAGCCGCACCATCTCGAGCGCCTGCGCCACGCGCTCGCGGATCTCGGCACGCGGCGTGCGCCGGATCTCGAGCGGAAAGGCGACGTTCTGCGCGACCGTCAGGTGCGGAAAGAGCGCGTAGTTCTGGAACACCATGCCCAGGCCACGCGACTGCGGTGTGAGCGCCGTGATGTCCTTGCCGTCGAGCAGGATGCGGCCGCTGTCCGGCGGCACGAAGCCGGCGGTCATCATCAGCGTCGTGGTCTTGCCCGATCCGCTGGGGCCGATCATCGAAACGAACTGGCCCGTCGGGATGCGCATCGACACGTCGTCGACGGCGTTCGAGCCCTGGTAGTTCTTGCGCAACTGTTCGAGCACCAGCTTGTCGGGCGCTGCTGCAGACTTCGGTCGCGGGGCACGCGGACCGGCCGCTGTGGGGCATTCGGGAGCATGGGTATCAAGCATGTCCGAAATGTGCCATGACGATAAAAATGCGCGACTGACCTTTGCTAATGAGGCATTACGCAGGGTCACGCCGCCGCTCGGCGCGCATCGACGGGCACGAGCTCGGACCCCGGAACCGGGTGCGGCGATCGCGCCCGGGCGAGTCCCTCGGCGAAGAAAAAGAACGCAGCCGCCGGCTAGCGCTGCCCATCCCCCGCCGCGATCTGATCGGCCCTCAGCCCGCCCACGCGCGCATGCACGCGCCCGCCATCGGCCATCACCAGCGCGAACAGGATCTCGTCGGGCCGCGGCGCGTCCTGGAGGCCGATCTCGGCCGAGGAGAAATGGCTGCGCACATAGGCCGCCTGCACGTGGTGCAGCGGCACCATCAGCCGGTAGCCCGTGCCCGCCACGGCCTTGACCGAGGGCACGATGGCCCGGGGCGCGCCCAGCGCTTCGCGCATCGCCCAGCCGCCGGCCTCGTGCCAGACGGCGCCATGTTCCATCTCGCCGTTCACGCCCACGATCGCGGCCTTGCCGTAGGCCTCGACCCGGTCCCGGCCCAAGGTGGCGACCAGTTCCTCGGCCAGGCTTGCGCCCAGCGGCTTGAGCGCTTCCATGAAAGCCAGCAGTTCGGGCTCGTAGCGTCCCGCATAGGGATTGCGCACCACCGCGCAGGCCGCGGCCACACGGACCGGGCGGCTGGCCGGCGGGCCGCCTTCATGGAAGATCGTTTCGATCTGGAGGCTGCGCTTGCGCAGCTGGATGGTCGGCGAGGAGATGGAAGGCATGGCACCGAGCCTAGGCCGGCCGCGGCGGCGCGAACAGCATCAGTGGCCGCGTCGAAGACCGGCGCAGCAGCGCTTCATGCCATATCGCGCGACCAGAATTGCGGCGATTCAACTTTTGTGTATAATGCGCATTGCCCGAGGTTGCATTGGGCTTGCCCTGCAGGCAGCGCCGAATCTCACGGCGGTACGTCGATACAGAACGCTCACGACGAGAAAAACTACAGAGTGTTCCTGCATGTGAATGTGCCGTAACGTGGGTCGCGTAAGAGCCCACGACCAATCTCCCGCAAAAAAGCCGCCCCTCGAGGCGGCTTTTTCGTGGGCGCTGCAGAAGGCTCAGCGGCCGGCGCGGTCGAAGGCCTGGGCCAGGCGCGCGACGCCTTCGGAGATCTGAGCCACGTCCGGGGCCGCATAGGTCAGGCGCATGCAGTGCGGATCGGCCTCGGCCGCGAAGAAGGCCCGGCCCGGCACGAACAGCACGCCCGCCTCGACCGCGGCCTCGAACAGGCGCTGCGGATCGATCGAAGGCAGCGTGCGCAACCACACGAACATGCCGCCCGCCGGCTCGACGAAGGCCACGCGCGAGCCCAGCCGCTCGCGCAGCGCGCCCACCATGTGCCGCATGCGCAGGCCGTACTCGGCGCGCATCGCGGCGATGGCCGCGTCGGCGCTGCCACCGACCAAGTACTCGGCGGCGATGGCCTGCGCCAGCGCGGAGGTGCAGAGGTCGGCGGTCTGCTTGGCGATCGCGCAGCGGCGCAGCACCTCGGGCGGCGCGACCATCCAGCCGATGCGCAGGGCCGGCGCCACGGTCTTCGACAGGCTCGACAGGTACAGCACCGGGTTGCGCCCGGGCGCCAAGGCGCGCGCGGTCTCGAACAGCGTGGCCGGCGTGCCGTCGCCGAAGTCGAGCGCGCCGTAGGGATCGTCTTCCACGATCAGGAAGCCGTATCGGAGGGCCAGTTGCACCAGCGCCTCGCGCCGCGCGGCCGGCAGCAAGGTGCCGCCGGGGTTCGAGAAGTTGGGCACGGTGTAGAGCAGCTTCGGGCGGCGCGCCGGCGGCGTCTCGGCCAGCAGGCTTTCGAGTGCATCGACCTGCAGGCCCTGTTCGTCGGCAGGCACCTGCACGATGTGCGCCTGCGCGAGCTTGAGCGCCTGCAGCGTGGCCGGGTAGGTGGGCGACTCGACGTACACCGCATCGCCGGGCTCGATCAGCACGCGCACCAGCAGGTCGAAGGCCTGCTGCGAGCCGGTGGTGACGATCAGTTCGTCGCTGGCGCAATGGACGCCGCGCGCCGCGCTCAGCTGCTGCAGCGCTTCGCGCAACGCCGGGAGGCCCTCGGTCGCGCTGTACTGCAGCGATTGGCCAGGCTTGGCGATTGCGCGCAGGCTGGCTTCCTGCAGGCCCGCCTGGTCGAACAGGCTGGCCGAGGGGTAACCGCCGGCCAGCGAGATCATGCCGGGCCGGCTCAGGTAGGGAAAGAGTTCGCGGATCGGCGAGCCGGCCGGGTCGGCGAAGGGCGCGGCGAAGGGGATCGGCGGCATCGGCTTCATGCGGCCAGGGCCGCGCGCAGCTCGGCGATCGAACGCTGCTCGGCTGCTTCGTAGAGCGCGATCTCGTCGTGCACCGCGCGGCCCAGCGCGCGTTCGAACTCGGCCCGGCTGCCGGGCGCGTCGTAGGTCGGGCCGCTGGCGTCGCCGAGGTTCGAGCGGAAGATGCCGGCCGCGCTCACGGGCAGGAAGTCCTCGTAGGTAATCGGCTCGGCCTGCACGATGCCGCGCGCCACCAGCTCATCGATCGATTGCGAGGCCGCATCGGCATCCGCCGGGGCCACGGCCCGGTAGCGGAAGAAGGCCAGGCCCGCGCGCCGCATCTGATCGAGGTCGTCGGGAAAGGCCTCGAAGGCGCGCGCGAGCCGCTCGGCATAAGGCACGGCGGCGTCGCCGTCGCGTGCCTCGTTCAGCAGCCGGTTGTAGAGCGCGCGGCCGGCGCGGGTGAGCGCCGCGCCGCGCTGCTCGATCTCGCCGAAGCGCGCGGTGTGCGCCCCGCTGACGCCTTCGGCGCCCGCGAAGGCGATCGGCTCCTCGAGCGCCTTGAAGCTGGTCTGGCGCAGCAGGATCGGATGGCGCCGCGTGGGCGGCCCTTCGATCAGCGCCTTGGCGCCGATGCCGCGGCGCGGCATCTCGGCCTGCGCCGCGTCGATGTCGAGCGTGCGCGGCGTCAGGTGGTTGATGTGCGGGCCGCGGAAGCACACGACGTCGGCCACCAGGCGGTGCGAGGCGAGCAGGTGCTCGTAGGTCGCGGCGTCCACCGTCGCATCGCCATGCCAGCGGAAGGTGTCGAGCAGCGCGGGCACGAAGGCCGCGGCCTGCTCCGCATCCAGGCCGCCCTGGACCTCGGCCAGCTGCAGCAGCTCCAGCGCCCGCGGCGTGAAGATGCGCCGGCGCGCGAGGATGGCCGCGGCCTCGTCGCGCAGGGCCGGGTCCTCGATCAGCGGCAGGCGCAGCAGCGAGGTGAAGACGCGAAAGGGATTGGCCGCCAGCGATGCATCCGACACCGGCCGGAAGGCCGTCGAGTGCACCGGCACGCCGGCTTCGGCCAGGTCGTAGTAGCCCACGGGCGCCATGCCCATCACGGCGAACATGCGCGCGATCAGCGCCAGTTCTTCTTCGGTGCCCACGCGGATCGCGCCGTGGCGCTCCTGGTCCAGGCGCGCGATCTGCTCGCCGGCCGCCAGCGCATCGTGCAGCGCCGGGTCGGCCTGCAGCGCCTGCGCGTTGATGTCGGCCACCAGGTCCATGAGCACGCCGTACTGCGGCACTTCCAGGCGGTACATCGCCGACAGCGCGGCGGAGAAATCGGCGCGGATCGCGTCGGGGGAAAGCAGGAGGCTGGCTGGCATCGGAGGGCTTGGTTCTCGGGGGTTCGGCCTGGCCATGCCGTCTGCTCATGAGCAAACGGAATGGCAGGGCCATGCGAAGAAAGCCATCGTAGGCAGCGGCGGGCGCTCGCGCAAACGACAATATGGAAGGACTTCATCTGATTTCAGAATGACCTACGCGCGACCAGCCCTCCGGCGGCCGCGCGCCGCTCAGGATGCGGCGGCCGCGCGGAACAGCACCTTGCCACCGCGCAGCGCATGCGCGATGGCGTCCCGGGCCTGGTCCAGGCCATAGACGGCCGCCACCGGCACCTGCAGCCGCCCCTGCGCCATCAGCTGCGCCGCCTGCTGCACGGCCGCCGCGACCTTGGGGTCGTGGCGCCAGCGCGCATGGCCCAGCCAGAAGCCCCGGACCTCGATGTTGCGGAAGATCACGTGCAGCGGGTTCAGCTGGCCCGGCGCACCGCTCATGCCCGAGTACGCGACCAGCACGCCGTCCTGGGCCAGGCAGGACGACAGGGCCGCCGTCGATTCGCCGGCCACGCCATCGAGCGCGAGCCGGATCGGCGCCCCGCCCGTGGCCTGGGCCACGCGCTTGGCGATGCCCGGGCCCTCCAGCAGCACGGCGTCGGCGCCCGCGGCCAGCAGGGGCTCGATCAGTTCGGGTCGGCGCACCAGGCTCACCGTCTTCAGCCCGCGCGCCGCGGCGAAGGCGATCACCGAGCGGCCGACACCGGAGTTGCCCGCGTTCTGGATCACCCACTCGCCCGGCTGGAGATCGACGAATTCGCTCAGCAGCAACGCGGCCGTCGGCGGGTTGATCCGGGCCATCGAGAGCTGCTGCGGGTCGACGTCCGCCGGCACCCGGACGACGTCGGCGGCCGCCACGATCAGCTGCTCGCGCCAGGCCCCGGCATCGGGCGGCAGCACGACCCGGTCGCCCACCGCCAGCCCGTCGACGCCCGCGCCGACAGCCAGCACCTGCCCCACGCCTTCCTGGCCCAGGCCCCAGGGCAGGGGCGGCCTGAAGCCGTACAGGCCGCGGACCATCAACAGCTCCGACGGGTTGATCGGCGCGCAGTCGACCTGGACCCGCAGTTCGCCCGGGCCCGGTGCCGCAGGAGGGTCCACGTCGACCACCTGGACGACGGCCAGCGGATCGCCGAAGGAAGAGAGCTGGATCGCTTTCATGGAAGAGGCCTTTCTCAATGTGCGAGGAACGGATGGGGCTGCCGCTTCGAGAGAACAAACGACAGTTAGGTAAACGGTTTATAAATCATCTTTCTTCGCCGCGCTGCGCGCGGACACGACCTGCCCACCATTCCTCCGGACATCCCATGAACCCAGAAGACGCCACCGTTTCCTTCGACACCGGCACGCCGCAACTGCGCTTCCACCTGGACGGGCGCGTGGCGGTCCTCACGCTGAACCGGCCCGAAGCGATGAACGCGCTCTCGGGCGAACTCACGCCGGCGATCCGGCGCGGCATCCAGCGCTGCGCCGACGATCCCGCCATCGGCGCGCTGCTGATCACCGGGGCCGGCAAGGCCTTCTGCGCGGGTGGCGACGTCAAGGGCATGGGCGATCGCTTCGAAGGTGCGCAGCGCAGTGAGTCCGAGCAGATCGCCGACCTGCAGCACAGGCAGCGCACGCTCACCGGCGCGCTGTACCGCCTGCCGAAGCCCTCGGTCGCGGCCCTGCCCGGCGCGGCGGTCGGCGCGGGCCTGGCGCTGGCCCTGGCCTGCGACATGCGCATCCTGGGCACGTCCGCCTTCATGGCAACGGGCTATGCGCGGCTCGCGATGAGCGGCGACTACGGCGTGAACTGGTTCCTCACGCGGCTCGCCGGCCCCGGCGCCGCGCGCGACATGATGCTCACCGGCCGCCGCGTGGACGCCGCCGAATGCAAGGCCTTCGGCCTAGCCAGCCAGGTCGTGGACGATGCCGAGCTGCAGGCCACGGCCCTGCGGACGGCCCATGCGCTGGCCGCGCTCGCCGGGGCCGCGGTGCGCGACATCAAGAAGAACCTGGACGAGGCACTGCACCTCGCGCTCGAAGACGCGATGGACCATGAGGCCGAACGCCTGATCCGCCTCGTGGACAGCGACGAGCATCGGCAGGCGGCCGCCGCATTCAGGAACCGCTCGCAGGCCAGGCGCTCACCAAGCTGAACGCGCCGTTCAGGCAGAAAAGGCCATCGCCCCCTAGACTCGCGGCACAAAGTTTTAAACCGCCTCCCCGCCCTCCCCTCCCC
>NZ_LZZW01000001.1 GCF_014170375.1 Variovorax sp. UMC13 | reverse complement strand
CGAAGTCGAAGCCGGCCAGATCCCGGTGCACGGGGAAGCGCGCCGAGTTCATCTGGTGCTGGACCGAACGCATCGAACGGTCTGTGGTCTCCGCCTGCAGCAGGTGCTCGACCAGCCAGCGAGAGGCATCCAAGCCGGACGCGGCACCTTGCTCCGCCAGATCGCACCAGGCACTGGCCATGCCGTGCAGGCGCAACGCCTTGAGTTCGACTGTCACGTCACGCATGGTCCACCTCCTGTCCACGCAAGCCGTCGTATCGGGCCGTGTTGGCCAGCGGCGGGGTGACGATCTGCAGTGCCGTCTGCGCACTCTGCGGTGCTGCCGGTGCGGTGAGCCGCCCGAGCACATTGACGACGTGCTCCACGCTGACCCGGCCCGATGGCGGACCACTCTCCAGCGCCAACTCGACCGCCACGATCACCGCGTCCAGCCCCGCCGTCGGCACGATGGCCAACACCTGCGCCATCACGCGATCTCCACCGGCCTGGCGCAGCAGGCCGCGGCGCAGTTGCTGCAGTGCCTCGGGCATGTCTGCGAAGGGCGCACCGTTCCTCAATGCACCAGGCTTGCGCTGGATGAGCGGAATGTAGTGCTGCCAGTCGTAGCGGGTGCCGCCAGAGGCGCTCAGGCGCTCGTGGCGCGCCACTGCCGCGTCTTCTGCGACCACCACGACGCTGCCCGGATACAGCCGCGTGCTGACCATCTGCCCGGCCAGCTCGCAGGGCACCGAGTAGCGGTTGCGTGCCACCGACACCAGGCACGTGCTCGACACCCGGGCAGGCTTCTCTACGTAGCCATCGAAGGGCTCAGGCATGGGCATCAGGTGGGGACGCTCGTGCTCGAGCATCTCGGCCACGCTGAACTGGCTGTGCTCGGGGTGGCGCACCTCGTTCCACAGTGCTCGGCATCGCTCCGCCAGCCAGGCATTGAGTTCGACGAAGGAGCCGAAGCGGCGCCGGCCCGCCTCGATCCAGATGCGCCGACGGCTGTCCTGTACGTTCTTCTCCACGCGCCCCTTCTCCCAGCCCGAGGCGACGTTGCAGAAGTCGGGGTCGTACAGGTAGTGCGCGCACATCACGGCGAAGCGGGCATTGACGGTGCGACCCTTACCCTTGTGAACCTTATCGACGGCAGTGCGCATGTTGTCGTAGATCCCGCGGCGCGCCACACCACCCAGCGCTGCAAACGACCTCGTGTGGGCATCGAACAGCATCTCGTGACCTTGGCTCGGGTACGCCACCAGCCAGAACGCACGGCTCGCGCACAGCTTCAGGTGCGACACCTGCATACGGTAGTAGATGCCGCCGACGACCAGGCCTTCTTCGCTCCAATCGAACTGGAAGGCCTCGCCGAGCTCGAAGGTCAGTGGAACGAACGCGGTGACGTTGACTGCCTGTCCCTCGCCCTGGCGCCACGCTCGAACGAAGTCAGTGACGGCCGAGTAACCGCCGTCGTAGCCCGCCGCCTTGATCTCGGTGTGCAGCGCACGTGCCGTGCGCCTCTCGTGCTTGGCCCGTCGCGCATCAGCCGTCAATGCCTGCTTCAGCGTTGCCTCGAACGCACTGAGCTTGTTCGGGCGCGCTTCGCGCCGGTACTTCGGTGCCTCGGCAACCGGTGCCCGCAGCCACTTCGACACCGTGTTGCGCGACAGCCCCGTCATGCGCGCTATCTCTCGCTCCGACAGCTTGTCCCTCACGTGCAGCCGTCGGATCCTGCCAATCATGTCCATGGTGATCACTCCTCGAACCCCGCTGCTTAAATAAACAGCAGGGTAGGTTGAACACCTGGCTCACTTTTACTTCGGCACTACCTACAAAACTGGCTCAGTTTCCGGTCGGCGCCAACAAGCCTGACGCCCTCGAAACCCTCTTCGAGGGGCTCGAAATCTAGGGACCGGTAGCTTTTTAATTCAAGGAAACCAAATGGCATTCGATTCGCAAACCGCTGACCAACAACACGACGACACCCGGCACGCCGACGCCGCGCAGTTGCAGGGCCGTGATGTGCTCATTCCCCTGAACCGTCTGTTCCTCTCTCCGACGAACGTGCGACGGACGCGCAACAAGACCAGCATTCCCGAGCTTGCCGCGCTGATCGCATCGCAAGGGCTGCTGCAGCGCTTGTGCGTAACGGACGCAGGCGAAGGTCGTTTTTCTGTCGAGGCCGGGGGCCGGCGCCTGGAGGCGCTGGAACTGCTGGCCGGTGTCGGTGAACAGGCTTCGCTCAAGCAGCTTGCAGACCTGGGCGTGACGCTCAGTCTCCCGCTGGACGCGCAGGTCGAATGCAAGTTGGTGGACCAGTCCCGGGCGGTCGAGGTGTCCGCTGCTGAAAACTCGGGCCGCGAAGAAATGCACGTCGCGGATCAGATCGAAACCTTCGCATCGTTGATCGCCACGGGCTTGACCGAAAAGCAGGTCGCAGTCCGCTTCGGCGTCTCGCCGCTGACGGTGCAGCGTCGGCTGACCCTCGCAGGCGTCGCGCCGCGCTTCCTGCAGATGCTGCGCGAAGATTCGATCGACATGGACCAACTGCAGGCGCTGAGCTTGGCTAGGGACCATGACGCGCAGATCGCGGCTTGGGACTCCCTCCCCACCTATCAGCGCTCGGCGTACATGATCCGTGAAGCCCTCACCGAAAAGGAGCTTGAGGGCAACAGCCATCTCGCCAAATTCGTGGGCGTGGATGCTTACATTGCCGCAGGTGGCGCGGTGCGGCGCGATCTTTTTGCCGACGATGGGGATTGCTGGTTCCAGGACCCCGCCCTGGCGCAGAAACTGGCGATGGACCGGCTGGAAGCCGTCGCCGAAGAAGAACGCGCTGCGGGCTGGTCCTGGGTTGAAGTCCACATGAGTGTGGACCATCAGATGATGAACCGCTTCGACCAGGAACGTCCGCGCGTGCGCAGGGCGAGCGATGAGGAAGCCGCAGGCATCGAAGAATGGAAGGCTGCAGCAGAAGCCGCGCGCATGCTCATCGAACCCTTGGAGCGTGCATGGCATGCGGCACCTGCAGGAAGCGCCGCCGAGGCTGCGGCCGCAGCACCGCGCGAAGAGGCCAAGGAGCATGCGGCCTCGATCCGTCAGGCCTAGCGGAGGTGCAATCCCTCCTGGCCGAATGGAGTGCAAAACAGTTGGCGACTTGCGGGGTCATCGTCACCATCGATGGACGAGGCGCCATCGAAATCAAGCGCGGTCTGATGCGTCCCGCCGACCGCAAAGCCATCGTTGCCGAGCTCAAGAAGTCGGGCAAGCCGGTGCCGGCGCACCTGCAGAACACGAACGCTGTCGGTGGTGGTGCCGGCGGTGAGCGCGCCGCTTTTTCGGAACGCCTGATGCATGACCTGACGGCGCATCGCACTGCGGCGCTGCAGGCTGCTCTGGTGGACAACGCACATGTCGCGCTGGCCCTGGTGGTGCACCGCCTGATCGAGCCGAACGTTTCCTCGCACCGCTACTACGGTAGCGACTGCCCGCTCAAGTTGTCGGCCACCCTGACGAAGAACACGCCGCTGGACGCCCGCGCAAGCGACTACGCGGAGTCGCAGGCCGCAGCGGTCCTCGAAGCAGCCGCCAACCGTGTTGGTGATGAGGTCCCGGGTCAAGGCATCTTTGCATGGCTTCTGTCTCAGGACGACGCCAAGCTCATGGAGCTTCTGGCCTTCTGCGCGGCCAGTTCGCTCGACGCGATGCATGGCCGCGAGCAGGCTACCTACAACAGCACGGACGCACTTGCAGACGCGCTCAGCGTCGACATGGCGGACTGGTGATCTTGATGGTGTGTGACGTAAGTAAAGTTCATGGTGTTTGACCGACATCTGGGTATTCTGTGGCGTTGTCTCTCTAAGACGAATAGCAGGAGGGGGTCCGGAGGAGGATGAACTCTGTGGACAACTTGAATCTGTCGCGATGGCCATCGCTTGATGCCCGGGTGGCGCTGTGCGAACTGGCAGAGCACGTCAAAGAAGACCGGACGTATAGACCCATCGGCGTCGTCGGGACAGAGCGGCTGCACGTGAGCGCGGGTGGCCACGATTGGGAACTGCTGGTCAGTGGGCCCAAATTCTTCGACACGCGAAAAGGACAAGGATCTGGAGGCGCTGTGGACGTTGCGATGCACCTGTTTGGCCTCCCCTTTAAAGGCGCCGTGTCTCTGCTGTGGGAGCGCGACTTTTGAGGCTGGTCTTCTCGACCAAGGACCTTGTGTTAATGGGGCGGCCGGTCATGGACCTTCCCATTCTGTTGGGGGACGACATGCGACCGCTCGAACCAGCACAATCGTTCATCGCGCATCTGTTGCTCGAGCGACATGGTGCTGACAGTCCACTGACCTGGGAAGACTACGGAAGGCGTCTCTATGATTTCTTCGCCTTTCTCGACGCCAACAAGCTGGCTTGGAACGAGAACGCGAGAGCGCCGGGATTGAGCGTGGTGGCCAGATACAAGGACTGGTCCTTGGGTGAGTTGTCCTTGAATCCTTCCACCGTCAACCAGCGACTGAGGCTTGTCGTGAAGTTCTACGAGTGGGCCAAGAAAAAAGGACATATTGATCATCTGCCGTTCGCTTATGAGGACGTGCGGACGACTCGCGCGGCTCAGAGCTTCCTCGCTCACGTCGATCAATCGGGCGGGGTTGTAGGGAGGCCGGCGGTTATGGCACGGGAGTGGACACGTCCCCCAGAATTCTTAACGAAGGAGCAGGTCGGCGCCTGCCGAGTGCAGGAGCTCAGAGCTAGTCATCGCTTGTTGTTTGATCTCATGGAGCGGGTCGGCCTGCGGTCGGTGGAGGCCAGAACCTTTCCGCTGAAATACGTCTTCAACCCCAAGGGCGCGGTTGCTGTGAAGCCGGGTCATATGATCCGGCTCGACTTGGATCCGGCGGACATGAAGATAAAGTACGACAAGCCTCGCAGCGTCGATGTGCCCTATACGCTGATGGAGGACATGTACTCCTACACCTTGTACCAGCGCGAGGTGCTGCGCCAGAGGTCTGGAATGCCGACCCCCTGCTTGATCTTGAACGAGTTGGGAAGGCCGTACACCAGGCCAGCAATCGTGGAGGTCTTCAAGGCGATCGAGCGCAAGATGGGATTCCGCATCCGCGCCCACATGCTGCGTCACACCTACGGCACATACACCCTGGCGAGGCTCAGGAAGAACAGGGACTTCGCGGGGGAGCCGCTGCTCTACGTGCGGGACCGCATGGGACATTCCGACGTGCAAACGACGGCAGTCTACTTGCACGTGATCAACCAGCTGAGTGCGCAAATGGTGCTCGCGCACGAGGACGAGATCGACCAGCTGTTTGAGAACGCTGCACCGAAAGCCGCTTGATGGCCAGAAGGAAGAACTACACAACTTCGCTGGTCACTGCATCAGCTTCGCTGGCTGAAACCAACGAGCCCCTCTGCGCGCGCATCAACATCGAGGAAAACCTGCCGCCCGGCGGCCGAAACTCCACCGGAAGGCGCAACATCGACCTTGCGCCCTGGCTCGGTAGAGGCATAGACGAATGGGTGTGGCCCTGCGTGAGCACCCTGCAGTCGCTGCTGAGAGGGGGCAGCGTGCAGGCCACCACGGTCGTGAGCTACGGAAAGAACGGCCTTCCTGCCCTCTTCGAGTTCCTGACCACCTCCCGAGCCGAGCCCCTTGCCGCCCGTCCCTGCGATCTGGTTCCGCAGCATCTCACGCAGTTCGTGAGTTGGTTGAAGCATCGGCATCCGCGTGGCGCAACAGCCAAGGGCATACATAGCCGGGCCAAGGCCGTCTTGATCTGCCTTATCGATCGGGGTCACCTGCGCGCAGACAGCAAGAGCTTGTTTCCGCAGAACCCCTTCCCGGGATCGAACGGCAGCATGCGGGGCGAAATACCCTTGAGCAATGCGGAAATGCAGCGCTTGGCCGCAGCGCTCAAAGCCGACATTGCCGACATCCACCATGGTCGTCTCGTCGTGCCCATGTCGCAAGCCCTGACCGACTTCATGCTGATCATTGCGATGCGTTCGGGCATGAACACGACGCCACTGCTGGAGTTGGGTCGCGATTGCCTGCGTCCCCATCCCTTGCCGAATATGCGCGTGTTGGAGAGTCACAAGCATCGCGGGCGCAATACGCAACTGAAGGCTCTGCGCTTCTCCAGGGCCAACGCTGAGCAAGCGACCTTGCCGTTGGATGGGGTGGCAGTCTTGAACCGCGTCCTGGAGATGACCCAACCCCTGTTGGCCGAGGCGCCAGTCGCGCTGAGGGAGCGCCTGTGGCTCTACCGTTCTGGGCGAGGAGGTGCCCGCGGCCAGATCACCTGTCTATCCGAAAGAGCGATCCAGACTGGAATGAAGGTGTTGATTGAGCGACGGCAGGTGCTCAGCGACGACGGAGTCGCGTTGAGGTTGAACCTCAGCCGGCTGCGCAAGACGATGTCGCAGAGCCTGTGGCGCCTGAGCGATGGGGATCTATTCGCCGTTGCAGATGTGATGGGACATTCCCCCCAGGTGGCCGACCAGAACTACCTGCGGCTGGATGACCGAATGAAGGCGGAAGGCGCTGTGTTCGTTGGTGAGGCGTTGCCCGCCAAACTGCGTGGATGGGTCTCTAGCGACGAGGTGATCCCGACAGCCGAAAACCAGTTGAAGAACACCCCCACTGGCGGCTGCAAGGACACGCTTTATGGCGACAAGGCGCCCAAAGATGGCAGCAATCATTGCGAGCAGTTCACTCATTGCCTGGGGTGCCCGAGCTATGCCATCGTGGGCACGGTCAAGGACCTGCACCGCCTCTTCAGCTTCCAGATCTACTTGCGTGCCGAGGCTGCGTACTACACCTCAGACGAGTGGTCCGAATGGCGCGATCACCACCATCGCCTCATCGACCTGATCGACCGGTTCACGATCGAGCACTTCGGCGAAAAGTTGGTGGCTGAGGCCAAGGCATTGGTCGATCGCGGGCCCCACAAATTCTGGATTCTGAGGATGGGGCGGGCGAGGCGCTCGCGCTCCTCAAGCGAGGGAGTGTCTCGTGGGAGCTAGGGAAAGCCAGCAGGCCGCGCCGCGGATCCCGGTGGCCTACGAACTGGTCGGCGCGCAACCGGTGTCGCTCGTGGGTCTGTCCGATCGTGATCGAGCCTCGATCGTGGTAGCGGCCGTCGCGGACCACAACGGAACAGAACACGTGGTTAGCCGCTTCGGCGACACCCGATGGGACCTGCGCAGCCTCTTCAAGCTCGACAACGTGCCTGAAAGCAGGCAGGTCGTCATCTGGCCTGAGGATTGCCCGGCGGCGTTGGTGGACGACTTCAAGGCCGTGCTCTATGCCTGGTTCAAGCGAGGCCGTCCACCCTGGAAGCCGCCAGGAGCCAGGTCGTTGTGCTCGGCCGTGAGGGATGGCTCGCGGACATTGCGCTGGCTGGCCGGCATGGGTCTGAAGCGCTTCGATCAGATTCGGCCAATCCACATCAGCAACTACCTGCATTTCTGCAAGGAAGACCTCAGGCTCAAGCCAACCGCTGTCTATAACCGCTTGGCGCTGTTGGACCTGCTGTGGGCGTTCCGGGTCGACACAAAATACGCGATGCCGGAGTATCCATGGGGAGAGTTGAACCTCGGCGTTGTCGCGGGCAGGATGGAGGTCCGCGGCAAACCCGCAGCCACTGAACGCACAGGCAAGACGCCGGTCATTCCGCCGACGGTTCAGTCGGCAATCTTCAACTATTGCGAACGCGTCATCGGCGAGGCCGACGCGCTGCTCGACGCCCGAGATGCCGGGAAGATCGCGCCGTTGGACGACGCGCTGCTACGCATCCGCGATGCGGGTTTGTACCTGCTATCTATCAGCACCGGCATGCGCAACTCTGAAGCCACGGGGCTGGAGAACGACAGCTGGCGCACGGAAAAGGTCAAGGGCGTGACCTACCACTGGGTCAGGACCGTGGAGCAAAAAACCGGCAAAGGCTTGGTCGAGTACCTCGCGCCACCCGAAACACTCAACGCGCTGCGCATCGTCCAGCGGTACGCGAAGCCGCTGCAGGAGCGTCTGGCCCGGGAGATCAATAGACGGCGGCTCGAAGCCGAAGTTGAGGGCCCCGATCCTCGGGAATGCTTGCAGCGTCTGTACAGGGCAAGAAAGAGCGCGAAGAAGCTGTTCATAGGAGCGAACGTCCATGGCGGAGATGACGGATCCGGGGCGGGCGGCCGCATCGATGTCTTGACCGAGATGGGATGCGGGTTGGCCTTAGACCGACTCGCTCGAGCTGCGGGCACGAACTGGAATCT
The DNA here is from genome assembly GCF_014170375.1 of Variovorax sp. UMC13. Classification (GTDB taxonomy): domain Bacteria; phylum Pseudomonadota; class Gammaproteobacteria; order Burkholderiales; family Burkholderiaceae_C; genus Variovorax. The sequence goes on along the minus strand of NZ_LZZW01000001.1, from coordinate 67,832 downwards.
CACCAGCCACCAATGCCGCCGGACCTACGCCCGAATGTTCGTGGAATCTAAGATGGGGCGAGTCTCGCTCATCTTCCTGAAGTGGCAGCTCAAGCACACCAGCATGAGCATGACGCAGCTCTACGCAGCCAACCCTCTACAGGACGCAGGGCTCTACGGCGAGTTCATCGACGAGATGTCCTGCCTCAAGGTCGAAATAATGGAGTCGTGGCTGAGCGACGCTCCACTCAGCGGCGGTGCGGGCCGAAAGATCACGGAACTCAGAGCGATCCCGATTGCAGATCGCGCGCTGCTGCTGAAGCACACAGCGGACTCGATCCACATCCGTCCAACTGGGCACGCCTGGTGCCTGGCGCAGGAAAGAGGCTGCGGCGGAGCCGGGCTGTACGAGGCCACGCGGTGCGTTGACTGCAAGAGCGGTGTGATCGACGAAAGCTTCGCCTCGGTCTGGCAGGGCATCCACGCGCAACAGCTTGAACTACTGGATCTGGATGATGCCGGCCCCGCGGTCCAGCAACGCGCTCAGCGCGAGGTTCGGCTGTCTCGAAGGGTTCTGGAGGAACTCGGCGTCACCCCGATGCCTGTGGACGGGCTTAGCTCCCTCGAAATGGGTGAGGGGGCCCGATGAAGAAGGGGCCGACGCAACCGGCATCATCCACGGACGCGCCGTCCAGGACGTCCAGGGGCAGGAATGGGCTGAAGACCAAGGAAGACCTCCAATGCGCCATCCTCAGGCTACAGAATCTCGGCCTGAAGATCAGCATCAGCGCCGTCGCGAGGGAGGTTGGTGTTGCGGCGCCGCTCATCCACAACACGTACCCGGACATCGCCGAGGCGATCAGGCGCATCGTGGGGCGGGGCACGCGCGAGCAACGCGATGAGAAGCGCAGCGCCTTGGTGGCCGAGCGTGTTGCCAACAAGGCGCTCAGAGAGGTGATCGTCAAGCTCAAGGAGGACCTAGACAAGCTCGCCTCGGTCAACATGACGCTGATGACTCAGATCAGCGTGCTGGAGGCGGTCGCGGCGGGCAAAGTGGTGCAAATCGCAAAGGCCCGGAAGCGCTCATGAATGAGACGGAAACTGCAGTTTTGGGTGTTACTTCAATGGCGGGCGCACGGACTGATCCCGGCGCGCTTTACCGGGACGGGCAACCATACTGATGCGCTGCAAAAAATATGCGGGTAATCGCAACCGACGGCAGCATCCCGCAGTCCTACGTGCTCGCCACGGCTAACGGGGTTTCCGCAGATGGCAAACACAAGTGCGACGAAGCTCATGGAGGTCTCGCGCGGCTTTGGTGGGACACAGAGTGGGGATGTGACTAGGCACGCGGACGTTCATGAAGCCAGCCTGGGAGGCGCGGCCTCAGACCTCTCGGCGCGTCGTCGAGGGGAATTGCGACCGAATCGGGTCGGGATGTCCTCAGATCCGACGATGCCGAACATTGATCAGCATCCCTCGGACGATTCTCCGTTGGCGTGTCACCCTTGAGCGTGAATTTTTTCCCGCCTCAAGCGCAAGGCATTTGTGATGACCGACGCCGAGCTCAGGCTCATCGCCAAGGCCGCGATCATCGGCGACAGCAGCCAGCCCGTGAACGGGAACAGCACGCCTGCGGCCAGCGGCACACCGAGGGCGTTGTAGAGGAATGCGAAGCCGAGGTTCTGCTTCATGTTGCCGACGGTCTGCTCGGAGATGACACGCGCCTGCGCGATGCCGCGCAGATCACCCTTGACCAGGGTCACCTGAGCGCTGTTCATCGCCACATCGGTGCCGGTGCCCATCGCCACGCCGACGTCGGCCTTGGCGAGCGCGGGTGCGTCGTTGATGCCGTCACCCGCCATCGCGACGATGCGGCCCTCCCGCTGCAGCTTTTCCACCAAGGCCAGCTTGTCGGCCGGTTTGACTTCCCCGTGCACCTCGTCGATACCCAACCTAGCGGCGACGGCCCGGGCCGTGGTCAGCCCGTCTCCCGTCGCCATGATCACCCGCATGCCCGAGGCCTTGAGCGCGGTCAGCGCCTCCATGGTGGTGGTCTTGATCGGATCCGATACCGCGAGCAAGCCGGCAGACTGACCGTCCACCGCCAGGAACATGACACTGGCGCCCTCCGCGCGCATCGCCTCGGCCTGCGGCTTCAGATCGTCGACCACCACGCGCAGCTGGTCCATCAGCGCCGTGTTTCCGAGTGCCAGCTTCCTGCCACTTACGCCGCCGCTGACCCCGATGCCGCTGCTGGATTCAAAATCGTCAGGCGAGGTCAGTGCGAGATTGCGCTCGCGCGCCGCGCGCACGATGGCGTCTGCCAGAGGGTGTTCGCTTCCCTGGTCCAGGCTTGCCGCGAGGCGCAGCACGTCATCCTCGGTGAAGCCAGGTGAAGGCACTGCGCGCTCGAACTGCGGCCTGCCCTCCGTCAACGTCCCTGTCTTGTCGACGATGAGGGTGTCGACCCTGCGGAAGTTCTCGATTGCTGCGGCATCGCGGAACAGCACGCCCTGCGTCGCTGCCTTGCCTGTGGCCACCATGATCGACATCGGCGTCGCCAGGCCGAGCGCACACGGGCAGGCGATGATGAGCACTGCCACCGCGTTGATCAGACCGTAGACCCAGCTCGGCTGCGGCCCGAACAGCCCCCAGGCGAAGAAGGTCAGCACTGCGATGCCAATGACAGTCATGACGAAATAGCCGGCTACATGGTCGGCCATGCGTTGCATCGGCGCCCTGGAGCGCTGCGCCTGCACGACCATCTGCACGATGCTCGCAAGGACGGTCTGCGAGCCAACCCTTTCCGACTGCATCACCAATGCGCCGTTGGTGTTCAGCGTTGCGCCGATGAGCTTGTCGCCAACCCGCTTGGTGACGGGCAGCGGCTCGCCGGTGAGCATCGACTCGTCGACAGCACTGCCGCCTTCGATCACGATGCCGTCCACGGGTACCTTCTCCCCGGGCCTGACGCGCAGCTTGTCGCCGACGTGCACGTGGCTGACCGGCACGTCTTCCTCGGTGCCATCGACGCCAATCCGGCGTGCTGTCTTGGGCGCGAGACCCAACAGCGACTTGATCGCCGCGGAGGTTTGCGAACGTGCCTTGAGTTCGAGGATCTGGCCCAGCAGGGTGAGAGAAATGATCACCGCGGCGGCCTCGAAGTAGACCGAGACACGCCCCATCGACACGAACGACGCGGGAAACACCCCGGGGGCCACTGTGGCCACGACGCTGTAGACAAAGGCCGCGGCGGTTCCGAGACCGATCAGGGTCCACATGTTCGGGCTGCGATTCGCCACGGATTGCACCGCGCGTTTGAAGAACGGCCAACCGGCCCAGAGCACGATCGGCATGGTGAGCACGAGTTCGATCCAGCTCTGCGTGCCCATCTCGAACCACTGCAAACGGTGGCCGGCCATCGCCAGCACCGTCACGATGACGGTGAGCGGCAAGGTCCAGATGAAGCGTCGCTTGAAGTCTTTGAGCTCGGGATCCTCTCCCTCGTCGAGGGTCGGCATCTCGGGTTCCAGCGTCATGCCGCACTTGGGGCAATTGCCCGGATGGTCCTGGCGGACCTCCGGGTGCATGGGGCAGGTGTAGATCGCGCCCGCGGGGGCAGGCTGCGCGGGACCTACAGGCGCGAGCGCGACTGTCGGCGGTGCACCGTACTTTGCCGGGTCGGCTGCGAACTTGGCCTTGCAACCCGCGCTGCAGAAATAGACCGGCTTGCCGCCGTTCTGCAAGACGTGCGGCGACTGCGCAGTGACCGTCATCCCGCAAACGGGATCCTTCAGAACCGCATCGGTGTCATGGGAAGGTCCTCCAGCGCTGTGCGGGTGCGCGCCATGATGCCCCTCGTGGGGCTCATGCGGGTTGTGAGGCGTAGGGTTCATTCGAGCTCTCCAACGAAATTTGGTTGTGCGCACCTCCGGCAGGCCCCCATCCAGTGCACACTGGTCCGCACGACACAGCATCAGCCGATGTAGGCCGAGGCCACGTGCGTGCCGGATCACTTTGGCGGGTAGCCTGCTTCCATCAGGGCCGCAGTCACGGACGCACGATCCTCGGTGCTGTCGATGCGCACCGTCTTGGTCGGCAGGTCAACCTCGATCTTCGCCTTGGCGTCCAAGTTCTTAACCGCCTGGGCGATCCGGCTTGCGCAGCCGCCACAGGACATCGACTGGATGACAAATTCATGCATGAGGACTCCTTGTCTGAAAGTGATTCAAGTGTCAGGCTTCACATAATGTGAAGGTCAAGCGGATCTCGCAGATTTCCCCATCAGCAGTGCCATCAGGTGGGCCACGCCTGCCATCATCGCGTTCATGCTAATGGACTCGGGCGCGAATGACTTCTTGACATTCCCCCAGTAGGTGCCGCCCAACGTGTTTTTCATGCAGAGCGGCTAAAAGATGAAAAGGCCTGAAGCGGAACCCATGATGTATTTCACGATCAGTCCACACCCTATTTCCGAAGCGGCTTGACGAACACCTTATGCTCTCCACGGGCAGGCTCCTTGTCCGTCATCACGTCGAGCAGCAGGCCCACGGGACCCAGATACAGGGTGCGAGGAAGAGCCCCACTTCATCACCGCAGGCTCAGGGTTGTTCCTCAACTGGTCCAAGCAACGTAACCCGTCGAGCGAACCAGGCGGCCAGGAAGTAGTCGATGGGAATGAACCTAGTGATCCCGTATGTGTGGGTTCCGGCGCAGCACAATGCTGCCGCCGGTCACCTTGCGCCATGCGGACCGGGAGAGCCCTGGGTATCAATGTGAGCGTGCCTCGCACGAAGCGTTTTACCGCTCAGGGGTTCTTTTTCATCCATGCATCTAGTTGCGCGATTTCCTTGGTTTGATCCTTGATGATCTTGCGCGCCATCGCTTTGAGCTCCGGCGATTCTCCGTGCGTGATCTCCGGCTTGGCCATCTCAAGTGCCTGCTGGTGATGCATCTTCATCAGCATCGCGAAGTCCTTGTCGGTGTCGCCCGACATCTGCATCTTCTGCATGCCGTCCATGCCACTCATCATGGACTTTTTCATCTCATCCGATCCGCCGCCCTTCTGCATTTGTGCGGGAGACATTCCCGTTGGCGTCGGTGAAGTGGGGGTTTGCGTTTGCGCCGCCGCGGTCAGCGCAAAGGCTGCGAGCGCACAGGCGCTCGCCACGGTCTTGAAAGTTATGGCGTTCATGGTTTTTCCTTGGTGAGTGTGAAATCAATGAGTCATTTCAAGGCACGCAACCGCGCAGGCACGACAGGCCTTGGCGCAGGCCTGGCAGTGCGGGGCCTTGTGCTTCTCGCACTCCTCCGCACAGGCTTCGCAGATGTCTGCGCACAGTTTGCAAATATCTGTTGCCCACTCGCTGCCGCGGGCGATCGCGGCGGCTGCGAACTGACAGATCTCCGCGCAATCCATGTCCAGCGCGATGCACCGGGACATCATCTTGACGTTGTCTTCTTTCAAGCAGGCCGCCGCGCAGCGATTGCACGCGGCGGCACACTCATTGCAAGCCTCGATGCACGCAGAGTCGGTTTCATGTGACATGGTTGTCTCCTTTTACGTAGTGGCCGGCGATCGGCAGAGAGGGACGATGGAATCGCCCCGGCTTGCGCGACCCGACGGGTCGCGTGTATATGAAAAGACCTTTGCACAACCGCTTGGCGCGGATCGATATGACGGCGAGATCGATGTCGACTGAGAAGTCACCCGACCTGTCGGGAGAGTGCCGAAGCCGCGAGCAGGCGTCTGTCGGACGTCAACCCGGTCATGGCTGCAAGTTTCCGACAGCTTCCGCGTGCTGGAGGAAGCTGGCTCGCCGGCAGACCACCCCGGCTCAGCGTGCGGCTTCGATCTTCGTGACAACGATCTTGCCGTCAATCTTTTCCGCCTGAAATCGGACCTTGGCGCCGGTCTCCACCTTGTCGAGCATGGCGTCATCCTTGACCCCGAACACCATCGTCATGCCAGGCATATCGAGGTTCTTGAGCGGACCGTGCTTGATCGTGAGCTTCTTGTTGTCCTTGTCGACCTTGCGGATCTCGCCTTCGCTGAATTCCGAGGCCGCATCCGCGCCACCGGCCACTGGCGTTTTCTCGCTCATGCCCGGCATGTCGGTCATGGATTTGGATGGCTGCGCGCTGGCCGCGCCAGCAAACGAGAGTGCGGCAACGAATGCCAAGAGTGCGATGCGAATGTTCGACATGAGAGTCTCCTTGGAGATGAATGAATTTGGAGTCCCGACACGACTCGAGGGAGGCCCGCATCGGGAGCGTCTCACTTACTTGCCGGTCTTGGTCACGTTCACGGCGCCCTTCATGCCCATGTCGTAGTGGCCGGGCTGCAGGCATGCGAAGTCGACCTTGCCGGCCTTGGTGAATTGCCAGACGATCTCGCCGCTCTTGCCTGCGGCGAGCGTCACCATGTTCGGGTCCGAGTGCTCCATCTCCGGGTTCTTCTTCATGACTTCGTAGTGCTCCTTGAGCTCCTTCTCGGTCCCGATCACGAGTTCGTGCTTCAGTTGGCCGGAGTTCTTGACGACGAAGCGCACGGTCTCTCCCTGCTTCACGCTGAGGTCGGCGGGAGTGAAGCGCATGCTGTCGGTCATGTCGACTTTGATCGTGCGGGTGGCCTTGGTCGCCACGCCAGGCTTGCCGATCGCGGCATCGGCGTCATGGCCACCGGCATGAGTACCCGAAGCGGAGGCGCCCGCGGTTGCCAGAGCGACCAGCGCTGCGAGTGCGGTGTTGCGGAAGGTGTGTTTCATGGTTTTCCTTTGGGAGTTGGAGGATCGGAAAAAGGAACGGAGAAATGTCAGTGGCCGGAATGACCGCTGGGGGGCTTGCGAATCTGAACTTCGATGTCCCTGGCGGGCATGTTCTGAGCGGGCATCGCGGCCGCCCCGGCGTCGCGCTGGCGCGAGGTCTCGGGCGCCGGGCCGTCCAGTTCGTAGGCGACGGTGCCCTTGGGGTGCTTGAACCAGCCGGGGTTGGCGTAGTCGCCAGCCTTTTGGTTTTTGCGCACCTTGACGACGCTGAACATGCCGCCCATCTCGACTGAACCGAACGGACCTTCGCCCGTCATCATTCGCGCGGTGTTATCGGGGATCGGCATTTCCATCTCGGCCATGTCGGCCATGCCGCGCTCGCCCATGACCATGTAGTCCGGCACCAGGTTCGAGATTTGCTTCGCGACGTCCTTGTGGTCCAGGCCGATCATGGTCGGCACGTCGTGGCCCATTGCGTTCATCGTGTGGTGACTCTTGTGGCAGTGGAAGGCCCAGTCGCCTTCTTCGTCGGCCAGAAACTCGATTTGACGCATCTGGCCGACCGCCAAGTCGGTGGTCACCTCGTACTGGCGCGCAGACTTGGGCGTCGGGCCGCCGTCGGTCCCCGTGACCAGGAACTCGTGCCCGTGCAAATGCATCGGGTGGTTCGTCATCGTCAGGTTGCCGATGCGGATGCGCACCTTGTCGTTGAGCCGGACGTTGAGCGAGTCGATACCAGGGAAGATCCGGCTGTTCCAGGACCAGAGGTTGAAGTCCAGCATCGTCATGATCTTGGGTGTGGCGCTGCCAGGCTCGACGTCATAGGCGTTGAGCAGAAACACGAAGTCGCGGTCCACCTTCTCGATCAGCGGATGCTCGGCCTTCGGATGTGTCACCCAGAAGCCCATCATTCCCATCGCCATCTGCGTCATCTCGTCCGCGTGCGGGTGGTACATGAAGGTGCCAGGGCGGCGCGCCACGAATTCGTAGACGAAGGTCTTGCCCGGGCGGATTGGCGGCTGATTCAGGCCCACGACGCCGTCCATGCCGTTGGGCAGGCGCTGGCCGTGCCAGTGCACGCTCGTGTGCTCTGGCAGCTTGTTGGTCACGAAGATCCGCACGCGGTCGCCTTCCACCACTTCGATGGTGGGCCCGGGTGACTGGCCGTTGTAGCCCCATAAGTTGGCCTTGAAGCCCGGCGCCATTTCTCGCACTACGGGCTCGGCGACGAGGTGGAACTCCTTGACTCCGTTGTTCATGCGCCAGGGCAGGGTCCAGCCATTGAGGGTGACTACGGGGTTGTAGGGGCGTCCGCTCGATGGCATCAGCGGCGGCATGGTGTTGGGTGTCGTCTGGAGCACAGGCTCGGGCAAGGCGGCCATCGCCACCTTGCTCACACTGGCCGCGGCAATGGCGCCGGTGATGGCACCCGCACCGCTCAGGAAATTGCGTCTGTTTTTCATGGCGTTCAAATCGGTTGGAGAGCTCAAGTGCTGGCTTAGTGGGCGGCGCCAGCGACGGCGCCTTCGCCACCCGAACTGGCCGTCGAAGCACCCATGGAAGTGGGTTTTCCCATCACTGATGCCGCGAGGGCGGCATCAGCCAGCCAGAACTGCTGCTGGGCATTGATGGCGTTGGTCACGCTGGAGATCTGGTCGCGCGCTTCGGCCAGCAACTCGAAGACGCCGATCAGCATGCCGTTGTAGCGAAGCACGTTCTCGTCGGCCATGGCCTGACGCAGGGGAACGATTTCGTCGCGGTAGTGCCGCGCGATGTCGTAAGCCGTGCGGTAAGCCGAGTAGCCTTCACGCAGCTGCGAGGAGGCGCCGCGCACGGTGGCGTCATAGCGGTTGGCCGCGGCCAGCGACTGCGCGTTCAGCGCGTCGCGTTGCGCCGAACCCCAGTCGAACAGCGGCAGTCGGATGTCGAGTTCGAAGCCACGTCGTGTGCTCTTGGTACCTTCCGCGTTGTCGAACACCGTGTCGCGACGACCACCCACTTCGACATCGATGAAAGTCGACAGCAGGTTGAGGCCTTGCGATCTTCCCGCCACGTCCAGCTGAGTGCGTGCGAGCTGAACATCGAGGCGCTGCTCGGTCGCGGTGCCCGCGACTTCCTTCGCTTCGCGAGGGGCCTTGGGCAGGTCGGGCAGACGTTCAGGCAGGGCTAACTTGGCGGCCTGCTCATCGTTCAGCCCCAGGGCACGAACCAACTCCTCTCGCGCAGCGGTGGTCGCGTGCTGTGCCGAGGCCAGCTGGGTCGTCGCGTCCGCGTAGAACACCTGTTGGCGTGCGCGCTGAAGCTTGCTGAAATTTCCGATGAGTTGCATCCGGCGCGCGAGCTCGGCGCTGGCCTGGGCCGACTTGTTGACCTGCTCGGCGTACTGCAGCGACTGCTGTGCAGCGACCGCCCGAACCCAGGCCTGCTTGACCTGTGTGACCTGGTCGACCACGGCGCCGGTCAACTGGACCTTCGCCTGGTTGGCCCGGCTCTTGGAGATCGATAAGCGCTGCGGCAGCAGGATGAGGTCCACCAGTCCGAAAGACAGCAGGCGTCCGAGCTCGAGCTCGCTGTTCATGCGCATTCGCTCGAACGCAAAAATCGGATTGGGCAGCCGGCTGGCCTGGTTGGCTGCGGCAATGTCGCCCCAGCTCTGGGCAATCAGGGCCTGGACGGACGGGCTGTTGGCTAGCGCGAGCTGCACGGCGTCGTTCTGCGACAGCGGCTTGGCCAGTAGTTCCTGCGTCAGCGCCGCGCGGCGATCACGCTGCTCCTGGGTGCGGCTCAACTCGAGCTTGCCGCCGGTGAACTGCTGCGCGTTGGTGTTCGTGTCCTTCAAGGCGTCGTCGATACCGACCGAGGCACACCCGGCCAGGAAAGCGGCTGCGACGGCAATGGCCGTCAAACGCAAAGCGCGCTTCATGGCTTCTCCTTTTTCTCAGGCATGCCTGACATTCCGGGCATCGACATCGAGTGACCAGGTTGCGCGGCAGGTGCAGCGGTACCGCTCTTGGGCGATTCGGCCTCGGCCGCGCCAGTACCCGATGCTTCCTTGGCGTAGGCCTGCCAGCCGCCGCGGCGGTAGACCGTCTCGTTGGCCTCTTTCCAGGGAATGGGCTTTTCGGCAGCAAAGAGTTGATAGCCGTCGAGCGCGGATTTGTAGGTCAGGACCTGCGGCGGTGCCGCAGTTGCGGCGGCGTGAGAAGGCGCAGGCGCGGTGGCCGGCGTGGACGCAGGCTGGGCCACGGCGACCAGTGCCGCTATGGCGGGAAGAACAGCCAGCCAACGGGCCAGCGATGAATGGAACATGGAGTCCTCGCAAGTTCATGAACGGAGTACGTCAGTGCTGCCCGAAAAGGCATGACGCAGGCGATGCATGAGCGTTCGCGGCAGCCTGTGACGTGGGTCACAAGCGCACGAACGCGTTAAGTGCGAGGAGGCTTGTCGAGAACGCGCGGCGTGAGCGTGGCCATCGTGATGGCCGGCTCCGCCAGATCGGCGTGTGGGAGGTCGTGGAGAACAGCGAGTTCCAGCGTGTTGGTCAGCGCCGTGGCGTGGCATGCGCCACAGGTGCCACATTTGTGTATCGCGTCAGGCTCCGCACTCGCGGTCTTGGCGGTGCCGTCCTTTGCGGGTGGCTTGGCTGCCTGCGCCGTCTCATGCTGATGGTCGCTGTGCCCGTCCGCATGCGGATGTTGGGCATGGTCGTGCATTCCGGGCAGTTCGACGGACATTTCGGCCACAGCGCCGGCGTGCCCGGGTTCGCAAAAGACCATGGCTGCCGCCGCGTACCCCTGAAGGGGCACGGCGAACATCACTATCCAAAGAACGAACAGGCGAACCCGGTACATGCAGCGAATTCTAAGTGGGGGGGGTGTCAGGTGGCCTGTGCGTATATCCAGTTCTACGCGTCTCGCTCAGGGTTGAGCCTGTGCGCGTACCTTACTGGTATCCACCTTGGGCGCCGTCAAGGGCGCGCCCAGCCTTGCAGCGGCATCCCAGTTGGGTTGCTTCTGCGCGGCTTCCAGTTCGGCCACCACTTCCGCGCGCGTCTTGCTCGGTCCCACTTTCGGCGTGGAGGCGAGCGATCCCCAGCGCAGCATGCCTGCCCATTCGGGCTTGGCGCGTGCTGCGGCCAAGTCGGCTGCCGCCTCGGCTTCGGTTTTGGCGCGCCCGGCATCGGCCGGGTGATAGACCACGCCGGCCTCGTTCGGTGCGAAATGAGACGGGGCTTCGGCATAGGCCGCAAACGGCGCGACGAATGCACCCCCCACGCCGACGGCGAGTGCGAACGAGAGGATTTGACGATTCTTCATGATGGGTCTCCTTCAATGGTTTGCTCAACGTCGCGAGCTGCACTGGCTCACCGGACTGGCAACCAAGCCGGCGATGCCAGCCTGTAGACCGGCATGTGGGCACTCTAGGAAGAGAGTCCGCCAATCGCCCTCCACCTGGATTACAAAGAAGTAATCCAGGTGCACTACCTCGCGCCGTACCATCAGCCGATGCGAATACTGGTCATCGAAGACGAACAAAAGCTGGGCGATTACCTCGTCAAGGGCCTCACCGAGAGTGGCTTCGTGGTCGACCTGGCACGCTCCGGTCCCGAAGGTCGCGCCCTTGCGCTCGATGGCGACTACGATCTGGTGGTGCTGGATGTCATGCTGCCGGGCGTCGACGGATTTGCCGTGCTGGAGGCAGTGCGTAAAACCAAGTCGATGCCAGTGCTGATGCTCACGGCCCGAGACGAAGTAACCGACCGGGTGCGCGGGCTCCAAAGCGGCGCGGACGACTACCTCGCCAAGCCATTCGCCTTCTCCGAATTGCTTGCCCGAATCCAGGCGCTTCTGCGCCGCGGCAAGCTCCATGAGGTGTCCAACTACGCGCTCAGGGACCTGAACCTCGATGTGGTGGCGCGCAAGGCGACGCGCAACGGGCACCGTCTCGAGCTGACCGCCAAGGAATTCGCATTGTTGAGCTTGCTCATGCGCCGCCAGGGCAATGTGCTGTCGCGCACGCAGCTGGCCGAGCAGGTGTGGGACATGAACTTCGACAGCGACACCAACCTGGTGGAGGTGGCCATCCGGCGGCTGCGCAGCAAGATCGACGATCCTTTCGAGGAGAAGCTGCTGCACACAGTACGCGGCATGGGGTACGTGCTTGAGAGTCGGCAGGACAGCGCTCCGTGAGCCCCGCGAAAACTATCGAGCCTTCCGGCACCGTCAGCCGCAACGCGACTGACGGAACAGCCAACGTCGCAACCATCGCGTCTCCACAAAGCACAGGCTCCATCCAAGCCGCCCTGTCTCGCTGGTTTGCGGCTCAGGCATTGATTGGTCTGAGCCTTGTGTGCGTGGCGATCTATGCCGTCACCGCTTGGAGCTTTCAGGTCAAGCAGGCCAGTGAGTTCGAGCGTCAGTCCGAGTTGATCAAGCATCTGATTCAGGAGTCGCGCGATGACGCAGGGCGCGACGAACTGCGCCACAAACTGGACGACTTCTTCTCGACCCACGCGGAAATCAGTCTGGTGCTGCGCCTCGGCAACGAAATCATCTACTCATCCACGCCTTCCCGGACGTCCGCGCGCTGGCTCTGGATGTCCACGCAGGAATCGCAGATGCGATCAGGTGATGCAGCCATGCACCTGCAACTTGGTATCGATGTCCAGGAGGATTCCCGGCTGTTGGCGCGGCTCGCCTGGACCCTCGTCGGTGCAACCTTTCTAGGCTCCGGAATCATCTCACTGACTGGGACGCTTCTAGTGCGTCGAGGGCTGAAGCCGCTACAGAAGCTCGTTCAACAAACTGCGGCCACGGGGCCGGCACATCCGGGGCGGCGCATCGATCCCGCGCCCTATGCATCTGAGATCACGCCATGGGTAACGCAATTCAACGCAGTGCTCGATCGTGCCGAACAGGCCTATCAGCAGCTGGAATCGTTCAATGCGGACGTTGCGCACGAACTTCGCACGCCGCTGGCTAACCTGATCGGAATGGTAGAGGTCGAGCTGGCGCGGCCGAGATCGGCCGAGGAACTGCGGGATGCTTTGTTGTCAGCGCTGGAAGAGGCAAGGCGCGTTTCTGCGATTGTGATCGACATGCTCTTTTTGTCCAAGGCGGACCGAGGTACCGTCGCGCGTCGGTCGGCCCCGGTCAGCTTGGCCGATCAAGTTCGTACGGTGCTGGATTTTCACGAGGCCACGTTGGAAGACGCGGGATTGAAGGTGCATGTCAGCGGCGATGCGAGCATTGGCATCGACGCCGCGCTGGTGCGTCGGGCATTGTCTAACCTGCTGAGCAACGCTAGCCGGTATGCGAAGGCTGGCTCCACGATCGCGATCGTGATCGACACGCAGCCCGACGGCATTTGGGTCAAAGTTGCCAACCGGGGCGAACCGGTCGCCGCCGACATGCTACCCAATCTTTTCAAGAGATTCTTTCGGGCAGAGCGGTCTCGCACCGATTCGTCGGAGCACCATGGGCTTGGCCTGGCGATAGTGGCCGCGATCGCGCGAATGCATGGAGGTCAGACCCGCGCTACCTCTCGATCTGGCGTCAATGAAATCAGCTTCTCCATGAGGTCAGAAGGCAGATAGACATTTTTCGCTGCGCTACTCATCTGGACGACGCGTGCGGCCAGCGATCCTTGCGTAAGTCGACTACCGCGCATGTCAATTCATGTTTCAACGCTTACGTCAAGACCTAATTTAACCAGGTTCAAAGTAAGTGTGTCATTGATTTAATGCATTCACCCTAAGGCCACATTGGCGAATGAAGGAAGATGATGATCTGCTCTGCCCGTGATCCAATTCATGCTGTACTGACCGTCTCCGGAAAATTCGACCCGAAAACTGCTTTGACGGATGGAGGGCTTGAGGCGGACTACGTTTGGCTTCAGGGCGAGAAAAAGCCGTGGGGACGTCCGAACCGGCGATCCGGTTTTGCCTTGACTGTTTACAGTGGAAATGTCTTTCAATTCGTTGAAAAATTGGAGGGTTTCTTTAAATTGCACGAATTCTCTATGGCGAAAATGCAGCATCAGGACGTGAGTTTTTGGTTGGCCATTAATGCGCGATTAGATTTTCATTCTGGTGCGGTTTCGGTTTTTTGTTTGAGCAGTTCTCTTGTAAGCAGTTTTGCAAGATTCCAAATCGAGCTCATTGTCAACGCCAGTAGCAATCGCTTAGTGCAACTTAGCTATGGGCTGCCGCCAGATGAGGACGGACCTGGATCTTTCGAACAGCTGGAGGCGTATGTCAAGGAGGTGGCTGGCGTTGACAATGTTTCTGACTATCTGACTGAAATTCGCTCGCATGGCGCATTTCAAGATAATCGACTGCTTAGAGCTTGGGAAGGCTTGCTGGAATCTCTTGGTTGGAAATTAAATGAACTGAGCGGCCTCTCGAATCTTTTGGGTTCCGGACTATACACTTGGTCAGATCGCCTGCAGCGCGAAATTCCGTTAGTGTTCGCTCCAATCGCTTATTTTCCTGGAGATGACAGTGACGCTTTGGTTCAAGAGGCGAAAGCATCTTTGTCTGCGCAGTATCCCGAGGGCGTTTTGCTTGGCTTTGAAACGCTAATGTTCAAGGAAGTAGGTGGCTTTCGGTACACGTTTGGGGGTTTGATTTTCTTTGGAAATCAGTGGCGGCCCTTTGCTCTTTCTCAAGCGGCAAACTCTTTCGATGCCCTTTTAACTCAACGGGAGTCGGGATTCAGCTTTCAACATCCTCAGCCAAACCATCAAGACGAAGGAGGACAGCTTGCGACCGGTTTCAATCTGATGCTTCAGGGTGGTGACCCTGAGTTGCCTTGGAAGGTCGTGCATCTTCATCAAGGTGAGTGGCAGGTTCCAATGCTCGTCTAAAGGTTGTATTTTTCAGTCGTTTAGCATGCTGACGGCGCAGCGGCCAGCTGACGCCACATGCGCACCAAGTTCGCGTTCAAGTCATGGCCCAGCGCCATGGCGGCCGCTGAAGTCTTGGACTGAGCATGTTCGGCCCGGACTTCGGCCTTGAGCGCGGAATCATGGCACCGCCGGGTGCGTCGTTTGGAGTCTTGATGATGTCTACGTATGGGTTTGGTGCACATCATGCTGGCCAGCCCTTCTTGGATTCAAATTGTGTTCGGCGGCCGCACCGGTCAGAGCGCTCGAGCGTCTTAACGCGCTTGTGTTGAGAAAGTTGCGGCGCCCAGCCCGTGCCCGCTACGCCCACCGGCAACGTCTGCAGCCGTGTCGAAATAGCGCACTCTGCAGATGACAAAACAGTAATCTGGGTGTGCGAAAACTCGCTGACCAGCGGCCTAGAGTTGATGCATCGGAAAGAGAAAAACCCACGGAGCTACTCGGCACTTTCTCACCTCCGGAAATGCAAACCCTCTCATTGCCAAAGGATCGAACATGAAGACTTCCCTCAAGACCTCCCTGACGCTGGCCGCACTGCTCGGCGCGATCGCTGGCCCCGCACTGGCCGGCAACTATGCCGAAGGTGATCCCCGCCCGGTGCCCCTGACGTCGAGCACCAGCCGCGCAGCGGTTGCCTCGGACACGCAGCGCTGGCTGCAGAACGCCCCCGATCAAGGCTATCCCGAGGGCAATCCACGCGCCGTCGTGAGCGTGTCATCCAACTCCCGCGCGGTCGTCCAGGCGGACACGCTAGCCTGGATGCGCTCGGGTCTGGCCGCAGCCACGAACGGCGAAGCGGGTGCGGACACGACCCGACCCGCCTACCGGCAAGCCGCCGCTGAGTACGCCCGTCTGAGCAGCGGCCCGGCGCTCGGCGCACCGGCGCAGCGCCTCACGCAACAGGATGCCCTGCCAGACGCTCCCACGACCGTGCGCCGCTGATGTAAGGGGCCGCCGGACATAGTCGGCGGCCTGGGCATTTGAGCGTCGACCACGGCGCTATACACGGCGCTATAGTCCACCGCAAGCCGCACATGTCGCCGCGGCCTACCTCTTTTACTGAGCGACAGGCCTAAAATTCGCGGAACCACTTCGCAAGCACGGACTCCATCAGCAGCTTTCTAAGCGTCCTTCGATGGCCATCACCGCAACCCTCCTCACACGGCTCGCCAGCGCACCATGCGTTGGGCGCGTGCTTGTGCTGGCGTTGCCAGTGGCGCAGCGATGACGCGTGGACTCGTGCGGATCTTGGCCCGTGGCCTGATCGGCATGCTGCTGCTCTCGCAGTTGGCGATCGCCGCCTACGCTTGCCCCGCGCTCTCCTCAACTCTGGCGGGCAGCTCGGCCACCGCGATGTCCATGTCGATGGCGCAAGATGTTGTCGCTGCAACAGACGATGCCAGTGGCCCAACCATGCAAGGATCACCCTGTGCGGACATGATCGGCGCGACAGACACGGCTTCCAGCAATCTGTGTGCCGAGCACTGCAAGTACGGACAGCAGAGCGACCATGCTTCCACGCTGACGGTCCCTGCGGTGTTGCTGTCGGCCCTCTACCCCATGACCCCCTGGGCGCCTGAGACGGCGTCACCTCCGCGTCCTGCGGCGGCCTCTCTGAGTGCACTGGTTGCGGCATCGCCGCCACACGCCATCCTGCACTGCGTCTACCGAACTTGATCGCCTGACCGAACTTGCGCCGACGGCCTGTTGCTGGTCGGTGCAGCGCGTCGGTCGTGCCTTGCCGTGTTCGCCGAGTTGTGCTCGGGCGCAGCGGCGCGGCCCGACAACCTACTCGCAGGTTTGTCAGGAGATCTCATGTTCACCATTGCCTTTCCGGCTGCGCCGATCGCTCGATCCGCGCGCCACTTTTTCCGTCCCACTAGCCTCTGGGTCGTGGCGCTGGCGCTGGCGCTGAGCGCGAGTGCCTTCGGCCTGAGTGCCCACGCACAACAGACGCTTTCACTCGACGCTGCAATGCGATTAGCGGAGGAGCGCTCGCGACAGCTCGTCGCACAGGACTCGGCCGCAGGTGCCGCACGCGCCATGGCCGTGGCCGCCGGGCAACTGCCCGATCCCGTGCTCAAGGCCGGCATCAGCAATCTGCCTGTCAACGGAAGCGACCGCTTCAGCCTCACGCGCGACTTCATGACGATGCGCTCGATCGGCGTGATGCAGGAATTCACCCGTTCCGACAAGCGCCAGGCCCGCGCGGCGCGCTTTGACCGAGAAGCCGAGGTCGCCGAAACGGGCCGCGCCGTAGCCTTGGCCAACCTGCGGCGCGACACCGCGACCGCTTGGCTTGATCGCTATTACCAGGGGCGGATGCGAGAACTGCTGCAAACCCAACGTGCAGAGCTGAACCTGCAGATCGAGGGCGCCGACGCCGCCTACCGCGGTGGCCGCGGCACACAGGCCGATGTGTTCACGGCGCGCTCCGCGTTGGCGCAACTGGACGACCGCATCCTTGCGCAGGAGCGCCAGATCGCCACGGCCCAGACGCGTTTGGCGCGCTGGGTCGGGCCGGGCACCCCCCAACCCTCGATGGTGCTCCCGGAACTGGGCTCCGTGCGCCTGGACGCCCGCAATCTGGAGACCCAGATCGGTGAGCACCCGCCGATCGCGCTTATGGCGCGACAGGAAGCGGTGGCGCGCGCGGAAGCCGACGTCGCGCAAAGCAACAAGCGCTCCGACTGGAGTGTGGAACTGATGTACAGCCAGCGGGGGGCGGCCTACTCGAACATGGTGTCGCTGAACCTGTCGATCCCACTGCAGTTGGACCAGAAGAATCGCCAGGATCGGGAACTCGCGGCCAAGCTGGCGGCGGTCGAACAACTGCAGGCCCAGCGTGAGGAAGCGACGCGAGAGAGTGCCGCCGAGGCTCTCTCATGGTTGCAGCAGTGGCAGAGCAACCGCAAACGGCTCGCCCTGTACGACAGCTCGCTCATCCCGCTCGCCGCTGAACGCACGCAAGCGGTGCTGGCTGCCTATCGCGGCGGTGCGGGCACTTTGAGCGCCGCACTCGAGACACGACGCATGGAGATCGACACGCGCCTGGAACGCCTTCGCCTCGAGATGGAGACCGCTGCGCTCTGGGCCCAACTCGAGTTCCTGATCCCCGCCACCCATCCAGCGATCGATACCGGCCCGTCTGCGGCCGCGGGCGAGACCAAGGAGCCGCAGAAATGATAACAAGACCTCTCTTCCTTGGACTGATCGCGACAGCAGTCCTCGCTGCGGCAGCCTTCGGTGCTTACACCTTCGGGGTACAGCGCGGCAGGAGCCTGGGACCATCGTCCGCCTCCTCCGGGGGCACTTCGTCGATGGCCACACCGTCAGCGAGCACAACGGCTGCTCCTGCAGCCTCTCCCAACGAAATCGGCGAAAACGCGACGCGGCGCCACATCGCAGCGGGCCTGAAGGCCGGCGACACCGACCCGGCCAACGGCAAGAAGATCCTCTATTACCACGACCCCATGGTGCCGGGGAACAGGTTCGACAAGCCCGCCAAATCGCCCTTCATGGACATGATGATGTCGCCCGTCTACGCGGGTGGCGACGGCGACCAGAACAGTGTGACGGTGAGTGCGCGCGTGCAGCAGAACCTGGGCGTGCGAACCGCTGTGGTGTCCGAGGGCACCGTGTCGCCGCAGGTGGCCACGGTCGGCAGCATCGCCTTCAACGAGCGCGACCAGGTCATCGTGCAGGCCCGGGCGACCGGGTATGTCGAACACCTGAACGTGCGCGCCACGCTGGACCAGGTGAAAAAAGGCCAAGCGCTGGCTGAGCTCTATGTCCCGGAATGGATCGCGGCGCAGGAAGAGTTCCTGTCGGTGCAGCGCATGCGCGGCACCGACCTGGCCCCGCTGGTCGACGGTGCGCGTCAACGTATGCGCCAGGTCGGCATGAACGATGGGCAGATCGAACTCGTCGCGCGCAGCGGCCGCACCCAGCCTCGCATCACGCTGGTCGCGCCCATCGGTGGCGTCGTCACGGAACTTGCCGCGCGCGAAGGCATGACGGTGAGCGCCGGCACCACGCTGTTTCGCATCAACGGTCTGGCCACCGTCTGGGCCAACGCCGAAGTGCCCGAAAGCCAGTCGGCGCTGGTGCGCCCCGGCGCCAGGGTGCAGGCCAGGACGCCCGCCGCGCCCGGCGAGACCTTCGATGGCAAGGTGCAGGCCCTTCTTCCCGATGTGAATCCGGCGACGCGCACCCTGAAGGCACGTGTGGAACTGGCCAATCCGACCGGCAGGCTCGTACCCGGCATGTTCGTGTCGATGCAGTTCACGGACGTGCGTGCCGACAAGGCGCTGCTGATCCCGACCGAGGCCGTCATCCAGACCGGCAAGCGCTCGGTCGTCATGCTGGCGGAGGACAACGGCCGATTCCGACCGGTCGACGTCGAGATCGGCCTCGAAAGCGGCGGCCAGACCGAGATCAAGCGCGGATTGCAGGCCGGCCAGCGCGTCGTGGCGTCCTCGCAGTTCCTGATCGACTCCGAGGCCAGCCTCAAGGGGGTCGAGGCACGCCTGAACGCCGTGCCCACTACGGCAGCGCCTGCGACGGCCACCCCTGCAATGCCGGTTGCTGCGGCGCCAAGGCATGTGGGCGAAGGCAAGGTGGAAAGTATCACCAAGGATGCGATGACCTTCTCGCATGAACCAATCCCGAAAATGAAGTGGGGCGCGATGACCATGGAGTTCAAGCTGCCGCCCGGCGGCGCGCCAGGCAGCCTGAAGCCCGGCGACCGCGCGAGCTTCGAGTTCTTCATCGACACGGACGACCTGCCGCAGCTCACCCGGGTGACACCCATGGCAACGGCTCCCATGGCAGGCACCTCTGCGGACTCCAAGGCCCCTCCAGTCGCTACGCCAGCTGCGCCCGCAACCCCGGGAAGCAAGCCATGATCGCCAAGCTGATTCGGTGGTCCATCGCCAACCGCTTCCTCGTGCTGCTGGCCACGGTGATACTCAGCGCCTGGGGCGTGTATTCCGTCCTGCGCACGCCGCTGGACGCGCTGCCCGACCTCTCGGACGTGCAGGTCATCATCCGCACGAGCTACCCGGGCCAGGCGCCGCGCATTGTCGAGAACCAGATCACTTACCCCCTCACCACGACTATGCTGTCGGTGCCGGGGGCGAAGACGGTCCGTGGCTACTCCTTCTTCGGCGACTCGTTCGTCTACGTGCTGTTCGAGGACGGGACCGATCTCTACTGGGCGCGCTCGCGGGTGCTGGAATACCTGAACCAGGTGCAGTCGCGCCTGCCCGCCGGCGCGAAGGCCTCGCTCGGCCCCGATGCCACCGGCGTGGGGTGGATCTACCAGTACGCCTTGGTCGACCGTGGCGGCACACAGGACGCCTCACAGTTGCGCGCCTTGCAGGACTGGTTCCTCAAGTACGAACTGAAGACCGTGCCCAACGTGGCCGAGGTCGCCTCGATCGGCGGCATGGTGCGCCAGTACCAGGTCGTGCTCGATCCCGAGAAGCTCGCCGCCTACCGGATCCCGCACACCAAGGTGGTGGAGGCGATCCAGAAAGCCAACCAGGAGACCGGCGGCTCGGTGCTCGAGCTCGGCGAGGCGGAATACATGGTGCGAGCCTCGGGCTACCTCCAGGGTCTGGAGGATTTCCGCAAGATCCCGCTGATGACGACCGACGCCGGTGTGTCGGTGCGCCTGGGCGACGTGGCGCGCATCCAGGTCGGGCCCGAGATGCGCCGCGGCATCGGCGAGCTCGATGGTGAAGGCGAAGCCGTCGGCGGCGTGATCGTGATGCGCTCGGGAAAGAATGCGCTGGAGACCATCACCGCCGTCAAGGAAAAGCTCCAGACCCTGCAGGCCAGCCTGCCCAAAGGGGTGGAGATTGTGCCGACCTACGACCGGTCCAACCTGATCGAGCGAGCGGTCCGCAACCTGGGCTTCAAGCTGCTAGAGGAATTCATCGTCGTCGCGGTGGTGTGTTTCATCTTCCTGTTCCATCTGCGTTCCGCATTCGTTGCGATCGTCTCGCTGCCGATCGGCATCCTGGCGGCCTTCATCGTGATGCGCTACCAGGGCGTCAACGCCAACATCATGTCGCTCGGTGGCATCGCGATCGCTATCGGCGCGATGGTGGATGCAGCGGTGGTGATGATCGAGAACGCCCACAAGCACATCGAGAAGTGGAGGCACGATCACCCGGACCAGACGCTGCGCGGAGAGACCCATTGGCGCGTGATCGCGGACTCGGCCGCCGAGGTGGGCCCCGCGCTGTTCTTCTCGCTGCTCATCATCACGCTGTCGTTCATCCCGGTCTTCACGCTGGAGGCCCAAGAAGGACGCATGTTCTCGCCGCTGGCCTTCACCAAGACCTACGCAATGGCGGCAGCAGCCGGACTCTCGGTGACATTGATCCCGGTGCTGATGGGCTACCTGATCCGCGGCAGGATTCCCGATGAGAAGACCAATCCGCTGAACCGGCTCCTCATCGCGGTCTATCAACCACTGCTGAATGCGGTGCTGCGCTGGCCCAAACTGACGCTGTCGGGCGCCGTGGTCGTGCTGGTGCTGAGCCTGTGGCCGCTGCAGCACATCGGCGGCGAGTTCATGCCGCGCCTGGACGAGGGCGACCTGCTCTACATGCCCTCGGCTCTGCCGGGCCTGTCGACGGGCAAGGCCGGCGAGCTGCTGCAGCAGACCGACCGGCTGATCAAGACGGTTCCCGAGGTGGCGAGCGTCTACGGCAAGGCCGGGCGCGCGGAGTCGGCGACCGATCCGGCACCGATGGAGATGTTCGAAACGACCATCCAGTTCAAGCCGCGCGAGCAGTGGCGCGCCGGCATGACGCAGGGCAAGCTGGTTGAGGAGCTCGACCGCATCGTCAAGGTGCCCGGCCTGACCAACATCTGGGTCCCACCGATCCGCAACCGGATCGACATGCTGGCCACGGGCATCAAGAGCCCGGTGGGCGTGAAGGTGGCGGGCACCGATCTTGCCACCGTCGACCGCATCACCGGCGAGATCGAGAGCGTGATCAAGGACGTGCCGGGCGTGTCGAGCGCCTTGGCCGAGCGGCTCACCGGCGGCCGCTACGTGGACGTGAACATCAAGCGCGACGAGGCGGCGCGGTTCGGCATGAACATCGCAGATGTGCAATCGGTCATCGCTTCGGCGGTAGGTGGCGAGAACATTGGCGAAATGGTCGAAGGATTGCAGCGTTTCCCGATCAACGTGCGTTACCCGCGTGAGATCCGCGACTCCCTGGAGCAGCTGCGTGCCGTTCCGATCGTCACCGAGCGCGGCACGCGCCTGGTGCTCTCCGACGTTGCGGACATCCGTGTCACCGACGGGCCGCCGATGCTGCGCAGCGAGAACGCGCGGCTGTCGGGCTGGGTATACGTGGACATTCGCGGACGGGACCTGCGTTCGGCGGTGCAGGACATGCAGCGCGTGGTTGCGAAGGAAGTGAAGCTGCCCCCGGGCTACGCGGTGTCGTGGTCCGGTCAGTTCGAGTTCCTGGAGCGCGCCACGGCGAAACTGAAAATGGTGGCGCCGTTCACGCTGCTGATCATCTTTGTGCTGCTGTACCTGACCTTCAAGCGCTTCGATGAAGCACTGCTGATCATGGCTGCGCTGCCGTTCGCGCTGGTCGGGGGCATCTGGTTGCTCTACCTGCTCAGCTACAACCTGTCCGTCGCCGGCGCGGTCGGCTTCATCGCGCTCGCGGGGGTGTCAGCGGAGTTCGGCGTGATCATGCTGCTGTACTTGAAACATGCCTGGGACGATCGCATTGCCCAGGGTAAGACGAGCACCGCCGACCTGCTGGATGCAATCCGCGAGGGCGCGGTACTGCGCGTGCGTCCGAAGGCCATGACGGTTGCGGTCATCCTGGCGGGGCTGTTCCCGATCATGTGGGGGACCGGAACGGGCTCCGAGGTGATGCAACGCATCGCCGCGCCGATGGTGGGCGGGATGATCACGGCCCCGCTGCTGTCGATGTTCGTGATCCCGGCGGCGTACCTGTTGATGCGGCTGCCGCGCGAGCCCCGCGAACAACACGCACCTCGCCTCGCGTTCGGGAGAAGAGGCCATGACCCAGCTTGATCACTTGCAATGGCGCGCGCCTTTCGGCGTTCCGGTGCTCCCGTAGGCGAGCATCTGAGTCCGACCTGCATTGAGGGAAGCGCTGCGATGGGGCGTCGGGCCGCGAAACTCACCCTCGAATAAAACTAATGCCAAAGTATTGCAAGGTGCGTCGCTGCACCCTACAGTTACATGGTGATGCGGGCCTTTGTGTTGTTCCTCCTTCTTCTTTTCGTGTCGTTGGGCGCAGCCCATGCACACGAGGGAGGGGCAACGCCAGCTGCCAGGGAGAAAGCCCATGCCCTTCTTCATTTGGAGAAGCAGGCCCACCATCATCACCAAGACGGCACCATCGCCGTCGATCAGTCGCCTGAATCGAAAGGGCACATTGCGGCGGACGGCGTGCACGCAGCATTCATAGGTTTAGCGGATCTTTCGCTTCCAGCGCTTTTGCAGCAGGCTGAACTTCCGCTTGGGTTAGCTCAGCCGACGTCGGCTCCATATCTCGAACGTCTCAAGCGCCCCCCTCGACTCAGGGATCGCGCTTAGCCGGTCATGGCGCGACGCGGGATGACATGCGTGCTTGCTCGCGGGTCATTCGTTGCGTTGGTTGCCTGACCGGCCATTCCTTGCGTCAGCCTGAAAGGGGCGCTACCTCATTTGATGCCGATGTTGCGTGACCTGCGCCATGTGCAGGCCGCAGCTCTGCGCATCCAGCCAAGGAAATTGCGATGTTGATGGACATTTTTCGATCAAAGCTCACGCACGCCCAAAAATTGCAAGCGGTATACGAGCAGAAGTTTCTGAACAATGTGAACGAGAACCTATTCATGGGTTCGTTCGATAGCTTTGATGATGCGGTTGCGCACGCGCCTCCAAGCAAAGCGGTCGGCTATGACAACGCTGAAGCGGCTCGGGGGATGTACGGCCACCAAGTCTGCAGCTGGGACTACGCGTCCGTGTACTGGATCTCCGACGCCTTCGCGCGAGGCATGACAAGCATCTTCGATCTTGGCGGCCATGTCGGAATCAAGTACTACGCCTTCAAGCGGATCATTGAGTATCCCGAGTCCATGCGCTGGACCGTGTGTGACGTGCCAGGTGTGGTGTTGACTGGCGAACAGCTTGCCAAGGAGCGTCAAGCTTCAGCGCAATTGAAGTTCTGCACAGACTTTCGGCAAGCCGATGGTTGTGATGTGCTGTATTTGTCGGGAAGCCTTCAGTACCTCCCGTACCGAATGTCGCAAATACTCGCAACACTTTCGCGTAAGCCTCGCCGGGTGATGCTGAACATCACGGCTGCCCATGAGTTTCAGACGATGTACACGCTCAACAGCATCGGATTCGCAGTTTGCCCCTACCGAATTCAGCATCAAGATGAAATCCTCAGCGAGATTCGCCTGGCCGGCTACAAGAGACGAGACACGTGGCGCAACGATGGCAAGGAGATCGTCATTCCCTTCGTAGAAGGCGGAGACAGCGCGTACTACCTTGGCTGTTGCTTCGATCGAGTGAACTGAGGTTCAACGAAGGCCGCAGAATGCAAGCAGCCAAGTAAAACATGCTTGAGGCGGCCGCTGTTCGGCCTTGTTAGGCCGGCGGCTCCCAGCGATGCGGCAGCAAGAGGTGGATATCGCGTGCTGGGTGTGTCGGCTTCTCTCTTTCTCAAGTGCATTTGCTTTCACACACAAATTTCCACGGAATCGTAAGTAGCTAAAAGTCGAGCGGAATCAATGGACTAGCGAATACTTACTGTAAGTACCGTTCAGAACTGGTGGACCCCGACACCGGCGAAGTACCTCAACAGCGTTTCCAAGGCTCAACTCATCGAAGCAGTGACCGAGGCCTGCGGCGCCGAGTCGGCGAAGGCGATGCCGTCGTTCAAGAAGGGCGAAGCCGTGGCGCATGCAGAAGCGAAGTTGGCAGGCACCCGCTGGCTCCCAGCGCCGCTGCGCCGCAAGGTGAAGCCCGAGTAAGCGGGTAAGGGGCACAGGCCCGGCGACCCATCCAGGGCGCCGGGCTTTTTTTCGTCCGCGCGATGGCAAGACCGCGCCGCCGTGCCCAGCGCTGCAGGCCAGCGCTTCGCGCCCAACAGTTTCGCGAGACCGCGAAATGTCATCGAGCAGCGCTCGCGCGAGCCTCTTTTGATCCGGTGGCCAGGTCGGGCGCCCTGGCGCTGCTGCGCAGCTGATCGGCGGCGCTGCGCGCCGAGGGATCGCGTTGCCGATGGCACCGCGCGTGCCGTCTACGGCATCCCTGTCTGCAAGCAGATTCGTACGTCCTTCGGCGTCCTTGTAGCGGATGATGCAGATGAGGCAGCACGTTGTGGCCACCGGCGAGAGATGACGTTATCTGTTTTTACGAGAAGATTTCGGCATGGAACCAGCTTCGCGTTTCACTCTGCCGCAATCAGTCGAAACACCGGGGCCCGTCTCGATGAGTGGGAGAAGCGCAGCGAGAGGAGCGGTGAGAGCCAATGCAATCGCGCCACCTGCGCGCGCAAGTAGGGGCCCCTTTTCAATTTGAAACTCCGGGTTCTTGAATGAGCCTGTGGCGCGCACCGGCGTCCGTAGTGAAAGGATGCCCGGGTTCTTGGGCTTAGGCTCAACAAGGAAGTCGAAACGCTCTGCAGCAAGGTCGAACGAACCGGTGCCGACGATTTGCGTCTCTTCCGTGTCGATCACCATCAACGTGGAGCGACCCTGGCCGCCGGCCACGTCGAACGCCACACCGCCGCAGTTCACTGCGATCGTCTTGTCACCGGACAGGAGGAGTTGGACCACCTTGCCCCCGTTCAGACCGCTCACAGCGTCAGCAAGGTTGGAGATCCTTCCGTTGACCACTGCCAGATGCAAGCTGCCGTTGGCCTTGGCCGCGGCGTCGGCGATTGAATTGCCGCGGCCGTTGAGCTTCAACGCACCGCCGACTTGGCCTGCACCTTGGGCGATTTTCTCTTGTTTGGGCAACAGCTTGGCGATCTGAATCTTTTTGAAATCGACCTGGAGATCGGTATTGATGATGGGCTGCCGCGCGTCCAACTTGGCGCGCGACGCGATCGTTCCGCCTGCGAAGCCGAAGTCAAGTTGAGAGAGGTCAAGCACCGCGTCCTTCAGGCGCAGAGAGGCGCGAAGGCTTTCAAGGGGCAGGGCGCTAGGTACCTCGAGCCGGGCCGCATCAAGGGTGACTTCGGCGTCGATTTTTTCCAGGCGGCTCCCATCGAACTTGCCGGCTGGAAGGATGTGGTTCGGATCTGCGGCTTGGTCGGCAGCCTTAGCCGTTTCTCGTTTGTTCGTTGCAGCTTGGGACGTGGCGGGCTTTCCGCCCGACTCTTTGGTCTGTACCCCGATCACCGGCCCCAAATCCGTGAGCTTGAGCAGCTTGCTGTGAAGTTCCGCAGTGAGAAGCGGACGTGGTTCCTGGTCGACGTACGCTCCCTTGCCGTAGATATCGGTCGAACCGATCTTGCCCTCCAGGTCGTCGATGGTGTATCGGTTGCCTTTGAGAATCAGGTGGCCACGCAGGCTGTAGGGCGGCGAAGCGGGTAGAGGCAAAAGCAGGAAGGGGTACAGGTTGGCAAGCGTCTCTCCCTCGATCCGCAGCTGCGTATCGATGCCGGAAATGTCAGCCGCGTCCGCGATGGTGCCCTCTACCCGCACGCGGGTCGTGCCGGCCTTCAGGTCGCCGTTGAAAGGGAAGGGGACACCAGACTCCTGGAAGCTGAGTACTTCGCCCGTCAGCGCCGTACCTGAAAAGCCTGCATCGTGGTACTTGCCGCTGAAGGCGTAACGCGTGGAATAGCGGTTGTTGCTCGGCGCCGCGTCGGCGTCCTTTACCTTTTCTTGTTGAGCGGGATCGAAGGTGCTGGCGATGACTTCCAGATTGAAAGGCTCGCCGTGATCGAAGTACCTCAGCCGACCCTCATCGACCGACAAGGTGCTGATGCGAAGCTTGCTTGGAGAAGAGCTTTCCGATGGCTCGGCTAGCACCCAGTTCCTCCGCTCATCCTTGAGTTTCTCGAAGACCAGGTCTGGCTTGGTAAGGGCCACTCGTGGGATGAGGATCTTGTCGGGCAGGTCCCGAAGCGAGATGGAGAACTCAACCATCTCGACACGCGCCATGGCCTCTTCTTTGGACCATTTGGCGTTGCCGAAGTACACGTTCCTCATCCGCACTGTCGGTGTGAAGCCTAGGCGCACGTGCAGGTCGTCCATCTTGAACGTTCGCTGCGTTTTCTGGGAAATGTATCGCTCGATGGGCGCGCGCACCCAGTTCCAGTCAAACAACGCGGCCACGATAACCAAAACCAACACTAAAAGGCCGATCCCTGTGAAAACTGGATGCCGGCGCGCGTGATACGCAAGTGAACTCATGGCCGCGCCTCTAGTGTCAGAAGAAAGCTAAGTTTTAGTTTGGATACCGCAGTCCCTCGTCGACAGACCGTCTGTGACGCTTGTAGGACTTGGCCTGTAAAGGCACTTGATTCGTCCCCGCTCGCGACCGATGCCACCACGAGCAAGGGATCGAACTGCGTTCCGCCCTGTCAAAGTTGCGCAGTGAGATGCATCAACCCGCTGGATCGTAAGAACGGAGGCAGGCACCGGTCCGGAATCCTCCGGACTGATGCACATGGCGCGCCGGGCGGCCGCCATTCCCTTTGAGGGACCGGCCTTGCGTCGGCCGCAGGCCTTAGCCTTGCGTGGGCATCGCGCAATGGACTGTCGCAAAGGTAGGCCCAAGCCAAGCCGACGTCGGCCATCGCGCGGTTGACAGTCCTTCTGGCGATTATCAGCGTGCCGACGGTCGCTTGTAGCGGTGCCCCGCTCCTTGGCGGTGGCCGCCTGACAGAAGGCAAAAGCCCGGGAGAGCGTCCTTTGAGCGCGTGCTCCGGTGGTCGCTTCTCTGGGACATCGATCTCTGGGAGGCGGGCCCTTACGGGTCGACCAGGACGTCGACGGGGTCGCCCTGAGCACGCCGATTGCGCGTCTTGAGAGATCGGCGTGCGCGGTACCCGGCGCTAATCGCGAGCAGAGCAACCAGTAGGTCGACACGGATACCGTCCGTTTCATGACGTCATAGCCCCCTTGTGCCGAAGGCGACTGGCGGCGGGCCCTTGGCTTGCCTTCAGTGTGCAGCGCGCGGAGAGATCTGATCGCATAGATGACGGCGCCTCGGCCGACTGCCTTGCCTCACGGCACTATTTCATACTCCGGCAATGTGTGCTCGCTATGAACCCCCTTCGCGCTTCCTTTTCGTGGATCACGATGGGGTCGGCGTCGAGATCGACTCGCCCATTCAGGACGAGCTTTTTCCGCGGAAGCAGGGCTACTTTGTGCGGCGGCCGCTGGCTGCGGACGCCGGCGACGACGCCGTGCCGCGCGTGGAGCCTGTCACCGGTCGATGGGGCCTGATTTCTCGGCTCACGCGCTCTGACAAGCTGGTCGACGCCGAGAAGCTGTCGACCCACAACGCACGCGACGACCGCGTGGCCAAGTCATTCACGTTCGGCAACGCCTGGCGCAGGGCCCAGCACTGCATCGTGCCTGCACAGGCATTCTGGGAGCCCGACTGGCGCACCGGGGCGCACATCCCGACACGGTTCACGACCGTCGACGGCGAGCCCTTCGGCATCGCCGGGCTCTGGGACACGTACAAGGACGAGAGTGGGGCGCTGCGCGAGAGCTACACGATGCTCACCACCAACGCCGACACGCACCCGCTGTTGCGCCACTACCACCGGATCAAGGACGAGAAAAGGATGCTGGTCTTGCTGCCGCGCGCCCAGTGGGCCGAGTGGCTCGATGCGCCGGCTGAAGGCGCGATGGCGTTCGTCAGCCAGTACCCGGCTGAACGCATGATCGCCACCGGCCATCCCGTCGAACCAAAGGCCAAGGCGATGCTGGCGAAGCGCGCGGCGCCGAAGCCGCCGCCGATTCAAGGCGAGCTGCTCTGACCTCTCAGCTACGCGTCTCCGATAGCTCTTCGGCCGATGGGCGTGACAGCATGGACTGTTGCTGACCGGCGGGCCTGACCCACAACCGCCATTCGGAGCCGCGCACGGCGAAGCCTTTGGGGGCGCTCGTAGAATCCGCCGCTTTGCCGAGACAAACATGACCACTGCCAAGAAGCAAACGGCGTTCACGCGCCCCCTGACACCCAGCGTCGAGCTCGCGGCCGTCATTGGCTCGGCACCCCAGCCTCGAACCGAGGTCACCAAGCTGCTGTGGGACTACATCAAGCTGAACAACCTCCAGAACCCAGCGAACAAGCGCAATATCCTTTGTGACGCCAAGCTTCAAGCGGTGATGGGCAAGCCCGAGGTGACGATGTTCGAAATGCCGGGTCTTGTTGGGAAGCACCTGTCCTAAAGAGCGTGGCCGCCCGCACGCAGCCAGCTCCAGCCGGCCAAAAGCGGACGCGGCGCCCTAACCGTTGAACGACCGCTTCAGCGGAGCGGTCCTGCAGCCGCGCTTGAGGCGTCTCCGTCGAGCGGCCGACCAGGGTTTTCGGCCCCGCAAATATCAGGACAACAGCTTCAATCTATGGAAGTTTAGGAGGTTTATAGATTTCTTGTAAATCTTCAAAATTTCCACTATCCTCTCGGCATGGACCCTATCCGAGACCCCTTTGCGCCCGGCGCCGGCACGCCGCCTCCTGAGTTGGCCGGACGCGATGCTTTGCGAGAAACTTTGCGCATCTCGCTTGAGCGCGCTCGTATTGGCCGTCCCGCCAAAAGCGCAATGCTCGTCGGCCTGCGAGGTGTAGGAAAGACGGTGCTTCTCGACCGCATCCGCAAAGACGCCGAGGAGGCCGGAATACACACTGTCCGGCTCGAAGCACCGGAGGGGCGCTCATTGCCAGCTTTACTGGCTCCGGCATTGCGATCGGCACTGCTTCGTCTCAGCAACATCGAAAACGCAAAAGATGCCGCGATTCGCGGACTACGGGCTTTGGCAGGCTTCGCCAAGAAACTGAAGGTCACGTTCAATGACATTGAGATCGGCTTTGACTACGAACCGGAAGCTGGCCTCGCTGACAATGGCGACCTCGAACATGATCTGCAGGCACTGTTCCAAGAACTAGGCATCGCCGCGAAGAGCGCCGGCACTGCTCTTGCAATCTTCATCGACGAATTGCAGTACGTCGAAGAAGACCAACTCGCGGCCTTGATAACCGCCCTGCATCGCACCGAGCAGCAGCAGCTTCCTGTTGTGTTGGTGGGAGCAGGCCTGCCACAACTGCGGATGTTCCTGGGCAACGCCAAATCCTACGCAGAACGGCTTTTCGACTTTCCCGAAATTGGACCTCTTCGCGACAACGACGCGCGGCTCGCAATCGAAAAACCGATCAATGACGAGAACGAAGAGATCGCGGACGAGGCTCTCAAGCGAATCCTGCAAGTGACTAAGGGCTACCCGTACTTCCTTCAGGCATGGGGTAGCAAGACATGGCTAGCCGCTGGCGAATCGCCCATCGACGTGGACGATGTAGACCGCGCGTCCGCCGTGGCCGTCGCAACTCTTGATGAAAGCTTTTTTCTCGTGCGCTTCGACCGCTGCACGCCGAAGGAGAAAAAGTACCTTCGAGCCATGGCAGAGCTGGGGGCGGGGCCTCATCGGTCAGGCGATATCGCGACATGCTTCCAAGAGGAGGTTACGTCCCTTGGTCCCACCCGTAGCTCGCTGATCAAAAAAGGAATGGTATGGAGTCCCAGTCATGGCGACACGGCGTTCACCGTCCCGATGTTCGACGAGTTCATGAAGCGCATCATGCCTGGCAATGCCTGGAAGTAAGCAACGCCATGAACATCAATCATGTGGACGAGGCCACTGCAAAGCAGGCGTGCACCAGATAGCGGCTGAACGGCCGCAACGGGCCGAGGCTGTGTGGAAACGCACAGCCTCGGCCCAAAGCAGAAGTCTATTAAGCGCCCTGTCAGGCCCAAAAGCAGACGCTGGCGTAGCCCTCCTCCAGGATTAAACACGCCCATCAGCCGAAGGCCATTTTAAATTTCCCCGCTACTTGCCGCGCTTCAAATCAGGCTGTGCATTGCGCCTTCGCGCACGCGTTTTTTGAAATCGAGCTGCCAATCGCTTTGCGTATCGACGTTTTCTTAGTCCTTGCGGGTCAGAGCGTTGACGCCACCACCGAACAATAAAAATCACGACCGCGGCAGCTGCGATCATCTCCAGGTACACCACTGTCATTAACAGAAAAAATTGGAAATCCGGTGTTGAATGATGCATGAAATACCTGCTCCATCAATTGGCTGCAATCCGCGGCAACGTTGAAGTAGAAAATTTCACGCGTAGCCGTGGGCGGCCTTCGCTTGAGAGCATTCCACTCGCTCAACCTGCACCGTGACATGATGGATCTCGAAAGTTCTTGCCATCGTCTCCGAAGCGCTGTGCGTGAGTGCTTCCGGATCTCCTTCCGGGCTTACCAAGTGAACGCTCAAACTAGTTTTTCCGCTGCTAATAGCCCAGACGTGCAGATCATGAATCGACTCAACGCCCTCAAGAGACAGAAGTGCCTTCTCCACTCGAGCGAGGTCCACGCCCTCTGGAACCCCCTCCAAGAGGATGTTGATACTTGCCCGGAGCAGCACCCACGTTCGGGGCAACACCCAGAGGCCGATGGCAACGGCAATGAGCGAGTCGACCCATGTCCAGCCAGTGAGCCAGATCACGATTGCGCCCACGATCACCCCCAACGAACCGAGCATGTCGCTCCAAACCTCGAGGTACGCGCCTTTGACGTTGAGGCTGCCGTCTTTGCCCGAGGCCAGCAATCGCATGCTGATCACATTCACCACCAGGCCGATGGAGGCAACCACCAACATCGGCAGGGAGTCGACCGACGGGGACTCACTGATTCTTTGCCAAGCTTCGTAGAGGATGTAAAGCGCGACACCGAAGAGCAGTAGCGCATTGAACGCGGCTGCGAGGATCTCAAAGCGGTGATACCCAAACGTACGTCTGGCATCGACAGGGCGCTTTGCAATCTGCATAGCAGCTAGTGCAATGGCAAGCGCTGCCGTATCGGTGAACATGTGGGCAGCGTCGGAAATGAGGGCAAGACTGCCAGTGATGACGCCGCCTATCACCTCGGCGATCATGAACGAAGAGGTCAGCGCCAAGGCGATCCATAGGGATCGTTGCTGAGGCGCACCAGGTTTGCCCAGGACGGGGGCGTGTGAATGACCGTTTGACATGTTGGTAGTGTTCTTGTCGTGGTGTCGTGGTGTCGTGGGCAGAGACATGGAGCCCATGGCACTGGTAAGAGCGATAGATCAAACGGCCTGCGGCGAACACCGTTCGCCACAACCGTCCCGCTATAAAGAGTCCATCGCTGCCCCCGGATTGTCACGCTGCGAAGCCTTGTTGCGATGACGAAATCTAACGGGCGGGAACATCCCCGCTCCGACCTGAAGAATCCAAGACGTCAAGTTTCGGCGCCGGGTGGGTGGCTGATCGCTACCGCCCAGATGACAGAAACGTAATCGCACGCCCGTCAGGCCCAAGCTACGATGGACGGATGCATCTTTTGGTGATCGAAGACGAGCTGAAACTCGGGGACTACATACGCAAGGGCCTGACTGAAAGCGGGTTCAACGTCGACCTGTCGCGCGATGGTTCCGAAGGACTGGGCATGGCCCTCACCGGAAACTACGACGCCATCGTCCTCGACGTGATGCTGCCGGGCATCGATGGGTTCAAGGTTCTGGAAGTGCTCCGGAAATCATCGTCGACGCCGGTTTTGATGCTCACCGCGCGCGATGACGTCGCCGATAGGGTCAAAGGTCTGGAGGGCGGAGCAGATGACTACCTCGCCAAGCCGTTCGCGTTTTCGGAGCTGCTCGCTCGGATCCGTGCCCTGCTGCGCCGAGGGATGCTGCAAGAATCCACACGTTTCGCGCTGTCGGATCTCCAACTCGATCTGACGACTCGGCGAGCCACCCGAGCCGGCAAGCGACTTGACCTGACAGCGAAGGAATTTGCACTGCTGTCGATCCTTCTACGACGCCAGGGCCAGGTCCTGTCCCGGGCGTTGCTGGCCGATCAGGTCTGGGACATGAATTTCGACAGTGAGACGAACGTCGTGGAGGTTGCGGTACGCCGGTTGCGAGCGAAGATCGACGACCCGTTTGACACCAAGCTGCTTCACACGGTGCGGGGCATGGGCTACGTTCTCGAACAGCGCGACGCCGATCCCTCGTGAAGACCAGGTCGATTCAGAGCACCCTTTCCCGGTGGTTCGCCATCCAGACGCTCGCAGGTTTGAGCATCGCGTGCGTCGCTGTTTATGGTGCAACGCGCTGGAGCTTTCAGCTCAAGCAAGAGGAAGAGTTCGAGCGGCACAACGAGCTGGTACGCCACGTCGTCGCAGAAACCCGCTCGCCTCCCAACATTGATCTGCTACGCCACAAGCTGGATGACTATTTTCGGACGCATCCTGATATCAACGTGAGCTTGTGGACGGGCAAGAATCGGATCTATTTTTCCCAACAGGCCGACGTCAAAGGCAACTGGATCTCTCACGCTCAGGCCCTTGAGGGCATGACCTTCGAAGGCAAACCAGTCGAGGTTCGCCTGACCCTTGACTCTACGGGCGACGACTTGTTGTTGCGCCGGCTGGGATGGACGTTGGTGGCCGCTGCGAGCCTTGGCTCCTTGATCGTTGCACTGACCGGGTCGCTCATCGTTCGGCGGGGCCTCAAACCGTTGAAACTGCTGGCCGAGCAGACGGCAAATGCAGGGCCGGCCAAACCCGGTCGACGCATCGATGTGGAAACCTTTGCCAGTGAGCTGCAGCCATGGATCGTGCAGTTCAACGCTCTTCTGGGCCGCGTCGAAGGCGCCTATGCGCAGCTGGAAGCCTTCAATGCCGACGTAGCGCACGAGCTTCGTACGCCATTAGCGAACATGATTGCTCAGACGGAGATCGAGCTGAGCCAACCTCGGCCGGTCGCGGCCTTGCGGGAAGCGATGTCCTCGCAGCTAGAGGAGGCACACCGTCTATCGGCGATCGTCACCGACATGCTCTTCCTGTCAAAGGCGGACCGTGGGGCTCAAGCTCGACGGACGGCGCCCGTCAGCCTTGCGGAGCAAGTGCGCGCGGTTGGGGAATTTCATGAAGCGGAGTTGGAGCAAACCGCCCTGTCATTGGACATCGTCGGGGATGCGACCCTGCAGGTCGATGTCGGCCTGTTGCGGCGTGCCCTATCGAACCTGCTGAGCAACGCCATTCGTTACGCGAAGCCTGAGAGCCAGGTGCGGGTCGTGATCCGACGCGAGCCGGCGGAAGTCACTATTGCCGTCGTCAACGAGGGCGAAGCGGTCGATCCTGCTTCGCTTCCGCATCTGTTCGAGCGCTTCTACCGCGCCGACAAATCGCGCAGCGGCTCGTCGAGCCACCACGGACTCGGCCTGACGATCGTGGCTGCCATCGCACGGATGCATGGCGGCACAACGTTCGCAGCGTCCGAACACGGCGTGACGCGCATCGGCTTCAGCTTGGGCGACGCGACGCCGTAACGAGGAACAGGCCTCGGGGGCTGGGACATAGGCTCTTCCCCCGAGACGGCGTCTACTTGCTTTCGATCATGCCGGCGGGCCAGGACGCACCGCGGCTGACTGCGTTCCATGCAGGGTGCTTCATCGCGAACGCGAGCTCGGCCTGGACTTGCTCACGCGTTTTTGGAGTTTCCGTACTCGAGACAGGCCACGGCGCGCCACGGCTCATGGACGTGTTCCATGACCGATGCTTGGTGGCCTGATTGAACTCAGCGACCACTTCGCCACGTGTGCGCGTATTCGCATGATCCGGGTGGTAAGTCACGCCGGCCTCTGTGGGCGCGGGGTGGAACGGTCCCGCAGCAAACACCGTGAGCGGTGCCAGTGCTGCCGCGGCGATTACAGACAGGGCAAGTGCGGAACGAAGTTGACGATTGGACATGGATGTCTCCTTGGTTGAAGCCAGGACCCGACGGGTCCTGGGCATCTCAACTTTAAAAATCCAGTCTCACATTTATCGTGCTTCGCGATTACAACCGAGTCATCTGGTTGTCATAAATGCAGCAAGGCGAGCTTCAGTCCCGAAGACTTCGATCAAAGAGAATTCAACCTCCGTCACATCTTTCTGAAGGAGGCGCCGATAAAAAGCAACCCTATCAAAACGAACGGCAACGCGCCTGAGTACGACTGAAAGGCTACGGGAAGAAAGAAATCCGAGGCCACATCGAGCCAACACTTGTTGTGGCAAATCTCCTCTTCGCAGATGCCAACCACAGCTCCGACACCACAGAGGCCAAAGCCGAACCAAAACTCGAGACGCCTGACCTTCATATGCGGTGCCACCACGGCCAAGCTGCAATGCTGATGGAGATCCACAGAGCGATCACAAAGCTCTGATGCGAAATGTCTACCAAGCTTCACCCCGTCGCTTGATCGCGACGTCCAGCTTAGATGTCGTGCAGCAAAAGCGTGTATGCGTTGGCACGGAAGCGAGGTCAGATTTTGGCCCGACCCCGTAGATTCTTACTGCGCCTTGCCGCGGTAAGGCGCCTGGGACGCTTGGGCGTCACGTTGCCCGCCTGGTGCATTTGCGTAGGCTTGAGCAGCTTGGCGGTACGAAGGGCGCGCGGTGTCCGCACCTGCCTCGCTGTACTGCACCGTCGACAGGCCAGCCCGAACCCAGCGCATCGTGTCGGCTTCGACGGCTGCGCGCGACGTAACCTGCACCGTGAGCGGCTTGCTGTCGCCTTGCGGGTAGCCCAACGTCGGTGCCGTACGGGCCCAGGCACGGGTTTCAGCAGCGACAGCCGAGCTCGATGCCGTCGACATGATCGCCACTGGACGCGGGTCGCCCTCGGCATAGTTGCCGGCGAGCGCAGGAGCCGCAGCCGCAGCCAGGACGACAGACAGAAGCGAAAGGCGGAGGGTCGAAGCGTTCATTTCAGGATCCTTGAATGGTTGGTTAGTAGGTTGCCGCTCATCTCCGCGGCTGAGACAACTTTAAAAAACCAGACCCTCAGATGCCGTACCGGCGCATTACAGTTCTGTCATCCCATCACTTGATCGTGAAGCGCACCGCCTGAGCGGCCTGGCCCTTCAGGGTGACCTGCGCCACGACCTTGGTACCGGCTGATACGTTGAACGCCCCTTGGGCCCGCAGCGCGCCGTTCTCTGGCGACAAGGCTGCTTCGGTCTTCTTGGATCCCGAGAGAAGCGTGAGCTTCGCGCTGCCACCGGTCAAGTCTGAAGGCTTTCCGTGGTCGCTCACGTAGAGAGCGATGGCATCGGCGCTCGTAACGAGCTCGTAGTTCACGTCCTTGACCACGCTGACGACGCCGCCATGTTGAGGTTTCACCTCATGCGCGTGTTCTGCGCCTTTGGCGTCATGGGTATGGCCCTTGTGATCGTCTGCTGCTTGGACATTGATGGACAAGGCCAGTGCGGAGACGGCGATGAACGATGCGATTTTCATGTTTACCTCTTGAGTTGATTCACAGAACAGGGCTTTGACTTCATGCGTCAAGCATGCTTTGTCCGGCCGGCAGCCTCTTCTTCCTCATCTTCTTCATCGCGGCGGTGCGCGAGTCGATAGAGGACTGGAAGCACGAGCAAGGTGAGCGCGGTGGAAGACAAGATGCCGCCGATCACCACAGTCGCCAGTGGCCGCTGCACCTCGGCACCGGTTCCTGTTGCGATGGCCATGGGCACGAACCCGAGAGAAGCAACAAGAGCCGTCATCAACACTGGCCGCAAGCGGGTGAGAGCACCCTCATGGATGGCGCGATCTAGCGACGCGCCAGCGTCTCGCAGATTCCGGATGAACGAGATCATCACCAAGCCATTGAGCACCGCGACCCCCGACAGGGCAATGAACCCGACAGCCGCCGTGATTGACAGCGGAATATCACGCAACCACAGGGCAAGGATGCCTCCCGTCAGCGCAAAGGGAATGCCTGTAAACACGATCAGGCCATCCTTCAGGTTGCCAAACATCGCGAACAGCAGCGTGAAAACCAGCAGCAGGGCCACAGGCACGACGATCTGCAGGCGCTTGGTGGCCGACTGCAGATTCTCGAACTGCCCTCCCCAGGTGGTCCAGTACCCCGTCGGCACCTTTAAGCGCTGGTCGAGTGCAGCAGCGGCCTCGGTGACGAAGGAACCGAGGTCCCGACCGCGAACGTTGGAGCTCACAACGATGCGGCGCTTGCCGTCTTCACGGCTCACCTGGTTCGGCCCCGGCGCCAGTTCGAGCGTCGCCACCTCTGCAAGCGGTATGAAGCTGATTTTGCTCGTGGTCGTCGCTGCATCCGTGCTAGCCGGCAGCGGGATGGGCAAACGACGAATGGCTTCGAGGTCACCACGTACATGCTCTGGCAGCCGCACGACAATATCGAAGCGGCGATCCCCTTCAAAAAGCGTTCCAGCGTTGCGCCCGCCCACCGCGGTAGCAATCGTGTCTTGCACATCGGCGATGTTGAGGCCATAGCGGATTGCCTTCTCCCGGTCGATGTTGACGGTCAGCATCGGAAGACCAGTGGTCTGCTCGACGTTGACCTCCGCTGATCCCTCGATGCTCTTGAGGATCTCCTCGATCTCTCGCGCCGTTGAATTCAGCACGTCCATGTCGTCGCCGAAAACCTTCACAGCCACGTCGGCACGCACGCCCGACACGAGTTCATTGAATCGTAGTTGGATCGGCTGGGAAAACTCGTAGTTGTTGCCTGGAATCTTCGACACCTCCGCCTGGACGGCCTCTACCAACTCCTGACGGGTGCGTCGTGGCTCGGGCCACTGGTCGACCGGTTTGAGCATGACGTAGGCGTCCGAGATATTGGGCGGCATCGGATCCGACGCGATCTCGGCCGTGCCGGTCCGCGCGAAGATGCGCTCGATTTCCGGAAACTTCGCCTTGAGGGTCCGTTCGATTTGCTGCTGCATTTGCAACGACTGAGTCAAACTCGTCCCCGGGATACGCAGCGCCTGCACCGCGAAGTCGCCTTCGTTGAGGTTTGGAATGAACTCGCTGCCCAGACGCGTGGCGAGGATGCCCGAAAGCACCACTGCAACACCCGCGATCGTGAGCACCACGGCCTTGGCGCCCAGGGCGCGGTCCAGCAGAGGCTCGTACGCTTGCTTGGCCCAGTGCATCAGACGGTTCTCTTTCTCGGCGACCTTGTTACCGATGAAGAGCGCGACCGCCGCCGGAATGAACGTGACCGAGAGGATCATCGCGCCCAGCAGGGCGATGACCACGGTGAGGGCCATCGGATGAAACATCTTTCCTTCGACCCCCGTGAGGGCGAAGATGGGCAGGTA
Organism: Variovorax sp. UMC13; assembly: GCF_014170375.1. Taxonomy (GTDB): domain Bacteria; phylum Pseudomonadota; class Gammaproteobacteria; order Burkholderiales; family Burkholderiaceae_C; genus Variovorax. The sequence continues at coordinate 29,787 of NZ_LZZW01000001.1, read as the reverse complement.
CACGATCATGATGATCAGTTGCCCGAAGAGCAGCGCGCGCCGCGCCTCTTGCGATGCAGCAAAGACTTCGTGGAATCGCTCGCTGCGTGTCAGCGGCCTGCCATGCTTGGCCTGAGCGTGCGCCAGACGTCTCACACAGTTTTCCACGATCACCACGGCCCCGTCGACGATGATGCCGAAATCCAGCGCCCCCAGGCTCATCAGGTTGGCGCTGACCTTCTGGTTCACCATGCCGGTGAACGTGAAAAGCATCGAGAGCGGGATCACCATCGCGGTGATAAGCGCCGCGCGCAGGTTCCCGAGAAAGAGGAACAGCACAGCGATGACCAGTACGGCCCCTTCGAGAAGGTTCTTCTTGACGGTGTCGATCGCCTTGTCGACGAGCACTGTCCGGTCGTAGACGGTGATCGCCTCGATCCCTTCAGGCAACGTGCGATTGATCTCCTCCATTTTCTTGGCGACAGCCTGTGAAACCACGCGGCTGTTCTCACCGATGAGCATGAAGACCGTGCCCAGTACCACTTCGCGACCGTTGTCCGTGGCAGCACCTGTGCGCAGTTCCTTGCCGATGTCCACCTGAGCGACATCACGCACGCGCACTGGCGTGCTGCCGTTGCTCGACAGGATGATGTTGCGGAGATCCTCGACGCCACGCGCCTGGCCTGGCGCGCGGATCAAGTACTGCTCACCCCGGCGCTCGATGTAGCCTGCCCCGACGTTCGTGTTGTTGCGCTCGAGCGCCCTGACAACGTCGGCCATCGATAGTCCGTAGGCAGAGAGCTTCTCAGGGCTCGGAGCGATTTGATACTGCTTCTCGTAGCCGCCGATCGAGTTGATCTCGGTGACCCCGGTGACGTTGCGCAGCTGCGGCTTGATGATCCAATCCTGGATCTCGCGCAGGTCCGTCGATGTGTATGGAGTGCCGTCAGGCTTCTTGGCGCCGTCCTTCGCCTCCACTGTCCAGAGGAAAATCTCGCCGAGCCCTGTTGAGATGGGGCCGACCATAGGATGGATGCCTTCAGGCATCTCGCCGGTTGCCGACTGCAAGCGTTCGTTGACCAGCTGCCGTGCAAAGTAGACGTCGGTACCGTCCTTGAAGACGACGGTGACCTGGGACAGCCCGTAGCGCGACAGCGAGCGCGTCTGCAGCAGGCCAGGCAAGCCCGCCATCACGGTCTCGATCGGGAACGTGACGCGCTGCTCCGTCTCCAAAGGTGAGTAGCCCGGTGCGCCGGTGTTGATTTGGACCTGGACATTGGTGATGTCAGGCACGGCGTCGATCGACAACCGCTGGTAGTTGTAGACCCCGAGTCCTGCCATTCCGAGGACCGCGAGCAGAACCAGCCATCGTTGCTCGATGGCGAAGCGAATGATGCGTTCAAACATGGCGCTTGTTCTGCCTCAGTGCGTGTGCGTCGCGGAGCTCTTGCCCTGCTCCGACTTGATCACAAACGACCCGGCCGCCGCGTATCCGGCCCCCGGTTTGAGACCGCTCTTGATCTCGACGCGCTTGCCGTCCGAGCGCCCAAGTTCGACAGGTTGGGGCACAAAGCCACCAGGCACTTTCAGGAAGACCACGGGCTTGTCCTCGATGGTCTGCACCGCGTCGGCGGATACGGTCACAGGAGAGTTCACCTCCTCGGCGGTCACTTCCACGTTGACGATCAGCCCCGGGCGCCATGCGCCCTTGGGATTGGGGATCACCACTCGGGCCCGCGCCGTGCGGGTCTGTTCACCGATCAGGGAGCCCACGTAAGAGACCGTGCCGCTGGCCGTTGCGTCGAATGCGCCGGCTCGAACGACCACCTTTTCACCGACACGCACCTGCTGCAGGTCCCGCGCGGCGACGTTCATTTCTGCCCAGACACTGGAGAGATCCGAAATCGTGAACACATTGGCGTCTTCCTTGACGGATTCGCCGAGTGCGATGTGCTTTTCGACCACCATGCCATCGAATGGGGCGCGCAGCTCGAAGCGGCCGAGGGATGTACTGCTGGGGGAGGCACCGAGCGTCAGGAGCTTCTGCGTTGCGTTGGCTGTCGCGATTTCTGCCTCACGCAGGGCCTGCTGAGCCTGCAGCACGTCCTGCTCGGGCGAAATCTTCTGCTCCCAAAGAGTCTTCTCGCGTTCGTAGGTCGTCTTGGCCAACTCCCGCCGGCGCTGAGCGCCCTGCAGCTCGGATCGTGTTTCCGAAACCGTCGTGCTGGAGATGACCGCCAGGACATCGCCCTTTTTCACCTGCTGGCCTAGATTCGCGCTCACGCTCTCGACGACACCTGCCACACGTGGGACCACGTGTGCGGTCCGGTCTTCGTTGAATCGGATCTCACCGGGAAATTGCAACGCGCTGCGGATGACGCCAGGCGCGGTGTTGGCCAGACTGATGCTTGCCGCCTTGATCTGCTCGTCGGTCAGGTTCACCTTGCCCTCCTGCTTCTCGAAAGTGAAGAGGTACGGTTCCTTCGGCGTGACCACAGCGACCGTCGCTTCGAAGACGTGCGGCTCTGGAACGGTCTGGTTGCTCGCGAGAAAATCGCCCTGAGGCGTGAGCTTGATCTCCGCTTGTTCGCCGCTAGGACGGGTGAGCGTGACCGAGACCTCGTTGCCAGCTGCCGGCACGGGCTGGCCTTTCTCCGTCAGCCAGGCCTTGAATCTGGGCTCGCCACCCTCTTCGGTGAGCTTGAGCTCCAACCCAAAGTCCCCTTCAGAAAACTTCTGACCGCCGTTGGGTCCTTGCGCAGGCTCATCCTCGTGCCCACCGGCCTCGCTGCCATGGCCATGTCCATCGTCTTTGCCGCCCTTGGCGGCTTCCTTGCCGTGCCCGTGGCCGTCGTCGCCGCCTGCCTCGGCACTGTGCCCTTGGCCCTCGACGCTTTTCTTTCCGGCGCCGCCGCGAAGCATCAGCGCTCCAGCTACCAGACCCAGGAGAACAATGGCAACGATGATGAGTAGATGCTTGCGGCCGAGCTTTTCGGGCGCAAGCTTTGAAGGGGTGACCATGGTTGATCCTTACGGGGTAGAGGCGGTGGCGCCTTGGGCAACAGGGGCGCCAAGGAGGCGATCGAGGTCCGTCACGGACTTGTGGGCTTCGGCAAGCGACCGCAGGTACTGCGAGCGGGCTTGCAGAAGGGTGCGCTGTGCGTCGAGCGCATCGAGGTAGCTGAATTTGCCGAGTTCGAAGCCCTTGGTAGCGGCATCGAACGCACTTTGCGCGCCGGGGAGTATTTCTTTCTGAAGTGTGTCCACCTCTGCAGATGCGGTCAGAAGCCGCTGCCGCGCTGCACCCACATCGGCTCGAAGACGCAGTTCCAAAGCAAGTGCGTCGTCCTCAGCCTTGTCCTGACGACGCAAGGCTTCCGTGATGTTTCCTCTGTTCGTGTCGAAGATCGGCAGGGGGACCGAGATCCCGATGACAGCCTGGTTGCGACCCGCTTCCTGGTCCCGCATTCCGCCGGCAGTGACCGTGATGTCGGGAACGCGTTTGGCCCTCTCCAGTTCCGACAAGGCCCCAAACCGTCGAACTTCCAGGCGGGCTTGTCGCAGCGATGGCGCATTCACGATGCGGGCTTCCAGCAACTCTTGTGGGCTTGGGTTCGGGAGCGCAAGCACGTCGCCGTTGACCGCATCGATGCCGACCTGACGTGTCGTCAGGGCGCGCAAAAGCTGAAGGTTGGTCTGAAGTTCGCCTCGGGCCTGAACGAGCTCGAGCCTGACGTTCGCCTCGGCGACCTTGGCTCGGGTTTCCTCGACCGGTGACACCTTGCCGGCCGTCACTCTCTTGCCGGCGGCACTGCTGCCCGTCCTTGCAAGTTCTAGCGATGCTTCTGCGAGGCGGACGCGCTCCTGAGAAATCGCGGTCGCGAAAAATGCCGCGGTGACGTTCGCGCGTAAGTCAGCATGCTTCGCATCGAGTTGGGCACGCGCAATGTCAATGGCCCGCTCCGCGGCTTCTATGCGGGCACCCCGCTTCCCCCCGATCTCCAACGGCTGGCTGAACAGCACGGTCGTTGTGCGAGTTTGACGACGAAGGTCTTCCACCTCGACGTCCATGGTCGGGTTCGGAAATGCGCCGGCTTGCACGCGCGCCCCCTCCGTCGCCTCGACTTCTCGACGAGCCGATGAAAGCTCGGGATTGTTGTCCAACGCGAGTTGAAGGGCTGCCGACAAAGTCAAAGGAACAGCGCTGGCACTTGCCGTTGTTCTTGCCTGTTCAGCGACAGGCGGCGGGGCGCCCCAACTACCTTGAGCAAGCGCTCCGCTTGCGAATGCCGTGATCGACAGCGCGATCGGCACGATAAACCTGCACATCGAATTCTCCAGTCATGGGACGAGACAAGGAATCCGGCGCGGCCGTCAGAGTATGGGATTTGGCTCTGAAAGTGACAGACGCACCGGGGTTAACCGGTGCGCGACCATTTGGGCCGATCGATGTCCTGTTCCACTTGTGAGCTGAAGAGCGCTACAGGGACTGAGAGGAACGCGCGCTTGAAAACGCGTTGAACAACGGGCTCGGCCGTTGTGCCGAGCTGCGCCATATTGGTGTGACACCCGCTGCAGTCGCCATGGTTCGCGCTACTGGCTTCATCCGGAGCATCGGCATGCGTTGTTGCGGCCGATTCGTCCCCTTCAGAGGTGTGCTGATGGACGTGGTGACCAAGATGAAACGACGCCGGCATCGCCTCGTGCGCGCAATATCCTGCTGCTGCTGCAGCGGAAAACTGAGCGGGCAACAGGAACAACAGGGCGATGAGCAACCAGCGAGCCATTTAATGAACTCTAAGACAATTTTTCGACGACTCGTCGACTAAAGCGGGGTGAAGACCACTGAAACCGTTGCTGGAAATCACGCTGACCAAGGGCCGGATGGCAACCCACGAATCGTAGGTGGCCAAAATGCGTCCTGTCCTACGGCAAGGTTACAGATCTGTAATGTGAGAGCGGCAGTGTCCGATCAGGCATCGAGTTTCACCTTCATCAGTCGCAGACCGTTTGCCACAACCAGCAGAGTGGCGCCCATGTCGGCAAAGACGGCCATCCACATGGTGGCCATGCCAAAAATGGCGAGCACCATGAACACCGCCTTGATGCCCAAGGCAAGAGAGATGTTCTGCATCAGCACGGTGTGCGTCTTGCGAGAGAGCCGGATGGTTTCCGGAATACGGCGCAGATCATCGTTCATCACGACCACGTCAGCGGCTTCCATGGCGATGTCGGTGCCCATGCCACCCATGGCGAACCCGATGTCAGCTTGGGCGAGCGCCGGGGCGTCGTTGATCCCGTCGCCGGTCATGCCGGTCATGCCGTAGCGTGTCTTAAGACTTTGAATCTGTTCCAGCTTGGCATCGGGAAGCAGGTTGCCGAGCACCTGATCGATGCCAGCTTGAGCGGCGATCGTCTTGGCGGTTGCCTCGTTGTCACCGGTGAGCATGATCGACGCCACGCCCAAGGCCTTCAATTCTGCGACCGCCTGCTTCGAAGACTCCTTGATCGTATCGGCCACTGCGAAGATGGCCAGTAGCCCTTCGTCGTCCGCCATCAGCGTGACCGTGCGGCCCTGCTCCTCATGGGCCCTCAACTCCGCCTCCAGCTCTGGGGTTTCCATGCCTCGTTCTTGAATGAGGCGAATGTTGCCCAGGACGTACTTGCGACCTTCAACCATCCCTTCCGTACCGCGCCCAGGCAGTGCCGTGAACGACGAAACCTCGCTCAGTGGCAGCGCCAGGCCCTGGGCAATCGCCTTAGACACCGGGTGATCGGATCGCTCGGCCAAGCTCATTCCGATGCGTCCGATCGACTCCTGGTCGTTCGCACCTCGCAGTGACCGCCATTCCACGAGCTTGGGCTTTCCTTCCGTGACGGTGCCTGTCTTGTCCAGGGCCAAAGCCTTGAGATTTCGCGCCTCTTCAAGGTATGTTCCCCCCTTGATGAGAATGCCTCGACGAGCGGCGGACGCCAAAGCGCTGACCACCGTGACAGGCGTAGAAATGACGAGCGCACAAGGGCATGCCACAACGAGCAGGACCAACGCCTTGTAGATCGCGTCCAGCCACGCAACGTCGAACAGGAGGGGGCTTGCCACCGCGACGGCAACGGCGATGGCGAAAACGGCAGGCGTGTAGATGGCCGCAAAGCGGTCGACAAAACGCTGCGTCGGCGCGCGTGTGCCTTGCGCCTCCTCGACCGCATGGATGATCCGGGCCAAGGTGGTGTCGGAGGCGGCGGCTGTCACCCGAAACTGGAGCTCGGCCGTCTCATTGATCGTTCCTGCATACACCGGATCACCAACAGTTCGGTCGACCGGCAAGCTCTCTCCAGTCACAGGCGCTTGATTCACTGCGCTGCGCCCTTCGGTGACGATGCCATCGAGTGGCACCCGCTCACCAGGCCGGATCCGGACGACCGCTTCCAGCGGGACACTCCTTGAGGCAACGGACTTCCAGGTCTTGTCGGGCTGGAGAACATCCGCCTCCTCGGGCGCCAGCGCTATCAGGCCCTTGATGGCATTCCGAGCACGGTCCGCAGCACGGGCCTCGATCAGTTCAGCGATGGCATACAAAGCCATCACCATCGCTGCCTCGGGCCATTGGCCGATGAAAAATGCGCCCGTGACAGCTACGCTCATCAACGCATTGATGTTCAGACGGCCGCGAACGAGCGCCTTCATGCCCTTTGTATAGGTCTCAACACCGGACAGCCAGATGGCAACCACGGCGACAACCAAGCCGGCGTACCTCAATGCGGGCGTATCGCTTGAGAAAAAATGGAAGGCCTCCGCGCCGATGGCAAGAACCAGAGCTGCGGCCAGGCGCGTCACGCCAGCCCCATGATTGTGATCATGGTCATCATGCTCAGCTTCGTCCTCCGGACCGACCTTGACGGGGGTGGGCTCGTATCCGGCCTTGCGGATAGCCTCGACAGCGGCTGCGACGACTTCGTCTGGGGCCTGGATCGCCAGGGTGCGTGCGCCTAGCTGAAAGTTCACGCTCCGAATACCGTCGACCTTGTCCAGTGCTCTTCGGATGTCGCTTTCCTCCACGGCACAGTCCATGGCGGGAATGCTAAAGACGCTCGCACCGGCTGGAATTGACGCTGCCGCTGGTGCAGCCTCGATCGCTGGAGCGCAGCACGCGTCTGAGGCGTGGTTACCGCCGCTTGCGAGTTGCTCCGGGGCGTCCTTTAAGACGGAAGACACAGACGAAGGGCGCAAGGGGATGGGAGCCGCGGAGCACGACTTCGCCCCACAGCAATCTTCGGCGGAGGAAACAGGGGACGCAGGCGGGAATTTGGGCATGGGGGAATTGGAAACCCTGAAGCGGGTATAGAGTCAAGCATTTTTGGAGGTCGGATGAGGATCGGAGAACTTGCGAAGGCCACCGGCACCAGTGTTGAAAACATCCGCTTTTACGAACGGGAGTCACTGCTGCCCTCGCCGCTACGCTCGGAAAACAACTACCGGAGCTATGGTGAAGAGCACATTGAGTGCCTCACATTCATCCGCCACTGCCGTTCGCTCGACATGGCCCTGGGAGAAATCCGCTCGCTCCTTCGCTTCAAGGAAACACCCCAGGCCAACTGCGAGGGGGTCAACGTGTTGCTCGATGCCCACGTCGGTCATGTAGCCGAGCGCATTCGGGAATTGAAACTGCTCGAGAAGCAGTTGAAGATACTGCGAGCTCAATGTGCAGAGTCGAACGCGGCAGCCTGCTGCGGGATCCTGAAGGAGCTTTCGACTGAGGTTGGTGTTTCAACTGCAAACTCAGTTCGAAAACATGTTCATGGGGCGCATTGACGCGTGAACTCTGCGCAAGCAGACAGCAGCAAACGTTTCGAATCTGTTGCTGCTTAGAAAGCTCGCTGACCGGCTTACGTCGATCTACAGCGTAACGAGGGAAGGCTAATCCTCGCTCCTCGTCCAGCCGCCGGCTACATGTCCGCGAAGCGGTCCCTGGCCACTGAGTGCTTCTGGCCGGATTCTGCCGCACATCGTCACACCGAATTCGCGCCAGTCGCACCGTTCGAGCTCGCGTCGCAATCAACTAGCCTTCTAACAGCCGCTGCCGCCTCGGCGCTGGGATGACGTGAAGCCTATTGCAGATGCCCTTGCGTGCGCGCAAAGTGACTCCTATGAACCAAGCGATGTTTATTCAAAGGATGGTTGCGTTGGCGAAGGCAGCGGTTTCGAGGTAGGCGATGAGCATGATCAGGTCTCCTGAGTCTCGATCGACTCACCAGTTTAGAGGCGCGCCGACCCGACAGATCCCCTCGATCAAACGAAGGTGTAACGCTGCTTGCGGCCGGCAGTTGGGGTGACGAATACTGTATGGATGAACAGTATTCTACCGGAGCCGCCACCCTTCGCGGAGCTCTACTGCCGATCGAACTTCACGTTCCTCGTCGGCGCCTCACAGCCGGAAGATCTCGTAGAACGGGCCGCGGCGAAGATGTATTCGGCCCTCGCCCTGACCGATGAGTGCTCGGTGTCGGGCGTCGTTCGCGCCCATCTGGAGGCGCGCGAGTGCGGCCTGCACTTCATCGTCGGCAGCGAGATGCTGCTGAGCACGGCCGCCGGCACGCCGTTCGCGCGCGTCGTGCTGCTGGCCCAGGACCGCGAGGGCTACGGGAACCTGTGTGAGCTGATCACGTTGGCGCGCCGGCGAGCGGCGAAGGGCAGCTACGTCGCGCACGTCGCCGACGTGGAGGGAAAGACCACGAAGGCGGTCCACCTGGCCGGAATGAAGGGCTGTCTGGTGCTGCTGCTGCCTGACCGCGAGATCACTGTGGAAGCGCTGTTTGCGCAGGCCATGTGGGCACGCACCTGGTTTCCCGACCGTGCCTGGCTGCTTGCGCCGCGTACGCTGGATTTGAACGAGGACCACTACCTCTACGTGATCGAGGAGGCTGCAGCTCGGTCGGGCTTGCGAATCGTTGCGAGTTGCAGCCCGCTCATGCACACGCGCGGCGCGAAGCCGATACAAGACACCCTCACAGCCGTGCGCCTGGGATGCACGGTGGCCACGGCCGGATTCGGCCTTCTGCCCAACGCGCAGAGCTACCTTCGAGGGCGCGCGATGCTGGCCGAGGAGTTTCCTGAGGCCTGGTTGCGCGAGACGGTTGCAGTCGCTGCGCGCTGCACCTTCTCGCTCGAGGAGCTGCGCTACGAGTACCCGCAGGAGATCGTGCCGGCGGGCGAGACGCCGGCGTCGCATCTGCGAAAGCTGACCTACGAGGGCGCGTCGACGCGCTTTCCTGCGGGCATCCCAGACAAGGTGCGCGCTCAGGTCGAACACGAGCTCAAGACGATTGCGCTGCTGAGCTACGAGGCGTATTTCCTCACCGTCGAGGACATCGTGCGCTTCGCGCGGTCGGTGGGCATCCTGTGCCAGGGTCGAGGGTCGGCGGCCAACTCGGCCGTCTGCTACTGCCTCTACGTGACCGAGGTGGATCCCGCGCGCATGAACGTGCTGTTCGAGCGCTTCATCAGCGTGGAGCGGCGCGAGCCGCCCGACATCGACATCGACTTCGAGCATCAGCGGCGCGAAGAGGTCATGCAGTACATCTACAACAAGTACGGGCGGCACCGTGCAGCGCTCACGGGCGTTGTGACGTCGTACCGGACCAAATCCGCCCTGCGTGACGTGGGCAAGGCGCTGGGTTTCCCGCTCGAGGTGGTGGACCGCCTCTCGAGCACGGCCTACGGGATCGAAGGCCAGTGGATCTGCGATGCCTGCCTAGTCGAAAGTGGCCTCGATCCCGCCGACCAGAAGGTCCGCCGGTGGCTCACGATCGCCAACGCGATCCGGGGTTTTCCTCGCCACCTGAGCCAACACACCGGTGGCTTCGTGATCGCGCGAGACAAGCTCAGCCGGCTCGTGCCGGTGGAGAACGCTGCGATGGACGACCGCACGGTGATTCAGTGGGACAAGGACGACCTGGACGCGCTGGGCCTGATCAAGGTCGACGTGCTCGCTCTCGGCATGCTGACTGCAATCCACCGCGGGCTGGACTTCATCGCGCAGAAGCGCGGCACGCCGATGCGCATGCAGGACGTGCCGGCCGAATGCGCCGTCACCTACGCCATGATCCGGAAGGCTGACACCGTTGGCGTGTTCCAAATCGAGAGTCGTGCGCAGATGACGATGCTGCCGCGCCTGCAGCCTGAGCGCTTCTACGACCTGGTGGTGCAGGTCGCGATCGTGCGCCCTGGGCCCATCCAGGGCGGCATGGTGCATCCGTACCTGCGCCGGCGCGCCGGCGAGGAAGCCGTGGAATACCCGAGCGAGGACATCAAGACGGCCACCGAACGCACGCTGGGCGTGCCGCTGTTCCAAGAGCAGGTAATGCAGATCGCGATGCTGGCGGCCGACTTCACCGCCGGCGAAGCGGACCAGCTGCGGCGGGCGATGGGCGCCTGGCGCAAACGCGGAGGCCTGGCCGAGCACCAGGCGAAGCTGATCAGCCGCATGCTGGCCAAGGGCTACGAGTCGGAGTTTGCCGACCGGATCGCCAAGCAGGTCGAGGGCTTCGGCAGCTACGGTTTTCCGGAGAGCCACGCCGCCAGCTTCGCCCTGCTGGTCTACGTGTCGTGCTGGCTGAAGCGCCACCATCCGGACGCTCTGCTCGCGGGCTTGCTCAACAGCCAGCCCATGGGCTTCTACGCGCCGGCGCAGCTGGTGCGCGACGCGCGAGAGCACGGCGTGGTGGTGCGGCCGGTCGACGTGATGGTGAGCGACTGGCTGAGCGCCCTCGAGGAGCCGGCACAGTCGGCCGCGGCATCGCCGCGGTGGGACACGACATTCGAGGAACGGCTGCGCGCCGTCCGGCTGGGAATGTCGCTCGTCTCGGGCATGCGCGAGGCGGCCGCGCAGCGCCTCATCGCGGCCCGCGCGGCCGCGCCTTTCCAGAGCGTGGAGGACATGGCCATGCGGGCCCAACTGGACGCGCACGACTTGCGCTGCCTGGCGGCCGCGGACGCGCTGGCCACGCTGGCAGGCCATCGGGCGGAAGCGGTCTGGGAAGCCGCAGGCATCGACACCCGGCCGACCGAAATGCTTCGAGAGGCTCGGACCTTTGAGGATCCTGTGACGTTCGCAGAGCCGGAGGAGGGCGCCGGGGTCGCCGACGACTATGCGTCCATGGGGTTGACCCTGCGCCGGCATCCGCTCGCGCTCATCCGGGACAAGCTGAACGTGCACCGGATCTGGACAGCCGAAGCGCTGCGCCAGCGGGCGAAGAACGGGCAGACAGTGCGCGCGAGCGGCATCGTGACGCACCGCCAGCAACCGAGCACCGCCAGCGGCGTGATCTTCGCCACGCTGGAGGACGAGACCGGGACCGTGAACATCATTGTCTGGCCCAGCGTGGCGGAGGAGCAGCGGGCCGCGCTGCGCGGCTCGCAGCTGCTCACCGTGCAAGGCACGTGGCAATCGGAGAAGGGCGTGCACTCGCTGGTGGCGCTGAAGCTGCGCGACCACACCAACCTCCTGGAGGGCCTGAAGGTTCGGAGCCGGGATTTTCGGTAGCGTCGTTGACGGCGGGAGTCCTTTTGCGCTCCGGGTGGCGCCTAGTAAAGCTGAGCCTCAGGGATTGAAGCCTACGAGACAAGGTGCGCAACTAGCTCGATGAGGGCACCAATGCGCGTTCGAACTAGATGAACTAGTACCTTGCTAGGTCAGAAACTTGGCCACGGCCTTCCGAAATTCTTCGTTCACCGACATCTCGTTCGTCACAGCTACCGCCCGTGTCGACCAGTCTCCCCCGTTAGGAATGTGTGCTGGAAGCTTTACTAACCGCATATCGCCGAACTTGGGTGGCGGGCTGAGAGCGTAGCGATTCTGGTCGTCCGGATCGGACTTTGCTTCTTTCATAAGACCTTTCTAAGTAGTCGCTACAGCGGCAGGTCCTGCGCACCTTCACTCCCTGTAAGAGAGTCAAGCGTCTTGGAGTTCTCCCACGAAGTCTACAAGGCTTGTACCTAGCGCATCGAGCCACAACTTGAGCTCAATCACGTCTAGCCGCCGTACGCCGGTCTCGCACTTGCTAACTTCGGCCTGCGTCCAGTGAAGACGCAACGCGAGTTCTGCCTGGCTAACCTTGGCAAAGGTGCGCTTTTCCCGTAGCAGCTTGAGCAGCTGCTGGTACTCGCGTGTGTAGAGAGTCTTCTGCATGGGCCTTTGCCCATGAGCTTCCATGCGATCTTAGAATATGCGAAAATCGTATATTTTGAGATGCTGTCCGCTAGTCATCATCCCTAGGAGGTGCTGAGGCTGACTGCAGAGATAGAGACGCGACAGACAGTCCCACCTGTCGGACGTCGCCGTATCGCTGGTGACCATCAATATGTCCGAGACCGAGCCATCGCGGCGATAAGAGGTGTCATGATCGAATGCGAGCAGTTCAAGCCACAATCCCCGAGCGACAGCATGGGGCCCATCGTTTTCTCCGCGAGCAATGCACAATTTCTCGACGTCTTTCCCGGCGAAGACGATCCATGGAAGCTCTGGGCTGCGGACATCCAGGCAAAACGAAGCGGCGGCGGCACCAAGCTATTCAAAGGCATCCTCTTCGCCGAAGACGCAACCACCGTCAGCATCTACGGCATCGAGGATGAAGACGGGTATCCCCGCAGCCTTCGCGCTGACCTGGCAAGCATGCAGCAGGCGTTCATTCAGTTCCTGCGCAGCGAGCGCGCCGAAGACTTGAGGAAGATCGGTCCGCTGAGAAGCGTGTTCTCAGGCCATCAGCACTCAGTGGAGCTCAAGGCCACGGCGGCCTTCGCGACTTTGCGCGCTTCTGACCTGCACGTTGGTGTCGGATATCGTGACGAAGATGGTCGCTACGTGTTGCTCGCGGTTGAAGCTGGTGACCGGTAAGCCTTTGCCCAGTTCCGTCCAAAAACGGTTCTTCCCCTAGGGCGCATATTGACTGGGCAAATCGACCCAAGTTGTTCAACTTAGCAACATGCCGAGGTACGTGCGACGGTGCGGCCTCGCCGCTTTCTGTACGCACCGGTGCCCTCACCAACGCTTAGCACCTGTGACCTGGGTTCTTTTGGAACAAACCGATGACCATGCGGCGCACAGCCCATACCGCCCTCCTCCCTGATCTCCCCTCACCGTCAGTGAGCGATCCAGATCTTCTTCCCTCCGAGTCACTTGAAGAACTGAAAATCCGGAACGGTCATATCTCGGCTTCCTTGAAATCCATGGATCTACCGGAGAAGCGGCTTGTTGCCCTCGCCCTGAAAACGATCGACCCGGACATGCTCGAGCCACGAGCAGCGCTTTCGAACACCGGATGGAAGGTGAAAATCTTGGCGCGTGAGTACGCGAGAACCTTCAACATCTCTCCGACGGGCTCTTTCGAAGAAATGAGAAGTGCAAGCGACAAGCTCTTCAAGAAAGTTGTAATTTATGAGGTTGAGGAACGCGACGGCCGAATGGTCACGAAAAAAATGAGATTGGTAAGCGGCGTAAGCCTTGCCATAGGCGGGGGCTACGTCGAACTTAACTTCGCCCCTGAGGCTGCTCCCCATCTGCTGCGCTATGCCTTACTACTGCCACCCTTGGGGCCCTAGAGTTAGCCCGGTCGATCGAACCACCGAGCGGTCTGCCGCCGTCGAGCAACACGCGAAGGCCGGCTACCGTTTAAATTCTTGGCCTCGGCCTTGAACGATCATGGGTAGCGGTCAAGAAACATCGGATTCTGGTGAGCGTCTGAGTCCTGCCATATCGCGCGATCGCCCTACGACTCTAAGCATCGCAGGGGCCCTCCTCTCCTTGAGGACGTTGAAACTCTGCGCTGAACCTCGAGCCGATACCCACTGGTGGCGTATGGCAAGGACGCCAAGTTGACGTTTACTTAATTTCGAACTCGGCAAGATCCTTGCCATCAGCCAATGCCGCCGTGATCCAGCCCGGCTTGCGTCCGCGTCCGCCCGACCACGTTTCACCCGAAGGGCTGCGATAGCGCGGCGCAGCCTTTTCCTTCGCCTTGGAAGCACGTGCACCCTGGCTGCCTTTCGCACTGCTCGCAAGGCGAAGATCCGAAGCAGAGAGACCGTACTCAGCGATCTTAGCGATCATTTCAGCAATCACGCCTTGCTTCTCAACCGAACGAATATCTTCTGCTTGCTTGCGCAGCGCAGCCATCTGCTCTTCTGATTTTTTGATCTGCTCGTTGATTTGTGCGAGGGATACCATGGTTTTCCTTAAGAAAAATCGCAGTATATACTTCAAAATCGTCAAAGTGAGTACTTGGGCGCCGATCTTTTTTTAAGAGGTAAGTTCTACCTGCCTTCGATCACATGATCGTGGTACGCCAATAGCAAAAATTAGGTTATTTTGAAGTAGCCCTTTCCGGTCACCGGATATGACTCGGTGTTATTTAGTGAAATTTCAACTGAGTCTTGCAGAGCGCGAGGTGCAGCTTGCGCTCTGTAGCTATATGACTGCGCTTCTAATTGCAGTTTAATCTTTTGAATGAATCTGACATCTACTACCACCGGCCCGAGACCTGGTTTGGAGTTTCTTGATGTCTAGTGCGACGGAATTCCTCTGGCTAGATGAGAAAATTCCGGCACCTTATCGGTCAAGCTCCTGGGAATTTCTTTGATTTCGCCCACGCACGAAGGTCGGGATAAAGTTAGGCTTAGCCGCGTCGCACAGAGTCAAATCCAACCCGGTACGCTTCGCAGCCTCAATAACATTGGCCATGAACTGAGCATCGCCTGACAACAAAAGCTTCTTACCATATCGAGCGATGGCAACACGGATGGCAGCGTCGTAGGCGCCCTTTTCTGCTTGCAGCACGCTCACGCCGTGCACCGAGTCCCGAACGATCGCGCCCGCGGGGGACTTGTATGTGACGGCTCCCTTCGCGTCCACGCTGTAAGAGGGCAAAGAAAAGGCTGCCTGACTCCGCTCTCCCGAAATCTTCGCGTCTGCCTCGTGTTCATAAGGCGCCATCCGGCGCAACTCGGCCAGGGCGCCGGTTTCACCTTGAGACGCAAGCTTCATGAGGAATGCCCGGTAGTGCGCGTTGCGGCTAGGCACACGGGTTTGATCTCTCGACGAGGCACGTTCGAATGCGACGGCTTGCTGTGCGATGAACTGCTCGGCCCGAGCCCGTGCCATCTCCGCAGCACGCTGACCTGCTGGCAGAGCTTTCGCAGCAGCCTTGCTCTCTTGGTACTTGGCCCGCGTCTGCAGGACGCGCTCCCGCAAAGCCTCTCCCTCCGACGCGCGACGCGCGGAAGATCGCTCCACCTCCCTCCTCCGCCACTCGGTGAACTGGCGCCACAATGTTGCTTCAGGCGCCGGCAGCGCGTCAGAGTTGGTCGCGTGATAGCAGTCGCGCAGCACGCCCTCTGCTTCGGACCAGGGACGATTCAGATGCTTCGTGAAGAAATCGCCCAGGTTGTACTGCTTGTTCTTATGAAAGATCCGCGGTGATCCATCAGCTCCTGAGCCGATGAAGTAATCGGCAGGGTCAACCTTGTAGAGCCGGTGCGCGGCCGCCAGGACCATCGCAGGATTCGTCTCAGCGTTCAATTGCTCTGGGAGCACCGATCGATCGTGAGCTGACTCGGCGATGGTTTCGATCACCGTTTTCGATCGACGCTCGCGCGCGCGTTCAACGCGCGCCGAACTCTTCGCTCCCGCCGTAGCCTCGCGCTCGCGTCGAAGCTTCAGCGTGTCACGGATGGCTTGGGTGCTCTCGGCGTGCACCGCAGCAAGATCGGTCGCTTCAGGACGCTCGTCTGACGGTTGCGAAGATGATCTGGATTCGTCTCTGGGGGCGCCGCCGTCTAGTCGTCTAAGAAGAGCTTCAAGAGCGAACGCGTCGGCCCGATGCCGTAAGCGTTTGGCAGCACTGACAGGATCGAATTTTTGCATTGCACGAGCAATTACCTCTCCGGCGAGCCGTAGCGACTCGCTCACCGAACGAGGTGACCCGGCAGGAACCCTTGACTCAACGTTCACATTTCTCCCGCAGCCTTCATCCACAGGCTGCTCGACGCACTCCATCAGGATCGTTCGGGCCTCCGCCCATGGCCGCTTGAGATGCTTCGTGAAGAAGTCGCCAAGGTTGTATTGCTTGCCGCCGTACACGATGCGAGGCGATCCATCGCGGCCAGAGGCCGTCGTATACGACGAGACGTCGATCCCGTATCGGATCACGGCCACTCGCAGCACCACCAGGGGATCTGCCTGCGCTTTGAGTTCTGCGTCGGCGTAACGTCGAGCAGCCATCGGCGCAGGAGCCCTAGCTCTTTCATACAGCTTCTCGATCACCTGCAGTACTCGATACTCGAAATTTTCCGCTCTCGGCGACGGCATCCCATCGCTTTCAAAGCGATTGATGGCCTGGTCAAGGACCGCACCCGCTGGCTCGTGGCTCTCGAACTCAAACGATTGATCGCGCGCTGCCAGTCGTTGGGCCGTCTCGGCACGGCGCTCTGCCAAGAACGCAGAGCGCTGCACGGGCGTCATCGCCTGGTATGCTTTTTTCAGCCGCGCTGAATTGACGTACCGTGCCTCAAAAGCGCCGCGGGCGCACCACTCGTCAAATACCGCATCGATCTGAACGGGTCTTGCGCTTGCCCTGAGCCTTGCAGCGCTTTCGTCAAATGTGCCTCGATCTAGGCCTTGGATGTTGACTCCTCGATCAGCCCAACTGGGCTTGACGTTCAGGTATTCGCTGCTCTTACCCTTCCGGACGCTGACAACCCCGATTTGACTCGCAGCTTCGATCAGCTCTTCAAAGGTATTGACATATTTATTCTCGACCAGCGAAGCAAGGTAAGTGCGAATTTGCTTCGGACTTTGACCTTCAAAAGAGTTGTTGTGTTTTCCAAGCGGATGCTGAGGGCTGGCAGGGTCGCGCCGCGATGCTTGTGGGCTCTTCAAGCCGAAGCGCCGGTTGATTTTCTCCTGTAGAGCAAACGGAACGGTCATGTTCTGCAGCCATCCGAAAGGATTCAAAAACCGATCACTCTCGAGATTCCTGTACGGGATGACGATGTGAACATGCGGCAGGCGGGTAACGTGTTCCCCAGTCAGCGCATTCAGGTCATGCGTGACTTTGGGAATATGAGCTTCGGAATAGAAGAGGTACTCACTGCTGTCATAGGCGACCATTAAGGCCGCTCGATAGGCCTCCACAACTTCCTGAATGACAGCCGCATTGATCTGGCCTGGGCCACATGTTTCTGCGTTCGTAAACTGCTCAGCGAAACCTATTGTAATGTGCAGGTATTTTGCATCGCCCTCCTGCTTGGTATGGATCGTGTCGATCACTGCATCAAGGAGCTCGATGTTTCCTGTGAGGGGGAGTCGCAAGTCGATGAGATCGCGGTCGAACTCTCTGCCACGCTTTCGGCCCGTCTCTAGATAGTCCTTGACCCCGGCGGCAGCCGAGTTAACGCGAACGAGCATGAGCAACAGCCGTAACGAAGGCTGATTCCAGCGATTTAAGGATCCTTAACGCCTGTTCACAGGTCGCAGAAGAGATTTTCCCTTGCATGCGCTGTAGGTTGAAATGATGTGCCACCTGATTAAGGTTATTGCTACTTTTGCCTGCGTAGAACATCAGCGACTTCAGATCAGGATGTGGTCTGGCCACCGCAACGATCTCCGTCTTGTTTTCCAGAATGGCTTGCTCTAGCCAAGCTCTGGTAGAGATACCCGCCGCGGCCGCTTGTTTGTACAGAAGTGAATGGGCCTCATGGCTTAGACGGAACGAAGCTACCCGAGAGCCAGTGGTGGAACCT
The DNA here is from genome assembly GCF_014170375.1 of Variovorax sp. UMC13. Taxonomy (GTDB): domain Bacteria; phylum Pseudomonadota; class Gammaproteobacteria; order Burkholderiales; family Burkholderiaceae_C; genus Variovorax. The sequence continues at coordinate 12,017 of NZ_LZZW01000001.1, read as the reverse complement.
GTACCTGTACGCGGCTCCAAAACATCGTAAACGCTCTCCAGCACTAGCGAGCACGTTTCAAGTTCTATTTCTGATCGGTCGCTCGTCGCTTTCGGGTGGTCAGTCATATCGAATCCTCTTCCTCCAATGTACCCGAGGCGTCGCCGATCCACCATGGGTTTCAAAGGCAACGCCTTTGGCACGGTATTTTACTGAGGCGTAGCCGAGTGTAAACATACCAAACGTGCCTCAAAGGCGAACACGAAAGTTGTCCGATTGCAGCTGGACGGTATGCGAAACAATGCGAACTTAAGGCGAAAAACTGGACAACATTGGACAAAGATGGATTAATCTAGACAGAGTGCGAAACGATGCGAAACTCCGCGACTGCATCGGAAAAGTTGACCCAAAGATTGATAACCCATGCGCCTAAGCGCGAGAATGTGCGAATCTCCATGCTTCCGACGAGCTGTATCAAACAGCTCTGAGACACACGTAGACCAGACGCGAAACGACGCGAAGATCAGTATGAGGCGCCATTAGGCATGAGGCGCCGCGGGAACAGTAATGCGGGCAGTGCGCGGGAAGCTCGCACCGCATAGAACTCAATTTCTTAAGGCTCTGAGTTCCTTGAATTACTCTCCAGCAGACCTGCGTGCTAAAGAGATATTCCATTACCTGCTCGCACTGAAAAAGTTCGCACAACAATCAGTTTTCACTACAAATAGTTCTCGTAATGTTGAATTGAAGTTTATTTCCCGAGATCGCACTGCCGCACCATAGCAATTTATGCGCGGTGATTTTCTCGAAATGTCCGCTATTCTTGGAAAGGCATCATGAGCAAACTGACGAACGAAGAACTGTTGAGTCGCCTGGATGAGTGGTTAATCAAAAATCCTCCTGCGCGCGCGGCATCCATGGCCCTTCTAAAACACAAGAGTACTATTTCATCGCTTCACCACGAAGGATATTCAAAAGCAACGATTTTTAGATTTCTCACTGAGGCAGGAGCAGTCAAATGTCATCACGCAACGTTCTATCGCTGGTTTAATCAGCACATTGACATCTAACAATTTCGAGTCAGCCAGAAGATGAAATTTTTTGGAGTGCTTTATTAAATTCCTTTACCTTGACGATTTTCGATCGGCCTCTCTGCCCGAGTTGCAGGCGCCACAATTGGTGTAGCAGCAGACGCCTGGCACTTAATATTGGAATTTCTAGAGCATATAATTAATGCAAAACCGAACGCAAGGCTAAAACTCATGACTGTAAGTATTTTTCGGCATTGCGATCACGATCATGATGGTGCTCGCATTTTCCCCTTAAGCAGCGATCAAGAGCAGAGAGGGTCGCTGAGATCAATTGATTTCAGGATGGCTATCTTCATAAGGGCCGAGGCCTTGTCCGACGTCCGATTTTTCTTATGCTGCTTGAGGCTTATCGGGCATGCAATACTTCTGCCTAGCGCTTTCTTGAATATGACTGCTGGTGTAAAGAATGCGGGCTTATGGCTCCTGCTGGCTATCCTAATGTTCTTTTGCATGCGAAAAATGAAGGTCTGCAACGCGAACGAGGAGCGGCAGACATTTGCTCTGTTTTCGCATGCGAAAACTAGTCCCAACGTAGCTCTCGCCACCTGAGTTCATCAGCGGCATGCGGTGCGGCGGTGTATCGACCGCTCCGCCTTCAGAGCCCGTCGTCGCGGAGCTTCTGCGCCTTCCAGAACATGGGCGCCAAGATGACGATCGACTAACAACGCGTATGTGGAGATCTTGATGGCCGAATTCGATAATGAACCCACCCCAGACGAGCTTGATCTGAGCCCTCCTGTGGGCTATGAGAGCTGGCTGATATATGCAGTTTGCACATTCGATGCGCGATTCGCGGTCATTCACACCATGTTCTATGACACAAGCAAGGCACCCCAGGAGAAGGTCGAAGCCGCCGTTTTAGCGGAGTTCAACGAACTCCGACTGCTGGCCGGCCTGGAACCCATAAAGCCATGGACAAAGTCAAGCTAACCTACGCGTGGAGCGGTTCTGCTGGAGTTTGGCTTGCACGATGGATGAGCCAGATTGAAAGCAGAGGACGAGCTCGCGCGTGCCCGCCTCGTAGCCGGATGCGTCCGGGCATTACACTGCCGGTCGACCATTTTCCTGCGGTAGCTGGCCTGACGTATGCCTTGTTCTTTCGCCACCGTTTTGGCCGAAAGATCAGACGCATTCGCTTGTGTGCGAGGCCTCTCCACTCGCCTCCCCGGCGCAGCCAGTTAGCCTTTTGCTACGTGTGAACAGCGACGTGCTGCCCGTAGCTCTGGGTTGGGTTGAAGCCCGTGCCTGTCAGACTCCCGCGACACCACGCTGCAACGCGAACTCCAACAGCACACGATCCGTGGGCTCTTCCGGCCAGGTATCCTGGGCCAGCCACTTGTAGAAGGTGATTGCAGCGATCCGGCTGTCAGGTCCGTCCCTCCGCCAGGCCTTCGCGATCGGGGGCGCAATGAAGTCCAGCCTGATCTGCTCGAAGCGTGTCTTGGCATCGTTCTTCATGTCATCGAGCATCTCGGCGTAAAGCGCACGCGCCTCGCCCATACGCTCGTTCTCCCAAAGTTCCCGGATTCGCCTCAGTCGCTCCGTTTCGGATGACGCCAGTTCCGGTGGCGCGGCCTTGGTGGCCGGCGGGCCAGCCTCGTCGGCCTTAATGCCCGCGTAGCCCTTCTTGAGGGCGTCCTTGAAGTACGCGGCTGGTGACTTCAAGGCAGGCATCGTTGCGTTTCGCAGTCGCACGTCGACGTGGTCCAGGGTGGCCCGGATCTGGCCCTCGTCGGTGGTCGCGTACAGGTCCTGAGCCTCGTCCTGCTTGATCCCGAGCGCAACGAGCCGTCCAACTAGTTCGAGATCGAAAACGTTGCGGGTCGGATCGCCGAGGGCATCCAAGCGTTGTTGCGTCTTCGGAACGATCCGGAACTGGATTTCTTCGATCTTGCGGCCCCGTTTGTGTTCGACGAGTTCGAGCCCGAAGTCTTCGCAAAGTGCGTCGATCTCCGCGATGGCCTTGTTGATCACGTCGCGTTTCAGGAAGCGGTAGTCCACTTCCTTGATGTCGCTGCGCCCGGTAAGCACCGCCGCCCACCAGACGACGTCTTCACGCATGGACAAGCGGCCCGGTGAAGTCAGGTAGCGGGCTCCGATCTCGTAAAGCACGGCGGCCGAATAGCTCCGCATTTGGCTGCTCATTTCGAGCAGCACGCGAGTGTATTGGTGCGGTTTGACAAGCCGCTCTTTGATTTCCTCCGGATAGCGCCAGGTGACGATGCACGCCCGCCCCCTGCCCTGCTCTTCGATGGTCACTGTGCCCAGGAGCTGTGACGACACCCAGCGTTTCAGCTCGCTGCCGCTGGTCGACCACTCAATCGTTGTGGCCTGCATATCCCTTAGATGTGACTTGAGAAGTTCGGTATTGTTGGAGTTGAAGCGGGCATCGCCGATCAGTTCGCTCAGCGCGAGACGATAGATCGGTTCATCCACACCTTGGCGTTGGGAGTGGTACAGCAGAGCGTTGTAGATGCGGCGCGAGAGCAATGTGAGGCGTCCCCGTTTCGGGCGTATCGCAATGGCTTCGTTGGCTTTGGCCACGGTTTGCTCTTCTGCGGTGAGCGAGCGCCGGCGTGTGGCTTCGGGAGGTTCGTCGTTGGCCATGTCGGTACGGTTCTTCATTCTTTTCACATCATGTCCCCGTATTGTGTTTTGGTCAATTCACAATAAGGCTACGGCAGCCTTGGTTCTATTGGTATCTAACACTTGGGATATTGAAGAGTTGACGGTCGGGAATCCTGAACGCCGACAGGGACTTACCGCCGATCGTGTGAGACTCTTTGGGTTTCTACGTGAGAGCTTTTGGGGTTTGAGGTGAGAGTCTTTGGGGTTCTTTGGCGTTTGATGTGTGATCCGTTGGGCTCCACTGTGTGTGGATTTGGGGTTCTTCCGTCCTGATGTGGCTGCCATGCCGTTTAGCGGCCGTACATCGTGCGTTTCACATCGGTATTCCTGCACTTCAGCGTGCCGGTAGCATCCTGACCGGAGCGTTCCAGACATCCGATAGCGCGGGTCCCCAATTTCCCTCACACTTCGCAGAGTGCCGGATGGGTGCTCTCTTCGTTTCTTGTTCATTCTACGGATTCTCATAGAATGGCCGGAATTCGTTGAATGAGCAACACACCATGTCCGTACCCTCCCCTCTCTCGGGTGGAAACCAGGTTTCCGCCGAGCTCTTGACCGGCGCTAGGCCGACCATCGACATGGCCAAGATCGCGGCCTTGGCCACGCGGGCCGGCTCAATGGTCGAGCAGATACGCGGGATGCTGCTCGCTCCGGAGGCCCGCAAGCTGTCGCCCAACTATTCGACGGCGCACTTGGCCGCGCTGTGCGGTGTCGACAAGGCTCATGTGGCCTATCGGATCACAAAAGACGATCTTCCCTCGGGGCAGCTGACGCCCTCGGGCGGCAAGCGAACTTTCACCCTAGAGGAACTGCGTCGCTGGACCCGCACCTATCGGGCGGACAAGATGCGCCCGGCCGGGCGCAAAGCCATCACGATCGCGGTTGGAAACTTTAAGGGCGGTGTGGCGAAGACGACGACCGCAATGGTCCTGGCACAGGGTCTGAGTCTGCGTGGCCATCGTGTGCTGGCCATCGACACTGATCCCCAAGGATCGCTGACCACCTTGCACGGCCTGCTGCCTGAAGCGGAGGTGACGGAGGACATGACCATTGGCCCTCTGTGCGATGGCTCGGAGGCCGACATCCGCTATGCGATCCGCTCGACCTATTGGAACGGGCTCGACCTCGTCGCCGCTGCACCTTTCCTTTTCTCTGCAGAGTTTGCCCTTCCCGCGCGCCAGATGCAGGAACCAGGCGTCAAGTTCTGGGACGTGCTCAACGAAGGCTTGGAATCTGTGCGCGATCTCTACGATGTGATCATCATCGATACGCCGCCCTCGCTTTCATATGTCACGATCAATGCTCTGTGGGCGGCAAACGGCATCGTCGTGCCTGTGCCCCCGTCTGGCCTTGACTTCGCATCGTCGGCACAGTTCTGGTCCCTGCTGGCCGACTTGGGCGGCAATCTAGACGGGCAGAGCAAGGACCGCGATGGCAAAGCCTTCGACTTTCTCCACGTCTTGCTCAGCCGCGTCGACGCGGCTGATCCGGCCATGCCGGTGGTTCGTCAATGGATCCAGGCAACCTACGGCGAATACACCCTGCCGGTGGAGATCCCGAAGACCAGCGTAACCAGTAACAAGGGTGCGGAATTCTCGACCGTCTATGACGTTCAGAAGTACGAGGGTGCTGCCAAGACCTATAAGCGAGCGATGGACGCCTACGATGCATTCGTGGAACTCGTCGAGCAATCGGTGGTCGGCGCCTGGTCGGCTTCAGGAAAGGCAAGACCATGAAAATCTCGGTGCCACGCCGGACAGGCGGGAAGGGGGTGGAAACCTGGTTTCCACTTGGCGTTGAGTCTTGGGGTGCCGTGGCGGCTGCGTCGGCGGTGGATTGGCATCCCGGGCTGCTGGATGGTTGGCTCTACTGCGAGTTCTTCCACGGCGAAAGCCTGGTCGCTTATGTGGAAACCTGGTTTCCACCCGCACCTGGGCGCAAACCAACTGCCAGCCGGGGGCACCCATCGAAGTTGACGGAGAGCCTACGCCGGCGGCGAGCGCTAGGTGGCTGTTTCCGTCACTCACCTGCAGCAAGGGATGGTGGACTGGGCCCCCTGACGCGTCCAAGGTCATGGAAACCGGGTTTCCACTCGTGCGCAACGCTGTCGGGACGAAAGTTTACCGAAGACAAAATGCCTGAATTGGGTCGATTTCCCCGGCCCGTCGAAAAGGCATTGGAAACCGCGTCTCTAATCCCATGGGAGCGGCTGCAAGCATCTCAGACGCTGCGCCGAACGCTTATCACTCTACGCCCGATTACCTTGCCCGTCATTACTTGGAGCACCGCTCATGTCTAGTACGAGGAAGCGCCTGGAAGCCCTAACTGCCGGCCTAATCCTGCCCCCGGCAGAACCCACGCTCCGCGCCGAACAAGCTGCTGCAGCGCCACTACCCACGCCACCGTCGGCTCCCGAAACCGTGGAAACGAGGTTTCCTCCCGCCCTCACAGGTATGGCTTCTGCCCGCACCGGACCTGGGCAGATGCTGGCCTTCAGGGGGCAGATGCAGCAGGTAGAAGGGGAGCTGACGGCCTTGCGGGAGCGCCTCCGTCAATACGACGGTTCGCAGCCCACCCTCAAAGTGGACCCAAAAAATATACGACCGAGCCGTTGGGCGAATCGCCACGAGGCGTCTTTCAAGACCAGCGAGTTTGCTGGCCTCAAAGCCGATATCGAACACGCTGGCGGAAATATCCAGCCGATTCTCGTGCGTACTCTGAAGGACGAACCTGGCCAGTATGAGCTTGTCTTCGGGCACCGCCGGCACCGGGCGGCGCTTGAGCTTGGCATCCCCGTTCTCGCACTTGTCTGGACGGACGACCTGGAGGACGCCGCGCTGTTCGCCGCTATGGATCGCGAGAATCGGGAGCGCGCGGACCTTTCAAACTATGAGCAGGGTGTGATGTACCAGCGCGCGCTGGAGGCGCATCTGTTTTCCAGTCAGCGGCAACTTGCCGAGAACCTGGGCGTCAGCCACACCTGGGTTCGAAAAGCGCTGACCGTAGCGCAGCTGCCGCCGGCGGTGGTCGAGTGTTTCAGAAGTCCCTTGGACATAACGCACCGCCATGCCGAACAGATCAACGCGGCCATGGAAAAGGATCGACGGGGCTTCCTCAAGCGAGTAGAACGCCTGCGGGGATCCCACCTGTCGGCCGCCCAACTCGTATCCCGCCTCATCGATGCCCAGTCTGAGGAGTCCCAGGGGCGACTGCAGATTCAGCTAGCTGGTAAGCCGATTGGAAGCCTGAAACGAAGCCGCAGCGGCGAGATCTCAATCACTCTGTCAGCACACACCATCGCTACGGTAGACCTTGAGAGTCTTGCTAACGCGCTCAAGGAGTCAATCCTGAAAACACGCGGGCCGAATTGAGCAGAGAAGGGCACGGCGCGCGGCTCTCAATGTGAGCGTTTTTGGAAACCGCAGGCCTCCTCAACTGGGCTAGAGGGCCAGAGGCGAGGCTAGAACAAGGGCTGCCGCACTGTATAGCGCTAGCGACTCTGGGCGGCGATGGCCGCCCGCCGGCTGCAATCGACTGTGCTAGCCCTGCCTATCAACTCTGATCAGGCGCTACCACGAAATTTTCTTCCGAAATCAACAACTTAGGTTTCGAACGCCGGCGCACCACCGGAATTACCCGAGGATAGTCAACTGATGATAATAAGATTTATCATCAACTCGAATCGTGGAAAATCGCTAGTTCGGTGCCAGAATCGCCGTAGGGCAGGGCCCTGAGGTCGACGGTGCGCTCCGCGGCCCACCCGGGACCGGAAACTTGATTTCGTTCTCACCTATGACACCGGAAACAGCCAATTCGCCGCTGGCTCACCTTGAAGACGGAGAACTCGCCCAGCTAGCCGGGGAATGGCGCGCCCGGGCGCTGCGTGGTGATCGCAAGGCCTACGGGCCGGCACACGCCCTCGAAGTCGAACAGAGGCGACGCCGCGGCCCCAGGCCCACCAAGGGGCCAGAGGGCACTCAGGCACCGGCTACAAGGCCATGGTGGAAATTCTGGGAAGCGGACCCGTCCGCCCACAGCAGCCCGCAGTCGCCCGCGTGAAGTCACCCCGCACGCCCAAAACGCCGCCGCGCAAGCTGCACAGCGGACATTTCGCGTTCATGCGCTCGCTCGCCCAAGGCCTAGACGAACGCGACAGCTGGGACCGTTACCTGCGGCTCGAAGGCGAACACACGGACCTGCGGACCGTGCGGCGCACGATCGCCTGGATTCGGGACGAGTTTGCGGCCGCGGCCAAGCGGGAGCAAAAGCCGGGCACGGCGCGCCTGATCCTGCTGGATGCTGATCGGTTTTCGCCAGCGCCGGCGCAGCCCAGCCTGGAGGAGTTTGCTGCGGCGCAAGGCCTGGAGGACTTCTCGGTGGACGAGCAGCTCGAGGCCTACGAAGACGCTTATCCGAGCAAGGGCGGCGCAGGGCAGGGCGGCGGTGCGAAGGCCTCGCGTCGTGGCCGCGTGATCGAGCGCCAACTCGAGGCGCTGCGCTGGCTGCAAGCGCTCGTGGCCCAGGATCCGCGTCCCGGCGACAGTGTGGCGGCCTGGCTCAATCCCTCCTTGGCAGGTCGGCTGGAACGCGCCGGCGTGCCCACGCTTTTCACCCTGGTCGAGCGCATCAACGGCATCGGCGCCCGGTGGTGGGCCCAGGTGCCCGGGGTCGGCGAGCTCAAGGCGCAGCGCATCCTGGAGTGGCTGCAGGCAAACGAAGAGATCCTAGGCATGCGGGTGGGCTCGCACGTGCAGCTGCCCCGGACGCAGCTGCCGGCGACGACGTTGGCGGCGGTCGTGGCGCCAGCCACAGCGATCAGACCGTTTGAGAAATTCCTGCTGCCTGCGGCGCTCGACGGGAGTGCAGGGCGCTTCCGCGCACCGCCTGAGAAATGCCTGCTCATGGCGGGCAACGATCACGAGGCGATCGGGTCGTGGTTGGCTTCGAAGAAGCCAGGGGACAAGCCTGGGGAGTTGTCGTCGACGCAGCGGGCCTATCGCAAGGAGGCGGAGCGTCTGTTGCTGTGGGCAATCCTGGAGCGCAAGAAGGCGTTGTCGTCGTTATCGGTGGAAGACGCGACGGAATACAGAGCTTTCCTGGCCAATCCGCCGGCGAGCTGGTGTGGACCACGGCACCATCAGCGCTGGTCGCCGATGTGGCGGCCGCTTGAAGGGGCACTGCATCCGGTTGCGTTGCGCCAAGCCTTGATCATTCTGAGGAGCTTGTTTGCTTTCTTGATGAGTCAGAGCTACCTCATGGGAAATCCGTTCGCGGCGGTGGCGCTACCGTCTAATCCGCAAAGGCCGCTGGGCTCGAACCGGACACTGACGTTCGCACAGTGGGACCACATCGAGGCACTGCTGCAGGACCGCGGCGACACCGAGGTAGAGCGACGCCTGCGACGTGCCTTGCGGTGGCTCTATGCAACCGGGCTGCGCCTGGCGGAGATCACGCGGGCGAAGTGCGAGGACCTCGAGCGCGTTGAGTACCGCACGGAGGAGGGCGCTGCCGCTGCCGACTGGGCGCTGTCGGTGATCGGCAAAGGAGGGCGCAGCCGGCAGGTGCCGGTACCCAGCGATCTGGTGGATGAACTGGGTGACGAACTCGCTCGCCATGGCCTCGAGCGGCAGGTGGGGGCCGTGAGCAACCAGGGAACGCATGTGCTTGCACGGTTCGACTCGGAGCTGGAGCGTCCCTCCGCCTGGTCGAACTCAGGGCTCTATCAAGCCATCAAGGCCTTCTTAACAGACGCAGCAGAAAATCTTGAACCGGCAGATGCACAACAACTGAGAAAAGCCAGCACGCACTGGCTGCGGCACTCCCATGGGTCGCACGCGTTGCAGGGGAGGGCAGGGCAGCATCCCGTTCCGATCCAGGTCGTCCAAAATAATCTGGGTCATGCATCGGTCGGCACAACCTCGATGTACCTCACCACTGAACGCGACGAGCGCATGAAGGCGATGCGCGGGTTTTGGAAGAAGTAGCGCTCCGAGAAATCTGCGACCTCAGCGTTTTTGCAATCTTCATAACAAGACCGCGCCCGACCTCGTGCGCGTAGGGCTGGGCCGGCGCGGTCCAAGGCCTTCTTGCTGCGGAGATCGACTCGGCAAACCCGATTGCGCCGAACCGCTCATCGACCGCTCGCCTCGACTACTTGGGCCTGGGCGACTGGCACGGACTCAAACGCGCGTTGACGCGCGAACCTGGTACAGCGGAACGCCGGAGGCCGACCGGTTCCGCGGAAACGAGCCCGGCTAAACGTCCAGCCTCGGCTTCTCAGTCTTCATGGTCTTCACTCCTTCGGGTTTGGGGTCGATGTGTCCGCGCCGAAGTAGAACTGAGCCACCGCGCCGCTTGAATCGTGAGCCAGGGGTGGAAGCCGACGCTGTGATGGTCGGCTGTGGATAAGTGTATGCCTTGCCTTGTTCTGTGACCTCCTTTCGCTTCTTGTGATCGAACTCATAAGGCGCGAAGGGCGAAGCCCGTAGCGCCTTGCCACGAGCGGTAGTCGTCAATCGGTGGCGTCTGGTGGATCGGCCTTGGCGCCTGTCTTGCGGGTCTGCTCTCTGGCCTTGATGCGCTTCTTCGCGGTGGCGCTGCTGTGCAGGAACCGATGGCTCTCGTTTCCTGTCTCCACGATGTGACAGTGGTGTGTGAGGCGGTCGAGCAAGGCGGTCGTCATCTTCGCGTCCCCGAACACCGTCGACCATTCGGCGAAGTCCAGGTTGGTCGTGATCACCACGCTGGTGTGCTCGTAAAGCTTGGACAGCAGGTGGAACAGCAGCGCACCGCCGGCCTGGCTGAACGGCAGGTAGCCCAGTTCGTCCAGGATCACCAGATCCATTCGCAGCAAGCTCAGCGCAATACGCCCGGCCTTGCCCTGAGCCTTCTCCTGCTCCAGGGCGTTGACCAGATCGACCGTCGAGTAGAACCGCACGCGCTTGCTGTGGCGCACGATGCCCGACACGCCCAGAGCCGTTGCCAGATGGGTCTTGCCTGTGCCCGGACCACCGACCAAGACCACGTTGTGCGCGGCCTCCGTGAACTCCAGCGTCGCGAGCTGGTGGACCAGCTTCTGGTCGACCACCGACGCATCGAAGTCGAAGCCGGCCAGATCCCGGTGCACGGGGAAGCGCGCCGAGTTCATCTGGTGCTGGACCGAACGCATCGAACGGTCTGTGGTCTCCGCCTGCAGCAGGTGCTCGACCAGCCAGCGAGAGGCATCCAAGCCGGACGCGGCACCTTGCTCCGCCAGATCGCACCAGGCACTGGCCATGCCGTGCAGGCGCAACGCCTTGAGTTCGACTGTCACGTCACGCATGGTCCACCTCCTGTCCACGCAAGCCGTCGTATCGGGCCGTGTTGGCCAGCGGCGGGGTGACGATCTGCAGTGCCGTCTGCGCACTCTGCGGTGCTGCCGGTGCGGTGAGCCGCCCGAGCACATTGACGACGTGCTCCACGCTGACCCGGCCCGATGGCGGACCACTCTCCAGCGCCAACTCGACCGCCACGATCACCGCGTCCAGCCCCGCCGTCGGCACGATGGCCAACACCTGCGCCATCACGCGATCTCCACCGGCCTGGCGCAGCAGGCCGCGGCGCAGTTGCTGCAGTGCCTCGGGCATGTCTGCGAAGGGCGCACCGTTCCTCAATGCACCAGGCTTGCGCTGGATGAGCGGAATGTAGTGCTGCCAGTCGTAGCGGGTGCCGCCAGAGGCGCTCAGGCGCTCGTGGCGCGCCACTGCCGCGTCTTCTGCGACCACCACGACGCTGCCCGGATACAGCCGCGTGCTGACCATCTGCCCGGCCAGCTCGCAGGGCACCGAGTAGCGGTTGCGTGCCACCGACACCAGGCACGTGCTCGACACCCGGGCAGGCTTCTCTACGTAGCCATCGAAGGGCTCAGGCATGGGCATCAGGTGGGGACGCTCGTGCTCGAGCATCTCGGCCACGCTGAACTGGCTGTGCTCGGGGTGGCGCACCTCGTTCCACAGTGCTCGGCATCGCTCCGCCAGCCAGGCATTGAGTTCGACGAAGGAGCCGAAGCGGCGCCGGCCCGCCTCGATCCAGATGCGCCGACGGCTGTCCTGTACGTTCTTCTCCACGCGCCCCTTCTCCCAGCCCGAGGCGACGTTGCAGAAGTCGGGGTCGTACAGGTAGTGCGCGCACATCACGGCGAAGCGGGCATTGACGGTGCGACCCTTACCCTTGTGAACCTTATCGACGGCAGTGCGCATGTTGTCGTAGATCCCGCGGCGCGCCACACCACCCAGCGCTGCAAACGACCTCGTGTGGGCATCGAACAGCATCTCGTGACCT